>JBGAUT010000018.1:0-108608 GCA_044228505.1 Polyangia bacterium | reverse complement strand
GCGGACTATGGTCCTTCGTAGCGACGGTATCGAATGCTCAGACTGCTTCACCGTCGGCGACCTCCGGCGCAACGGAAGCTCCGGCAAGCGCGGCAGAACCGGCTCCTAGTGAGCCGATGGCATGGGATCTGGCGCTGGCTGGCAAAGCCCTGCTGAAAGAAAAAAAGGGCGAGGCAGCAGTCGAAAAACTTCAGGCTGCACTAAAGCTTGCCGATCAAGAAGGCATGGCCACCGACGATCAGGCCCTGATTCACTATCTGCTGACGATGGCGGCTCAGCGCGCTGGCAACGATGAGTTGGCACTGACGGCGATTGCGAACGCTGCGCGACTGGCACCGAAAGAGGCGGACTATCAACTCGAATGGGCCAGTCAACTGCTAGCGGCCGAGCGCAACAGTGAAGCCAAGCAGCGTGCCGAAGAAGCACTGCGCCTGGGATTGTCATCGGAGGATGATCGCAAGGACGCTGAAAAGCTAATCCGGCAAGCCAAGTCCGCCATGCTCCACGAGCGGCTGTCGATCGACTTCAGCGTCTCGGCCGGTTTCGACTCCAACGTGATTCAAGGTGGTCAGGCCGAAACGGTGGGCGGGGTACCAACCGGAGCCCGTCGCACCACTACCTCGACACAGTCGTTCCAGACGCAGCTTCGCGAGCGCAATCGCGAGCTGATCAGTAGCCTGGTTCGCAGCTACCGTGATGCCATCGTCAACAACTACACCGAGCCGGTTCCGTCGATAGCAGAGTTTGATGTGCCGGTCACCCTGGGACTGGAGATCGGCGGGCGACTGGTCGGTACGGCTCACTCGGAGTTGTGGACCGGCTACCGCTTCACCCAGCTCTTTATGACCTCGCCGGTCTTTGACCATGAGGCCTACTCTTTGCAAGAGCACGTGGTGCCGATTCGCCTACAGTGGCAGCCGCGGCCATGGTTTTGGTTCCGTCCGCGCATCGAGGGCTATGCAAACTTTACCGGGCTCAAGTCGTTTGCACCGTTCCAAGGTGGTCTGACGGCGGTTCTCGATTTCCTGTTCATCGAGTCCGCTCGCTGGCGAACGCGAATCCTGGGAACCTATCAACTGCGACGGTCGTTCGATCGCGACTATGCATACCTGGATGGCAATCGCATCGACGGCAAGCTGAGCCAAGAGGTGCGGATCAATTCCGGTGGACGCGTTTCGGCGCGTGGTCAGCTATCCTATCGCTTCCGTGCGGACCTGAGCGGAGTGATCGAGCAGAGCGTCGATCTGCAGGTTTTGACCCCCAACGGAAATACCACCACCGTAGGTAGTTACGACTACCGGAGCCCACTTAGCTTCATTGGCAACGAACTGGGAATGCGCTGGCGACTCTTTCTGCCTGCAGGATTTGACATCGGAGTCGGAGGCAGTGCGGACTTCCGTGGCTATCGAGAGGACACCACGGCTACCTATACTGCGACTCCGTTGACTGTTCCCTGTGTCGCGGCGATTGGCTGTTCGGGCAGTTCCACCGTGACGCTACCCAAAGATGGCACCAGTACCATTCCGCTCGCGCCAGTGCGTCGCCGTGATATCCTCGCGTCCATCGACCTGGGAATCACCAAAGCACTGCCGGCAGGATTTAGCATGGATCTGACCTACACCCTCACCCGCAACGTCTCTAATATTGCGAACGGAATCGACAATCGAAATTATGTGAAACAGTCGGTTTTGTTCACAACATATTATAGCTTCTAGGTGATTCATATTGACCAGGTCATCCGATCCACAGCTCTTGGCCGATGATCTGTGTGAGCTACTTCATAACCAAGACTCGACCGCCTCAGAGAGAGAGTTAGCCGTTCTGTTGCATGAGGGAAAGCCGGCGGTCGATGATGCCCTGCGACAGGTATCTCAGCGCGGATTGCTCGGTCGTTTGTGCAGTGAAAAGCAGCTCTCTGCGGATGGAGTCTTGCTGCAGGCATTGGTAGACTCTGTTCAAAGTCCGCAGGGTCGATTTCTGCTTTGTAACGAGCTATGTCAGCGGGCAGATTTGTCTGCCCAAGAATCGATCGAGCGGATCATTTTGTCGACTCCGTCGGATCTTCCGGAGCTGTTCGATCTGCTGATTCGTAGCGGTAACTACGAGCGGCTTATCGACCTGCTGACCAAGAACAATCGAGGAGACAGTCCGGCACTACGGGCTCTGGCAGGAGCTCGTCCTAGCTACGGAATGGCTCAGCTTAACCAAGCGACGACACACCGGTTACTCAGCGAAAAGGAGTCGGAGGCTTTCTTCCCGTACGATTTGCTCATTGTGCCGGGTTACACCCCGCTAGATGTCGACCGTCCCACTCATTTGCAAGAGCTTCCAGCAGCGCTGTCGCGACTCGATCTTGCGGCAGCGGACATCAAAGTGGGAATTGCACCCTGCGTGCTGGTTTCAGGCGGCTCTGTCCATCCGCCAGGAACACCGTACAACGAAGCGCTGATGATGCGTGAACAGCTACTTCGCTTGGGAGTAAGGAGCGATCAAATCTTGGTCGATCCCTATGCACGGCACTCGACCACCAATCTGCGCAATGCCGGCCGAGTGATGCGCTCATTGGGAATGACCCGAGGGCTGGTCGTGACCGGATTTGACCGCAGTGCCTTTTCGCAGGCGTTCTATTTTGGGCATCCAGTGCTGTCGACGTTTGCTCTGCGCTGCCAAACGGAACTCGGCTATTCGATTGGCAGGCTAGACAGAGTCGATGACTATCACATCGCGTTCTATCCGAGCGCTGACGTAATGGCTCCGAGTTATGACGATCCGCTGGATGTCTGAGCGGATTGCACTGCTAGCGCCACAAAGCGATGCCCCCCAGGAGACCTGCGATGTTGTCGATCAGCACCGCACCGCTAGGGAGCTTTCCCTTGAACTTGGTTGCGTTGCCACCGCCAACATAGATGCGTTGCGGATTGAACGTCGCCTGAATCTGTGAAAGTGCGTGAACTACACGCTTGGACCACTTGCGATTACCGAGTTGTTTACGCGCTCGGTTGCCGACAAGCTCTTCGTAGGTGCGAGACTTGCGTAGTGGATGATGTGCAAGTTCGACATTTGGCACGTAGCTACCATCCACGTAGACGGCAAATCCCATGCCAGTGCCGAGAGTGATCACCACTTCCGTTCCGGCTCCGCTGATCGCTCCGAGTCCTTGCAGTCCAGCGTCGTTTAGTACGCGCACGGGTCGCTCGGTCAGACGATTGAGAGCCGATTGCAGATCGAATCCGGCAAAGCTCTGATGAAGGTTCGGAGCGGAGTAAATCACCCCACCTACGACCACACCCGGAAATCCTACTGAGACGCGATCAAACGCTGTATCGGGAAGCAGTGCTTTGATGACCTGAAGCACGGCATCAGGAGTCGCAGGCTGTGGCGTATCCTGTCGCTGTCTTTTGCCGCTCGGCTTGCCATCACGGTCGAGCAGTAGACACTTGATACCACTGCCACCAATGTCGATCGCCAGCGTAAAAGGAGGCTTAGGTCCATCATCCGCACTGCGTGCCGACTGTGCGATTTCATCGGACAGTTCCGCATCCTCTTCATCAACCGGAGCATGAGATACCGACTCAGTGGAGCCGTCGCTGGTTGCTGGATCTGATGCTTGCGCTTCTGTCCCTTCAGCTGGCGTCACCTCAACCGTCGCGCTTGGATTCCCTTGAGTGGTCATCTTTCCTTGGTATCACGCTCCATATCGATTGTTCAAGAGCGCGGGACGTCAGCGACGCACAAAGCTGCCGTCCGGAAAACATGGAATGACGTCACCGGTTTTGTCGTACGCTGTTACGCTGTGGTGGACGCCGTGTCTTCTCGTCTTCGGTTCCTGTTCCTGAGCGGTACCTTTGCGATCGTCAGCAGTGGCTGTGTGACTCCTCAGATTCAGCCGCCGCTCAACCCTGTCACTGCACGGACTCAAACGAGCGACCGGGACGTCCAGTTGGTGCTGTCAACACCGGTTGGAACCAACCTTGCGGATTCCGGCTTGATTACGACGCAAGCGGCGTGGGTTCAGTTGATTGCAAGAGCGACTCGAACCATCGACTGGGCCGGGTTCTACGTGGCTTCCGCCGCCGGTGAGTCGCTGGAGCCAGTGCTACAGGAGCTGTCACGGGCGGCTGCTCGGGGCGTACGAGTACGATTCCTGATCGACAAACAGATGTCGGGAAACGATCCGCAGACACTCAGATTCCTGGAGCATCTGCCAGGGGCAACGGTTCGTCTGCTCGACTTCAATCTGATCGCAACCGGCAGTCATCATGCCAAGTACTTTGTGATCGACAACCGCGAGGTATTCCTAGGGAGTCAGAACTTCGACTGGCGCTCTCTATCACACATCCACGAACTTGGGGTGCGAATCGGCAACTCCCACATTGCGGGTCAGCTCGCATTCTTGTTCGATATGGACTTCGCACTGGCGAGAGATCGCAATGACACCCTGGAGTCAAACCCTCCGGTACTGCCACGTGGACCTGCTGTGGATGTCGAGGTCGGAGTTTCTCCTCCTCAGCTAGCACCCGATGGAATCCGGCCAGCCTTGCCAGTGCTGCTCGAAGTCATTCGCGCTGCCAAGAAGGAACTCTGCATCCAGCTTCTGCGCTACTCTGCTCATCAAGGGAGTGAGACGTGGGATACGCTCCAAGAAGCCCTTCTTCAAGCCGCCACGCGTGGTGTCCGAATTCAACTTCTCGTTTCGAATTGGAATACCCAACCCCCAGAGATCGGCGACCTCAAAGAGCTGACTCGCCATCCCAATATCGAAGTGCGCATCGCTTCGATCCCTGAAGTCACCGGCCGCTTCATTCCCTATGCTCGGGTGATCCACAGCAAATACCTGGTTGCCGATGAACAGACCCTGTGGCTAGGAACCACCAACTGGGAACGTGGGATGTTCATGGCCAGTCGCAATGTTGACGTGGTCTTACGCAAAGCAACCATCGCCAAGCAAGCGCACGGCATTTTTTCCCGGCTGTGGAGTTCTTCGTATTCCGTTCCCCTTGATCCGAATAAGGAATACGTTCCACCACGCATCCGCTGACAGTCCGTTCCGAACTACGCAGTGCGAGCCGATTTTTTTGTCGATAGACGGTATCGTCTAGAGCCGCGACAGCGTCCTTCCCGAACGGAGCGAAGCGCGATTCCTACACGAATCCACCGTCTTCGGTTAGGACTCCGTACCCGAACGCCGCGAT
The DNA here is from genome assembly GCA_044228505.1 of Polyangia bacterium. Lineage (GTDB taxonomy): Bacteria > Myxococcota_A > Polyangia > Palsa-1104 > JAEUJZ01 > JAEUKA01. Next base: position 103,416 of record JBGAUT010000018.1, on the reverse strand, counting down.
GATTGGCCGCCACAAATGGTCGAGGGGTACGCACTGGCAGATACAAATTGCGGCGTTGTACATCCCACTCTGTATTCGAAATTCTGCTTCCGCGCTTGCATGCCATGATGACTGCCTCCATTGGTGCTAGGTGCTACGCATCAAGCAGAGAGCAGATGACGTGCCAAGTGTTCACACCCGCAGAGCGTCCGATGACATTGCAGCAGTTTTCGCAAGTTAGGGGTGGCTCACGCTGGCTTCTTACTTCCGAAGTGCGTCAGATTGACGGTTATGCGCAGTAGGTCGTTGCCAACTTGACACGCACGTTCCACGCAGCTTGCTACTTGCGCTTTCCTAGGGTGAAGAAGACCCCCATTCCCATCCCAGCGCGCTGAACTTCTGCTGCATGGAAGAACTCCCCTTGACGAAGACTGATGCCCCCAATCTGGCTGGCAGTCAGGACTTTTCCTGTTGGTGATCTCGCTGGAATACGAAACACGGTCTTGCCCGCTGGAAACGATCGTCGCAACGTGGCCAGTGGCTGGCGATGATGATCGAGCAGCGCAAAGGTGACATCGCGTAGAGCAACTTCTGCCTCGACCGTGATCGTCGGGGAGGTGTCGGGATCGTAGGTCACCGTGACTGGGGTAATGTCTTGGGGAGGTGCCACAGTATAGCTCTTGGCCCAAGGATCATGCTGCTCCTCTGTTGTCAGACTGGCTGCAGTCTCATCGTTGAGCCGGGGCACTCCTGGACCAAACGGACGGTGATGTTCGAAGGCCCGCGCAATCGGTCCGGTCATGATGCGTGGCGATCCACCCACATCCACCACAAACACGCCCAGCCGCACAGCGCTAACACCTACGTAGGCAGCTTCATTCAGGTTGGTCGAGGTGTAGAAGTCCGCGATGAACTGACTGGTGGCAAGGCCTTCGTTTTGGCGCTGCCGGAACAGGTCGAAGTACCAGCCGGTGTAGGTGGGAGGCCCACCGGAACTGCCAGGCGACATCTCGACTACCATCGATAGGAATCGCTTCTGTTCCACACTAAGCGGTCTTCCGGAAAGCTCATCTTCAGCGATGACCCGAAGCACTTTCAGGAGTCTTCCCAGTCGATGGAAATAGGAAAGACCTGCCGTGACATCACTTGGATCGAGTTCGCTGAGGATTCTTTCGCCTCGCTGCGCATATTCAATGAGCGCGTCATAGGTCGCGGCGGCTGGCTCAACGTATCCATCAGGAATCGCGCAGCCACCCATGTCATATGCTTGCCCGGCTAGCAGCACGTAGTTGTGTTTGATCTGTCCGAACGCGGCTACTACCGAGTTCATCCGCAAGTCGGAGTACGCTGGTTCATCCATGTAGGATGGGCGGACTCCTTGCGGAGTACTCGATAGATTCTGCACGGCACGTAGCCAGGCCGAGTACAAGTCTGTGGCTGGTACGCTGGGGTGAAGTGCTGCGGACAAGACTGTACGCGCCTTGTCGAGCTGCGTTCGAAGTGTCGGAAATCGTTGTAAATCGGTCGTCAGATGGGTGAGCGCACGATCGTTTCCCAGAGAATAGGCCAGCTCCGCAACTCCCAAGCGATAGCGCTCAGGAACCGCGTCGTGAACCAGCGGACCCATGCTCATTGCATCTGCAACGACCCGGGGACCGAGCAGCGTGGAGATGACGGGAAGCTGCGATGAGCCCTGCGGCATGTAGTGCAGCGCGATGGTTCGTGAGTACCGATTCCCAATCACCGCACGGAGTTTGTCGGCGACATCCGGGGTACGGAGATCGGCGATGCCTGCTTGCTTGCGTAGCGCAGTGAGCTCGGCCAGAGATACATCCTCGCGACGACCTGCTAGCACGGACCAGACCCGATCGAGTGTGTTGATCTCTGTGAGGACTCCGGAGCGTTCCGCAAGGTCTGCCAGTGCTAGCGCAAGCACGGATTCCCGAGGTGTCTCTCGTGGGTCTGGCGTCGTTCCTGGTGCCGAGCTGCGCGACGAGCGTGACACCAGATTTAGCTCCAGTCGTGATAGCCACATGGCTGATTGAAACAGCGCGCCAAGCTGAGGGTCTTCGACGTAGTGTCCGCGGGGTGTGTACTGCGAAAAGTCGATCATTCGCGGGCGGCCAAACAGCGGAACTTGCAACAGCTCTTTGCCCTGTTTTGCAGCGGAGAGTAGTCCTGCGGCTTCACCATCGGTTGCAGGAACCAGCGGCGGAGTCGTATCGCCCAAGAGTCGCGCAGCAACGGTAAGGTACAAATCTAGGTCGCGTACAGTCTCTGCCGGATAGTGAGTCTGGGCTCCTTTGAGTCCACTGCGAAGTCCTTGCACTGTCTTCGCTAGTCGCGGCAAAACCAGCTGCCTTTCAATGTCTGCAACCAGCTTGTCATTGCTGGCATAGACCGCATGCAAGATCGAATCGACGGAAACATACAACGGTAGCTGCGATTGATACAGCTCGTGGAGTGCGCTGGCGTAGCTTGGGAATGTCAATCGGGAAAGGGATGCAAAGCCTTGCGAAAATAACCGCTCCCTTTCTGATGCCCGCAGCGTAAAGCGGCGCTCGAACTGATCGAGATATTTGGGCTGCTGCTGGTGATCCCAGCGTGCAAAGGATGATGATGATGGTGTTGGACTCGTCGGTGACTTTGCAGCCATAGCCAAGATGGCACTGGTGGCGCGCTGTAGGTTCGAGTCTGCGACCTCACAGAGATCGGCGGCGTTGCGAGGTGTGGCGCGGCGTCCTCCGTATTCTTCATCGGCTTGCGCGGACGTGCCTAGTAGAAGCGCAACCACCCAAGCACCGAGATAGCGTCTGTTCTGCGACACCAAAATCCCCCGATCGATGGTGATTATAGCGTGAAGACGGCTAATCCCCTATTCTGTTCCGATTGTGAACGTCGTCACGGAAACGGAATCGTACGAACGAGTGTTTGGTTTGGAGTCTGCGCCGCTATTTTTGACCTGTGAACATGCCAGTCAGCGCTTACCTGATCGGTATGGCTTCGTGGGTCCGGATCAGCGGCTACTCGGAACCCACTGGGCGTATGACTTGGGTGCCCGTGAACTCGTCGTTGAGCTTGCGCAAGCGCTGGCTGCATCAGCAGTCTTGGCGCGGTTTTCAAGGCTCCTTGTCGACCCGAATCGAGCCGAGGATCATCCAGATCTATTTCGACAGAGCGCAGATGGCAGCGCCGTTCTGCTCAATCAGAATCTTGGTGAGGAAGAGCGTCGGAGACGAATCGATTCGTACTACCATCCCTATCATGCTGCGGTAGATGCGGCGCTCGGACAGATGTCGGCTCCCACTCTGCTGTCGATCCACACCTTCACGCCGATCTACGAGGGCCAGGTACGCGAGGTTGAGTTAGGGGTTCTGTTTGACACCGATGATGGGCCAGCCGAGTCGCTTTTGTCCGCACTGCAAGCGGTTTATCCTGCGGTTTTGGCGAACCAGCCGTGGTCTGGCAAAGATGGGCTGATCTATTCAGCCGAACGACATGCGCACCGTCATGGTCGCATCGCGCTCGAACTGGAAGTCCGTCAAGATCTGGCCACCGATGCTACATGGCGGCGGAAGCTAGTTGCTGTGCTGGCCGATTACTACCGGAAGGTTAAATAAGAGTCATTTGAAAAGACTCTTATTTGCTGTTCCCGTCATAGCCCTGATCACGGAAACAGCGCCTCCAGAGCGGCGTAACGCTTGTCCAGAACGAGTTGAACCTTCACGCTGTGCGCTGGACTGCTGCTGACCCGGAACAATCCGGACGGTTCGGGACGCTGCTCAGGGGCGCACAAGTCGCCATCGGTATCGAGCCAACCATAGATGAGCAGTCCTTGGCCCGTTGTTTCCAAAATCATCCTAGCCATCCCGGCTGTGCCGGCGTCGCCGCAGAAGAAGCAGTCCGGCCAGAATCGACGACACCGCGGCAGGCACAGTGCCCGCTTCTGTTGGACTGAATCCACCCACTACACAGCCTCTGCCGCCGCCCGCAATCTGTTCGAACAGAGGATTGTCGTTTTTGACATGCAGCGTCGCCTGATTGTTCTTGTCATCGGGATCGGTGCTCAGGGTCTTGGCACGGGCGGTGACCTCGAACTCGCCCAGGACCGGGGGAGGAACCAAGTTCACCACGACGTGGGTCTCTCCGACCGGCAGCGTGGCAATGACGCATTCGACAATGGCAGCCCCGGACGTACACGAAAAACCGGGCAGCTCGGCAATGGACAGCTCTGTGCGAGGCGGCGTCTCGATGGAGAGCGTCACATCAAACGCCGGGCTCAACCCCTTGTTTTTAAAGAGCAAAGGCAGGCTGCTCGGAGTCATTCCTGTGACGGTTGAGCCAGGAATTTCCCACTCGACAGACAGATCCGCTTCGGCCCGACACTGGCCGAGCTGACAGCTTCCCAGCTCACAGACGGCCCCATTTTCACGGCTGGCATCGCTTGCGCACAGAGCGCTCATTCCGTCGCACTGCTCTTCCGCATCGCAGCTATGCGTGGCCGCCCGGCAGACGCTGCCGCGTGGTTTGAGGATATCGACAGGACAAGCCATCGAGTTGCCGCTGCACGTCTCTGCTTGGTCACAGCTTCCCAGTGAAGCGCGACAGACGGTACCACCCCGAGCCGGTCCGCAGACACCGTTGCCCATCGCTCCAGCCGCGATGCTGCAAGCCTGACAGTCCACCGCTCCACCCCCACACGCGCTGTTACAGCAGACTCCATCGGTGCAGAAGCCGCTGCCACACTCGGTCGCGTTTAGGCAGGGCTCGCCGTTTCCTTTGCGTCCAATGAAGGCATAGGCGGCACCACCGGGCGGGCGGCCTGGGGCACCGACTAAAAAGGTGTCTCCGTCGACAGAAACGCCATTGCCAAAAAAGCCGCTCGGCGAAGGATCGGACGCACTCAGCTTGTTGGACTGAGTCCACATCGTGCCGCTGCGCACAAATGAATAGCCAGCGCCGGCATCGGCAATCATTGCAAGGTCGGCGTAGGCAGCACCAACCAAGACCTGCTCACCGCTGATCGATACGTCATAGCCGAACCAGTCGTTGCTCTGTGCGTCGCTGGCTCCGAGCTTGGATTGCTGGTTCCAGCCTGTTGCTGACTTGGTGAAGACATACGCGCTGCCGCTGTTCGGCTTGCCGGTGGTATCTCCATACAGCGCGCTGACAACCGCACTGCTACCGTCGATAGCGACCTGTCGCCCGAACCAATCATTGCTCTGACCATCCATGGGGGTCAGCTTCGCTTGCTGGGTCCAGCCCATCGCTCCTCGTTGGAACACATAGGCGGCTCCAGCGTCGGTCTTGCCTGCGATGTCGGCAAAATCAGCGCCCACGATTGCGGTATCCCCAGAAACGGCAACGCCGACGCCAAACGAGTCATTGGTGCCGCCATCCGTGGCCGTCAGTTTGGCCTGCTGGAACCACATCGGTCCACGTCGAGAAAAGACATAAGCCGCGCCCGCATCTTTGCGCATCCCAACGTCCGCGCCTCGTGCGCCGATGACCGCGATGTCACCGTCGAGAGCCACCGCAAACCCAAGCTGGTCATCCGATGCTCCGTCGAACGCGGTCAGCTTGGCGATTTGCGACCAGGCCGTGCCGCTGCGCTGGAAAATGTAGGCTGCGCCCGCGTTGTTTCTCCCCATCAGGTCCGCACCAGGGGCACCGATGACCAAGGTGTCACCGCGAAGCGCCACCCTGGTTCCGAAGTTATCGCCCCCTCGTCCATCATTTGGCAGCAGCTTGGCTTGTTGCGTCCAGGCCGTGCCGTTGCGCACGAATACATAGACCGCACCGCCATCGATGCGACCCATCGGGGCGGCGTACGGAGCCGCAACCACCGCTGTGTCGCCGTCGATTGTAACCGATGCGCCTTCGTAATCACCGGTTGCAACGTCGGAGCCAACCAGCCGCTGCGGAGCCGCCAATGTCACGAGCGATGAAACCTCATCGAGTAGTGTGCCCGGAACCACCGAGCTTGCCGTGACCGAGTGAAGCTGCGTGACATCAGCCATCGATCGAAGCGGTCCGACTGTTTGAGCGGCGTCGGCGAACCCGATTGATGGCCAGGTCGCGACCGAAGCCGCCAGCGAAACGGCAACAAGTACGGCTCCACCGTCGGAGCCTCCGCATAGCGCTGTACGAACATACTTGTAGGGCTTCATGGGCAACCTGTACCACCAAGCTGCGTCAAACAGACCGACAAAAATTGCCGACCGTAGACAGCCAGCTAAAGTCGACGACAAAATCGACGCCGAGTCGTTGCGTTGGTAAGAGAGCGGCGAGTACGGCTCCTCGGTGGTTCCCATGGACTGTTCAACTTGTTTTTACCCAAATGATGATGAGGCCCGCTTTTGTGTCCGCTGCGCAGCGGCACTCGGTGTGGCGGTATCGAGGCTGCCCACCGAGCCCCCCGAAGCGCCGAGTCCCGCGGTGGCAGAGCTGATTGCTGGCAGCGGCGATTTAGGAGCCCCGCAGGCGCTCGCGCAAGCCCTGCAAGGGACAACGACTCCCTCGCGGGGTAGAGGCATGGGTGGTGGGTTCGGTGGGGCGTCGCACGAACCGCCACTCCTTGGAGGTCGCTATCGCCTGCTGACCTGTCTTGGGTCGGGCGGATTTGGCGCGGTCTACGAAGCCGAGGAGGTTGCTCTCGGGCTGCGTGTCGCGATCAAGCTGCTGAACCGCACCGCGCTGCAAGACCCACGAATGCGGCAGCGGTTCCTGCAAGAGGCGAGGATGATCGCCGAACTGCGCAGCCCTCACGTCGTCGTCCTCCATGATTACGCAGTGACCGAGCACGGGGTGCCGTATCTGGTGATGGAGCTGCTCGCGGGAAAGCCACTGAGCCACGATATGCTCGTCGGGGTTCTTTCTCCACGGCGGTCGGTCCATATCATGGCCCAGGTCTGTGGTGCACTCGGTGATGCGCATGCCTGTGGGATCGTTCATCGCGACATCAAACCGGACAACATCTTGCTGCTCGCGCATGCGCCGTTTGTACCGGGGCTGCCCTCGCCAAGTGCAGGAAGAGATCGCGACTTTGTGAAAGTGGTCGACTTTGGTGTGGCTCGGTGGTGCGGAAGCTCGACGAGAGCTTCGGACATCTTGGGGACTCCGGCTTATATTTCACCAGAGACGCTGGCCGACGAACCCGTCGACGGGCGCAGCGACTTGTACGCGGTAGGGATGCTGCTGTGGCAAATGATCGTCGGAGAGTTGCCATTTCCAAGCAAAAACCAGGCGCTGATGATGAAGTCGCACTTGGATGCGCCGCGTTATCGCCCGCGTGAGATCAATTCGCGCTACCGGTTGCCCGATGAACTTGAGGATCTCATGGTGGCGCTGATTGCCCGGGCACCGAGCGATCGTCCGAGCAGTGCCTATGCAGTCCGTGCGCAACTGTATGACCTGCTGGCTCGACCCGGACTGCTGCCCGACAAGCAGTTGCGAGGGGCTGCACGTCCCGACTTTGGTCCGCACTGGGATGGACCCGCTCGGACTACATCGCCACACCAGCGCGAAGTGGACCAAAACGCGATCACGGTGAAGATGCCGACGCGGAGAGACGCCTCTTGACCCAATCGAATAACTCTGCTGAGTTAGTAAGCTATGGTCAGGCTTTCTTTTGTGTCCCTGCCCCTCCTGGGGCTCCTACTAGTGCCTCTGCATACCGCTCAAGCTGCCGATCAGTGGTGGCGAGATCCTGAGCGTGGCTGCGGAAAAATCGAAGACTACAAGCGGACCTTCCGTATCGCCGATTTGCCCGGCTGCGATGGCGAGTTGCTACGATCGGCCCCCGAAGGTGAGGTCGCAATGCACGACGCCAAAAAGCTGCTGCGCGAGGCCGAAAAGGTTCTCGATGGCGGTCAGTCCGATGGCGTCGAGTCGAAGCTCAACCAGGCGATCGAGCTGATGAACAAGGCACCGCGGGATGCCCGGGTTGATTGGGCCCGTCAGCACTTTAAGACTGCAGTAGAGGTCCTGCAGGCCCGTATGGCGATGCTGTCGAAGCTGCCTAAGCTACGCCAGACGTACAAGGCATTGACCGACCTCAATGCGCAGACCAAACCCGATGCCAAAGCAGTGCAAGCGGCGGGCGAGGCCTGTGTGGCGGCGTTCAAAGAGGCGGAGTCAGGTGGCGGCAACCTCCAGCTTCAATACGAGCTGGTGCCCGGCAGCAAGATGCGGCCCCTGCGCGAGTATCTGACAGAGTGCGATCAAGCCAAGGGAAGCGCCGTCCCAGCGGTAGCAGCGGCCACGCCAGATCCTGCGGCCAAGCCTGCGGCGACCGATGTCAAAGACACCAAGGCTGACAAGCCTGCTGCTGCGGCGGCGGGCAATGACGGCGGTGTGCCTCGCGCCAAGTGGGAAAAGAAGATGAAGGGTGACCGCAAGAAGGTCTTCGAGGCGCACCCCGATGCGTTCCCAACCTTCGAAGGTGAGCCTGGGCCAAAGGGGGCCGTCAAAGCCACCGAGTGGAAGTACGGCAGCGAGGTCATCAAGTTCAAGGGCAATAAGCAGATCAAGGAATAGCCGTGCCCGTTCCTACGACGCCGCTGTGCACGGTCGATTGCATTATCGATTTGGTCGATCATCCGCTACATCGGGTGGACCGCCCAGCGCTGGTGCTCATCGAGCGTCGTTATCCACCGCACGGCTGGGCGCTGCCTGGCGGGTTCGTCGATCTGGGCGAACCACTTGGACATGCCGCTGCGCGGGAAGCGCTCGAGGAAACCTCGCTCTCCATCGAGCTCACCGAACAGTTCTTTGCTTACTCGTCACCCGATCGCGATCCGCGACGCCACACCGTGTCGACCGTGTTTATCGCCACTGCCAAGGGCCTGCCCAAGGCTGCTGATGATGCCGGACGAGTCGACGTCTTCACCGAAGACAACCTCCCGCCACTGGCCTTCGATCACGACCAAATCCTCGCCGATTATTTCGCGTATCGCCGTACCGGCAAGCGACCAGGTCCGCACCGCTAACCGTTGGTTGTAATGGAGGAGGGCAGAGCGATTGGCCGGTTGGCGAGTCGCTGACGTTACTCGTCCGATGGCATCGCGGCGGGTTGGTCTGCCGGTTCTTGGACTTTGGTCGACGGTTCTTTTCGTTTGCGGGTCTGGAGCAGGCTGAGCGCACCGCTCTTTTCGGACAGCGTCGCCTGCTGCTCGTGAAGCTTTAGCTGGTGCAGAAAACCAAAACACTCCCGCAGACCATCTTTGAGAGTGCGCAGGGTCTTGATGCCCTCAAGTTCGACGCCAAGCTGCACCATCGTGCGTGCAATCTCGGGCCGAATGCCCGTTAGTACGCACATCGTGCCGAGCAGCCGAGCGGCCCGGGTCATCTTCAGCATCGAGTTCGCGGTGTTGGTATCCACCAATTCCACACCGGTGATGTCGATGATGATGCAGCGGGAGCGGCTGCTCTTGACCCGATCGAGAAGTTTTTCCGTCATCTCTGCGGCCCGCTGTGAGTCGAGCGAGCTGATGATCGGGAGCAGCAAAATGTCTTCCCAGACTTCAACGATTGGCGTCGACAGTTCATGGATCGCCATCTGCTGTTTGGCGATTGTTGCGATTTGTTCCTGGAGTTCTTGTTTCGACTGTTCGAGCTCGCCGATGTAGCGCTCGTTCTGAAGCCGTGCCGTCGCCAACTCGTGGTTGTAGATGTTGAGCGCGGCCTCGAGCACGGAGAACTCATCTGCCTGCGTGCTCGGCTCGATCTGGATGAGTTCAGGGTTGTACTCCCCGATCGAGACCATCGACAGGATGTCGACGACTCGCTGAATTCGCTCGAATGAGACGGTCACGAACGTCTTCTCAGCCATGGCACGAATTATGTGCGCCAAAAATTGTACTTATACGCACGTAATTATCATGGTTCGATTGGTCGGGTACAGGCAAGCCATTTCGCGTCAGCGTCTGTCCAGTTACTTGGTTTGAGCTCGTTTCACCGTTTCCCAGTGCTGGTTCATCTCAGACAAGTTCAAGGCTTGGATCGTCTGCCCGGCCTCGTGAATGCGGTCTTCCATCGCATTAAACCGTCCGATGAAGCGCTCGTTGGCCCGTCGTAGCGATTGCTCTGCATCGATGCCGAGCTTGCCCGCCAGACGGGTCAGCGTGAACATCACGTCACCGAACTCAGATTCGATGCGCTCGTGGTTGGCCGCTGCGAGTCCGCTTGTAACCTCGGCATCCAGTTCAGCGAGTTCCTCATCGATCTTGGCTCGCACTCCGGCAATGTCGGGCCAGTCAAAGCCGGTCGCTGCGGCCTTGTCCGCGATCATCTGGCCACGCTTGAGCGCCGGCATCGACCTCGGCACTCCGTCCAGCGTCCGCCGGACCTTGCCGGTCGCCTTGCGCTCGGCCGCTTTGATCGCACTCCAGTTTTGCACGACTTCGGCAGCATCCTTGACGCTGGCATCACCGAAGACATGTGGATGGCGACGGCGCATTTTTTCGGCGACGGCGCGGCAGACGTCGTCAATGTTGAAGGCACCTTCACGAGCCCGCAGCGCCGACTGGAAGACGATCTGAAACAACACATCGCCCAGTTCATCGCAGTGTGCAGCCACGTCATTGTCATCGAGTGCATCCAACACCTCGAAAGACTCCTCGATTAGATAATGACGGAGGCTACTGAGCGTCTGCTCTCGATCCCACGGACACCCATCGGGGGCCAGCAGTCGTTCCATCACCTCGAGCACGTCCGCAAAACGATCACCGCGTGGCGGTTCCATCGCAGCAGCACGATGGTCAGCCGAATGTTCCGTCGAAAGGGTAGGGGAGGGCGCAGCCATGGGATACCTCGCTGGGCCATTGTCTAGCTCAGCCGGTCCCCACTTGTCACGAGCTTGGTCAGTTTGGTCCGTTCGACGGGCTCGGACTCACGACCGGAGGCATTGGCAGGCTTTCGGGCATGGGATCCGAGTCCTGCGGCGAGGGACCAGCGGCCGGCGGATAGCGCAGATCCTGACAGCTTGCCCCAAGGCTCCCGACGGCATCGTCATAGTGGTTCATGGCGTCGATTGCATGGCCATTGGCCTGGTTTTTTTCCCGCCATGACAGCGCCGAAAGAGTCAGCCCAACTGCGCCCGCAGCCAGACCACCACCGAGCCAGCTCCATTGATGTTGGGTATCGGCTAGGCCCGCCAGACTTCCCAGCGAAGCCAAAGACAGCGTGACCCCAATGACCGAGAGCGCAATCGCCGCGCCACCGTGAGTTTGTGCGGAGCGGGCATGCTGATGGGCCTCTGGAACGCAGGCCACGAAGCGATCGAGTCCACGATACGAGAGCGCCCGGGCCACCGTTTGCCCTTGGGCCTGCATGACGAAACCACCGTCATAGCGTAAGAGCAACTCGCCTCGTGCCGCCAGTTGCGGCTGATACTGCGTTGTTGCGCAGCCCATCGACGCGAGCGTTGCCAATGCCGCACAGACTGCCGAGCTGCGAAGCCATCGAGGGCTCATGAAGCACCTCCGGCCTCTGGCGCAAACGCGGGGTCGCACGGTGAATTGCCGTTCCGCAGCATGTCGTTATACGCGTTCACGGCATCGATGGCCTGTGACGCTTGGCGCTCGCTTTCGGGGCGAACGGTGGCCAGCGTGATTGAAATGACCGGCATGACCACAATCGCGACCACTGCGAGCACCACGAACGCTTTGCCAGCGTCGCTACCGCCGCTGCTGCCCCCAAATCCGCGTCCGCCGCCTCCGCCCATGCGCACGCCCCCAGCGACTGGAGTCGCGATCCGATGCGGTGGAAAACCCGGTCGACCCAGACCCGGAATGAACAGCGGCGGCCTCGGGAAATGAGGCGCAAGACCCGGATGGATGACGATGATATTGGGTCCGTAATAGCGAGGCACGTATTCCCCGCGATAGCTGGGGATCATCTGATACGGCTCTGCGGAGGGTAGCGTCGGTAACTGTACGAAGCCACGGTCAAGCGGGATCCGCTCGTGTCCAGTTAACTGACGAATGGCTGCTTGACACTCACTGCTCAGACTGCCGCCAGCGAGGGTTGCAGTGGCTTCGCTGTCTTGGCTGTTCCAAATCACGCGAGCTCGACCATCGATGGGGGGCACGTAATTGGACGTGTACCCACAGCCGCCGCTACCGAACGTCGCCAAGGCGAAGAACCCCAAGCTCGCACCCAAGCAGTCGGCGCGCCGTTTGTGCCACTCGTCACTGCGCTGTCGAGTCATGTGTTTACGGTAGCTCCGAGGATGCAAGTAGGTCAAGCGCCGATAATGTATATTATGTCAACTAAACGTAACATCCTGAATCCAAGACAGCTCTCGCATCGGTTCAGTCGCTCCAGTCGCTTCGCCTGCCCGGGTACGGTCTTTGGACTCGGCCTTTGACAGCGGATCGCTTGGCAACCGATACTGACGTCGTGGCTCAGTTGCTCGGGATTGTGACGACGGTCATCCGGATGAAACCGGCTGGAATCGCCACGCGCACTCTCGGTTCTGTGCTGGCTTGGGTGCTGACGTCTGTTCTTATGGCGGCATGCGAGCCATCCCCTGGTAGCACTGTGACGCCGAAAACGCCGGACGCAGCCGCAACATCGAGCAATCTCCGTGAACCGAACAACGATGCGGCGTGCGATGGCCCATCCTATCTGCCGCCGCCACCTGTGCCGTCGCGCTCGCCAGAGTATATCGAGGCACAGTTTCTCGATACCTATCGGATGTTCGTACCGCGAGACTTCACCAATCAAGAAAAGGATGTTCGGTGGTCGCGCTACTACCAAGGTCGCTGGGTACGTTGGTCGGGCCAGCTTCGCTTTGTGACCGCCGATGCGTTTCTCTTTCATCACTTGGGATCCACAAGCAGCTATGAGGTCTCGCTGGTGGTCACCGAGCCCGAACGGAGCCGCCTCCGTCAGCAACTACAGTTAGGTCGATTCTATAACTATGTGGGTCGATTGCTGCGCTGTGATGCAACGTTCCGCGTGATTGTGCTGGAACAAGGCACGGTGCTTGCCGCCAACGACGTAGGCGTCCCCGGCACGTTGGCGACGCTACCCTGGACCAGGGAACTCCCGCCGCTACCGGGTCTGATTCAGAGCCAGTCGCCCTAACCTACCTGTCAGTCCTACGCCACTATCAAAACCGCCAAACGTAAAAAGCCTTCTCTAACGCGTAGATCCTTGATAGTCTGATCGCAAAGCCATTAGTAGCTTGCCCGCGATGCCGGGGGGCATGGTTTGGGACGTTGGCGATGTCGCGTGACCTATCAGGGAAGACGCTCGGGGGGTATCGGTTTGGCGAGGTTCTGGCTCGCGGTGCGCAGAGTACCGTCTATGCCGCAAACCAGGGAGAATCGGACCAGCCCGTCGCTGTCAAAGTATTTTTGAGCGAGATGCCGAAAGACAAGTCGGCACGGATTATTGGTGAGGTTCAGAAAGCGACCACGCTGTCACATAAGAACCTCGTGCCCGTCACGGAAGTGGGCAGCCTAGAGCTCAAGGGGAAGCGACACCTCTTTATCGCGATGCAGCGTCTACACGGTGAGTCGCTAAAGAGTCGACTCCACAGTCAGCCGGGACACTCGCTGCCGCTGCACGTAACCCTTCAGATTGCGAGTGCCGTGGGTGGGGCGCTGCAGGCCATTCACGGGGCCGGATTGGTCCATCGCGGCGTCAATCCTGGGGCGGTCTTTTTGTCGCCACCCACCGATGAGGAGCGGCAAAACGATCTCGAAGCAGAAGATCACGTCTATCTGCTCGACCTCGGTGCGGCGGCTTTCTTCGAGGGAATCGGCAATAACGGCAACGGCAAGCGGGGCAAGCAAGACGACATTCGGGGGCTGGCCGCGCTGGTTTCCGAACTACTCGGTGGTGTCCCCAGCTTGCCAGCGCAAGGTGCTGCGGCACTCCTTCCGCTCCACTATCGGAACCACAAGATTCCGGCTCGCTTTGACGCGGTGCTGCGCTCGGTACTATCGGACAAACTGACACCGGACAAGCAAGACCAGTTCTCTTCAGCTGCCGAGCTGGTGGCCGCGCTGATGGGTGAACCAAGCAACGTTCCGACTCTGGCCGCGTGGTCGGTTGACGGGCGCAGCGAACCAGCCAAGTCTCGCGGCAAAAGCGGCCTGCTGTGGGCCGCGCTGATGTCCGTGGTCGGTGGAATCAGCTTTGGTGTTGGGTACTGGCTCTACCAGGACCCAGCTCCGATTCAGCCAGCACCTACTGTCACCAGTTCCGCTCCGTCGTCCTCTACGGCAGTGGATATGGCCAGTAGCGATGCGGCACATGTTGATCGCAAAGCAAACTCTGATGCGGGGGCGGCCGTAGGTTCATCCCCCGTCAAAAGCGAGGTGAAGTAAGTGAAGTGCCAAGCTCTTAGCGTGGTTCTTTTGGCAGGCCTGTTATCGGTGAATACGGCGATGGCGCAGCCAGCGGCACCAGCGGCGGCGGCTCCGGCAGCGGCAAGGCCGAATCCACCACCGGCTCAACCCGGAGCAGCGAAACCTCCGACGGCACTGAATCCTCAAACGGCGGCGCTGGCTGAAAAGGCCATCGGGCTGGCGCAAAAGGATCAGTACGAAGAGGCGCTGAAGCTGTTCCGAGATGCATATCGCATTGATCGCAACCCGCGCTGGCTCTATAACGTCGGCGTTTTGTACGATCGCATGGCCAACTGCGACGAAGCAGCCTTCTTTTATCGCGCCGCGCTGTTCGGTCAAGGGGTGCTGCCACAGGATGTCGATCTCGTCGACAATCGCCTGGGCGTGCTCAATGAGGAGTGCAACTTCCGCGAGCGCCACAAGCAGGTCGCCGACCGTCACGCCCGCGCTACTCGCTATATGAGCCCGGAGTTCCGACTCTGTACCCTCGCGGAGTCGATCCTGACCGGCATCATGACGCCGCCCGAGCGACAGATGCTCGCCACGTGCCGCGCCACCGAAAACAACCCGTAACTTAGCTCCCTCATCGTTTGGCTACGTCGGTCCGCATCGCCAAACTTCCGACCACTTTCCTCGGGTTCAGCGATACGATGGACGTATGCAGACCATCCGCCCTGCCCTTGCTTCGCGCACGCTGCGGCATCTGACTGCTGCTGCCTTATGTGCCGTATCGCTGGCCCCCATCGCATCCTTTGGGTATGCCACGCAGATCCACACCGAGTTGTCCCGGCGATCGCTCTCCAAAAGTGGACTTGGTGATGCCGCAGCCCCGATAAACCCTGCTGCGTTTGACGTATTGCGCACCACCATCGATGTCTACGCCCGCAACGAAGCAACCCTTCGTGATGCCTGGAGCAAGCGGTACCCGACAGCCGCAGCCTTCGATGCCTTCGCGGAAAAGCAGCTTTTCCAATTTGCAGCGGCGAGCAAGGTGATGGGCATCGATGCGGTCGATGAGCGGCTGAAGCCGGGAATGACGATGCTCGATGTCTTGGCAATCGGCGCGGCGCAGCCTGACGATGACTGGCGAAACCGCGAGCGATTGGCCTACGACGACAAGCGAGTACCGCTCAAGGACAAGTTCGGACAGCCGGTGCCAGCAGACCCGGCGCTGCTCAACATGGGACGACTCGGTGCCCTCTCTAGCCAAGCGCATGCGCACTATGGCTTGGCCCAAGTGGAGTTTTCAGGGGATGCCGACGTCCTGAAGCGTGAACCACGCCGCTTCGCACGCAAGCTCGGTTGGGAGCAAGGTCCGCTCCTGACGCTCGCGGCGGAGATGTCCCAGACCCACCTCGATCTGGCTCTTCTGGCCGCCTTGTCCGATGCACCGACGGCGCGGGAGCTATCGTGGCAGTTCACCGGTCAGGGCTTCCACTACCTGGAGGATGTCGGCAATCAGATTCATACCGTGCAAGTCGGGCTGTACGACTTCTTCTTCGATGCGGCGATGGAGCGGCTCAAGATGGGCTTGCTCAGCGGCGGCGGATACCTTGGGCCGATGCGTTCGCTTGGCTCAATTGGGATTGATATCTTGTCGAGCCATCACACGCTAAGCGAAGAATTTACGTTCCATCGCTTCACTGCAGCAGTGGCCGGCAAGGGAGATGCACAGACTCAGAAGCTGCTGCTTGCCCCGACCGAGGATGATCCGGAGTTTGCCAAGACGCTCGATGAAGCGCTCGCCAAGCTGGGACCAAGTCCCGAGCGTGGTGAGTTCGCGGCAGCCCTCACCCGGACCCTGATCGAGGTGTCCTCCCACGAAGGCGACGATGTCTATCGCGCCACCGCTGGGATTGCCGATCCCATGCTGCGCACGCGGCACAAGACCTTCAACGATGACAAAGACGACCCCGAACTGTTTGTTCGTCCTCGGGATGCGAGCACCGAGGCGGCGTATCTAGAGTATTGGTCGCTACAGGAGCGCGCTTTTCGGCGAGTTGGGACGGCCACGCGACGCTGGGTGAGTCTTCAGCAAAAGGCTGTAGCCGATGCGAATACTCCAGAGCTAAAAGACGCACTGCGCAAGGTGGTGCTCAAGCGGCTGCTTGATCGGCAGCTCCAGACGCTGGACCAGATTGACTCACGGCTGGCGACCTACCTGAACGCGCCGCCCCAGAACATCACCGCGCCGGAGCACGCCCCAGAGTTGCTCGTCGCAGACCTTGTGCTGGTCGGCTTGCTCATCGGAATTCCTGCCCTGATCATCCGCCGTCGTCGCAAGTCATCGAGTGGAAAATAGAGGCATGTTGGATACTCCCACGCCATCGGGCGTGCGACTTGAGCTGATTTGGCTGGAGCTGACAGGGCGCTGCAACCTCGAGTGCGTGCACTGCTACGCCGACGCCGGGCCGGGGCGTCCTCTCGATGAAGGCATGCAGTTGCGAGACTGGCAACAGGCGTTGAGTGACGCCGCGCTGCTCGGATGCCGACGCGTGCAGTTCATCGGTGGAGAACCGACGCTGCACCCTGGGCTCCCTACGCTGATCGAGCAAGCGCACCAGCTAGGTTTCGAGCAAATCTGCGTCTTTACCAACGGCATGCATCTATCCGAGACGCACAAGGAGCTGTTTCGGCGCTATCAGGTGCAGCTCGCAGTATCGGTATATGGCTCGCGTGCCGAGGTCCACGACTCGATCACCCAGCATCGAGGCAGCTTCGCAAAGACCGAGCGGACCTTGCGCTGGGCAGTCAAGGCCGGGATTCCCGTCCATGGCGCGATCATCGGCCTGCCGCAAAACGATCACGATCTCGCAGAGATCGAGCAGCGGCTGAGCGCAACAGGACTTGTTTCGGTTGGCGTGGACCGCATTCGACGCGTGGGACGCGGGGCAGATGCTTCGCCACCGCAGTCACCGATGGGAGAACTGTGCGGACGGTGTGGACTCGACCGGCTTTGCATCAGCGCGACGGGTGAGATCTTTCCGTGTGTCTTTGCGCGCTTTGTCTCGTTGGGACATGCCACCAAAGATTCGCTGGCCAGCGCGTTACTTGGCTCTAGGCGTGCAGCGTTCCGCCAGGCTCTCGCGACCCCTGCTCGCGATCTCTGTCAGCCGGATGTCCCGCCGATCCCGTGCCAACCGGATGTCCCGCCGATCCCATGCCAACCGGAGGTACCACCCATCCCGTGTCAACCCGATGTGCCTCCGGTTCCCTCTGTGCACCTCGGATAAAACGACCCGTCCGCAGTCGCTTAGGCCGGGCCTTAGGCTGGGCTCGGTACCGGAGCGTCTGGTGATGGTGCTTCAGGCCGGGCCGCTCGGCTCGGGGTGAGCTTCTCTCGATATTCATCCACTGGGCGAAGGGCGGCTTGGGCGGCGGCCTGCTCCTGCGCATCCCCAGAGACTCGCAGCGCCACGAGCTGAATCTGATGCGCCAGGATCGCTTGCTGAACGCGCTTCCGCAGCATTGCCAAGTCGGGCCGTTTGGCAGGCTGCGCCCGCTTCTTCGGGTCGGTGCCCACCATCTGGCCATACGCGATATGGGCTCGCAGTAGCTCGGTCACAAATGGTTTGCCGCATAGCTGCTCCAGCACAGGCAGTTGTCCCGATTGTTTGAGCCATGCAATCCGCGAGTCTGCCTCGACCCACTGCGCGCCATATTCGAGTTGCGTGAAGCGCAGCCCATCAGGAAAGAGCTTGCTGTGGATAGCTTGGGCCTGCGCGACCTCGGGATAATCCTGCATGGGCAGATCCAGCCAGCCAAGTAGCCGTAGGTTCACGCCCGACCAACTATGGTCCGCTGCCAGGTCGACGGGTCGCTTGCTTATGGGCGAGTCTATGCCCAACATTTCGACCATTGCGTCCGCGAAAAGCTGAGTCGCTCGCATCAGGGTTTGACGGCTGCGCTTGATGCTGGGGGTGGTCAGGTCAGCCGCAGCGGCCACCAATTGTTTGCCAAGCGCCAAGGTCGTCGGGTTGTCGAGGTATGGCGGCAAGCGGGTATATTGGGACGGATCAAAATCAAGCTCGGTATCCATGGGGGCTCCTATGTCGGGATTGATTGGACAATTAGCCCAATGTTCTAGCTATGGCCCCCCATGTGGTCAAGGCTGCGACCCGTCATTTTGTTGGTACTGCGACGGATAAATTTTTGATCAGCAATATATGGGGAGGTCTAGACCAGCGTTGACCCCTGCATCACAGGGTACTTGGGAGGTCTAGACCAGCGCGGACCCCTGCATCACGCAGCTTGACACCGGTGCCGTCACAGCCCTGCCCTTTGGTGATCCGCCCCAAATGAAAAAGGCCACAACCCGTCGTGGGATGTGGCCTTGTGCGAAGGGGGGGACTCGAACCCCCAAGGTGTTACCCGCTAGCACCTCAAGCTAGTGCGTCTACCAGTTCCGCCACCTTCGCAGCGTGAGCGTTCGTCTTGGGAACGAAGCGCCAACAGGACGGTAATTAGCCGCAATCACAGGGCTTCTGTCAATGCACTTTTTTCGGCCAGGGCATCTTTTTGTGAAGATTCGTCCTCATCGTCGTGGCCCAGCGGGTAAGATGCAGCCCGATGTCGGTTTTTCATATCCTCGTCGTCGATAACGATCAGTGGACGGTGAAGATGGTGTCGTCGCTGCTTTCGCGACGAGGCCATCGGGTGGTAGTGGCTCGTTCGGCGAGCGAAGCGGAATCTCAGCTTGCGCTGGGCGTGCCGGATCTGGTGATTGCCGATGCGCTCATCGAATCCGAAGGGCTGGCGTGGCTGACGCGCCTGCGGGTAGAGGCCGGACGGCGGCGATTGCCCATGCTGATACTTGCCGATGATGCTCCTCCCTCGCTGAGGATGGATGCCCTGCGTCTGCCGTACAGTGACTTTCTCGACAAGCCATTTCGCTTCGATGAGTTCGATCTACGTGTCGAGCGGCTGCTGCAAAGTCCGGTAGAAACAAATCCCGGCGAGGAACTTCCTCGGCCGCAGGGTCTGCGCGGCACCCTGGGGGATCTCAGCCTAGCGAGCATTTTGCTACTCATCGAATCCGAGCAAAAGAGCGGTGTACTGACGGTGAGACGTCCTGGTGAGGTCGGCCGACTGTGGTGTGCAGCGGGGCGGTTGATGAGCGCTGAGCTGTCCGTGACCGGTGGGCGACCAGAGCGCAGTCTCGAAGCGGTATTCATGCTGCTATCGTGGACGAGTGCTGAGTTCGAGTTTGTGGCTGGCTCGGAGCAGCGCGGCGATGATGAAGGACTGCCGATCACCCAGCTCGTGCTTCTGTTGGCGCAGCGACAAGACGAGAGCGCACGGCGCGATGCAGTGGCCGTATGATGTCAGTAGGTAGCGTGGGATGATGCGATTGGATCTGTGGGCTGCAAGCGCTTTGGGCGTGCTTCTTTGGCCGTGCTGGACCGACGCGGCCGAGCCGCCGGCGCTGCCTCCCGCGAAGCCGCCAGCTGCGGTTGAGTCGGGCGAGAGCCCTGCGCCAGCGCAACCGACGGCTGTGGATGGTGGTGAAGCGCCCGCCGTGGCAGAGGCCACAGCCCCTGCCACGGTCCTGCCAACACCAGTGATTTCGACAGAACGTCGTCGGCGTTTCAACCTGATCATCGCAGGCGTATCGACTCTGCTGGCGGCTTATACCGCCGATCGACTGCTTGCCCGTGACCTGTCTCAGTCGGCAGCAAGCTGGGTGCCGCTAGCGGGACCGTGGTGGATTTTGAGCGAAGAGTCGGCGCGCCCGAATCCCAGCTCGGCGCTGCAAGCGCTGTTGGTGGTGGATGGCCTGGTGCAGCTAAGTGGCTTGGCATTGACGATCACCGGCACCTTTCTTCGCTTCGATCGGGTGGTGTTGCGGTTGCCTTCCGCTCCACCTCTGCGTTCTTCGTTGCCGGCTGGATCACCGTAAGCCACTCGGACGGTGCCCTTACGACTGCGTCGTACTGGCCGCCTCAACTTGGTACGATGATGGCTGGGGCGGCATGTCGTCGCCGGAGCAACATCACTACGGCGGGGACACCTGCCCAGGAGGGGGACCGTGCAAGTTCGGAGATCGCAGTATCTTTCGATCGGATTGTTGACGCTTGTTCTCGGCTGCGGCGGTGAAAGCAATGGCGGGCTCGTCGATGGCGCAGACAGCGACGGCGGCAGAGTAGACGATCTCGGCTCGCCGCCAGACCTGACGGTGGTGCCGGACTGTACCGGCAAGCCATTGCCGATGTTGGGCACCCAAAATCGCACCATTTCCGTCGGCAGCAGCAAACGCAACTACATTGTGCATGTTCCTCCCGGCTATGATCCGAGCAAGTTCACGTCGGTGGTGTTTGCCTTCCACGGCTTCACCACGCAAGCGACGGACTTCGTGAAGAACATCGGCATCGAAGCGGCCAGCGATCAACGAAGCTTTATTGCTGTGATCCCGCAAGGCTCGGGCGTGGTGCCATCGTGGAATGCGGGCGGCTGTTGTGGGGAGGCGCAGACCTTCAACACCGATGATGTTGGTTTTGTGAAGACGCTGCTCGCAAGCCTGCGGAGCGAGTTCTGTGTCGATGACAAGCGAGTCTTTGCGATGGGCCACTCAAATGGTGGCTTCATGGTCAACCGGTTGGCTTGTGAGATGGCGGATGATTTCGCCGCGATCGGTCCAAACTCTGCGGGCTTGGTGTTCAGCCCCTGCAAACCGACGCGTCCGGTGCCGGTCTACTACATGCACGGCGATGCGGACCTCGTCGTGTTCTACGGTGGCGGCTTCCCGCTCGGCTGGAATGGCGCGAAGAACACCTTCGATGGCTGGGGCACACGCAATAGCTGCACAACGCCCGCGAAGGTGACGAGCCAAAGTGGCAAGGTCACCTGTCAGACCTACGCCCCATGCGCGGCTGGCGCTGACGTGAACCTGTGCACCATCAGCGGTGGCGATCACGTCTGGCCGAGCAGCACCACCGATACCCAGCGCTACGCGGACGGAACCAAGAGCTACCTCGACTTCTTCGCCACTCACCCGAAGCCATAGAGCACATGTCGTACTTGGCGCACTCAACCTCACAATGTATGGTGCGCCCATGTTTTTGGACCACTTGCTTGCCGCGCTGCGCAACCCGCACAGCCAGCTCTTTCAGCTCGACGACGAGCTGCCGTTTGATGCCGATCGCTATCGCGCTCTGCTATCGGCGGAGACCTGGCGAAGAGGTCGCAGCGGCCAGCTCGACGAGGCTACCGTTGCGTGGGTCTTTCGCTGCATTGCCGATGGCTGGGTCGATGAACACCTTTCGGACATTCGCGACGCACTGGTAGAGCTGCTGGCGATTCGAGATGCCGACCATCTCGACGCGATGCTCTGTCTGGCGACCGAGCTCATCCTCGGTGAAAAGCAGCGGCCGCTGAGCGTGGCGGATGAAGAAGCGCCACTGCTGTCGGTCACGGATCATCAATTGTTGCGAGCGACCACGACGGCGGTGACCGGTGATACCGGCAATCGCACCGGACTTCGCTTGTTCGCCCGTCGCTATGCCATTCAGCTTGGGCTGCTAACGGAAAAGTCGGGAAGCTGGCAGCGAACCTGTCTCGGCGACGCGGTGCTAGAGCTGCCTCGGCTGTACGCTTGGCCACTGCTGCTGTCGTTGGAGACACTGCAAGCCATGGACCCCTACGATCGTTGGCGCGTATCCGGCGAGGCTCTGATGGAGATGCTGGACACGCCGAGCTTCGTGGTGCGAACCGCAGACGTGACAGAGCCACCGACTGGACGTGATGCATCACGGCTGTTTCCCTGGCAGCGCGTGCGACGCCTGCTCCGCTGTGGACTGCTCGAATCCGCCCCGGTGGGTTCGGGGCAGAGCAGTGAGTTACAGCGCTGCGAGTTTGGATTTCGGTTGACCTCGATTGCGGCGGATGCGGCCGAGCGAGTCTTGCGGACTCCGGAGCACGAAGTGATGCGTCTGGCGAAGTCGCTGCTGTTTGAGCGAACCGAAGAGGCCATGAAGCCCTATCGGCAGCGGCAGACTTCGATTCAAGTAAAACAGCAGGCCGCGTATCAGCCAGCCGTGATTGAGCATGCACCGCCACCGTTCCTCATCGGTCAAGAACCACCAGCGCTGTCGGATTTCGATGAGACGCCACAAGAGCTTGATTCTGTCGACGCCGGTCAACTGCTGCGGGTGACGGACCTGTGGGATCCGAATCAGACGGCCGAGCGAGATCCGGGAGCGGCAGCGTCGGAACCCGCGAGCGACGAGAACACGAAAGTGCGTCCTGGCTCGGGAGGGGAGCGCGGACCACAAGAGATCGATCTGGGCCCGTTGATTCGGCGAGCATGGGGAGACTTGCAAGAGCGACGGGTTCATTTTTCGCTGCTGGGACCAACGACCCAAGTGGTCGGTGAGCGGCGACTGCTGGTGGGGACATTGCGAGAGCTTCTGCGTGGTGCTGCGGCCAGCGCACAGCACGGTTCGCACAGCCTGGCTCTGGTGACGGTCGAGCTGGCCCCTCAAGAAGATCACATTGTTTTGTTTGTCCACGATAACGGCATCGGGCCGCCGCTGCCGATGTTGCCAAATCTTCTGGAAATGACCGACGACGAGCTGGCCGAATCAAGTGACGTCGATGGCGAACAGCCAAGCCTCCACCGGATTCAGCAGTCGCTGTGGGCGCTGGGTGGAGAGCTTACGCTGATGGCACCGCGGCTTGGTGGTACCAGCCTGCGAATCATTCTGCCCCGCAGCATGCAAGACGAGCGCTCCGCCGCCTGAGATCCGGAGCCCTTCCGGTCCTGCCCGACCATCCGCTCGGTCCCGCCCGAGCAGCCCATCCGACCATCCTTCGACCGTCAGGACACCGATTTCCTGGTATCTGCCCGGACCTCTTAAGGTCGCGGTTTTACGCATATTTTTGTGTTTTAAAACCCACAAAATGGGTTCACAAATAGTGCGACCGTGAAGTAAGATGCCCAAGCTTCCTTAGTGCCTTGGGCCGCGCAGTGACCCATGGGCGGGTGAGCGCTCTTTGCGCCAGCCAGGAAGCGGTTTCAATCAGAGCCGTTACGGAGCCCGCGAACATGGCTGTGTCGCCCATCGAGTGCACCTCACTACCAGTGTCCGAACCTCTCAGCCGCCCACGCAAAGTCAAAGACGTCCCCTATGTTGAGCTGTTTGGGGGTCGCGTCCAGGGAGTGGTGTCGTCGGGGTCGGATGAGAACCGTGTCTACGTCTCGTTCTTCGAAGCTGGCAGCAGCATCAACTTCAACTGCTCCACCAACAACAATCGTCCGTGCGGAGGCTTACGCGGCTCACCATGTAAGCACCTTGTGCAACTGATGGGCGAAGCGGTGCTCCAATTTGGGGCCGAGCCGGTGGCTCGCTACCTGAAGCTTTCGGGGGATTTGTCAAAGTTCACGTCGGCACGAGAGATCATGCTTCAGGTGCGAGGCTCGCAAGCGCGGCTTGATGTGAGCCAGGTCTTTTCGCGGTTCCTTTCGCACCTGCGCTACTTCGAGCTTCCCGTCTCGAATCAGCCGATTCCCGAGATGACTTGGTTTGTATTGGGCTGATCGTGCTCGTCGCAAAGGAATTCCGTTCATGAGCGATTCCCTACGCATTCTATCAACGCTGCCCAGCGGTGTGCTTGAGTCCGCCGAAGTCATCGCCCAGTTAGATCACTGCTTTGTGGTGGGCTTTGGCCGAATGAGCGAGCGCGAAGTTGCAGCGGTGTCTGCCCTGCCCCGTTTGCTGGCACAGACTCCGCTGGCTGCACGTGTCAAGGACGCATGCGAAGCACTCCTACGCAGCGAGTTTGTTGAAAAGCACTTTGTCAGCTTGGCCTGTGCGCGAGCGGCTCTGCAAGGCGCGATGACCGATGCACTGGCCGTTCAAGTCTGCCAAGCCGTGGGACGGAGTGATGCCAGTGACGAACCGTCCAACATTTCTACGGATGCCCCCGGTCATCATTCGGTGTTCCGGGAGAGTGCGCGTCACTTCCTGATGGAAATGGCACTGTCTGGCTTTGCCCAGCTTGAAGCAGAGACGCTGTATCCGTTCTACGCCACGCTCGATAAGATTCAGGAGGAGCCAGGTCTGATCCGACTGGCTGCCGTGTTGTCTGGCTTTGTCTCTGAACTGCTGGCGGCACTTCCGATTCCCTCCGGAAAAAGAGTTCCGTCGTATCGGTGGGTGGATCTGTGGACACGCTCGATGCTGCTTGCAGTCAAAGCACCACCCTCGTCGCCCATCAAAACGGTGAGCGGAGAGCTTCTGCCGCTTGGCTGTGATCTTCATCATCACCGCAACTTGTTCAGTGTCTGTGTTCACGGACTGCTTCGGCAAGGAGCAGTGTATAGCTACGTTCGCACCACGGTATCCGCTTACAAAGTAGACACTGTAATTGGGCACGAGATGTGGCGACTCCTAGAGGGCACGTACGACAAGCTCCTCAAGGCCATTCGTGACTGTGCAATCGTCAAACTGAGCGATGCACCGATGTTACAGAGCGGAGATATCCTGTGGGATGAGAGCCGAGCCAGCGTCGGAGCTTCCTATTCTCCGTTCGATATTGCTGCCAGTGTACTTGGTGTGGGAAAGCCGCTGCCGCGTGCGCATATCAGTAGCTTCGATCGACATCCCGCTCAGTTGGCGGAGTTGGTTCATCTGACTTCCTACAAGGTGATGAAGATTGACTCTGCCACGTCAAAAAAACCTTCCGCTGGAGAGCTGGTGGAAGAAAAAGCACTGGAGATTGCCGGACTCAAGCTGCCGCTGTCTGGGGCCCGGTTGTCTGATGCATCAGGGATGACAATCGATCGGATCGAAAAGTCTCAGGAGTTGATCGGACTGCTGCGTTTCGATCGTGGACGGTGGGCGCTACAGCCGCTCGCGCTCAAGCTGGGCAGCAAGGCAGAGCTTAGCGGGGCTCCACCTGTGTCGCTGAAGGCCAAAGACGACACCGTCGCTGTCCTGCGTGAACGGGCCAGCAAGCTCCTTCGCAAGAAATCGTAGGCGGCGAAAAGGAAGACCATGGCGGACACTGAAAACGCAACCCTCGATTCCTTTCCTCTGGAGACACAGAACAAGCAGCAGGCGCTGCTTTGGCGGCTCCTTTCGGCGTGCTTTGGGCAGGGAGAGAAAGCCCAAAACCTAGAGTCTTTGAGCAAAGAGATCGCTCAGGAATTGTCGATTCCGGACCTAGTGCTAGATCCGATGGTATCGATCACCACGCTCCTTCAGCGATTCCCAGAGCTCCGTCCGCACTTCGAAACACCCCTTCCAGGGGCGATGCTCGATGAAGCCAGTGACGCTGAAGCGGTGCTGACCAGTTCGACTCCCGACAATGCAGGGAGTCCGGGGGCCCAGGTCCCTGCGACTCCGGCTGATCGACTACGTCGAACGCTGGTGCTGTCGAAGCTGCTCCTGAATGCGTTCGGTCCGTCGACTCAGACCAAGACTGTAACTGCGCAACAGTACTCGCAGTGGACACAAGATCTGGGACGACTAGAAGAGTCGTTTGGTTATCCACAAGGTGCTCTCCGTGGTCGTGGCGGAGGAGGCACCGGACCTGGTGGCGGACGACGGCTTCTTTCAGAAGAGGATCTGCGCCGTGGCTTTCATGGACTCGAAGCAGAGCTAGTCCGGCGCATGGAACTGCGTGAAGTGCTAAAGGACTCGCGACTGGCGAGCAAACTTCAGCCTTCGATTGCGCTCGTTGAACAGCTCCTGGCCGACAAAGCAAATCTGTCCGGTGTCGCGCTGGACAATGCAAAGAAGCTGATTCGCGCCTATGTGGATCAGCTTGCGGAAGTACTCAAGCTCCAGGTCCAGAAGGCGAGCAAGGGCAAGTTCGATCGCAGCATTCCGCCGAAGCGAGTGTTCCGGAATTTGGATCTGAAGCGGACGCTGTGGAAGAACCTAACCAACTGGAATCCAGCCGAAGAGCGACTCTACGTTGACCGATTGATCTATCGCCGTACTGCTTCGAAGACCCAGCCAACACGCTTGCTGGTGGTGGTCGATCAATCCGGTTCGATGGTCGATGCGATGATCCAGAGCACGATTCTGGCTTCGATCTTTGCCGGACTTCCCAAGGTGGACGTACATCTTATTGCGTTTGATACTCGCGTGCTGGATTTGACGCCGTGGGTACAAGATCCGTTTGAAGTCCTGCTTCGTACAGAGCTAGGCGGAGGAACGCTGATCCGTCAGGCACTCATCGAAGCGAGCAAGAAGATTGTCGAGCCGAAGAACACCGCGATGGTGGTGATCTCGGACTTCTATGAAGGAGGCTCTGATCAGGAGCTGCTCGATTACATCAAAGGGCTCAAGGACTCTGGTGTTCACTTTATTCCCGTCGGTGCATTGCAGTCGAGTGGCTACTTTTCGGTGAGCGAGTTCTTCCGAACCCGACTTGCTGAGTTGGGTATGCCGATCCTGCATGGTGCCGTCAACAAGCTCATTCACCAGCTACGATACCTACTGAATTAGGAGAACTCCCCATGGCGACTCCCCGTACCAAGAAGACCAAGTCTGACGACCCCTCTGCCGCTGCTACGCCCGCTACCACCACTGACGCTGCGGTGGCTCCCACCACTCCTCCGGCTGTATCGGTGGAAACATCTTCTGGTGCCGCTGCCGAATTCCCGATCGCAGCCAAAGTCGAAGTGAGCAGCACCGCCAAAGTCGAGACGAAGACCGAAGCTCCGGTGAAGGCCGCAAAGAAAGCCGACGTTCTGCGTCAGCCCGCCGAAGTGAAGTATGCCGAAGAGCTGGCTTACCTGGCTTCGATCGACGCGGGCAAGCGTCCGTTTAGCTGGAAGTTATCGCCACGGATGATCCGAACCTTCATCTTGGGATCGACTCCGGCGGACAAGATCGAACGTCCGATTGCGCAGAAATTTTTCGGCGATCCAGCCCTGGTTGAGCGTGCCATCGTTACGCTGGCCTCGGATCGCGGACTGCTTCTGATTGGGGATCCAGGAACTGGAAAGAGCTGGCTGGCAGAGCTTCTGGCCGCAGCGATTTGCGGCAGCTCCACCCACACGGTGCAGGGTACGGCGGGAACGACGGAAGATCAGATCAAATACTCATGGAACGTGGCACTGGTCATTGCCAAAGGCCAGTCCCGAGATTCGCTGATTCCTTCTCCGATCATGATCGCGATGCAGCACGCCGCGATGGGTCGAATCGAGGAACTGACGCGCTGCACGTCCGATGTGCAGGACGCCCTGATTTCGATTCTATCGGAGAAGTACATCACGATTCCAGAGCTGTCCGGTGACAACGTGGTGTTTGCACGTCCCGGCTTCAACATCATCGCCACCGCGAACAGCCGCGACCGTGGCGTGAACGATCTATCGACAGCGCTGAAGCGTCGCTTCAACTTTGTGACGATTCCTACGGTCACCAACAAGAAGAGCGAAAAAGAGATCGTGCTGTTCCGCACCCGCGAGCTGCTGACGCGGAATCAGTTCGAAGTTGAGTTGCCGCCGGCACTACTCGACATTTTGCTGCAGACGTTTGCGGATCTTCGGGATGCACAAGCCGCAGCCACCAGCGACGACCAACGTCTGGAGTCATCGCTGTCGACTGCGGAGCAGATTGGAGTGCTTGAAGATGCGGTGCTCCATAGCCAGTTCTTTGGGCAGACGACACTGTCCGCTGGAAATGTCGCCAAGGCTCTGGTGGGAACAGTGGTTCGACGGATTCCTGAAGAGGTGTCGATTCTTAACAAGTTTTGGCACTCCGTTGTGGAAAAGCGAGCCAAGGAAAAGAAGGGTGAGTGGGACGAGTACCTGGAAGGTGGGAAGCAGGCGATGAGTCTGCTGAAGTAGTCAGGGATTCTGCGCAGACTGATTGAAACGCACGGAGCGGGCCACCGCCTTTGGATCGGCCCGTCCGCTGGTTCGTTGAGTGGACAGGAACTTGATGATGGAACGTACTCCTCCGTCGAATACTGAGGCACTGGCTGCGCTGCGTGAGCAGATGGAAACGGCTGTGCAAGCGTTTGCGAGCGACAAGCATCCGGTGGGTGAACTGTTGCAACTGATGGTCAGTGATGTCGAGCGTGCAATGCAAGAGCCGCTGGAGATCATTCCGGTTTGCCATCACTCGCCATCCTCTGCGCTGCATGTGGCCAAGCGCTTGGCAGAAAATCCTCCGAAAGTAATCTTCATGGAGCTATGTGAAGATCTACGAGGAGTGCTGGATGGTCTCCGCGACTGTCGACTTCCGGTTGCTCTGCAAGCGTTTGCACAAACGGCGGATGCGTTTCCCAAGGCATGGTCACCACTATCTGTGGTCGCGCCATTGACAGAGTTTTCGGCAGAGTTTCAAGCCATCGCGTATGCGATGGACAATCCGACGACCGAGTTGGTGTTTGTCGATCGTGCAGTGGACTATGTGTTTCAGTGGATGCCCCAAAAGGAAGACGAGCTAGAGCGGCATCTGGTGAAGGAAGAAGAGCACGATCAGGGGTCGCCAAAGGCTCCCGGAGAAGAAGAGTCCAGCGACGTTCCTGATCATGGTGCGGCAATCGGTTTGCAGATGGGCAACGTCGAGCCGACCTTCGACGTGTTCCTGGGATTCTTGCTCAAGAATGCGCGGGTCCGTCACTTTACGGAGTGGTGGGATCAGTACGTAGAGCAAGCAGTTCTGGCTTCAGACTACGCGACGTACCGGTATGTGCTCACGCTGGTTGGGAGTCTGCTGCGCAGGCTCGGTCGCAAGGATGAAGATCATGAAAATGACAAGCGGCGCGAGCGCTACATGTGGACGCGGATGAAGGAGCATTTGAAAAAGACGGGAATTGCTCCTTCCGAAGCGATTTATCTGTGCGGTGCGGTGCATGCAGCCAGTGATGTGCCTGAGTTTGGGACGAAAACAGATGCGGTCTGGGACATTCCCAAGCGGACTCCAACCAAGTGGCTATATGGTCTGGTTCCATCGAGCTTTATTGCGATTGAGCATCAATTCAATCACCCTTCAGGCACGGTTGCCTTGGCAGAGACCACCTGGGAAAAGGGAATGAGTGCGCTGGGCATCCGTCCCTGGAAACTGGCAAAGAGTAAGCCAGCGACAGCGACGACAACCAAGCCTGCGAAGACCAAAGCCTCTGCTCCCGTGGTGGGCACTCGGATGCAAGCCGCTCGCTCCGCAGATACCGCACGGGTTCTCGGTTTTTTTACCAAACCACCGCTGCTCCATAGTGCGGATGAAGAACAGCTACTGCGCTGGTCGGTCGATATCGTTGCGCTTGCACGAGACAATGGCTACTTGACCTCTACGGCGGATGCGATCGCGATCTATCAGACTTCGCTGCTGCTTGCGAACCTGCGCAATCGCCAGCATCCCTCACCGTACGACTTCGAGGATGCGGCGATTACGTGCCTGGAAAAAGATCGTCAGGTCAAAAAGCGTAACGTTCCCAAGCT
Organism: Polyangia bacterium; assembly: GCA_044228505.1. Classification (GTDB taxonomy): domain Bacteria; phylum Myxococcota_A; class Polyangia; order Palsa-1104; family JAEUJZ01; genus JAEUKA01. The sequence goes on along the minus strand of JBGAUT010000018.1, from coordinate 73,674 downwards.
TTGTCAGATGCTGCTTGGTGGGAATCGGACCGGCAGGGTTGGCTACAGTGCGATGCCACCGCTGGCGCAGGATGTGTATGCGCGACTCAAACCGCTCGGTCTGAACCTTGATGCAAGCACGATTCAGCGCGCTCTCATTGATTTCAAAAAAGATCCACAGTTTCTGCCGTGCTCTGACCTTCTGTGGATGCTGCACTACCTTACGCAGGGACATCCTGTGCTAAGGCCAATTATGGGAGAGCGCAAGCTCGGCCATGTGCCGGTTCAGGAGTCGTGGGACGTCTCGATCGGGAAGTATCAGGAGTCGATCATTCGGCTTGGTTACGAAGGCGTAACGGTCGAGTTTGTCGTTGAGAAACGCTTAAAGACAGAGTCCTTTGGTCCCAATGCCAAGACCGTGACAGCGCTCAAGGCGACCGAAGACTCGATCTTGTTTTTGAAAAGCGAGCGCCTGACAGCAGAGTTGGGTGAGCGTGCGGTGGAACTGCTACGCAATGAGATGAGCGCGCAGGACGCACCGAAAGTGGTGGAACGAATTCGCCGTCTGGTTCATTACTTTCGAGCCACTCCGGCGGGGCTTCCCACCTGGCTCAAAGACTTTGTGGCGACCGGGTACTCGCATTATTCGATGCTGCTGCCCAAGGGCTTTGAAGATCGCGGAACCAGGCCGAGCGAAGTGGCAGGAATGCTCAGCTTTGTGTTCGATTTCGAGCCGCAGGCACTCGCGCTGGGCTGTCAGCGAAGTCAGCTAGAAATTGCAGTCAAGCAAGCAGGGCCTGTGACGAGTGATCCCGCGAAACTCGGCCTGCTCTGGGCATCCGAACTGCTTCTGAAGCTGCGCGACATCGATGCGATTCGAGCATTCCTGGATCACACGCTCGACAATCCGCTGATGCTGCCAGTGTTTCCAGAGTATGTGTCAGGATTCCTACTGGCTCTGTCATTTGCGCCTGTGATTGGTCGGGTAGTCGTAGAGTTGCTGTCCAAAGCGTTTGCGCGACTGCCAGAGGAGATTCTGTATCCGTGGCTGCCGGGGCTCCTTTTGTCGCTACGTCCCTACTCGGAAGACCTACTTCCCAAGCTCCTTAAGGATGTAAATGGTCTGTTTCCCAAAGACAGCAAGTCGCTTGGGAAGTGGCAGGCACCGTGGGACAAAAAGCAGGGCGAAGCCAGTCCGACCACCGCAGCCTCCGGCACGCTTCCGCCATCGAGTTCGGGCACCGCTGCCTCTATCATTCTGTCGACACAGGAACAAGCCGTGGTTGCTCTGCTCAAATCCGCACCTGCTACCGCTCAGACTCTCGCAGCGCTACTCTCCTAACACCTTTTCCTAGGCGCTGAGTACGAATTGCCAACAACTGGGGCACTTTACGGCTACCATGCGCCCCTCTTATGACCAGAGCTACCGACCATCACTTGCCCCAGCCGGGGGCCGTTCGTCATCATTCCACCGTTAACACCGTCGAGAAGTCAGATAGTGGGGCTTCGCCTTTTGCTGCGCTCGGGCTGATTCCTGAGCTGGTTCGTGCAGTCGCAGAGTCTGGATATACTGACCCGACCCCCATTCAGCAGCAGTCGATCCCACCGCTACTCCAAGGCCGTGACATCCTCGGCTGTGCGCAAACGGGTACGGGCAAGACGGCGGCGTTTGCACTTCCGATCTTGCAGCTTCTGTACGGACAGAAACTTCCTGCGCCGATCGAGCACAAGCCAGCTCGACATCCCCCGGCTCAGAAGAAGACTCGCGCACTCATCCTGTCCCCGACGCGTGAACTGGCTAGCCAGATCGAGGAGAGCTTTCGCACGTACGGCGCGCACACAGGGCTTACCAGTACGGTGATCTTTGGCGGTGTCAAACAAGGTCCGCAAGTTCAGCGGATGCGCACGGGAGTCGACATCCTGGTGGCAACACCGGGGCGACTGCTCGATCTGATGGGGCAAGGCTTCATCTCTTTGCGCGATCTACAGTTCTTTGTGCTCGATGAAGCCGATCGCATGCTCGACATGGGCTTCATTCATGATGTGCGAAAGGTGCTGGCGGCTCTGCCCCCAGTTCGGCAGTCTCTGCTGTTTTCGGCGACCATGCCGCCGGACATTGAAGCATTGGCCATGACTTTCTTGCGCAATCCGGCACGGGTTGCGGTGGCTCCAGTTTCGTCCACGGCCGAGCGCATCGCGCAGTCGGTCTACAAGGTCGGAAAGAACGACAAGCCAAAGCTACTGGCGTATCTCCTGAAAGACCCGAGCTTGTCACGGGTGCTCGTGTTTACGCGAACCAAGCATGGTGCCAACAAGGTCGTCAAGCAGCTTGGCGATGCCGGTTACCGAGGAGAAGCGATCCACGGCAACAAGTCACAGAATGCCCGCGAAGCCGCCCTTGCCCACTTCAAGAGTGGCGAAACCCGAATCCTGGTGGCAACTGACATTGCCGCTCGTGGGATTGATGTCGATGGTGTAAGCCATGTCATTAACTACGACATTCCCAACGAGCCAGAGAGCTACGTTCACCGCATTGGTCGTACGGCGCGAGCTGGTGCAGAAGGCGTTGCGCTCGCATTCTGTGACTGGGATGAGCAGGGATTCCTGAATACCATTGAGAAACTGATTCGTCAGCGGATTCCGGTCGTCACCGATCATCCGTTTGCGGCAGCCGGTGGTGGTCGTGGGGAGCGTACAGAGTCTGCACCTCGGCCGAGCCAGAGCGCACGCCCCCAAGCTCCTGCTCATCGTCCACCTCGGTCCGATCATGCATCCCCACCGAGTCACCGTCCGCCCAAACCTATGGGGCGTGATGGTGGTGGGCAGCGTCGCAGCGAGGGACAGCAGAGTGATCGAGGTCGCCCTGCCGCCAAGCCACATGGCCGTCCATCGGGAGGTGGGTCGGGAGGCGGAGGGGATCGTTCGCGTGGTGCAGCAGCCGGTGCCCAGCGAGAGCGCACAGATCGTCAGCTTGACTGGATGAAGCGGATTACCTAACCATAGGTGCCAGGAGATGGAATGATCTATATGAATCATTCCATCTTCCTCATATTGGATACTTGCCTCTTAGGGAATGACTGGCAGCTTACTTTTGACTTCCGTTTGTTGGCCTTTGCGGAAGCGGAAGTCGCAGCGCTTGCCGCCTTGGGCCAGGGTCTCGGTACGCTGCAGTCCCCAGCCGAACACGTCGCTACCCACGATGTCGGCCTGGCAGATAAACGGAGCGAACTCACTCGCTCCGACATCCTGGGCTAGCTGAAAAATCGCACAGCGATGGTAGGTCACGCCGTAATCGAACTGGCCAGTCTGTTTGGGAAGGTACGCAAACTCCCATCCACCAACGGCGGCGTTCTGGGAGCGACCTGCAAGATACGCTGTCAGCAGCTTCCACGGCGTCGAAAATAGAGTCCATGACAGCAGTTTTTGGGACAGCGCGGGCATTCGAGCAAAGCGATTTCGGGTGGCCTGCTCGCAGAAGTGCCAGACCTGTCCTGCAGTCTTGCCGCGGCGGTGAAGCACCAGATAGATCGCGATGTAGATGGCACCTCCGAGGCTAAACGAGCGCATCTGAGATGCTCGCCAGCCAGGGTCCGGCACAAGGAGCAGCAAGCGCTCTAGCTCTGCCGGTAGCTCGGCCAGCGTGGCCAGGGTTTGCTCCGGGCCTAGCTCTGGTTGGAGCAGCGGCTCTAGCTCACGGCACCACCTGGACAGCTCGGCCAGCGCCTGCTTGCGGATCGTCGACAGGTTTGCGGCGTCTGGCATCGTCGGCTCCTGACTCGGTGAAGTGATTATAGGAGAGAAGCTGCCGCTTATGGCCCGGCGAGCTCGACATTTCTTCAAATAGATCGGGAGAGTTTGGGATAAAGTTCGGTGGTATTGGAAAGCGATCCACTGCCTTGTCTGCTTCGGTTCTCGGAGGTGTGTTTTGTCTAGCGGTGCTATGAAGCCCACGACTTCTCGCTCAATTCGTCCGCTTCGTCGGGCGCGGGCTTACACGCTGTCTGCCCTGTCCCTACTCACGTTTGTTTCTGGACCGGCCTCGCTCGGGAGCGCACTTGCGCAGTCGGCCCCGGTCCAACCTGCGGCTCCGCCACCTGCTGCTGCTGCTGCTGCACCCGTGACGCTGACACCCGCGACGAAGGGAAAACCAGCGGGCAAGCCGGTGGCGAAGGTTCCCATCGCCAAGACGGTGGCCGGTCCCAAATCGCTGGTGGCACCGCCCAAGAGCCCGGTCCTTAGCAAGGCCGAAGCCTATCAGCGAGCCGCACCAGCGACGGTGTTCTTGATTGCCAAAGATGGCAACCGCTTTAACACCGCCCTTGGGGTTGTGGTCAAACCAAACGGTGTCGTAGTCAGCGACTCGCGATTGGTCTCAGGCGTGGAGAAGGGCCAAGTCTACGCCTTTTTGTACGATCCTTCGTATGCTGGCGACGAAGACCCGCTGATTTTTTTGCGTGCCAACCAGGCCAAAGCGCTGCCGGTGCAGGTCGTGCGCATGGATGCACCGAACCACTTGCTGATGTTGCAGCTCCCCGAACCACCGCCGAAGCAGCCGTATAAGTCGCTCGATCTGTTTGACATGAAATCGGCAACCACCGTCGGCGTCGATGTCATTGGGCTCCGTACGCACGGTCGACAAACCCTGGCCATGATGACGGGAACCATCATGTCGGTACGGCCTGGGGCCATCGAGACCGACCCGCCGCTGACGCTCGATCACACGGGAGGTCCACTGCTGTCGGCAAATGGGCGACTGCTCGGTATCGTGACGTTTGCGGATAAGGCCGTGGAGGTTGCAGGAGTTGCCCGGCCCGTCGAGTTGTTGCACAGCCTGTTTACGGGAATGGCCGGTAGCGCGATGGCCGCGCCGACGAATACCAGTGCAGAGCCCGCCGCTGAGTCACGCAACAGCGTTGAGGCGGTCCGCATTGCGCTCGGCAACGCACTTGCGCAGAAGATGGACAAGCGGCCTGCCCTGATCCTGCACAGTGAGTTCATACACTCGATGGCCTTGCGAGGACGGGTACCGCTTCGTGACTTCGAGTCTGCTGATTTTGTAAACACGCTGATCGCGTCGCTCATCAAAGACAGTCCAGCCAAAGCGAAGGTTGTCGCCGAGTTGTTTCCGTTGCTCATCACCGATAAGAAGGGCCGCGCCTTCCGTCGGGATGGTACGAAGTATGTGATGGTACCGACCAGTGACTTTGGTGTCGTGACCATCGATGACTCGAACGGGATGCTGTTTGCCACGGACAACAAACGGCACCTTATCTACTACGATGCCGAGGGCAAGAGCTGGCGGCCTACCCACATCTCGCCGGTCATGCAAGTGGCAGTGACGGGTGGTGTTGCATACACGATCCTCGAAGATGGCCGACTGATGACGTCGAGCTTCGATGGCAAGGACTCGTTGCAACTGTGGCCGCGTCTGCTCAAGGGCGGCAACCTGGCCGCGTCGCAGGGCGTCATGTACCTGTTCGATAATGACAAGATCTATCGCTATCGCAAAGGCACGTGGGACAACAAGCTCAAGCCGATTGCGTTTTCGATGCAGCAGCTGGTGGTGCGTGGGGATGGGTACTACGGACTCGATCTCAATGGACGAGTGTTTTCGTCGGTGGCACAGCGCTACATCGATCGCGACGCCAACATCTATAAGCTGTGGCCGATCGGGCGCGACCTAATGGTCATCACCAAAGACAACCTGCGCTTCTATTACTCCGTCGAGGAGGATCAGTGGCGACCTTGGACCCAGTGGTAAGAAAAGAAGCATTACCTCACGTCGTCATCATCGGGGGGGGCTTTGGCGGACTGACTGCGGCCAAAGAGCTCGAGGGGGCGCGGGTTCGGATCACACTGGTTGACCGTCTCAACCATCACCTGTTTCAACCTCTGCTGTATCAGGTCGCCATGGCGGGGCTGTCCCCGGCCGACATCGCGGCACCGATTCGATCGGTGGTTCGATTTCAGCCGAACGTGAGCGTGCTACTCGCGGAAGTTCAAGACATCGCCGTCGCAGATCGCGTCGTCAAGCTCGATCGAGGGGAACTCCACTACGACTATTTGATTGTCGCTGCTGGAGCACAGAATCACTATTTTGGGCACGATGACTGGGCCAAGCATGCCGTCGGTCTCAAGGACATTGATGATGCAGTCGAGGTCCGCCGCCGAGTCTTGTTAGCCTTTGAGGCCGCCGAGCGCACCTCGGATCCTGCCGAGCGAGAGCGGCTCCTTACCTTCGTAGTCGTTGGTGGTGGTCCTACGGGCGTCGAACTGGCCGGTGCACTCGGAGAACTGTCGCGTCACGTCTTGGCGCGCGATTTTCGCAACATCGATCCGGCGCACTCCAAGATCATTCTGATCGAAGGTGGACCGCGGATCTTAAGCTCGTTCCCTGAGCACCTGGCGATGCGGGCCGTGATTGATTTGGGCCAACTTGGCGTCGAGGTTCGGGCCGGACTGCGAGTGACGCGAATCGATGGGAAAGGCGTCGAGGCAAGCGGCAAGCAGATTCCGACTGCCACGGTGCTGTGGGCCGCTGGTGTGCGTGGATCGCCGCTCGCGGCCAAGCTCGGGGGCGAGGTGGATCGGCAAGGTCGTGTGGTTGTAAATCCCGATCTTTCCGTTGGGGCTCATCGTGAGGTGTTTGCCATTGGCGATATGGCGTCGTTTCTACATCAAGACGGCAAACCCTTGCCTGGGGTCAGCCCCGTCGCCATCCAGCAGGCCCGCCAGGTCGTGCATAACCTGGTAGCCGACTTGGATGGGCAGCCGCGCTCACCCTTTGTGTACCTAGACAAAGGCAGCATGGCCACCATCGGTCGTGCTGCTGCGATTGCTCACATTGGTCGGCTACAGATCGGTGGCTTTCTCGCGTGGATGATGTGGCTGCTCGTCCACATTTTCTTCCTGATTACATTCCGCAATCGCGTCGCGGTGCTGTTTAACTGGGCATACCAGTATTTCACTTATAAGCGCGGCGCACGGCTCATCACCGGACATCGGCTCAAGGCGGGTGCCGAGTCCGATGTCGCGATCTCGGCGCTCCCTCGCAGCGCGCTTACCGCGGCGGTTGTGACTGGCGTATCGTCGCCAGCGGCACCCGCAGCACCATCGGAAACGGCTCTACCTCCGTCCCCTCGCTCAGCCTAATCACCAGCTCTTGCCCCGTGGTTCTACCGAGCGGCCACAGTGGTACGTGTAACTCCTGCGCAAGCAAGCGCGCATCCGCCTGACGGTCTGCACGAATTCCAAGTAGATGATGATGACCGGGTTCGCTTAGCAGTCGCAGTCCCGTGGGATCTGCACCGCAGAGCGCCACCGGAAGCACCACAGTACAGCCCACCTGTGGTGGACCCAAACAGCCGTGCGCAAGCCCGCTGAGTAAGTTGAGAGTTCGCAAAGGCAGGTGGCTGCTAACCAACTCCCGGGCCAATAACTCGGTCAGCGCGGAATCGAGCGCATCATGGCGATGAGTGGGTTCGCCCAGCACTGCCAACAGCAGCCCTGGCCGCGCAAAATGCGGGCTAGTTAGCGACGAAACTTCAGCACTCTGCAGGTGGTCAAGCACATCCACATGGTCATGGTAGGCTCGCTTTTGCCTAGAGCCCAAGCCATAAATGGGTGTCATGCGGAAGGAACGAAATGGCTGAGCCGCTGCTTTCAGTAAAGGGTCTGCGGGTTGATTACGAGGACATCACCGCCGTTGATGATGTGTCGTTCGAGGTCGAAGCCGGAATGGTCTATGGACTGATCGGTCCAAACGGAGCAGGCAAGACCTCGATCATCCGGGTGATTGCCACGCTGCTCCAGCCGACCTACGGTCAGGTGCGTGTCTGCGACGTCGACCTGCTGACCGATCCGTTGCGGGCACTGCATCACATCGGCTTTATGCCCGATATGCCGCCCCTTTATGATGACCTCTACGTCGAGGAATTCTTGGAGCTGTTTGCCTCGGCATACGGGCTCGATGCGGGGGCTCGGAAGCGCCGAGTCGATGAGCTGCTCGACAGAGTGCAGCTGCTCGAAAAACGCCGAACACCGGCTGGAGAGCTGTCGCGAGGAATGAAACAGCGTCTATTTTTGGCCAAGACGCTGCTTCATGATCCCAAGGTTCTTCTGCTCGATGAACCTGCGTCCGGACTTGATCCACGGGCGCGACTCGATCTGCGTGATGTCATCGTCGAGTTGGGTCGTTCGGGCAAAGCCGTGGTGGTGTCGAGCCACATTCTTGCCGAGATGGCCGACTTCTGTAACAGCGTTGGCATCATGGAACGGGGCAAGATGCTTCTGTCGGGGCGCATCGACGAAATCTTGAAGCAGCTTCGGCCAGGACTGTTGATGCGGGTGCGACTGTTAACCCCTGATGATCGAATTGGTGCGGTGATCGGCGGCTTCTCGGGCACAAGTGAGGTAGAGGTCGACGGCAGCCATGCCACCTTCAAGCTCACCGGTGACGGTGAAGCCTCGGCATCATTACTGCGGGAGCTGATTCAAAAGGACTTCCGTGTTGCGGAGTACCGCGAGATGACCTCGAACTTGCAGGACATCTTCTTGCAAGTCTCAACTGGGAGGGTGTCATGAGCGAACCCATTGTGCGGATTTTCAACAATCCCATTCTGATTGCCCAAGCTCGTCGTCGACTCCGACCGGCACAGCTTGTGTCGTCGGCCCTGATTTGCGGCTTGCTTGGCGTCTGTGGAGTCCTTCTGTCGATGGTCGCCAAAGACCGCCAAGACGGCTTTTCCACCTTTGAGTACGTCCTTCTGGTCGGCGTTGGACTGGTTCTGCTGCTCCGTGGCAGCAATCGCGTCGCCGAAGCCGTCCGTGAGGAGCGTGAGAGTGGGCTACTCGATTTTCACCGTGCCACCCCAACCACCCCATGGACTGATGGCCTCGGTTATTTGCTCGGTTGTCCAGCCCGTGAGTACTTGATTGCAGGCATCTTGGCGGCCTTTGCTCTCGCCTGTGCTCCAATGTCGAAGTTCGGTCTACCGGCGATTGCTGGCGCGCTGCTGGTATTGACGGTGAACGCCCTGCTCTATCACTGCTTTGCCTTGTGGGTTGGGCTGTCGGTCGCTCATCGACGAGGTGCTTCAGGCATCGTCATCGGCACCCTCATCTGTCTACTCCTCGGCGGCGGTTCGATTCGTGGCCTTGGGGCCGTCACTTTCTTTACTCCCTATCCGGCCATTAGCGAGCTGCTCGCAAGTCCAGAAAGAGCCACTGGCCCGGTGTCGTTCTACGGCTTCCCGATCCATGTGCTGGCACTGACGCTGGCCGTGCAAGGTAGCCTGCTGTTTGCTTTTGGTCACGGGGTGGTTCGCAAGCTTCGCCAAGACGATGCATCGTCGTTTTCGCGGCTGGGCACGCTCTATCTGTTTGGCTGGATTGCGTTTCTATCTCTTGGCGCGGTGTGGCAGTTCATCGTGCCTGGCGGTAGCGGCCAAGGACTGGCGAGCAACCAGCGAGAAAGCGACATCGTCATCGTGGTCGGCTATCTCGCGCTCAGTACGGTGATGGCGGCCGCGCTGGTCATTGGGCAGGTGCCGTCATATCTCACGCTGCTCCGTTCACTTCGGCGGGCTCGACGGCAAGGCAGCTCTGAGTTGAGCTGGCTTGATGACGGAGGACGCTGCGAGCCGCTGACCCTAGGTCTGTGGGTGCTAATCATCGCAGGACTGTTCGTCATCCACCGCGCCATGGGAAGCCGTGTGGTCGGGACTCTCGTGGGCGAACCGGTCGCTGCGGTGATTGCCTCGGTGCTGGCCTACTTGCTGTTTGTCCAAGGTGCGAGCGAATATGTCCGCTTCCGTCATCGTGGGGCCACCCAAGCCGTCGCGGTGTTCGTATTCTTCGCATCCCACATCCTGCCGTGGTTGCTCAGCTTCGTCTTTGGTGGTGCCTCGTCCAAGACTGGTTTGATGGTGATGGCGATAAGCCCCATCTATGCGGTTTGGTCCTCTGCGATGCACTTGGGTTCGGGTTGGCTCGTGGAGGCTGCTACGGTCACGGACGCAGAGTTTAGACCGCTTAGCATCTACGTTTCGCTAGCGGTCACGCTGGCCGCTAGCGCCTTCTTCTTTGTCGAGAGCCGTCGCTGTCAGCGATCCTTGGCAACTCAAATTGCCAAGTCGGCCAAAGCCCCCTAAGCGACCGTCCATCATGCCTTGCGATTCTCCGTCCTCTCCGCCGATGCGAGGTGGTCGTCCGGCTGGCTTTGCCTTTGTACTCGGAGCCGCCGTGAGCTGGAGTCTGGCTGGCATCGGCATCAAGTCGGTGGCTCTGGACGGACTTGCGATCGTCGGTCTGCGCAGCTTGTTCGCGTTGCCGGTGTTTCTGGCGGTGCTGCTGTGGCGGGCTCGCGGCGATCTGCCCGATGTACTGCGATTGGGACTGCTCCGCTGGCAGACCTGGCTGGCGGCGAGCTGTTACGCATGGACGATGCTGTCATTTGTGCTCGCCAGCAAGCTTACGACGGCCGTGAACGCCATCCTGCTGCAGTACACCGCTCCGATTTATGTCGTTCTGCTTTCGTGGCCGCTACTTGGGGAGCGAATTGGTCTTCGCGACATCGTCGCCGTCGCTGGTTGCTTCGCTGGAATCGCATGGTTTTTCCTGGAACAGCTTTCCACTTCGGGTCTTCACGGCAACCTACTCGCTCTCTCTTCTGGGGCCGGGCTTGGCTTACTGCCTTTGCTGCTGCGACACGCTGAACGCCCACGATCTGACGCAAGCGCACGAACTCGCGAGCTGCTTCCTTTTGTGCCTACCGTCGTGCTGCTGCTCGGCAACCTCTTGGCGGTGCTTGCCGGTCTGTCCGCGATTGCCGTATGCCCGGTCCTTCATCCACGCGGTTGGTTGTGGCTTATGGTGCTCGGAGTGGTGCAGATTGCCCTGGCTTACCTGCTGTATGCGGCGGGGGTACGACGGTTGCGCGCAGTGGAGTGTTTGATGGTGGCGTCGCTCGAGCCGATCCTCAATCCCCTTTGGGTGGCCCTGGGGACTGGCGAGCTTCCCAGTCGAGATGCATTGAGCGGCGGCTTGCTCATCCTCACTTCGGTGATTGGACACGGCATATACACGGCGCTGCGCAAGCCTCGTTAGTTTCCCACCCTGGCCCGTTCTGACATACTTTGCGGCCATGTCGGCCCATGATGACGAGCCTGAGCTTGCTCCGCAGCTCATTGAACGGCTGCGCCCAATTCGTCTCCTTTGCCTCGATGTCGATGGGGTGCTCAGCGACGGTCATTTGTACTTTGCTGGCGGCGAAGGGGATGCTCGCTTCAGTCAGCGGTTTTCGGTCCGTGATGGAGTCGGCATCAGGCTGTTGATGCAGTCGGGTCGACAGGTCGCGATACTCTCCGAAGGCAACATCTTGTCAGGGCGAGTTCGTGCCGATTCGTTGTCGATCCGCCACGCGTACTTTGCGCTCCGCGACAAGGTTGCGAAGTTTCATGAGCTGCTCTCCGAGCTGTCGTTGAGTCCGCAGCAAGCCGCATTCATCGGTGATGAGGTGTCCGATCTGGCACTCCTTTCCCGGGTCGGCTTTGCTGCCACGGTACCGGACGCCGTCCCTGAGGTTCGCCGCTCCGTCCACTACGTGACGAAGTGCTCCGGGGGAAGTGGCGCAGTTCGTGAAATCTGTGACCTGATCCGCCGTTTCTCCGACACCTAACCGATTGGGAGACAAACATGGCCAGCGCAGTGCTTCTGACCGGAGCGACGGGATTTCTTGGTCGTGAGCTACTCAAACAGCTCATCGATGGACTGCCCAGTGAACAGACGATCTACTGCCTGATTCGGGGGCACGGCGCTGGCGGTGGACAGTCAGGGTCGACAAATCCCGAAGCACAAGCCAAGGCCCGATTGCTCAAACTGCTTGGAGAACTCGGTTATGGCGACCCGACCGTAGCAAGCGTTGCTCGGGTCAAGCCGATCCTTGGCGACATCAGTCATCTGCACCTCGGTATCGCTCCGGATGCACTTGATGAATTGATCAAGTCGGTCACCCACGTCTATCACGGTGCAGCAACGGTGCAATTCGATCTTCCGCTTCCCGACGCACGAGCCATCAACGTGGTGGGCACTCGCCACATCCTGGAACTGCTGGAGCGAATTCAAGCGGCAGGAGGGCAGCCCCGGTTGAGCTACATCGGAACCTCGTTTGTGGCTGGACGACGCACAGGGCGAATCCTTGAAAGCGATCTCATCGTCGATCAGGCGTTTCACAACACCTATGAGCAAACCAAGGCCGAGGCGGAAGCACTGGTGCGCAGAGATATGGCCGAAAAGGGACTTCGCGCCACGCTGTTTCGTCCGTCGATCATCGTCGGGGATTCACGCACCGGCGAGACCTCCAGCTTCAAGGTCATGTACTGGCCACTCAAAGTCTTTTCGCGAGGTCTGATTCCGATTGTTCCGGCATCACGGGCGGGGATCGTCGACATGGTACCGGTCGATTACGTGATTGCGGCCATCTGGGAACTGTCGCGACGCGAAGACACAATCGGTGGTTGCTATCACCTCGCGGCCGGACCCGAAGGCTCGACCACGATTGGTGCGGCACTCGATCAGGCGGCCTCCTTCTTTCGGGTTCGCAAGCCGCTGTTTGTGCCAACAGACCTGTTTGAACGCTACGTTCGTCCTCTGTTTCACCTATTCTTCCGAGGCAAGCGTCGCAAGGCCCTCGATGCGGGACGTGTGTACGTGCCGTACCTGAGCTACCGAGCGTCGTTTGACACCAGCAATACCCGAAGAGCGCTGGCCGCAAGCGGCATCACCCCTCCGAATGTCGCTGGATACTTCGCCAAGCTGATGCGTTTTTGCGTGGACAGCGATTGGGGGAAGCGACCGGCACGTCCTTCAACGACGGGGCGGCCTGGTCAATAGCTCATAGACTGCGACGCAGACCGACTTTTGACCATGGCGTTCACTGCTCTTGGCGTTGTGAACGGCGTGGAAGAGCTGGGTTGCGTTTTTCATCAGCCGTGAAAGCGGCACAAAATCCACCGCGGCAGCTGGCTTTGCTTCGGGTGGATCCGCCACACAGTGAGCAGCCGTATCCAGAGCATGCGCATTGCGGCAACCGAGCGGCCTGACCGGATAGATGCTGCATCGTCCATCAGCCAAAAACGCACATGGGATCCGTTTGCGGAAGTGCTCTTGATGGATGTCGTCAAACTGCTGCTGTCGCCCTTGCGCAAACGCAGCCATCGCCCGCTCAGAGGCATTGCCAGCACGTTCTTTCCAGACTGGGTAGGTTGCCAAGAAGGCGGCTTTTACTGCGGCTTGCTCGGGCTGCTGCAAAAACGCCGCAATCCGCAGCGCCTCTGGCAGATAGCAAGTCACCAGGATGTCGCAACACGATGAGCAGCCCGCATGACAGTGGATGTGTAGTTCCTGTCGCGCAGCCTGCGCAGCGCGGAGCGCAACGCCTTCATCGAATTCCTCGGCCAGCGCCTCCACCATCGCCACCGCTTCGGCATCTCCAATGGCCAGCGGAAACCGCTTCGAGCCTAGTGCATAGCGAGGGTCGCTCGATAGCTCGGTGAGCAGTCGATTCAGTCGCTCGGTATTCACCGGAGCCGCCATTGCTTAGCGCTTCACCGGTGGTGACTGAGTCGGAATGGCCGCGCTTTGCAGTTCTTTTACCAGCGCCTGGGCATTATAGATGCCACGCAGCGTCTCGAACAAACCCGAGGTATGGACGGCAATCGCACGGTTCGCGGTGTCATCGTAGAAGAACGCGCCGCCCAGTGACTGCAAGTTGCCATCGAAAATGACACCAACCACCTGCGCATCGCGATTGAGCACCGGACTGCCCGAGTTGCCGCCGATGATGTCCAGCGTGCTCACGAAGTTCAGAGGCGTCGAGGACTTGAGTCGACTCTTCGCCGCCAGCCAGGCACCGGGAAGAACAAACGGCTCCCGTCCGGTGTGCCGTTCAAAGGCTCCGCCGAGCAACGTAATGGGCGACAGTTCTGTCCCGGCTTCTTTATAGCCACGCACAGTCCCGTACGTTACCCGCAGCGAAAACGTCGCATCTGGGTACACCGACGTTCCCTGCACTGCGAACAGCGCTTGGGCGACTAGCTCAGAGTTTTTCTTTTCGACCGACTCGACGGTGTCCTGGTACTGACGCCGAATCAGTCGCGACTGAGCATCGACTGCTTTGGCAAAACGAATCATCGGATCGGTCGAGGCCGTCACTGCCTTCGCTCCACCATCCCACAGCGCTTTCCGAACGGACGCATCGGCCAGCCGAGAACTCCCGATCAAGTTTCGAGCGATCTCCTCCGGCGAATACGGACCGAAGGTTTCTTTGATGAACGGATGATTCGGTCCAAGTGCCTCGCGCAGCTTTCCCAGCGAATACGACAGCGTCAGGATCTCCAGCTGCGGATACAGCGTCGACCGCGCCAGTAGCTCATGCGACAACGATTCTAGGGCCGAGTCTCGATATTCGCTCAGCCGCTGATCCGAGGGCTTGGGTCGCTCCTCCGCTCCCCGTACCAACTGACGGGCATAGTGAAACAGCGTGGAGTTGAACGCCCGTCCACCTTCTAGCAGCGAGTGTTCCTTATAGATCTTGCGGAGCTCTTCCTGCGATCGAGAGAGCGCATCCCATGCCCCGCCAAATCGCTTTTGCCAATCGGGGTTCTGCGCCACCTGGGACCGCAGCGCTTCTTCCGAAGACCGCTTCGCAGACAGAAAGTTGCGACTGACCAGCGTCTCCTGCTGACCGAGGAGCGACTTGTACCAGTTTTCCACGCCGTATAGAGGCTCGGTGGTAATGCGACGCTGCTCCTGTCCCAGCCGAGCAAACTCCAGCATGTGCCCCCGTAGCTCCGCCAAGTACAGCAGTAAGTCCGGGTTTTGCACATCACGCAGAAACTCAAGCTGCGACACCGTCATCAGACGCTGCGTCGAGCCGGGATTTCCCGTCGAAAACACCAACTCGCCAGGCGCGACACCGACCGGATTGACCGGAAAATAGTGAGGAGTTCGCAGCGGCTGGCCGTTTTCGTAGACCCGCACAAAGGACACATCGAGCGAGTAGCGTGGATAATTGAAGTTGTCTGGATCTCCACCAAAGCGCGCCGTGCCAGTTTCGGGCAAGAACACCAGTCTCACGTCGGAAAACCGACGGTACTTATACAGATGGTACTTTCCGCCGTGATAGAGCGATACGACGTCGCAGCGTAGCTTGGTCGCACTCGCACACGTCATCTCCATGCGACTGATCTCTCGACGCAGGGCGACCCCGAACTCGGCGTCCGACAGGCTTCGGGTCACGGCCTGTAACTTGGCGGTAACGTCCTCGATCTCAAGGAGTTGGTTTAGCTCAAGCGATGAACACTTCAGCTCGTTGGCGTTCGTCGATGAGTAGTAGCCATTGCGGTTGAGATCACGCAAAGAAGACGACTGCTCAACAATGCACTCACTGACGCAGTGATGATTGCTCATCACCAGACCCTGATCGGAGACAAACGCTCCAGAGCAGCCGTTGGCGAGACGAAGTGAAGAGAGCTGGACCTTCTTCATCCATTCATCGCTGGCATTAAAGCCATATTTGCGCTGAATGCGCTCACGCGGGAAGTCGGTGAGCGTCCACATCCCTTCATCGGCCTGCCCCGGCGCTCCCAACAGCGACAGGAGTACAGCGGTGCCGAGGCCCATCTTTCGATAAGACACGACCCGTGGTAGGCCAGATGGCGGCACATGCGGAGCGGTGGACATTCGGCCTCCTCAGGCGTTTCGACTAGCGAGCTGAAGCGAAAGCATTTTCCAGAGCGACCGAGCCTGTCAAGGGTCGTGGTGGACGGGCCCGTGAGGAGCGGATTGGCCACAAGGTAGGCTTAAGGCGTCGATACCAACTCGAAGTCAGCTGCACGCACCCAGGCCACCCGATGGTTGAAGTGGATTTGGTAGTACTCGGTGCCATCTTTGACCACGATCTGCTTAGAGGGGTCATAGCTGGCCACGTACTCTTTGGCCCAGTAATAGTCGCCCGTTGTCCGCGCTGCCAGCGCGTACCTTTGCCCCGCCGGCACGTCGTAGATCTTTTCCATCGACACAGGTTTGGTAGGTGGCATAAACGCTGCATCCATTGGGTACGCGACGCCGTAAACGGGAGCTGACGGTAGGCCACTTTTTGGCATGATCATCGTCGCGCTGGCTTTGCGCGTCAGACCGCGGCCCGGATTCTGAAACCAGGCCTTCTGGCCACCAAAGTAGATCGCCTCCCAGTCACCCTTTTGCTCGGCGCGGACGTAGACCGGCCCGGTGCCAAGCTTGGTTCCCCAGTTGTTCATTCGGTCGCCCGGCCAGCCTTTCAGGTACTGGTTTTCGATGAGCGGTGCCATCGCATCTGGGGCCGTGCGCAGATACACAAAGTTTGCTGGGCCTTCGGTGACATCGCGACAATCACCACCGGTTGCGCCATAGCAATAGGTACCCTTTTGAAGGTTCTTGGCGTAGCCCGGTCGCAGGACAATCGGTGCCCCATCCGTACCGGGATCGACATCGCTCGGCAGCGGGGACAGAAGAAGTTGCATGTAGCGATCCCAGTCCCAGTACGGACCGGGATCCCAGTGCATACCCGACTGTTTCGAGGCCGTCACGCCCGGGATTTCATCGTGTCCGATGATGTGCTCGCGGTCGAGAGGCACGCCGTAACTTTTTGCCAAGTGCCTCACGAGCTTGGCCGACGCGTCATACATCGCGTCGGTAAACCAGGTCTTACCCTCGATGGCAACCGCCTCGTGTTCGATGCCAATCGAGTGCATATTGAAGTACCAGTTCCCGGCGTGCCATGCGACGTGCTTGGGGGCCACAAACTTCGCGATCCGGCCAGCTTGCGAGCCCACCAGGTAGTGAGCAGAGGCACTCGCTGTTGGGTTTTGGAAGTGCGACACGACACCGTCCCAGCGGCCCTCCGTGGTGTGGATGACGATGTACCGAATCGCTTGTCCATCGGTGGGCCGGTTGGCTACGTCGTAGTTGCCGTAACTGCCGGTCATGGCATCACGGAGCTTATAGGCCGCTGGAATGTCCTCGCACGTTAGGTCGGCCGGACAGTCCGGGTCGACCATCGAAAGCAAGTCAGGGACTGGTCCCGAGAGCAAGTCGGGAGTCGACTGATTGTCGGCCACATCCGCAGGTTCGGCAGGACCACAACCAGACAGCGGCACAGCGAGCAGTTGCGCTATCGCAAACGAACGAACAAACGACCTCGACATGGCGCACCTCACAGGTAGGAACCGGTGCCGAGTTGTACCACGTCAGCGCGCCAGCCCAAGGTCCGGCGTGGTGACGAATGGGTTCGGTGCCTGCTCTTCACGGAGGGGGTCTTGTTCAAACGGCAGCGTCGTCGTTATGTGGTTCCCTCGCACGGTGCCGGTCTTACGAGCCCCCGCAGTAGGCCGCTTTCCGTCTGGCCGCTCGCTCGCTCGCTCCAGTGGTCTTTTGTCGCCGGGAGGGAGCGTGACCGGTTCACTCAGATTCAAGTGTGTCGCCAGGTCTGGGTGCAATGGCATCGACAAGGATTCCATCGAAGACGGAACACCTGGCGAAGTGGAGATGTCGGCTGTCCAGCGGGTCCACCACATCCGTGAGCCAAACAGCCCCATCGCGAGCAGCAGCAGTCCTCCACCGAGCAGTGTTCGCCCCAGCGCTCGGCCAAGCGGGCTGGAGTCGATCGTCGGCAAGTCGTGTTTGGGGCCCGGCATCGCCAGCGGAGGCATCCCCTGTTGGAAGCGCTGCAGATCCGCTAGCAGTGCACTCATGGTTGGGTAGCGATCGTCACGGTCGCGTGCCATCGCTTGCATGACAATGTGCTCAAGTTGCGGCGAGATCTGACGATCGGGGCAGCGCTGCGAAGGGGGTTCCGCTGATTCGGTCAGGATCTTGGCCACCACCGACAGATAGCTTGCGGCGCAGTGCGGAACACTTCCGGTCAGACATTCATACAGAACCACGCCGAGCCCATAGACATCAGCCCGTGGGTCGAGTGAATCACCTCGCACCTGTTCTGGGCTCATGTAGAGCGGAGTCCCCAGAATGGCCCCCGTTCGGGTCAGGCGAGGCTCCTCGGTAATTTGCACGGCCTTGGCAATCCCAAAGTCCAGCAGCTTCACAAAGTCGCCACCATCACGGGCACACAGAAAGATGTTCTCTGGCTTGATATCCCGATGAAGCACCCCGCTTTCGTGGGCTGCCGATAGGGCCGTCGCCAGTTGTTCGCCAATATGCAGCGTATCGGACTCCGATAGGGCCGAGCAGCGGGCGAGACGCTGGGCCAA
This sequence comes from Polyangia bacterium, assembly GCA_044228505.1. GTDB lineage: Bacteria > Myxococcota_A > Polyangia > Palsa-1104 > JAEUJZ01 > JAEUKA01. The sequence goes on along the minus strand of JBGAUT010000018.1, from coordinate 55,390 downwards.
GCTTTCACCAATCAGCAGCTCCATCTCGACGTATGGACGACCATCCGGAGTGGCCCCGACATCGAATACTTCGACGATGTGAGGCGAAGAGATAGACGCTGCCAGACGTGCTTCGCTGTGCAGTCGCTGCACCAGGTCCGGTGTCAGTGCGAGCTGAGCGTTGAGTACCTTCACCGCCACCGACTTGTGCAATAGCAGGTGTTCGGCAACATAGACTGTGCCCATCCCGCCCTGGCCGATCCGACGTAATACCTTGAGCTTGCCTCCCAGGACTTCGTCTACCAGCGGGTCGTATTCTACGCTGGGGCCAGGGCTGACCGTGGAACGCCCAATCGGCACGGTGGCGGACAAGTGCGGTGTTACGCCCTGGCCGTAGTCACCAGCAGGCGCAACCGTTTGCAGTAGTCCGCCATCGAGAGGACACGCCTGTGTGCCATCCGCGTAGCGGGTCAAGCACTCAGCACACTGCAACATGACCCTGGGAAGCTAACTGCTCGCGAACAAATAAGCCAGCAGTCGGTACATGCCGTACGAAACCGCCCCGGAAATCGGCACAGTCAGTACCCACGCCGTCACAATGTTCCCAGCGACGCCCCATCGCACGGCCGACAGCCGCTTGGCTGCTCCGACGCCCATGATGCTGGCCGAAATACAGTGGGTGGTCGAAACCGGAATACCGAGCCAGCTGGCGAACAAGATCGTGAGCCCGCCGGAAGTCTCGGCCACACAGCCTTGAATGGGCGAGATCCGAATGATCTTGGTTCCCATCGTCTTAATGATGCGCTGGCCGCCAGCCGCTGTGCCCATTGCGATGGCACTGGCACAAGAGATGATGACCCACATGGGCACGCCCCACTGACCGCCGGCTTGCTTGGGCAACATCCATGCTGGTAGATGGTGGCTGCCACCGCTAGCCACAAACGACAGCAGCGCCAACGTGATGATGCCCATCGATTTCTGGGCATCGTTTGAGCCGTGCGCAAACGCCATCAGGCTAGAGGAGATAAGCTGCGCTCTCCTCGACAATCGATTTACGGTTGCTGCCCGTGACCGTCGCAACAGCCAGGTCAGCCCAATCATCAAGCTCAGCGCGATGAAGAATCCGGCAGCTGGCGACGTGACCAAGGGCACCAGCACCTTGCGCTGTAGAGCCGCCCAGTTAAAAGCCGAAAAGCCACCGCGAGCCACCACTGCCCCAGCCAGCGAGCCGATCAGGGCGTGCGATGAACTCGAAGGGATGCCAAACCACCAGGTGAACAGGTTCCAGAAGCAGGCTCCACACAAGGCCGATAGCACGACAACCTGGCTGACCAGCCGTGGGTCCGCAAAGCCAGCGGCGATCGTTTTGGCCACAGCGGTACCGGTGAGCGCGCCCGTAAAGTCGAGCGCAGCGGCCAGCAATACCGCCGTGCGGACTGGCAATACTCCGGTTGACACGACCGTCGCAATCGCGTTCGCCGCGTCATGAAAACCGTTGATGTAATCGAAAATGAGAGCAACGACGATGACCAACACAAGCAAGGTCAGCATGCCAGCGGTCTCCTAGAGACAAGCGGACGGTGCGTAGAGTGGCACACGCAAACAGGCTGCTGCCAAGGCGATCGGGTCGAGCTGCGCAGGGAACTACGCATTCTTGATCGCCACGTTTTCGAGGACATCGACGGCATCCTGGCAGCTATTGAGCGCGGCTTCGAGCGCCTCTAGGACCGTCTGTTGCCGGAGCAACTCTTTGGCATCGATCTGCGGGTTCTTAAACAGCGATGCCATTTCGTTTTGGTAGATGGAATCGCCACGCTTTTCCATCGACACCACCTGCAGCCGTGCCGGTGCGACCTTTTCGAGCTGATGGGTCCGAATGTACGGCAGGGTATCCTTCAGAACAGCCGTGCACTCGGCCAGTAGCTGCAGCATCTCGCGCATGGCCTGCGACAACTCGTGCATTTCAAAGGCAACGAACGACTGCGCCGCCTTGTACAAGTAGTCGAGCACGTTGTCGAGAGCAGTGGCGAGATAGTGGAGGTCTTCGCGATCAATCGGGGTCACAAAGGTTTCGTCGAGAGCCAGCATGATGGCTCGCACGATGTCGTCCCCTCGATGTTCTAGCGCGTGGATCTTGTCGAGGATCTCTTGGACTTGACGAATGCTTCCACTAAAGGTCGGCTTCGCAGGCAGGTCGAGCATCTGCTTAGCAGCCTCGGCGAGCACTCCGGCATGTTCCTCGAGCAAAGAAAAGAAGCGGTCATCTTTTGGAAGTAGCCAGCGGATTACACTCTGAAAAGGCATGAAAGAGTCCTTCGACTCGAAGAGAAGCAGTCTAGGCCTCAAGGCCTCATAACCGTCGCCATGATATCAGGTGCGGAGCGGGTTTGGGTAAGGCTTTTCTCAGACTGTGCCAAGTGTGCTGCCGATTAGGTCTAGCAGGCGGCTTCGCTCCGTCGTAAAACAACAACTACGGCCACTGATTGACCCTCTCATCGGTGCTCCGCCATGACACAGGATTGTCATTTGCCAGCCCTGGGTTTTGCGCTTAGCTTCCCGCCAGCAAGTCGCTTTCGCCATCGTTTAACCTAGACCCATCGAGGTGTTTCCATGAACAAGTTCCTTCCCGTTGTCTTCGTGACCCCACTGCTTATTGGTGCCTGTCGCCCTGCCGACACCACCGGCGCGGACATGATGGATGTCGTCGACATGGCGATGCCTCCCCAAGCGATGGCCACCACCATTCGTGACTTGAACAGCGCACAGAACACCGTGAAGGTCGGTACCCGGGTCAAGCTCACCGGTGTTGTAACGAGCCCGATTCGGTGGGTGAGCGCCGATGATGCGGCAGGTTATTGCTACTATCGGGTGCACATCGTTCAGACCGAACCGGCACCAGCGACGCTTGGCGATGGCATGATCCTGACACTCAGCCTCAGGACCACGATGTGGACGGATGGATCGACGCTGACGCAGTGTAAGGACCGAGCCAAGACCGACACCGTGGCGATGGCCATGGACACGCTGGTTCCTGGACAACTCGTGGAAATCGAAGGCAGCTATGACACCCGGGCCAACTGCGGTGCCACAACCCGTCAGATCAATATGTTCGGCGGCAAGATCGTAAGCCAGGGCATGGCCCCTACCCAGCCTACGCCCATTGATGCGGACCCAACCCAGTACGTTACGGCAACCGGTGCATCGAAGGTGCTCGCCAAGACGTTTGTCGATGGCCACGCCGCGCTGGTTCGTTTCACCAACGTCAAAAGCTATGGCCGCAGCGCGATGTACCAGGACTTCAGCGTAAGTCCGGCAGGGGCGGCTCCCGGCGCACTTATCGGCACCAACTACCTGCGTGCGCAGGGCATGTTTACGTCCATGCCAGACGGCACCACCTACAAATCGATCACCGGAGTCGTACTTGCCGACTTCTGCGGGGGCATCTGGCCACGTAACATGGCCGATATCGTCCCATAGTCTGGGCTTATGTGCGGGCCTGTTTGTCTCGCTTTTCTCGCGGACCAGGTTCCGCCATAATCGAACCCCACCATGGCTGCCAAACCCCGTCGTTATCGCTGCCTGATCTGCACCCACATCTATGATCCTGCAGAGGGCGATCCTCAGTCGAACATCCCGCCCGGCACTCCCTTTGAGGCGCTCCCCGAGGACTGGTGCTGTCCGGACTGCGGTGCCATGAAGGCCGATTTCGAGCCCCTCGAAGACTAGCCTCCCCTTCGGACCTAGCGGTTCGGCAAAGGCACCCGGCTACTTATTTGAGCGGTGCTCTGTCGTTGCGGTACCATGACCGCAAAATGAGCACCGACAAGCCTCGCCGTGCGTCTCGACGTCCTAGCGTCGGAAAAAGCGTCGCTGGGCACCAGAGCCACGACCACAAAGAGCAGGCCCGTAAGCTACTGAGCAAAGGGGATCTGCGCATTACTTCACCAAGGCTTGCCGTGCTGACGATGCTCATCGACAGCCACCGTCCGACCTCTGCTCAGGAGGTCATCGACAAGCTTGCCCCTGAGGGAATCGATCATGTCACCGTGTATCGAACCCTCAATACACTCGTCGATTCGGGCATCGCCCAAGCGGTTGGGACGACCGATCGAGGCCGCCGCTTCGAGGTTCATGCCTGTGAGGGCTGCCGCGTTGACCATCCTCATTTGGAATGCCGGCGCTGCGGGCAACTGGCCTGTCTGGAGTACGGTCTACTGCCCACGATGGTGATTCCTACCGAACTGGCGGGGTTCCAAATCGAAGAGGCGCGTCTGTACCTCTACGGTGTGTGTGCTCAGTGTCAGGTGGCCGCCAAGGCCCAATAGCGACATGAGCCAGCTATCGCCCTATCACCGCCGTCTGTTTGTGTTTCTGTCCGTGGCATCGTTCTTCGAGGGCTTCGATTACTATGCCTTGGCGCAGCTTTTGCCCGAGCTGCGAACCGCCTTTTCGCTGTCTGTTCCCCAGGGAACCAGCATGGCCAGCTTCATCAACATCGGGATGGTTCTATCGTTTTTTCTGGCGCGGCAGGGTGACCGCTTTGGCCGACGGCGCTTATTGTCTTGGACCATCACTGGCTACATGATCTGCACGGCCTTGTCGGCAATGACAGTCAGTGTCGGTCAGTTTGCAGTCTGTCAGCTTCTGTCGCGGCTGTTTCAATCGGCAGAGGTTGCGACTGTGATGGTGTTCGCAGCCGAGGAATTTCCTGCCGCTCGTCGTGGATTCGTACTCGGAGTGATCCAGGGGACCAGTTCACTTGGAGCAATCGTCTGCGCAGGAGTTACTCCGATCCTTACAGCGACTGCTCTTGGCTGGCGTACTGTCTATTTGGTGGGTGGCGTGCCGCTGCTGCTGGTTGCTTATTTGAGACGCAACCTGCGAGACAGCGCACGCTTTACACACGGCGAAGCGAAGACCACGCTGCCGCTCCTGCGTGTGTTCCGCAGTCAGCATCGCGGACGGCTGCTCCTGATGTCAGCCATTTGGGCGCTCGTGATGTTCTGTACCCAGAGTGCACTGCTGTTCTGGAAGGATTTCGCGGTCACCACTCGCCATTTCACCTCGGCTCAGGTCGCTTCGTGCATGACCATTGCCGCGCTGGGGTCGTTGCCATTGGTGTTTTCGGTTGGGAAACTGCTCGATGTGATCGGCCGAAGATCATCCACCGTGGTGGTCTTCGGCTTGACGATTTTGGGAGTGGGGCTGTCTTATACCGGCGCTGGGCTCGGACTGCTAACCGTTGGGGTTCTGCTCGGGATTGCAGGAACCACCTGTATGTTGTCGGTGGTCCAGACCGTTACGACCGAGCTGTTTCCCACCGATATTCGAGCGGAGAGCTTTGGCATTGCCAACAACCTGATTGGTCGGAGCGCCGGTGTCCTGTCACCTCTGGTCGTGGGAATGCTGAGCGTTCCGCTTGGCTATGGGGCCGCAGTGCAGACCACCGCGCTCGGCCCTCTCCTCGCGATGCTGCTCATTCTGTTGTTTGTTCCAGAGACGCGGGGCAAGGAACTGGAAGAGACCGCTGCCCTGCCCTAATCGGGACCAAACCCTGGGGCAGAAAACGTGAGCGGAAGCGAGGGCGCTCCCAGCTCTTTGGCGACGCGATGACCAGAACCACGTCGCCCCTTATCCCTTCGTGACGGTCTCAGCAACTTGACGGCTGTACCTGGGTCCGTAAACCTCAGGCATCGGAGTACTGATGAGACCGATACACTCAAAGCACCGAACCTTGTGGACCATGTTCCGCCGGACCTATGGGCTCGGCGTGCTGCTGCTGCTCGGTTGTCAGCAGGGCAGCACCCAAGGCGTGACCGCCTTCGGCAGTGGCGACCTGAGTCTTGTGCGCAGTGACCTCGCCGGTCCTCCGGATCTGTCTCACCCTCCGGCGACACCGATCACCATACGCGACCTAAATGACGGCAAAGTTACCGCTGGGACCTGGGTGCAGGTAGATGGCGTCGTCACCGCGCCGAGTGTGCTCGGTTCTGCGGTGATGCTCAACCAGCAGTGTTTGTACGAGCTGGTCATCGGGCAACCGTCTCCAGTTCCGACTCTCCATGATGGCATTGCGCTACGCTTCACCGAGACCGTCGCGAGCGGAGACATGATGGTGACCCCTGCCGACTGTCAGACCCGGGCACCAGCGTCCATGATGGGGAAGGTCAATCGAGGCGACGCAGTCACAGTCATCGCGATGTATGTGACCTTTGGCAGCCTGCGTTACTTAAACCTCATCGGCGGTGAGATTCGCTCACAGGGACCGGCCTCCGATCAGCCGCAGCCGGTGCTGGTCACGACCGCACAATTTCCTAGCGCAACACTTGGTAGCATCACCCCAGCGGCGTTCTTCGATGCCAATGGTGCACTGGTTCGGTTTGGTGCATCGACCACCACGCAGAGAAATAACCTCAACTCCACCTTCAAGATTTCTGCCAGTGGCGCGGAGACCCGTCTGCTTTCGGCCTACCTCAAGGTTGCCAACGCTGCATTTGCTCCACCTGCGGATGGCACAGCGTATTCATCGGTCACGGGGCTCGTATCGATCGACCTCGCTGGCACGATCAGCCCGCGAGATGGTGCAGACCTGAAGCCGTAAGCGAGTTCTCGGACCGAGTTTGTGGCGAGCACACAGAGTCCTTGTCGTTACGTCTGAAACAGAAACGTGATCACCACCGGGGCATTGTTGCGAGTCAGCGCAAGCTGCACCTTTTGGGCGCGTTGCAGTTCGGCATAGGCTCGTAGCGCGCTTTCTGGAGTCGTGAGCTGATGACCGGCGAAGCTTCGTAGTAGGTCACCTCTGCGCAAACCGAGTAGGAAGAACAGAGAGCCGGGCGCGACCGACACCAGCTTGAGCCCTTGCATCTTCCCGTTCACCATCAGGGGAATGGCACGGGCACCATGTGCCCACAGGGTTGCATTGGCCAGTACTTGGTCCATGAGTGATCGTCGCATCGTGCACGTTTTCGCGGAGCAATGAACGCCTTTGGCTACCGCCGCGAGTAGTGCTTGGTGATCGGGGGGTCTTTGGCTGAGGGGGACGTTGGTTTCGGACCGCTCCGCTGGCGCTAGTGGGACATTGTCTGTGGATGGCATCGTGGAGCAGGCGGCCGCTGCGACCGAACTGTTTGCGCTCTGATCAAGCAGCAGCAGTAGTTGGTACGGTTGGCCGTTACGCGATAGCTCCAGCGTGTTCCGTGGAGCGGTACGTGCTGGGTCGATGGCCTTGGTCAATTGCTCAGGTCCGTTCAGCGGCAGACCGTTGAGCGCGAGCAAGCTGTCGCCGTTGGCAATGCCAAGTCGGCTGACAATGGATCCGGGACGGACGGCAAACAAGCGAAAGCCATCCGTCCGGCCATCATGAAAGTTGGGCACCAAGCGGATGGATGACCAGATCCAGGCCGGTTGCTGCGCAGATTGATGAGTGACGCACGCTCCGAGCACACAGCCCAGCTCACTACAGCGAACCTCGTCGCGGCGGAGATCTGCGGGAATCGACAATGTTCCCGCAGCGGCTGCAGAGGCATGTGGAACCGCTCCGCACATAGCCGACAGCCAACCCACCACAAGGACCGGCAGTGAACGGGGATGCATGAGGCTCATCATACGACGGCGAGACGTCCGGTACCCACTCCTTAGGCTGTAAAGACCCACCGGACTGCGTCCAAAACCCACCCCGTACGCCAATTGATGCATGGACCGACCGGTTGAAAGGCACGGCGCAGCCTTCGATACCCAACCCAACTGGCTATCGCACCCAAGCCGCTCGATGTCACAGCCCAGCCCGTGAGCGTTGGAACGCAGCGCGAGGCAGTTGGCATCCCAGCCCGTAGTGTCTTAGACGCTGGCTGTTGGATGCGATTGGCCAGACCTAGGGTTCGTGCCACGACGCGCTACGCTTTCTCCGCCGAATGCGCGCTGTGGAACCAGGGGACCGAGTGGTATCGAGCGATCTAGACCCGTGATCAACTCGGAGATTGGTAGTCCTTCCCACAAGGGGCAGATGCTTCTACCCTGCCGACTATGAACCAGGCGCAAGGAAGTGCGTTGTTAACGCTTCGTACTTTTTATCACACACTCCGCATCTCGGTTCCAACTGTACTAGAGGGCGCGATCGGTAGATCCTCGGCCGCTCGCTGTGATGCGCGCCTGCTGGACTGGGCGCAGACGCTCGTACGGATCACGCGAACCTCGCTGACCGTGACAGGTCACGAGCACTTTCCTACGCAGCCCTGCATCGTGATGTCGAACCACCAGAGTTTGTGCGACATCCCACTGCTGTATGCAGCACTGCCTCCGGGGGTGCGTCTCCGAATGATTGCCAAGGCTGAGCTGTTCAAAGTGCCGCTGTGGGGCCGAGCGATGCGTGTGGCCGGCTTTATTCCCATTGTTCGCTCTGACCGAACCCAGGCAGTGGCCAGCCTGGAGGCGGCAGGCCGGGACATTCGGGCTGGCACGTTTGTGTGGCTGGCCCCAGAGGGAACCCGCAGTAAGACGGGAGCGCTTGGAGCACTGAAGAAGGGCGGGTTTATGTTGGCGCAAGGCACTGGGTTGCCCATTTTGCCCGTACGCCTCAGAAACACTGGCAAAGTCCTACCACCGACAGGGCTTAGGACGTTCTTCGATCAGCAGGTGAGCATCGAGTTTCGACCAATGATTCAAACCCAAGACCGGGCCATCGACGAAGTAATGACAGAGGTACGACGTGCGATCGATCCCTCGACATGAGTTGCTTTCGGGTCTCGACAGCCTCACCATGGGCGTATGCGCGTAGCGCTCTTTGGGGGAAGCTTTGATCCTCCACACATCGGTCATCAGCTGGCTTGTCTGTATGTGCTGGAGACGTTTCCCATAGACGAACTATGGCTGGTTCCCGTATTTCGGCATGTGTTCGACAAGCGACTCACTTCGTATCGCCACCGACTCGCGATGTGCAGTCTGCTCGCCCAGTCGCTCGGCCCTCGGGTCCGCATCTCGACGGTAGAAGAAGAGCTGGGCGGGCCCAGCTATACCTTGCACATGGTGCGACGCCTCCGGGAACAGCATCCCGGTGTTGAATTTTCGTTGGTGATTGGCTCGGACCTGCTGAAAGAACGTGAGCGCTGGTTTGGCTGGCGGGAGCTGTCCTCCATGTTGCCGTTTCTGGTGTTGCAGCGTGGCGGAGCCGAGGTCGCTACAGCCACGGACCCGTCCGTTTGCGACATCCGTCATCATGAGCCGTTGCGTCTGCCTGAGGTCAGCTCGACCAGCGTTCGGGCTGCTCTGGCTCAAGGTGCCAAACCGACCGGCTGGCTCAGTCGGTCAATACTCGCCTACATTGAAGCTCAGTCGCTGTATCAAGTCGCTGAGGAGGGCCGATCGTGACTACGTCGCTGTTTGCGGATGAACCTGTGTCCAATCCGGAGCGCTCGACTCGTGTGCTGATCGTTGGGGCTGGGCCGGTCGGCCAGACGCTGGATCGAGCGCTGTCTCATGTGGGCTTCCCGGTGCGGAGCTGGTCGCGATCGCACGGGCCGCTCTGGACCGAGAGTTCCACACGCACTGCGGCCGATGTGGTCATCTTGGCCGTTCGCGATGATTCGATCAGTCAGGCCGCCGAGTACATCGTAGGTCACGGGGCTGCGGACGCTGGCTCGGTGGTGCTGCACTGTGCCGGTGGACGTCCGCCTTCGCAGGTGCTGGGTACGATTCGTTCGCAGGTGAAGGGAATTGGGCTGCTTCATCCGCTCCGTTCGTTTGTGCATCGCGGTGCCACGGAAGAACTCGATGGCAGCGGTCCCCGTAGCGAGCACGAGATGGTAGGAACAGTGATGGCCATAGTGGGCGATGCGGCCGGGATCGCGGCGGGCCAGGAGATTTGCCAAGCTCTGTCGGGTGTGCCGCTACTGCTATCGGAAGATAAGCTCCCCATTTACCATGCGGCGGCAGTGTTGGCGGCAGGGCACGTCGCCACGCTACTCGATGTGGCGATCCACTTGCTGAGTCGAGTTGGACTCGCTCGCCAAGACGGACAGCGAGCGCTGGTCGATCTGACCCAGTCGGTGCTACGCAACGTCGAACAGGTTGGGTTACCGCAGGCTCTGACTGGACCCGTGGCGCGTGGCGACGCACTGACCGTGGCGAGCCACTTGGACTCACTCAATCGAGTGAGCTGCCAGGTAGGGGATCTGTATCGAGTGGTGGCGGAGTCCTCTCTCGATGTCGCGTACCGCAAGGGAGGGGCGGAGGACTCGGCGCTGGCCGCCGTCGGAGATGTTCTGGCTGCTCGTCGGATTTGACCTCTGACTGCTCTGTCTGATAGGGTCGCGCCGTGCCCGTTTCCCCTCGACGCATCGTCATTGCCGATGATGAACCCAGCCTTCGCAAGGTCCTTTCGTCCCTACTGCGCCGCGAGGGCTACGATGTCCTTGAAGCCCGTGACGGAGAAGAAGCGCTCTCGCTGCTAAGTAACGAGGTCGCGGTCCTTATCACCGACCTACGGATGCCCAAGCTCGATGGAATGCACCTATTCCGACGAGCTATTGCCGAATACAGCGACCTCAAGGTGATTATTTTCACCGCCTACGGTCGCATCACGGAGTCGGTCGAGGCGGTCAAGCTAGGAGCTTTCGACTTCGTCGAGAAAGGCACCGACAACGAACATATCCTGCAGGTGGTACGCAAAGCCGTCGCCAGCTTTGAACTCGACCAAAGAGCACCGAGACGACCGCTTGGTCACATTCCGCCGCAGCACGGACGCTACGGACTGGTTGGCACGGCCCCAGCACTGCAGAAGGTGTTTTCGCTGATCGATAAGGTCGCCGATACACCGTCAACGGTTTTGATCATCGGAGAGAGCGGCACAGGGAAAGAACTGGTCGCTCGCGCACTGCACGAACACTCCAGTCGCAAGAACGAGTCGTTTATTCGAATCAACTGCGCCGCGATCCCCAAGACACTCATGGAGTCGGAGCTGTTTGGATACGAAAAGGGCGCATTTACTGGTGCGGTGTCGTCGAAGCCGGGACGATTCGAGCTGGCGGATCGAGGGACTCTCTTCCTGGACGAAATTGGTGAACTAGCGCTAGAGATGCAGGTCAAGCTCCTGCGCGTGCTCCAAGAGTCCGAGTTCGAGCGCGTGGGCGGCATCAAGACGTTGCGCGTCGATGTCAGGGTGATTGCCGCGACCAACCGCGACTTGGTCAAAGAAGCTGCGGCGGGAAACTTTCGGGAGGAACTGTATTACCGACTGAACGTTGTCCCTATCCAGCTACCGCCGCTGAGGGAGAGACGAGAAGACATCCCACTGCTGGTGTCTCACTTCCTGCTCCGCTTCAACGAGCGGCTCCGGAAGTCAGTCTCGGGGTTGACAGACGAAGCCATGGCGGCACTGCTGCGCTATCCGTTCCCTGGCAACATTCGCGAGCTAGAGAACATCATTGAACGGAGCGTGGTTCTGACCGAATCAACCGTGATTGATGCCCGGGAACTGCCTTCCAATATCGCGCAGCCAACCGGATCTGTATCGAGCGCCCTTCGGCCGCAACCGATGCCAGTAACGCCAAGCAGTCGACCACCGGCTAGCTCGCTCAAGGAAATCGTTCGCCAAGAAACAGAGCGAGTGGAGCGCGAGATGATCCAGCGGGCTCTAAGCGAGACGCATGGCAACGTCACTCAGGCGGCCAAGCAGCTTGGAATCAGCCGCAAGAGTCTGCAAATCAAGATGAAAGAGCTGCGACTGCGCGAGGCAGACTAGTCGACGCCCATCGCTTCACGATGAGCGCGGGCTGGCACGAGTCTGGAAGCCGCGCTATTCCGTAGGGGCAAAGGCTCGCAGCGGTACTTGAACCGGCGATGGTAGGTTGGTCCGAGGCGATGGCAGTGGGGTTTGCTCCTCGGTGATTTCGAGGAGTTGCGGTACCCGCCGCGGCTTTTGCTGCATCCGATCACGTAGCTTCTGGTACGGCTGATCCGTCGTCGGATGGAACGATTGGAGGTCTGGGTGCACCTGCCCATGGAAGGTTGATAATGCTTCACGAATCTTCTGCACTTCGGCAGGATCCGTGGCGCGGTTCATCAGCACAACTGTGGGTCGAGGAAGTTGTTCGCTGCGATACAACATACGCAGGTTCGACGGTCGCATGGTCGCCACGTTGTCCTCGTACAGCAGCACGGCTTGGGCTTTTTGTACCGACAACAGGCTGAGCGCGGACGCGACATCGCGTGCTGGGGTCAGCATGTCTTTGCCAATGGACAGCTCACCCTCAAAGACGAAGTTCTCAAGAAATGACTGGGCGGGCTCCAGCGAGGATGCAAACACCAAGCCCCCCCGCTTCAAGTCCGGCAAGCTTCGCACCGTGGGGGTAGCCAGCAGCGCAAGTCGGGTATCACTTCCGCGGCCCGCTGCTGCGATGGGCAGTAGCTTTGACAAGTTGGCCGCGACGTAAGGCGATTCGGTGAGCACCATCGCAATCCGCCCCGACTCAGACTCCATCGACTCAGCCGATACGTAGACTCGTGCACTCAGGTGGTACTTCTCGCCCAGCTTTTTGAACAGATGCGTGGCCAGTTCGCTGCCCAAGTCCAGCTTGCGTTCGAGCTGGGTGAAGTAAACGCCGGGCAAATAGATCGCAAGGACTCTCTCCGGTGTTGCTGCTCCGCTCATGGCAGAGTGGCCCAGTACCAGCAGCAGCACGAGCCAACGTAGAGTGCTCATGGCAGCCTCCGCCCCGGGCGCTTGGCGGGCTTTGCTGCCGGGTCCGTGGTGGGTTCACTGTTGGGCGCTGCCCCTTCGTAAAACCGAGCCATCGAATCGACCCATTCCCGAAGCTGTGCGACCTGGCGAAGCGGTGGGTTTTGAGTCGTAGCAATCTGCAGATACCGACGGTAATGCTCCAGTGCCGCTCTTGGATCGCCCTGCCCTTCGAGTAACGCCCCTTGAGCGACCAGCGCATCAGGAAGCTGCTGCAAGTCGATCTTCGCGAGCAGCCCTTTCGCTTCCTCGTACCGCACCCTCATGATCGATAGGACTGCTTGGTTGTACAGGACGTGAAGTTGGTGTTGAGGATTGCTCGCTTGGGCCTGCTGGAGCGCCGTCCGCAGCAGAGAGCTGGCTTTGTCGAGATCTCCCTTCGAGGCAAGTTCGATGGCTTTGTTGTTGTAAGCGGCCGTCATGCTGCCATGGAGCGCTCGTACCTGATCCGGTGACAAGGAGGACAGCGCCTGCTGCGCAACCGTGCTGCCTTGATAATAGTCGCCGAGCCGCAGCGAGACGCGTGCTTGGAGATGCGGCAGTCCGCCCTTACCCATGACCTGTTCGAGCGACGCCACATCGAAGAGTTGCGCCACTTCCGTTAGCAACTTCGCGGCAACATCGACCTGACCGTTACCGAGCAGGGCGAGTACCTGCCACAACTTGGCCTCAGCACGCTGGACAGGAAGAACTGCCGGCCCACCCCGCAGCACCCCTTGGGTCACAAACATGACCGATGGGAAGCTCGGCGTCGTTCCCGGAGGAACAGCGCCAAACAGCATTCGTGCGGACACCAGGCCGGACTGCGCCTTGATCTGTTGAGATAACTCGTCGCTGCCATCCAAGTAACGCTGCGCCAGCCGTGGCTGCTGCATCGTGAGATAGCACTGGGCAATCTCCTGCCGGAGCGACAGTTTCAGCGCTTGGTTGGCCGGAGAATTCGACGTCAGTCCTTCGGCCTTCTGCAGTACCAGCAGCGCGTCTTGGGGCTGTCCGGCATCTCGCAGCGCTCGACCATACGCCCCGAGGAATCGCGGCTCGCCAGCTCCGTCTTTGAGATAGTTTTGTAGCGTTTGGAGTGCATCCTGCGGCTGTCCCGCGCCAATCTGTCCGAGTGCCAGCGCTTGAGCGGTCGCCAGGCTAGGTGCCATTCGATGCGCTTCGAGTAGATCTGGTAGTCCCAGATTCGACGGCTGGGTCGTGGTCGGTAGCTTTGACAGACCCCGTCGCATCAGAGCCCCCGCCAGCTTCCCTTGCAGCGAGGATAGGCCCGGATATCGTGCCTGCACGCCCTTATAGGTCTGCATCGCCGGATCGAACTTGTTGTTTTTGAGCTGTAACTCGAGCCGCAAAAACAGCGCTTTTTGCGCCCAGCCATCGGATGGACCGAGTCCGCCGTCCGCACCGAGCAGCGGCTCAGTGCATCGTTCGATTTCGGTGACAGCCAGTGAGCCTTGACCGGCTTGGTCACGAAGCTGAGCCAGCTCCGCGCAGACTCTCAGGTTGTTCGGCTGAAGCTGAAGCGCCTTTCCCAGCGCGGCCAACGCAGCAGGGGTATCTGGGGGCACCTTACGCAGGTAGAGCTGGCCCAGCATGGACAGGGCTTCGGGAGAGTCGCCAGCGTGCTCGAGCTGTTCAATCCCCGCCAGAAGTTGTCCGCTGTCCGCCAGGGCTTGTCCGAGCGCCGCCAAGGCCCGACCGTCTTTCGGCAGCAGTGAGAGATAACGGCGTAACGTCGCCACTGCGTCGGCATGCTTGCCAGTCGCCAGTTGAGCCTGGCCAAGCAGTAGCAATGCCTCGGAATCGCTCGGCCTTGCTTTGAGCAGATCGGTCAGGCTGCCAACCGCCTCGGTGCCACGATTTTTCGATACGAGAAGTCGCGCATGGAGCTTTCGCATGGCCACGCCGTCTGTGCCGGGGAATCGTCCCTCAAGTGGAAGCTTTGGCAAGACCAGCGTTAACAACATCAGGGCCTGGTCGCTCTGACCATCCTCGGCCAGCAGTTCTGCATAGAGCGCAGTCACTTCGGGTTCGTTCGGAAATGCCTTGCGCAGCTCCTCCGCCTGAGTAATGGCCTTGCTCCGGCGGTTCATCGCACGGAGCGCCCGCACCACCTGAATACGCACCGAGAGATCATTGACGCCACCGCGTACTTGCTGGGTTAGCAGTGCGTACGCCACCGCTGGGTGCCCACGACGGATGTGGATATCGGCAAGCGGGGCATAGAGGTCCGTTCTCATCGCATTGACGCGCATGACCTGCTGGAATCCGGCGGTAGCAAGATCCCACTCTCGGGCTGCAGCGTCGAGGTCACCCCGCTCGGCAAGCGAGTTGCCACGCTGATAGGCCGCTTGTGCATCGGTGAGTGTGCGCCATTCCTGCTCGATGGACGACGACTGCGCCATCGCTCGCGACGGGACCAGTATCGCCCATGAGGTCAATAGGGCCATGAGCCCACAAAGCGTCGCACGCATTGCGCTATCCAACCGTTGCCAGGGTCACGAGGGATGCCGCCAGTCTCACGGCCTGCGTTGCCAGTACAATGACTGCCGAGAGATGCTGAAGGTCGCGGAGGCTATCGCGAAGCTCCTGGTTTGCCCGATTGAGATCATCGTAGACCGCCCGCACCACTGAGTTGTCATCGCAGAGTCTGGTCGCCACGCCCCGCCAATACGCATCACGAGCTGCCGCATGCAAGTTGCGGAGGTGACTCTTTTCCTCTCCGCTGTGACAAGCGGCATAGAGATCATCGAAGTTGTTATCGAGCACTTGGTAGGCGCTTTCGATGGCCGCTAAGAACTTTTGATGAACGTCAGGCTGAGACATAGCTGTTCTCACAGGAAGGCGACGGCATGGAGCAAATCAGTAGGTGTTGAGTGCGCCTGGCCCGGCTCCTGTCCGTCCAGCCGATAGGTCGGCTTGGGCATCGGCCAGAACGGTCTGAGGATTACCAAGGCCCGAAGCAATTCGGCTCAGTGTGGGCAAAAAGTCCGCCGCAGTCTTCACCGTGATTCGAAAGTAGGTCTGGATTTCCTCGGGGAGGACTCCGCCGCGTGGCTGAAGCGGCAAGGTGGTGCGGAAACCAACTCGGCGATGCTCGTAAGCGATTTCAAAACCGGCCACCACCAGCGCAGGGTTGAGTCGACAGAGCGCCGCTTCCATCGCTGGCAGGCGCTCGACTGGCACCTCGAATGTGAGGGGTTGGATGATTTGGACCACCCCAGCATCCTTCTGCCAGCGAATCAGCAAAACCGAATCCAAAGGGCCTCTTTGCGTCGGAATGACCACTTCGGATGTCTCTAGATTGCCTTCGTGGGGAACACCGTCGTTCTTGAGCAAGGCAAGCAACTCCGAAAAGCTGCACACAAGCTGGGTGTTATCGCTCATCTTCGAACACAGTCCTCTCCGGGCGCCCCAGGAGCCAGTGCGCCACCAAGCGGTCGGTTTCTCGGCAGCTTATCACCAAGCTCTCGCTCTCCACTAGCGAGAATCGGCTCGGACTTCCCGATCCCAACTCCTGCTTGAGCCGGCCAGCGCTGGATTGACGCCTTCTAGCTTGAGCAGGGCGGCTTTTTTGGCCAATCCGAAGGCAAAACCGTGCAAAGAGCCATCTCGGCCGAGTACACGATGACACGGGACAATGAGTGCAATGGGGTTTTTGCCCACCGCCTGCCCGACCGCCCGGGAGGCCAGCGGTCGTCCCACGAGGCGAGCCAAGTCTCCATACGTCGTGGTCTGCCCAGGCTGTACCCGGAGCAGTTCTTCGTAGACGGAATGATGAAACGGCGTACGGGCCAGTCGTAGATCAACCGGAATTGCGAGTGAGCGTGACTTGCCATGCAGATACCGTCGCAAATCCCGTAGCCACGTGGACAGCGGCTCACCAAGCTGCTGATCGGACGAAGCCTCGGCTCCATCTACCAATTCGTGCAGCGAGTCCATCAGTTCGGCTCGGCGGTCTGCCGAAAAGCACGACAGTGCCTCGGTTGGATGGGCAAACGTAAGCAGACAAACCCCACTCGGGCTGGCCACCCCACACAGTCTCCCGAGCGGGCTGGGCAGAATGAAAGCAACCAGTGCAGGGCTAGACTCGTCGGACACACGATGGATAGATTTGGCGCTCATGGGGCCAAGCATTGCGGAACGATGGAGCGAAAGACAGCGCAAAAGCCCGAGAAAAGCTGGTAAAATGGCTGCTCGAATGCTTTTTGTCACAAGCTCGTATTGCAATAGAGGGAGCAGCTTCCGATGGCGAAAGAGGCCATGATTCCCCGGGCCAACCGCACGACGGTAAATGCTGAGTTCGAGGCGGTTGACGCGCACCTTAGCGAATACGTCATCAACGTGTCGCGAACCGGTGCCTTTATCCGCTCGAAAGATCCGCTGCCCGTGGGGACGCGTGTAAACCTCCGATTTTCGATCTTGCTCGATGAGATCGAGATTGTGGAGGGCGTCGCTGAGGTGGTCCGGGTGCAGTCCGCTCCATCGGGTATGGGCGTGGTGTTTCGACGACTGAGCGAAGCATCGGCTCGTCTGCTTGAGCGCCTTGAACAGAGCGGTGCGGCTCCACGCTAAGAGGTCACGCTGTTGCGGACCGAACTGCTCGTGTGGTGGCCCCTGTTCCTTGGCGGCTGCATGTCGGGCCGAACCGCTCTTTCTGCGGTAGTGGTCGTATTAACGGTGGTGGTGGTCGGGCTGTGGGCATCCAGACGCCGCAGTCGATCATCGCTGTCGGGTATCAACGGCGCAGCCGGACCCGTCGCAGGGGTTGGTCACGCCAATCTGTCTTCATCGGGCATGGTGCCCACCTTGCGCCTGCCTCAGCCCACCGAGAAGCTTCCGCAACTGCTTCTGGCGCTAGAGGACGCACGCGCTCGTCACGATATCAGTGAGGAATGCGATCTGTTGCTTGACCTGGCCCGAGCGTACTCGGATGCGGCGGACTATCCGTGCGCGGTCGACAACCTCGACAGTTGTTTGAAACAGAGCGGCCAGCACGTCGATGAATCGTTTGCGGCGCAAGCGCACTTGGAAGCCGCGTATGTGCACTTGAGAGCCAAGCGACTCGATCGAGCGGTACAAGCATGCGAGGCTGCACTCTCATTGGCGACGAAGACTCAGCGCGAGTCGCTGCACTTCCTGGCGCTAGATCGACTGTCCGACGTCTGGGCGCTGTCTGGACGCTTGAGCGAGGCGATTGCCAATGCCAAGCGACGGCTGGACGCCACCGACCTAGTCGACGAGGCTCAAGTGCCTGCACTATTGAGGCTGGCCGAACTGCAGTTGTCCGCTCGTCACTATCCCGAAAGTCGCGATCTGTTTGAAAGAGCGTTGGCGGCCGCCAATCGTACCGAGCAAGAACGCGACGAGAGTTGGGTCTTGGCCCGGATGGCCCGAGCTTCGTTGGTGATGGGTGAACCGCAGCGGGCCATCGACCTACTGACGCCGCGATTCGAACAGGTGCTGAGCTGGAGCGAGATGTTCGACAGCGCGAGAGTTTTGTCGGTGCTTGGGGAGTCGTATCTGGAAATCGGACAGCCGGACAAAGCCGTGACGGCGTTCAATCTCCATCGGAACCTGCTTCGGCACCAAAACGACGACCGGGTGAGACTACTGGCCCACCTGGCCATTGCTCATCGTCAACTCGGCAAGACGGCCGATGCGATGGCGTGTTTCAGAGAGTGTGACTCACTTTCCAGTAAGCTGGGACCGGCCAGTTTGCCAACGCTGGTTGTGCTCAGTCAGGCATACCTAGAGGCCGGAGAGGCGCAGGCGGCAATGTTTACTGCTCAGCTCGCGATCGATCTTGTGCGCAGCGCGACTCCGGGCGTCTTACCGGTGGATGGAGAGAGCTGGGCACTCCTGGCGCTGGGTCGAGCGCAGCTTCAGCTTGCTCAAGCCGAACGAGCGGCGGCGGGCCTGAGCCAAGCACTCGCACAGTTGGCAGTTCCGCATGATCGACGCTTGCTAGCGCTCATCCATGCTGAGCTAGCCAAGGCGATGGACAAGCTGGACCAGCCACAAGCTGCCCAGGAATCACGACGCATCCACGCAGCCTACCTGGCGGAGATTGGCCATCAGCGGCGCTAGGTCCGCAGCTTCGCGAGCTCGACCAGTACACATGGACCGCCAGCGATGACTTGCAAGCCAGCTTGCTCGGCGCGGGCAATCGCGGCGTGGCTTTCGGCACCTGGTTGCATCCACACCCAGCGAACCCCGCTGGCAATTGCTTCTTCGATGATGTGCTCCGTGACGGAAGGCGGAGTCACCACGGAGAGCGACACCACTTGGCCGGGAATCGCTTGAATCGATGCAAATGCAAGCTGACCGGCAATCTCGGAGGTGCGCGGGTTCAGAGGATGAACAATGCGGCCCGAGTTCTTGAGCGCCACGAAACAACGATAGCCAAACTTGTTGAGATCGTTGCTTGCTCCGGCCACGGCAAACAGTGGAGCAGCAAGGAAGGCGGCAATCTTGTCCTGGGTCGTCATGTGTCTTGTCGAACCAACGCGATCATATCGCGAACCGCTTGGTCCATGCCCACAAGTACGGCCCTGGCGACGATGGCATGCCCGATGTTAAGTTCCTCGACCCCAGCGATCCTCGCGACGGGCACGACATTGGGATAGTCGAGTCCATGTCCCGCAGCAACGTGAATACCGAGTCGAATCGCATCGTCGGTTGCCTGCGCTAGACGCTCCAGTTCCCGAGCCGCGTGTGTGGCGTGACCGGACTTGAGCGTCTCTTCGCAGTACTGTCCAGTGTGCAGCTCGATCCGTGGCACTTTGAGCTGTGCTGCGGCCCGTACTTGGCTCAGATCGGGCGCAATGAACAGGCTGACCGGAATGCGTGCATCGTGCAGTGCAGCCACCGCCTCTTGCACAGCCAGTCGCGCCGAGCCAGCCACATCAAGTCCACCCTCCGTCGTTCGTTCCTCACGACGCTCCGGAACCAGGGTGACAATGTCGGGCCGCAGTACGATCGCCTTTTCGACCATCTCCGGCGTTGCTGCCATCTCCAGGTTCAGCACTCCACGGACCGTCTTGCGGAGCAAATCGACGTCGCGGTCTTGAATGTGCCGTCGATCCTCACGAAGGTGAACGGTGATGCCATCGGCCCCCGCCAACTCACATAGCGAAGCGGCCCAAACCGGATCGGGATAACTCACGCCGCGAGCCTGCCTAAGTGTCGCGACGTGATCGATGTTGACGTGAAGAGAGATACCCATCGGCTCACTCGTTCTTACATGTCCGTGCCCATGTCAAACTTCATTCCTGCGCAGATGCCAAACAGGCACGGCAGCGGGAAGCCCAACAGATCCTTGCATGCATTGGTGCATCGTCCACAGTTGTCGCGGTCGTTGAGCAGGTTGACGCACTTGCCATCGCAACATGTCTCACCAGCCACGCAACCGATGCACTCACCTTCACACAGTCCGTTTTTGCACGCCTTGCCGGGCTTGCACGCCTTGCCGCACATCCCGCAGTTGCTCGCATCGTTCTGATTGTCGCTACAGACCGCGCCGCAGCAAACCTGACCGGTTTTACACGAGATCCCAGAGGGGCCGCATTTGCACTGGCCACTTTCGCAGATCTCGCCCTTTTTACAGGCCACACCGCAGCCGCCGCAGTTCTGCGCATCCGAAGCGACGTCGTGACAGCCATCACTGCAGCACGCCGAGCTAGCGGGGCACGTTGCAACCCGTCCACCACCGAGGCAGACGCAGTTACCATTGTTGCAGGACTCTCGTGTCCGACAGCTCTTGCCGCAACCGCCGCAGTTGTCAGTGCTGGCCGTGATGTCGACGCAGGGCTCTCCTCCACAGCAGATCGCCGCTGGATTTTCGCACTTCATCGAGGCACATGCCGGTGAAACCGCCATGTCGCCCTTGTTGTCACTCGGCGGTGGCATGTTGGTCCCGCCCTTGCTCGAGCAACCGGAAACAATCACAGTGACGAGCAGCATCATGCTCGCCAGCCGCATTACCGAACCCAAGACCGACTTTGCCATCGCTACCTTGCTCCTTAACCACTTGCGTCCGCTATCGGGAACCGAAAAAGGTCCGGCCACCGTCGAGCGTTTAAGCCTACGAACGAGTGCGGAAATTAGTAAGCCCACGCCTCTGCTGTCAACGTCCACGCACGTCTGGCCGCAAATAGGCATCGGAAATATTTCGATTTGGGGCGCAGAAATCCTATGCTCAGCGTCGTGAACGCAAAGCTATTGATCCTGCTGCACTTATTGGGTGCCTGTATTTGGACTGGTGGACATCTCGTCTTGGCTCTTGCGGTCTTGCCGCGAGCACTGCGAGAGAACAGCCCTGACGCGATCCGTGAGTTTGAGAGCGGGTTCGAGAGGCTGGGAATTCCAGCGCTATTGGTTCAGGTGTTGACCGGGGTGCTGCTAGCCAGCCGGTTCTTTCCTGACTTCCGACAACTGTTGGCGCTCGACTCGCCGATTGCGACCTACGTAGTAGCCAAGCTGGGGCTACTTCTCTTGACGGTGATGCTGGCGTTACATGCCCGGTTGCGGATCATCCCGAGTTTGAGCCGCGAGACGCTACCAAAGCTCGCTTGGCACATTCGAGCGGTTACTGTGACTGCGGTCTTATTTGTCGTCTTTGGCGCGGGAATACACTTCGGCGGCTGGTAGTTCACCCAAGCACATCACGAAGAAAGCGCACAACTTGTGCTCGATCTGGGCAACCTCGCCGTCCGAGATCTCCGCACTTGAGAGCCGCCGCTGCGCTCGCAAAGCGCACCGCAGCCCACAGCGCTGCCTCCTCATCGTGCTCTCCTGCGTCGGCCGCGTCGAGCAATCCAACGATCAATGCAGCGTGAAAGGTATCACCGCAGGCTGTGGTATCGACAAGCTGCGGGGGCACAAACGCTGGCAGCTGCTCAATCGAGGAACCGGTGACCAGCCAACAGCCACGCTCGCCGTGGGTCACGATCACCCGGCCCATCGCTCTTTTCGAAAGTTCCAGAGCCGCCGCTTCAGGATCATCCAAGCCAGTCAGCAGCGAAGGAAAGCGCTCCGATACAACACAGAGATCCGACAGCGCAATCAGTTCGCTGGCGAGCGGTCCTGGTCGGTCGAGATCAATGGAAACCAGCAAGCCACTTTCACGAGCCCTCATGGCCGCACGGACTGACGTCTCGGGAAAAAACAGATCGCAGTGAAGCACGCGGCAACTTTGGATCAGCTCGATGGGCACATGATCTGGGGGTAGAGACAGCGCAGGATCCCGCCACTCGATGATGGAACGCTCGCCGGACTCGCCTGACAGAATCAGCGCCGTACGGGTCTGGGTTCCAAGGCAGCGACGGACTCCTGCTGTCTCGACTCGATCGGACGCCAGTTCCGCAAGCAGCGCCTGACCCGCACCGTCCATTCCTACCGCGCCGATAAATCGGACTCGTCGACCCAGCCGCGCTGCGGCTGCACAAGCCGTCGCCACTTGCCCACCGCCAAGCACCTCGTGGGCCGTTGAGGAAGTCTTATCGGGAAGCGGTTGATCCAATCGAACCGGAATTTGATAGACGAGATCAAGTGAACACTCACCTACGCCGAGTAGATCAAACGGTCGACCAGCACTCCGTCGTAGTGTGTCCAGCAAGGCGGTCATTGGCGGCCGAAGCTCTTCGCAACGCTACTTCGTCTGCTGCAACTCAAAAGCACCGATGTCGTAGCTTTTTCCGCTGGGCCGAGTGAGGTACCTCAGATCCAGCAGAGGATAACTTTCGCCCACCGCCGGTGTAACTTGGTCAATGCAGC
Organism: Polyangia bacterium; assembly: GCA_044228505.1. Classification (GTDB taxonomy): domain Bacteria; phylum Myxococcota_A; class Polyangia; order Palsa-1104; family JAEUJZ01; genus JAEUKA01. The sequence continues at coordinate 32,901 of JBGAUT010000018.1, read as the reverse complement.
ACGTACGGTTGGCGGTGCTATCGCTGAGCGCGAAGTTAGCATCGAATTCGGGGTTATTTTTACGCAAGCCCTGCTCGGCACAGGAGTCGGCGCTTCCCACCACGGTGTCGGCAAATGCACAGCCGTCGGCATAGCTGATCTGCGAGGCCGCAACCGTCAAGTTGCCGAAGAATATGTTGTTACTGACAACGGCCTTCGACATCACGAGCGGTCGACATGAAATGCCTCCAACTCGTCCACTCGACTGACGGCCATTGTAGGCAACGGTGTTAAAACGAATCAGCACCCTTGGGCTCAGCGAGCTAAGCAGATCGATGGCGGTACTGATGTTGCCCGCGATCAGGTTGTTCTCGATGTTGTAGCCAGTCTTGGTGTTTTGTCCCTTGTCCGAGATGCTAATTCCGCCGCCATGTGCGGGTGCCATTGAGGGCATGGTCGCCTCGCTCAACTGACTGACTCCGATGATATTTTGCTCGATGCGCGTGCTGCAGTCGTTCAATGAGATCGCTGGCTTTGACGCACCGAGGAACGCTGGCGTCGTAGAACCGCGCACGATGCTGCGCCACAACCACAGACCAGCGACTTTGTCGATGCCGTTGCCCGTACAGATGAGCGCGGTGGTGTCGACGTTCTGCTCAGTCATATCGAGTTGCTCGATGGTAAGCCGCCCAGTATCACGAACATCAAACAACAAGCCGCGCCCTTTCATCGTCGCCATCGTTGGATAGCTCTTACCGGGGGCACCAATGAACGAAAAGTTGGCGTATGAAATGGGCGCGTTCACCGGGTCGTAGTTCGCTCCCAAGACGCGGATGTAGCGGCGACCGGTATCGCGAGCCAACGTGAAGGCTCTGGTCAGGTTGCAGACGGGCTCGTTGAAGCGGAAACCGAATGCGGGATCCGTGTCACTGCAACCCGCATTTGCGTTGTGCGCATACACCACCCGACCCGTCGAACCCGGGCCATTCCAGGCACAACTGCCCGCACGGCCCTCGGGCAAATCACCTTCGCGGATACAGACCATTGAGTCCGTACAAGTGACGCCACCTTCGCAGTTCAGAGTGCCCTCGCAGTCTTTGTGTTCACGGCACGCTCTGCAACTCGATCCATCACAAATCGGACGATCGGAAGGGCAGTCCTGGTTCGCTTGACACTCAATACACTGCGCTACGCCGCTCACTTCAATGCACTGGGTCTTGCCACCTAGACCGAGCGACTCGCAGGACTTGTCCGATGGATCGCCAACCCGGCATGCAACGCACTTGTTTGCGGTCGTATCGCAGCGGCTGGCTGTTGGTGAGGTGCAGTCCGAGTCAAAAAAGCAGGTGCCCATGGGAAACGGAACACAGGTGTGCTTGCTCGGATGGCAAACCTGCATCGGTGAGGAACTGCCCTCCTGAACGCACTCGGCATTGGAGGAACAGTAGAGCGGGTCCACCACGATGCAGCTTGTCGTGAATGAGACGGCAAAGCTAACCAATCCGCAAAAGAGCAGCCAAGCTACCTGCCCCGACGAAGAACTCAGCCATGCTCGACACCGGGAATACGAGTCCATTTGTAGCGATGCTATCATGACTTTGTTCGAGTCCCCAGCAGCGAACGGGCCGTCTCGATCTGTAATGTCCTCACGGCAGCCAGCCGGGATGTTCGCTCGGGATGAAACCTGTAAATAGCTCATATGTCAGCGATTTTTTGGCAAATCCGGCCTCGCGTACGGACGCGATTTCGGATTATGCTGAGTGTAGAGATCTACGAGACCACACTGCTCATGTACTTAGCCCCAGAGAACCCGATCCCACAAAGCAGACGCTGCCACAGGTCATCGAGTTGGCTGGGGCTGTGCTTGCTCCTCTCCGTGCTACTGGCACGGCAGGCATTTGCCGAGGGAGAGGAGCCGCTGCTGTGGCTGGCCGTGCAGCGTGGACAGGCACTTGATCGGGTCGCCAGTGAGTTAGTCCGGGAACAGCTCGTCAGCCGCAAGGACTTCAAGATTGTTGAATCGACGCTGGCCGATACCGATCGTCGCTGCCGGACCTCGCCGTGTCTAGCAGCGCTGGCTCGCCAGCATCAGGCGTTCGTGGTGCTGAGCGGTGATGTGTTTCAAGTAGGCAGCAAGCAGAACCAACGGGTCGTGATGCACCTCTACGACGGTCGTCACCGCCAGGTGTTTGATGTTGAAAATCTCTGCACGGACTGCGATGAAACCAAGCTTGGTCTGCTGATTCAGAGCACGGTGAGCGAGATCATTGGACGTTACCGAAAAGGGCAGGACGCCGACGCCCAACTGAACGAGTTGCTCGACGGTGCAGCGAAAAGCGGCCCTCCGGCGATTCCGGCTCCAAGCGCTGATCCCGTGATGGTTCCGCCGCTGCTGGCGACACCTCCATCCTTGGCCTCGACGCCCGCACAGTTGGCAGTCCCGGCTCAGCAGCCGTCGGTCAGTCGTCCCCAGCTCGCGCCCATGCCAGCCACTCGAGCGGTGGTCCCACCTCCGGCGCAGCTTGCGCACACGTCGGTAGGGGCGCTACCTGCGAACATTCCGGCCGGTGCTCTGCCTCCGCTGCTCCCTCCGTCACCGATCGGCAATCTGACGCATCCAACGACATCCGAGGTTCCACAGTTACCGGGCGGTGCAATCCAGTACCAGCAGCAGCCGGGTTCTTATCAACAGCTCTCGCCATCCACCTCACAGCGGGCACAGCCAATCCAGCAGGACTCCGTGAATCATCGCGGACTCTCTGGCCGACGGAAGGCACTTGCTGCCGTTTTTGGATCGCTCGGCTTTGCCATCCTCGGGGGGAGCATTGCCGCACACTATTACGATAAGAAGCTCGACTCGTCTCTGGCGGTCAACCCAAGTGGTATGCCGTGCACTGCGACCACCAATGCGGGGCAAAGCTGCGTGCTTACCACGATCGGGCTCTGGGCTCCGGGCTATGCTGTATCGGGACTGATGATTGGCGGCATGATCCTCAGCCTTGCAGTCCCCGAAAAGTGAGCGATGTCAGGCTGCAGGTTGTCGTGCTACTTCACATCACACTTGAGCGTTGAAACCAACGCCAGGGCATGAACCGAGATCTCACCAGTGGGCGCTGGTCGCTCATGCAGCAGTCGCTGGGTCGTTTGACACGCTTCCTGCCCATGACCCAGCCGTGACAGCAGCTGCGCCAGAGCGAGCTGCGACTGCGCCCGTTCAGCCATTGTCTGCGATCGCTGTACCGCCAGATGCATATGTCCAAGTGCGCGCAGCCTGTTGTTCTGGGCCTCATATGCACTGCTGAGTAGGCGATGCAGCTCGGCGGTTTCTTGGTATCGCCGGACCGTCAAGAGCTTACGAATCGCCGCTTCGGTGCCCGCAGGACTCTTATCCGACGTCAGCAGCAGGCGGGCTTGGCGCAGATCGTCATTTTCCTCAAGGTTCGTCGTCAAACTCTTGCGAACGAGTTTTGGCCCCAGGTAGCTTCCGGCACCAACCATCGATGCCAGCAATAGCGCTCCAAAGATCCAGTACGGACGCTGCGGAACTCGGATCGGACCACTGCTGACGCTACTGCGGGTTTCTGCGTGTGGTACGCCTTCGGTGCGGACTCGACGCTCATCAGATGGTGGGCCTGGCTCTTGCGGAGTTTGATCCGACGCGGCCGCGTTTCTTGGCGCAATGCCTGGTGGTGCTGTGGCGGGTTCGTCGAGCTCTTCATCTGCCGCATGCGATGGAACAGCCGGAGCTACCGGCACTGGCATGGGTTTTGGCGGACCACTGATCGGTTGACCACGCTTCCCAAGAGCCTCAAACGCGCTGGCTACGGCAGCAGTCGAGGGAGTCGGATTTGTCGTTCTTCCACTGCGAGCCGGTGCCGCAATACGCTGGACTGTCTTCGCCACGCCACCGGCCGGAGGCTCTCCTTGCGGAGGCGTTGGTTTGGATGCAATCGCTGGCTGCTGGGATGGAGACGGCTTCGCCACCGCAGTCGCCGGACCGTCATCCGTAATGTCCTCAAGGTTCTGTGCCAGTATCGAATCCAGTTCGTCGGCGATCTCTTCGGCGTTGGTCGGTCGATCGTCCGGCGATTTGGCCAAGCAGCGCAAAACCAGATCTTCCAGGGTCTTTGGAAGCTTTCCATCGGGCACTTGCAAGCTGGGCCGCGGCGGTGGCTCATGAACGGTTTTGGCAATCAACGCGATAAACGTGGGTGCCGAAAACGGCAAGTTGCCGGTCACCATCTGGTACAGAACTACTCCGAGCGCATATAAGTCCGTATGCGGCCCAAGTGCCCTTCCCTCTGCCTGCTCGGGTGACATGTATTCAGGGGTTCCAAAGACCACACCAGTACGAGTCAGCGAGCGACCTTGTTGCTCATCGCTGCCACTGCCCTGCGGACCCACCTCGTGCATCAGTTTCGCCAGGCCAAAGTCGAGCACTTTGACAAGCTGGCGACCTTTGCCTCGAACCAAAATCACCACGTTTTCTGGCTTAAGGTCACGATGGATCACCCCCTGCTCGTGCGCGTGGCCAAGCCCCATGGCAATGTCACGCGCAATCGTCGCAGCGCGTCGCCACGACAAAGGCCCACGCTTGATCACCTGGGCCAGGTTCTCTCCATCGAGAAGCTCCATGACGAGAAACAGCAATCCATCGTCGGTTTGTCCAAAGTCGGTGACCCGAATGATGCTCTCGTGATCAAGCCGTGAGGCAGAGCGTGCTTCTCGATGGAATCGTGCAACCGCTTCGGTATCACTTGCCAGTTCAGCGCGCAGCACTTTCACTGCCACTGGCTTGTCCATGAGGATGTGGTGGGCGCGATAGACGGCCCCCATCCCACCTCGACCGATCAACTCCATGAGCCGATAGCGTCCCGAAAGGACGCGTCCTGAGAGAGGATCGTCGGGAAGAGACGGACGCAACGGCGTTCCATCCCGCGGGCAGAACTGCTCGCCCCCGACAAAGCTGGCTTTACACGTTGGACAGAGGCTCACGTACCCTCGTGGCGATCGTAGCGCTAAAAGCGCATGCCTCGCTTGGCGCGGAACATGAACCAGTCATAAGTGAGATAGGCGGCAGGGATAAGACCGAGCACTCCCAGGACGGGAGCTCCGACGACAACAGCGGCACCACTGGCCACAACGGCCGCCCCTGCCATCAGGCCTTTCTTTTGGGCAGCTTGTTCGTCTTTCTCGCGCAGCGTGGACATTGTGACCTCCTGCTTGGCTGACTGTTCAGCCTTACCGTCGAGAGTCTATCCTACACGGGCGCTTTCACTTGGCCACCGAATTGTGAGATCCCGGTGGCCTAGCTGGCGAAAGACGTGCCGCAATCGACCGATGTTCTTACTTCAGAGCTGCGGCCTTGATGTCGCGGTAAGCTTGGCTTATCTGCTTGCCGCCCGATGGGGTGGTCGCTTGGCTGACATAAACCTTGCCGGTCTTGTCTTGCATTTCGGAGGTAAGCGCCTGCTGAGCAGAGGAGCTGAGCCCGAGTCGGCTTAGATCGATGCTGTTCCAGAACTCGGGGGCCGCGCTCTTATTGACGAGTTCTGCTTGCACCAGCGCACAGGGCTGTTTGGCGCAGGGGGCTTCCTTCGTCAGGTAGAATCCATCCTTCTCGGGGTTGTCATCCGAGCCGGTGCTAACCTTCATGCTGGCGCGGGAAATTTGGAGCACCGTCATCGGCTGCCCAGACACCTTGACGGTATTGTAGCGGCCTCGAAGCATCATATTGAAGTGGTTGGCTTCAGCGGTTGCAAGCTCGGTGCTCGAGAGCTTGAGGGCACGCCAATCGTACTTGTAGATCAACCGCGACTCCCCACCGTTTACTTCGGCAACCTGCTTGGTCGCACAGGGGTATGCGAAGCAGTAAACCGGGAAGGAACTGGGTCGCACCCAAGTAAGCTGGCTGCCGGTTGTATCGGCCTTGTCATCCTCGGTGACGATTGGCAGGGAATCGATATCGGTGTCGTCACCGCCATTTCCACAGCCCGAAACGGTTGCGGTGAAGGCGAGTCCGAGAGCCAGCGTGCGAAGCAGAGTACCCATGATGATCTCCTTGGTGGTGCCGAAGTTCCGAGCTGAGTCAAAGCAAGCTCAACCTCACTCGGAAAAACGCTAAGAATTTTCTTGACTTGCACGGGCATTCTGCGAATCACCCACTCGTACGTCAAGGAAGTTTTTGCTTGCGGGCACTCTTTTTTCTCTCGGAATTGGGCAAATCCCATCCCAATTTAATGTAGATATTCTCCGACGGAAAGGAAGGGTGAACAGTGTGCAGACCGAAAGACAAATTCGGTGAACAATTTGGACCCGTCCACCATAGGTCGCTGGGGTTCCAGCGTCTTGAGGGTCGTCACGGTGATTGGACGAGACATTCTGGCGAAGAGCAGGCGTGCCAGTCCTCGATATGTCGCGATTTCACACGGAACATTCCCGCCGCGTGAAATGCGTACCTGACGGTGGCGCTAAGAACGTGTTCCTTCTGGAAATCCCTGCTAGGTGGTTTCAGGCTTCCACATCACTTCGGGTTGGCCGCTGATCCGTGCCGCATGACGGGCAAACACAAACAGCGCATCGCTCAGGCGGTTTAGATAGTGAATCACTTCCGCTGCAAGTGGCTCGCGATGACTCAAGGCAACAGCCAAGCGCTCGGCACGCCGACAAACCGTGCGACTCAGATGCAGGTGCGCGGTGAGTGCTCCACCAGCCGGCAGCACAAAGCTAGTCAGAGCGGGCAACTGATCATTGAACCGATCGAGTTCTTGTTCGAGCCGTTCAATGTGACGGGGCAAAATCACCGGTTGAGTAGGCCGGATGTCCTCATTTCGCGTCGCAAGCTGAGATCCGAGGTTAAATAGCTCGCTCTGCACTCGTTCCAGGATGACGTCCAGTTCGGCTGCAACTGCACTGCCACAATGGAGTCGAACCAGGCCGATGGTGGCATTGAGTTCGTCCACCGTGCCATAGCACTCGATGCGAAGATCATCCTTTGAAACTCGGTGACCGCCGACTAGGTGAGTTCCACCGTCATCGCCGGTCTTGGTGTAGACACGGTTGATGCGAACAGGCATGGCTACTCCGATGCCACGACTTTCGCTTCGCCGCCAGGTCCGACCAGCAAAACGCCTCGCCCCGGATCATCAGCGAGTCCTAACTTTTCCTCGTCATACGCCGCAAGCGACACTTGAGTCACCTCAACCAGTGGACCGACAACGGCCACTCCATCAATCCTTCCCCGAGGACCAATCATGGTCACGCGCTGCTTGGCGACAAAGCGCCCGTTGCTAATGACCATCCACGGTTCCAACTCAACGCCGACACCCAGGACAGCTCGGCAGTTTTCAGCAGTGAGTCGGACGAAACGTGGACGGTGCGGTTTATGAAGCAATGCCTTTTCCTCCGGGCACGATGCTACGTGCGCCCGCTTTTGTCCGTCAACACCCGGGTTTTCGCGGAAACGCAGCGTGGTTGACAAGCAAGCCAAGCTCTGATGGGCTCATCCATAATGCACGACGAACAGAGTCAGGTTGGCGGGGACTGCGGTACCGGAAAAGATTCTCCGGTGCGCCTGATAGTCATTACTGGAGGCCCAGGGGCAGGCAAAACGGCTGTGCTGGACATCGCGAGCCGGATGTTCAACCACGGAATTGCGGTGCTTCCCGAGGCGGCCAGTTTGCTTTTTGCAGGTGGATTTCCTCGTCGTGATAGCGCACCAGCTCGACGAGCAGCACAGCGAGCCATCTTTCACGTTCAGCGAGAATTGGAAAGCCTGCTCATAGAGGAATCCAAGGTTCGGTGCATCATTTGCGATCGCGGTACTCTCGATGGGCTTGCCTACTGGCCGGGTCCATCTGAGCATTTCTTCTCTCAGCTTGGGACGACCCGCGAAGTCGAACTCGGACGTTATGCGACCGTGATTCACCTGCGCACGCCGGTGCTCGGCTATAACCACCAAAATCCGCTGCGCATCGAAAATGCGGAGGAAGCCCGAGCCCTGGACGAGCGGATTGCCGTTGCCTGGGATGGCCATCCGCAGCGCATCTTCATTGATAACACGCCGAACTTTATGTCGAAGGCTCATGCGGCTCTCGAAGCCATCGTTTCGGCGCTACCTGAGTCGTGCAAGGTCAATCTGTCGATTCCCTCATGGCCGTGATAGTAGACGGAGTTCAGTCTCCAGACCTGTCGCGAAAGGTGAATCACAGCAATGAACGAACTGAACGCGTTGAGCGGACTCCTTCACGATCGGGTGGCAGTGGTGACCGGTGCCGGCCGTGGCATTGGTCGGGTATGTGCCACCTCTTTGGTTTCAGCCGGTGCAAGCGTCGTGATAAACGACGTGGATAGCGAACCCGCTGAAGACGCCGTAAGAGAGTGCCTGGCCATTCGTCCAGGAAGCGCCGTAGCCTCGATCGGCTCAGTGACCGATCCGAAATACACCGACCAGTTGATGAAGACGGCGGTCGATTCGCTCGGCAAACTCGACATCTTGGTGAATAACGCCGGATTGTCGCGAGACAAAATGTGTCACCTGATGCCCGACGAATGGTGGGATCTGGTGATCGACGTCAACCTAACTGGCACGTTCAACTGCATTCGCTCGGCTGCACCTTATATACGCGAAGTCGCCAAGCGAGAACTCGAGGAATTGGGTCAGCCTCGATACAATCGAAAAATTGTCAACTTTTTCTCCACGGCAGCCATCCGCGGCAACCCGGGTCAAATTAACTATGTGGCCGCCAAGATGGGCAACGTCGGCATTACCCGTGTCGTTGCGCAAGAGTGGGCGCGCTATCACGTCAACTGCAACGCGGTTGCTCCAGGCTTTACCGAGACACGCATGACCGCCGCCAAAAAGCCCGGCGATGTACTTGGTGTTCCGGAGGAGCAGCGACAAGCTACGCTCCAGCGTATCCCGATGGGACGCTTTGGACTGCCGCAAGACATCGCCAACGCGGTGCTGTTTTTTGCGTCTTCCTTGTCGGATTACATCACGGGGCAGGCGATCAACGTCTCAGGCGGGATGCAGATACCGTAGGCGTGCTGTACTTTTGGAGCGCCAAAACAGAAACGGCCCGCCTTATTCAGGCAGGCCGTCTCACCGGCTTATCGCACCGAAGTACGAGTTTGCCGGGTGATCCACCCCAAGCGGAGTTAAGTAAAGTAGCGCTTGAGGGTGGTCTCCAAGTTGCCGAGCTCTCGCGAATAAAGGTAAGTGAGAGAGCGCGGCACCAAGGTTAAGCGAAGTGACTACTTGATGAATGGCTTCAGCAAGGCTTGTGCCAGCCCATGAACGACTTGGTAGTCCACCCCGAGAACCTAGCGATTTCCTTGAAAAGAGACGCTGGCTCGTGGTACGCGGGAGCGCTCATACGCGAGTGGCCCTTAGCGGTCGCAAGCCTGCTGCCTGACATGGGTGTCAGAGTCGCCGGCAGAGCATGAAACTTTTTTCATAGGCATACGGTACCGTGCCCAACTTGCTTGTCATCAACGCCGACGGACCCGAGACGAGGGTCGCCCTGGTCGAGAATGGCCAAATCGTCGAACTCTACATCGAGCGCCGACGCGAGCGAGGCATCGTCGGCAACATCTACAAGGGGAAGGTGCTGCGAGTTCTGCCCGGCATGCAGGCAGCGTTTGTGGACATAGGGACCGACAAAGCGGCGTTCCTGTATGTCGCGGACGTGCGTGGCGCTCCCGAGGATATCAAGTCGCTGTTTGTCGATGAAGACGATGAGGCGAGCCGGAAGAGCGACGACGACAAGAGCCGCGATGCGCGAATCGAAGATCTGCTCAGGCCCGGTCAAGAAGTCATCGTCCAGGTAGCCAAAGCACCGATTGGCACCAAGGGCTCGCGTTCGACGTCGTACATCTCGCTACCTGGCCGCAACTTGGTGTTCATGCCGACGGTGGATCACGTCGGGATTTCACGCCGAATCGGCTCTGAAAAAGAGCGCAAACGACTTCGCTCAATCGTCGACTCGATGCGCCCGCCGGGTACCGGATTCATCGTCCGCACCGTCGCTGAAAATGTGCAGGAAGCCGAACTGCGCGCCGATATGGAGTTCCTCATTAAGCTGTGGAACTCGATCGTAAAGAAGTCGGAAGCGGCCAAAGCTCCGGCGCTGCTCTATCACGACCTTGATTTGCTTTTGCGCACGGTCCGCGACCTGTTCACCAGCGACGTCGAGAAGCTCATCATCGATAGCAAACCCGAGTATGACCGACTGCTCAAGTTCACGAGCACCTTCATGCCCGAGTACGTGAGCAAGATTGAGTTGTATGACGCCAGTGAGCCAATTTTCGATGCCTACGGAATCGAGATGGAGCTCGATCGAGCGCTTGAGCGGAAGGTGTTCCTCAAGTCAGGCGGCACGCTGATCATTGATCAAGGTGAAGCGCTCACGGCGGTCGACGTCAACACCGGCAAGTTCGTCGGAAAGCGCAACCTAGAAGAGACGATCACCAAGACCAACCTGGAAGCGTGTAAGGAAGTCGCGGACCAACTGCGACTTCGCAACATTGGCGGCATTATCATCATCGACTTCATCGATATGGACCGCGAGGCGAATCAGGACAAGGTGATGAGAGCGTTCCTCGATTCGGTGAAGCCAGACCGAGCGCGCACCAACGTCACCAAGATCTCGGAACTCGGCCTCGTCGAGATGACGAGAAAACGCACGCGAGAGTCGCTGGGTCGCATGCTGACCGAGCAGTGCGTCTACTGCGACGGCAAGGGTTACACCAAGTCGAAGACCACGATCGCGTACGAAGTGCTGCGGCAAATCCGTCGTGAAGGGCATGCATTTGCCGACGACACGATCGTCATCCACACCCACCCAGAAATCGCCGAGCTGCTTGCGTCGGCCGACAATGAGTTCATTGAAGCGCTCGAGAAGCGGCTCCAAAAGAAGATCCTCATCAAGCCGCGTGAGCGCTTCGACCTGGAACAGGGACACATTGAGCGCTTCCACATTCGTGGGGCCAGCACCGATAACAAGAAAGAGAAGTCGAGCGACTCTCCCAGGGGTCAACACCATCGGAGTCGACCGATTCCTCCGCCAGGCGCTGTCCTCGCACCTGTGGGCGAGCCTGGAGCCGGTGACGCCAAGAAATAGCACCCGATGACCGAGTGGCTGCTTACTCAACTTGCAGACGGTCGTTCCGTACGAGTCCAGGCGGGACGTGTCGTCTCGGTGTCATCGGATCTATGCGCCGAGGGGGATGAGGTCATTGACTGCGCAGGCGGGACCATCGAACCCGGTCGAATCAACGCGCACACACACCTGTATAGTGGTCTGGCTCCCCTGGGGATGCCCGCCCCGCTTCGTCCTCCAGAAAACTTTGTGCAGATCCTCGAGCGGATTTGGTGGCGACTCGATCGCGCACTGGATGAGGCATCGTTGCGGGCTGCGGCTCGATTTTACGTCGCTCAGTCCTTGTTAGCGGGCACAACCACACTGATAGATCATCACGAATCACCGGGTTTGATCGCCGGGTCGCTGGATGTTCTTGGCGATGTGTGTGATGAGCTAGGCTGCCGTGCGCTGCTCACCTACGGAGCGACCGAGCGCAATGGTGGTGCCCCGGAAGGTGCCGCTGGACTCGCTGAGTGTCGTCGCTTTGTGCAAACCAACACGCGTTCGCACGTACGAGGACTGGTGGGTCTGCATGCCAGCTTCACGGTGTCCGATGAGACCATCCGAGCCGCCGGGCAGTTGTGTTGCGAACTGGGCACGCCGCTGCACGTGCACGTGGCCGAAGACTTGGCCGACGTCGAGGATGCTCGTGCCCGAGGTTATCGCGATCCGCTGGATCGGTTGCTGTCCTTGAACGCACTGCCGGCTGGTTCCATCGTCGCGCACGGCGTTCATCTGGATGAACATGCGGTGCGGCGCTGCTCCGATGAAGGGCTATGGCTTGTGCAAAATCCACGGTCGAATCACGGAAACCGTGTCGGATACCCGCACCATTTGCGTTACTCCCATCGGGTTGCGCTGGGTACTGATGGCTATCCGGCGGTGATGACCGATGAGGAATCGGCGCTGTGGCTGCGTGCCCGTGAGGCCGGTGACGACGACAGTGCGGTGGCTCAGCGCGTCGCTGCGGGCTGGTCACTTGTTGCAGAACACTTTGCCCTGCCCTTTGCACCGCTTCAGCCAGGCTGCGCTGCGGATTTGGTGGTTCGCAGTGCAACCGGTCAGGTCCGCCACGTATTTGCGGCCGGCCGACTGGTGGTTCGCGATGCAGTGCTGGTCAGTGCTGACTTGGCCGAGATCGTCGAGGATGCGAAGCACGAGGCCTCCCGACTGTGGCAAATCATGACGGCGTTGTGAGGTTCGCTTATTACGCGCCGACTCTTTTTCGCAAGGACGTTCCCATGTCTTCCGCTTCGCTCCCAACCGATTCCGTTGCTCTTTCCAACGCGGTGCGCCGTCTTCGCGAGATGCAGGTGAAGTTGCCGCAGCTTGCTCAGCTCGCCGATCCGTCACTGATTCCCCCAGCGATCACGGCGGCGCTGCGTGAGGTCGATCCCGATGCACCGCATGCTCTCAACCTGTGGCGAGTGCACTGGTATAACGATGCCAGTCGTCGTGGAATCCAAGCCGTGCCAGCGCATTTGGTGCTCGGCCCCGAAGTGACCGGGGTTGCTGCGCCGATTGTGGTGCTACTAGGCTCGCGGTTTCCAATGATCTCGGCCCATAAAGTCCTGGCGGCATACGGGTGTCTGGTGCCACGGCTGGCTTCGGGGGAGTTCGATCCGACGCGACATCGGGCGCTGTGGCCATCGACGGGCAACTACTGTCGCGGGGGAGTGGCGATTTCGAGAATTCTCGGCTGTCGAGGCGTAGCGATTCTGCCAGCAGGGATGAGCGCAGAGCGCTTCAACTGGCTTAAAAGCTGGGTCACAGAGGACAGTGACATCGTTCGTACGCCCGGCACCGAGAGCAACGTCAAAGAGATCTACGACAAGTGCAACGAATTGCGTCGAGATCCGGGAAACGTGATCCTCAATCAGTTTGCGGAGTACGGAAACTACCTGGTCCACTTTCAATGCACCGGGCGGGCGGCGGAACAAGCGGCGCTGTCGCATCCGGGGTTGAAGGTTGCGGCCTTTGTCTCGGCGACCGGATCGGCAGGCACAATCGGGGCGGGTGACTACCTCAAGGAACAGCATGGGACGCGGATTGTCGCAGTCGAGGCCGCCGAGTGCCCGACGCTGCTCGCGAACGGCTTTGGCGAACACAACATCCAAGGCATTGGCGACAAGCACATTCCTCTTATCCACAATGTGATGAACACCGACTTGGTGGTGGCGGTTTCAGACCACAGCACCGATGGGCTTCACTTGCTATTCAATCATCCCGAGGGACAGCGCTATCTGGCTGAGCGACGCCGGTTTTCCCCCGAACTGATTGCGGCGTTGGCGGGCCTTGGATTTTCGGGCATCTGTAACGTGCTCGCTGCGATCAAGACGGCGCGCTATTTGCGACTGGGTGAGGATGAGGCAGTGGTCACCGTCGCAACGGATAGCGCAGCCATGTACGGTTCCGAGCTTCTGAAGTCCGAGCGGCGCTACTTCCCAGCAGGATTTGATCAGATTGCCGCAGCCGAGACGTTTGGCCAGCATCTGCTCGGAGTTCGTACGGATTCGATGGCCGAGTTAACGCTGCGTGACCGCGACCGCATCTTCAACTTGGGCTACTTTACCTGGGTCGAGCAGCAAGGAATCTCGCTGGCAGACTTCGAAGCCCGTCGGAGCCAGCGTTTCTGGCGAGGACTCCGTAGCAACCTGCCGAAGTGGGACGCGGCCATCGCGGCAATGAATCAGTGGACGACGGTAGAAGGCGCGACGTGATCGGTCTCCGCTGTCTCGGTTGTGGCTGTGAAGTTTCGGTTCCACCTTCGGGAGTGGTTCCGTTTGTTTGTCCACACTGCGGAGACGGTGGCGATCACGTGCTGTTGCCGGTGCTGCCGACTCCTTCACCACGCGGCCAAGAGCAACAATCGCAGCCCTTTGTGCGATTCGCCGATCGGATGCTCGCGTTTCATCGCTGCCAGGCCGGAAATCATCCCCAGGTGTATTCGGACGTGGTGCAGTCGCTCGATCAACGGATTGTGGCGCTGTGCGGTCGTTCCTTTCAACAGACTCCGTTCTTCCGCAGTGATTCCCTGTCGCAGCACTTCGGACTCCATGAGCGCGGCGGCATTTGGATCAAAGACGAAACCAACAACCCCGGTGGTTCCCACAAAGGTCGACATCTGTTCGGCCTGATGGTCGAGCTACTCGTTGGTGAGGCTCTTTCTGGAAAGGACTCTAGTGCTCCACACCCAGCACTGGCCATTGCAAGTTGTGGCAACGCGGCACTGGCAGCCGCTGTGATTGCGTGCGCCGCAGAGCGACGACTCCAGGTGTTCATCCCTGCCGATGCAGAGCCCAGCGTGGTCCATGCTCTGCGCGAGTTGTCCGCAGAAATCACGATCTGCCACCGCCAAGACGGGGAGTCCGGAGATCCCTGTTATCTACGCTTTCAAGAGGCGGTTCGGGATGGGGCCATTCCGTTCTGCTGCCAAGGTCCAGACAATGGACTAACAATTGAAGGCGGACAGACCCTGCTGGCCGAGGCATTGGCGGATTTGGTCTCTGCTGGACGGACTCCTTCGCGGGTCATCGTGCAGGTAGGTGGAGGCGCGCTCGCTTCATCGTGTGCTCTTGCCATAGAGACTGCGCTGCGAAACGGACTCCTGAAAGAACGCCCACGCTTCGATACCGCCCAGACAGAGTCCGTGGCACCGCTCGATCGTGCCTATCAACGACTGCTGGCCGAATTTCATGACGATCCGCGAGCGTTCGATGAGCAAGGCTGGCACAAGATCGCCGCGCACAAACGTCACTACATGTGGCCTTGGGAAAGTGTTCCACACAGCGCCGCGCACGGCATTTTAGACGACGAAACGTATGACTGGCTGGCGCTGGTACAAGCGATGATTCGTTCAAACGGACGTCCAGTGGTCGTTCCTGAAGACAACATTTTGGCAGCCCAGGTGTTGGCCAGGAATGCGACCGGGATTGCAGTGTGTGCGACAGGAAGTGCTGGCCTTGCCGGACTACTGACCTTGCACGAACAAGAGCCGCTCTCTCCTTTCGAGAACGTAGTGTGTCTGTTTACCGGAGTGATGCGATGACTACTCCCCGATTGATTCGTTGCGCGCTGACCCAAACCAAGAATGCCTATCCGCTGATGCCAACGCAGACTGCGGATCTCCCGACTTTGCGCGAACGGCTCGATGATGTTCGTAACGCCAATGTCTTTCACAACGTCGAGCTGATCGCAGCGGCAGCAGCCGAGGGAGCCCATGTCATCTGTCTGGGAGAGCTGTGTACCGCACCGTATTTCGCTCTGTATACCGATCCGATGTGGTTGGCATTGGCAGAAGATGCAGCACTCGGCCCATCCATAGCAGCCTTCCGTACCGCTGCACGCAATCATCGCATCATCGTGATCGCTCCGATCTTTGAGACCGACTCACGCAGTGGCAAGCGTTTCAATACGGCCGTGGTCATCGACGAGCATGGCGAAATCCTTGGCAAGTACCGCAAGACGCACATTCCGTGTGGAATCAATGATCGGGGATCGTTTCACGAGACGTTCTACTACGGTTCGAGCGATGGACAAATGGGAGACTCGCCAGCCAACATTGCGCACAACCCGTACTTTCCGGTGTTCCGTACGAGTGTCGGGAACATTGGTATTGCGATCTGTTACGATCGACACTTTGAAGGAGTCATGCACTCTCTCAAAGAAGGCGGTGCAGAGCTGGTCTTTTGTCCTGCCATTACTTTTGGAAGGAAGAGTCGTCAGGTGTGGCATCAAGAGTTCTTCGTTGATGCGGTCAGACATGGACTCTTCATTGGCGGTTCGAATCGGTTGGGAAGTGAACCGCCGTGGACCATCGAGTACTTTGGGGAGAGTTACTTCTGTGGCCCCCAAGGACTCTGTCCGACACTCTCTGCTCCCAAGGGACTCGTGATTGCGGATCTCAACCTGGCAGAACTGACAGAGCCTGATCCATCAGGTTGGAACCTGCCCCGTGACATTCGTTTTGATATCTACTCACCACGTGTCAGCCGGAAGTAGGTGATGCCGGACGCACGGACAGAGTCCAGGTTACAGCACGGTAGCGTTCACCTATTTACCGCAACGGTGGATGAGCGTGGCGATGAAGGACTTCGTCAAGATTGGGCGTTGCTCGACGAGCATGAACGACGACTTGCTGCCCGCTTTGTATTCGCCAAAGACCGCAACCTCTACATCACTGCGCATGCCATGCTGCGCCGTTCGCTGTCGCAGCTTGTCGACGTAAGTCCATCGGATTGGTGTTTTGATTTCGGACCGCAGGGCCGACCCGAGCTGTCGAGTTCTGCACATCCGAACTTGTCTCAGTTGCGTTTCAACTTATCGCACTCCCATCGCATCGCGGTCTGTGCAATTACCTCTACCTTCGATGTGGGCATTGATGTAGAGGACACCACCCGTCCGGCCCCTTTGGATGTGGCCGGACACTACTTTTCAGCGTCGGAAGTGGCAACTCTGCGGAGCCTCCCTGTCAACTGCCAGTCCGAACGCTTTTTTCAATACTGGACACTCAAGGAGTCCTACATCAAAGCGCGTGGCTTGGGACTCTCTCTTCCGCTCGATCAGTTTGCGTTTGAGCTGAGCATGAATGCGCCAATCGGAATTTCGTTTGGCGCAGAAATCGCCGATGATCCTCGTGACTGGTTTTTTCGGTCCTGGATGTTTCGCCAACAGTATCGGGTTTCTCTGGCAGTTCGGAATTGCGGAACGGTGATCGAGCTGCGGCTGACTCACAACTCTTTTTGGAAGATGTTTCCGTAAGATCCCACCGCCCACAGTTGATTGCCCGCCCCGGTAATTGCAGCAAGCGGACTGTAGGTTCCCGACACTTCCACCGTCCAAGATGTGCCGTCCCAGCGTACCACCGAGCCGTTGGTTACCGAGGCCCATGCATTGTTGGCATCCTTTACCCACAGGCCATACATAGACGCACCGACCCCACCCCCAACGACCGAATCACTGAATCCCCGGCCTTCCCAATGCACCATCGCTCCGTCATCTCCCGCGATCCAGACATTGCTCGGGTCACTGCCACGGACAGCATAGTAGCCGACTCGTCCACCAGTTCGCTGGGTGGTCCAGACGCCACCATTTAGACGCAAAATGGTTCCGGTGCGGCCCACCACCCAGACATCATTCGGAGCCGAGCCCCACACTCCCCACAGTTCGCTGGTACTGCCGCTTGCTTGGGCAGTCCACGCACTACCATCCCATTTGAGAATAGTTCCCCCAGCACCGACCGCCCAGACGTTATTTGGATCACTGCCCCAGATTCCCAACAGATTGCTCGTCTTCCTCGTGGGTTGCTGAGTCCAAGTGCTTCCATTCCATTTGAGAACCAGACCCCCTCCACCGACTGCCCACACATTTTTGTCATCAAAACCGAACACACCATACAGCCAATCACTGCGACCGATCGATTGTGGCGACCAGGCATTCCCATCCCATTTCAGCACGGTCCCTTTGGTGCCGACCGCCCAGACATTCTTCGCATCCAGAGCCCACACTCCCAAGGTATGTTCCCTGACCGGATCCGACGGAGAAGACCATCGACTACCATTCCAGCGCAGCAGTAGACCACTGGTTCCCATGGCCCATACATTGCTGGAATCACTGCCCCACATGGTCAGCAGTGATTCCTCACTCCCCGAAGTCTGCGAAGCCCATGAGCTGCCGTTCCATTTGATCAGCGTTCCCTTCGTACCCACAGCCCAGACGTTGTTTCCATCCTGGGCAAATCCGCCATACAGATCCTCGCTGACACCACTGCTCTGCGCAGTCCACGCAGTACCATCCCAGCGAACCACTGCGCCCATATTCCCCACTGCCCAGGCATTGTTCGCGTCGATTCCGAAGATCCGCTCTAGTCGCTTGAAGCCGGTGGCCTGACGACTCCATGCGCTACCATTCCAGCGGAAGATTTCTCCCCCTTCGCTCACTGTCCAAATGTTGTTGGCCGAGGTGCCCCAGATCGACTTGAGCGTCGCCGAAGAACCACGGCTCTGCTCCGTCCAGCTCGTACCATCCCAATGCAACAGGAGCATCGAATCACCCACCGCCCAGGCATTGTTCGGATCGCTCGCCCAGACCCCATACAGGTTCGTATTGGTACCACTCCGTTGCGTGGTCCAAGCGACTCCGTTCCATTTCAGAATGACACCATCGGCCCCCACTGCCCAGACGTTGTTCGCGTCGACGCCCCAGACGCTGCGCAGCGGTCTGTCAACTCTTCTGGTCTGACCGGACCAAGTTCGTCCGTCCCAGTGGATCAACGTTCCGGCATCGCCCACCGCCCAGACATTGCTGGCGTCCAAGGCCCATGCCGACCAGATTGTATTGCCTTGTGGAAGCGGATTGGAGAAGCACCAGCGATTGCTGCTACAGACTCCCTTCGGCCCGGTCGTTTCTAGGTCTGGCGCAGATCCCAGATCGGCCGCTGTAGACAGATCGGGCGCGCCCTTCGACTGATCCAACGAGACGCTCATGTCCAGTTCGCTGCAGTCTGTCTCGGGAACGCAGGTCGCGGTGCTGGGCGTAGGACATCCAGCAAGCAAGCTGAGCAAAAGTACGAGGGCAACAAAGTGCACGGGATTCTCCAATGCAATGAGAGGGGGGGAAACAGCGCGTCATTTGGGCGCTTCAGCAGGCTGAGTCCGTGTCCTCGTA
This sequence comes from Polyangia bacterium, assembly GCA_044228505.1. Lineage (GTDB taxonomy): Bacteria > Myxococcota_A > Polyangia > Palsa-1104 > JAEUJZ01 > JAEUKA01. The sequence continues at coordinate 14,113 of JBGAUT010000018.1, read as the reverse complement.
CCGTCGAAGGCTGACAATGTCAAGCGAGGGTGAGCAATGAACCACTCGGAAGCGAAGCAGCACGAAAATCAGGGGGAATGGAGCGCCGTGGCTACTTTTCGACGCCGATTGTTTCGATTCGTCCGTCGGTGTGCCGTGCAAAACGGCCTTGGGAAGGAGGATGAACCGGATCCGTCCGGGGCCAGGGCCATCCCCCAAACAGAGTCCGTCGATAGTCCAGCATCGCTTGCTGAATCTCTGCCCGCGAGTTCATTACAAAGGGGCCGTACTGCACGACATCTTCACCAATGGGCCGACCTTGCAGCAGCAGCAGTTCCGCTGCTTCAGATCCGGTCCGCAGCGAGATCTCTGCATCGGGGCGGACCTCAACCAAGTGCCGAGCCGGAATCGCAACGCCAGCAATGGTCAATGTTCGACCTTGGAAGAAGTACAGCGTACGGCGACTCCCTGCTTGGGCTTTGGGAACGGTCCATTCTGTATGCGGTGCCAATTTGATGGTCCAGATTGCGACATCAGAGTCTGGCCGTGATGCCCAAGAGTGCGGTGGAGGTGGAGGCGGAGTCGGTGTTCCTTCGAGCCTGCCCGCAGTCACAGTGACCTCCACTCCGGCAGACTGCAATCTCGGAATGTGGTGATTCCACAGCATCGAGAAATGTGGCTCGACCATCTTGTCGACACGCGGCAGGTTCAGCCAGATCTGGAACAATTCCAGTGGATTGGCAGCAGTGGAGTTCAGCAGTGGAAACATCTCCGCGTGTTGAATGCCTCTCCCTGCCGTAAGCCACTGTACGTCTCCCCCTCCGAAGCGAGCGGTAGCCCCCAGCGAATCGGAATGATCGACCCAGCCTTGTCGGACGATCGTCACGGTTTCAAATCCGCGGTGCGGGTGCGATGGGAATCCCGGTACGACCAAGCCATGATACATACGCCAGCCCTCTTTACCGGCGAAGTCCTGACCAAGCTCGCGCCCAGAAAGAGAGGATGCTGGTCCAAGCGACTCATTCCCTGCGGGATAGGCGTCGTCGTGATGAACACAGAAAAGGAACGGATCAGCCGTTTCCCAAGGAAAACCGAGGGGGCGAACGCCCAGGATGTCGCTCATCGTAGCTCCTGCTTACTACACAAGAGCTTACTGTAGATATCATTTAGGAAACAGAGCGGAGGGCACGATGCTGCTACGTGACGCATTCACTTCACGAGCAATCACCGTGTGTGAGGGGATTACTTACCGCCCTCTTTCACCCATACGATGAACTTGCACAGATCGGCATTTGGAAGCTTGGTGCCGCCCTTGGGCATGAGCTCGCCTTTGCCACCAACACCAGTGCCCAGATGCTGATCCATCAGCTTGTAGATAAGATAGCTCTGGTCAACGTTGCCAGCCGTGACCACGTTCAGCATGCTCTGGCCGGACTTCTTGCCAACCATCACCGACTTCATTGTTGCGCCATCGGTGAACGGCAGGTAGCCCGCGCCCGTGCTATGGCAGCGGCCCATCGCGCAAGAGGTCTTGCCGACGGCACTAAAGACTGTATCGGCGGTGACCCCGGTATCCGTACACGAGGGCAGGCCCGTCACTTTCGGACCCGTGCTGGTCATGTCGGCAGCGCCCATGGCCATGTCACCAGTGCTTGTGGCCATGTCCGCGCCATTCATCGCCATGTCATCGGTGTGACCGTGCGAAAGATCGGCGGGCTTGACCGAAAGGTCGTTGCCATCGTCGGGAATCGGTGGGTCCGTCTTGTCGCAGCCAGAGCTAGCAACCAGCAGCGACATTGCGAACGCAGAGACAACAGAAAAACAGGGACGAGCGGAGAGGCGTCGGTTCATGTGCGCACATTTGCACACTAGCCCCCCTACTGGTCAAGAGCTGACGTAGCGGAAGTTTCTATTCCCAGCCAACCACGACTCGGCGTGGCCCGTGGTAAGGCAAGCGACCATGTGACACAGCACTGTTATCGATGAGGACCGCGTCACCTTGCCGCCAGCGAGTCACCACCAAGTTTCGCCAGATTGCATCTCGCACCGCTTCCATATCGGAATCGGGTATGGGTGAACCATCTCCAAACAGAGCTTGCATGGCTTGCTCTTCATCGCGAAGACGCCAGCGTTTGTAGGTCGAACCAAGGATCGCGACCCAGCGAAGTAGGTGATAGCGCAGCTCCGGCAAGCGCGCAGCAATCCGTCGATATTCTCCCTCTGCACTCGATAGATGAAAGACTTGGGAGTGATTGAACCAGACCGGCTCAGCGGTCACAGGATGGCGACGAACTGCATCAGTGCGATTAATCAAACGCAATCGACCATCGGACAGCCACTGGAATTCTTGACCGATCTGTCTGCACTTTTCCTCGACGACAGCGCGGTCGGTGGATCCAAAAATATCGTGCCAAGGCTTGAGCTGCCACAGATCACGGCGGCCACTTCCTTCGGGGCCTCCGTAGTTGCGAACGATACGGACTCCTTTTGCTTCGAAGCGACTCCGTACCGCCGGATCGAGATCACGTAGCATGGCCCGGAAATCGCACAGCGGAGTCTCTCCTCCGAAGCTCTGGGGAGCGACCAAGCAACAGAAGAACAGGCGCGAAGGAGGGTCACGCAGAAAGCTCATCTCGCAGTGCTGCGGAATCGGGTAGAAGCCCGGCAACTCGCTGGCATTGAAAATGTAGCGAGTCACCGCGTTGCGAGGCGAGGTTCCTTGATAGTCGCACTTAAGCTCCGCTCCAAGCGCCAGCAGGGTATCCTCAAAAACTTGGGCAGAGTGTATCGGGAATCCGCGCAGCAGCACCGCACCATGGTGCAAGATGGCAGCAGAAAGCAGCTCCTTCCGTTCGGAGATCCACCTAAGGAAGTCGGATGTCTCCACTGGATTCGTCGGTTCAATGCACAGCGGGAGTCCGGCTCCGTTTGCGCCTCGCGGATCAATCACGCGGGTTCGTACTTGGGTCCGGTCACTGCTCCACTGTGACTCTTCAACTTGCGAGTTCACGACTTACCCTCCGTTACAGAGACGACTCCTTTGACCAGCTTGGCTGTGTCTTCCAGCTCGCGGCCTCTCGTCTCTGGAAGCATTGCAACAATGAACACGAGCGCAAGCAGCGGAAACACCGCGATTGCTTGCAGCGCCATCACGTATCCCGACCTCTCCGCGAGCATTCCCACCAGCGCTGGAGAAGCCACCATTCCGATTCTTCCGAGCAAATTATTGGACCAGGCAAATGCACTGGAGCGCAATTCAGTCGGAAACAGCTCGGCATTGAACGCATTTAAGACCACTTGTGAGCCCGTCACAGTGATAACACACAGGACGAGCGATGCCAGAATGAGACCGTGCTGAGCAAACGAAGCGCTTCCCACGGTTGCCAGTGCAGCACCGATGAAGATGATCACGGCTCCCTTCCGTCGACCTACGCGGTCAAGGATTTTTCCGACAAAATAGGTAAGCGGCATGCCTAATACTGCAGCGCTGGAAATCAAGGCACCGGCCTGGGCGTCTGTCATTCCTCTGGCCGACAGCGCCAGTTCCTTCCAGAAGGTGATCACATTGCCAATTCCGCAATACGACATGGTCCAGATCAGCGCAAGAATCAGGACTCTGTTTCGATATGGAGTCCGAAAGATGTGCAGGAAGCTCTGTTCCAGCGTCACCTTCTTGAAGATCGAATCGGACGACCATGAGGCAAAGCGCTCTGTTTCACGCAGGCGACGACGCAATAGCGCAACCAGTAGCAGCGGCAGCGACCCCAGAAAGTAGACGCTACGCCAACCGAGAGAGGTTCGTAGCAGCAGCGGAACCAGCGCCGAACAGACAATCGCACCGAGGCTGGCCGAAGCTTGGATCACTCCGATCACCATTCCTCGGCGCTGCGCGGGAAACTCCTCTGCCGCATAGACCATCGCAACGGCCCACTCCGCAATCAGGAACATTCGCGCCAGTAGCTGACACAGCGCAAAGCTGATGACTCCTTGGGCCAACCCACTGCAAAACGAGCTAACCGTGTAGCCAATGATGGTGATTCCGAGTACCCGCTTGCGGCCCCAGCGATCGGCGAGCCGAACCAAGAAGTACGCGAGCATCGTACCGATGTTGATCGCCGACACCAGCCAACCGCCCTGCCCTCGCCCAAGCCCAAGCTCAAGCCTCAGGTTTGGCAAAAGCTGAGCGAGCGCCATGAAGTCGTACCCCTCGAAAAACGTCGCCACCGACAGCAGCACAAACAAGCGCTTCTGATAGCCCGTTAGAGGAGGTAGCGAACGAGTCCTGGGAGCAGTCACGGATCCACTTTATCGCACGGAACTTCGCCCACTTGGTCGAATTGCGGAAACTGATATTCTGCGCGGCATGGTCACTCGCTTTGCGCCCAGCCCGACGGGGTTTCTGCACCTGGGGCATGCCTACTCTGCCCGGATGGGGTTTGACGCGGCGCGGGCAGTGGGGGGCCAGTTTCTGCTGCGCATCGAAGACATCGATCAGTCGCGCTGTCGCCCGCCGTTTGTCGAGGCCATTTTGACCGATCTGCGCTTCCTAGGACTGACCTGGGATGGGCCCGTGCGAAAACAGTCAGAGCATCTGGAGTTCTACTCACAGGCTCTCGACGAGTTGACGAGGCTGGGCGTGCTGTATCCGTGCTTCTGTACCCGTGCCGAGATCGCCGCCGAAATCGCTTCGGCGCAAAGTGCCCCACAAGACAATCCGAGTGATCAGCCGCCGCCCTATCCTGGTCGCTGCCGCAGCCTCGAGCGCAGCATCATCGAAAGACGCATGGCCGAGGGACACAGCTATGCCCTGCGTCTTCATACCGAGCGAACCCGCGAGCTGCTGTGTGCGCGCAACCGGTGGCCGCTTCACTTTCGAGATCGTCTACATGGAACCGTGACGGTTGATCCAGCACTGCTCGGCGACGTGGTTCTGGCGCGCAAAGAGGTTCGAACCAGCTATCACTTGGCGGTTGTACTAGATGACGATTTGCAGGGCGTGACGCTGGTGACTCGTGGTGAAGACCTGCTGTCCTCGACACACGTTCATCGGCAACTGCAAGCGCTACTTGGACTGGCCGAGCCTGAGTATGCCCATCACCGACTATTGACCGACGCAGAGGGCGGGCGACTGGCCAAGCGACGCGGCTCGGAGTCGATACGGTCCTTGCGTGAAAAAGGCCTGTGCGCCGACGAGCTATGGGCTCGACTGGGCCTGCGCAGCCCGGCTGTTATATAATGAAACGGTCGTCCTTCCGAGATGCCGAACGCCATGAAGTCCCTGATACCGCAATCCCACTTTCTGACTCGCCGAGGATTCGTCGCAACCCTCCTGACGCTCTTCGCGCTGGTGACTAGCAAGGTGCGAGGAACCCCCAGCCGTAGGCGGAAAGGTGACCCAGCCCCGAGCGGCTGGTTCGGACACTGCTAACAGCCGCATCACCATTTCACGACCTAGCTGCACTCGGTACGGTCCCTGTTGTGGACAACAGTGCCTTACGAGCGCTACTGCGACTGGGCACGAGCGCGGCGACGGATGATGGTCAGGCAAATCAACAACAGCGCAGCACACACACCCGGGACCGTGGCGCTGCGTCGGCCAAGCTGACACTGGCAAGCACCGGCGTCCACATCGGCCGGGATGGGATCGGGCGGTACCACTTCATCCCCCCCCTGATCGAGCTTCGTCGCCAGGTTGCCGGTATTGCGTAGGTCGTGGTGGAAACTATCCCAATCCATTCGGCCTTTGCTCAGTCCGCGAACGTGCCACACGAACAGCCAGCCGTTGCGAGTGATGGTCGCTAGCTCTAACTTGCCGTCGCCATCCATGTCGCCAACGGTCGGAGTGGCGGCGACCCAGCCTCCGGTCATTTTGGGAAACCCTCGCGCTTCCTTGCCATCCACGTTCCATGCGTGAACGAAGTATCCTGCTGAACCAGACACCACATCGCGGAGCCCGTCTCCATCGATGTCGACCACAATCGGGTTCACGAAAAACAAGTAGTCCTCGATGGCTTGTGGGAAGCCCGGCTTCATCTTGCCAGTCGTGAGATCCCAGGCCGACAAGTTCATCTCGTAGTCCAGTCGTTGGTAGGCCTTCACCATCGACAGCGCCGCATTGGCTCCAGCCGTGGGCAAGATGGCCTCGAACTTACCGTCGCCATCGAGATCACCGAGTGCCGGGCTGGCAATGAATCCCAAGGTCGCAAATTCACGCGTGTTCGCTTTTTCTCCGAACGCCTGCTTATTGCCCGATGGCTGCACCGGATAGGGCTGACCGTTCGCTTTGAGAATCGTCAGTCTGGTTCCGATGCCGTTGATGAAGATTTCCGGAACTCCATCTCCATCGATGTCTCCCATCGCGGGAGCGTTCGGAATTCCGATTCCAACCACCGGCAGCACGTCCTTGCTGTTCATGCTGACCGGCCAGCCCGGGAGCATCAGGCTCGGAGCTGCGCCACCACGTCCGTCGAGCGCATAGACCCGTGCATACTCTCCGTACTGTTCATTGGTGGCCAGTGTGAGATCGGGAATGCCATCGCCGTTGAGATCTCCGACTGCTGGCGTGGAAAGGATTCGTGCTCGCTGGCGCGGCTCGGGATCTTTGATGTCATCGGGGCGGCTGGGATCGTTGACAAGCTGTGGCCAGCCAGCGAGTCGTGAGCCGTCCCCCTTCCAGACATAGACCTGACCGTCGAATGACGCAGCGATGATGTCGAGCTTGCGGTCTCCATCGAGGTCAACCAGCACTGGCGCGGCAAAGAAGCCATCGTCGATGATCTTGCGCGGATCGGTGCCTTGGCTTTTGGCGATGCCATCGACCTTGACTGGGAATCCGGGCAGCGTCTTGCCATCGGCAGAAATGGCCACCACGGTGCCATCGTAGGTCGCCACCACCACATCCGGTTTGCCATCGCCGTTGACGTCTCCAACTGCGGGTGTAGCCAGGACCGCTTGGCCATACCCGGGCCTTGTCCGTGTTACCGCACCGCTCCACGCCGGGGCCGCCAGGTGTCCTGTCGAATCGGAGCTGAGCGCCGCAATCGCAGGCATCGCCGCGGGCCAACCTGGCAGGTCTTTTCCATCGGCGCGCAGCGCATGAACGAAGCCCACCGAGTCCGCCACGATCAGCTCACGCTTGCCGTCTCCATCCAGGTCCGCCATTTTGAGCGAAGACTCCCCCGATGAGCCGAGCCGCATCGGGAAGCCGGGCAGCAAGTCCGGATCGGTGTGAATGTGAACCGTGCGCCGCGCCTCACCGGACAGTCCATTGCGCAAAGGATCGGTCGAGCGCTGAGTCGCCCTCACCCGCACCGTGATCGCATGAACGTGAGCGACATCATCGGGCTGCCAGTTTGGATCCTCTGGCGAAAGCACCGGATTATTCACCGTCAGTTCCGCTGCTGGAATCTGTCCAAGTGGCCCCTCGATCGGCTGCGATTGCAACTCTGCACCGCCCAGCCGCTTCCAATCGCCGTCTTTGGGGTCGACGCCCGGACCCCACTCAATCACGTAGTCGTACTGATCCTTGGCCGAGCTGCGCAGGCTGATGCGACCCTGGATGGGCACCATGCCATCACGCTTGCCGAGTACTTGAAACCACTCGGGGCTCTCAATCTCGACTTGTGGCGGAATCGCTCCGGCAATGATGGCATCGACCGCTTTGCGAGCGTTTACTCGTCCGTAGCCAAAGCGTCTCACAAAGCCTGGCCCCGTCGGATATGCCTGCGGATTCATGCTCTCTGCCGGGTCATAGAAGCTGTCGACCGTGCCGATCATGATCTGGCGAACTTCTTCTGCCGTAAGCCGTCGTACGCGCTGCATCGCAGGACCGCTATCGCCAACCGGAGCGTCATTTCCCATCGGTGGATGTAGCCGTGCCGGAGCCGGCAAGTCGGCCATCAGCGCCGCGCTATACAGAAGTCCCGCCATGCCCGATGCTCGGCCCGTTGCTTCCGAACTACAGTGCGTGCCCGGCACCGAAAGCTGAAGCTGTGCGCCGTAGTTTGTGCAGTTGTCGAACGCGAAGGCATGGGTGGCATCCTCGCGACGGTCAGCGTTGTAGCGAATGGCGTGCACGTAGACGGTGTGATTGCTTGTGCCGGGGAAGTTGTGGTGGAAGCTGTTCTCGTCGGCTGCCGAGGCAATGACCGTGACGTGATTGTCATAGGCATAGTCAATGGCCCACTTCGAGAGTGCGGAGTTGGATAGCGCACCGAGAGCTTCTTGAATCACCGAGGCTCCGTTATCGACGGCGTAGGTGGCGGCGACCGCGAAGTCGTTGCCATCCGCAACAAAGCTGTCCCCGACGCGTAGAGGCATCACTCGGCAGCGTGGACAGACCCCGGCATCGCCAATCCCATTGTCCGTCTCTGCGGAGGAGTCCTGCGCCTCGCCGGTGCCATGCCCGTAACGCGTATCGTCATACGCGTCGTTGTCGTTGCGGAAAAAGTCCCAGCCGGCGATGTCGTCGATGTAGCCGTTGCGATCATCATCCTTTCCATCGGAAAACGTCGCGATGAGGTCTTGGGGGTCCAAGATGCCGTTCTTGTTGACGTCGCTGACACGCGGATCACAGCGCTTCACAAAGTCGGGCTGCTCGTGGTTTTTGGCGCTGGTGTAGTCCTGTACGTTGAAGACTCCATCGCCGTTGGCATCGTGGACTCGCTTGCCATCGCCACGGTTCTCTGGCTTCTGGCAGGCATCATCGGGCGGTGGTAACTCGGTACGACTTAGGAACCACTTGTTGACGAGATCGCGATGGTCCCAGTACGCGCCGGAATCGAGGACGGCGATCAGCACGCGAGGATCACCGGCGGTCTTGGCCCACGCTCGATCGTAGTGTCCGCCCATGCCGAGCCGCTTGGTCCGCGCATCCAGGTTTTTGTACGTGGACGGCGCAAAGCTCCACGACTGCCACTGACCACCGTAACCGGGATCACTCGGCCAGCTCGCTGGATCGCCATAGTTTACCGCCCCACGTGATTCATCCGGAGGCCACCCTAGGCTGAGCGTAGGAATTGCCATCCCACACAGCAGGGCCAGCAGGAATCCCAGCCGTCGCACTCGTCGAGAACGAAGCAGATCGAACACCGATGCCAACGTCTTCCGCATGGCCGGCATCTTTGCTCACCTCTGCCAGGCAAGAGAAGGGGGAATCCCTAGAAATGATCGTGTATTCGGCTTGATCTGCGGATTCACATAACGCTATGTAGCGAGTTTCGGAATCGCACGTTTCCCGTCGCTAGTAAGCAGAGTCGGGTAATCACAGGTAGGAAATGGGAAAGATCATCGCCAATGCAAGACGGACTCGATCAGCAAGAATCAGATGATGGCTGCGCATTCCCTTCGCTCATGGTGGATGATCCCGGTGATGCAACGGTCGAGGAGTGGCAGGGAGAGGCGCGGGATCTGCTGCGACTGGCCATGGATCGGATCGGCCGAATCGCCAAGCGATTGACACCGCAGCGGCAAGGACTGCGGACGCACCTGGCGAACTTGCAGCTTGCTCATGATTACTTGGAAAACCTGGAAGATGGGCCCGACGACGGGCGCACCCCGAGCAAGTCGCTCAACCTGGACCTGCAGCAACGACAAGAGATTGCTCGCACGGTGCGCGACCGGCGGATGAGTCTCGGCCTTTCCATCCAGGCGCTGGCCCAGCGGGTTGGACTATCGGAAGGCACCATCAAGAACCTGGAGACTCCGCGCAAGCCCATCACCCGAACCACACTCCTGCGGCTGGCGGCGGCGGCAGAATTGGGGCTTCAGTTCGATGAACTGTTGTTTGATCAAGCGGCGGCCGAGCTTACCGAGCCCATGAACTGCTTCATCGCGCCGGGCTTCAATCCGGTAAAGATGGTGATCGAACTGGGCGAAAAGCTGAACTCGGCGGGGGGAGTGGTCGAGCAGACCAACGTCTATCTAGACCATCAGAGCGCCGTGGCCTACCTGAAGCTCGCCAACGAACCGGCGTACGTCGCGGCCTTTCGTGATCCAGTCCCGATTACGCGCATCGCTGAGGAGATCTTGGAATCTACCGGACGGGCTGGACTCGATGTGATTGCACTGGGTCCAGGAAACGCACGGGAGGAAGTACGGCTGGTTCAACACCTCATCACCAAGTCACCATTGCCGGATCTCCGTCTGTATTTACTTGATGTCAGTCAACCGCTGCTATTGACCGGTTTTGTTCATGCTGCAGAGACGCTGGCGGACCAATACGGTGTTGCCTATTTTGCAATGCAAGGCAATTTTCATCATTTACCCAAATATACCCAACTCAACTATACACCAACCAGATCGCATCGCCGTCGCGTGGCCACCATTTTGGGAGGAACGCTTGCCAACCTCGAGAATGAGGGTCAGTTTTTTCGCCATAGCCTGTCGGGACTGGCACCTGGTGATATTGCTGTGATTCATGCCCAAATTGCAGTTGCGCCGCCCAGCCAACCGGACGTAATTTCAAGATTGGAACCAGCTCTCCAAAAGCCAATTTCGATTGCATACAAAAATTGGCTTACCGATCCCATCTATAGGCACTGCAAGGAGGTGACCGATGTTGAGCTTCATTTAGAGCTAAGTACCAACTGCCCAGTGCCCGGTAGTTATTCACTAGAAGCAATCGCAACCGTGAAGCTTACGGGCCGTCGCCAGAAGGTGTTTTCGATGCATCGCTGGCGCAAATACGATCCAAAACTACTCTCGGAACACCTCAAATCCATGGGCTGGGACACCCTGGCCCAGATTCCCTGTGGGAACTCGCTGAAAAATCAAGCTGCGGTATTGGTTCTGCGCAAGCGGAATCACTGATTGGACTGTGTCCTACGCTGCCGCAAGGACCGAACCATGGAATCTACTCGGTGGGGCTCTTGTGCAAGATGGTGCCGAGCGCGCCCGACAGATACAGGTGCCCACCGGTGCCAACAATCGAATGCAGTCGAGGTAGCTCGTCGCGGCTCACGATCGAAAAGGCCTGCCCATCGAAACGAAGCACGCTCCCCTGAAGCGTAACCGCCCAGACGTCCGTGGGACTCGTTCCGGCGATGGCGCTGATGGTCTCGCTCACTCCTGAAGACACCACGGACCATGCACTGCCATCAAAGTGCGCGATGAATCCGTTCGATCCACCGACCCAGACATCGCTCGCGGAACTGGCCCAGACGGCTTGAAGATTCTGTCGCCCGGTCGGAGCACTGCTGTCTGCCGTCCATCCGGTGGAGCCCCGCACTGCCACGAGTCCTTGCTCTCCAACGGCATATACGTGAGCAGCGTCTAAGGCGAAGACTTGATTGAGAGAGGCCGCACCTCCCAAGCTGGAAACATCATCGACCAGGGCGTTGTCCTTTTTGGACCAGGTCTTGACCACGCCAACTTTGCCGACGACCCAAAACGTATCGGCGTCCACTCCATGAATTCCTGCGTACTCGACTCCCGCCTTTGGCTTTTCGATGAGGGAACAACTTCGGTTGGCACACAGAGAAAGCGTGCTCCCGAGCGCGTCGAATCCAATGACATATGCGACTTCCTCGGCCGGACTGTAGACGCCGTACAGCGACGAACTGACTTCGCTACGAATGGGTTCCCAAGTTGTGCCATTGCGACGGAGCACCGTACCCTGAAAGCCGACCGCCCACAGCGTGCCAGCCGTGGCGGCCGATAGTGAATAGATCGCTTCCTGAGGACGGGCATTGATGCGGGTCGGCAGCGATGATGTCAGTTTGTACAGATCCGTTCCGCCGCTCCACAGCTCGCCACCCGGCAACGCAAACAGGCTGCTCGCCACTTCCATCGTTTTGAGTTCGAACTGACTCCACGCGCTGCCGTCGAAACGATAGATGTTGCCAGGGCGACCGCTCACCCAGGTATTGCTGCCGTTGCTGGCAACCACTGAAAAGTAGCCACTCTTGTCAGTGGGCGGCGCGCTGAGGCTTGGCATCGCCCCCCAGACACCCGCGCTACGCCGATTCATGCAGTAACCTTCGCCGACGCTGATTAGATCCGCACCGGACGCAGCGATCCCAAGGAGTGAACCTGGACACAGCGTCGTTTCCCGTCCAAGAGCGGTGCCATCCCAACGCAGCACGGAGCTGCTGCCACCAACTGCGAATACCCCTTCGGCAGTGCCGGTCACCGCTTCCAGCGTCGCCGAGGTATCGGTCGCAATGCGCTGCCACTGTGCACCGTCCTTGTGCAGCAGTGTCCCACCCTCTCCGACCGCCCAGAGATTGCCGGGATCGTCCCCCCACCCGCTACGCAGATTCGCCGACACCCCCGATTCCTCCGCCACAAACCGCCGTCCGTTCCACTTCAGGATGGGTAACGGGAGTTATTACGGCCCGCATGGGCACACAACAGAACACAAGCGGCACCAAGACAGCGATCGGCTACGTGCGGGTAAGCACTCAGGAACAGGCGACGGAGGGTGTGAGTCTCGACGCACAACGCGATAAGCTAAGGGCCTATTGCAAAGTCAACGGCATAAAGCTTATCGACATAAAGGCGGACGAGGGTTATTCGGGGAGCACTCTCGAGCGGCCAGGTCTTCAAGCGGCGCTGCAACTCATCCGGCGCGGTCGCGTCAACACCTTGATCGTTGCGAAGCTCGATCGGTTGTCGAGGTCGTTGCGGGATGTCTGTTCGCTGGTGGAGGAGCTGTTCAGCGACGAGCGGAACCACCTCCTATCGCTCTGCGGCATGGTCAACACGCACTCGGCGGCGGGGCGCATGGTGCTGATGAACTTGGCGAACTACGCGCAGTTTGAGAGGGAAATGATCTCGGAGCGGACGAGGGATGCGCTGCGCCACATGATGGCGCAAGGAGTCCGACTCGGTCCTGCGCCCTTTGGGTACGAGTTCAGCCAGGACGTTGACGACCAGGGGCGGCGTCTGCTGGTCCCTTTGGCGCATGAACAGGAAGTGCTTTGCAAGATCAAGGGAATGCGCGCCGAGGGGCTCAAGCTTCACGAGATCGCACGGCGATTGAACGAGGCCAAGATCCCTTCGCGGCGTGATGGAGTCTGGAGAGCGCAGCGACTCAGCATCGTACTCCGACGGGATGGGACCAAACAGGTACACCCATTTAGGCCATCTGGCCCTCGGATTCCGCTGCGTCATGACCGAGAAGCGGCGACGGCGCTAGCGAAGGAGCTGCGCGCACGAGGGTTTAGCCTCAGTCAGATTGGCCAACGTCTGCGGAAAGCGCGGCTGACTCCACTTCGCGGCGGAGTCTGGTATCCAGCGCAGGTTTCGGAGCTGCTGCGCACCGCCAATCGTGGCAACCGAGAAGTGGCAGCCCGTCGAGCCGCCGAGCTACGGGCAGAGGGCATGCAACTACGCGAAATCGGAATCCGCCTGGTGACAGAGGGCATTCTGCCGAAGGAAGGCGGAATCTGGCACCCAGCGCAAGTGCATGCGCTGCTCGTTCGTGACGACGATGCGCACGGGGAGCCGTAGCGGTGTTGCAGCGTGTGGCCAGTCACTTCGGAATCGACGGTTGGCTTCGCTATTAGCGACGAGAAACACTTTGCGGCTCGTCGGATGTGTGCTAGCTCTCGGGCAGTGTAGGAGGATGTCGTGGAACAGTTTGAGAGCATCCCGGTTCGTACCTTGTTTTCGGGCACCATGCAGGTGCTCGAGCGCTTAAGCAAGACTAGTTCACCGACGGAGCGAGCCGCGCTGCGTCGGGCTATGGCGACCCTTGGTAATGCGCTTCCACGAGCAGAGAGGGAGCAGATCGAAACGGTTTCCACCGATACTGGCGCTCAGCTCCATCTGGCGGGTGGCATCGTAGAGCCCAAGAGCAGCGAGAGAGCGGCTTTGAAAGCCTGGGGTGCAGACCTCGTGGAGCGGCGACGAGCAGCGGGCTTGTCTCGGGCCGTTCTTGCCGAGCGGGCCGGTATTTCAGACAGCACACTGCGCAACGTCGAGACGGGGCGACGAGCCCCCACTCGCACAACGATCATGCACCTTCAGTCGGTGCCTGAGCTACGCATCGACCCCAGCCCGATCGGCGATCAACTCACCACTCGGCGGCAGCGCTCCCCCGACCTCGCGCCGAACTGTCGATGCTCAGGGGCAGTGCCGAGCGCGTCAGCTCATCGGACAGGCGCTCGTAGTACATCTGGTCGAAGCCATT
>JBGAUT010000017.1:292-109887 GCA_044228505.1 Polyangia bacterium | reverse complement strand
GGGCTTGCAGGCAGTGCTCCGGTGATCGTGCTTCAGGATGGCGGGGCGGAGTCAGCGGTGGCTCTGCCTACAGTCGAGCATCCCATTGCGCCCCAGGTGGTAGGGCATCCCTCTCCCGAAAAAACCCCGCCCGCAGCGGCGATAAAACCAGTCAAGCCGTCGGGTCCTGGGGCGGGCACTCCATCTGGCAAGTCGGTGGGGAATAAGCACTTGCCTCGGTTGGGTTCAGACGGTGAGCTGCTGAAGGATGACGACATCGCCATTCTCAAAGATGACTAGCGCCCAAAGCGGTAGCTGACGTTGAGCAGCGCCGTGTGCCGCTGATACGGCGACGTTCCATCTTTGGGAAGGCTGAAGTAGCCGCAGTAACGGGCGCTGATTGCGAAGCCCTTGGGTAGCGGTCGCTCTAGATCGAGCAGCACTAGACTGCGGTTGTCTTCATCGATGCTCTGGATCGGTACGGTCAGACCGAGCGCGGACTTCTGGAGGTTGAGCTGGCCTTTCATCGTCACGAACAGCTCTCCGGGCAGATGAAACGCCACCTTGAGCATCGGCAGGTGACGCTGATAGCTCTCCAGCTCCGTCGAGGACAGGTTGACCTGGGCGGAATAACCAAGCTGGATGAGCAGCGGGCCTTGCCACTGTATGCTCGCGCCGACCGAGACGAACACATCGCGGCGAACGGGACCGTAGATGCGATAGTCACCTCGACCTTGCACGGACAGATCGAAGTCGTGACCGAGCTCGGGATCACCCGCGTGAACACGTCCACCCAGCTTGGCGAACAGGGACGGGCCGACAAAGCTCTGGAGCGGATCGGGCTTATAGTGGAATAGCTGCCCGGTAAGGTGCAGGATTCCGTCCAATCGATGTCCGCCTTCGATGGGACGCACCGACTGAAATCGTCCACCGGCCGCAAGCGATCGAAAGTCTCGCTCAAGGTACTGTGGTGCGGTGGCCTGAAATGCGTCGTAGTAGTCGATGGTTCCGACGATCAAGGAGCGTCCGAGCTTCGCTCCGTGCTCATAACCAAACTGCGCTACCAAGACGTTTTGCTGCTGCTGCTCGCTGGTGAGAAAGACCTTGCCAGTTGTCGTGGCCGAGATTCTCAGTCGCTGTTTCGTCCCTGCGTACGCCAAGCTGCCCGACAGAAGCCCGCGAACCAGTGGTGAACCTTGCGGGAGTAGACCGAGCGAGCCATCACTGGGGACGCGGGCCGGATTGCTGTCGTACTCGATGCCTGCGTCGGTTGCCACCGTGCCCGACAGCACGGCGGGAGATCCGAAGAGCAGCAATCCCCACAGCCCAAACATCGTGCGCACAATACCTGAAAGCGTCGGCGGTGCGACCTGGTGATAGCATCGTGCCAGGACTGTCCCGATGAAAGCTGCTCAGCGTCTCGTTTGTCTTCATGGCCACTTCTATCAGCCGCCTCGTGAAAACCCGTGGCTGGAGACAATCGAAGTCCAAGACTCGGCCTTCCCGTATCACGATTGGAATGAGCGCATTACCGCCGAGTGCTACGAGCCGAACGCTTACGCTCGCATTCTCGATGACAACGGCAAAATCGTCAGCATCGTCAGCAACTACGAGCGGATGAGTTTTAACTTCGGGCCTACTCTGCTGTCGTGGATGTTCGATCACTGCAAGAGGGTCTACGAGACGATCTTGCTCGCTGACAAGCAGAGCCTGCTGCGCTTTTCGGGGCACGGCTCGGCAATCGCTCAAGTCTATAACCACGCGATCATGCCGCTCTGCAACGCACGCGACAAACGAACCCAGGTGGTATGGGGTTTGCGTGACTTTGCCTTCCGCTTTGGCCGACTTCCCGAGGGTATGTGGCTGGCCGAGACCGCAGTTGATTTCGACACATTGGAAGCGCTGGCCAAGGAAGGAATCCGCTTTACGATCCTCGCACCGCACCAAGCCAAAGCAGTTCGTCGTCGTGGTGAATCAAGCTTTACGGATGTGAGCGGTGGTCGCGTCGACACGACCATGCCATATGACGTTGTGCTGCCATCGGGGCGGCGTATCGCGGTGTTCTTCTACGATGGCCGGACGTCGCGGGCTGTGGCGTTCGAGGGGCTGCTCAACCACGGTGACAAGCTGGCCGAGCGCTTGCTGCGAGGCTTGCTCCCAGGGGTCGATCGGCCGCAACTGATTCACATTGCCACCGATGGAGAAACCTACGGACATCACCACAAATATGGAGAGATGGCGCTGGCGTTTGCGCTGCGAACCATCGAGCAAACCGACGGTGTACGGCTTAGCAACTACGGAGAAATGCTGGCGCAGAACCCGCCCAGCCACGAAGCCGAGATCGTCGAACGGACTGCCTGGAGTTGCGCACATGGCATCGACCGATGGGCTTCCGATTGTGGCTGTAACAGCGGTGGCAATCCGGGTTGGCATCAGCGCTGGCGGGCTCCGTTGCGGGCCGCGCTCGATCTGCTTCGGGATCGACTGGTGCCACTGTATGAACAGGCCACCGCAGTACTGCTACACGACCCGTGGGCCGCTCGCGATGCATACATCGACATTATTTTGGACGGACGGACCGAGACACGAGATCGCTTCCTCCGGAGCCAGGCCAAGCGACCGCTGAGTGCCGATGAGTCGGCTCGAGTGTTCCAGCTTCTGGAAATGCAGCGGCACTTGCTGCTGATGTACACCAGCTGCGGCTGGTTTTTCGACGACATCTCGGGCACGGAACCGCTGCAAAACCTGTTCTATGCGGCACGGGCGATTCAGCTTGCGCAGACCGCTTTAAAGGTCGATCTGGAGCCCGCGTTTCTGGACCTGCTTGCCAATGCGGAAAGTAACCTCGTGGAGATCGGGGATGGTCGGCGACTGTACGAATCACAAGTTCGTCCACGCAAGGTCGACCTCGCCAAGGCGTTTGCTCATTATGCAATTACGTCGCTTTTTCAGCGATACGAGGAGCCGATCAATGTCTATGGCTACGATGTACGGCCTCGGGAACAGCAGGTGCTGCGGGCCGGTCGCGTGAGCCTGGCCTTAGGTCGCGCAGATGTATCGACGAAGGTGACGCAGGAGTCGGCGGACTTGTGTTTTGCGGTCTTGCACTTTGGAGACCATAATCTCGTCGGTGGCGTGGTTCCCACCCGAACCGAAGAGTTCATGGCGGAGCTTCGCAAGACCCTGGTCGACCCGTTTGAGCGTGCCGACTTACCAACGGTGCTACGCATGGTCGATCGCTACTTTGGGGCCTCGACCTATTCACTCCGCGAGCTGTTTCGAGACGATCAGAGACGCATCCTCGACAAGCTGCTGCGAACCACTCGCGATGAGGTCGATGCTGAGCTGCGCAAGATCTACGACACGCATGCGCCACTGCTGCGCTTTCTGACCGACTTGCATGCACCGCTGCCGCCCGCGCTCAAGACCGCCGCAGAGCAGTCACTCCAGACTGCGATCCTGCGTCAACTTGCGGCCGCAGTCCCGGACTTTGGAGAGGTTCGACGGCTCCTCGATGAGGTCCATCGGAGTGGTGTGAAGCTCGATGAAGCGGCGCTGGGCTTTGCGCTGTCGCAGCTTTTGCAGCGGCTTGGCGAAAAATTGCGGGAGACGCCCGATTCGACCAAGTACCTGCAATCGCTGTTCGATGCGGTGCAGCTGGCGACCACCCCGCCATGCACGGTCGATCTGTGGCGAACCCAAAACACGTTCTATGAGCTTCTGCAGACCAACTATCGCAATCAGGTCGTTCGCTCCCAAAAAAGTAGCAACGACACGATGAGAACGATCAAGTGGCTGCGGCTGTTTGCTCAGCTTGGGGACAGACTAGCGATTCGGCTGCCTCCTGGGTCCAGCAATTAGGTCACATTGCTCTGAGCTGCCGCTATGCTGCGCCGATGATCGCCCGAGCATCCCATCATCCCATTCCGGCGTCTTCGCCCGACCGGGCGTCGCTTCGCAAAGCCTTGTGCAAGCTGCCCAACGTTGGACCTGCCACCGCTGATGACTTGCTGCTACTCGGCTATGACACACCGCAGTCACTTTGCGCAGGTGACCCTGATGAGATGTACCGACGGCTCTGTTCACTGACCGGTGTCCGTCACGATCCTTGTGTTTGGGACGTGTTCTCTGCCGTCGTCCACAACGCACGTACGGGCGAGTCACGGAAGTGGTGGGACTTTACATCGGTCCGCAGAGCCCGTCCGGACTGCGTAGACCTGTCACGCTAGGTCGGGGGCGGCGGGCGCTAGGTTCTGACGAGCCAAAAGGGCTTGCACCTGCATTCGATTTGCTAGACTGGGCAATGGGTCGTCACGCTTGGCTGCGAAGTCGACTCGAATCGCGGAGAAACGTCATGATCAAGACTCGTCGTTCGGCTTGGATGGTTGGATTGCTCCTTGGGACAGCTTCGGTGGCGCAGGCAGAAACTGGGCAGGTCATCGAAGGCACTGCTTCGTTAGAGGAACTACAGCTTGGCGCGGCGATTCGCAGTCAGCAGGCACTGCCAGAGCTGATCGCCGATTTCGACGACAGAGTCGATGATCAGATGGTGCAGGCGCTGGCTCGGCGATTTGGGGCTCGTTTTGTTGCCGAGTCGAGTTACGTCACTCACGATCGCATCTATCGAGTGATCCTCGATGGTGCCACCAATCGAGACAGTCGGCTCCTGGCTCTGCTGAAGACGCTGCGCCGTGATCCTCGCGTCGAAGCGGCCGATCTTGCGCTGATCTACCAGATTCCGGAGACGGCTCCCGGCTCGCTGACCGCGGATGAGCCTCATGCCCGGCCCGGCGCTGTTCATTCTTCGCCGCCACAGCCGCCGCCACAGCCGCCGCCACAGCCGGTCGATAACGACGGGCGACCACGCTTTCAACCCAACGATCCCAAGTATCGCTACCAGTGGCACCTCGACCAGATCAACATGCCCGAGGCCTGGCTGCTCAGCCGCGGTGCTGGAGTCACGGTCGCGGTGGTCGACACCGGCGTCACCAAGGTCGAAGATCTCGGTGGCACCGAGCTGGTTCCTGGGTGGAATTTCGTCGAGGACAACGCCGATTCGGCTGATGACCACGGCCACGGTACCCACGTCGCAGGTACGATCGCCCAAACCACAGATAATGGAATTGGCGTCGCTGGGGTAGCGGCACATGCTCGCATTATGCCCATCAAGGTGCTGTCTGGCTCTGGATCGGGCTCTGTGGGTGGCATCGCGGAGGGCATTCGTTGGGCAACGGATCACGGCGCGCAGGTCATCAACATGAGTCTCGGTGGTCCCTTCAACTCGCCCGTGCTCGCCAATGCGGTTCGTTATGCCCACGATCACGGCGTGGTGGTGGTCTGCGCGGCAGGTAATGATGGGCGTGGCCGTGTTAGCTATCCGGCCGCCAATCGTGGGGCGATTGCTGTGGCTGCGACTCAGTTTGATGAGACGACAACCTTCTACTCAAACTGGGGTAAAGAGATCTTCATTGCGGCACCCGGGGGCAATACCCGCGTCGACCAAAATGGGGATGGAGTTCCCGATGGTGTGCTGCAAAATACGGTGGTGCCCGGCGATACCTCCCGCCAGGACTACCTCGGCTTTATGGGCACCTCGATGGCATCGCCGCACGTCGCGGGCGTGGCCGCACTGGTCGTCAGCCAGGGCGTGACTGATCCCGATACCGTGGCCAAGATCCTAAAGCAGACTGCACGTCGTCCTGTCCACTATCGTGGTAACCACGACAACCACTACGGTGCGGGTATCATTGATGCTCTGGCTGCCGTCAGGGAGGCGCGGACGCAGGTGACGGCCGCTCGGGATGCGGGCGTTCCTCCGGTTGGCATTCGACTGCTCGCGCTGGGATTGGTGGGGGCCGCGCTGGTCTTCGCCGCTATTCGTCGTCGTAGTTTCGTTTCCTCAGGGAGCGGAGCGGCGCTGTAGTTCCGCAAGCTGTCGCAGCCACTCAGCACCGTGGCGACGATCGCGGGCTTCTCGATACAGCGACACATATCGTTTCAAGTCCCCATCGCATAGCTCCAGGAGCGATTCCTGCAGCCCATTGCTTTCGTGATAGACCGCGAACGAAAGTAGCAGCGCGTTGTTGATCGGCCCGTCCGCTAGCCGGTGGTAGCGGCGGCCTTCGGGAAAGGCAAGCCGATAGCTCTGACTGAGTTCCTGGAAGATGACCTCGCGCTGCTGGATGAGTTGTTTGTGAGGAAGTTTCACTTCCGCAGCCCGACGGTAAAAGCGAGTCAATCGCTCAAGCTGGGGTTTGAGCCAGGCCGAAAACTCCTTCTGGTCTCGCAGCCCCTCTTCGGCAATGGTGGAGACTCGTTCACTCTGAGTAATGTCTCCACGGGAACGGTAAAACTCCGCCGCGCCACGATTACCGACCATGGTGGCGAAGCTTTCGTTCAGGTCCGAAGCACCGGGCAGGAACACCGTCGAGTGGGTCATTTCGTGCAAGACGGTTTCCACTGCCCTGACTTCACCGGCCTCGGTGAACTCCCCTAGCATGGACCGATAGATCGGCGAGATCAGATAGCCGAGCGTCGAGTAGGCCCCAACCGGGCGTAGGTAGACATCAAAGCCGGCATCGGAAAACCGTTTCGCTTCCCGCTTGGCATTCTGCAGATCGAAAAAGCCCAGATACGGCACCTTCCCCACCAGTGGAAACCGGAACGAGCGAACTTCGAGCGAGTGTTTGGGCGCAACGGTTAGGTTGTAGGCGACTGGGCCTCCGGGATCGACGAATCGCGAAAACTCCGCTCCTCCTCTCAGACCAAGCTGCTCGATCCCAAACTTGCGGGCTTCCATGACCATTTGCAGTCGTTGGCGCAGCTCTTCACTGGTGCTTGGGTCCGCTATGACATCGCTTACGTGGCGACGGATGCGGAGCAGGTGCAACTGTCCACCCGCTTGTTGTGATAGGTAGTGCGCGGCATAGCAGCCCTCTTGCAAGGTAGCCAGCGCGATGGCGAACCCAACTGACCATTTGGTGGACAGCCGAGTCCAAATTCGATGTACCCAACCACGGCGCAGCCAGTCACGGCGCAAAAGCGGGCTCATTACACTCGTATACCACGGCAATGGTCGGTCCTGCGCTGCCTGCACTGCCCTTTCAGTTTGGTTGTCACAGGATTCAGGATTTTTTGCACCGTAGAGAAGCTCGTTGCTCAAAAGAAATTTGTTTGCTCAAAGCCCCAAAACCATGATAGGAAACCGAGCACGATGATGTGTTATCCATGCCCTCTGTCGAGCGCTTATGTGGCGTGTTACAGAGCGTCCGGCGAAGGGTCGCGGATAGCTCCACTCAAACCGCCTCTTTGGACCGAAACGGTAAGTGATGGACTTCTCGATGTTCGATGATGAAGCCGATGACGTCGGCCAGGAAATCGAGGCCTTTTGCGCCCGCTGCAAGACCGACACCCCGCACACGGTCGTAAGCCGTTACGACGAGGAGATTCGCCGCGTTCGTTGCAACACCTGCGACGATGTCCACGCGTTTCGTCGTCCTCGCGGCGAAGACGGTGATGAGCCGAGCGAGCAGCCGGGACGTAAGAAGCTTGTCAAGGCGAAGCCGACGTGGGAACAGGTCATCAATAAGAAGAAAAGCACGCCGAGGCCTTGGGGTCTCGACGAGGTTTTCTGCGAGCTTGATGTTCTCGTCCACTCGGTGTTTGGCGTCGGTTTTGTCTCTGAGCTGATTGGCCAGAACAAGATCGAAGTCACGTTCCAGAGTGACAAGCGCATCCTCATCCACAACCGACGGCTGATGCCTCTGCATGTCGTGCAGCGGCAGCGTCAAGAAGCCGAGGCGAGGGCGAGGGCGGATGGCAAGGCCAAGGCCAAGGAAGCTCGCGAGGCGAAGGCGGCGGCTCGGGAAGCCGCACGACTCGCAAAGGCCCATGAGTCTGATATCGATGATCTCGACATGCCGGACATGCTCGGAGACGATCTGCACGACGAGTTGCCGGGTGTGCCACCGTCGAAGTCGCCGGGCATGGGCAAGACCACGAAACTGTCAGCTCGTGAGTTGGCTGCGCTCGAGGACGAAGAGGATGACGACAGCATTCCTGGGGATCTCGACGAGGAATCGTCGGCTCCTCGGGGACGAGGTCGCAAAGGGAAGTCGACGGAGCCCCCGGGTGGTCGTCCTCGGCTCGGTCCGAGTGTGTTTATGGACTCGGACTCCGATGATGACGATGCCGACTTCGACGGCGATGATGAGCGGCCAGCGGCAAAGAGCAAGAGCGGTGCTGATGGCAAGCGTCGGGTTGGACGGCCTCCGGGCAAGAAGACAGGGCTGAAAGCCGATGCTCCCTCAGAGAACGAGCCAGCCACCAGTAAGTCTGGCAGCAAATCGGCCAAGTCTACCGTCGCCAAGGCGACCGCGACCGCAGAGTCCAAAGCGGCCGCAAAGACCAAGCCAGCTAAAAACACCGATGGGGCTTCCAAATCGAAAAAATCGGAGCCCGCTTCGGCCAAAAGTGACAAGGCTGGCACCGAAAAGCTCGTCGACTCTTCAAAGTCCGGTAAGAAGCCCAAGGCAGTGGCTGTCGAGGTCACTGAAGCCAAGCCTGCGATGGACAAAAAGAAGGGCAAAGCTGCGCCGGTCGAAGCAGCATCAGAGGTAGTCACGAAGGGCAAAAAGTCGAGCGCTGACAAGGCTGCTGCGCTTCCGACGGGTAAGCCAGTCAAGTCGGCGAAGACTGAGCCGGTTGATGAGCCTCCCGCCGACACGGGTGTGGGTGGCAAAAAAGACAAGGCATCGGCTGCCAAGACGGCGAGCAAATCGATGGCTAAGGCTGACGCGAAAGCAGCGACGAAGGCGGCAGCTAAGCCTGAGTCAAAGTCTGCCAAGCAGGCCGAAGCGACCAGTGCTGCACCGGTTGCCGAGAAGTCGGCTGCGAAAGCCACCGAGAAGTCGCGCTCGGTAAGTACTGAGCCAGCGGTGAAGGTGGAGTCGGGCAAGAAGGCCAAGGTGGCCGATGTCGTGAAGGCTGAACCGGCGAAGAAGACTCCGGAGAAAGCGGGGGACAAGTCGAAGGCAGCCGCTTCGAAGGCAGCCTCCGTCAAGTCGGCCCCGTCTGCGAAGGTTGCCGTGGAAAAGTCTGCCGAGAAGGCCAAGAGTGCCCCCGTTGTGGACACCCCGGCCGTTACAAAGGTGAAGAACCCGGCCGCTAAGCCCACCAAGACGGAGTCCGTCAAACAGGCCGATAAGACCGTGACCCCCAAAGCGAAGGCCGCAGTTGGGAAGAGTGAGTCGGCGAAGCCAGCGGTTGAAAAGGCACCTGATGCCAAGTCGACGGCCGCCCATGCTGCGGCACCCAAAGTAGGGGCCACCAAGACACCTTCCCCGAAGAGCGCGGCGCGTGACAAGGCTGCACCTGCAGTGGTGGAGGACAAAAAGTCGGCGAAAAAGGCCGCTCCGACCGCTCCCTCCACGGCCGACAAGGCCGCTCGACGCAAGTAATCCCCTACTGATTTCTGTCGCGGATTGCGAGCTTGTTGTCTCGATCCGCCATTCTCGCTAGGCTGGCACCTCCAAAAGGAGGTCGCCATGCCGATGTGGATCGTGCGTATTCCCTCGTTCTGTCGAGGGTTGGCATTGCTAAGCCTGAGCCTAGTGTGTGGTGGGGTCGGCTGCATGCCGGGACGCGAAGCCGTCGACGATGTCGAAGCTTCTGGCGGTGACGGTACCGAGGAAAAGAACGTGGGCACGCTCACGGTGACGCCGGGTGACTCATCGGTGACCATCAATGGCATTCCTCAGACGCTGACGTTTCGTGCCACGTCGAGCAAGCTAGGCGATGTGACCAGTCAGGCGAGCTGGACGATCTCGGATAGCAGTGTGGGCGGGATCAGCAAGGGACGTCTTACGATCCCTCCGACGCTGACGAAAGGCGGAGCCTACAAAGTCTATGCAAGCCTGCGTGGCTCGACGGGCTCGGCACCGCTGCTGATCAAGCTGGTCGCTCCAGACGAGATTGACGGGTCCGCGCCAGCCGATGCCAAAGACTACTTCACGGGTGGCGATGGCGGTCCGGCTCCGTCGCTGGTATACCCATTCGATCAGACGTTGATGGCCGCCAACGTGCTGCAACTGGCGATCCAGTGGCGGGCGGGTGCAGGACAGTCGGTGTTCCGTGTCACCGTCTCAGGCTCGACATACGAGCGGTCATTTTACGTTGGGTCGAGCCTCTGTCCGTCGGGACAGTGTACGTATCGGATCGATGACAAATTGTGGAGTGCCGTTGGACATTCAGCCCAGGGCCAATCGATCACAATGGTGGTGAGCGGTTCGTCGGGCCGAGGGGTACCGATTGGCCACTCCAATCCGACCAAGATTGACTTCGCACCCGAGGACATCAAGGGCGGCCTGTACTACTTTTCACCGACGATCAAAGGAATCAAGCGCGTGCCGATCGGAGCGAGCAAGCCGGTCGACTTCATCACGAACGGCGATGAGACGGGCTGCGCCGGCTGCCATGCGGTGTCTCGCGATGGCAAGAAAGTGGCGGTCGAGTTTGGCTTCGGTCAGACCCCAATTGGTTCATCGATCGTCGATGGAATCATGCCAAAGAAGCGGGCGTTTTCGCTGACCCCGAGCATTGCGTGGAACTTCGCGTGGTTTAATGCGAGCGGCGACAAGTTCATTGCCAACTGGAGCGGAACGCTCAAGGTACGCGACTCCTCGACCGGAGCGGTGTTGGAGACAGTGCAACCGGCGCAAATTGGTGGGCTTGGGCTTGGCGCGATGCCTGAGTGGTCACCCGACAATAAGTGGTTGGCCTTTGTCCGCTACACCCGTCCATCGACCTACGACTTTGAATTGGTCGATAGCGGCGACATTGTGGTGATGCCCTATAACGGCGGTGCGTTTGGTCAGGCGATCACCGTCGTCCCCGCGAAGATCGGCAGCGAGGTCCATTTCTGGCCCAGCTGGTCTCCCGACAGCAAGTGGTTGGTGTTCAACAGCCAGACCTGTGGCGGAAGTTGTCAGCAATACAATGCAACCCAGACGAGGCTTCGTCTGGTCCGGGCGATCGATGATGTGGGGCAGCCGGTCGCGAACGGTGCGCCGATCGAGCTTGCAGCGGGCACCCATCAAGCGAATAGCAGCAACAACTGGCCCAAATTCGCGCCATTTTTGCAGAACAATCGTTACGCCTTCGTCGTGTATTCTGCCCGCTATCGCTACGGATTTTCCGGAGGTAGCCAGCCGCAGTTGTTTATGCTCGGGCTCGACCTCGACAAAGCGAGGGCTGGTGGCCAAGACCCGAGCTTTCAGCCGATCTGGCTGCCGTTCCAAGAGCCAAATACGGGAAACCACTCTGCGATCTGGACCACCGATGTGGTATGCGCCAGCGATGGTGAGTGCCCCGGTGAATTTCGGTGTGTCGCCAACATGTGCGTCCCGAGGATTGGATAGCGACGATGTCGATTACGCGGACCATGGAAAAAGCTCACGCTTGGTTTTTGGGGCGTGGTTTGCTGACGCTGAGCCTATTGGCTGGTCTGTCAGGCTGCCCGGCTCCCAACGTGGAGTCCCAACTTACGGATGCCGCGTTGCCGGCACTGACCGACCTGGGGGTCCAGGTTTCTACAGTCGGCTTGTTTGAGGACTGCACGCCCGATGGGACCGAGTTTTCGGATGTGCGTTGTGCCAGCGGACTTCACTGTGGAATCGTTCTTGTGGGAGAGACCGGTGCGGAGGGCTCGCTCACGCAGTGTGTGCCTGACGACGGCGCTACGCTCAAAGAAAACCAAGAGTGCTCATTTACGACGGTAGCAAATCCAGCAACCAATCCGCCTCGTCGCTACGATCGATGTTCGGGGGGCCTGAGTTGCGTGGCGACGGCCGATGGCACGACGCGCTGCAAAAAGCTATGCGCCCTGCGTACCCGGGGGAACTGCGGCAAGTCCGAGCTGTGTGTGCTTCCATCGCAGGTGAGCGGCATTGGCTTTTGCAGCGCACCGGACAAATGCGAGCCGGTGTTTCCTCAAACGGGCTGTGGCAAAGCGAAGGATGGTTCATCGCTGTCTTGCTATGTCCTAGGCGATGACAAAGGCACTGGCACGGTTTGTTGGTCCCGTCAGCGGTTTGGCGAGGCGACTGGAGACCTCGACAGTCCGTGCGAGCGCTCGGTGAACTGCCAGAGCGGCTTTGCTTGTGTCACCCGCAGTGGACGAGATGCCACTTGCCGTCCCTACTGCGCCCTGCCGACGCCACCCGATGGTGGCTCTCCTGCTGACGGGGGCACCGAGGTCCGGTGCGCAATGGGGCTTGGTACTTGTCATGCGATCAGCGGCTACGAGAGGGTGGGTCGCTGCTACTAACGATGTCGAACGCTCCGTCCTCCACTGCACTGTCGCTCCAGCATCGCTATGAAGGGCCGTTTTACAGGCGGCTAATGCTCGGCGGCATCAAGCACATGCCGACCTGGCTTCAGCGGCTCACCATGCCGATGTGGGGCGGCATTTTCTATTTCCTGATCCGAAAAGCGCGACGGGCCGTTCAGCGGAATCTCGAAGCGGTGCTTGGGCCGGCGGGCTATTGGGCAACCCATAGGCGCTGTTTGGCATTGTTTCGCAATTACGCGCAGATGCTCACAGACAGCTACAAGATTCATCTTGGGCGGCCGCTGGTGATGGAGGTTGAGTCGCTGGGGCGGACTCCGGAGTTGGTGAAGCTTATCCGCGAGCGCGGCGGCATCATGGCGACGGGGCACATTGGAATGTGGCAGGTCGGACCGTTTCTCGCCGAATGGCGGGAGATGCCGCCGTTTTACATGGCTCGCGCCGAGGAGCCAAATCCGCTGGTGCAGCAGTGGGAACAGAAATTCCGTGACCGCTTTCGGATCATCTACACGACGGGCTCACCGTTCTCTGCGCTGACCATCGCTAAGGTACTGCGCGAGGGGTCGCTCGTCGGAATGCAGATCGATCGAGTGCTCGGTGATTCCGGGGTAACCGTGCAGATGTGTGGCCGACCGGTACGGTTTCCGATCGGGCCGGCTCTTTTATCGAGGGTGACCGAATCACCGCTGATCCCGAGTTTCTTTGCGATCGACGACAGTGGAGAGAAGCCGAAGCTGGTGCATCATGTCGGGCCGGCGATTTTCGTCGAGAAGACCCGCGATCGAGACGCAGATGTGCGTCGGGCCGTCGAGCGGCTCGTCGAAGTCTATGAGGCAATTGTTCGACGCTATCCAACGCAGTGGTATCAGTTCTTCGATTTTTTTGATCAGCCTGACGCGGTGGTGGCCCCGGAAACCGCGCCGCCGCGACCGCTGGCTCCATCGACGACGGAGAGATAAATGTCTGGGGTCGCAATTACGGGGCTGGGCGCACTGACCGGGCTGGGTTGTTCAGCGTCAGAACTTTATGCTCGGCTTCTCGATGGACAAACGGCGGTGCGTCGGCTGCCAGCGCTACTGGGGACAGCACTCGACGTCGGGCCGCTGGTCACAGTATCACTTCCCGGCGATGGCAATGAGGACGGACGAGCACTGCTGTCCAGCGAGCCCCGTGCAAGCCAGTTTCTGCAGCTTGTCGCCAACGAGGCACTCGGTCAGGCAGGCTTGGCGTCTAGCGAGTCACGATCCGCGCTGCGAATCGGTGTTTGCATCGCAACCACACTTGGCGAGAAGGCCCCGTGGCTGACGGGATTGGAAATGCTCAGTCGAGACCCGGCGGTGCTGCCCGAGTTACCGCCCTATGGGTGCTCGTTGCCAGCCGAGCAACTGGCGGCCCAGCTTGGTGCTGAGCGAGTGCGAGTGATTTCGACGGCCTGTTGCTCGAGCAACAGTGCGCTCGCGCTGTCTCTTCATTGGCTTCGACAGGGACTGTGTGACGTGGTGCTGTGTGGTGGCGTCGACGTGTTACAGCCGTTTGTGGTCAGCGGCTTTCGGTTGCTGCGTGCCCAATCGCAAGAGATCTGTCGACCATTCGATGTGCGGCGTAGCGGTGTCAATCTGGGTGAGGCAGCAGCCTGTGTCGTTCTCGAGCCGGAACAGCGAGCCAGAGAGCGCGGTCAGCGAGTATTGGGGAGGCTGGTCGGCGCGGGCTTGTCTCAGGATGCACACCATATGACTGCGCCCGATCCACAGGGCCGAGGTGCACTGCTGGCGATGGAGCGAGCGCTCCGCGATGCGGGCCTGCCCGTGGACGCTGTCGATTTTGTGTCCAGCCACGGAACGGGCACGCCGTTTAACGACCAGATGGAGGCTCGGGCTCTGCGGCAGTTGCTCGGTGAGCGGTCCCGCCATGTGCCCGTCAACTCCATCAAAGGTTCGGTCGGACATACCCTCGGAGCGGCTGGCGTGCTGGAGGCAGTGATGGCGGTCCATATCTTGGCCGAGCAGCGGATCCCATCGACGGTCGGTCTCGAACAGCCCGATCCGACCTTTGATATCGACTTGGTGATGGGCGGGCCGCGCTCGGCACCCGTTCGCTATGTCTTATCGACCGCCTCGGGCTTTGGCGGAGAGAATGCTGCAGTCTTGCTGGCTGCGGGGGATGGCGGAGGCCTGTCGTGATGGTGATTCGCGGCTGTGCTCGGCTGAGCGTGGCACCGACCGAGTCGCTTTCCGAGTACCTACCCGAGGGCAGTGCCGCTGAGCTTCGGGCCCCGCTTTTGCGGATGGACCGGCTGTGCGGCCTTTCGGTGGTTGCTGTGGCCCGAATGCTGGCGGAAGACGCTTCGCTCCGCAGTGGAGCTGTTGGGGACGAGGTAGCCATCGTGCTCGGCTCAGCGCACGGTTGTCACAAGACCGATGAAGAGTATTACCGCTCGTATCTGCAGGGACAGCCCAGCCCGAGATTGTTTGCGTATACGCTGCCCTCATCGCCAATTGGTGAACTGTCGATCCAGTACCGGCTGCGCGGACCGGGCCTGACCGTGACGATGGGACGGACCTCTGGACTGTGCGCTTTGGCCGAGGCGGATCTGTTATTGACCACACACCAAGCGGAGGCCTGTCTGGTGGTGGCCGCTGAGGTTGCGCGGCCGGTGCTCAGTTCGGTGTTGCTTCAGGATGCCGCCGTGGCGCTCTGGCTTACCCGTGACGAGGGTGAGCCAGCATCTCACCTTGGCACGATTGAGACGGTAAGTGATTCCTTTTGCGCGGGGCAGGGCTCGGTGGCGCTGGGACGAGTGCTGTCATCGCTCCACCGGATTTCCGATGTGCCCATCTATTGCGATGGGGAAACGGTCGATCTCGGCGCAGCCGCGCTAGAACACCGAACACTTCAGCGGCTGGTGGTTCCGGCGGGAGCGGTATCGGGTCTGTGGCTGCTTGCAGAAGCGCTACACGACGCAGGAGAGCCGATCGTGGTCGCAAGCGTGGATGACGCGGGTCATGCGGCAGCGGCGCTCCTGGTCCGCTCCCCATCGATTTTGCGCGGTGTGTGATACAAGGCGCGGCATGGAAACCGCTTCGCAGTTTGTGTTTGAGGCCACGACCGCCAACTTTGAGGAAGCCGTACTGACTCGTTCGCACGAGATCCCGGTGCTGGTCGATTTTTGGGCAGAGTGGTGCGGTCCATGTCGGATGCTCACGCCCATTCTCGAAAAGATCGTGGCTGCGCAGAACGGCAAGGTGCTGCTTGCAAAGGTCAATACCGATGAGCAGCAGGAGCTTGCGTCTCGGTATCGGATCTCGGGCATCCCTGCGGTCAAGGCATTCTATAAGGGCAAGGTTGCCTCGGAGTTTGTGGGGGCTCGCGACGGTCGCTTTATCGAGAACTTTCTCCGCCAAATCATTCCGCCGGAAGGAGAGCGCGAGGTCAACGAGGCCGCAGCCCTGCTCGCTTCCGGGATGCCCCAAGAGGCGGCAGAGCTACTGATCCCGCTGCTCGACACCGGCCTGTCGGCGGAGCTTGCTAGTCGTGCTCAGCTTTTGCTCGCCGAGGCGAAGCTCGTCGTGGGTGGATCGAACCCACAAGAAATTCGACAGCTACTCAGTCAGGTCGATCCTCGCAGTGCCCAGATTGATCGCGCCGAGGAGCTGGCGACGGTCAACGCTTTCTTTGAAGTGGCCGACGAAGAGGGCGGGGCGGAGGCGGCAGCGCGGCGACTTGCCGCAGATGAGCGCGACTCAGCGGCGCGGTTTGTTGTTGCAGCCGGCCAGGCGCGACGTGGGGATTTTGCGGCGGCGCTGGAAAACCTGTTGACGCTGGTATCCCGAGATCGGCGTTTTCGTGACGATGCAGCCCGCAAAGCTATGGCGGCGCTGTTTGTGCTGCTCGGTGCCAACTCCGAGCTGAGCCATGACTTCCGGCGTCGACTCCAAGTTGTGGTTTAGCGCAGGTCAATGATTGGCCAGTCGTACGAGCGGGCCACCAGGCGCAGTCGCAGATCGGGATTTACCACCGTCGGTCGACCGACTGCGGCCAGCATGGGGTAATCCGAATAGCTATCGGAATAGGCCCACGACTTGCCCATGTCGATTCCGTGGCGGGCCGCAAAATCCCGCATGAGAGGCGCTTTGGTTGCGCCCCCGACAAACGGTGGGCAAAGCTGACCCGTAGCGTAGCCTTTGCTAAATTCCAAACGATTGGCAATCACGTCCTGTTTGGGAATGCCCAGGTGTCGTGCCAGCGGCCAGACGGTGAAGTCTAGACCTCCCGAGACGAGCACCTGACGCACTCCTGCCCGGCGGGACTCCTCGATGAGGTCGGAGGCCCCGGGGAAGATGCTCGGGCGAATCACTTCCTCGAACAGATCCTCTGCAAGGATGATCAATCGATCCTCGGGCTGCCCGGCGTAATAGCGATAGAAGAACTCGTTGAACAGCTTCCGTGAGACTTTGTCGGCGATGACAAAGAACGGAATCGACGCCGCCGTCTGCAAACCCTTCAGCGCGGATCTCAGCGGTGTCGGCTGGTTCAGCGCGTAATACGCGAACGAGTTGACGATGTTGGTCTTAATCAGCGTGCCGTCCACGTCATAAAAAGCTGCCGACGTGGAAAACAGGGGCTTCTCGTGCATGGCGCGCACCATATCGCAAGCCGCTGCCACCGTCTAGCTGCCGACTCCGCAAGGGTTTTTTGCAGTGGAGCGATTGTCGGGCCAATTTGTTGCGCTTTCTCGTCGGAGAATCGCTTGAAATACAGCCAGCGCTGGGGCACAGTAGTCACCGCTCACTCCGACGGAAAGAGGTTAAGCGCGATGGCAAGCGAACCGAAAGTTCTCCTCGTGGGCTGTGGTGGTATCGGCGGTATTACGGCAGCCCAGCTCGCTCGGGCTGGCGGCGACGTCACGGTCGTTACTGGGAACCCCGAGATCAGTCGTGCCATTGCCACGCATGGTGTCCGAATCCGTGACCTGGACGGAAAAGAGTGGTCGCAACGACTCTCCCAGACGGCGGTAAAGGCGAGTGATCTGTTCAGCCACGGTCGCTACGATCTGTGCATGGTGGCGACGAAGCTGACCACGCTAGGAGAGGTGCTTGGGGAGGTGCGGCCGCTGCTGGCGGACGGAGCACCAATTGTCTGTATGCAGAATGGTTTACCCGAGTCACACGCAGCGTCGGTCGTCGGGGCGGATCCGGTCGTTGGCTGTGTAGTGGGCTTTGGCGCAACGCTGGTTGAACCGGGCTTTTCGCAACGTACGTCGTCAGGTGGATTTCAGCTTGGCCGGCTTGTGCCAAGAGCCGATGACGTCGAGCTGTTGCGGTTGGCCGAGCTGCTCGGGCGAGCGATCCCGACGAAAATTGTCGATGATCTATCGGGTGTGCGCTGGAGCAAGTTGGCGATCAATTGTGCGACAAGCACCCTTGGGGCAATCGGAGGTGACACGCTGGGGCGGCTGCTGGCTCATCGCTTTGTCCGTCGTCTGGTGCTCGAGGTCTGGCGTGAGCTGTGTGCGGTTGCGGACTGTGAAGGCGTCCGACTGGCGAAGGTGGCCGGGACGATCGACATTGCCAAGCTGGCGCTTTCCGATGATGACAAGCGTCACTCTGTTGGCTCGCTGCCGCTATTCCTCAAGCACTCAATTCTGCTTGGGATTGGCCTCAAGTTCAGGCGGATGCGTAGCTCGATGGCGGTGGCGATTGAGCGCGGTCGCAAGCCGGAAATCGACTGGCTCAACGGCGAGATCGTCCGTCGAGGAGCCCAACATGGTGTCTCAACGCCGCTCAATCGCGAACTGGTGGCACTGGTTCATGACTTGGTGGCAAAGCGCACCAAACCGGGTCTTGAGACGCTCTACGGCGTGTATCTTCGGCTGACGAACGGGCAGCTCGGCACGACCAATTCAGCCGCACCACCGATGTTGCAGCGCGGCGAGGACGCTCAGACGTCGCTG
This sequence comes from Polyangia bacterium, assembly GCA_044228505.1. Lineage (GTDB taxonomy): Bacteria > Myxococcota_A > Polyangia > Palsa-1104 > JAEUJZ01 > JAEUKA01. The sequence goes on along the minus strand of JBGAUT010000017.1, from coordinate 91,612 downwards.
AGAATCGAACCGCGCTGAAAGTGACCGGCGCGTGTTGTGCACCGGTTGCGGTGGGCTAAGCAGTGTGATGAGAGGCTGGAGGGCGCGGAGGGATGCAAACCGACGAAACGCTTCGTCGGTCTTTGCAGGTACTACTTCTTGGTGCGGGGGGCCTTGGGGGCTGCGGCCTTCTCTTCACTGGCCTTTTTGGCCGGGGCCTTGGTCTCAGCCTTCACCGGAGCCTTGACCTCGGCAGCCTTAGCGGAGGTTTTGGCCGGGGCCTTAGCGGGAGCTTTGGTTTCAACAACCTTCGTTTCGGTCTTGGCTGGAGCCCTGTGCTTCACGGCCTTCTTTGGTGTTGCCGACGAAGCCGCTGAACGATCCACCGCAGACTTATTGAGAGCTAGCGTCAGTCGCGAGATCTTGCGAGCAGCAGTCCGCTTGTGAATGACACCCTTGGCGGCCGCACGTGCCAGTTGGCGGAGCGCTGTGAGAACAGATTCCTGAATCTCTTCGGCGCTGGCCTTGCCATTGGTGAGGGTGGTACGCGCACGCTTAACTCGGGTGCGCATGGGGACAACGTGCTGCAAATTCCGGGCGCGGCGCTTGATGCGCTGACGATTGCGTTTCTCTGCTGACGGGACGTTTGCCAAGGGATCCTCCAAACAAGTCTTTGCAAAACTGTCGGTATCTTTAGTGTTTCCCTCAAAGGAGTGTCAAGAAACTTCGCTCGTATGGGCTCGTTCCGGTTTGGCGAAGTGTCGGCGAAGCTGCTACCTTTCGCGGCTCATTGAGGATCGTGAGGACGGCGAACATGGCGACGCGCAAGCTCATCTTGGCCGAAAAGCCGCAGGTAGCGCGAGATCTGGCGCGAGTCCTGGGAGTTTCGGGTCGCAGCGACGGTGCACTGACCAGCGACCGCTATGTGATTACCTGGTGCATTGGCCACTTGATCGAGCTGTGTGAGCCTCACGAGTACGATCCCGCGTGGAAGCCGTGGCGTCTGGATCGCTTGCCGATGCTACCGAGGCCATTCAAGCTGCGACCGATTGGAACCTCGCTCCGACAGTGGAAAGTCGTTCGTTCATTGCTGGCCGATCGTTCTTTTTCAGCGGTGGTCAATGCCTGTGACGCCGGTCGCGAGGGCGAGCTGATCTTTCGTCTGTGTTATGAGCTTTCGGGATGTCGACTTCCGATGGAGCGGCTGTGGATTTCGTCGCTGACTGAGCAGGCGATCGGTCAAGGCATGGCGCAGTTGCGGCCTGGTCGTGAGTTTGATGATCTGGCTCGTGCCGCACGCTGTCGGTCGGAGGCGGACTGGCTGGTGGGCATGAACGCGACTCGCGCCGTGACGGTGTGGAGGCGAGGAGAGCAGGATGTTCTGTGTTCGCTGGGTCGAGTGCAGACCCCGACGCTTGGGATCATCGCCTCGCGGGAGCAGCAGATTCGTCGCTTCGTTCCCTGTGATTATTACGAAGTCCAGGCGCGACTGCGACCGAAGGACGCTCGGGGCGATGTGGCTCCGTTTGTGGCGATGTGGCAGCACGAAAAGCTGCGACGGCTGGCAACACGGCCGATTGCCGATGAACTGGTCCGTCGGGACTCACCGGCACCGATTCTGGTTGAGTCCGTCGAGGAAAAAAAGGTTCGCGAGCCGCCGCCACTGCTGTTCGATTTGACCTCGCTTCAGCGAACGTGTAACCGTCGGTTTGGCTGGTCGGCGCAGCACACGTTGAGCCAGGCACAGCGCCTCTACGAAGAGCACAAACTGCTCAGCTATCCTCGGACCGATTCGCGTTACCTGGGCCGCGATTTGATCCCGCAACTCCCACGGCTGTTTGCGGCGGTGTCTGAGTCCGCGGTCTATGCGCGCTTTGCCCAGAAGCTGGAACGGGTGACGCCGCCCAGACGAGTTTTTCAGGATCAGCGAGTGACCGATCACCACGCGATCATCCCGACGACGACCGCGCTCACTCCAGCTAGACTCGCGGCACTTTCTCCCGATCAGCGGAATCTGCATGACCTGGTGGTGCGGCGCTTTCTTGGCGCGTTTTGTCCCGATGCCGAGTTTGCGCAAACGACAGTGGTTGCTCGCGTCCATGCGGTCGAGGTGGAACCGGTCTCTGCCGGACAATGGAAAGCCGATGCCGAGGGTCGTCTCCCAGCGCTGCCATCTCCGCCGGATCGCTATTTGGCGCAGGGCAAGCAGCGTCTGTCAGCGGGCTGGCAAGACGTGGCGGGCTTTGAGAGTGATGGTGCCGTTCGCCGCAAAAATGGTAGCGAAGACGCTGATGGCGGCGAAGAGGACGGGGATGAGGCACTGCAGAATCAGCTCTTGCCTCGCTTGCAGCAAGGCGAGCCACTGTCGGGGGAATTTGTGGTGCTAGCCAAGCAGACCCGACCTCCTCCGCGTTTCAGTGACGCGTCGCTACTGTCCGCCATGGAGAGTGCCGGGAAGCAGCTTACCGACGAAGAACTTCGGCGGGCCATGAAGGACTCGGGGCTAGGCACACCAGCGACGCGAGCGGCTGTGATCGAGACGCTCATCTCTCGGCGTTATGTCGAGCGACGGGGCAAACAGCTTTGGCCTACCGCGTTGGGGGTCGATCTGATTGACAAGCTACCCGAAGCGAGTCTGGCCTCCGCCGAGCTTACCGGGCAGTGGGAAGCTCGTCTCAACCGGATGGCGCGAGGCGAGGACTCCGCGACGGATTTTATGTCCGGCATCGTCGCCTATGTGGAACAGCTCATTGGCAAGGTTCGAGCTACACCGGCACCAGCCGCGATTCGGCTCGACGGAACCAATGCCTCTGCGCGAGGTGGGTTTCCTGAACCTGGCTCTCGCTCGAATCGACGTTTCAGTAAGCGTGGATCTGCGCCGGGGGCTCGACGAGAAACAGTGGGTGCGGAGAAAAAAGGGGCGAGACGCCGGACAACCAAAGCGCCAACTACAGCATCGCCAGCTTCCGCGTTGACAGCGCGGGGGAAACGTCCGGCCGTGTCGGTATCGGTGCCAGGGACTCCTGTGGTGCCAACGCTTCAATGCCCGCGCTGCAAATCGGCTTCGCTGATTTGGGGCAGAAGTGCGTGGGGCTGTGGGGACTTTCGACGATGTCGCTTGGTGATTCCGTTCACGCTGGCAGGACACAAGCTGTCGGTACGGAACCTGGCGGCGCTCGTGGGAACGGGCCGGGCGCAGATTTCTCGTCAGGGACTACGTTTGGTGATACGGCTTGTGGCGCTGGAAGATCCGGCGGTACAGCTCGACGGCGGAGGAGCGCTTACATAGCGTCCCTAAGGAACGGGAAGGTACTGGTCGAAGGAACGCCGTCTGAGTCTTGCGCAACACCATCAGAAACCGTCGAGCCTTGACCGACTAGCAGGCTGTAGGTCTGGTCGATGGCATCGATCGCAGGTGAACGACCACCACAGTCGTCAATCGTCGGGACGTTTAGGAACTTCTGCTCGACGGCCATGTACTTGATGCACGCGCTCTTGCTGCTGTCCACCCAGAGTCGATCATCTGTGAACAGATCGCCGAGCTGTGCGTAGCGAGTCTGCGAAGGCGTGGCGGCGGCACCGGCCTGATTGCCGCAGTTGGCGTCGAGACTATCCCAGACGCCGAGGTTGCTTTGGATGTACGGCTGGTTCGAATACGGCGTCCAGCCACGCATCGGCACTGCCGAGTTGTAAATGTCCTTCGTTTCGTCCGGATAGTTCTTGTCCTTGGCGAGTCCGAACGGATTGAGCAGCATCGAACTGACCAGCGGACGGCCAACTCGGTCGTACTGGATTGCGTCGGCAAGCGGACGGCCTGGAATAAAGGCCGTGCTGCCATCGATGCCGCCGAGGTCAAATACCTCATACGCCACGGGTTCAAAGTTCAGCGCGGTTTTATCGCAGCCACTGCTGGTCAGGCCAGCAAGCAGCATCAGGGATGCAAGGATGTTTCTTGTCATGGCTGACCTCACTTTGGAATCCGCTTCTTGGTGCTGGCCCACACTCCCACCAGTGGCTTGGTGAAGCTGGCAGTTACGTACGCTCGGTCTACCGAAACCACGATCGCCAGCACGTTTTGTTTGGCGAATGCATCGGCGGCAGGGGTCGAGAGTCCAGTGCGCAACGTCGCGGCGTTAAAGCCAACGCCTGTGGTCGCACACTGGGCCACGTCACGGTTCCATCCGTTGATGCCACCTTTGATGGCGGCTACGGTGGTGGTAAATGCGGTCTTGTTGAAGAATGCGGGGTCGTTGGCGATCCCCGTCCATACCCTGAGCTTGCCACTGCGACTGAGGATGGAGCCTTTGGTTGTACTCGTCGAGGTGGTTCCCTTGACGTACTCATCGTCGCCGCCCCAGCACTCGAAGGTCTGAGTCCCAATCGGGGCTGCGTCGTTGAAGGCGCAGACGATGGAGAGTTCGGGCACACCATCGCTCTTATCAGACAAACTGGTCTTGGCGATGGTGTGAAAGGTGTAGAGGGTGTCTTTGTCAAACACCGAGGTCGCCTTCAGCGCATTCGGGTTGACGGTCATCACCATAAACACGCGCGGGGCGTTGTTGACTTCGTCGACGCCCATCCATGTGTACAGGTCGGCGATGTCACGGGCGGTGTTATTAAGCGGCGGCATCACCGTGGTCGAGCCGTCCGCGTGATCGCTGGCCTGCGCCATTGGTGCCAGCGCACCGCCGGTGGCCAGAGCAAGGGCTAGTGCCCACGTCTTCGCGCTCATGCTGGGTCTCCTGTCGAAAGTCTCGTCGGCTAGGTCAAAAATAGACTTAGGTCCGATCAGCTTAGCACAGGGTCATCTTCGGAAAGAAGCCCGTTTCCTTGCGCTGCGTGGAGCGGCCAGCGTGTGGGCTGCTCTGCTGCTTTTCGGGCCATGGTTTGGGTTGTGGCGCGGAAAAAAGCAGCGGCAAGCGGCGGTTTGGCTTACATAAGTCTGCGAAATCCCTCTTTTTTCGGGCAGCGGTTTGGATAGGCTTGCTGCGAATTGGGCCTGCTTCGTTCGGGTTCGGTTCGCCTTCACCTGCTTGCCTTCACCTTGTACCAAGGAGCTTCTTATGACCCACCGTCGTTCTATCCCTTCCACCGTGTCCGGCGCTCGTGGCACCGGTTTGAATCGTCCCACCGGGCTTCGTGCTGCTTGGCCGTTGAGTGGCACACTTGTGGCATGTGCTGCGGTGTCACTGCTTTCCGCCGGTTGTGGTCAGGGCGAAGAGCCGCTGGTCCATGAGCAAGGGGGGGCGTTTGCTCCTCTCGGATTTGGTGAAGCGCAGGTGGCCAGTGATGGCACGCCAAGTTACTTGTCTGGAAAAATGACCGGGCAGCAGTCGTCGCGTATCACGTCGGCGGAGGGGGCGGTTGCCCTGCTCACCAACGGCGCGCTTGCCGCGAGCTATCGATTGGCGGCGGAGACGAGCCTGAGCGTGGTATCGGACCAGACCGATGAACTGGGCAATCGCTACATCAAGCTTCAGCAGGCTCACGCCGGGATGCCGGTGGTCGGCCGCCAGGTGGTGGTTCAGCTAGGTAGCGATGGCGTGGTCGAGGGGGTGCTCGGTCATTTGGAGCCGGAGCTTCAGGTGCAAGAAGCGGTGGCGCTGTCCGGGACCGAGGCGATCTCTCTGGCGCTCGGTTCACGCGGTGCGGGGCGGGCGGTCACCACACCGGTGCTGTCGGTGTTTGTGGATCGGGCGGGGCAACCTCGGCTGGTCTATGAGGCTCGGGTCGATTATCAATCAGCCACGGGTCGTCAGTTTGCGAAGCTGTTCGTTAGCGCCCGGACCGGGGAAGTACTGGCGGAGCACTCGCTAATCTACACGGCTCTTTCTCGAGAGATTTACGACCTCAAGAAGGTCTGTCTGAAGGATGGCTCAGAGTTGCCGGGAGCGCTGCTCAACAAGGAAGGTGGAACCACCACCGATGCCTCGGGCACTCGTGCGTACAAGCACAGCGGCAACGTCTATTGGTTCTACAACAAGATGTTTGGACGCGATTCGTACGACGCCAAAGGTTCGATGCTCATGTCGAGCGTCCATGCCACTTTCGACACAGGCATGGGTTGCAGCGGCGAAAACGCGGCGTGGATTCCGGATCCGTTCAATCAGATGGTCTACGGCGATGGTGGCGCCTTCGGTCTGACGCTCAAGGATCTGACTTTGGGGTTCGATGTCGCTGCTCACGAGATGACGCACGCGGTGACGGCGACAACCTCGGATCTGGAGTACATGGATGAGTCGGGGGCGCTGAACGAAGCGCAATCCGATATCATGGGCGCGGCTGCTGAGGTGTGGGTCGGTTCCGGTGGTAGCGCCAGTGGCAACCCCGCAATGTGGACCGTCAACGCCAACACCTGGAAGGTTGGTGAGGATGTCGCAGGTCTTCTGTTCGGATCGATCGGAGCGCTGCGTCTGATGAACGATCCCACCAAGGACGGAATGAGCAAGGATTACTACCCGGAGCGCAACATGCCAGGCTCGATGGACAATGGTGGTGTCCATACCAACTCCGGCATTGGCAACTTGGCGTTCTATCTGCTGGCGGCGGGCGGAAAGCACCCGCGTGCTAAGACCACCATCGAAGTGAAGCCGATTGGCATCGAGAAGAGCACGCGCATCTTCCACCTTGCCAACACCCAGCTCTTTACCAAAACGACTACATTCAAAGACGCACGTTATGCGACCGCGAAGGCCGCAGAACTGCTCTACGGCCGCTGTGGAGCAGAGTGGCAGAACGTCCATCGCAGCTGGGATGCCGTCGGTGTGCCGGGCGACTGGTCGCTGTGTGTGCGTCCTCGCGGCGGCTTCTAAGGAAACATGTTGCAACCAACCGACCGTCCTACTGCTGCGCCAAGTGCCGATAGCGTCGACGATCCCTTCTGGGGAGCTCGACGCGGCGCGGTTCGTCCTACACCCTTGCCCGAAGAATCCTTCGCGGCGTTTTGGGCGACTCCACTTCCCGTGGCGGAGTCGGCAGGTTCTCTCGACAGCGTGGAGCCGACCGAGCCCTCGCTGGCTGCGCTGAGCACTCCGGCTGCGCCAATTCCGCCCGCGGCGATTGCTCTAGAGGAACCTCCGTGGTGGCGCTCTCCTCCGCAGATTCCCGAGGAGCTGCGCGTCGACTTTGGTCGTGCCTTTGGAGCGGTGCAAGATCCTCGTGTGGAGCAGCTGATTACCGACGCTGCTCGGCTCTTTTGGTCGACTGCCGACGAGCGAACGCCATCGCTGCGTGGCTCAGAAGCTGCGACGGATAAGTCGAAGGCCGGGAAGCTCAAGGCCAAGTCCAAGGTAGAGGGTCCGGCCCCGAAGAGCCCTCCGACGGAGCTTCCGGCAATCGAGGACGAGAAAAATCCGATCATGCGGCGGATCATCCGTCGCTTACAGCGTCAGTTTGGGCTGTCGGGTTTCCGTCCTGGGCAAGAGTCGGCGATTCGGGCTCTCGTCGAAGGGCGTGATGTTCTTGGGATCATGCCGACGGGTGCTGGTAAGTCGCTGATCTATCAGCTCACGGCGTTTGAGCTGCCGGGTGTGACGGTGGTGGTTTCGCCGCTGCTGGCACTGATGCGTGATCAAGAGCAGAAGCTCAGAAGAACGGGCGTGGTGGCCGCACGGCTGGATTCAACGCTGACCAGCCGTGAGACGACCAAGACGCTCGATGACATCGAAGATGGTAAGCGCAAGATCATCTATGTCACTCCTGAGCGTGCCGCCTCTGGCAATTTGCTCGAGGAGCTGGGCGGTCAGAAGGTCAGTCTATTCGTCGTCGATGAGGCGCACTGTGTGTCCGAGTGGGGGCATGACTTTCGACCTTCGTATTTATTCCTGGATCGGGCGGCGGAGCAGCTGGGACGACCGCCGATCTGCGCACTGACGGCTACCGCCACGCCGGAGGTCGCAGAAGACATCATTCATCAGCTCGGGCTTCGCAATCCTGAAAAGACCCATACCGGTTTCGACCGACCGTCGCTGCACCTGGAAGTGCGCGAAACATCCGACGAAAAGGCGCAGGTCAAGCGGCTGTTGCGGCTGATTCGCAAGATTCAGGGCTCGGTAATCATCTATTGCTCGACGATTCGTACCGTCGAGGCCATCGCCGGTGCTCTCCCAGTACTCGGACTCAAGGTCGGGATGTATCACGGCAAGATGGGTAAGGCAGAGCGGGATGCGGCGCAGCAGTCCTTCATGCGCAATAACCCGCGAATCATGGTGGCGACGAACGCCTTTGGTCTGGGCGTCGACAAGCCCGACATTCGAGCCGTCATTCACTACAACATGCCGGGCTCGCTCGAGGCGTATTACCAAGAAGCTGGCCGAGCTGGTCGAGACGGCAGACCGAGTCGCTGTATCCTGCTTTACAATCCGGAAGACGAACAGGTACAGAGCTTCTTCGTCGCTGGCAAGTACCCCAACCGCAGCGATGTGCTCAATGTCTGGAGGGCGCTGCGTAACGGGGCCGATAACGTGCGCGAACTGGCTCTGGCCGCAGAGACGTCGCAGTCGAAGACGCGTGTGGTCCTTGGGATCTTGAAAGAGATGGAGCTGCTGACCGAGGGAGCAAACCAGACCTATACCTGGACTGGCAAGGAAGCGGAAGAGCTGGCGTTGGGACGGGCCGCTGAGTCCTATCGGAAGCGGCGCGAAGGGGATCGGAGTCGCGTTGCCGCGATGATCAGCTTCGCACGTTCGACGCGTTGCCGAATGCAGCTGTTGCTCGAGTACTTTGGGGAAAAATCGACGCCGCTGTGTAAGCGCTGCGACAACTGTCTGAACTACGGCGACGATGCGGCCATCGAGAGAGCTGGTCTGCTTGCTACGCCGGTCGAGCCCACCGAAGAAGAGGAAGCTCAGTCGATCCGCCAGGCTGAGGCTGCCAAGGCAGAGGCTGCACCAAAGCCTCCGCGCAAAGACTCGTTGTTCTTTTAGCGACTCCCCCCACTTGTCCTGTCGAGGTCTGCCTTGCCCAAGATCCACTCGCGTAGTTGTTCTATGGTGTTGTGGGGACTGTTGGTCTTTTGCGGGCCGATGCTGGGTGGCTGCGATCCACCGATGCAGCCGACGGTAGAAGCTTTGCCGAAGCTGGCTCCCGATGAGATTCCGCTCAACATCTCACTTCGCTGCCCTGGCGATCCATCGTGTATCGATGACGGCGATGGCGTGCTCTATGCAGGTTTTGCCAAGCGAGATCTCACGCCGCTGATCGAGCAGTTCACGGACCAGAACGGCAACGGCTTGTACGACGACGGTGAGCCGTACACGGATCGAAACCGCAACGGCCGGTTCGATGCCTACTGGATCGCTGGATATGACAGCGGACGGCTGGCCACTGGCGTCAATGATCCGGTGTGGGCACGGGCGCTGGCGCTGAGGCAGAACCAGTCGACCGTGGTGGTGGTGGCGGTTGATACGCTCGGACTGTTTCGAGATGAGTGGGATTACGTAAATAAGTTGATCGATAAGCGGCTGGGCATTGACTTGCTGCTACTCCACGGTACTCACGTTCATGAAACGGCGGATTTGACTGGCGGGTGGGGCCCGGATGACTTCACGTATGGGGTAAATGAGGAGTATCGCAGGCAGGTGCATCGAGCGATTGCCGAAGCTGCGACGGAAGCGGTGGCGAACCTGCGGCCCTCGCGGCTGACTTTGGGGGCGATTCGAGTCGAGGATCCAGACGGGGATATGAAGCGCTATGTGGCGGATTCTCGCGATCCGGTGGTGATCAACAACGTGTTGCATACGATGCAGTTCATGGACGTGAGCACAACTCCGCCGCAGCCGATTACGACGGTGGTGAACTGGTCGAATCATCCCGAGGCACTGGGCAGTCGCAATCCGCTGATTTCATCGGACTTTGTGCATTACCTGCGCGACGAGCTAGAGAAAAAAGGTGCCGGGCCAGTGGTCTATGTTTCTGGCTCGATTGGCGGGCTGCTCGGGCCGGGGCGGGCCGCGCCGCTGGATGAAAACGGCAAGCCGGTACCCGACAACGGGCTCAAAAAAGCGCAAGCGTTGGGACATGAAGTGGCACGCTTTGCACTGACCGCTCTGGCCGATCCGAAGAACGTCAGCGTTGAGGGTCGATCGGCGCGGCTCAGCTTTCGATCGACCGAGTTCAAGGCCCATATCGAAAACCAGAAGTATCAGCTAGCGGCCATGCTGAAGATCTTCCGTCGCAAGTTCTGCTGTTTCGATGAGACCCGGCCTCTGTCGGAGGAAAACGTGCCTTCGGTAGAGACGATGGTGTCCTACTTGCGGATCGGGCCAGCGTCGATCATCACCAATCCCGGGGAACTGACGTCGGAGCTGTTTCTAGGCGGCTATGACGGCTCGCAGGCGGGAAAGTATCCACTGTACGACCCGATGCAGCCGAACGCGCCGGATTTGAGTCAAGCGCCGCAGCCGCCGTACCTCCTGGACCTGATGCACGGAGATCGAGCGCACCGGATGACCTGGGGTCTGACCGGCGACTTTTTGGGATATATCCTGCCGCGCTACAACTTTGTACTCGACGACAAGCGTCCGTACATTGATCAGGCCAAGGGCGATCACTACGAAGAGACGAACTCGATCGGTCCACGCGCCGAAGCCGAGATTGTTGGCACGATGCGTCAGCTCATCGAGTCCGACAAATAGCGGCCAGCGCACCGCCTGGGCGACGGGGTTAATGCATCCGCTCGATGAATCGGGTGTCGAGCTTGCCTCGGATGAAGTCTTCGTTCTGGGCGACCCTGCGATGGAAATCGATGTTGGTCTTGATTCCCTCGATGATGAACTCGTCGAGAGCACGCCGTAGCCGGGCAATCGCGGTGAGGCGGTCCTCGCCATGAACAATCAGCTTGGCGATGAGCGAGTCGTAGTGCGGAGGTACGACGTAGCCCTGGTAGATGTGCGAGTCGATGCGGACGCCTGGCCCACCCGGCATGTGGAGCGCAGTGATGGCTCCCGGTGACGGTGCAAAGGTCTTGGGATCTTCGGCGTTGATGCGAACTTCGATCGCGTGACCGCGAGGGTGGGATTTTTCTTTGAGCGACTCGATCTGGAGCGGCAGCCCGGCGGCGATGCGGATCTGCTCGCACACCAGATCGATGCCCGTGACCATCTCGGTAACGGTGTGCTCGACCTGGATGCGTGGGTTCATTTCCATGAAATAGAAGTGCGGTTTTCCATCGGGGGTTCTCTCGAACAAAAACTCGAGTGTACCGACGGACTGATATTTGACCGCAGCCACCGCTTGTGCCACCCGTTCGAGCAGCGCCGTGCGTTCCTCTTGGGACAGAGCCGGTGATGGCGCTTCCTCGACGAGCTTCTGATGGCGACGCTGAATCGAACACTCGCGCTCACCGATCGCCACCACTTTGCCGTGACCATCGCCGATGACCTGAACCTCGATGTGGCGAGGGGCATCGACGAAGCGCTCGATGAACACGCCGGGATTGCCAAAGCCAGCCTGGGCCTCCGATCGTGCAGCGTGGAGCTGATCGCGAAGGCGGGTTTTGTCATGGATGATCTTCATGCCCCGACCCCCGCCCCCTGCGGTTGCTTTCAGGATGACTGGCAGACCAATCCGCTCCACCGCCGCAAAGGCTTCGTCGTCCGACTTGATGATACCCGTGCCCGGCAGAACCGGGACTCCGTAAGCCGCCATGGTGGTGCGCGCTTGGACCTTGTCGCCCATCAGTCGCATGTGCTCGGGGAGTGGTCCAATGAAAGTGAGGCCGGCGCGACGGCAGACTTCGGCAAACTCGGCGTTTTCGGAGAGAAAGCCGTAGCCGGGGTGTACGGCATCTGCCGAGGTGATCTCGGCGGCGCTGATGATGGCGGGAATGTGCAAATAGGAACGCCGCGACGGAGGAGGGCCGATACAGACGCTTTCGTCGGCGACCTTGACGTGCATCGCATCGGCATCTGCAGTCGAGTGAATGGCGACCGAAGCAATGCCTAGCTCTCGGCAGGCGCGGATGATGCGCAGCGCGATCTCGCCACGGTTTGCGACCAGGATCTTCTTAAACATGGGCCCATAGGACAGCCGAAGCGTGCCCCTTTTCGCAAGTCGAAATCGAACGCTCGCAATGTAGGCGGGGACTGCTATAGTCCGCAGCCTTTGCCGTGCAGCTTCTCGCTTCTGACTTAGTCCTCGCCGAGTTCGAGGGGCCCTTGGATTTGCTCCTGCACTTGGTGCGCAAGCACGAGTTGGACATTTTCAACATCCCGATCTCGTTTATTACCGCTCGTTACCTCGAGATGATCGAGCAGATGCGGGCGCTCAACGTTGACATCGCGGGTGAATACCTGCTGATGGCGGCGACGCTGGCGTACCTGAAATCGCGTGAGCTTCTGCCTCCGGACGCGAAGAGTGAGGAAGAGGCGCAGAATCCCGAGGAAGAAGGCGAGGATCCGCGCCAATCTCTGATCAAGCGGCTGCTCGCGTATCAGCGCTTCAAAGAAGCGGCGCAATATCTGGCCTCACGTCCAGTGATGGGTCGCAACGTGTTTGCACGCGGGCTCGATCCGACCGAACTGCTCGGTCCAGCAGGAGAAGCGCCCCTTGCCGAGATTCCGGTCTGGGAGCTGCTGGAGGTCTTGGCCAAGTCGCTGTCCCAAACTCGGCGCAAGCTGGCACACGAAGTCACCGTCGAGCGACTGTCACTGGCTGATCGGATCAACGATCTGTGCGAGCGACTCGACCGCAAAAGTGAGCACGTCTTTACCGAGCTTCTGGGGGAGCTGGCCAAGGGCGACTCGATCGAGCAGCTCGGCTATCAGATCGTGCTGACTTTTATGGCCGTGCTTGAAATGGCGCGACTGAAGCTGCTCCACGTCGAGCAAAAGATTGAGCGCGGCGAACTCTTGATCCGGCGCGTCGAAGGCGCAATTCTGCCGCTGGTTCCGCGCCAGGGTGAGCTGCCTTTCGATGATGAAGAGGTGCCGCCAGAAGCTGTTGATCCTTCTGGCGATACGATGGCTGAACACCTGATGCCCGTCGATGAATCCGTAGCCAGAGACCTGTCATCGTCCGATCCCGAGCCCACGCCATGAAACGCTCTCGTCCTGCTCGCCGAAATGCCACTGCTGCCTCGTCGTCTCTGCCTCTTGGGGACGAAGACCGCTCGATGTTGGTCAGCGAGTCAGCAAAGGACGATTCTGCGAGTGAACTTGTCGGTGGTGAGAGTGCCGAAGACGATGTCGCCGAGCACCTAATTCCACCCTGGGTCGATGCGCTGGGCCCGTCCATGTCGATGGACGACGATTCTGAAGCGGCAGGCGTCGAGCATCCCGAGCTTAGCTGGCCCCTGGCAGGTGAGAGACTGACCTCTGTGCTGGAGAGCCTGCTGTTTGCGGCCGATAAGCCGCTGTCGGTCGAGCGCATTCACGAGCTGCTCGAAGAAACTGCTGCCGCGCCGCACAAGCCGAGTGGTCCGCCACTGTACAAGCCGCAGCAGCTTCAGTCGGCGCTCCTTTTGTTGTCGGAGTCACTGCAACACAATGGTCGTGGCATTGGCCTGCACGAGGTCGCCGGTGGATGGCAGCTTCGGACCGCGCCGAGTAATGCGCCGTGGGTGCAGCGGATGCTCAAGCAAAAGCCAGTTCGTCTGTCGCGGGCACAGCTTGAGGCGCTGTCGATCGTGGCGTACCGCCAGCCGATCACGCGTCCAGAAATCGACGACATTCGTGGTGTCGATTCGGGCGCTTCGCTGCGAATGCTGCTCGACCGCGGCCTGATTCGGATCCTCGGCAAGAAAGAGGAGCCAGGTCGACCGCTGCTCTACGGCACCACCAAAGAGTTCCTTGAGTTCTTTAATCTCAAAGATCTCAAAGACCTGCCGACGCTGCGTGAGTACTACGATCTGACCGATGAGAGCCGGGACAAGGTACGCGCCGCAGGCTATGAGCCACCCACACCGGGTCCGATGCAGGGCACGCTCGCCGTCGATTCGCCGCTAGAACCACCTGTGATGGCGGCGGCTCCGAAGGGTGATGCAGCTTCAGCTCCATCGCCAGAGTCGGCCGATGGTACGACCATCGAGGCAGCCGCCAAGCCGGGCGCTGTGCCGGTTGAACTGATCGACCAGCAACTTGCCGACGATGCCGAGAACCTAGCCAAGATTGACGAAATGATTCGCGCCGTGAACACGGCCTTTCCGCTCCTCGACCCCAGTTTGTTCGGGGAGCCTGCCTTCGCTGTGCCTAGTCCCAGCGCTCCATCCTCGGTAACACCGGAGGCGGCCGAGCCGTCCGAGGAGCCTGCCGACGGTCCCGTAGAGAGAGATGAATAGTCATGAACGGTATTCGCTTACAGCTCCTCCTCGCCAAAGCTGGCATTGCTTCTCGTCGACACGCCGAGGTTCTGATCAGTCAGGGGCACGTCTTGGTCAATGGACGTGTCGTCACTCAGCTCGGCACTCGTGTCGATCCGGTCAGTGATCGGATTAGCGTGGATGGCAAACCCGTCGAACAAGAGCCACTCGCTTACTTTCTGTTGCACAAGCCGAAAGGGTACGTGACGACCGCGTCAGACCCAGACGGACGGCCAACGGTGTTCGATTTGATTCCCGATGCGCCAGTGCGGCTGTTTGCCGTTGGGCGGCTCGACTTCAACACCGAGGGCGTGCTGCTACTCACAAACGATGGCGAGCTGGCGCATGCGCTGATGCATCCAAGCCGTGGCGTCGAGAAAGTCTATCAAGCCAAGTTTCGTGAGGAGCTTACGCCATCGATGATCGGTCGTCTCCAGCAAGGCGTTGATCTGCCGCCCGCCAGGCCGCTCGGCCGCGACGGTCAGCCGCTGCCGGTGCCGGTTCATCATGGTCCGCCCGAGCGCAGTGCTCCGGCTGATGTCCGCGTGCTCAAGTTCACGTCGCGACACACCTGGGCAGAGATTCGACTGCACGAAGGCAAAAATCGGCAGATTCACCGGATGGCCGAGGCTGTCGGCTCGTCACTGCTCAAGCTGGTGCGGGTTGAATATGCGGGTCTTACCGCCGAGGGCGTTGAACTCGGCGCGGCTCGGCCGCTGCGTCCGTCGGAGATTTCCCGGCTGCGGCTCCTGTGTGGACTGTCTTCGAAAGTCCCACGCTCCATCCATATTCCCGAGGAGCGAGCGAGTGGCTCCGGGGTTCGGGGAGCTCGTCCCGAGCGCAGCGATCGGCCCGCTCCGCGACGGTTCGAAAATAAGCCGCCCGCTCGACGGACCGATGAGAGGCCGTCCTCCAGGCAGGCCGAAGATCGTCCTCCAATGCGACGGTTCGAAGAACGACCGGCACCCCGGCGATTCGAGAACCGACCGCAGACTCCGGGGAGCGATCGGGGTCCGGCGCGCAACGGAAATCGACCTAGGAATCCGCCCGCTCGTCGTTCGGATTTGCCTCGGAATCGACCCGATCATCTGCCGCCGCCGCTGGACTGAGCGAAGATAGAGTGTGGAGGATCGGCACGCGATGTCCGCAGATCAGCACGAGGCTCCTTGGTGGAAAAAAACGACCGTCTACCAGATCTATCCCCGGTCGTTTCTCGACACCAACGGAGACGGAGTGGGCGATCTCAAAGGGGTCTTGGCCAAGCTCGATTACCTGGCTGAGCTGGGCGTTGAAACGCTGTGGCTGACGCCGTTTTTTGACAGCCCGCAGCGTGACTTTGGCTATGACATTCGTTCCTACGGCAAGGTGGCTGCCGATCATGGGACGTGGGCTGACTTTGACCAGCTACTGTCGGCCGTCCATGAGCGCGGCATGCGGCTGGTGCTCGACATGGTGCTGAATCACACCTCGGACGAACATCCTTGGTTTCGTGAAGCGCTTCGCCGCAAAGACAGCAAAGAGCGCGACTACTACTTGTTCCGACGCGGACGAGGCGAGGGCGGGAGTGCGCCGCCGACCAACTGGCGATCGATGATCGGTCCACGGGGCTGGCATTACCACGCCGCCAGCGATGAGTGGTATTTCGCCAGCTTTTTGCCCTTTCAGCCCGATTTGAACCATCGCAATCCAGATGTGCAGAAGGCCGTGCTCGAGATCGTCGAGGGCTTTTTGCGCAAAGGCGTCGATGGGCTCCGACTCGATATTTTCAATGCGATGTTCAAGGACGCTGGCTATAAGGACAATCCACCGTCTCTGCGTCCGCTCCCCAGTGAGGACAACGCCGACGGATTTTTCCAGCGCAACCTGTACACCATCAACCATCCCGACAGCGTGGCGTTTGCTCGGACACTGCGTGCCCATGTCGACGCGGTGCCCGGTGACCCTCGATTTCTTGTCGGTGAAGTGTTCGGCCCGCCGAGCCTGTTGCGTTCCTACTGCGGAGAGATGGGAGACGGGCTCAACCTAGTCTTCCTGTTCAAGACGCTGCGGACCGAGTTTTCGGCCCAGGCGTTTCACTCGCTGCTCGATGAATACGAACGAGAGTTTGCCGCACCGCTTTTGCCGACGTGGGTCCTTGGAAATCATGACCGCGCCCGCTACATCGAGCGAGTCGGCAACGATCCTCGGCGAGCCAAGGTACTTGCGACCCTACAACTGACGGCACGCGGGGTTCCCTTTTTGTATCAGGGCGAGGAGATCGGGATGACGAACCTCGATCTTCCGATTGCAACGGCGCTGGATCCGCTGGCTCATTTTTATCGCTTTGTGCCGCCGTGGCTGCAGAGGCTGCTACGTCGCAAAGGCGTGATGATCAACCGCGATGAGTGCCGCACCCCCATGCAGTGGAGCGCAGCCGACAACGCTGGATTTTCGCCACCTGGGACGCGTCCTTGGCTGCCAGTGCATCCAAGCTATCCGTGGACCAACGTGGCGGCGCAGCTCGCCGATTCCAATTCACTGCTTTCTCATTACCGGCGGTTGCTCAAGCTGCGCCGCAAGCTGCCCGCACTGCACTCCGGCAGTTTGACGCTGTGGCATCCGACCAATCTGCCAGAGCAGGTTTTGGGATATCAGCGACGGAGTGGCCAGGAATTGGTCGACGTATTGCTCAATTTCGCGCCTCGTCTCGTCGAGGTGTCACTACCCGACGCTCGACAGGTGATCTTTTCGACACATCAGGAATCGCTACTCCTCGACGGAAATCGGCTTCGGCTGCGTCCGCTGGAGTGCGTCATACTGGCTCCACCGGGGCAAGGAGTGGGTCCATGAAAGTGACTGCGAAACGGTCGTATACTTCGCCCATGAAACGACATCTGCAGGCGGTGTTTCTGGGGGCGCTCTTGGCCCACGTTCCGACGGCGAATGCCGATCCCACCTGCCGAGGTGTCGAGGTTCGCTTCACTCCGCAAGGCATTGCGCCAAAAAGCGGACGTGAGGAGCTACGGCCCCAGATTGCGGTCTGGGTCGAAAAACGGGATGGCAGCTTTCTCACCGATTTGTTCGTGACTCGCTCGATTGGCATGCTGGGGCTCGGCAATCGGCCCGGCAATGCGTGGCTCAAGAGTGATTTCCGCTGGCCGTATGGTCGTCGTCCGCAGAGCTTGCCGGTGTGGGCTTACCATCGCGGAAAGAGCTACGGCTACGTGATGATGGGCGGCAAATGCTCGCCAAGTTGTCCGCCCGACTTCCAGGGATCACCGTCGGACGACGACAATACTGTGGCCTATCACGGGCCGGTTTCTTCAACGGAAAACTACTACTGTTCACCATCGGGCTGGCGCATTCAGAAGATGAACGGCGTCGACGTGGTGAGCTGCGCCTCGGCTTTCTACGGTAGCAAGGGCTACTACGCAGCGGGCAAAAGCTCTGTCTATCCTCCTCGTGCGGATCTGTCGACGATGGGCGGCAATGACAGTTCCGACGTGAAGCGCTTTGCCACGGACAACGATGTCGCCGCGATCTCGGGGGCCACGCCTCCCATCGGTAAGCTGATCGATCCGATTCGCTGGTTTGCGGACTCACTGATTCCCGACGATGACTACGTCCTGTTCGTCGAGGTCGGAATCGAGGGAGACTTCAATGCCTATTGGCCTACCGGTCGTGCCATGGCCGAGCCCCACGCCGAGTGGGATCATTTGGGCAAGGATCCCTATGGCCAGCCGAGCATCGTCTACAAGGTTCCATTTCGACTGGATAAAAGCGGTCGAATTGCAACGACGACGGATTACGCCGGTTACGGCGACTTCAAGGGAGAGAGCGGCAAGCTCAATGCTCCCGATGGCACCATCAGCATGAGCGGTGGTTCCGGCGGCGATCGCTTGGCGCTGAACACCGACGAAAACGGGAGTTGGCGCGTCAAGGTTGCGGTCACGCCCTGTGACCCGAGTATGTGCGAGATGCCGCAGACGCCGAGCAAGATCCAGTTCAGTGACATCACGGACACTACCTTTCGGCTCGACTTTCAGGTGCCGACGGGCGCTCCCGCATCCGAGTATCGCGTCCGTTATCAGAGCACGGGGCCGATTACCGCTGAGAACTTCTCTCGGGCGCTGCCTGCACCATCGGCGAACTTGGGACCGCCGGGCAGCAAGGTCGGTACCCAGATCATCGGCTTGCTGCCGAAGACCAAGTACTACTTGGCAGTGCAGCCGATCAGTCGTTGTGGCGTAGCTGGACCGATTCTGAATGCCGAGGTCGACACCTCGAGTGCTAACTTCACGACGCTGACAGGCTGTTTCATTGCGACGGCGGCGTTCGGCTCGGAGTTTGAACCAGAGGTGAACCTGCTGCGACGTTTTCGTGATCGCTATCTGATGACGAACCCGCTCGGTCAAGCGCTCGTCGGTAGCTATTACACAATGAGTCCAGGCATCGCACTTTTCGTCGCTCAGCATGAACCTGTGAAGCAGATCGTTCGCGATACCTTACGTCCCGTCGCCCGCGCTCTCCATCTCGCTACCGACCTGTAAGTCTGCGGCCTGCGCGAAGTTGCGGTAAGCGGTCGAGCGATTCGCTATGCTGCCGAGGATGTCTGGCCCAGCCTCCGACCCAACCGCAACACCAGCCGGTTCTTCCTCTGCACCTGCTGCTCCGTCTTCTTCGCTGCCGCTTCCTCGTGTACGTCCTCGGCGGTCAGGGGCGTTGCCACCTTTTTTGGAGCCGGTCTTAGCGAGCTTTTGGGGTCGCCTGATTCTGTCGATCTTGTCGGGCACGCTGCTTTTTTTGGCGTGCGCCGACTTTGATATCTGGCCGCTGTGTTGGATCGGCATGGTGCCGCTTCTGTGGGTGTTGCTCGATGACGACGGTCTGCCACGAACCCAGCACCCGTTTTTCTACGGAATGGTCACCGGCATCTTTGCCAACGGTGGCGGCTTTTACTGGATCGTCGGTCTGCTGCAGCGCTTTGGGCACTTGCCATGGATTGTCGCAGCGCCGCTGTTCTTGCTCTTGGTTGCGTATCAGGCGCTGACCTTCGGGCTGTTCGCGGTGATTATCTGTCGGTTGCGGATGCACTTGGGGCTGAAGGTGACGTGGCTGGCACCACTGGTGTGGGTGGCATGCGAGTTGTGCGTGCCCTACGTTTTTCCCTGGTACCTGGCGATTACGCAGGCATGGGTGCCGACGGTGATTCAGATTGCCGACATCACTGGGCCACTCGGTGTGAGCTTTCTCCTCGTCTTGTCGAACGGAGCGCTGTTTGATGTGCTGCACGCGCTGGGTCGCGCCAAACCCGGGCGACGGCTGCGGGCCTTTTTGGGGACACCCCTTGCGGCGGTGGCAGCAATTGTGCTCAGCCTCGCCTACGGCACGGTGCGGATTCATCAAGTCGATGCAGCGCGGCAGAGCGCCGAAAAGATCCGAGTCGGAGTGGTTCAAGCCAACGTTGGGATCCACGAAAAGTTTGTACCGGGGCTGCGAGAAAAGCAGCATGACCTGCACCTCGCGCTGAGCGCTGAGCTGACGAGCCAAGGTGCCGAGCTTCTGCTGTGGCCCGAGTCCTCGTATCCATACCCCCTGCTACGGCCCGTGCGAGGTGATTTTTCCGAGCGTGATGCCCGTAAGGTGCAGCGTGGCTTTCAGACCCCGATTGTGTTTGGCGCACTCACCGCTGAGCGCTCCGCTACGGGTGAGCTCGACATGTACAACACCGCTGTCATGTTCGATAAGGACGGCAAAACGGCGGGGACGTTCGACAAGAACTTCCTGCTCATCTTTGGTGAGTACCTTCCGTTTGCGCATGAACTTGCGTTTTTGCGCGAAGCGATCCCCGAGATTTCGAACTTTTCGCGTGGCACCGAGACGACGACGTTTCCGATCGACGTTCGTGGCAAGCGCTATTCGCTCGGTCCCATGATTTGTTACGAAGACATCATTCCTGCCTTTGGGCGACGTTTATTTGCCGACAAGAATCCGCCGAATCTGATGGTCAACATCACCAACGATGCTTGGTTTGGCGCGACCTCGGAACCGTACGAACATCTCGCGCTGGCCGTGTTCCGCGCCGTCGAACATCGGGTCGAGCTGGTCCGGGCAGTCAACACGGGCGTTTCGGCATTTATCGATGCGGCCGGTCGCGTCTACAAGAAGGGTCCGTCGGTAGACCCGCAGCTCCAACCCGATGCGAAGCCGGTGACTTTGATGGCCGACATGGCGCTGTTGCCACCGGGCGGACTGTTTCAGCGACTCGGCGAGAGCTTTGGATATGCCTGTCTGCTTGCAGTTTTGCTACTTGGGGTTCTGTCTCGGCAGCGTGCAGGGGCACCGCTACGACTTGAGCTGTTGGTGGTGGGATCTTTGGCTCTGCATGGCTCGGTGCTTCTGGGTGGACTGCTTTTCCCAAGTGGATTGAAGGCGCTCTATTCAGTCCTGCTCCATCGCGGAGAACATGCACTGCCAGAATCGTTGGCGTTTGCGGCAAGCTGGCAACTCCTGCTGATGTTGGTGGTGACCTCGATCGGCCTTGGGATCTACTGTGGTCGCCAGCGCCGTGAAAGACCACCGACGCTGGAGCTGATTGGGGCGATCTGTGCGACGACCGTTCTGCCGGTGACGGTGCTTGGGCGAATGGAGGGCAATACCGGCGCGGTCGTTATCGTCAGTGGACTGTGCGTTGTGGCGATGCTGCTGGCGCTTACGGTGAGTGCGCGTCGTCGTCGGAAGGTTGCTCAACAGGCATCGAGCTGATTTATCGCCTTGTCATCCGCCCGCCGTTTTCGCTATAGTTCCCAGCACTTCAGCCGTCCGCCCAATCTTGTGAAAGCGAGATTTGTTTCTGCGGGGGAATAGCTCAGTTGGTAGAGCACCGGCTTTGCAAGCCGGGTGTCGTGGGTTCGAATCCCATTTCCTCCACTGGGCGGATGGCTGATTAGTTCTCTCTTGCGGTGTGGTCGCGGAGAATGGGTCGCGGCATCTTGTCGATCTGTAGTCGAGGCCGATTGTTTGATTTCTGCAGGGGCTGGTTTTGAGCGGGGCTCACTGGCGCTGCGGTGTCTCGAATCGGTTCGCGCTTGCTGGCTTCGCGCAGTTCCTTGGCAGTCGCTCGTAGGTCTTGTCTTACCGCGTCGAGGTTTCTGTGCTCCCGTACGATGGGCGGCGTTGGCTGCACCGGCTTGCCCTCACGGACCTCAGCGGTTGGTGTTGGACCCAGTCCTTCGCGAGCTTGAGCAGGGGTCACCGGTCGGGCGGGTTCTTTGGTCTCGGGCGGCCGGGGAGTGGGCGTACTCGGACCACTTTTTTGCGTTGGTAGGCGTGGCGCTTTGGCTGGGTCGTCGACCACTGTCACCGTCGAATAGGTCCGCACTTGCGGAGGACGGCTGGCTTCCTTGTCCTTCGCGGGCGTTGTCTGCGCCTCGGCACGGCTCGTGATGAGCACGAGGAGTCCGACGGCGAGTATGCGATGACTGGACCTCATGACGGAACGACCTCTAACAGGACTTCGTGTCGGACGGTGATGTCGCGACCCCTGGCATGGGCCGTGACTCGATAACGGCCGGGGCGAGCACCGCGAATGGCGACAGGAACTGGATTCGAGCCGACCGATAGCGAGCCGTGCCAAGCGATGTGGCGCTCTGGAATCGCCTGCCCTCCGTCTACAAACTCTAACTCGCCGGGGAGATTGACCTCGAATTCGACATCTTCGACGGAGACATCGGCCACGAAGTCAAGCTGCACAACGGCCACCCGGTGGCTGGGAATCCGAAACGATGCGGCCACGGTTTCTGCGGGGACAAAGACACGGGCCGTTGTTTCGTGCTGATGTCGTAACGGGACAATCAGCAGCAACACCGTAGCCAAAGTCAGGGTGGCTCCGGCCAATAGTCGTGGACCACTATCTAGCCCAAGTCGCTCGAGACCCCACCATAATCGAGTGAGCAGCGGTAGCTTGGGATGCGGTTCGGCGCTCAGTCGGGCATGCAGCTTGCGCTGAAAATCTGCTGGCAGGGTCGTGTTCCGTCCGGCGTCACGAAGCATCCCAATCGTCTGACGAAGCTCTGTCAGGCGGCGCTGGCAGGACGTGCAGCCGGATAGATGGGCATCGACGGAGGCCCGACTGTCACGCGACAATTCGCCGCTGGTTAGCGACGGGAGTAGCTCTGTACAGTCAGCGCATTTCATGTTCGTTCTCCATCGACCAAGCAGCCCTTTGCAACCAATAAGGCTCGCAGCGCCTCTCTGCCACGGTTGAGCCGGGATTTGACGGTACCGACCGGAGTCTCGACGACGGCTGCAACCTCTTCGTAGCTCATCCCTTGGATGTCGGCTAGTACCAGCACGCTGCGGTACGCCTCGGGGATCTCATTGAGCGCGCTCCACAGCTGTGACTTTCTCTCGTGAGCCAATAGTTCGGCCTCGGGATTGCGGCCCTCTGTGGCACCCATGTCGCGCTCTGTGGTGGCCTCGAGCGGTTGCTCGCGTTTGCGTTCTTTGCTCCGACGACTTTTGGCATGGTCCAAGACGATGTTGCGCACGATTCGAAACATCCAAGTCTGGAGCGAAGACTGAAACCGGAAGCCACCGAGCGAGCGATAGATCCGCAACATGGCGTCTTGGGCGACATCGCTGGCTAGCTCCGGGTCGCTGACAAAAGCGCGAGAGAAGCTGAGGATCTTGCGCTGATACATCGCCATCAAGCGCTCGAACGCGGCGATGTCGCCGAGCTGAGCCTGACTGATCAGTGCGGCAAGCTCTGGGCCGCAGAAGATCTCGTCACTCACCCGAGGCTCCGGTTCGGCGGCTGCAAAGTCAGGGGTCGGTTCGCGACTGGCAAGGCGCAGTGCATGCATAGGGGCTGGTTAGCGGACGAGCTTTGGTCCGGATTCGTTCCATCCCACGCGAAGAATCTGGAGCCGATCGCGAGGCGCTCGCCTTCCGAGCGCTGACGATTTGCTTCAAGCAAGGGTGCCCAGATTACCTGCAAAGTGATCAGAATGCTCGTCAACTGAATCTGTATTTAATGTATTTTGTAATACATTTCGTAGGCTGCGAATTCTGGGAACAAAACCTGACCGACCTTCGTCAGACCTCACGAAACAGGCTCTGAAGCCCAGAACCGATCACCAGATCCCAGGAGGAACTGAATCATGCGTACCAACAATAAGACTGCTCTCACTGTTGCGATGGGAATGATGCTGGCCGCTCCGGCGGTGTTTGCCCAGACGGCCGCTGCTCCGGCTCCCGCTGCTGCCGCTGGTGCCGATGCGAAGGCTAGCAAGGCCGAGGTGAAGTCTGGTAACGCCCAGATCGTCGCCGACAAGGCTGCCATCAAGGCGGACCGTGCCGAGGTGAAGGCCGACAAGGCCGAAATCAAGGCCGACAAGAAGGAGATCCGCGAGGACAAGAAGGCCCTCAAGGATGCCCGGGCCGCTGGCGACAAGGACGCTGCCAAGGCTGCCAAGGCCGAGCTGAAGGCTGATGCCAAGGAGCTCAAGGCCGACAAGAAGGAGCTCCACAAAGACAAGATGGAGCTGAACAAGGACAAAAAGGAACTCAAGCACGACGTCAAGGACGCCAAGCACGACGCCAAAGACGCCAAGCACGACGCCAAAGACGCCAAGCCCGCCAAGTAATCCGTCTCGATCAGAACCTAGCGCAGCGAATCGCCGCGCCGGACCCGGAAGTCCAGATACTCTCCGGTTGAACTTTCGTACTGAACATCGACCGCCGCGACCTCCGCTGCGGGCGGACCGACCTTGCACCAGGCGATGAGCGAATCGAGCGCCGCCGCTGATCCTTCGGCGATCAGCTCGACATCGCCTGTGGGCAAGTTTCGGACAAAACCGCACAGTCCAAGTACGCGGGCTTCCTCGCTGGCCGATGAGCGGTAGTAGACGCCCTGCACCTTGCCGGTGATCCGAAGCCGGACCCGTCGATTGAGCTGCGTGTTTCCCATGGCGAGGCTCCCTTCTAGGCGCTTGGCTTCCGAAAAACAAGCCAAGTCATCTCGGTCCGATCATTCGATAGTCCAGTATTTATTATGTAAGTTATCTCGGGTCATTTTTAGCCAATGAGGCAAGCTTGTGTGGCGGCCTGGGCGTGATGGTCGTTTTTGCCTCACTGGATGCGTACACAATCGCCACTACCACACGGCTTCACTCACCGCCAAATGTAGGAATTCTCGTCTGAGACCCTGCGATCCGGCTTGAAATGGGGGCTCTTGGCACAGATTCCGCAGAAGCGACCTATCAGAGTGCGCGGGCCACATACTCGCCACATCTTTCACACCCAAGTTGATAGGAGAATCACCATGAAGAAGCTTTCCACCCTGTTCGCGTTCGCCTTTGCTCTCTCGCTCACCGCTCCGGTTCTCGCCGAGGAGACCGCCAATGCTCCTGCCAAGGAAGACAAGGGCGCTGGCGAGAAGAAGAAGGACGAGAAGAAGCCAGAGAAGAAGACCGTGACCGCAGCCAGCGAAGAGAAGAAGGCGGACGACGCGAAGGCCGAGAAGCCCGCCAAGAAGGAAAAGGCCAAGAAGGCCGAGAAGAAGGAAGAGACCAAGTAGTCTCTCCTCTCCTTGCTTTCGCTGAGTAGCCTGGCTGCTCAGTTGAGGTGAGAGAAAGCCTGCTCCAGCAATGGGGTGGGCTTTTTTTATTTGGGCTTGCTGGTTTTTGGGGTCGCACCGATTCGCAGCTTTCCTCCGGTGTCTTCCTGTGTATGGTATGGCCCGTGAGGCATTGGTTTGTCGCTGGGGTGCTCGTGGCAACGGCGTGCGGTCCACAGGTGGGCTCGCTCAAGCTGTCGGCGTTATCGCCGCACTCAGTTACTGTTGCTCACGAGGTCGTGATTCCGCTGCTGGCCGATGGAACCGGCGAAGAACCGCTGACCTGGGAGTGGCGTTCGCCGGAAAACCCGGAGCTGACCACTCGCCTAAGCCGTCCAACGCTGAGCACCTACAGTGGCGGTCGGGCGCTGTGGCGATTTACCCCACTTGCCACCGATGTTGGACCCTTGGCGATCGAGTTTTCGGCGCATAGCGGTCCATTGTCCGGTTCGCTGGAGTTGGGATTCACCATTGAGTCGGGCGGAGATCCTCCGCAGTTTCGCGAGCCGGTCGGGGAGGGCACGACGCTGGATCTGCGAATGATGGCGTGTTCGGCCGTGTCGGTGGTGGTGGAGTCAAGCAGCTCGCCCCAGGTGGAGCTGTCGCTCGTCAACCCGCCTCCCAATGCCGAGATCGTTCAGACCGATGAACTGGGGGGAAAGCTGGTGTTTTGTCCTTCCATGAGCCAGGCCGCCGCCGAGACGATTTATCCGCTGTTGATTCAAGCCGAGGCCGGTCCGCACTTGGTGCGAAAGAGCTACGTCATCGTCCTGCGGAGAACGCTATGAATCGGTGGCTACCATCGCTGCTGATCTTGATGTGCGCTTGTGCGCCACCACTGGATCCGCTGGCCGATCCCGACCCAGGGCTGGCCGAGTTGGCGATTGTCGAAGTGGCTCCGACGACACTTCTGCCTGCATCGAGGTTGGTGATTCGTGGGCGCTCTTTGCCGGGGCCATCCGAAGGGTCACTTCACTTGTGGCTGACGGGGACGAGCAAGCTGCCGGGGGCGGTACCGCGAAACCTCGATGTTCGGCTGCGCGCTGAGTACGTGAGTGCCACCGAAGCGCAAGTTCGCGTCGATACCGAGGTGCTCCAGCAGCTGGGCGGCAACAGCATCGAGTTCGATGGGCACGCCAAGGTGGTCGTCGATAGCGTCATTGATCGGCGAGAGCATGTCTCGGAGCCGGTGGCCGCCAAGCTCCGACTTGTACCGAGCCTGACACCGAAGTTGGATCTCATCGAGCTATCCGGGCCGCAGCGCATGACGGGAAAGGTCCATCCGAATGATTGGTTGAGCGTGCGCGGGGACGGCTTCCTGTTTGGCGAGGGCGAGGGGGATACCGTGGCGCTGCTATCCGGCTGCTTTCTCCCAGAGGGAACCAGTGAACCGTGCTCGATCAACGGTCGGGCCGTTCGGGAGGTCGAAGTGCCGGTGCAGCCGCAGAATCGCTTCGAGCGGACCAGCGCGATTTTTCCGTACTCACCAACGATCCATGGCGTGCTGCCGGGGAAGTTTTCGGGCACGCTGCGGCTGCGCAATCAACCGCCGGGGAGTGCTGCCCGCACACTGTCTTCGGCGCGGACGATCACCGTCGAGCAAGTGCGACCCGAGCTGACTGGGATTTCTCCGAGCGCGGCGAGCCTGGGACAGTACGTGGAGATGCAGGGGGCGGGGTTTATCGGTGGGCAGGCTGGGCAGGCGACGCTGGTGAGACTCCAGGGGCAGTTTTCTCTCGAAGGCTCACCGGTCATGATTCCAGTCGACACCGAGATCGTCGTGAAGTGGCTCCCGCGCTTTCCGACTGGCCCGGTTGGGCGCTATGTACTCGATGAGACGGATGCGCTTGGGCAGGCGCTTGAGTCGCGTGGCGGTCTGCGGGAGGCCGCTGGCGTGTTCGTCGGCACCGGCACCACGACGCTGCGCTACGGTCGTGAATCCGTATCGAGCAAACCCACGCCGATGAAAATTGCGCTGCTGCGTCCCAAGCAGGTCGTGGTGGTGCGGTTCCTATCGTCCTACCAAGATAGCTTGCGTTTGTTTGGACTGCGCGCCGTCGACAATGCCGTGCGTGCACGTGTGCTGGAGGTCGCTCGGCGAGACTATGCGGGGATCAATATCGAGTTTCGTGAAGCCAGCGAGGACTCTGCGCTGCCTACCGATTTTGCTCACTACGCGCAGGTCGATATCGGCGGGCCTGATCCCAATGGGCTTGGCTATCTCGGGTACGACAATACGCCGGGTCGAGACATGCAAAATCGACGACTGTATGACCGAATTGGTGGGGTCAACGCGGTCACACAGAACGACGGATCCCCGGGATATGGCGGGGTGTTTGCAGAACAGCTCCTCGGGTTTTCGAACCATCCCGGTAACGTCACGGCGATCAAGTCTGCGCCCGGTGAAGCGGAGCTGTTCGATCGCATCTTTGATCCGCTCCGTCCCGATACCAAAGGGACACCGGCCACCGTGCGCGAGGCCACGCTGCTGCCGGCCTTGTCATCGGGAAGTATCTGCCCCGCGAGCAACGACGATCGTTCCCATCAAGTGTCGTGCGCGATCTTTGTGCTCGGCAGTTTGATTGGCACGACGATGACCCATGAGCTAGGACACAGCTTGGGACTGGCGAATCCCGCCAATGCGACGGGCTCCTACCACAACCAGGGGAACCTGCGGGGGCGGATCATGAATCCGGGCTCGCTGCGCAGCTTTAGTGAGCGCTCGGAGTTGTCGTCATCGGGGCCAGCGGTATTTTGCGATACCGACTACGGGTACTTGCGACGCATTTTGCCCGGTTCGCAGCTCCCACCCGCGCTGATGCGTCCGCCCTGCCTGGACGCGCCCACCATGTGACGGAGGCGCGGACTACTTTCCGGAAAACTGCGGTGGGCGCTTCATCAGAAAGGCACTGACGCCTTCAATGAAGTCTTGTGAGCGGAGCAGCTTCAGTTGGCCGCGTACTTCATTTTCGAGTGCCGCATCAAACGTGTTTCCGAGTCCGGCGTACAGCGCGTGCTTGATTTCGGCCATGACCAGAGGTGGACCAGCAGCGATGCGTTCGGCAAAGGCCATGGCATCCGCTTCTGAATCGACGATGCGATTGAGTAGGCCGATCCGCTGCGCTTCTTCAGCCTCGACGATGTCACCGGTCAACATCATCTCAAAAGCGCGACCAAGGCCGATAAGACGGGGCAGGGTATAGGTGCCACCACCGTCAGGCATTAGGCCTCGCTTGATGAAAATCTCCCCAAAGCGAGACCGCTTGGTTCCGACGCGAAGATCACAAGCCAGGGCCAAATCGCAGCCGAAGCCAGCGGCCACCCCGTCAAGAAATGCGATCACCGGTTTCGATAGTGAGGTCAGAGCGCGGATCGCAGCGTGGAAGTGGTTGCGCATCCGATGTTCGGTTTGCTCGGCAAAGTCGGGACCGCCTGCCTGAATCAGGTGCATCGCCGCTCTGAAATCGAGACCTGATGAGAATGCTTCACCACGGCCCGTTAGGACGACGGCCCGAATGGTTTCATCAGACCCAGCAGCCTTCAGTTCTTCGACGAGACCACTCAACAGTTCGA
Source organism: Polyangia bacterium (assembly GCA_044228505.1). Classification (GTDB taxonomy): domain Bacteria; phylum Myxococcota_A; class Polyangia; order Palsa-1104; family JAEUJZ01; genus JAEUKA01. Next base: position 63,167 of record JBGAUT010000017.1, on the reverse strand, counting down.
GGGTGAGTCCGTTTTTGGTCTGCGGACGGTTCATTGCCAGGACGCGAATCGCTCCTTGGGTCGATACAAGAAGCTCGCCTGTGGGGGTTTGACTCTGATCGGTGTTCATTGATTTTGGCTCTCGCTGCTGGGCGGGGCCTTTGCTGCGACGGCAGATCCGGCCGGCTCGCTTCGGTAAAACGCGGTGCTAGTGTAGGCGGCTTTGAGCCTGGGCCACAAGGCTTTGAGTACCGCTGCTGCCGGGACCGCAAGCAGGAGTCCAGAATATCCGAGCAGGCTACCTCCGAGCGACAGCGCGAAGATGACGCCGACCGCCGACAGTCCGATACGTCCACCCACGGCACGGGGTGTAATGAGCAGTGCGTCGAGAAGCTGGACTGCGCCAAAGGTCGCTAGCACTCCGAGGATCGGCGTCGCTCCCGCCGTCGACACCTCTAGCAGTGCGACCAGCAGGGCGGAAAGCAGACCAATCAGCACCCCAACATAGGGCACAAATGCCAGCAGCCCCGCTGTGCAACCGATGAAGATCGCCAAGGGAATGCCCGCTATCGATAGGCCGACCGAGTACAGCGCGGCCTGGATGATCATCACCGTCAGCTGTCCTCGTAACCAGCTTCCAAGGGCACCGTAGATGTCATCCATGATCTCAACGATGAGCGGCTGATGCCGAGGTGGGATGAGCACCCGCAGGTTCTCCCCGATCGTCGGCATGTCCATTAGAAATGACACCGTGAAAACCGGCACGAGCAGTACTGCGACCAGGTACTTAAACAGACCGGCGACGCTCAGGATGGCCGTGCCCAGTGCATCTGAGATCTGCCCCATGGCTCCGCGTACCCAGTCGGTTAGCTGTGTGGTCAACAGCTTCAGCCAGTCGCCGATGCTGGTGGCTCGGTACTTGAAAATTTTGCTCAGTAGCGGCAGCAGCTTGCGATCAATCAGCCCTTGATAGCTGGGGAGCTGTGCCGAGAATCGCTCGATTTCGCTGCGGACGAGATAGGGGATGGTCAGGCTTACCGCCGTCAGCAGCCCAAGCATGATCAGCAGCATCACGCCGACGGCCAACCAGCGTGGCACTTTTCGTCGTTCCAGCGCCGTTACCGATGGGTTTAGAAGGAACGCGAGCACCAGCGCCACCGATACTGGGGTCAGCACCAGCGACAATCGGGACAGCACCGACCAGGCGATGACGAGCAGCACTAGGTAACAGAGCACCCGGAAGAGCAGTAGGCTCAGACGGCGATCATCGAGCATGGGGTTCGCCTCGGACGGCTAGAGCAAAAACATGTAGATGGCAACGGCGATCGCGCAAGTGAAAACGAACACGGTCCCGGCGAGCAGGATCGTAAAGAGCTGCTGTCTCCTCTGGAGCTTTTTTTCCATCGCCGCTTGGCTGATGACTGCGGTGCGTACCGCCTCATCAAGCCTTCCCGTTGCTGCGTAGGGATCGATAAAGACCTCCGGCATCTTCGGGGGCGGCGCGCCTTCCTTGATGCTGCGCAGGCTTTGCATCAGTAGCTCGGCCCGAGGTCGTCGCTGTGGCTCTTTCGCGAGCAATCGCTCGAACAGGTCGGTGAGCGCGGACGGAACATTTGGTAGCAGCGGCGCGGGCTGCGTGGTGTGAGCAACCGCTAGCTCGGCAAAGGTCCGACCGGTAAAAGGTAGTCGGCCCGATAGCAGTTCGTAACCTAGCACACCAAGTGCATAAATATCCGACGGGGGACCGAGGTTGCTCTCGCCACGAAACTGCTCGGGAGACATGTACGCAGGCGTTCCGAGTAGCGCACCGGTCATTGTCAGTTTCTCAGCAGCGTCGAGAAACTTGGCGACTCCGAAGTCGAGCACAACCGGATAATTTGGATTGCCGTTGCGTTCGATGATCTGGATGTTTTCCGGTTTGAGGTCGCGGTGTACGACGCCAGCCCGATGAGCCGCCGACAGTGCATCCGCGATGCTGATCAGGATCTCCATCGAGACCTCGTAGCTGAGAGCACCTTCCTCTTGTCGGTCACGGAGGCTAATGCCGGGCAGATATTCCATCGCGATAAACGGCACACCATCGTCTAGCTCACCATGGAGAAAGACCCGAGCTACGTGAGGATGATCGATCTTCTGCGTGACCAGTGATTCACGGCGGAAGCGCTCGACGACCTCGGGCACCTTGGCCCACTGGGTATGCAAGACCTTGATGACCGCATCACGCCGACCAGCCGTCGCTTGGGTGTCCAGCGACTCCGCCAAGTAGACATCTCCGAAGGTGCCACGACCCAAGCTTTTCAACAGCTTGAACCGGCCCTTGCCAATCGTATCTCCTATGCGCGCTGCTTCGCTCATCGCAACTTGTGGCACCGTAGCATGTCTTTGACTTGGCATAAACCCTAGAGATGGCCGTAGCCTCGGTCCGAGTTGCTGCCATGCGTGTTTAGGGGGCTGGGCTTGGCGGAGATAGTCTCTGGGCTAGCTCTCGAAACGAAATCAGTTCAAGGTTCGGACACTGGGGGCGGCCCATGTTCTTGTCATCGGGACAGCCCTCCGCTGCGAAGCGGAAGGCATCTTTCATCGCCTCGAAATAGACCCCATCTTTGTAGTTGCGCAGATGGTGTCCAATGTTCCACGGCATCCGGCTTAGCTTGTAGGCTTGCACGATTCCTGATCGGTAGTCTGCAGTCATCGTGGCTCGGTCCGTATCGCGAATGTAATAGCTGTAGTCCATCGGGTAGGTGACCATTCCCGGCATCTTCATCAGCGCAAACTGGAAGATTCCGTTCTTGATCTGCGCTGGCTCCGGAGGAGCGACATCGCTACTGTCGTATTCATAGCCTAGCTCTTTGAGTGCGTCGTACATGGCATCATTGGTCGACAAGTACGGTGCTCGAAAACCAACCACTCGATAGGGTCGGAGCAGCGGATTGCTTAGGTTGGGAGTCCCATCGGCTCTGAACAGAGTCTGTCCTTTGTAGACCACCGGGAACTGAGGCAGCGGTAGACAGATGTCCTTAAACTCCAGCGTGGCACCAGTCATGTCGGGATAGCCGCAGTGCATGCCGCTGGGACACGCAAGATCACGGTTACATTCTTGCGTGCACAGACCCATGCTCTTGGAGACATACAAACAGGAAAGTCCGCTATTGCATGGATCTACAGCGCTACAGGAGGCTCCTGCGCTATGAGGGAGGGCCATCGAGAGCGGTTGCCAACGTGGAAACACGGGCGCTCCCGAATCATCAAGCACTGGTTGAAACACATTTCGGGTCACCAGGCGTTGGAACTCGAGCAGCTCCGTTCGCCACTGTGGCAACGTCCACTTGCCGCCATCGTCGCCGCCATCCAGGTGTCGCACAGTGTGGTTGGCGATTTCATGGCCTTCGTTTACGGCTTGCTGAATGAGCGCGGTTCGCACCAGGATTTCCTCCTGACTTTTTGCAGTTCCGACACTCGAACCGGTTACCGACTTGTCTAGGAATGCAGTGGTTAGAAAGAACGTGATCGGGAATCTCTTCCCATAGGTGCGCTTCAGCTCACGAGCGAAGTCCATCGCCAGAATCCAGGTTCGGAATGGCGAACTTCCGCCATCAAAAGACCCGTTCAGATACATCGGTGTCTCCGATTTCGAGAGATCGGGAGTCATCAAAAGATCACTCACACTCGACATATCGGTAGACTGATCGGCGTCGCTGAGCGTTGCTCCCCAAAAGTCCTCCGGTTCGATCTCTGGGAGCGTCTGACTACAGGCCATCCCGAGTAGTCCGATTCCAAGAGGGATGCTCCTACGTGACCACACGGAGTGCGATCGTGAACGGTGGTTCTGACGTTGCGGAATTGGGTTCGTCATGGCGATCTCTTTCGCGTTCCTGGCAACTAGTTACGGCGGTTCGGCATAGCAGGCCAAGGCCTTTTCCACGAGTCCTTCCCGATTGAAATGAAATACCTCGGCCACGACTCCGCGATGGCCTCGGTACACTAGCGTCAGTGAATCGATTCCGCACAGCACGTGGAGCAGCTCGAAGTGCAAGCTCGGAAAGAGCGAAAGTCCGCGGGTCCAGTAGTCACGGATCGCGGGCTTGCCCACCAACGTTCCGCTGGGTACGTCCGCGAGGCGACAGATGAGTGGAGAAGAAAACAGAAAGTGCTCTGTATAGTGACTCAGGATTGCGTCGAGATCGTGCGCATTCCAGGCTGCGACCCAGCTCTTTGCGAAGCGCTGAGCAGCGTCAGTAGAAATGACCGGCATGGGTGGGCTCCTTTGGATTCCGGTTTAGGGCAAGTAGCTTGACGCAGTTTCCTTTCTGATGCAGCAACCGATTTTGCAGTAGAGTGAGAGGACTCGTGATGACACTGCGGCTATTTCCTGATTCACCGATTGTCCCCCAAGGCAGAGATTCCTTTTCTCTGCAGGGGAGTGGGCAGCAGGTGGCGTCTCTCGGAGAGGGGGCTTGGTTGCTGCGGGGCTTTGCGACCAGTGTCGCACAGACGCTGTGGAGTGAAGTTGAACGCGTTGTCACCCAGGCTCCTCTTCGGCAGATGAGTACTCCCGGCGGACAAAAAATGTCGGTGCGAACGACCAGCTGTGGAACCGTTGGTTGGGTGTCGGATCGACGGGGTTATCGTTACGCAGCTTGCGATCCGGAGTCGGGCTACCCATGGCCGGCACTCCCTGCATCGTTCCTTGATTTGGCGCAGAGCGCCGCTGCCGAGGCTGGGTATGCAAAATTTGTCCCTGATTCCTGTTTGATCAACCGCTATGATCCGGGTACGCGAATGTCTTTGCATCAGGACAAAGATGAGCGCGACTTCGCTGCTCCGATCGTCTCTGTATCGCTGGGGATGGACGCCGTCTTTTTGTTCGGAGGGTTACGTAGGAACGATAGGCCGAGTCGGACGCGTCTGTATCACGGTGACGTTGTGGTGTGGGGAGGTCCAGCGCGCTTGCGTTTTCACGGAGTCCTCCCGATTGAGAGCAGTGCAGATCGAGCGCATCCGCTCGTCGGTCCACATCGGTTCAACTTGACGCTCCGGAAGGCGACCTAATGCACGCGATGAAGTCTCGCAGGCACTGCGTCGCCAGCGAGTCCTAGTTTGGCCAAGCCCCTAGTCTCATGCAGTTTTCGACGTACACTTTGCTGACTCTGGTGTCATTGGGAATGTAGACCTGATTGATCGGCGAGCGGTCGTAGGACATCATCATGCACTGCGCGCTCTGTCCGGGTCCCATCACGAAGTGGGCTCCGATTTTGAGACTACACACCGTGAGCTGGTTGAGATCACTCCATTCTGGGCAAATCTCGTTGTCGGTGCGATAGCGCTCGACCGGGCCCATTGGCTTGCTAAGAGACCACCAGCGACCAAATTCGGTATAGTCTTTGGCGGCGTTCCAGACTCGGTAGACCGCGACCGATTGCATCGCTTCGAGCACCCGGCCAGCACAGAGCTTGCCTTCGCCGCTCTTGCCAAGTGCTTCTTGCAGAAGGGGTGCATCCTCTACTTGGTTTGCGCCGCTTGGAGCAGAGTCGATGAAACCCGCGCAGGTCTGACCGTCGAGGGGGCTGACCGGGAGAGGCTCCATCATCTCGCCGCCACAACCCATCACGGTCGAAGCAAATAACCAACCGGCAACAACGAACGTATTTTTCATGGGACGATATCCTTTAGGACTCGTTCGTCACTGTCAATGACCGTGCGTTGTTCCAAACCCGAATTGTAACGGAGGTTCAGCGAATCCGATTCAGAGTGTATGCAGCACATATTTACTCATATAAGAGTATTCATATCAGAGTCCATAATGTGATTCCGCTATGCTGATTTTGTCGGTGAAAGTCGGATGTTGTAGACTCGTGCAGGCACCGAACTAGAATTGTGAGCCATCGGCTAATCAGGGATAATCAGAAGTTGGCGAGGTGATCGCCTCGGTGGACCGGCTGCTGATGGAAGGGATGACGCTCGGAAAGTACCGAATCCTGCGCGAGCTAGGACGAGGCGGAATGGGGGTTGTCTATGAAGCGGAGCATGGACAAGTACGCCATCGGGTTGCGATCAAAGTACTAGACCCACTGATGGCCCGAAATCCCGAGCAAGCCGCCCGTGTTCGGGTCGAGGGAATCGCGGCCAACCTGCCTCGGCATCCGGGCATCGTCCAAGTCCTGGAGACAGACAACGCCGATGGAACTCCCTACATTGTGATGGAATTGGTTGCGGGTGAGTCTCTGCGGGAGCTGCTCGTTAAAGAGGGGGGGCGGTTGGAAGTCCTGCGCGTGGTACGGCTGGGCAAGCAACTCGCTGATGCGTTCGCAGCCGCTCATGATGTAGGGATCGTTCACCGCGACGTGAAGCCGGAGTAAGTAGATTCACGAATTATCGTCGAGAAGTTCACTTTTCTTTGATTGCTGGGAAGTGCGCGGGAAACGTAGAGAAACTGCACTTGTCATCGAATCTGCTGCTACGAAGTGGCTTGCGAGGATAGGTGCGAGAGCCGCTCCGGTAGCTGCTCAAAGGGCTCAGCTTTCCGCACAGGAATCAGTCCTGTGGGTTCATCCAGGGATTCCGCAGGTAACCAGTGGCTGGGACTGCCAGACCCGGGCTTCCCACTACTGCTGCGTTCAGTCAAGGGCAAGCTCGCTTCGCGACCCTTGACGGCCCTTCGTGATGGTGCGCCTGGCGCTCTGCTCCATCGGAACCGCGCCTGCTACGCCGCTTGTCCTTTTCTTGGCTTCCGTACGGACGGCTTTGGGAGTCTTCTGCATACTCTCTGTCGCATGCTGGATAGGACTACCTATGAGCCTCTGTGAATACTCTGTTCCATCTGTTGTCATGGCCCACGTGATTCCAGACAGCGGCATCGACAGCGCCACGTTCGCAATCCGCTTTCCTTTTGCCGCATATCAAGCCGCATCCTGACCCGGCGCTGCTCATCGCTCCGCCGGTGCGCCAGCTTGAAGGCTCCCAATCGACACGCTTGCGCCAGGCATCCCGCATCCCGCATCCCGCGTGTCTGTCGTCCGCTTCTTACTGCGAGTCACATACTGTGGTGCCCTAATCGCGTTCTTCCTTCCTACCCGCCGCTCCATCGTCCGGTAGAATCTGCGCTCCCAGAGCATGCACTAGACGGTCGGCGAGCGGTGTGGTAGGGGTACCAAAGGGGGCAGTATGAAGCGAACAAGCTTGGTGGCGGCTTGCGTTGGGATCGGTTTCGCCTTGGTGATTGCGTGCGGCACAGGTGGGACGAGTGGTACCAGCGAGACCAGCGATATCGGCGATGCTGACGGCACCACTGGAGGCGTACAGCAAGATGTCTTTATCAATGAGGTCGTGCATGCCGCTTCGGAACGGCAACTGCGCTGGCCAACGGCGACGACCCCAAAGCTCGGCACCGGCCCCGCGTTTTACGAGGTAGGATTCGACGACAGCGCAACGAAAGGCTGGCAGAGCGGAACCGGACCGTTCGGCTTTGGCACAACGACCCCGGCCGCTCCGGCGTTTGGCACGAATACCCAGACGCAGATGCAGAACCTGACCCCGACTCTGTATCTGCGGAAGACCTTTACAGTCAGCGCAACCGATGCCGCGAAGACAGATCCACTCCAGCTAACCACAAGCTACAATGACGGATTCATCGTCTACGTAAACGGCGTGGAGATCGCCCGTCGCTGGGCCGGTCCTGCGGGTCAATTCCAGTATCACGACCAGCACGCGTACGACCCGGATTTGAATTCGACCGCGCAGGATGTGACTCTGAACACCGAGACAGTGAACCTCGGCGCGACGAATACACGTCTCGTGGCGGGGGCCAATGTCATCGCCGTTCACGCGCTGAACGTCGTCCACACCAATGCGAACTTCGTCTTCAGCGGCAGCCTTGGAATCGGGGGCGGCTCACCTGTGACGCTTGTGAACGCGACCGACACCTGGCGGTATTTTCCAGGAGTCGTAGAACCGGCAGGTGGACTCTACGATCCGGCGCTGCTCTTCAGTGGAAGGCTCTCGGTGCCGTGGGGCAAGGCGGCTTACGACGACTCGACCTGGAGCGCAGGGCCCGGACCGCACGGCCAGGGCATAGCGGGAATGGGAACCAGTGTCGCCGGTATCGTCGGTAGCACGCCATCGCTCTACACGCGAATCGTTTTCAACGCATCAGCGACGGACGCTGCGGACGCGACTCCGCTGCAACTACTGGTCGATTACGACGACTCGTTTGTGGCCTACATCAACGGCGTGGAAGTCGCACGGGCAAACCTCCAGAACGCCAATACCTTCGTTCCCCGCACCGCGGTCGCTACGACCACGCGAAATTACGCAGGTGCCCCAACGACGTTTGTCATTAACCCGGCAAAAAGCGTGCTCGTTCCCGGCGCGAACGTGCTGGCGGTACAAGCGCACAATGTATCGATTGGCGATGGTGATATCGCGGTCAGTGCCGACCTTCGGATCGGTTCGGCGGGCACCCGCCTGGTGTCAAACAACTCTCCGTCCTGGCGTTACAAGGTCGGCACCGCCGAACCCGTGGTCGATCTCGACGGTGCCATCGAGGACAATCCAGAAGCACCGGCATCGGTCAATGACTGGGTGGAGCTATACAACCAAGGAGCTGCCCCAGTTTCGCTTTCCGGCTGGTCGCTGAGCGACCGCTCCGGCACGTCGCAAAAGTGGCTGTTCCCAGACGTGAGCATCCCGGCGGGCGGGTACATTGTGGTGATCCTCGATGGACAGGACATCAAGGCCCCGGCAACCAATGGTTATCTCCACGCGGATTTCTCGCTGGACTCGGACGGCGAGTATCTCGGTCTGCGCGATGCGACGGGCACACTCGTGCAGGAGTTCCCCAAGCTACCACCGGGTTCACCGTTTCACTCGTTTGGCAGGAACACCCAAGGCAAGTACGTATATTTTGACCAGGCCACGCCGGGTGCCGCGAATGCCGGAACCGAGTTTTCCGGAATCGTCGCACCGCCCGTGCCCTCAAACCCTGGTGGCTTTCTTGGTGGGGCAACCTCGGTCACGCTCACCAGCACGACTCCCGGTGCGACCGTGCGCTACACGGACACGGCCAATGCTACAGGCCCGACCGATGGCTCGGAGCCTACCGAAACGACGGGCCTCGCCTACAGCGGTGGAATCAGCATCGGAAGCACCCGCGTGATTCGCGCCGCAGCGTTTGCTCCGGGAATGATCCCCTCGCCTGTGGTCTCCTTCACCTACTTGATCGGAGAACCGGCCCCGCGGCCGAGTCTTCCGGCTGTGTCCATCATTGGCAACCAGCTCCGCTCGCTGTACCGCCCCTACGGGACCATGGCGATCGTCAACAACATGGGGGCCAACTATCCCGCAGGACCGTGGTCGGCGCTCGGTGACACGCAGCAATACAACAACGCCAACTTCCGCGGGATCTGGGGCGAACGTCCCGTGACCTGGCAGCACATTGCGGCAAATGGTGGGCCGCTTTTCAATCTCGACATGGGCCTCCGCATGGCCGGAAGCCCTTATACCCGTCCACGCTATGTTCTCACGGGACCAAACGGCGCGACGCCGAACACGACCGCTTGGAGCACGACCAACGCGCTCGACAAGCCGTCGATGAATTTCTACATGCGTGATGACCTGGGTGGAGATCCGCTGAAATACCCGGTCATTCCGAAATCCCCAGTCACTTCCTACAGCGACTTCCGCTTCCGCGGCGGCCACAATGACTTGAACCCCTTCATCCTTGATGAACTGGCGCGGCGGCTCTTCATCGACACAGGCAACAAGGGAAGCCTCGGCGTGAATACCACGCTGTATATCAACGGAGCGTTCAAGGGGATCTTCAATCTCGTCCAGCACGTGCGTCAGGAATGGCTCCGGGAGGCCTTTCGGAGCGACCTCGATTGGGACGTCTTGCAAGTCGGCGTACCATCTGATGGCGATGGCATTGCGTATCAGGAGATGTTCACGTTCCTGCGCAACAATCCGCAGAGCGTGCTGGCGAACTACCAGGGGATGCAGGCGCGCCTCGATATGACCGCTTTCATCGATTATCTCCTCCAGAACATCTACACCTGCACGGGCGACTGGCCGCACAACAACTGGATTGCCGCACGCGAGCGATCCACGAGCGGTACGTTCAAGTTCTTCACCTGGGATGCCGAAGGTGCGTTCGGTGCGTTTGGTCTCACGGTGACGAGCAACAACTTCGTCACCCAGCCACAGAACAACGGCGCTCCGGGCGCGCAAAGCTCGCTTTATACGACAACGCCGCAGACCGACTCGATCAGCGCGGGTGCGCGGATTCTCTATACCTTGCTGCGCGATAGCCCCGAATTCAAGCTGCTCTTCGCCGACCGAATCCAGAAGCACTTTTTCAACGGCGGAGCGCTGACCGATAGCGCAATCACTGCGCGCTACACCGAGCTGGCAAATGAAAGCGCTCCGTTTATTGCGGGTTTCAATGCGACACGCGTTCCGAACTGGGTAAATGGCATCGGTGACTCGAACCGGTGGACGGTGACGCTCACCGGAACAACGATCACGTCCACAACCAACGCTCCGAGCCGCCGCAAGGTACTCCTCGACGGCTTCACGAACGACCAGGCCGTCGCCTATCTGCCCGCTGGACCGGTAACCGGCTACCTAAAAGCGCAGGGGCTCTTTCCAGCCACGCTTGCGCCGTCTTTCGGTCAGTTCGGCGGCACGGTGACTCCGGGATACAATCTTGTGATCACCAATCCTAATGCGGGAGGAGGCACCGTCTACTACACGACGAACGGTCTCGATCCGCGTCTTCCCGGTGGTACTGCCCAAGGCACCATGTACACCGGCCCGATACCGATTACGTCGGTGACGACCGTGAAGGCCCGCGTCTTGAGCATCGGCGGCGAGTGGAGCCCTCTTACGGAGGCCACCTTCCGCACCGGTACTGCACCGACGCTGTTGATCACGGAAATCATGTACAACCCGCCGGCTTTCACGCCGCCGGCTTCCTCAACTCCCGTGGACGGCGATGAGTTCGAGTTTATCGAGATCAAGAACACCGGCTCTGTGCCGGTCAATCTCTACAATCTGCGGTTGAGCGGCGGAATCGACTTCACATTCCCACCCGGAGCGACGATTCCTGCGGGGGGATTCGTCGTGCTCGCGAAGAACTCGGCCCGGCTGGCGCTCAAGTATCCGGGCGTGATGGTGGCCGGACAATATGGACCCAGCTCAAGCCTATCCAATGGCGGCGAGACACTCACGTTCGTGGATCCATTCGGCGACACGATCATGAGCTTCACGTACGATGACGACCCTCCGTGGCCAACGTCGGCTGATGGGGGCGGACGCTCGCTCGTGCCGAGCCAGCCAAACAGCAACCCTTCACCGAACCTCTCCACCTCTTGGCGCGCCAGCACAAACCTCGGCGGATCGCCTGGAGCTGACGACCCGTAATCGACCGCCCGTGCCCACAGAGAGCTGAATCGTCTATCAATCACATTCGATTCGACTTAATGCAGTACCAATAGTCGAAACGATTCAACATATATTGATATGTAACCCATCCGTCGCCAACATATTCACATATCTGGCGACTTCCCCGCTTCGCTCAGACGGAAGAGGGAAACGCTCGTCAGTTTTCTCGACGCGGTGAGATCTCAAGCCGGATAAGCTCTTGACCGTCTACAAATGTTGGAAAGAGTTCCTGCTATCGAGCGAGAACTGGTGGGAAGTCACTTCGCGTCGTCCGTGTCTGTCTGTGGACCTGCTAGATGGATTCGATCTGCCGACTCCATCGCGTCGAGCAGTCTGAAAATCGCTGGTGGATAGTCGGTCGAGCTTGGAGCGTAGACATGGCGGTGATAGCCCCCGACGGGGTTCCGCCTCATGTCACAATGATGCAAAACAGGGAAGTCGACTCTGGAACTTCCGCGCAATCGGGATGTTCCGTGCCCGACTGCTCGATTGGTGGAGCCAATGATGCTTGTGGTTTCCTGGCCTTTTGTGATTTGCTTTGCAGCACGTTTGAGAAGTGAAGTTCCCAACACGTGATGCTCTACTTTCAAAGGAGACAGTCCATGGCCAAGCTCCCTTCTTTCTCACTACCTCGTCGCGGTTTCTTGTCTGTGCTAATGGGGGGTGCTGCTGCGGTGGCGGTGGGCACGGTTCCTGGCTGCGGGACTCCTGCAGAACCCAATATGGGGCTTCCTGGAGTACACATTCCGGAGGTATTGGAAGGAGAGGATGTGTTTGGCTATCTCCAGCGTCAGCGCGGAGGCTTTGATGAGACGCTGTATAAGCAGGTGTTGGGGGCCGCCAACGAGTACAAGGAAGGAGATGAAGCGGTTGGAGTGTCTGCTGCGGATGACACCTCACGGGCCAATGCGAGGCTGCTCCTTGGGAACACCAAGATTGCGGATCTTGATGCGCATCCACTGTTGCAAGACAATTTGCATTCACTCATCAAAAATACTTCGGATGGTGCGCTCGCAGCGAGTCTGGGAAAGCGGACTCTGTCGTGGCTGAAGTCTACGCTACTGGGACAAGATGAGGCGTCGATCAAGGCATTCCTACCAGGGCTGTCTAGCGATGTCATTGGCTGTGTGGTGAAGCTCATGACCAATGCCGAGCTAACCGCAGTGGGACAGAAGGTCTTTCATCCATTACCAGGAACGAACATTGGTCAAAAAGGCTACATGGGGGCTCGCATTCAGCCGAACTCACCGACGGATAATCTCGATGATATCAAGTGGCAGGTGTTCAACGGCTGGGCATTCGCAGTGGGTGATGTTGTGCTGGGCTGTAACCCCGTGAACAGTGATCCGGCCTCCGTTGCGGCTATCGAACGCATGCTGCACGAGCTGTTGGTCACGTTTCAGCTACAGGAAGTCATGCCTCACTGCGTACTGTCACACATCGATGTGCAGGCGGAGGTTGAAAAGTCCTATCCGGGGGAGACGGGTCTATGGTTCCAGAGCATTGCTGGCAACGATACTGCCAACGCAACCTTTGATGTCTCTGTAGAAAAAATGCTGGCTCACGCTGCAACGCGGAGTGGCAAGTATGGTCTGTACTTCGAGACAGGGCAGGGGGCCGATTTCACCAACGGTCATTCTCATGGATTCGACATGGTGATTCACGAGTCGCGAAAGTATGGCTTTGCACGTGCTCTGAAACAGAAGGTTGCCGATGCACAGCGCAAGGCAGGCAAATCGGTCGCACCATGGGTTCACGTCAACGACGTTGCGGGTTTCATCGGTCCAGAGGTGTTTCGTTCCCGAGATCAGCTCGTGCGCTGTTGCTTGGAAGACATCGTGATGGGAAAGCTCCATGGACTGATGATCGGGCTCGATATCTGTTCGACTCTGCACATGGAAGTCTCGCTAGATGATCTGGACTACTGCATCGATCAGATCATGCCCGCAAATCCCGGATATCTGATGGGATTGCCGACGAAAAATGACCCTATGCTCGGCTACTTGACCACGGCGTATCAGGACCATGTACGCATCCGCGATAAGTTTGGTTTCAAAGTAAACGATGCGATGTGGGCGTTCTTCCAGCGCTTGGGAGTCATTGATTCCAGTGGGAAGCCAACCGCGCACTTCGGTGATCCGCGCAAGGTATACCTGGAGTATTTGCGGTTGCGTGGGGATAAGCGAACAGAAGCTGAGATCTATGCGGAAGCAGATCTTCGCATCAAGGAAGTTCGCGACCGGGGAGTCCCAATCGCAATGGGTCGTGGTGCCAAACCATGGGATATGGAGCCCGCGCTTAGCAACGAAATTCGGCGTCTCTATGATGATGCCAAAAAGACGCTGTGGTCAGAGTTCACTCCGGCCTTCATTGCTGCGATTCCGATGGCTGAGCCGATTCGTTCGCAGTCGGTAGATCGCAAGGACTACGTCTGGCACCCGCCTACCGGAGAGCAGCTTGATGCGCGCTCTGTTGCAGCGCTGCAAGCGATGCGGATGAGACATGGTGGTCAATACAACGTACAGATCTTGGTGTCTGATGGACTCTGTTCCGATGCGCTATCGGATGATGGACACTTGCTGCCGTACCTGACGCTGCTCCGCAAGGAACTAATGCTTGCGGGATACCGTACGGCTCCTGATCACTTGGTACTTCGTCAAGGTCGTGTACGTGCCGGCTATCAAGCGGGAGAACTGCTGTTTGCTGGACTGACAGATCCGACCAAGCCGCGGGCCCTCATTCACTTGATCGGAGAGCGGCCTGGGTCGGGACACCATGCATTTTCAGCGTACATCACTGCGCCGGCGGTCAGTGTTTGGTCAGAGCCGGGCAAGGTAGATCACAACATCACCAAGGTTGTTTCTGGGATCGCCGATACCGCGTACACGCCGATGCTGGCTGCCCCGGAAACGGTACGACTCCTAAAGCAGGTTGCTCCCCCCGTCTGAGTTTTCCAACAATTCCGCCACTCCTCTCCTTCCCTCCTACTTCCCGAGGAGTACGCTGATGCGCTGCTTCTCGATGGGAAGTCCTTCCTGCAATTCTAAGCCGGAGAATGTGATGATTACCGTGGACTCTGCGGTGGTGGCAGGGGAGCGGATCAAAGTCTTGGATTTTGGGATTGCGGTGGTTCCTAGAAATGAGCTGACGACGTCCCAACAGCCGCTCGCGCATGAGAGTGATCCAGGGCAGTTTGCTGGAACGATTCCCTACATGGCACCGGAGCAGTTGGATTCCCAAGGCCACGGCGCGATCTCGGCGAAAACCGATGTCTATCAACTCGGAGTGCTACTGTACGAACTGATCAGCGGGCAGACTCCGTTTGCGTACACCGGACTGCAAGGTCTGGCTCTGGTGATGTGCATCGTTCAGCAGGAGCCGAGGCCCCTTGTCTCGCTGGTTCCCGAGGTCCCCCCCGACCTAGCGAGCTTGATCCACCGCATGCTGGCCAAATCGGCTGCTCAGCGGCCTTCGATGAGGGAGGTGCTGGCGGAGTTGCGGCAGGTGGAGCCGAGTGGGTTTGGGCCGCTTGTAGAGGAGCCGGTGAGCCGGGTCGGGGTGCTATTGGGGCGGCGCTCGTGGGTTGGGATGGGGGTGCTTGCGGCAGTGGTCGCGGCGGCGCTTGGGTGGTGGATGTTGCCGGCGTCGCCGATGGTGACTTGGCAGCTACAAACCGAGCCGCCCGGGGCTGAGGTGCTCGATCAAGCGGGCAGGGTTCTTGGGCGGACGCCGTGGCGAGAAGTGCGGGCCCGAGACATTGGGCACAAGGCGATTCGACTGCGGCTTGCGGGATATCGCGTGGAAGCACTGCTGCTCGACTCGGGACGCGACTATAAGCGGACGCTGCTGCTTACCAAGTCGGGCGAAAGTTCGCCTGGTAGTCGGCAATCGACAGCGCGATGACGTGGCGGGCTTCGTCTGCGTCGTAGATGTCGGTGATCTCGACCCGGCGAGTCGACGGTCCGGGTCCACTTGGACTCGGCATGTCCTTGTAGGTCAGAAAGTAGTGACGTAGGCGTTCGATCAGGCTGCGTGGACAGTCGGCGATGGTTCGGAATGCTCCGTACGCTGGATCGTCGACCAGCACGGCCAGGATCTTGTCGTCGGCCTCGTTGCCGTCGAACATCCGGTAGCCTCCGATCGGCCGTGCGTGAACGAGCACACCTCCGTGGTTGATGGTTCGTTCACTGAGCACACAGATATCAAGCGGATCACCGTCGCCCACGATGCCGGTGCGGGCGGTTTTTTGACCGGCATACTCTCCGCAGCGATGGCCACAGTAGGTCTGCGGCAGAAAGCCATACGGCGCGGGACACTGCGAGGAGTACTTCTGCGGCCGATCGAGCTTGAGGTGGCCGGAGCGCTTGTCGACCTCGTACTTGACCGTATCGGTGGGCACCATCTCGATGAAGGACGCGACGATATCCGGAGCGCGCTCGCCGAGTGAGATGCCGTGCCAAGGGTGGAGTTGATAGGGAACCACGGGGGTTGGAACGTTGGGATCACTCATGATTGATTCGGATTTTGCTTGGTTCCGTCGGTCGGCTCGGCCAGATTTTCCTCTGGTTCGTTGCCTTGCTCAATACTCTTGAGCCGCGAATAGAGTCGTCGACGGGTAATTCCTAGTAGCTTGGCCGCTTCGGTCTTGTTCCCCGAGGCGCGGGCCAGTGCTTCATAGATCAGTTCCTTTTCCAGTCGATCGATCGAGAACCCCGGATGCAGCAGGCCCGAAGACGTCACGGGTAGCGCAGCCTCGGCGAACGAGCGTGGTAGCTGTTCCACGGAGATCTCGCTTCTGCCTGACGGATGGCCATTCCCGACGAGGATTGCGGCTCGCTCGAGGACATTTTCCAGTTCACGGATGTTCCCTGGCCACGGATAGCGCTGCAGAAGATCAAGCGCCGCCTGATTGATGCTTACCAGCGGGTGGCGACGGCAAAGAATATCCTGTACCAGCTTCGGGATGTCATCGCTGCGCTCTCGCAACGCGGGCAGTTGGATGGGGAAGACGTTGATTCGGTAATAGAAGTCCTCCCTTAGGGTCTGATCACGCACCGCTTGAGCGAGGTTACGATTCGAGGCGCAGATGAAGCGAACGTCCACGGTGCGGAGCTGACTTGAGCCAACGCGATGGAACTGGTGGTCTTGAATGAAGCGCAGCAGCTTGACTTGGATCGCGGGCGGAACATCGCCAATCTCGTCGAGAAATAGCGTTCCGTGGTCTGACTTTTCGACGTGTCCGATGCGTTGTTCGATGGCCCCAGTGAACGAACCCCGCTCATGACCAAATAGTTCACTTTCCAGCAGCGTCGACGGCAAGGCGGCACAGTGAACCTCGCACAGCGGACCGTTGCGGCGTCGGGACTGGTGGTGGATGGCGCGGGCCAGCACCGTCTTTCCAGTTCCACTTTCACCGAGCAGCAGTACCGTGGCATCGGTGGCTGCGACCTGATGAATCTGCTCGATTACCTCACGCATCCGTGCCGAGGTACCGATGAGACTCTCGACGCTCTGGGCCTTTTCGAGTTGTGCCTGCAGGTTGCCGTTTTCCTCCAGCAGTTGCCGTCGCCCCATCAGCCGCGAGATCTTGATCCGCAGCTCATCAATCGAAAACGGCTTGATCAGATAGTCGACCGCCCCGAGCCGCATGGCCTCGACCGCTGTTTCTGCGGTGGCATAGGCGGTCATCATGATCACGTCCGGTGCATCGGGCAGCTCGCGCACGCGCTGAAGGATCTGAAGCCCGCTGAGATCGGGAAGCTTGAGGTCCGTCAGCACCACGTCGAACCTCATCGTCGACAATTTCTTGATCGCTTCGGTGCCGGTGCTGGCCCGCTCGATGCTGTGACCAGCAGATTGAAGCGCGGTGGCCAGCACGCGCCCGAGTTTTTGTTCATCGTCAACGAGGAGAATGTGTCTCATTCGATCTACTCTTGGGTTCTGATGGAATACCGTCGCTACGCTCCGGAGGATGCGCGGTGAGCCGAAGGACAAAACAGGCCCCCGCAGTGGCCCCATCTGTCCTTGTGTCAGAGGGCACAAGCAGCAGCGAGCCTCCGTGCTTTTCAGTGATCTGTCGACAGACGGACAGGCCGAGCCCGGTGCCTTGCGCTTTGGTGGAAAAGAACGGCTCGAACAGATGCTCTGCCGCCTGCGGTGACAGGCCGGGTCCGCTGTCTTTTACTTCCACTTCGACGCCTGTTCCATTCACCGAGCGCACCGTGACGGTGAGTTGGCCGCGCTCCGCCATCGCTTGAATCGCATTTAGTCCCAAATTCAAGAGCACTTGACGGAGCTTGGCGGCGTCGCCGTGGAGTTCCGCGCTCGAGTCTCCCCGTCGTTCGATGTGCAGATCAGGGTTTGGAAACCGCAGGCTTAGTGAACTACACACCTCGTCGCAGAGTACCGCCATGTCGAGCTTGGCCACCTGTAGAGGTGAATCGTGCGAAAATGTTAGAAATTGCGTCGTCAACTCGGTCAGCCTGTGGACCTCGCTCAGGATGTCATCCACCAGTTCTTTCGACGCGGCCTGTTCGCGAAGCAGCTCGGCACCGGCCCGGATTGTCCCGAGAGGATTTCTCAGCTCGTGAGCCACTGACGCTGCCATTTGCCGAATGGCCTGGCCTCGCTCGGCCTGCGCTTGCAGTTTCTGTTGATGAGCAGCAGCGCGCAGGCCTTGCACGGTTAGGAGCGCGGCCAAGGCTGCGAGCACCGCCGCCACCATCGCGGACGCCAGGGCTGAGCGTCGCAGTTGGAGTGGTAAATCGGTGAATCCCTTACCTGCCTCGAGGACCAAGAGTTCGGTCCGGTTTTTGTAATGGACCGCGAAGTAACCGGCCAGCACCATGGTCTCGCTACGGACCTCCGCCGTCGTTGGGGATTCCTCCTCTCCTTCGATGCGATAGGCGGTCGAGACCTGCGGCTGACCCTGTAGTGCCCGCAGCGCCCGGTCCGGATCGACGCGCAGCAGACTGATCGGTCGGCCTAGCAGTGTTGGACTGAGTCTTTTGTCTAAGAGATAGGCGGCCTCGAGTTGATTGTCGCGGACAACGGTGGGCAGGATTTGGACATCCGCTCCGCCGGCCAGGGACTCCGACAGCGTCGAGCCAATCGCGATCAGCCGCTGCTCCGTCGACATTTGTGCCGCTTCAAGCCCGAGCCGTAGCAGTCGATAGGACAGCCCCAGCCCGGTGAGGAGCAAGCTGATGATCGATACGATCAGCAGAAGGGCAGTGGCACGCTTCATGAAGGCGATGCGGCCGTTACCGGCTCCGAATCGAAGGTGGAGGGAGACCCAGGACAGGCGAGCAAACGGCAGAGCACATTGCGTTTATCATACCCGCTTCGCCCGACCCTGTTGTGGGGATTCATCGATGCTGACCGAGCTGTTCGCGAAGAGCGCTGTACCAAATGGGTCACAAACGGGTCTTGTTCCGGCCCGGCCTTGGTTTATGCTGCCCACACATGCTTTCGGCGCTGATTCCCTATCCGCAGTTGCCCTCGCTGCCACTGATCGATGATTCGTTGGCGATTCATCCCTTCGGTGTGTTGGTTGCGACGGGTATTTTGGTTGGTTCGTGGCTCACGATTCGACGAGGCAAAGTCCTGGGCCTCGATGAAGAGAAGGTCAAGAACATGATCTTCTGGTCGCTGCTCACCGGATTTTTGGTGTCGCATTTCTCGGACGTGCTGATTTACCAGACGCATCCATCGACGGGAGCGATGTTGCGGGCACTTGCGGATCCGCGGTCGGGCCTGTCTTCGATGGGCGGCTTTGCGGGTGCGGTGCTCGGGCTGTTTGTATGGTGTCGTCGCAGCGGTGAGCGGGTGATGCCCTACGCAGACTCGCTGGCATACGGATTGGCGACGGGGTGGTTCTTTGGCCGGATGGGCTGCTACGTCGCCCACGATCATCCCGGCGAGCTGATGGCCACCTCTGATCCGCTGTACTTCCTGGGCGTCGACTACCCCTGTCCGATGGCCCACTGTGCGCCAAAGGGCAGCGGTTTGGTCCACATCGGGGCCGAGTTCCGTCGGCACGATATGGGTTTCGAGGAGGGACTGTTTGCGGCCGCACTGGCCGGTGGCTACCTGTTGTGGGGAACCATCAAGCCACGCCTGGGCGTGTTTGTGGCCTCGATCGCGACGCTGTATGGGCCGATTCGTTTCGCGATGGATCGACTGCGAGTCCGTGATGGCATCGGGGCTGATCCACGCACATTCGGGCTGACCCCGGCGCAGTACGCGGCAATCGCGGTGACCTTGATCGGCCTGTTGCTGTGGGTGTACGTGTTGCGGCAGCCGGCACAGGCCGCCGTTTCCCCAGCCTCTGCTCCCAGTGAGCCTCCCGCTTCCCCTCCATCGGCACAATCTCCGACGAGTGCCGACGGCTCAGACAGCGCCAAGTCGTAGTCACTCTCCGTAGAAACTACCCGTCACTTGTCGTCGACGGCTTCGCTGCGCTAACCCTCGACTTTCGTTTCCCTCTCCCCGTTCCGATTTCACCTTTCCTGTCCACACGTCAGTCAACCTTGCGGCTCGGGCCCGCGACGACGAGCTGTGGTGCCTCACCCGCGCTCGTTGCCGCCAAGCCTTGCGCAGAGGCGTCAGTGCGCCCACCGGGTGGGACCGCTTGTTCCGGTGTTCGCCCTCGTGATTGGTATTTCGTGGCAGACCAGGGCAAATCACTTCATGAAGTAAAATTACGGGACTATGTATATTTAGTTAAATCAACATAGGTATTTTATTAATTAACAATAAATCGACAAATTTGGTTGATTTGGGTTGACGCAGCAGCGGTTTATTTGATTGACAGATGGGCAGAGCCATTTCGCAAAGGACTGCTCAACATGACACCAGAAAACGAAACAAACTCATCCGTACAAGACCCCCAGGGCGAAGAGCACCGACGAGAAGTGAACCAGGTCGATGAAGATCGGGCGGCACCTCGGGTCAAGCTGCATCGTGGCTTTGCCGCGATGGATCGTGATGCTCACCGCGAGCTAGCACGCAGTGGTGGTGTGGCAGCACATGCTTATGGGCTAGCGCACCGCTTCACATCAGAACAGGCCCGCGAGGCCGGCAAGAAGGGCGGAGCGAAGACCGCAAGCAACCGGGAGCATATGGTCGAAATTGGCCGCAAAGGCGGCTTTGCCAAACGGGGCTATCGACAGGATGAACAGCGGCAGAAGACCAACGCGGTGAAGACCGAGGCAGGGCTAGGAGGCGAGGCGCTGGCGGACGATGGTGAGAGCCCCACGGACATCACGCAAGTAGTAACGAGCGCGCAGATCCCACAGCCCAGCCTCGTCGAGATCCCCACGCCGTCCCAGCGCCGCTCGCCGCCGCGAGGTCATCGAGAAGGTACATAGGGCGGTGGCCACCGATAGGTTCAGGCTCTCGGAAAAGCCGTGCAGCGGAATCGCAAACTCGACATCGCAGAACGCACGCGCCTCTTTGGTGAGGCCGGCGTGCTCATTTCCCATCAGCAGCGCGGTCGGGGTAAGTGGGTCCAGATCAGTAAGCTGCGTGGTCACGCCTGGCACGGCTGCCGCGAGCCGAAAGCCACGCTGGCGGAGCGTCGAAAGAGCAGCTTCGGTGGACTTGTGCTCGAGGACATCAAGCCACTTGTCGGCTCCCTGCGTGACTTTTTCGGAGACTCGGAATCGTTCGCGCGAGGCAATGATGTTGACCTCGCGGATGCCCATCGCCTCGCAGCTTCGCAACACCGCGCCGCCATTGTGGGGATCGTGCAGATCTTCGAGTACCACCACAACTCCGCCAAGCCGCGAGGCTGCAACCTCATCCAGCCGGGCCGCTCGACGCTCATCGAGCAGGGGACGGAGCAGCTCGACGATCGCTTGGGGCGAGGCCAGTCGCAGTGCCGTCTCTTCATCGTGGCGACAGGGCGGCTGCCACTCGGTGCCGTAATAGCGCGGTGGCAGGGTGCCAGTCAGGTTGGGCTGCGGACGGGCCATGACGCGCTACAGGACGAGATCTTCGAAGTGGGTAAGCTGACGGAAGGCGCGGAAGCGGCTGTCGATGATCGGGTGGGTCAAGGCACGGAAACGATCGAGGCTGAAGTCTTCACAGCAGAAGCTTGCCATCGTGCTGCCGCAGATCATGGCTCGCCGTACGAATGCACCGTCGAGGTGACCGCCGCGCCAGGTTCGTGACAGATAGCCCATAAAGCCGCCCGCAAAGCTGTCACCGGCACCGGTTGGGTCGACGACCTCGGTCAGCGGCAGAGCAGGGGCGGCGAAGATGTGCTCGTCATGGAACAGCAGCGCTCCGGCGTCGCCCCGTTTGACGACAACGTTCTTGGGACCAAGCCGCTGAATCGCCTGTGCTGCATGGACCAGGTTGTGCCGTCCCGACAAAAGACGCGCTTCCTCATCGTTCAGGAGCAGGAAGTCGACCCGCCGCAGCACCTTGAGCAGGGCCTCGCGACTGCCGTTGATCCAGAAGTTCATGGTGTCGAGGCCGACCAGCTCGACGTTCTTCATCTGCTCGAGCACCCGAAGCTGCAGCACCGGATCGATGTTGCCCAGGAATAAAAGCCGCGCCGCTGCGTGGGCTGCGCTGAGCTTGGGCTCGAACCCGGCAAACACGTTGAGCTGCGTGTCAATCGAGGTTCGCTTGTTGAAGTCTTCGGAGTAACGGCCATGCCAGCGGAAGGTTTTGCCGGTGTGGCGCTCGATGCCCTGGGTATCGACGCCGAGGCGATGGAGGAACTGGCTGTGTTCTTCGGGGAAGTCGTCGCCAACCACTGCTACCAATCCAACCGACGTCAGAAACGAGCTAGCCGCCGTGAAGTACGACGCCGAACCGCCGAGAACCTCGGTGCGGGTAGCCGCCTGGGTCTCGATGGTATCGAGAGCAACCGAACCAACGACAAGCAGATCAAGCTGAGAACTCAAAGGCGCTCCTTGTGGCCGTCGAAGCCAAACGCATTGTGTCGCAGAAATCCCATCTTACTGCGTTGGTGGCGGGATGTGGCGACCGATGATGAGCTGCATCCGCGCATAGTCACGCGGCGCGATTTCGTGGGTCATGACCGCGTGCTCGATGGCTCGGCTGCACGCGCAGGTTCGGGGAGGGGTCTTGGCGATCAGCAGAGCGGCGCGACGGACGACTTCACGAGCCAGCTCAATGTTGCGCTTGAGAACTGCGACCACTGCATTGACAGAGACGGCTTCCTCTTCGGCCCGCCAGCAGTCGTAGTCGGTGGACAGTGCCAGCGTTGCATAACAAAGCTCTGCTTCGCGGGCCAGCTTGGCTTCGGGGAGTGCCGTCATGCCGATGATGTGGGCACCCCAGGAACGATATAGGTGAGACTCGGCTCGGGTCGAAAATGCCGGGCCTTCCATCACAACCAACGTACCGTGGGGATGGACCGTGGTTCCGCATCCCTGCACTGCACCGAGGAGGACGTTGCGAAGGTCATGGCAGAACGGTTCCGCGAAGGCGATGTGTCCAACGACCCCTTCGCCGAAGAAGGTGTTGCGTCGTGGTCCGGAGCGGGTGCGATCGATAAGCTGGTCGGGCAGCACCACATGGCCGGGGTGGATCTCCTCGCGGAGCGAACCGACCGCAGACACCGACAGCACATACTCTGCGCCAAGCTGCTTGAGCGCGTGGATGTTGGCTGCGTAGGGCACTTCGCTCGGCGTCAACCGATGACCGCGCCCGTGCCGAGGCACAAACACCAGCCGAACATCGTCGAGATCACCAATATGCAGCGTATCCGATGGAGACCCGAAGGGAGTCTCGACCTTTTGTTCATGTACGTTGGTGAGCCCCGAGAGCTCGTACAGACCGGAACCACCAATGACGCCAATCACCCTTCGTGCGGACATGCGGGGGCGCTTCTAACACAAAGCGGAAAGCCGGGTCAACGCGGCAGCGCGGCCTTGGCGACGAGTGTGGCAGAATGCAGCAATGACGACCACCAAGGCGGAGATCGCGAAAGAGTCGAGTGAGCGCTCGGCGTCGAGGCTGCTGCGACCTGTGAGCGATGGCTTTGATCTGGATGGCTTGGCGCACTCAGTCAGCGATACCGTGCAGGTTCTACAGCGCGAGATCTGTTCCGCCATCGAGAGAATCGACGGACAAGCGACATTTCGGCTCGACTCATGGCAGCGGCAAGGTGGTGGGGGCGGACTGACTGGCATCCTCAGCGAGGGTCGCGTTTTTGAAAAGGCGGGCGTCAATACCTCGGTCGTCCATGGTGAGTTGACCGAGGAGATGCAGAGCGCGCTCCCCGGTGATGGTCCGAGTTTCTTTGCGACCGGCGTGTCGCTGGTTTTGCATCCCCATAATCCGTACGTTCCGACGACACATGCGAACTTCCGATTTTTGAGACGAGGTCGGACGGCGTGGTTTGGCGGCGGGGCGGACCTTACCCCGTACTACCCGTTTTTCGATGATGCCGCGCACTTTCACCGCCAGCTTGCGAGGGCCTGTGAACGGCATGATCCAAGCTACTATCCGCGCTTCAAGTCCTGGTGTGACGACTACTTTTATCTGCGCCATCGCCAAGAAACACGCGGCGTTGGTGGCATCTTTTTTGACTACCTCCAAGCGGATGTTCCGTCGGTCCATTCGTTTTGGAAAGATGCTGGTGCCGCGTTTTTGCCGGCCTATCTTCCCATCGTCGAGCGGCGCAAAGATCTACCCTTTGGCGAGCGTCAGCGTCACTTTCAACTTTATCGGCGTGGTCGCTACGTGGAGTTCAACCTGCTCTACGATCGTGGCACCGTGTTTGGTCTGAGGACCGATGGTCGAGTCGAGTCGATCCTGATGTCATTGCCGCCGCTGGTTCGCTGGGAATACGATTTTCGACCCGATCCAGATAGCGAGGAAGCGCAGCTCGCGGCGTTCCTTCGGCCGCGAGACTATCTTGGCGAGGTGGCAGGCTCATGAAGAAGCCAGGCCTGACGACGTGGATCATCGTGGCGCTGATCTTCGGATCGGCGGTTGGTGCGTATCTCGGCGGCCACCTGGGTCAAGGCCTTCAGCCGCCGGGATGGATGCCCAAAGCTTCGTCGCTAGAGTGGATGTCGAAGACGTTCATTCGACTCATCAAGATGTTGGTTTCGCCGATCATCTTTTCGACACTGGTCGTCGGACTGGCGGGAGCGGGCGAGAAGCACATCGGGCGGTTGCTCCTCAAAGCGCTGCTCTGGTTTTGGGTGGCGACGGCTGCTGCGTTGTTCATTGGCCTGGGCGTGGCGAACACGCTCAAGCCGGGACTTGGAGCAGTGGGTGGTACCGGCAGCTTTCCAACGCCAGCCAGCAAGCCGTTTTTCGAGCAGGTGGTGCCGACCAGCCTGATTGATGCCATGGCCAACAACTCGATCTTGCAGATCGTGTTTTTCTCGCTGCTGTTTGCGATGGCTCTGGTGGCGATCGGTGACAAGGGGAAGCCGGTATTGGCGGTGCTTCGTGGGGTCGCCGAGGCGATGTTTAAGCTGACCGAATACGTGATGCGCTTTGCTCCGTTTGGGGTGTTTGCTGCGATGGCAGTGGCCGTCGGTACCCAAGGCCCGGGGGTAATGGTTCAGCTTGGTAAACTGGTGCTGGCCTTATACCTGGCGCTGATCGTGTTTGTGGCGCTGCTGCTGATCGCCGTCAAGCTGATCACAGGGGTGCGCATCAGTCTGGTACTGCGTGAATTGCGAGAGCCATTGCTCCTGGCATTTTCGACGACCAGTTCGGAGTCGGCGCTGCCAAAGGCGATTGCGACAATGGAGCGACTGGGGGTGCCATCGCACATTGTGGGCTTCGTGTTGCCGGCGGGGTACAGCTTCAACCTCGACGGCTCAACGCTGTATCTGGCGTTAGCGTCGCTATTTATTGCACAGGCGACTGGCAAGTATCTGTCACCCACGACTCAGATCGAGATGATGCTGACGCTGCTGCTGGCGAGCAAGGGCGTGGCGGCGGTCCCGCGGGCCTCGTTGGTGGTGCTGGCATCGACCTGTGCAACGTATGGACTGAAGGTTGAGTGGATTGCGACCATCCTTGGAGTCGACGCGGTCATGGACATGGCGCGCACCATGGTGAATGTCCTCGGAAACTGCATGGCTTCGATCATTGTCGGGCAGTGGGAACAAGCGATCCCCAAGGACGCCCCGCTCTACACCGGACGGCTGCCCGAATCCTCGGCACCCTCGTCCCATGCTTGAGAAGCCTTGGCCCCTTGGGTACCGTGTTTCCATGTGCAAAGTGAAGCTATGGGGCGCGCCGCTGCTGGCGCTGATCATCGCGTCGCTACTGGCCGGATCTGCATCCGCCAAGCCGCCACCGACGATCGCTGTCATGCCGTTTCGGGATCTGACCGGCAAGGCGAAGTCTCATATTGGCGAAGCGATCCGGGAGGTGGTTGCGAGTGACCTCAAAAGCCTGTCCGGCGTGCGCATTGTGGAGCGTGGCAGCCTCGACAAGATCATCAAAGAGATGCGTCTTCAGGGAAACCTGAAAGAGGTTGAAGACGACACGGCGGCCAAGCTCGGCAAGGTGGTCGGCGCATCGGTGATGGTGATCGGCGCGTATCAGGAAGAGTCAGCCCAGATTCGACTCACCGCCCGCTTTGTTCGCGTAGAGACGAGCGAGGTCATTGGAAGCGCGAAAGTCGACGGTACCGTCAAGCAGTTTTTCCGTCTGCAAGATCGGGTTACCGCTGAGCTGTTGCGCTCCTCCGGACTGCCGCTGCTTGCCAAACAGGTGGTCGATGGATCGGACAGTCGGCCCGACCTAAAGACGATGGAAGCCTTGGATTTGTACGGCCAAGCGGCTGTTGCTGAGACCGATGAACAGCGCGTGGTGCTGCTGTCGTCGGCGGTGGCGATGGATCAGAACTTTTCGTACGCGGTCAAAGACCTAGTTGCTCTCGAAGAGCGGATGCAAAAGTATTCGGCGGAGCAGAAGAGGCTCACGGACGAACGCATCGAGAGTCTTCGCAAAGAGTTGGGTAGCACGAGCGATCATCAAAAGATCGAAGCGGCCACTGGCCAATTGCTGCGATTGCTCCAAAGCTCTCGTCGCTACAACGCGCTGCGGCGTGAGGCTCGTGCCTATCTGGATGGTCTGCCGGCCGGGACGCCCGCCACTCGGTTATTCGATGATGCCTCGCTGATGTTGATCAGCACGAGCATGCAGATGCGGGACTGGGACTCGGTGCTGCGCGATGGAGAGGCGTTCATGCAGCGTGCTCCGAGCAGTGCATTTTTCGAGCCCACGCGACAGATGGTGGTGCAGGCGATTGAGCAAAAGCGCCTGACGGCTGAGGGGAAACAGAAGCTTGCCGACTTCCTGAAGGAGCATCCAGCGGTGGTGACTTGGGATCTTTGCCAGTTGGCGAGCGTCTATTCCGCAAGACACCAGTATCGGGAGGCCCAGCGACTTTACGAGGCCTGTCAACGGAGCATCGACAAACCTTCGATTGGTGCGATGCAGGGAATCCTGGTGGCCGACATGATGCTGGGCGACTTTGCGGCGATGAAGCGCCACATTGCTGACGCCGAAAAGATCGATGCGGCTGCGGCGCGCTCCATGCGCACAACCTATATGGTCCTGATGCCGAGCGATTAGGAGAGGAGCATGCGACGACTTCTACTTGCTTTGGTATTGCCCGTCCTTGTGGCTGCCGCACCGCAGCCAATCGATGAGAGCCGGTCGATCTTGGCGGAGCGCGACATCGTCATTCAGAAGATCGCCAACGGCGAAGACTTCGAGCGCAACGTGGCGCGCTTTATTGAGCTAAAAAAGCGTTTTGAGACGCTGGTGTCCACGCTCAAGCTCACGCCGGGCGGCCTGATAGACGGACAGCGATTGGCGCGGGAGCGGTTCAACCAGTACCTCCGAACCCTCGATTTTCGGATTGGAGAGCAATGTCCGATCTCACTCGATCCGACGAATCGAAGGCCCGGCGAAGGCGGACACACGTTTCGGGGTGACTACGGCAAGATCATTGCGAAAAAGTCGGTCAAGATTCCCGCCAAGAGTGGATTCGACGACGACGAGTCAGTGGAAACCTATCAGATCGCAGCCAGAGTCGGAAACGTGTCGTTTGGGGCCAAAGAGATGAAGACCCACGACGGCAAGACTTTTTCGGGGAACGTCGGTGATATGGTTTTCCTTTGCTTCGCCAGTGTGTCGTCGCACGGCTCAGGAAGTTATTTGCCGCCAGAGTTTCGCGACAAAGTGCTCGGATCGGGATTCGTGGATCGGATCAAAGGTCCGCCGCGCATCATCAGCAAAGCCAAGTGGAATCCGATTCATCTGGCCGGTCGCAGCACGTTGCGGTCGGTGGCGAGGGAGGGTCGCTGGCCGTTTGCTGATGGAATCCCAGTGCTTAGCCACATTCTTGTCGAAAAGGATCTTGGCAATGGCCGTTTCGAGATTCGACTGGATGAGCCGTACGACATTGGCCGACCAACGCAGGTCTCGTTTCTTCTCGATGTGCCGATCGGGCTACGCGGTCGCGAACAGATCGGCCCAGGTGAATGGGTGTGGGCTATTATGACGCGCCCCGTGATTGACAAGCAGCTGCGCAAGCTCATCCTCACCGCCGAAGACATCGAGAATGCCTACGTCGACGCGGTAGAGGATCCCAAGTAGCAGCATCTCGACGGGAGTGCTGCTGCCTGTGCAATGACCAAAGTGACTGCCGATGCCCCGGATTACGTTTGAACCCCATTCCAAAACCATCGAATGCAGCGCCGAGGAGACGGTGTTTGTCGCCGCTCGTCGCGCCGGTATCATGCTCCCGACGGCTTGCGTGGGCCGAGGCTCGTGTGGGTTGTGCCGAGTCAAAGTGCTGGCCGGTGAGGACTCGCTACCGCCCGTAACCAAAGCTGAAAAATTCCACCTTGGGAACACCTACTTCATCACCAAGCTGCGGCTGTCGTGTCAGCTCACCGCGAGTGGCGACGTGACCTTGCAGATTCCGGATGCCGTTGGCAAAAAGCTCCCGACGCTGTCTGGAAAGTGAGTGGCCGATGAAGAAAGCAGACTTGGTGAGCAGTCTCTCGCAGAAACACAAACTGCCACGCGGCAAAGCGCAAGCGGTGATCGAAGATCTGTTAGAGGAACTGGCGGCAGCGCTGGTTCGCGACGATACGGTCGATCTGCGTGGCTTTGGCACGTTTAGTCTCCGTCGTGCGAAGGCCCGCGTCGGCCGTAATCCGCAGACTGGTGCGGCCATCGCCATTCCAGCGAGACTGGTGCCCGACTTTCGTCCCGGCAAGGAACTGCTGGAGCGCTGCAATCCCGCCGATGAGCCGAGTGTTCCTGCCGCAAAACCTGCGCAGGACGGCCACTTCCACAACGCAACTCCAGACGAGAAATCACCGGCCAGAACCGTGACTTCGAGCCTTTCCCGAAGAGCCGAACAAGATCGCCAAACTCTGTGATAGAGTAGTCAGGTGGCCAAGTTAGGTCCCGGCGCAAAGGTCGGGGATCAGTTTCACCTCATCCGTAAGATTGGCGAAGGCGGCTGCGGCGAGGTCTTCCTTGCGGAGCAGACGACTCTCGGACGGCATACGGTCGTCAAGCTGATGCATCCGGAGCTGTCGCGTGATGCTTCCTACGTGGAGCGTTTTCGTCGAGAGGCTCGGCTGGCGGCGCGCCTCATCCACCACCATACCGCAGCGATTTATGCCTTCGGCGAGACTCCGGACAAAGTGCTCTGGATTGCGATGGAGTACATTGAGGGCGAAAGTCTGCACAATGTGCTCGCTCGGGAGTCGCCTCGGCAGATCGCCGAGCTGCTCAATCCTGTCGCTGACGTGCTCGATCGTGCTGCATCGATGGGAATTATCCATCGCGACGTCAAGCCGGACAACGTGATGGTGGCACCGGATGGTGATGGTCGGCGAGCAGTGCTGCTTGACTTCGGTTTGGCAAGGCCGATGGAGGACAACGACAAACTCACCGCTGTCGGCGTCGCTGTTGGTTCGCCGACGTACATGAGCCCTGAGCAGGTCTTCGGTCCAACGGTGGATGCCGCGACCGACCGCTACGCTCTCGGTGTGATCCTCTACATCGCCGTCGCCAAGCGGCCTCCGTTTAAACATGAGGATCGCGTTCAGCTCGTTCTGATGCACAAGCGCAATCCGGTGCCGCCGCTGAACAACTTTGTTCCGAGCATCCCCGCTGGGCACCCGCTCGATCAGTTCTTCCAAAAGGCGATGGCCAAGCAGCCCACCGAGCGTTTTCCCTCGGCCCGGGCCTATATCGAAGAGTTTGTGCGTGCCATGGACGCTCAGCCGCTGCCGATCTTCGGTGAGTCGGGGAGAGCCTCGACCAGCGGTCTGCGCCAAGCAGAACATAAGCCGGTTTCTCCACCTCCGGCGGCTGCGCCGACTGCTCCACCACCACCGCCACAGCGTCGACCGGGCGGACCACCACCACCGGTTCCAGGGGCGATTCGAGCGACTCAACCTCCGGCGCAGCAGATGGCCAAGATCGAGCCGATGCAGCCGGGCCCTCAGGCACTGCGGACGACCCTTCCGGCCATGGGGGCAGTCGATCCAGCACCGCGTCCCGCCGATCAGCGTGCCGAGCCAGCGAACGCACGTACCATCGAGGGATGGGGCGCTCGCAAAGCGGCTCCGGCTGCGACCGCGCAACCCGCGACTTCGGCCGCCGCACCAGCACCCGTTCCTGCGGAGGCTGCAAACTCTGCTCAAGGCCATCGGCGACTGCTCGCCTTCGTGGGCAATTCGGGTGAAGCGATCGACATTCTCTCGGCGCAGCAGGTGCTTCTCGGCAAGCATCGTGACTGTGACATCGTCTGCCGGGCGTTTCCGTCTCCCGATAACGACTCGATTACTCACGGAGTGAGTCGGCAACACGCTCGACTGCTCATCGTGAACGGCAAACTTCTCATCGAAGATCTGCGCAGCCTAAACGGCACGTTTGTCGACGATCGGCGGTTGGCGCTTGGCACGCAGGTCTCGTTGTCCGATGGGCAGTTGATTCGACTGGGTCCGGTGCTGACGCTGGAAATTCGGCTGCTTAAGGGTGGTGGTGCGGTGCTGCGTCGCGTCGACGAGTATCACGGCAATTTCCCGGCCACGCTGCTGACCTGGAAGGAGTTTGCTCTCGGTGATCCGGTGATCGGAATCGTGCCACCGAGCGCAGACTCAGCGGTGCGCTGGGGCTCCATTCGCGTCCACGGAGAAAACCAGGATCTGTGGTGGTACGGTCCTCAGGCGGTGCTGTGGCAGCGCAGTGGTCGCAGCATTAGCGGTGCGCAAGCGATTCTGCCCGGTGATCGGCTGACCCTTGGGGCGACGACCATCGAATGGGACGAGGGCCAGAAGCCCGGTCTTACCTGATTAGCTGAGCCCTTGCAGCGGCCCAGTGCCATCCTCACCGAACTTGCTACTGGGTACCCCGACAGCATTCAAGATGCTGGTGTAGAGGTTGGCGATGGGCTCAGTGCGGCGGAGGTGCCGCCCTGGTCGCACCGTCCCACCGAGCCGTCCTGCGAGCAGCACCGGCAACCCGGTGTGATCGTGCGAGTTCCCATCTGCGACTTCGCTTGCAAACATCACAAGCGTGCTGTCGAGCAGCGTCGAGCCATCACGGTCCTTGGTGCTTCTGAGCAGGCTGAGAAGATAACCAAACTGCTCTACCTCCCAGGTATCAATGCTCTGGAGCTGTGCTTGGATGCTCGGTTGGTTGCGGTGATGAGATAGCTCGTGGTGCGCGCCTTTTACGTCAGGCAGAAAATCGTATGGTCGATTCGAGCCGCCATTGCCGAGCATAAACGTCATCACCCGCGTCAGGTCGCAGCGCAGCGCAAGCACCATCAAATCGCTCATGGCTTTGAGCTGCTCGACGATGCGTACGTCATCGGTGGGCGGCTTGGGCGTGTCGCAGCCCGAGCTCAGCGTCTGAAGTCGCTGTTCGACTTCTCGAATCGAGTGCATGTACTCATCGAGCTTTTCTCGGTCGCTATGGCTTATCCGAACTCGTAACGATTGCGCGTCGCGCAGCACATAGTCGAGCACGCTCTGCCGGTGTCGATTCCGTTTTTCCGCCGATCCTTTGGCTTGGGTGCCGTCTTGGAACAGCAGGTCGAACAGCAGCTGCGGGCCAGCGATCTTGGCAAGCGGCGTCTTGGGTCCAATCCATGAGATGTTTTGGCTATAGGCGCATGAGTAACCGGAGTCACAACCACCCACTGATGCGCCACCCTCCATCCCGAGCGGCAAAGAAGCGAACCGGGTACCTTGCCCGAGCTTGCTTGCCGCTAGTTGGTCGACGGACACCCCGAGTCGCAGCTCGGTTTCGCTCTTGAGCGCGTGCGCACAGGTCAAAAAGGCGCTGGTACCACCGGCATGATCGCCCGCACCATCAGGACGACCGGGAATGTTGCTCAACCCCGAGATCACGAGCAGCTCGCTGCGGAGCTTTTCGAGCGGCTTGAGGATCGGAGTGAGCTCGTAGTCGGTCCCCTCTGTGCTTGGCGTCCAAGCGGGCATGTGCATGCCGTTTGGAACAAAGTAAAAAAGCAGTCGCTGCGGCGCTTTTTCAACACCCCGAGCCCATCTCGGCAGCGCGCTTTCGAGAACAGGCAGCGCGAGCATGGCTCCACTGCCGCGAAGGAACTGACGACGAGAGGAGAGGTTGAGTTGGCGATTCATGGCACGGTTCCTTCTTCTGCTTCTCCGCGACGGGACACAAAAGCATCCGACAACACCAGAGCACCAACCAATCGGCGCAACATCCCACCGTTCTCGCTGAGTTCGGCTGTCAGCGTTTCCACACGCCCCGCATCAGCGTCGGTTGGTGCTCGACCGATGGCGTAGGTAAACAGCTTCCGCACCGCACAGGTCAATAGCCGTGGATCTTGCGCCAGCAGCGTTGCTAGTCCAGCGCTGTCGCTGAAACGCTCACCGTTTGGCAATTCACCCGAAGAGTCAATCGGTTGGCCGTCATCGCTCTGCCGGAAGGCTCCGATCGCGTCGAATGCTTCAAGCCCGAAGCCAAGCGGATCCATCAAGCGGTGACAGCCTGCACACTCGGGCTTGCGACGGTGTTCCTCGAGCCGCTGCCGGATGCTACCGCTGCTCATCGTCGACCCCAGATCCGTGGAAACTCCGGGCGGTGGCGGTGCTGGAGGCGAGCACAAGAGCTGCTCCAGAATCCACTTGCCGCGCTTGACCGGCGAAGTTCGTCCCGGATACGAGGTCATCGTGAGTACGCTGCCTTGCGTCAGCAGTCCGCGCCGTGCGGTTCCAAGCAGCCTGGTCTCTTCCCACGGTACGTCCGGCGAGGGTCCAGGGATTCCGTAGTGCCGTGCGAGGTCGGTTGTCAAATACGTCATTGGTTCGGTGACGAGTCGGGTAAGGCCCAGCTCTCGGCTTCCCCAAAGCGGTAAAAATTCGCGCACAAACAGCCGGGTCTCTTGCTTCATGTCGGCGCGCAGCTTGTCGGTCCACATCGGGAAGCGCTTGGTATCCGGCGTGGCCGCTTCTACGCCATCGAGCTGAAGCCACTGACTAGCAAATCGCGTTAGCAGCGACTCGGCCTTCGAGTCGTCCAGCATGCGTGTGACCTGACTGAGCAGCACCGCATTGTCATCAGAGAGGCGTGACTGCTCGGCGACGCGCAGCAGCTCATCGTCCGGCATGCTGCTCCACAGAAAATACGATAGCCGCGACGCCAGTTCGAAGTCGTTCAGTTTGTGCGGCTTCAGCGAGGTCGGATCTGGATCGAGCTCGACCCGAAACAAAAAGTGGGGTGACAGCAAAGTCGCCATCAGCGCCGGACGCAGACCTGCTTGGAAGTCGTCCCCGGACTGCCAGGCCGCTTCGGCGAGCTTGCGAAGTTCGCTGATCTCGTCGACTGTGACAGTGCGACGGAAGGCACGGCGGGCCAGCCGGGACAGAATGTGGTCCGCGCAGTGTTTCCACTCGGTTAGGTCGGCGCTACTCGGGGTACAGGTGATGACTCGACGGCGAATGCTGTTTTCCGGGCTGGCTGTCGTGGGTCCGTAGAGCCGAAACCAGAACACTCCCAAGTTGCGGTCGAGCGTCTTTTGGGGGTCCGGGTCCGGCACATACAGGTCGTTGCCAAAGCCAAAGCTGATCATGTGCGTCCCCGCGGTGAGCGGCAGCTCAAGCTGCACCGTTTGGGGATTCGACTCCACTGCGGTGATCGAGACGGTCCGGACGGTCACTCCGTCGACAGCCACGATTAGTGCGGCTGGTTCGGGCGGTGCCTGTTCCCCAAATGCGTTCACGGAGATGGAATAGCTACCGGTCCCGGGGACTTCCACGCGCAGCGGCAAGGTTGAGTTGCTGGCGAAGAAGATGTGGTTGCGCCGCCGGTAGCGCACCTCGACATCACCGACTTGGAGCGTGAGACCGAGTGGATAGCCGTCCGGCCGCAGCGCTTCATCAGCGAGTGACTCGGCCGCCCGCAGGTAGCGTTCGATGTGCGGGGCCGACATGCTGAGCACTTGCGCGACGTTGTCGAACCCAAACCCGATATCATCCGCCGGAAACTGGTCGGCCGGGCGCTGGCTGGTCCCGAGCAGGTCGCGGACCGTGTGGTTGTACTCGTCGCGGTTTAGCCGATGCAACGTCACCCGCCCGGGGTCAGGTGGTGCAGCCGGCTCCGTGCACCCGGCGAGCTGGGCCGTGGCCCACAGTACGATTGGCAGTGCCCAAGCTTGCGAGCGACCGCAGGTCGTCATCGTCCCTACCTCCGTTACGCCGATGTACCGCGTAAGGCACGGCAGAGACAAGACTTGGTCTTACAACGGCGTGGCGCTCTACGTCGTTGGGGGGGGCGCGTCAGTGGGGACGCTGGGCTGGCTGATCTCACGGCGGAAGACGGCGTTGTACTGGCGTAACGCTCGCTGCTGCTGCTTCCGGTATGCCATGAGCGCGTCGTACTGGACACGATAAGATCCGCAGCCAAGTCGCTTGCGTTCGCCGGGGTCAGTCTGCAAGTCATACGCCCAGCACGAACCGTCGCGGAAGGATACCTGCACCTTCACGAGATCCTCGCCAATCGACGATGACGTGTCTTCGTTGCCATATAGAAAGATGTATTTGCGACGGAATCGGTCCTGAAACAGCGACTCGCCTTGCACATGCTGCGGATCGTACGGGCGGCCGAGTGCATCGAGGAGTGTCGGCAACATGTCGACATGGCTGGTCGGAGAGGTGACGACTCGCGGGGCAAAAATCTGCGGGTGCAGCAGCAGCGCAGGGGTCCGATAGTTTTCGTTAAAACTCTGTCGCGAGTGGGTGTAGTTGTGCGGATGTTGGCCGAACGCCTCGCCGTGATCTCCGACGATCACAAACACCGTTTTGTCGAGCAGTCCCAGTTCCTCCGCTTTTTTGTAGATGCGCTCGAGCTGTCCGTCTAGGTAATGCAGGTTGTTGTAGTACAGATTGAGCGGTCGCGTGGGCTCAGCGACGTGAGATTCCTTGCCGTAATCGGGATATGGCCAGTGAGCAAGGAAGCTGTAATAGACCGCGACAAAAGGCTCGGGGCGGCTGGCGGCGGTGGCGAGCTTCTGCAAAAACGCCGATACCGTCTCCGCTTCATCGCGGGCGTGGGCCCGACCTCCGGGCGCGTTCTTGCGAATCGGCAGGTTGTGATAGCCAAGGAGCTCCTGAAACCCGCCGTGTTGCATGTACGAGTGCGGGAAGTACCAGTCGAGCGATGCGGGGGTCACCAGAAAGCGCTGATACGTTGGTCCCAGATACGTCAGCAGCGACGGTAGGTAGACGTCCTTGCGCACATCCCAGATACCAACCTCGGGCATCACGTAGAGTCCCGACATCAGCGAAAAGATGCCTCGTGGGCTGGAGTTCCCCGCCGAGAAGTGATTGCGCAACCACAACCCCTTGTCGGCGAGCGAACGCAGAAACGGCATCGCCAGCTTCCCGCTGGGCATCGGCTCTAGTGCATAGTCCGCGCCGGTGCTTTCCAGCAGCAAGATCACCACGTTGAGCGGCCCTTTGACCGTCGGCTTGCTCCGTTTGATCGGCCGCTCGCTTGCTGAATAGGCAAATTGCGGCGAGCCAAGTGCCATCACGGGTCGCGCCAAATCCACCACAGAAGGGGTGTTGGCACCCGACTCTTCTTCCATCGAGGGCGGCTCGGGTACATCTTCTCCCATCGGTGGGCCATCACCTGCGCCCGCGCCCGGACCGATTCCTTCTGGACCGCGTTCACGGGTTGCCGCCGCCGCGATGCCCACGCCGACACCGACTTGCGAAAGAGCTGTTGGTGGATGACGGCTGATCCACAGCTCGTTGATGACAAAGCCGAGCGGATGATGGAGCAGCGCGGTCTGCAGTGGTGCCGCTGGAACCTCGACCGCCCAGGTCGACAGCGCCACCGTTACCGTTCCGAGCGACAACATGGAACCGATCCGAGTCACGCGATGCAGAGACAGCCCGCCCCGCATCAGCCAAAAACCAGCCAGCGGTGCGAATAGATAGGGCAGCTCGCTGCGCGGCAAAAGCGCCCAAGACTCACGAATCGCCGCTGGGTCGAGCGATTCGCGCAGAAGCTCCAGAGTCAATCCTGACCGCATTGCCAGCAGCGTCCCGTGTTGGGCCTGCAGCAGCATTCCCAAGAGCAAAAGTAGTGCGCTGAGACCGAGCAGTCCGCCGCGTCGTAGCCAAGCCGAGCGGCCGAGCGGTTGCAGCACCAGAATCAAAAGCCACATCAGTGCCGAGATGCAGACCGCGAGCAGTGCATCGGTGCCAAGCTGTCGAAACAGATCGGATTTGGCCACCGGCTCATCGGCCCACTGCGTCGGGTCGGATATCGCCAGCAGCAGTCGGTGCCGATAGCTGTATGCGCTAAGCAGCAGCGCTCCGAGCATGGCCAATGCCACGCTGAGCCCACCAGGCAGGTGTTGCTGTTTGCGCGCCGACTCCGACCGCATCAATTGCTATTTTCGCCTAAATCGAGCCGATTGGCTCAACGTCGACCGCGACGTCGACGGGAGCCCGCTGGTGCCGCAGTGGTGGCCGCTTGGCCTTCTGTACCTGTGGCGGCGGTTTCCTCTTCGACCTCTTCGCCGCTCAATCCTTCGTCCGCAGCTTCGTCGGTTGCCAAGACACCGCTCGGATCGGCCACCGCAGTGGTAGCGGCAACGGTTTCGACTTCAGCCGACGAAACAGTATGGGTATCGTTGACGGTGGCGACTTCAGTAGCCGAGGGAGCAGTGTCTACCGAAACCATGGCGACTTCTGAAGCCGAAGGAGACGCAGCCATGGCGATGGTGGCGACTTCAGCCAAGGGAGCGGTGTCAGCGGAAGCGGTTGCGACTTCAGCGGGCGACAGCGATGGGACTGCGTCGACCTGGTCGACCACGGCAGAGGTTGCCGAATCCGCACCCCTGAGCTGCAGCAGCACCGCCTGTAGTCGCTCACTTGGCTGACCGTCCTGGCCAGGCTGCTCGACGAACTGTTTGAACTCGGTGAACAATCGATTGCGCTGGTCGCGATCCCGTGCAGATGAAAACAGGGCGCGGGCCGCTTCTTTGGCGGCCTGTTGCTCCGGGGTGTCCTCTTGGTCGGGCACTGCACCGGTTCGTTCAAGCTGCCATAGATAGGCGCGTACAAAGCCAAGCAGCGACGGGCTCGTGATAGCGAGATGAGAAGCGTGCACCATCTAGTCCTCCCCCAGGTGAGCCCCATGATGAGGCCCAAAATACATCATGTATCTCACAGATCGCCGCCGAGAACGAGAGGAAATCCGCGTGATTGCAGGGCAGATGGCTGGGTGCGGGGGCGGTCTGAGCGGGGAGGGCGAGCCGGTTTATTTCAGGTTGGACTCGCGGTGGGCCACGCGGCGGTCACGTTTCTTGCCAGCGATGGGCATTCCGGGCTCGTAACGAGGTGGTAAAACCGGGGTCGGAGCGGCCTTAGATGGCTTCGCTCCCGGCTTCTTCTTCATCGGGTTACTGGCTTTTTCCGTCTGCGGCTGCATCGCATCGTCGGGAGGTTCCGGTTGTTCACGCAGCTTGGACTCAAGTCCCGCGACCTGCTGCTTGAGCGCTCGCAGTCGCGCCGACTCCACCGTCACCGAAGCAGGCTGGCTCGCCTGGTAGATCGAAATCGCCGTGGTGAGTGATTCAATCGCCGCCCGGGTCCGACCTTGGCTGTTCTGGATCCCTGCCCGTAGCTCATACATGCCGACGCGCCGTGGACCGTGACACAGAGACAGCGCGAGGTCGATGCTGCGCTGAGCCTCCTCGATGCGGCCTGTCTCGTAGTACAGCCGCGCCAGTCGCGCTGGCGGATTGTAATCCGTCGGTAAGGCCTTGGCCGATCCGAGCAGCATCTCTTCGGCAGACTTCCATCTTTTGAGTCGCCGGTAGCAGTCGAAGCGATGGGCATCAAAAGTGGCCGCGATGATCGGGTTTGGTGCCGCCGCCGCCGCTTTTTCCAGCAAACCGAGTCGTGTGGTTGCGAGTCCATCGCCAACCACCGCTTCCCCGAGCGCATCCGACAGCTCGATCATGGTTCCATAGCCATCGCTACGATCGTCCACCGAAAGATCCGCTGTTGCGTCGCTGAGCAAGTGCTCCAGGTCGCTCCGTAGCCGTCGTCGCAGCTTCTGTCGTCGGTCGACGTCACCGAGCTTGTCGACGCATGACGCCGCGTACGAAGCAAAGTCAGTGGCCAGCGCGGTCTTTCCGACAAGCTGGAAGTTTTGCTCGAAGACCTCGACGCAGCGTTCGTTTTGACCCAGCTCACGCAGCGCCTGCACCAATCCAAGTAGTGCTTGCGGACGTGAACCCATCTCGTTTAGCGCATCCTCGTATAGCCGTGCGGCCTCTCTGGGATGGCCTTTGGCTGCTTCCGCTTCGGCCTCAGATAACCGAGGGTGTTGCTTGGCCTGTACGGACGCCACATCGAGCAGCCGCGTCTTGAGCTCTGCCGCCGACATCGCCCCGGTCCAGCGGGCTACCACCTTCTCTTCACCATCTAGCACCAGGAACGTCGGTAACGATGTGATCGGGAAGCGTGAAAGGAACGCCGCATTCGCCGGCTCTTCCGTGTCCACCGCCAGATACACCAGATGGTCGGCCAGCGGCGCAAGCTGTGGGTCGGTGAAGACGAAGTTCTTCATGCTCAGGCAGGTGTGACACCACAGTGCCCAGGCGTCGACCAGCAGTAGCTTGCCTTTTCGCAGCGCCGTGGCTCGTGCGGCCGCATAGTTGTTTTCGATAAACGGCAACACCTGCGGCGCGGATTTCGGCTGTGGCGACGGCTTCGCGGCTTCACTGCGGGCGTTGGCGGAAGGAGTTACCAAGAGCCCTAAGCCCGTCACCCCAAGCAGCGCTAGCGCCCCTGAAAGAAACGTAGGCCCGAGTGCGGACAACCCCGCGAATGGACGACGTTGGCGGCGAAACATGGCCCACCGTACGCGAAGGGCCGAGCGAGCACAACCAGCTAGAACAGCGAGTCTTTGGGGCTCTGCTTTTTGAGTGCGTGCAGGTAAGCACGGGCGTGCTCGACGCGGTACAAAAAGCTCTCCCACTCATCGTCTGTGACCAGGTCACCAAAGTCCGTCCGCAGCGCCGGTAGGTCTAACTGGAAGAGGCTGTGAGCGACATTGCGTGGGAATCGCTCGCTCCACTTCAATGTCTTTAGCATCAGGCGGGAGTGGCCGTGTTTCTTGTCGGGACCGAAGCCCGCGCCTTGGTCGATGTACACCATCTCGCCATCAGCCTCGGTCGTATTGCCACCCGACCAGCGGTCGAAGTTGAGTAGTAGGTAGTCGAATAGCAGCAGTGTGCTGATTTCTGCGACGCGCTTGTGCTTTCCGCTGGGAATCGGCTCGCCGTGCTTGAGGAGTGGCCGCCACCAGTCGGCCTGCTCCAGCTTCATGTTGCGCAGACCCGGCACCCATTGGATCACTGCCGTTTTCACGTTGCCTTTTTCATCAACGACCAGCTCTTGATCCATGCGCTCGCGCAGGTCTTTGGGCATGTTCGCCTGCAGCGCTTCTTTGGTAAACGTCCGCACGCAAGAGGGAGGCACCACTCCCAGCCCGAGCGCCCTCGCGAGCTTGTAGGCTGCGACCTCCGCTTGGTAGCGGGTGATGCGCAACTGATTGGGCTTCACCGCAGCGTGGCTGCCATCCACAAACGTCACGCGCAGCTTGATGGAAGAGCCACCACCTAGAGGCCTAATGGTCTTCACCTGGAGCGAGCACAGCTTGGCCAGGATTTCGTCATCGTATTCCCCTCGGAAGCGCGGTCGGGAGTCGACTACCGAGGGAGGTGGCTCGACGTCGCTGGGAGACGGCTCAAAAGGTGGAAGCTCGGACGTTGGGGGAACGAAAAGCGTTTGCTTTCGTCGCAGCAAGGCTTCGCTGCGGGCACCGAGCTGCAGCGTCATCCCTGAGGAACCACGGAGCTGGAGTCCCGCCACGGTGGTCTGACCCACGCCCGCAGTGCCATCGCTCTCTTGCAGATACGCAGTACGTACGTTGGGCGACGACGTCGAGCGCCCAACAACGCTGAGCGAGCAGATGAGAGAGAGGATGAACAACCGGAGGAACTTCATTGCTGGGCTTCGCCTGCGCGTAACTCACCGTGCCAGCCGCCTGTGGGCCGGACCTGACACAACGACAATGGCACAATGATTGTAGACCACATCTGCGCATCACACCGCATCAAAAATCGTAATGATGATTGAGAATTAGACTGCTATGCGTCTAATTCGGATATTTGCACATATTGTGAGATAAGACCTACACGCCGACTGCTCGGCCCTCGTTAGCGAACGCATCGAGATCGAGGGGTATCGGCTCAGTTTTGTTGGGTTCGGTAAGTGGGAACAAGTGCGACAAGTGCGCCAAAGTACGTGACAGCCTAAATTCTTCGCGGTAAGCATTGAGTCATGCGCACCGGAGCTCGTTCTACGCTGGTTTTCATCGCTTTCGGCCTGGTCGTCGCCTGCAATCCCGCCACCGGCAAAGTGGATGAGGATGCGCCGCCGGTGCCTGATATGTCGTTGCCGCCGCCGCCGCCGATGTGCGATGAGGGGCGCGTCCGTTGCAACGCCAACCGCGATGGCAACGAGCGCTGTGCCAGCAACTCGTGGGTGCCAATGGACAAATGCGACATTGCGGGTGGGGACGCTTGCATCGACGGTCGCTGCCTTACTCCTTGTCAGCAAGTTACACGCGGTAACGTCGGCTGCAGCTTCTATCCGGCCAACCTGTGGTCGACTTCTCTGGTTGGTGAATTCGGAATTGTGGTCACCAACACCAGCGACCGTTTGACCGCCAAAGTCACGCTCTCGGATGCCAGCGGGACCATCGACACCAAGACCATTCCGCCCGCAACCGGGATGCCCGGTGGTGGCGTGGCTGCGTTCCGCCTGCCGCATGACCGCAACAAGCTGACCGAGACGGAAATTGCCAAGAAGGGGTTCCATCTGACCTCGACGGCACCGGTTGCGGTCTACCAGTTTCACCCAATCGATGCGGCGACGGTATTTTCGGGCTCAGCGACGCTGCTGCTTCCTGAGCATGTGATGGCGAAGAACTACTTCGTCATGTCCTACACCTACAACGCTGAGCACATGACCTTCCCGCCACAGGGTGCGGGGCTGCTCGCGGTGATGGCTCTGACCGATGATACGTTGGTCGAAGTGACCCCTCCGGTCGCGACCGCGAAAGGGCCCGGGGTGCCAGCGCTGCGAGCGGGCGAGACGGTGCGGCGATTCCTCAAGCGGCTAGAGGTCATGGAGATTGTCCAGGCCAACTCCCGCGAAGACATCTCAGGTGCTGTGGTCAAAGCCAGCGCTCCGGTGGTCGTCTTTGGTGGGGCTGGTGGCGTCACAATCCCGGCCAGTGCAGTCGGTGGCAACCACCTAGGCGTCCAGATGTTCCCCCTCGATACCTGGGGCAAGCACTACATCGGCGCGAAGGTGAAGCAGCGCAACGCCAGCGATAAGGACTACTACCGAATCGTCGCGAGTGTGGACAACACCAACGTGACGCTCAAGAGCACGGTGGTGTTGCCTGCGGTGAGGCCGCTTAGCAAGGGCGAGATCTACGAGTTTTCCACTGATGCCGACTTTGTCGTCGATTCTGACCAGCCGATCATGGTCTTCCAGTACATGCCCGCCTGGGGAAACCTGACTGGACGGTTCGATCCCAAGGAATTTCCCTCGGACGTTTCGCTGCGCTGCCCATTCCGTGGGACCAGCGAGGACGTCAAGTGCCTCGGCGATGCCAACATCACCCCGCTCGTACCGGTCGAGCAGTACCGCAGCGACTACATCTTCTACGTGCCGGAAACCTACAGCTACGACTATGTCAACGTCACCGCCGCGCCGGATTCTCAGTTGAAACTAGACGGGCAGGCAGTGACTTCGATGTTTCGTGCGATTGGCGATGGCTCGATGGGCCGCGTGATCCTGCGCATCAATAAGCCCGGCAACCACCGTCTCACCTCGACCAAGCCCTTTGGGCTCATCGGGTACGGTTACGCCTACGCAACCTCGTACTCCTACGCCGGTGGCCTCAACCTCGACCGGATCAACCCCATCGAATAGCTGGAGGCGCTACGGATAGCGCTGGAGCATGGGAATCGGGTGGTCGTCTTGGAGCACTTTGGCGAGCAGCTCACGGAAGTGGAGAGCCGGTCGCAGCGCTGATACCACCGCCAAGATGCCGAGCCGCTGTCGCCACAGCAGCAGGGTCGCCGGGGGCAGCGCCATCTTTCGACCTTGCACGAGCAGCCAGGTCAGCTCGCCCAGCTCTTTGACGTATTCGGGGGACAAGCGAACCGGCTCCCTTTCCAGAAATGGGGCAGACAGGAGCTTTTCCCATCGTCGATACGTCGAATTATCAAAAGCCCCCGCCGATGGGATGAGTCCCTCTAGGTGGGCTGCGTAGCGCAG
Source organism: Polyangia bacterium (assembly GCA_044228505.1). GTDB lineage: Bacteria > Myxococcota_A > Polyangia > Palsa-1104 > JAEUJZ01 > JAEUKA01. Next base: position 20,832 of record JBGAUT010000017.1, on the reverse strand, counting down.
GGCCTCCCCGTCGCGTTTGATCATCGCCCAATACAGAGCCCGGTCCGCTTTCTGCAACTCCTCGGGAATTTCGGCGACACAGCCGAAGTCCAAAAAGCCAACCTTGGCTCCTTGTCCCGATTCATTTCCGTCGAGGATGAGGTAGTTGCCCGGATTGGGGTCGACGTTGATCACACCATGGCGAATCGGGCACTCGAGGGCGAATTGCAAGATGGTTTGGGCGGCCGATGATCGCAGCTCATCAGAACCATCGCGAGCGACCTCGGGCAGGCTTCGACCAATGAGTCGTTCCATCGTCAAGACCTTGCCAGTCGAGAGCTCTGCGATGACATCCGGGATGACCATGTGGGGATCGAACGCAAACAACCGTCGGAACCGCCGCAGGTTGTCTGCTTCAGCACGATAGTCAAGCTCCGACAGTAGCCGTTCCCGCAGACCCTGGAGTGATGCTGCGGATACCGAGTCACCGAGGTCGCCACCGACCAGGTCTTTCAGCACCCCGGTCGAGTCCAGGTCATCTGCCAGCGCTTCCGCCACCCCTGGATACTGCACTTTGACGGCCAGCAGCTTGCCGTCCAGTCCGACCGCCGGGTGAACCTGTCCGAGTGATGCAGAGGCCAGCGGCTCATCGACAAACTCGCGGAACAGCGCTTCGGGCTCTTGCCCGAGTTCGGTGCGGATGACCTGGCGAATCGCTCGTGGCTGCTCAGCGGGGGCCCGATCCCACAGTCGGCCTAGCACCTGCTGTGCTTCGGGCCCGAGTGCCGATGCACCCTGCAGATAGGCGCGGAGCTGGGCAATCTTGGCGATGCCACCGCGCAGTCCTGCTGCCGAGCGATAGAGATCCTCGGCTTCCATGCGTTCACTTTGGGACTTTTCCGCCGCTTCGTCGATGGTACCGCTCAGGATCTGTCGTACAGAGAGTCCAAATCGCCTCAGCCGCGACGACGCATCCATCAGCAATCGCTTCTGGGATCTGTTCATGGGCACAGGCTCCGGCTTGGTCGGAATCTAGGAAACAGGGGATGCCACAGCAATCGGCATTTGCACGTCGGGACTGCGCTTGGCCGCAAACTGCAGCCGGTACAGACGAGCATAAATGCCATCTTGGGCGAGCAGCTCGTCGTGCCGACCTTGTTCGACGACCCGGCCCTTGTGAAAGACCACGATTCGGTCGGCTGCTTGAATGGTCGAAAGGCGGTGGGCAATGACCAGCGCGGTGCGATCCTTCATCACCGCATCCAGCGCTTTTTGCAGCCTGGACTCGGTGTCAGAGTCCACGCTGGCCGTCGCCTCATCGAGGATCAGGATGGGGGCATCGCGGTAGACCGCCCGCGCAAACGAGATGAGCTGCCGTTCACCTGCAGAGAAGTTGCTGCCACGCTCCTCCACTACGGCGCTGAGCCCACCCCGACGCTCGAGCATCTCCAGTGCCCCAATGCGACGCAGCGCGTCTTCTGCGCGGGCCGAATCAGGGGTGGCATCGCCCATGGCTATGTTCGACAGCACCGTCCCTTGGAACAGGAAGACATCCTGCGGCACCACCGCAAACTGACGGCGCAGCTCTTGCGGGGAGTAGCTACGGACGTCTCTGCCAAGTACTCGAACCTGACCCGCCGATGGCTGATACAGCCGCAGTACGAGCTGGGTGACGGTGCTCTTGCCTGCTCCGGTGGCTCCGACGAGCGCGATTTTTTCACCACGACGGGCTTGCAACGTCACGTCACGTAGGACAGGCACGTTCGGCTTGTAACCAAATTGGACGCCTTCGAGTGCGATCCCCTCATCGGTAGCGTTAGGGCCGTTGGCCTCCGCCATGATTTCGGTCTGCTCGACATCCTTTTCATCTAGGAGCTGAAAGATGCGCTCCGCTCCAGACAGCGCGCTCTGGAGCACGGTATAGCGCTGCGTGAGCATGCTGACCGGCTCGAAGAACTGGCGCAGGTATTGAGTGAACGTCACCACCATCGCAAACGAGACGGGCCGAGCGCCTAGTTTCTGCACACCAACCCACCACAGCACGCTTGCGACACACAGCGTTGACACCATCTCGATGGCGGCGTCGAGGACCGCTTCGTAGAAGATGGCGCGCTTGTTGGCATCGCGGAACGAGGTGTTGATGGCGTCGAACTCGTGGGCCATCTGCTCCTCCCGACCGTAGGCTTGCACCACCGCAATGCCGCCGACCTGTTCCGCTAGGAACGCGTTCAGGCGAGCTGTCTTGGTACGGATATCGCGATAGGCTCGTTTGCCACCACGACGGACCCAGGTCACCAGCACGCCCACCACAGGCAATGCGGCAAAGGCGATGAGCGACAGCTGCCAGTCGAGCAGCAACATTGCAGTCACGATGCCAATCAACATCAGCAAGTCGCCTACGGCATTGAATACCCCGAACGCGAACAGCTCTGAGACGGCATCGACATCGTTGGTGCAGCGCGTGGTGAGTCTGCCCACCGGCGTCTTGTCGAAGAACCGCATCGACAGTCCTTGCAAGAATCGGAAGACATGGCGACGTAGGTCGGCCATCGACAGGGCACCTGCTAGCTGCATGCAGTAGATCTGCCCAAACGAGATGATTTGGGACACCACGACCAGGCCAGCAAGCAGCGCTCCGTCTCGGAGCAGTAGGTCAGCAGCCTTGGCACCGGCATGAGAGACCACTCGGCCCATGAGGATGGGACGCAGCAGGTTGATGGCAGCCACGCCGAGCAGTGCCACCAGAGAGATCACCACATACCGTGAATGGGGTTTGATAAATGGCCACAGTCGACCAAGGAGCTGAAAGTCGTAGCTCTTGTCGATGCTGTCTTCGTCGTGAAAGGCAGCGAGTTTTTGCTCGGCCCGGCTCTGGGGCACCACAGGCTTTTTGGAGTTCATTGCCGCACCTCGGTGCCGGGCAGATCCGATGCGCCCAGCTCGTCTAGCTCGCTGGCCATGCGCTGTTCCTCGGCGAAAGTTGCATAGATTCCACCCTTGGCGATGAGCTGCTCGTGGGTTCCCGATTCGACGACCTGGCCTTGATCGAGCACCAGGATCTGTTGGCATCGAGACGCAGCCGCAACGCGATGGGTGATGAGAAGGAGCGAGCGCTGTTCGGCTTGTTTTTCAATACTTTGCAAGATGGCGGACTCGGTCTTGGCGTCGACCGCTGAGAGCGGATCATCCAAGATGAGCAGCTTGGGCTGCCACAGCAGCGCTCGCGCCAGCGCCACTCGCTGCTTTTGTCCACCGGAGAGCTGGACTCCCCGCTCACCAACGATTGTATCGAGCTGCTCCGGAAGCCCCTGTACCTCGTCGAGAATCTGCGCTTCGCGGGCCGCCCGATGGAGTCGTTCATGTGACTGTGGAGAATCTGGATCATCCAGCATCAGCCCGATGTTGCGGGCCACGGTCGTGGAGAATAGAAACGCGTCCTGCTGCGCGTAGCCGACCGTTGCACGGACCATTTGCAGTGGTAGGTCGCAGACATCTTTGCCATCGAGAAGTACTGTTCCTGGTGGTGTAGGAATCAGCCGGGCCAACAGCATCGCCAACGTGGACTTTCCGCTGCCCGTCCGACCGACGATGGCAAGCGAACCCCCAGCGGCAATCGTGAAGCTTACGTTCGAGAGCACCGACCGCTCGCCGTATTTGAATGACAGACCTTGGACGGTCAGCTCTCCGCGTGCAGGGGTCGGGAGCGAGTCTTTGCCATCGAACATGTCCGGTTCGGCGTCGATGATCTCGCACAAACGGTTGAAGCTGACGCGGCCTCGCTGAACGATCGCCATCAGAAAGCCGGCGGCGATGAGAGGCCAGGTCATGCGTGCCAGCGCAAGCGAAAATGCGAAGAAGCCCCCTTCGGTGATCCCGCCCTGCTCGGGTCCACGTAGCAGCAGCGTTGATCCGTACCAGAAGAACAGCAGCAGTCCAAAAGCGGCGACCGCTCCAGTCACCGGGAACATCAGACCGCGGAGCTTGGCGAGTTGAAGCGTGGTTTCGAGGTAACGCTGGTTCATTTCTTCGAAACGCTTCTCGGTGTTGGCTTCGACACCGAAGCTACGCACCACGCGAATGCCCGCCAGATTGCTCTGCACAAACTCGGTTAGCTTTCCGAGCGTCTGCTGGACCTTTTGGGTTCGCTGAAACATCTGCCCGGAAAACGACCGAGTGATGAGCATCAGCAGCGGCACCGTCGTAAACGACACCGCAGTGAGCTTGGGCGAGATGGCGATCATGACCTGAAGAGCGCTCGCCAGCGCAAACACGATGTTGATCATGTTCATGATCCCAAATCCGGTCAGCATTCGGATCTGGGTCAGGTCGGATGTGGCTCGGCTCATGATCTCGCCAGCGGAAAGCCGCCGGTAGAACGAGAAACCGAGTCGATGAAGTCGCGACAGCAGCTTGCCGCGAATCTGATACTCGATGTCGCGACCGGCGTTGAAGCAGTACATGCGGCTGGCAACCCGGACGATAAATGCAATCACCGCAAGTCCGAGCATCAGTATCGCGGGCTGCATCGCGTCACGTGCAGTGGCACTCGGGATTCGACCAAAGATGGTGTCGATCGCCTGTTTGGACAACCAGTCGATCCGGTTCATCGCTACCTGGAAGCACAGCAGCATGAGCCCGCCCATCAGGTATCGAGGAGCAAAGCTCCATAGAAAGGACGACAGGCGGGACTGCGGGCCTTTAGGCAAGATTGGCGCGACTGAAGGCGCTTTCGAGGTCATGAGCTACGTTCTCTCTGTGCTGCCGAGGTTAAAGGGACTGCCAGGCAGAGCCAAATCGTTACTGCGAACAAACCGATGCTTGCGAATGCAACATTCGAAAAGACCACCGAAGCCCACTGAAGCAAGGTCACACCCAGCGACGCTGCGCCTTTGCTGAAGCGATTGCCAAGGACGTCGATGACTTCCTTGGCACGATAGCGAGCATCGAAGGGGAGGGGGCCGTAGAGCAGTTCTTTGGCTGCGCGAAATAGCGAATAGTCGAGTGTCTTGAACGTTCCGTAGGCAACGGCACTACCCCACAGCGGGGATGCGACCAACATGTAGCTGAGTGCACCGAGATTTAGCACCGGCACCAGGATGTGAATCACTCGTCCGGGGAAAACGGACAGAAGCAGCGGTGCCAAGACGAACTGAAACAGCATCGCGGCACCGTTGATGAGCGCGTAGTAGTTGCCCGAGAATGCGTTCTGGCGATCGGGCTCCGGCAGATAGTCTTGGAGCGCGCTTTTGAAGGCGATTTCCAAGATGGTCGAGGCAACTTGGGTCGAGGCAATGAGCGCAATCAGCAACAGCAGTACTCGCTCGCGTCGGAATAGATAGAGCGCCAGGTGTCCGCTGTGCTTCTTGGTGCCTTCGCTGGGGGCACCAAAGCGGGCGAAGAGCACTTGCAAGAAGGGCACCGTCAGCGTCGTCGCCGCCGCTGCCAATAAGAGCATGTTCAGTGTTCCGAGCGGCTGCGACCACCGACCAAGGGCCAGCCCGCCAGCCACTGCACCGATTCCTGCCACACCACAGATGGGGCCGTTCAGACGCTTGGCGGCCTTGGGGTCGAGTGTGCTGTCGATGTATGACCAGATTTGCTCGATGAGCAGCACAACGTAGGACTCTTTGAAGATAAAGAGCACGATGCGAGCCGGCTTACATCCAGCATGAATGGCCGCATAGCTCACCAGCATCGTTACGATCGCTAGCAGCGTCGTCACCTGGAGTGTGTGTCGCGGCCCCAGGATGGTCAGCAGTCGCCCATATATGTAGGTGAGCAGTGCAACCCCGATGAGGGTGAGCCCGAGCGCCCATGGCAGGGCCTGTTTCCCGTAAGCCTGCACAAACAGGGTATTGGCCGAGCTGCGGAGCATTTCGTAGCCGCACAGCACGGCTCCAGCCGCTAATGCGACGAGCAGCGCAAGGAGCAGCGAGGCTCGACCCGCGACTTTCCCGGGCGCGGATGCTGGCTGAGGTTCATCGGTCGGGCCGGTGTGAGAAGACATCCGCAGGTTACCAATTGCTCACCAAGGGGCAGTGAGAGCAGGTTCACCCTAGCGAAAACTATCCTCGCCGACAAACGGAAACCGGTCAGATGCCCTCACTGCCAGTCGGTCTCGTGAGTTACGAGCTTCGACCCGTGATAGGTGCGTAGCGGCCGCCGGGCATCCAGTTCCAACTCTGGTGGAGCGTTCCGTTCCCTGCGCTCGGCGCGTCAAGGTGCAGGCTAGAACCGTTCAGGTCCGGCAGCGGCCCTGGTGGGTCAGCGATTGGAAGGTCTCGTTTTGAAGTCGGCTGAACGGCTTAGAACACCCACGTTGCTTACACTCCAAGTACCTTCCTGATACACTTGGCAGAGCTCTTTCTTGGATACACCCCGCCTGGCTCTTGCAAGAGGGCCTCCTGGGGATTCGAATGCAGAGAACAGATACCGATGAAAACTCAAGCGTGGACGCGTTCAACATTTTCGATGGGCCTGATTCCTGGCGTTCTCTTGTGGGCGGCTTGCTCTCAAGGGGGAGCCGGAAGTACCGATGGCAACACTCCGGGGACGGCGCGGGATCTGTCGATCCTAGCGACGGATGACGGTGGTACGGGGTCGGATTTCTCGGTGGCGACCGTTGCGGATCTGGCGATGCCGGACCTCGCTGTGTCGACGGATCCACACGAGCCCTCCAGTTGCACGGGTGCACCACTGGCATTGGCTTCCAAAATTCCGATGGGCGGCTCCGCTGCAGTCTTAGCGACCTACACGATGAAGTATGAGCAGCGTTCGTGTACTGACTTTACGGGCTGCGGCGGTTGGGGACCGGCGACTCCCAGTTGGGGTCCAAGTGGAAGTGGGAAGGTCTGGCTCAAGGTCACAGCCAGCGGAATCATAGTCGCGGTCGTGGACAATAGCGCGGGGTCTGCCTACGGCACTCCCGTCTATAACCTGGGCATGGACTGCACGCTGAAGGCGGGTGTGTGGGACTGTGGTCGCTACGTGGACACGGAAATTGTCGAGGGAGCGAACTTCCTAAAGTTTGAGGGCAAGGACAAGTTCAGCGGGGTTGAGCTCCCGGTCTTCGGCGAAGTGCTCGCAACCTGCGCACGCTTCTATGGCAGTGTGAAGGGCGTAAAGACCGCTGGTAGCTACAAAGAGTATCGCGGTGGGTTCCTGCTCCGTTATTAGTACTGCTGCTCTTAGTACTGCTGCGGGTAGGAACGCTTGACGCTATCGTTCGGGAGATTTCCCTGCCGATGAAGCGAGCGCCCACACCGCCTCAAAGAGTCCCTGGGCGACCTGTGCCATGCGTGGATAGTCGAGGGTTTCTGGGGTGTCGGTCGGCTGGTGATAGTTGGGATTTCGATTGGGAGCCGTGTCCGTGATCATGACCGCAGGGAATCCGTGTAGCAGGAAGCCCTGATGATCGGACCAGTCGACGCCGGGAATGAACTTCGGAGCGGTGATGGAGCGCACGGGCACAGTGGACGCGCTTCGCATGGCCCGCTTGACGGTCCGCAGGAGCCCGATGGCACCAAAGTCGCTCACGACGTAAATGTCTTCGCCAACATCGTTGAGCAGCAGCTTGGCACCCGGAACCGCAAAGTGTTGACTGCCGGGCTCGGTCCGAAAATACCCTACCGACTCGACGCTGAGCATCGCTTTCACCGGTGACTGGCTCTTCGCGAGCGACCGCGCATGGACAAAGCTACCCATGAATTCGGTGCGAAAAAACGGGGGCTCTTCGAGTGGCCAGAAGGAAAGCTCTACCGCGCTCGGGGGACGATGCTGGGCAAACAGTCGCGCTAGCTCTAGCACCACGGCGACACCGCTGGCATTGTCATCGGCTGCGGGCAGCGGCTCACAGCTATCATAGTGGGCCCCCACCACGACGCGGGGGACGCTGGGATCACCGATGAGCACGTGGACGTTGCGGTAGGTCCGTCCCGCCGCCGTAAACGTCTGCATGGTCGGTGCCAATCCCAGTCCCTGGAGTTCCTGGCTGATGAGAGCGGCAATCCGATCGAGCGTCGCTGTATCTCGATAGTCACGCGGTACCGCCACGGCTCGGACGAGCCGCTCGAGCGTAGCTGCTTCGACCGACACTTGTGGACCTTGTCGCTTCGCCGTTCCCGTCGGCTGGGTCAACATCAAGCAGAGAACAGAAATCAGGGCGAGTAGAGCGGTCAGCACGAGCAGTAGTTTGCTGAACATGACGGCATTCATTGTAGCCGGATGGGCGAGTCGGAATCGGGATACTCGCCTCGGTTCCTCATTGCGTGCCTGCTCAGCGGCGCTCACTAGCGAGGATCACACGAGATCCTGTGGCCGCGACCGTTGACGTGGCAGGCGGTTCTAGGGCAACCTGCTCGCCCGATTTGCAGAACGCAATCGCTTACGAAAGGGACTCCCATGGCAGATGAAACGACGCTCCTCCTTCTGAAACCGGACTGCATTAGCAAGAAGCACTCGGGCGAAGTGATTCGCCGACTGGAGGCACACGGATTCCGCCTGCGCGGCTGTAAGATGATCCAGCTCACCGACGAGGTTCTCAAGGAGCACTATGCTCACATCGCCAGCAAGCCCTTCTTTCCCGAGGTTGCTGGATTTATGAAGAGCAAGCCAGTCATCGCGCTGGCGCTGGCCGGTGACGGGGTGATCTCCAAGGTGCGAGATCTGCTGGGCCCAACGGACAGTAAGGCCGCCGCCAAAGGTACGATTCGTGGTGACTTCGGTGAAGACAAGATGGTGAACATGGTTCACGCGTCGGATTCTGCCGAAGCCGCAGCCGTCGAACTCAAGCGGTTCTTTCAGGCTGGCGAGCTGTTTGACCTGTAGCCGTCGTGACTCGGCGGGCAACGCTGATGGGTACGAATCGTACCGAGCTGCGCCTTCGGTTTGACGTGATACCCTGAGTAAATGGCGGTTCCACCGCGACCTGCGCAGGTACTCCACCTAGTTGACGTGGTTGTCATTGCCGGTGCGGTGATTTGTGCGGTGGGATTCCTGGCCGTACCGACCGATCGCTTGGACGGACAGATCGTCAATCGCCAAGCACACGCGCTGCTCAGCCTCTTAGGGGCGTGTTCTGGAGCACTCTTGCTGCGCGTTGTGGTTCGGCAACCGCGACCCAAGTGGCACATTCCCGTCCTGGTGTTGGCACTACTGCCTGCGAGCTACTCCGGTGTCCGCATCTGGAACGCGGCGGCGGACGCGGGCGAGGTGACCAGGCATCGTACGCAGGTGATAGCTTGGAATACTCGACAGCTACCGCCTTCTCGTGGGCATCGCCACGGGTTGTTGGTGCGCGACGTACAGCTGGCAGACTGGCGTGGTCAAGGCAATCCGCTGACGCTCCGGGTACCGGATGGCAGCATCGAGCGCGAACCCGGCTTTCTGCAGACCAGGCGAGAGCAAGTGTCTCAATCCGCCAATCGATCTCCATCCATCGAGGAGCTACTGTTCCCGAGCGGCCATGCCATCGAGGTGCGCACCAAGCCGGGAGCACTCGGCCTGGTGCATGTCGTCGGACTCAAGTTGTTGCTCGCGGAGCGATAGCAGCGCGCTCGCGGAGCGATAGCAGCGCGCTCGCAAGTGACCGCCCGCCCCGGCGAGTTCGCTATTCTGGATGGACCCACTAGGCATCGTGCCAGTCTGTCGACATCAAACTGCCGGAGACCAGGGCTTCATGCACCCACCACTTACGCTCTCTCCTGATCGGACCCCTGAGTACCAAGAACCGACCGAGGCTTGGCAGCAGCCAACGCTTCCCGAGCTGTTTGGCAAACCGGATGATTTGCCCACGTTGCCGGCGCAGCTTGCGTCGTCTCCGCTGTCGTCAGACGAGTCTTTGCTAGAGCGGCTTCATCGGGTCGGCTTGCTTTCTGCCATCACGGAGTCTGATTCCGAACCGGACGATCTGGATACGCTCGCAGAGCTGCTTCGGCAGGAGTGTCGTGAGCGGGCCATTCATCCATTATGCGTGACGCCTTTTCTGGACGAATTTCCCGCTGCGAGACCGTTCTTGCGCGAGATCGATTCTCGCTACGAAAGAATGGACGAGCGGGGGCTTGGCCGCGGTGACACAGTGACGAGGGTTGCCCTCACATGGGAGGGTCAAGAGCGAGTGTACCCCTGCCATCAAATGCGACACTTTGCCGGAGTGTTCAACGAGGTGCTGCGCATCCTTGATGATCCGCGCCGGTATCACTCTTTCTATGACGAAGATGAGTTGGCGTACATCCTGCTTACGACCGACCAGTGCGAGGTCATCGCAGGCGATGATCTACTCGCGCTGCTCGATGATGACGAGTCGGATGTCCCTGCGCTGCCCACGTCTCCGATCCAGATGGTTACGGTCGCCGTGCCGCAGCGGGTGCGTTACAGCGATTGGGATGGCAGCGGTGAGATTGCTGCTGCGTTCCCTCTGGGCCACAGCGCGGTGTTGACCAGTCGGCGACGGGCGGATTACGGCGGCGGGCTCTCCCTGCGCTGGCCGCTACAGGAAGGCGTGGTGTTGGTGCTGGTCGCTGGACATGGGGACCGTGAGCAGGCACATGCTGCGACCAAGCTGGCCTTCTCTTCGATTGCGAACGCCGTGCGTGCTGTCCCATTTCCAAACACCAGCGAGAAGCGACTGTGGAGACTGCAAGCGATATTCGAGGCCGCGAGCGAAGCCTTCCGTCGCCAGGCCGGCCTCTCGGCATCCGCCACGGTTGCGGTGGTGACCGAAGGGCAGCTAGAAGTAGCCGATTTGGGGGACTGCCGTGTGTGGCACCTGAGTGCGAGTCGGAAGGACGAGCAGGGTCTGTATCAGGTCACACAGCTTTCGACCGACCACGCGCTCGTTGAAGACAACCGCAAGGCGATGGGAGCTCAGGCCACCGAAGAGGGGCTCAGTGCGTTGCCCTCTGCACTGGCTCGCGGGCTCGGTGGCACTCATGATCCGTCGCTGCTGGCGTGTGAGCTGGGGGATGGCGACCGCATTGTGTTTACCCCCCCTCGCCTGCACCAGCAGATCCCCCGAGAGGAACTAGAGCGGCTGATCCGGCAACAAGGGCCGACACCAGTCTATTTGGTGGAGGCACTCCTGCAGGCCGTGGCCAAGGACGACGATGGGTACGCATGCTTGGCCGCAGACATCTATCGGCACTTTGTCTGAGCCGACCTGCGGAGGTCTCGGCGGCATTACTGACGAAGAAGGGGGCCTCTCCTTCTCCGCAGAAACAGAATCACCATGGGGAGCAACGACAGCAGCGCACCACTGTGTGAGGTCGTGGCAAGGGAGCAGCCGCAGCCGACTGCAATGCTGCCTCCATCAATGATCGGGCCTTCACCGCCATTGCCATTCCCTGCATCGTCCGCTGCTGGGCCTCCCGTGCCGGCGTCATCGGTTCCCGTGCCTCCGCTGCCGGCATCATCGGTGGCCATGCTGCCCCCATCACCTGCGGTGCCACCGTCTCCGCCACTTGAGGACGCCATGGCGGTGGTGCAAGCGATGGTGCGGCATGCGTCTGTGAAGGCTCCGTATCGGTCGAGTACACGCACACAGAAGTAGTAGTCCGTAGCCGGCTTCAAACCGGTGAGCTTGCGGTAGTCCGTACCATACGGAGGTGTCGCGACCAGCGTGGCGGCTGAAGGAACAAAGGTGGGCGAAGTCGACATGTGCAGCTCGGTGCGGTCCAAGTCCTTCGCATTCGCGAGCAGGACTCCCGACCAGTAGACATAGAGCTGGGTCGATTTGTCCGGCAGATCCGCATAACAGCTTAGGTTGCGCGCCGCAGGCGGGGGATCGTTTGCGACATCAATCGGCGTGGTGGTGCCAATGCCGCCGGCTCCCAGGTTGTTTGCTCCTGGATTCAGCGTGACGGGGCCGAGCAGTAGTTGCTTGCTCGCATTGTCCGTCCAGTTGAGCTGTACTTGGTAGCTATTGCCCGGTGCCAGCACAGGCGAATAGAGGTTTGGAACCGCTTGGCTGAAGCTCGTGCCCGATACTGTTCGGACGGACGGGGCGTACAGGTTGGTAGAGCCATTGTATTTGGCCGCCACGGAAGAGACTGCGTACACCTGGACTTGGGTACTGATGCTGCTCGTATTGTCGAGCGCACCACTGCCCGCCGCCCGCATGTACACCGTGAGGGTGGCATTTTGGGCATATGCGCTCTGGCTGACACCACAGACCAGTCCTCCCAGAAGGATGAGCGAAGCGCTGACAGAGACTTTGAGCATGTCTCATGATACCACAGACACTTGGGCTGCCAGGCTACGCATCGACATATGAGACGAGCTGTCAGGAAACCCCCAGCGGGGACAGAGAACCTTGTTCGATGCAGTCTGCGTACTTAGTCTGAAGACAGAAAGTGAAGGTTCATGAGTAGCCGTACACGCTGGGTGTGGGGGAGTTTGGTTGGTGTAGGGGGAGTGATTGGCGTGGTGCTCATCATCCTCCAGTTTCTAGGTCCTAAGGTCGACGTGGTCGAGGTTTCCCGGCGACTGATCGTTCAGGACGTAGTGGTAAGCGGTCGCGTGTTGCCACGGTCAAGGATTCCCATCGGTAGCTTGGTGCCAGGGCTGGTGACCCAGGTTGCGGTGAAGGAGGGCGATCATGTCAATCCTGGGGATCTGCTGGTGAAGCTCGATGATGCAGAAGCGCAGGCCGGGTTGAAGTTAGCGAAAGCGGGACTCGACCAAGCGCGGGCTCGGTTGCGGCAGCTCCAGCACGTCACCAGCCCGGTGGCTCGCGGGCTCCATCGGCAAGCAGATGCCAACTTGGAGTTTGCGCGACTGACCTACGAACGCCTCTCCGCCATGGCAAAACAGGACGGCGTGCCACCGGCCCAGCTCGATGAAGCCAAGCGTACCTTGGCGATAGCGCAGAGCCAGCATGACACCACCGAAACACAGGCTGTGAGCGCCGGACCCAAAGGAGCGGATCACAAGCTGTCGGTCGCGGCGTACGCTCAAGCGGCAGCCACTGTCGCCCAGGCGGAAGTTCGAGTTGCACAGTCCAAGATCGTGGCGCTGGTTCCGGCTGTGGTGTTGACCCGATCGGTAGAGCCAGGAGAGATCATTCAGCCGGGCCGACCGCTGCTTGTCCTTTCTCGCGATGGCAAGACGCTGCTGAGCGCACAGATGGATGAGAAGAACCTTGCGGCGCTGCGGCTGTCCCAGCCAGCGAGGGCTTCGGCGGATGCGTTTGGCAAGGATTCGTTTGTTGCGACGGTTTCGTACATCGCGCCATCGGTCGATCCGCAGCGCGGCACGGTAGAGGTTCGCTTCGATGTGCCGACGCCTCCTGAGTATCTGCGTCCCGATATGACGGTTTCGATCAACATCGAAGTCGGACGCCGACAAGATGCGGTTGTTGTTCCCACAGATGCGGTGCTCGATCTCGGTTCGGCGAGTCCGTGGGTCTGGCTTCTGCGCGACCGTCATGTTGAAAAACGCAGTGTGCAGCTTGGTCTACGTGGTGACGGTTTTGTCGAAATCCTGAGCGGTCTTGGCGAGCACGAGCTGCTCGTCCTTCCAGCGGGGAGTGTACTCAAGCTGGGTCGGCGCGTGCGGGCCACCATGCGTAGGGGGAGCTAAGTCGTGCCTTTCGAGTGGTTTGTTGCACTGCGCTATCTGCGTGAAGGAAAGATGCAGACGGCGCTGATTTTGGGAGCGGTGTCGATCGGAATCGCCGTGGTGGTGTTTCTGTCGGCGCTGATTGGCGGGCTGCAAGCGAGTCTGATTTCAAAAATACTGGGCTCCCAGGCGCACATCATTGTGCATCTTCCAGATCAGGAAGCGCGACTCCTCATCACAGAGCAGCAAGGTCAGATTGTTTCGACCAGAGTAGAAAAGCCGACGCAGCGGCTGCAGTCGATCTCGGGATGGCAAGAGGTCGTCAAGAATGTCGGACTTCATCCTGGGGTGGTCGCGATTTCGGCTGTGGTGTCGGGGTCCGCTTTCGTGGTGCGTGGAGCTACGACCAAACCGGTGGCGCTGCGTGGCATAGAGCCGGAGGGCTTTGGTCGCATCATCGGACTCGCGGAAAAGACCAAAGCAGGACGGTATCAGTTGGTCGGTACCGAAGCCATGATTGGGGCGGATTTGGCGATCGACTTTGCAGTTGCCCCCGGCGACAAGCTACGGATCGTCACTGCAACCGGACAAGCAGAGGTCTTCACAGTTGCCGGGATTTTTGATCTCGGCTCGAAGGACTTGAACGAGCGGGTTGTCTTGGTTCCGCTGCGTGCTGCCCAGACGCTGTTTGATCTTGTGGGGGGGATCTCTTCCATTGAGATCAAGGTCGCTGACATCTTTGGTGCAGAGACAGTCGCCCGTGAGATTGCCAGTCGGACCGGCCTGGTTGCAGATAGCTGGACGACCACCAATCCTCAGCTCCTGGTCGCACTACAATCTCAGGAGAGCTCGAAGAACGTCATCTTGTTCTTCATCACCCTGACGGTTGCGTTGGGAATCGCCAGCGTTTTGATCGTGAGCGTGGTCCAGAAGTCTCGTGAGATTGGTGTCATGAGAGCCGTGGGTACGTCTCGTTCACGAGTGTTGAGGATCTTTCTGATCCAGGGGGGACTGGTGGGTTTTGTTGGCTCGCTGTTCGGCTCCGGTTTGGGAGTCTTGCTTTTGCGCGTGTTCATTCGATTCATGCGCAATCCCGATGGCTCGGCGATGTTTCCGGTGACGCTCACGTTGGCTCTCTTTGTGGGGCCCACGGCGCTGGCAACCATCGTTGGTCTGCTTGCGGCTGTGGCTCCCGCTCGTCGGGCGGCGCGACTCGATCCAGCAGAGGTCATTCGTTATGGCTGACAGCGCTCCTGTATCCGAGCAGGTTTCGGTCTTGCAGATTCGCAGCGTGGTTCGCGAGTTCGGAACCAAGGTGAAGACACGGATCCTTCACTCCGTGGATCTAGCGCTTCAGCGCGGAGAGTTCAGTGCGCTCATTGGTCCCTCCGGATCTGGAAAAAGTACGCTCCTTAACTTGATGGGACTGCTCGATCGTCCGACTTCTGGGGAGATACTCATTGGCGGTCAGGCGACGAGTCAGCTCGACGACGATGCCTTGACGAGCTTTCGTGGCCGGACGCTCGGTTTCGTATTTCAGTTCCATCACTTGATGCCGGCATTTTCGGCGCTGGAAAACGTCATGATTCCAGCGTGGGGCGATCGTGGATTTGCCAGTGCAGAGCTGCGAGCGGGCGCGGGAAAGCTACTTTGTGAAGTCGGACTCAGCGAGCGCATTCACAATCGGGCGAGCGACCTGTCCGGAGGAGAAGCGCAGCGCGTCGCGATCGCTCGGGCACTGTGTCAAAATCCGCCGCTCGTATTGGCGGATGAACCGACCGGAAACCTCGATACCAAGACGGCGGATGGGATCTTCACGCTGCTCCGGCGCTTCAACCGCGAGCGCAACACGACATTCTTGATCGTGACGCATGATCCACGTCTGGCGGGTCGCTGCGATCGCATCATTCAACTGGTTGATGGCCGGATTGTCGGGGATCGTCGCCGAGGTGAAGGACCGGAAGACGGCACCTTCCTCCCACCCACCTAAGTGCAGCTTTGGAAAGGCGGAGTGAGAGGTAGGGAATCTGTGAGAGATCGCGTATAAGACTTCGGCCATGACTCCTAGGGTTGAGCTTCGCAACGTGACTGCGGACGATGTGCCGACACTGTTTGAACACCAGAACGATCCGGTAGTACGCAGCATGGCGGTGATTCCTCATTGGCCGCGAGACGAGTTTCAGGCGCGATGGGAAAAACATCTGGCAAATGACGCGGTCTGCAAGCGTGCGATTTGGGCCGATGGTCAGCTTGTGGGGTCCATCCTGAGCTTTGATCGCAACGGTCTGCGAGAAGTGGGCTACGCCATCGGTCGTGCGCACTGGGGCAAAGGAATTGGCTCGGCGGCTCTACGCCAGTTCCTGAGCTGCGAGGTAGCCAGACCCCTGACCGCAGTGGTATCGGCGCACAACCTGGCGTCCCTGCAGGTTGCGCAAAAGTGTGGGTTTGTGATTTCGGGTGAGCGGAGAGAGACAGCGGCAAACGGCGAAGAGAGTAGAGTGGTGATTCTGACGCTCAGCGCCTCCACGTAGGAGTGCGCTGGCGGTTCGCTACTCTGCCTTTTTCTTTTTGCTGCGATGCTTCTTGGCGGGCTTGGCGTCACCCTCTTCGGCTGCCGCTTTGTCCTTGCCGCCCTTGGCCTTCTTGCCTTTGACCTTCTTGCCCGACTTGTCTTCGCTGGGGCTCGGTTCTGGCTCCGCTTGGCTCGGCACGATGGCCGGGGTGCCCGTCGCTGCTGCCGCTTTCGGGTCGGTGACCGACTGCGCCATCGCGGACGGTTCGAGGATGTGGAACTCGACCCGTCGGTTCTTGGCGCGACCGTAGAGCGTCTTGTTGTCGGCAATGGGCTTGTTCGGACCGTAGCCTTGGGCCGTCAACCGAGTCGCCGCAATCCCGTGATCGATCAGCCACTGCATGACGCTCTCTGCTCGACGCTTCGAGAGGTCGGTGTTGTGGGCAATGTCTCCTCGGTCATCGGTATGACCCTCCACCGCTAGCTTGGTGATCTGCGGCTGCGTGACAAGGACGTTGGTGACGGCCTGCAGCACGGGGAAGCTGTTCTTCAGGATCACCGCCTCGTCGTTTGCAAAGAATACCGAGCGCATGATGACGATTTGGCCGCGCTTGATTTCGACCAGGCCGGGGCAGCCGTTTTTCTTGGGATTTGGATCGGGAGCCCCCGGCTTGGTCGGGCACGCATCCTCGGCGTCCACCACGCTGTCGCCATCACGGTCTGGGAGCGGACAACCGGGCTTGGCTGGGTCGGGATGACCGCCTGCCGAGACCTTGACGCACTGATCCTGCGAGTCAAAGACGCCGTCATTGTCGGTGTCTTTGTCCGGACAGCCGAGCTTGGCCGCATCGGGATGGTCGCCCTTGGGCACGCTTGGGCACTGGTCTTTGCTGTCGATCACGCCATCGTTATCGGTGTCTTTGTCCGGGCAGCCAGGCCGCGTCGGGTCAGGCTCGTTGCCTTGCGGAACCTCTGGACATTGATCTTTGGCATCGAGCACACCATCCCCATCGCGGTCGGGAATCGGGCAGCCGAGTCGCGCTGGGTCAGGCTTGTCGCCTTTTGGCAGCGAAGGACACTGGTCGCTCTCATCCGGCACGCCGTCGCGGTCACGGTCGGGGAGTGGGCAGCCGTTGGTGCGGGCATCCTTGGTCGCTGGGCCGGGTTCATTCGGACAAGCGTCTTTGCGGTCGATGATGCCATCGTTGTCAGTATCGACACGCGGTGGCTCGGGCTTGGCCATCGGCGCGTAGGCAATGCGGAGCAGGGCGCGGGCATCGGGCGTTCCGGGCTCGCGAAGAATCCCGAGCCCAGCGGCGGCACCGACTTGCACCTGCCCAGCAATGTTGTAGTGCGCACCGAGCAACACTTCGAGGCTGGTGTAGTCACGTTGGAAGGCATGACCGCCTACGACCATGGTGCTGACCAGCAGCTCGGGACCAATGGCGAATCGTCGAAGGGTGTCCGCATAACTGGCAGACACGCCGAGCTGAATCGCTGATCCGGTGGTGCTGCCATCAGGAGTCATGAACGTCCCGAGATTGGCATCGGGCCGATACAAAAACCCCAGGGTCGCTGACCAGCGGAGCCGCTTGACCAAACCGCCAGCCACTAGTTTCGGCAGCAAGCGAACGTCGAGATCACTCGACAACTGCGGCAGGGTGTCGTCGATCTTTCGTAGCGGAATCCAGACCGAAGCACCGATGCTCAGCGAAAATGCGCTGCGATCCGGCTGACCGAAGAGTCTCACCATCACGCCAATGCGTGGGTCACCAACGGCGGCACCGCTCACTGGAGCCAGATCACCGACGCGCTGGCCGCGCTCCAGGAACGTCACGGGCAGCGATGCGGCAATGGTCACTCGATCCAGAAACGATCCCGCTAGGTCGACGTGCCCAAGGAGCTGATGGGCGATGATGGCCTGCGTCTGTCGGAAGCTACCGTCGACAGTACTGAAGCCGTAGACCAGCGGGTTATGGGCGTAGTTGAGCGTCACACCCGCCGCAAAGTAGCGGGTCGACGAGTACCACGGATGGTCAACCAGGAAAGACCACTCTCCGGCGGTCGTCGGCTCGTACCGATTTACCTGAAAGCCAAGATTTTGAGCCCGCGCCGGGCTCGCCATCAAACTCAGCGCCATGAGTGCGGCGCCCAGCACGATCGATTGTCGAATTCGCACCGCTACCTCCATGAACCGAGGAGTCGTCCGGCTACTGCACGGACTCGCCTCTGCCGAAGACCCAATGCCCCCATTGCCAGCCCAATCATCCACAGGCCGCTACCCGTCGCGGTCGGCGTGGATCCCAGGACCGTGCAGCCAAAGCCGCCGCCCGCCGGACGAGCCACCAGTGGAGCCGGATTGTCCACGGTGAGGCTCGCCGTATTGTTGTCCATCTGCAGGTCCGTCGTTGGAGCGGACACCGTTGCAGTGAACGGCATCGACATCTGCCCAAGCGATGGCGTAAGCGTCACGGTAATGACCGGCGCAGCTCCGATCGCCAGGGTGCTGAGCTTGCAGATGAGCTGTTTGGTCGACTGCCGACAGGACCAGCTTTGCGCATCAATGCTCTGGATTTTGACGCCCGGAGCGATGTCTAGCGCAACCTCGGCGTTGCCGCTGATGCCTGGGCCCAGGTTTTCCACGGCCAGGGCAAGCTGGAACGGATCGATCTCGTGCGCGATCGCGGGCGTGGCCGTCATCTTGATGGCCAAGTCCGCAATCGAGCAGTACGGGGCACCGGCGTACGGACCGAGCGCTGACAGGATGACCTGACCTTGTCCACCATCGGTGGCACCATTGCGTGGGAACTTGGTCATGTCCGTCGATGTGGTCGTACCGCCTTGCCCGGGGTTTGCTGCTGGAACCACGGTCTGACTCTGCGAGATGCTGATGTATCCACCGCCGCCACCGCCGCCGGGTCCAGCCGCAGTGGCCGTTGTGCCGGTCTGGTTGCCGCCGTCGGCACCATTGGCGAGCACGGTAATGCCATCAATCGAGGTGCTTGCGGCCACGACAATGGTGCCGCCGCCACCACCACCACCAGCGCCACTGCTGGTCGCAGTCGCGGACTGTCCCTTTTGGCCGTTGGCGGTGATGCTGCCGGTACCGGACACACTGCGCGCATCGATGAACACGAGCCCACCACCACTGCCACCCGCGCCACTGGTGCTTAGGTAGTCATCACCACCACCACCACCACCACCCAGGAACAGACGTGCCGTGGGGTCGTTGGGAACTGGGCGTCCACCGAGTCCGCCGCGCTCTCGTCGATAGTCGTCGCCCCACGTCATATTACCGGGCTCGACAACCGTGGGATCCAGGGCTGCGCTGGAGTAGCTGTAACCGCCGCGTCCACCACCGACAAACATCGTGCGATTGGCGTCATAACCAGGGTCGAGAGGCCAGGCGAGCGTTCCGCCCACCACCGACACTGCCATTGCGCCCTGGCCGTTCCACAACATCGGGTCGCCACCGCCACCGCCACCACCGCCTCCGGCTGCGATTCGGTTGCCACCGCCACCACCGTTGGCGGCAGCCCCGCGACCGTATTGACCGCTGAGCTGGTATTCGGTGACGTAGCCAGCGATGCCTTCACCTCGATTGGCACCGTCCATGGAATTGCTGGCTCGGTAGTAGCTGCCGATTCCGGCGAGTCTCTGCTTGGGATTTGGGTTGCGTTGACCACCCCGGAAGCCCAGCGCCGACACATCGATCGAGCCGTCTAGTGTCACGGTGTCGCGGACCTGAAGCGCAACGATGCCGCCAATCTGTCCGTTCCACGCCGGCGCGACGACACTGGCACCCGGTGAGATGGTCAGATTTTTGTACTGTGGGACGCGGATCACCTGGACGTGGCCGGACGGCTCGTAGCTGTTTTTTAGCCCACCGCAGCCGGAGTAGACAGAGATCGTCCCGTTTGCCTGGTCGACGGATGTGACACCGATGAATTCGTAGCGGCCCGCGCTGCGAAGGTCGACGATCGAGCCGTAACCTACGGTGTTCCCGGTGTCGATGTCAGCACCTTGCATCTGGATGATCAGCAGCAGGTCATCCACAGCGAGCGGCAGCAGGGCGTCGACACCTTGACCTGCCATTGAGGACAGCTTGATGATCTTGTCGCCCGGGCGTGCGGCGCTCGCCAGCGCGGCGTAGCGATTGACGATGGAACCGGTGGTGCTGATCGTCAGATCGCCGTCTTTGCCGAGACCTTCGGCTTGATGCAGTTCATCGACGGGTAGAAGTTGTGGAGAGAGTGGGTCAGTGGGACCGCAGCCCGACTGACCTCCCGTGAGCAGGAGCAGGCTTAGGCAGGCCCCCAGACAATTTCTTGTTAGTTTTCGCGTCGTTATGAGCATGTACTGCACCAATTGGTTTGGCTGTATTCGGATGCTTGCTTGGGTGTCGGAGCGCGATTGTGTTGGGTAAACACCACTTGGGCTCACTGGCAAGAAGGCCCTTTCTTAATATCCTCGTAGAAAATAGAATGTTTTAAAA
>JBGAUT010000017.1:0-282 GCA_044228505.1 Polyangia bacterium | reverse complement strand
TCCGACCCGAGAGGCTTGCACATGAAATTGCTCAATTATTACGTGGCTCTAGCTTTAGGTGTAATCTGTTTGTCTTCATGTGAGGCATCGGTATCCGAATGCACCACAGCGGGTATGACGGAGGCCAACCAAGCCGCCAGTGGCTCGGGTTGTCAGTCGCTGGTCTGTACCGATCAGAACCTTGATTGCAACAACAATGCCGGTGATGGCTGCGAAACCAACGTAAGCGGAGATGTCAACAACTGCGGCTCATGCGGGTATAAGTGCGCCACGCCATCAGTG
>JBGAUT010000016.1:0-111562 GCA_044228505.1 Polyangia bacterium | reverse complement strand
ACCAAGCCAGTCGAGGCAACCAAGCCAGTCGAGGCAACCAAGCCGGTCGAGGCAACCAAGCCGGTCGAGGCAACCAAGCCGGTCGAGGCAACCAAGCCGGTCGAGGCAACCAAGCCGACGGCCGTTCCCGAGGCGGTCCCCGAGCAGATCTTCAGCGGGCGTCTGGGCGAGCCACTGCCGCGAGAGCTCGAACTTCTGGCCAGTGCCAGCAGCGAACCACCGCCTGCATCGTCTGTTTCGCCGGTGCCTCAGCTTCGGCCCGTTCCGCGCATTGCGCTCGGTCTCTCGGATGACAGCAACCGTCCGCTGTCCTTCGAAGCCGTCGGGGAGCTGCTGGATGCAGCCACTGAACGCGAGGATGTATTTGCTGCGCTTCTGCGCGGTGCCCGATCTCGTGTGGCCTTCGCGGCGGTCTTTACTCGCCATGGTGATGTCGCCTTCGGACGGATGTCTCTTGGAGAGGACTGGGGCGAGCGTGAGCAACTAGAGAAGCTGGCGATCGCTCTCGACCGTCCTTCGCCCATGAGCACGGCGATCGGTGGTGCGGAACCACTGCTCTGCCACATCACGGCAACCGACGCAGGGGTCGAGGCACTGAAGGCCCTGTCGCGACCACTCAACGTTTCTTCGCTGCTCGTCCCGATTCAAGTGCGAGGCAAGGCCGTAGCCCTGCTCTACCTCGATGACGATGGCAGCCGCATTGATGCCTCGGTGGCACAGGAAATGAAGACGGCGGCCATGCAGGCTGGCTTGGCATGGGCTCGCGTCCAAGCCGAAGACACGGTGAGCAGTCTGGTCAAGCCGCCCGAGGCAGTCAGCGCGGAACAAACCAACACGACCACCAGCGCATATCGAGCACCCTCGGCTGCCAGTCCCAAAGCGGCACCGGCCCATGTGCCCGCGCCAGCCAACGTGCCTGCTCCGATCAACGTTCCCAGCCCGGTGAGCGAGCAACCCACCACTCCGCTACGGGTCAAAAAGGGCAAGAGCGGCGATTCGCCCAAGCCGACGGCCAAAACGGCAGAACCAGCGAAGTCGACCGGTAAAAGCGGCGACTCTCCCAAGCCAGCGCCCGTTGTGGTGCCGGATGGTGCGGCAGCCAAGGTCGATACCGCCAAGCGAGATGCATCGGTGGCTGAGCTGATCGAACAAGCGGGCAACGGGGACGAACAGGCCGCCGTGAAGCTACTCGGTCTAGGAGAGCCAGCGGCCCGGGCAATCGTCGCAGCCCTCCCCGGTCCAGCCAAGACGAGCCAAGGCCCACTGCGTTCAGTGTTGCTGCGGCTTGGCGACCTGGCGATTCCACCTTTGCTCGAAAGAGCTGCCAACCCCAAGACGCCAGCCGAAAGCCGAGCCTACCTGCTCATGGTCCTCGCAGAGGCACCAGCGCCGGCCGCGCTCACCCCGCTGGGCGAGCTGCTGCTGGATGGCAATGAGACGGTCCGAGCCGCAGCGCTAACGGCCGTTCGTGCATTCCCTCCGAGCGCGGGGCTGCGCGCCCTGAACAAATGGCTCAATGAGCAGCTCAAAGGTAGCGATGATCGCCATCGCTGCTACGCCATCGATGCGCTCTGTGAGCTGCATGATGCCTCGATCATTCCGCAGCTGATCTCGCTGCTATCTGACCCCGATCCCGCACTCGGCGATACCGCACGTCGCGGCCTGGTGTCACTGGCCAAGCAAGACTTTGGCGATAGCGGCTGGCGCTGGAAGTCGTGGTGGCAAAAACACGGGAATCAAGCACGGCTGAGCTGGCTGCTGGCCGGTCTGTCCCACTCCGACGCACTCATTCGCTCATCGGCACAAGACGAGCTGGTCGGTCTATCCGGAGATGTCGCGGGCTACCGTTACGACCATCCCAAGCGAGATCGCGAGCTGGCCCGCAAGCGCTGGGCTGAGTGGTGGCAACGTCGCGGCTACGCCGTGGAATAGCGCCTCTCGCCAGCTATCTGGACACTACGCGGACGTCCGCGGACACTCCCTTGCACCACCCCGATCTCTGGTGAACCGACTCCCTGTCTCGGAGACCGCCCCATCCGCCCCTTGGCACGCAGTCTGCATTAGAGCCAGACTGTAACTTGCTACCAACCAAGGAGGTGTCCGATGTCGATTCTCAGCGATTTCATCCGCGATGCTGGCTGGCCGATCTTCCCAACTCTGGCCTTTGGAATCGCAGCACTCGCTGTCTCGATCAAGATGATCGATAAGCCCACCGAGCAGCTCGCTTCACTGGTGCGCAACCTAAGCTGCATCACCCTGATCCTCGGGCTGTTTGGCACCATCGTCGGACTGCAACACTCGGTGGGAGCCATCGAGAAGGTCGAGCCCGCGATGCGGTGGATCTTCCTTCTCGGACTGCGCGAAACGCTCAACAACTTGGATGCGGCGCTGCTGGTGCTGTTCCCAACGATGCTCTGCTACACCGCTGGGACGTTCCGCCTTCGTCAGGACCAGCCGTAAGGACTGGCTACGGAGTCTGGCGAGGAACGCGGATTCCGATGAAGCTGAGGCACATCTCGTCCTCCGTCCCTTCTCCCCATGTCACCTCTCGCGGTGGTGACTTCTTGCCACCAATCACGGGCTGATTTTCCGCAGTGTTGTTGTAGTGACACTCGAGGATCAGGCTCTGGTTGCTCTGCGCAACGAACGGCTCCGCCAGTTGATACGACTGCTGCCAGTGAAACTTCCACTTGGGAATGTGCACCAGGGGCTGACTCCCAACCAGCGTATTGATCTCTGACCCAAGCAGGTGCATATGCGGCGTCACCGACTGGATGGTCAGCTCGTTGCCGGGGAGCTTGAGCTGCTTGAGGATGAATCCCACCGGAGCCACAATGGTCTGGATTGCATCGGGATCACCCGCCGGAATCTTGAGCGCATCTGGATTGGCCAACGGCAGCGAGTACACCAGGTACGGAGGCGGGGTCTTGGTCAGCTCGATCTCGGCAGTGGTGCGGTCCCCCTTGCCGTTATCGTTGTGGACGTTGTAGTGCACCTGCATGACGAAGATCGAGCCCTTCTTGATCGGCATCCCTTCGTCTTGGCGCAGCCGAACCGGAACCCCGCCCGGTGCCCAGCCCAGCAAGAACGCCGTGTTGTTCGTGCCTGGTCCCCCAAGGCAGCTATAGCCCGGCCCCGCTTCGTCCGCGTCCTTCTTCTTTACCGCTGCCACGGCGCTCGGATTGATCAAAAAGACGATGACGTGGTGGTCGATGGCGTGATTGCCAGGCTTGACGACACCGGCCTTGAGCCAGGCATCTTCGGGCATCCCACCGGTGCCGCTCGGATTCGGGTCGAGCACAAAGCAGCGATAGTCATCGCTTAGGCTCTTGTTCGGCTGGTAGGTGACCCCCATATCAAGCACGAGGTCAGCCTTGGGCGATGCCGGAACTTCGGGGGGGGAAACCGTCACGCGACTCTTGGCCGCCGGATCACCTTCCAGTGCACCATCTTTGATCCAGTCCAGAAGGATCTGCTTGTCCACCGGTGCCATCTCTCGCGAATAGCGAAGCGGGACGCTCTGATTGGACGGTGGCCACGGCGGCATGTCGCCGGTTTCGACCTCGCCCTTGATGAGCGGGCTATACGCCTTCGCAGCGGCATACGTCGTCAGCGAAAAGTGAGCGATTCCGCCTTCGCTATGACAGCCGTTGCAGTAGCGATCCAGAATCGGCTTCGCGTCCTGATGGTAGTCCCGCACCAGCGATGGCTGCTGCATCTGGGTCGCATCTACGGTGGGTGAGCAGGCCCCAACAAACGCCGCGAGCAGCGAAGTTACCGTCAGAGACAAAGCAGTCTTTTGCATAGACAACCTCCGGTTCCAGCTTAGGTTCGACAGAAGTCGCGCATCATAGCGCACACAAACGGCGATCATCGGTCACGTTGTGTTACGGATTTGCGACATGTCACGAGCTACGGCGGGCTTCGCTACTGACAACAGGCGACAGACTTCACTTTTACGCAGTCCGTCGTACTCAGGTTGCCGTTCCCGGTGACGTAGATTCCGTAATAACCCGAGCCTATCTGCGTCCAGCTATCGCACGAGGTGCCGCTCAGATCTCGGGCGTTGCCGGCACTGGTTCCATTCGAGGGATCGATCCACGCTCCATCGGTCGGAGGAAGCTTGGCGGAGTGCGAGCGCGCATACTCGATGTTGTGACACAGATGCGAGCCAGCAAACTCAGCGACGCACATCTGATGCATCTTGATGCGACCACCCGCGTTGCCACTGGTCGTTGCAGTGGTAAATCCAACAAACTTGGTGCGGGCTGGACTGTTGCAGCAAGCAAGTGCTTTGCGCTTCACGCAGTCCGTGGTCATCGCGGCCCCAGCCGTTGAGATGTAGACCCCGTAATAGCCCGAGCCAACCTGCGTCCAGCTATCACAACTGGTTCCTGAAAACTGCCGCACGCCCGCAATCCCGACCGTGTAGGAAGGATCGATCCAGGCACCGTCCGTGGGGGGACTGACCGCAGAGTTTGTGAAGGCATACTCGCTGTAGTGACACAGATGCGATCCAGGGAACGCAGCGGCGCACAGGGTGTGCATTCCGAAGCGGCCATTTGTCACCGCTCCGGACGTCGTCGTGGTCGTGAAACCAGCAAAGGTCGCCACATCTTCGGCGTAGGCCCCACTGCCCGCAGGGCCGGTCGGTCCTTGCGGTCCCGGGTCACCTTTGTCTCCGCGATCGCCCTTGGCTCCGGTTGCGCCTGTGGCTCCGGTTGCGCCTGCGGCTCCGGTTGAACCTGTCGCTCCGGTCGAACCTGTCGCTCCGGTCGCGCCTGTCGCTCCCGGTGAGCCCGGATCTCCCTTGTCGCCCTTGCTACCTTGCACACCCATCGGTCCCATCGGACCGGTGGCACCGGCTACTCCCGCTGCCCCCATCGCGCCAGGCTCGCCTTTGTCCCCCTTGTCACCTTTTGCGCCGGTGTCTCCTGGATCACCCTTTTCACCCCGAGGACCGGACCCAGGCTGCCCACCACCCGACTCCGTGCAACCCCCATCAGCAAGCACCAACAGGGCACCACACATCATCCACGAAAGTCGCTTCATCACAAATCTCCTTCCACGCCACAGCCTGTTTCCGGCCAATCTGCGCGGAATATGGATCGCCGACGAAACGAACGTCAATTCGTTGATGTCACAAGCGCATCTGTTCAGAAGAGATCGCCGATCGCACGTAGCAGTCGCCGGGTCAGGGGTCGATCCTGGTCCTGTGCTCGCACCTTGAGTAGGTGATCCAAGCGAGCCCGCACCGCAGCATGGGTCCGATCGCGCAAGGCTCGAACCGCATCCAAGTCCGTAGCATCCCCTTCCGCGACAATCGGATCCCCGAACGAAAAGTAGAAGCGCTCTGGCCGAGGCAGCGGCGTGCCGAGCAGTCCCCGCGAGATCGGTACTGCCATATCAGGCTTCAATCCCATTCGCTGCGCCAAACGACCAAGCGGAGTCGCGAGCAGTTCTTCGCCATCGAACACAATGTCGTAACAGTCATCGGCACCAACCGCAGCGAAAGGAATGATGGTGCAGCGATACGCCATCGCGAGCCGAGCAAAGCCAAGTCGCTCTTTCCATATCAGCCGATACTGCTCGCCTTTGCGCTTGAACACTTCTCGCGAGCCACCAGGGAAGACCAGGATCGATTCACCTTGTCGCATCAACTGGGCACAATTTTCGGGAGTTCCTTCCACGGCACCAAAGCGAACCAAGAAGTCCCGCCACAGAGGAACTTTGAAGTGAAAATGATCTCCCAACCCGCGAATGCAGATGCGCTTTTTATGCCAAAGCTCTGTGAACAGGAATGGCAGGTCGATGACTCCGTAGAGCGTGTGATTCCCAACCAACAGCAGCGGCCGGGAATCAGGGATGCGCTCCAGTCCATCGAAGTACGGTCTGACCAGCTGCGACAGTGGCCGCAGCGCATCAACCAAGAGATCAAGGTCTCTTTCAGAGGGACGAGTCATGCGCCGATTGTGCCGCAAGCCTACTCATGGTCCCAGGCGAATGCGCATGCGAACAGAGATTCAGTCCGTCGAATCCGATCAGATGGGACTAGTAACCCTGGTAGTACCCGGCGTGAGCGGGCGGCTGGCCACAGGTGACACGCATCCGCGATGGTGTGTAGATTCCGAGCGTGACCCACGACACCACGGCGTTTCCAAAGCTGCGGTCGGTGGTCACCCGAGTGACCGGACGACCATCACAGACCGCGCCAGTGTCCACGGTGTCACCAACAGCTCCCCAGAAGAATCCATTGGTCCACAGGGTCTTGGTTTCCGAAATCGCCATGGGGTAGTTCGGGATGATGGCGGTGGTCTTGAAACAGCCCGAGCCAAAGAGCATCGCGGCGGCAAGAACAGGAAGCTGCAGCGCGGTCGCAAGCGAACGAAGGGATAGGCTACGCATGACATCACCTCGGTGGTATCGGAGTTTGGGGGGCAGTTTGTCTGCTCGCTCCCTCAAACACCGGGGTCACGGCGATCTGTCACCAGCTGGGTCACTTTTTTGAAATCCCCAGTGTTCACAGAGGCACAGGCCGTGCCATATGAGCGTTGCCTACATCTGGTGTCTCATGACTGCCTTGTTCCGTATTCGCCCTGCCCATTCAAGCCTCGCAGAGGCCGAAGCGCTGGCTGATGTGCTGATCGACTGCGTCGAAGGCGGCGCATCGATCGGATTCATGCATCCGCTACCAAGAGCAAAAGCCGTGGCATTTTGGCAGAGCGTCCTTGGCAGTGCCCAACGCGGGGAACGGATTGTGCTCATCGCCGAAGATCTCGCGTCCAAAGCCGTCATCGGCACCGTGCAGGTGGTGCTGACCATGCCAGACAACCAACCGCACCGAGCCGATGTCGCCAAGATGCAAGTGCACCGCAGTGTGCGCCGACGTGGAGTTGGAGCGGCGCTGATGCGGGCGGCCGAGAGTTGTGCGCGACAAGCCGGACGAACCCTGCTCGTGCTAGACACCGTCACCGGAAGCGATGCCGAGCGACTCTATGTTGAGCTGGGATGGCAGCGCTGTGGCGTCATTCCCGGCTATGCGCTCTTCCCACACGGTGGGCTGTGCAGTACCACGGTCTTTTATCGAGAACTGATGGACACCGACTGATCTCCACACAGAATCTGCTCGGATGGGTCACTCAGCACATGGATGAGACGAACGACAGGAGTTCAGCGGTGAGCGTGGTCAGAAAACTCCAGCGGGCACGACAGCTCTTGCGGACCGCTGGCATCGGGGGATTGCTGCACGCTGTGCTCAAGAGAGTCTTCCCATCGGGCAACCCTTGGCTAAGCTGGGATCGCAGGGTGCTGTTTGAAAACAGCATCAACCTCGCGACCGTTCTCAGAGATCATTCGGCGACAGCAGAACGCCTGACCCCAGAAGCGACACTTCAGCTCGTCGGGTTCAATGATCTGAGCGAGGCGGTCCTGGTTGCCGCACTCCGGCGCGGTGAGTCTTGCTGGTGCCTGACCGACGATTCTGTCCGCGTTGGGTATGCTTGGGTGAGCAGCCCATCGACCATCCGCTCCGACACCGGTTATCGCTTTGAACTCGATTCCCAGCGTCACTTCTTTTGGCGAGATGTGTACATCAAGCCCGAGTTTCGCGGCCAGGGTCGGATTCAACAGATCTTCTTTTCGTGGGTTCGTAGCCTAGGAACAGAGGGCATCGTCAACGTCTATACCGAAGTCGATCCCAGCAATCTCCCTTCGCTACAGGCACACCGCCGACTCGGCTTTGCGGACATCGGTTCTCTGTTCATGCTGTGCGTGCTGGGTGCGCGGTTTTGTTTCTACAGAGGCCCACGCTTTCCGTCGTTTCAGTTTCGCTTTCTCCCCCACAACCTCTACGTCAGTCCGCACAAGCACTGACCGAGCACAACAGAAGCACCGGCGGCGTTCATGAAGTTCGTTCGATGGCCAGCACGGTGATGTCGTCATTCTGCTCGGAGGGTGCCTGAGCGTACCGGTTCACTTCCTGTGTAAGCTGGATCAGTGCATCTGCCAGACGAGGAGCAGTCGCCACGATTCGCCCCACATTCCCAACCCCCAGCTCTTCTCCGCTGCGATTGCGCTGCTCGTACAGTCCATCGGTACTTATCAGCATGCGGCCTCCGATGGGAAGCTCCAGCTCCTGACTCACCAGCTCAATCTCGGATGACATTCCCAGAAATGGTCCGGGCTGATACAGCTCCTGCACAAGTCGGTCCTGCAGCAGCAGGATCGGAACCTGACCACAGTTGGCATACCGGACCACTCCCGTGCGGGCGCTGATGTCGACACAGCTCGCAGTACACATCAGTTCGAGGCCTGGGTAGTTGCCACAGAGTGATTGGTTGAGTGCGTACAGCGCAGAGGCTGGGTCGGGGGCATCGAGTTTGATTCGATCATACGTAGTCTTTAGCACCATGGTCCGCAGTGAGGCCTGCACACCATGTCCTGTGGTATCTGCCAGGAACAAACGGAACACATCGGGAGAGATCTCAGACACATCGTAGATGTCGCCCCCGACCTTCTCTGCGGGCAAATACAGGCTGGCAAACTGCAGCGACACCGACTTCGGCAGAATCGTCAGGAGGCTTCGCTGAAAACCCTGAGCCTGTTCCAAGTCCTCTTGAATGGCGTAGTCTCGTTCCTCAAGAGTATGCAGCGTCTCGGCCAGTTGACGATTCCGTTCACGAATCTCACGCTCTGCCTGCAGCAGCTTTGCTTCGGTGCGAAGCTGTTTCACTTTGTCCGAAAACAAACGTGCGACCAGTCCCGCAAACTTGAGATCAAGACTGCTGAAGCTGGCACCACTTGTACCAATCAGGAATACGTTGTCCGGTGTACCATTCGGAAGGCGCGCTGGCAGCGCATAGATCTGTTCCACACCACTGCCGGCCAACTGCGCTGGCAACTCCGATCGTCGAGACAGTATCTCTGCTGGACCGAGCAGGAGGGGTGCTCCGGTGGCCAAGACGGTCCGCTCGAAGGCCGAGATATCTTCTTTGTCGACCGCTTTGAGATCAAGACTGCGCAGGTCTCCACTTATCTCGACAATGGCGTGGTCTTCGATCTGGAGTAGTCGCCACTGCTTGACCTGCACGATGTACTTGATGCCCGAAACCAGGGCAGCAGCAGCAGCGGGAAGCGAGCTCGCTTGATTCAGCTGAACGATGAGCTGAATCAGCGTCTCATAACGAATCTGCGTGCTGACATCTCGCTGTGGGAGAATCGGAACGCAGTCCTTGGGTTCCATGGTCCTCCTGTAGGACTCTACGCGGAGGGTTCGGCGGCTGGGCCTTGCATCATGGAAACGTACTCTGGATCCAAGGGCAGCCGGTAGGTCATGGTGATGGTGTTGAACATCACCGCTAGATCGGCCTGCGCCAAGATCTCTCCGATCTCCTCCGGTGTGAATCCGGCATCCTCTAGGAGTTTGAAGTCCTCATCGCTGACTTCGCTCGATGACAGTGCTGACTTGGCGGCAACGGTGATCGCGCTCTTGAAGCTCTCGGGCATCGATCCATAGGCCTGTCCATTGGCCAGACTCTTGAGGTCCGCATAGGTAAGACTGGGGTCCAACTGCAGAGCGGCATGCGCATGACACGCACTACAGTATTCCGAGCCTCTCTTGGTCGAGATGTAGAAAATGATCAGCTCTTTGAGCAGGTGCGGAACGCTACCTTTGACGAGCACTGCTTTGGTCTTTTCCCAGTTCCCGCGCAGCAGAGTTGGCGACGCGCCAAGGGCCTTGATCCAAATCGGTAGCTTGGTGGTCTGAAGTGTGGCCTTGACGTCATCGTAGATGGCTCGAACTTCGGGCGATGCAGCTTCGTATTCGACAATCTGGTACCGGTTCATGAAAACTCCCAATCTGCCGTGAAAGCGAGCCACCAAGTGGACTCATCCCATCAGGGATATGGACGTGTCCGCGTCAGCATCTGTGTGGCTCTCGCGCTGAACAGAGAAACCCCGATGATATCACGACTACTGACTCTGCACAGAGCCAGATTCTGCCGGACACGAACCCTCGGCCGAGAGGACGCATGTGCGGAGTCCGGTCTGACTGTAGGATCCGGTACGCACGACCCATCCGACCCGTAGGTAGACTGCGAATCAACCTCGACACCCCGGATCCCTCGGTGGTACGCTGTCACCTTCCGCCTAGTGTCGGTGCAGCATGGCCTCTAATACCCTCGACAACGTCGCGCCGGGACGCTTACATCTGCGGCTACGATTGCCCTTTTCATGGGACTGTATTGAGGCGGTTCGCCAGGCCGTATCGGCGGTCATTGCGGCGAGCTTGAACAATGAGCTCCTCGCAGAGCAGATGGCGATGGTGGCCTCGGAATTGCTGGAAAATGCCGTCAAGCACGGTGAAACAGGCCCGATCGAGTTGTGTGTCGAGGAAATCGATGGTCAGTTGGACATTGCGATCGGCAATGCGATTGAGCCGGACTCTGTCAGCGTGGAGCAGCTCTGTGCCCGAATCGAGTTCATCCGCCTCTTTCCCAGTGCCAAAGAGGCCTACCTGGCTGCACTAAGCGCCGTCTATGAGCAAGGACTGGCTAGCGCATCATCGACGCAAAGCACGCTGGGCCTGGCTCGAATTGCCGCAGAGGGAGAGTGTCTGCTCCAGTGCCGCATCTCTCGGCCCGGCTGGTTGACGGTGAGCGCGCTACGTAGGATTTCTCCGCAGCAAGCACACGCGCATCCGGTAAGCGAGGAGACGGCACAATGATCCTCGCCACTCGCAAGGTCTGTCGTGGCAGCACGGTGGTCGAGGTCGGGCTGTCCCCTGGGAATGTCGTCCGCATCAGCGGAGTCTTTCGGGAGACTGGCGAAGAGCCGTGGCTACAGGATCTGCTGGTGTCGATCCATGAAGAAGCGCAGCGCGTCCGCCTCGATGAGCTGGTGCTGGATCTGCGCGCTCTGTCCTACGCCAACGCCGAGGGCTGGCGAAATCTGGTGCTTCTGCTTCGACTGCTGAAAGGCCCGCCGCGTGCATCGTACAAGCTGCTGATGCTCACCAACATGACACATCAGTGGCAGCGAGTCGGAATTCCGACCCTGAGTGTGTTTGGAGGAAGCATGCTGAACATCGATAGCCGCAACACATCGCCAGAGTCTGACGTGGCCGACTCAGGAAGACGGTCATGGAAGGCCTAGTCACCGAGCACCTGACGATCGAAGTACTCGATCAGCCGGACTCCGGGGGCGTGCTACTCAAGTGGAGTGGCCGCTGCGCCGAACGCTATCCGCAGAGAATTCTGGGCCCGTTCCTTCGCAAGGTGCTGGAAGCGGTCAGTGAGCGGAACTGTTCCATCGCGATGGATTTTAAGTCGCTGACTTTCCTAAACTCCTCAGCCATTACGGTAATCGTCCACTTCCTCCGCGATGCTCACCGCCAGAAAGTACGGCAGAGCCTCTACTTCGATCCGCAGATTGGATGGCAGAAGATGACGAGCGATGCCGTCCGCGCCCTCAGTCACGGCGACCTGCTTCTCGAAGTGCGAACCTAAGCCCGACTCTGCTCAGATTCGATCACTGTCGGATTCAACCACAGCGGAGGCAGCGAACCAGCGCTAGTCCTGGTTCATGTTCCAGGTGGCGGTAGAGGTCTCACCGGGCACCGGGGCCTGCTCGGTGGGTTCGGTGCCGGACAGGAAGACTTCTTCGATGCTGGGTGCCAGCGGTGCGGGAAGCATGCCAGTGACGGGATCGATGCTCTGGACGACGACTCCTGCCGGCTGTACGAAGTTCTGAATCCGCCGGTCCCGCAGTGCGGCTTGCATGACATCGAGCCAGATCGGCAGCGCCGAGCGCGCACCTTGCTCTTTTTCCCCTAAGGGCCGCGAGTCATCGAAGCCGACCCACACGCCCGCGACCATGTCCGGTGTATAGCCGACAAACCATGCATCGCGGTTCGCGTTGGTGGTGCCGGTCTTGCCAGCCGCCGGTCGCTTGAGCTTGCCCTTGATCGACACTGCGGTGCCTTCCTCGATCACGCTCTGTAGAACGTGACTCATCACAAAGGCCAGGTCTGCGGACACCGCTTGATGCAGCTCAGTGAGGATGGGCGGTTCGCTTCCGACCTGTACGATCCACTGCGGCTCACCGAGCCGACCCTTGGCCGCCAGCGTCGCATACGCGTTGGTTAGCTCTAGCGGCGTCACCACCGAGGCACCGAGCCCCAGCGCATAGGTCTGTTCCAGCGACGACTCGATGCCAAGCGACTTGGCCATCGCTGCCACCGGAGCGGGCTTTAGCTCATAGATAAGCTGCGAGGCAACCGTATTGAGCGACTGGGCCAGCGCCACCCGCAGCCGCACCGGACCCATAAAGTTGGTGTTGTGCGCGCCCGCGTTCTTCGGTGCCCATGACTTCAGATCTGGCAGGTCGTACACCTGCGGCGAATCGTTCAGGATGCTCGCGGCGGTGTACTTGCGTGACTCGAGCGCGGTCGCAAACACGAACGGCTTGAACGCCGATCCGGGCTGTCGCTTGGCCCGCAGCACCCGGTTGTAGCTGCCGCGCAGGTAGCCATAACCACCAATCATCGCAAGCACATTGCGGGTCTCCGGATCGATGACAGCCACAGCACCTTGAGGTCCGGCATCGAGCACGAGGATCGGACCCTCCTTGGCCATCCGACCGATATGAACACGAACGATGTCACCTTCAAAGAAGCGCTTGGTTGCCGAGAGTCCCGTCGGGTTATAGCGATCTCCGGTCTGCGGTAGCGGCAGCGAGCCCACCACCGCGCCTAGATCCACCATCGCCCAGCCGTTCCCTTTTTCACCGTCCAGCACTTTGGTGACCACGCCATCGATGCCTCGTCCTACCGGTGGACCCGACGGAAAGTCTTTCTTGAGCTGCGCCAAGTGAGCCGTTCGCGCCGCTGGATCCATCTTGCGACCCTTGCGAAAGCCGTTGCGCTCGTCAATCCGTTGCAGTCCCTGCTCGAGTGCCGCCCGCGCTGCTCGCTGCACATCGAGGTTACAGCTCGTGCGCACGTTCAGACCCAGAAACGGTAGCCGCTCCGCCCCAAAACGCTCCACCAGCAGCTTTTCCACTTCCTCGGTAAACTCGGGTGCCAGCGTGCCCATCGGAAGCGGCTCTTTGACCAGTTGGATGGGGGCCTCGGCAAACTTGACCGCCTCGGCATCGGTGAGGTGGTGATAGCGCGCCATCTGTGAAAGCACATAGCGCTGACGCAGCTTGGCTCGGTCTGGGTTCCGTCGCGGAGAGATCTCCTCCGGACCTTTCGGCAGCGAAGCCAACAGCGCTGCTTCCCCCGCGTTGACATCGCTGACCGACTTCCCAAAGTAGAAACGAGTCGCCTCCTCGATCCCGTAGCGCCCATGCCCAAAGTAGATCTGCGACAGGTACAGCCACAGGATTTCGTCCTTGGACAGCTTTTTTTCGAGCCGCAGCGCCAGGTACATCTCCTGCACTTTGCGCTTGAGGCTCCGCTCGCTGCTCTTGAGGACATAGGTCTTCACGAGCTGCTGGGTCAGCGTCGAGGCACCGCGCAAATGCCGAGCCTGCACCAGGCTCTGGAGCACGGCCCGCACCATGCCGATGTAGTTTACGCCGTGGTGCTCAAAAAACTGCGCGTCCTCGGCATCGACAAAGGCATCAATCACCACTCGCGGCAGACGATCGTACGGAACGACAGTACGGCGCTCCTCAAACAGCTCACCGATCAACTGACCATCAGCGGCGAGCACACGGGTGGTCACCTTGGGCCGGTAGTCCGCGATCCGATCGATGGTCGGCAGCGAAGGGTCCGAGGTGTAATACAGGAACACACTGGCCACTGCCGTCACGGCTACGCAGCCCGCCAGCAGCATCAGCAGTACGATGGTGCGTACCACGCGATAGATACGAGCCGCCCGCCGCGACTGTCCAGGCAGGAGCAGGCCACTGCGCGAGGAGTGTTTATCAGGACTTCGTTTGGCCATCTGTCACTTGGTGGTTCGGATCGAGTCCGTCGTGCGTGCGGTTTCTGATGGGCCGGTCCGGCCTGTGCTCGATCCTGCCATCCAACTAGCACATTCGCACGGTCTGAAGGTTCACAATCCCACGCCCCTTGCATTTCGCGCCCTTGACCTGTAGGAGTCTCCTGGTCGAAACCGCACCACCTCGTTGGATGAGGAGTAAGACCATGTCTGCTGATCGCGTAAATTCAAATGTGACCTCGGAGACAAGCGACGTATGGAGTAGTCATGTGCCCGTACCCGGAACCCCCGAAGGTTTCACCGTTCGCACCTGCTACCCAGCGAATCCAGATGGCGTCGAAGTGATGCTTGAACGCTGGCGACCAGGCACCGAAGAGCCTCCCCACTCGCACCCAGGCGACGACATGACGGTGGTTGTGGAAGGAAAGATGTCGATCCAATTCTACCGCAAGGAAGCGGGTGGACTGGTTCCGGATGGCGAGCGGATCTTCCTTCACAAAGGGGAAGTCGGCTATGTCCGCGCTGGTCGAATCCACGACGCCAAGTACATCGAGGACTGCAAGCTCGTCTATGTACACAACAAGGCATTCGGATTCCACCTGCCCGATTGAAACAGTCCCCTGATGGTCGTTTTGCTACCAGCCTGTCCGCGTCTCGGCAATGGGGCCAGTTGGATGGTGCAGGATATTAGTCATCCTGCATGACTCATATGTCTTTGGCGTTGGTTCGTGATGGGAAAGTCGCCGCCACTTAGAAAGGCCGGACGATCACCATGATCACGATACCGATCATCAGCAACGTCGGCACCTCGTTCAGCAGGCGAAACTTCTTATGCGAGTACGCGGTAGGTTCGGTGATGAGACGCTGCCGGTAGTACATCCCTTGTCCATGGCTGACCAGGAGCCCCAGCACCAACGTGAGCTTGACGTGCATCCATGGCATCTTCAGATAGCCGGGATTCATCACCAGCATCGTGATCCCAGTAATCAGCGAAAGCGCACCCGATGGATGAGCAATGCCGCGCAGGAGCTTGCGCTCCATCACCTGAAAGCGTTCACGAACGACGGCCTCTGTTTCCATCGCGTGATAGACAAACAGCCGGTACAGGTAGAGCAGACCGGCCATCCAGCTAATGACCATGATGACGTGCAGCGCTTTGATCCACAGCATCTGTTTCGGGCTCCTTTGGGAGAATCGGTTAGGAATCGGTTAGGAATCGGCTCACACCGCCGCTGCGTGATGGCGTGGTGCGGGCTGATGAAGCGTCGCATCAAAGATGGCAGCCACCGTTCGAAGCAGAAGCTGACCCGGAAGCAATATCCGTAGCTTGCCAGCGTCCCAGCCGCACAGACCGTCATTGATAAGTGGCTGCAGCAGCCGTAGTTCGCTCGCGAAGTAGGACTCGAAATCAATCCCGTGGCGCATCGAAAAGTCAGCCGTATCGATCACCAAGTTGCACAGAAGCTGCATGATGAGATCGCGGCGAATCAGATCATCGCTGGTGAGCGAGTAACCGCGCACCACCGGCAGCACCCCGGACTCGACCCGTTCGCAATAGGCTGCGACCTCTCGCTCGTTCTGTACGTAGTGCCGACCAATCTCGGAGATCGACGACGGACCAAACGCCAGCACATCGCTCGACTTGCAGGTGGTGTAGCCCATGAAGTTGCGGCGCAGCTCCCCTTTGTGGCGAGCAACGAGCAGTTCATCCTCTGGCAACACAAAGTGGTCGAGCCCGACGTAAACATAGCCGATTGCAAGCAGCCGGGTCAGCGCCAGCTCAAAGAGGGCGGCACGAGTGGTGGCATCCGGTAGCTCCTCGCTGCGAAACACCGACTGATGCTTCCGCAGCGCGGGCATATGCGCATATCCAAACAGGGCAACGCGGTCCGGACGCAGCTCCGCGACGCGGTCGAGGGTCATGGAAAACCGCTCGACCGTTTGCAGTGGCAACCCATACATCAAATCAATGTTGACGCTGACAAATCCGAGCTGACGGGCGAGCAGCACCAAATCGCGGGTCTGCTCGAACGGCTGAATCCGATTCACTCGCTTTTGGACGATGGGATCGAAGTCCTGCACCCCCATCGACACGCGAACAAAGCCCAGCTCGGCAAGTCGCTGCATCTGCGCATGGCTCGTCACCGGAGGATGGATCTCGATCGAGGCCTCGATGCCGCGTGGAATGTGAAAGCGGCTCGCGAGCGATTGCCACAACCGCGAGAGCTGCGCTTCGTCCAGATAGGTGGGGGTGCCTCCGCCCAGATGAACCTGCACCACCTCAGACCGTTCGGGGAGACAGGCGGCGACACGGGCGACCTCTGCATCCAGGGCGTGCAGGTAGCGCTCGACCAGATCCTGGCTGCGCGTAACCAGCATGTTGCAGCCGCAGTACAGACACAGCTTGCGACAAAACGGCACGTGAACGTACAGCGACAGTGGACGGCTACCAACGGTGGACAGGGCCTCTTGGGCCAGTGTTTGGTCGCGCCCTCCCCACAGGTTGGCCGGTGGATAGCTGGTATATCGAGGCAGCGGCACACTGCCGTAGCGCTCCAGCAGGTTGGGATGCAGCAGCGTTGCGGTCATCGGTTTGGCTCCATCGCATCGTCATCGACCACCAGCACCCGCAGTGGCCTCGGCCGACTGAGATACTGACAGAACACGATCTCCGTCAACCGCCCGCTACGCAACCGAAAGATAAGCTCGCTCGCTGCGCTGGCGGTCAAAAACAGGCCGACTCCCGCGCCAGATTTTTTGTCTTCCAGCGGACTTTGGTGCCGCTGCTGAGCCGTCGCACAGCGAATCAGGTAATCGAGCACGGTTCGCCGACGCAGCCTGCCCATCCTATCCGACACGCCCACCGCCAGACGCACACCGTCAGTGGCAAAACGAACTCGTGCCGACTCGCCTGGCAATGCCCGCAGAAGCACCCGCTCCGACGGAAGTACTGCCGCATACCGTGGCTGCCCCTGCTCATCACGAGGCGCATCGTAGAGCGCGTTGAGCAACAGCTCATCGACCGCTTGTTCGAGTGCTAACACATGCCGAGAGGGTAGACCCAGACTGGCCGCCCAGTCTGCCACCAAGGCCACGGTGAGCCCCTTTTCTCGATAGTCACAGACCTCATGGTCAAATATCGGGCAGTGCGCCGGGAGCAGCGGATGAAGTGGCTTTCGCACGGTCGCGGGGCGAAGAAGACGCTGTCTCAGCGTCGCTAGCAATGACTCAGGTAGGGGCGCAACCGCGATCGCCCCATGGGCAGATGACTCGACGAGAGCCGTGGCCAGACCGAGCAGGTCAGCTTCCGGCAAAAGGATCAGCTTCCCGATGGACGAGCGCTGACCGACCCGCAAGCTGTGCCCCCCACTCATCCCGCAGCCCTCCTTAGCGACGGGTGGAAAGCATCATTTTCCGAAACCCTGAGCCCAGGAGCAAGCCCACTGCGATGAGAATCGCCGCCCACTTCAGCGCACTTACCCCATCTGGACTCATCGCAACCCCTAGCAAGAAGACCGCGCAGCCAAACAGCGCGAGCAGTGGAACCAGCGGCCCCGCCGGGTTGACGAACGCATCCTTCGGTGCCGCTCCCCGACGGCGCATGAGCATCACAGCCACACAAGTTGCGATGTACTGCACCACCACGGCGACGTTCGAGATATCGGCAAGCTGCTTGAACTCGAGCCCGAGCATCAGAAACAGCATCACCAATACCGACAGCAGCACCACCGACCACACCGGTGAGCCCAACTTCGGCGGTCGATACGCAAAGATCGTCGGCACAAAGCGATCCTCCGCAAACGACTCCAGATAGCGAGGCCCGACGAGCGCGCTGCCCGCACAGAACCCAAACATCGAGATGAGGCCGGCCACGTTCATCAGCTCGCGACCCCGTGAACCAGCAAACTGCGCGACCGCATCGGCCAGCGGCGTCTCTGAGCCACCCAGGTTTGGATGCAGTCCTGTCGCCACAAGCTGCACCAGCGCGTATAAGCAGGTGGTCACCAGCACGCTCACCACCATCGCGAGCGGCACCGTCCGCCGTGGGTTCTTCGCTTCACCGGCAGGAACCGGAATGAACTCGAAGCCGGTGGTCGCAAACAGGCCCGCAAACGCCGCTGCCAAGATTCCCGTCGTTTCACCCGGTGCGGGGGCTGGAGGT
Source organism: Polyangia bacterium (assembly GCA_044228505.1). Taxonomy (GTDB): domain Bacteria; phylum Myxococcota_A; class Polyangia; order Palsa-1104; family JAEUJZ01; genus JAEUKA01. Next base: position 93,451 of record JBGAUT010000016.1, on the reverse strand, counting down.
TGGCTGATGTTGCCAAGCTTTACGAAAAACAAACCGACGGCAATAAACCCAAACAAGCTGAGCAGTTTCACCGCCGAGATGACATCACTGGTATGAGCCGAGCTGCGAACGCCCAGGATGTTCACAATCGATAGAACAATCACCACTAGGCATGAGATCGCGACCACGCCTCCATTGCCAAGCTGCACCCCAAGCACGTCGTGACAGATTTGCGCCGCCGTCGTGCCAAAGCCTCGTGCCACTGCGGAATAACCGAGCAAGACGCTGACCAAGGTAACCCAACCAACGGCAAAGCCAACGTAAGGTCCGAACGCATCACAGGCATAGCGATAAGGGCCTCCGGAACGGTCGGTGCGACCCGCGGCTTCGGCGAAGACCAAAGCCACCAAGCAACATAGACCACCGGCGACAAACCATGCCCAAGGGGCCTGTGAGCCAGCCTTTCGCCAGAGCACCGCAGGCAAAAGAAAAATTCCAGAGCCAACGATCCCATTGATGCCAATTCCCAAGCAGTCGATCAGGGTGAGCTGACGCTTTTCAGAGTTCGCTTCGCTATTTGGCACCGAAAGAAAGTATCCAAACCGGTAGCAAAGCCAAGCCCTTTCGCTGACAGCGATACACTTATCGCCGCTCGCATTCACGTTGCATCTTGCGGGGCTGTCCATTTACCTTTCGGTGCGTCGTGATGGGCCCGAGCTCAAACTGCCAGACGGTTAGGAATCTATGAAGCTGCTACTTTTATCGACGGTGGCGCTTTTTTTGGGGCCGCTTTTGCAAAGGTCGCTCCGGTGGGCCAAGGCGGCGATGGCCGCGCTCGATGGTTTTGTGCTGCTGCTGGTGGTGGGCATCATCTTGGGGCGACTGATTCCAGCGGCCTACTCGGCGGCGGGATGGCCGACCTTGCCCATCGCGATTGCGGGTTACTTGGCCGTCCGACAAATCGAACGCATGCAGCATGTCGGAGGTCGACGTGCGCACAAAGTCGCGGTGGTGCTTGGGCTATTGGGGCTAGCCATGCACGAGTTCCTGGATGGACTCGCGCTGGCCATGGGGCGAGGTGATCACGATCATGCGGCCGATGCCCTGTTGCCGCTGGCGATCGTGCTCCATCGCATTCCGGTCGGCCTGTCGGTGTGGTGGCTGCTGAGGCGACTGGGAACCAGTTGGAGCGTGGTCGGCCTGGTGTTTATTGCTGGCTCGACAGCGCTCGGTTACGGACTCTCGACCGAGCTGTTTGAGCATAGCGGAGGCGTCGGAATCGGTATCTTCCAGAGCCTGGTGGCAGGAGCGCTGCTTCATGTGGTGGTCCACGAGCAGCAGGGCGGCCGCGGCAATCATGTGGTGTTTGAAGGAATTGGGGGCCTGGCAGCGATCGGACTGCTGGCTCTGCTGCACAGTGAGCTGCTGCCGACCAGCCGAATGGGCGAAGCCAGCATGGCAAGGACGTTGACGCTGCTCGCTGTAGAAAGTGCGCCCGCGCTGCTGATTGCCTATGCCTCGGCTGGCTTGATTGGGGTCTTTCTTCCATCGGCGGGAGTGGCGTGGATGGGACGGGGGCGGCCCATCACTCAGGCCCTTCGCGGCGTGGTGTTCGGACTCCCGCTTCCAATTTGCTCCTGTGGAGTCCTGCCGGTGTATCGCAGCCTCATTGCACGCGGCGTACCGTCTGCCGCAGCAATGGCGTTTTTGGTGGCTGCGCCGGAGCTGGGTGTCGATGCGGTGCTGCTGTCGTTTCCGCTGCTCGGACTGCCGCTCACGATTGCTCGCATTGTCTGCGCCACCATCGTTGCGATCGGAGTGGGAGTCCTCGTCGGTGGCATGATGACAAAAAGCACACCGAGCGCTCCTCCGCAATCAACCGAAGAGCCTCCGAAAGGCACGATGAGAACTCGGCTCCGTGCGGCGTTCCGACTTGGCTTTGTCGAGACCGTCGATCACACCGGCCCGTGGATTGTGATTGGTCTGGGAGTGGCGGCGGCGATCGAACCACTGCTGCGGATGGACTGGGTCACCTCGTTACCGGCGGGTCTGGATGTGCCGCTGCTCGCGGTGTTGGGAATGCCGATGTACGTATGCGCCTCTTCGGCGACTCCGCTGGTCGCAGTGCTGATTCATAAGGGAGTCTCGCCCGGCGCAGCGATCGCGTTTTTGCTGACCGGCCCCGCGACCAATGCAACGACCTACGGGGTATTGGCGAAGCTGCATGGACGACGGATCGCGATTGGCTACGGACTGTCGATTGCGACGATTACCGTGCTGCTGGGATATCTGACCAACCGCGTGGTGGGCGCGCATCCAGGCTATCCGTTTCATGTAGGGCACGATCACCCAGGAGTGCTCTATCCAGCCTGTCTGGCGATCGTGGTGCTGCTGTTTGTGAGTTCGTTTTTGCGGCAAGGACCGCGTGGTTTCATTCGCCAGCTCTCTCTCGATCCGGGCAGCGCACATGACCACTCGCTCGATCACGGGCATGACCATCCGCACGGGCATGACCATCCGCACGGGCATGACCATCCGCACGGGCATGACCATCCGCACGGGCATGGCCACGATCAGTCAGAGAATCACCGACACCAAAAGTCGTCTGATCCGCTCGATCCGGACCACCAAGCCTAGTACAGCGCTCGAATATACGCGGGGCGGAACACACAAAATTGACGCACCGCTTGCCGTCGTCGGCCAATTGAGATAAAAGGCCCCATTCCGGTGCGGCCACAATCCAAGCTGGCCCGTGAACTTAGGACTCTCTTCGTCACATGGCTCAAGATAACTCGACATCGACCGTAGCTCCTCCCGCCGGCCAACCGCCGACCTCCATCTTCGTCCAGCAAATCCACGACGAGATGCGCACATCGTTTATGGACTACGCGATGAGCGTCATCATCTCACGTGCGCTTCCCGACGCCCGCGACGGACTCAAGCCCGTGCATCGTCGCATCCTGTACGCGATGCACGAAGGCAACATCGTCTGGAATCGCTCTCACGTTAAGTGCGCCCGCGTCGTCGGTGAAGTGCTCGGTAAGTACCACCCACACGGTGATGCTTCGGTCTACGACGCACTCGTTCGATTGGCGCAAGACTGGAACATGCGCCACCCGCTCATCGACGGGCAAGGCAACTTCGGTTCGATTGAAGGTGATCCGCCGGCCGCGTATCGATACACCGAGTGTCGACTTCAGCGCGTGTCGTCGGCGATGCTCGGCGATCTCGATAAAGAGACGGTCGATTTTGTACCGAACTTCGATGACAAAGAGCGCGAACCGACGGTGCTGCCGGCAATGCTGCCGAATCTGCTCGTCAATGGTGCCTCGGGTATCGCGGTCGGTATGGCGACGAACATTCCGCCCCATAACCTGGGCGAAGTGCTCGATGCGGCCCTGCTGCTTCTGCGAGAGCCGCAATCGACCAATGCCGATCTCATGAAGCTAGTGCCCGGTCCCGACTTCCCGACCTACGGTTTTATCTACGGCAAGGCGGGCATCCGTCAGGCCTACGAAACCGGCCGAGGCTCGCTGACGCTGCGCGCCAAGACCGAAATCGAAGAGCTGAAAAACAACAAGTCGCAGATCATCGTCACCGAGGTTCCCTATCAGGTGAACCCCAACCGAGTGATCGAGCGCCTCGCCGAGCTGGTCCGCGAAAAGAAGATCGAAGGCATCTCGGATCTCCGCAACGAGTCGAGCCGCGAAGGCATGCGTCTCGTCATCGAGCTGAAGCGCGATGCGGTGGGTCAGGTGGTGCTAAACCAGCTCTACGCGCAGACCAGCTTACAGGTGACCTTTGGCGTCATCATGCTGGCGATTGTCGACGGCAGACCGCGAATTCTATCGCTGCGAGACGCGCTCGGACACTTCCTTGAGCACCGCCGACAGATCGTGCTGCGACGCTCGCTGTTCATGCTCAAGCAGGCGCGGGCTCGTCGCGAGATTGTGGAAGGACTGGGTCTGGCGATCGATCAGATCGATCGCATCATCGCGATCATTCGTGCGGCCAAGGATCCGGCGGAAGCCAAGGATCACTTGATGGCTGAGCCGCTCACCGGGCTGGCCGAGTTCCTCCGCCGCGCTGGTCGCCCCGAGGAAGAGATCGCCGCTCGCACCGGTCGTGGCGCGCTGTACTTTAGTGAACCGCAGGCGAAAGCCATCCTGGAGATGAGACTCCAGCGCCTGACCGGACTGGAGCGAGACAAGCTCGCCGAGGAGTATCGCGAGCTGACCACCACCATCGTTGGTCTGGAAGCGATCTTGGCCAGCGAGTCGCGCCTGCGCGATGTCATCGCTGGAGAGCTCACCGAGCTGCGCGCCCAGTACAGCGAGCCTCGCCGCACCCAGATCATTGATGATGCGGGCGAGATTCGACTGGAAGAGCTCATCGCCGTCGAACCGATGGTGGTGACGCTGTCCCGCGAAGGCTACGTTCGTCGGGTCTCGCTGTCGGAGTATCGCTCGCAGGGTCGTGGTGGCCGTGGCGTGCAAGGAGCGACGACCAAGGAAGAAGATCTGATCCACAAGCTGTTCGTCGCCAGCACCCATGACTACGTGCTGATGTTCACGAACACGGGTCGCGCCTACTCAAAGCGTGTATTCGACCTGCCAGAGTCGCAGTCGCGCTCGGGCAAGGGCAAGGCGATGGTCAACTTCCTGGAGCTTCAGCCCGGTGAACGCATCGTCGAGATGCTGCCGCTGCCGGGATTCGAAGCCGGGAAGTTCGTGCTACTCGCGACGGCCAAAGGTGTCGTGAAGAAGACTGAGCTCGATGCGTTTTCAGCGATTCGTTCGACCGGTATCATCGCCGTCGATCTCGACGAAGGGGACGATCTGGTTGGGGCCGGAATCACCGATGGTCAAAGCGACATCGCGCTGTGTACCCGCGACGGCTACGTAGTCCGCTTCCGAGAAGAGCAAGTCCGCGCCATGGGTCGCACCGCACGCGGCGTTCGGGGTGTCACCCTCAAGAGCGCCAGCGATCGCATCGTCGCAATGCAAGTGCTCAGCCGCGACTCAGGCAGCGAAACCACGCTCCTCACCGTTTGTGAAAAGGGATTCGGCAAGCGCACTCCCGCGTCCGATTACCCGCTGAAGAACCGCGGCACGCAGGGCGTCATCACCATCAAGACCAACGACCGCAACGGCAAGGTGGTCGGAGTGTTGACGGTGGTCGATAGCGAAGATTTGATGCTCGTCACCGACACCGGGCGAGTGATCCGCATTCGCGTCCGCGACATCCCGACCCGAGGCCGCAACACCCAAGGCGTGCGACTCATCCGCATCGATCCGGCGAGTGGAGAGCGCGTGGTCGCCGTCGAAGCACTGAGTGATCCAGGCAAGGATGGCTCGGAGCCCGTTGAAGGCAGCGAAGAAGAGCTTGCCCCAAGCCCGATCGAAGTGCTCGACGATGTGGAAGGCGAGGAAGATCTTCACGACGAGCCCGATGAAGCAGCAGACGAGCCCGAGACGACCTGATGAGCGCGCAGACCACCGAACCGCCTACCGGCGCACCATCTGTCGGGCCGCTCTCGGTGGTCGAGATCTATCGGCGCAGCGTCAAAGCAGAGGATCTTCGCTTCAATCGCTACATCGCTCGGCCCAAGGCAGCAGTGCTCGTGTATCTGCTGCGCCCTACCCCGATTACTCCCAATCAAGTCACACTGCTTTCGCTGTTCACCTCGCTTGTGGGAATTGCCACCCTGCTTTTGTGCCCAGGCTGGATCGGTCTGGTGTCGGCAGCGCTGGTGCTACATCTGGCGTTTGTCCTCGACTGCGTCGATGGTCAACTCGCACGAATCAAGGGCTTGTCATCACCGGTCGGTGCCTACCTAGACTTCTTGGTCGATGAGATCAAAGCGGTGCTGCTGGTGGCAAGCTGTGCCGGGAGGCTCGCCATCGACGGTCGGGCACCGCTCCTCTTTACCGGTGTCTCACCGCAGGTATTTTGGCTGGGACTCGGACTGCTCGGCGTCTGCATTGCGGCGGCAGGAATCTCGACCACGACGTTTATGCGCCGACCGGAGTACTTCGAGGCGGTACATGGCAAAAAGGGCGAGCGCGTCGCGGGCTACACCAAGTGGAAAGAACCCACGGAGCCAGCTCCGAGCTCACCTCTCAAAAGGCTGATCCTGCTGCCGATTCGACTGCTCGAGTCCTTGGGAAAGCTGACGCTGCACTATCCGGCGTGGTTCATCTTCCCGGCGCTGTTCGGACGCATGGAGTGGTTCTTGCTGCCGTACCTATGCGCACACACGCTGTACCTCGGGCGGTCCTGGCTGACGGTGATTTGGAAGCTCGGGCGATGACCTCGCGGCGACAGGTTCTGCAAGCACTGATCGGCAGTGGGTTGTCGCTGTCTGCGCTACCTTCTACGCGAGCGGAGTCCCCTGCCCCACTTCAGCGCGGCGTGGCACTCGGGCTGTTTCACGAGGATCCGTTGTGGTCGTACGCGGGTCTGCTGCGTGAGATCAAAGATCTGTCGGCAAGCCACGTCTCGCTGGTGCCTGCGTACTATCAAGATCATGCCGGCTCTACGAGCATTTACGGTCATCCACGCTTCAGCGTTCCCGATGAAACCATCACGCGTACGATTCAGGAAGCGCATGCACTGGGACTGAAGGTGATGTTGTTTCCGATCGTACGGCTGAATAGTCCGCGTAGCTCTTCGGAGTGGCGCGGCACACTGAGCCCCGACGATCGCAAGGCGTGGTGGGCAAGCTACGAGCGGCTGATTCTGCATCTGGCCAAGCTCGCCCAGAATCACAAGGTGGAACAGTATTCGGTGGGCAGCGAGCTATCGACCTTGGATGGCGAGCGCGATCTCCCCGATTGGAAGCGGCTCGTTGGCAAGGTCCGGCAGACGTACAAAGGTCGGCTGACATACTCGGGCAACTGGGATCACTTTGAGCAGGTCGCGCTCTACGAGTTGTGCGATAGCGCGGGACTGTGCGCGTACTTTCCGCTGGCGAGTCGGCTCCGCACCCCGCCTGTCGCCGTCGAAGACATGATCGGTGCCTGGCGCAAAAAGCGGGATGAACTGGTCTCATTTGCGCGGACCAAGCAGAAGCCGATTCTGCTGACCGAAGTGGGCTACTTAAGTCAGCGAGGGGCGGCAGCCTGGCCGTGGGAAGAAGCCGCAGAAAAGCCGGTTGATCTAGAAGATCAGCGTCGAGCCTATGAAGCGTTTGCACGGGTCTGGCAGGGCGAACCCCTGCTGTCCGGCGTCTACTTCTGGAACTACTACGGCTGGGGCGGACGGGCCTCACGCGGCTACACCATGCGTCACAAGCCCGCTGCACAAGAGATGGAACGCTACTTCCTCGGCGAATCGCAGCGGCCCGCTGTTCCGTAGTCCGCAGAAACTGGTTGTAAGACGAAGTCACTTGGCAGAGGCGTGCCAAGCTGCGAGTGTGGCGGGCTATGCGAAACAAGGTCGTATCCTCGGACGAGGCCGTCGCGCTCATCCGCGATGGCGACACACTCTGTACTTCTGGTTTTGTCGGAACGGGAACTCCTGACGGACTGCTGCATGCACTCGAGCAGCGCTTCGTGCAAACGCAGTCACCCAAAGATCTGACGCTGGTATTTGCCGCCGGACAAGGCGATGGCAAGCATCGCGGACTCAACCGGATCGCGCACGAGGGACTGCTCAAACGGGTGATCGGTGGTCATTGGGGCCTGATTCCCAAAGTCAGCAAGCTCGCTCTCGACGACAAGATCGAAGCGTACAACCTGCCGCAGGGCTGTATTTCCCACCTGTATCGCGACATCGCGGCCGGCAAGCCTGGCGTCATCACCAAGGTTGGACTGCACACCTTTGTCGATCCGCGCATCGAGGGTGGCAAGGTCAATCGCTTGGCGCAGGAAGATCTGGTGCGCCTGCTCGAGATCGATGGCAAGGAATGGCTGTTTTACAAGTCGTTTCCGATTCACGTCGCGTTCCTGCGTGGCACTTCCGCCGATCCGAACGGCAACATCACCATGGAACGAGAATCCCTGGTCCTCGACAACCTGGCGATGGCACAGGCGGTGAAAAACAGCCAGGGATTGGTCATCGTCCAGGTCGAACGCATCGCAGCGGCCGGCTCCCTTCATCCCCGTCAAGTCGTGATTCCCGGCATCTTGGTCGACTGCGTGGTCGTGGCATCGCCGGAGTATCACGTCCAGACCTATGCAACTGCCTACAGTCCCGCCTTTGCTGCCGAGATTCGTGTTCCCGTCGATGGCGCTCCGCCACTGCCACTCGATATCCGCAAGGTGATTGCCCGTCGTGCGGCCTGTGAGTTGTCACCAAACGCGGTCTGCAACTTGGGAATCGGCATGCCAGAAGGAGTGGCGGCGGTCGCACGCGAGGAAAAGCTCCTGGACTACTTGACGCTGACGACCGAGCCCGGTGTCATCGGCGGCGTTCCCGCAAGTGGCCTAGACTTTGGCGCAGCGATCAACACCGACGCAATCATCGCGCAAAATCAGCAGTTCGACTTCTACGATGGCGGAGGACTCGACCTTGCCTGCTTGGGAATGGCCGAGTGTGATGAGCACGGCAACATCAATGTGAGTCGGTTTGGCAAGCGCCTGGCGGGTGCCGGAGGCTTTATCAACATCAGCCAAAATGCCCGTCGCTTGGTGTTTGTTGGAACATTCACCACCGACGGACTCGAGGTCGCGGTCGGCGGTGGCAAGCTCGGTATCCTCCACGAGGGCCGCAGCCGCAAGTTCGTCAAAAAAGTCGAGCAAATTACTTTCAGTGGTGCCTATGCCGCCCAGCAGCAGCAGCAAGTGTATTACGTCACCGAACGCTGCGTGTTTCAGCTCGTCCCGGCCGGACTAGAGCTGATCGAAATCGCGCCTGGCATCGATCTGCACGACGACATCTTGGCCCACATGGGGTTTGCGCCGATCGTGCGCAGTCCCAAGTTGATGGACGAGCGGATCTTCCGTCCCGAAACGATGGAACTGAAGCGCGAGTTACTCCGACTCGATCTCAAGCAACGCATCAGCTACGACCCGCAGCGCAACATCCTGTTTAACAACTTCGAAGGCATGGAGGTCCGCAACCAGCGCGATGTGGAAGCCATCCGCGAGGCCGTCGAAAAGAAGTGTCGTTCCGTCGGACGCAGAGTTGCGGTGATCGTAAACTACGACTCCTTTCAGATCGAAGACGCTGTCACCGAGGCCTATGCAGACATGGTCCGCTACCTCATGGACCGCTACTACACCCAGGTGTCGCGCTATACCACCAGCGCGTTTATGCGAGTCAAACTGGATGATGTGCTGACCAAGCGAGGCGTCGCTCCGCAGTTGTTTGAGACAGCCGACCAAGCACACAGCTTTCACCAAGCGACCGATTCGAAGTCAGCACGATAAGAGGACTTTTTCACGACTCTTTTTGCGGATGATACACACGCTGACGACCTCAGACAGACGCCAGCCTCCGACGCCAGTTTCGATAATCTCGCGCCCCGGAAGTAATTCTCTGATGGCTTGTCGGAGCCGACCAATCGCCACATAGATCGTGTTGCGGTGCTGCAGCGGGTGGTACTCGCGACCTCCCCAGACATCGTAAAAGAGTCGCTCTGCGCTCGCACCTTCCGTCGGTGCAATCAGCAAGGCTGCCAGTAGAGCCGCCAGCAACGGTCGCCCCACGATGGCAGCTCCTGTCGGATCTCCACCGCGTGTGATCATCCCGCGCTCGGGTTCGATGAACAGTTCGTAGTCGATGAAAGCGCGCCGTCGTGACTCCTCATCCGCCTCGCGTCGGCCGCTGCGATCGATGATCTCATACGGAAGCACACAGCGCAGACCCAGTCGCGACAGCAAAGAGTCGATTCGCGGTGCACGTTCCTCTGGATCTCCGGGCTGTCGATCCAACTCCCGCAGCGCTTCCCGCAGCAATTGCACCTCCAGCAGATCGGTCTGTACCCCGGCATACTCGACTCCTTGCCGCAGCAACCGGAGCATCTGTCGTGTATTTCCTTGCCGTCTCGCAAAGACCGCTTCCAGTAGCAATCCGCGCAGATGCAGAAGACCAAAGGCATGTCGCGTGGACAGCTCTTGAGCACGTACCAGTGCTTCATCCGCACGCGTCAAGTCCATCGAGGAGCCATGACAGAGCAGTAGCCCAGAAAGCGCCAGTGCGGCCCGAGCCTCTTCATACCGACGCTCGCATGCCGCGTAGTGCAGCAGTGCTTGCTCCGTGCGCTGCACAATCGGAAGGAGTCCCGGCTCTGGCAGCGTTACCAGCAGAGTCCACAGCTCAGCTCTCTCGACATCGATGGACACCTCGGATGCCCTCCCTGCCTCCCGGCTCCAAGCACTCGCCTGTTCCATTGCGCACGCCGCAGCCTGAGCGATCGCATCGCTCCCCAGCGCACCCGCATCAAGCGCAGATAGCGCATCGGCCCGTGCCTTGATACTCACCGCCGCAGCCCGCAGCCGCGCCGACAACTGCGGTGCCTGTGAACCGAGCACCCTCTCCACATGTGTACATGCGGCCACAGGAATCGCCATCCCCAGCAGCACCTGCGCACACAGTAGCTCGATCCGTTGTGACAGCGGCCTCGCTCCCGCTTGTCGCGAAAACGCCAGCGTCCGCGTCAGTACCTGGTGGGCTCCCGCTAGATCCCCCAGTCCAAACAGAGCCTTTCCCAGATAAAAGCCCGCCACCATCGCTGCCAACAAATCGTTTTGTTCCTCGAATACTCCCATCGACTCCGCAAGCACAGTCCGCGCAGAGCTCAGCTCGCCTTGCGCGCACAACACCACCCCACGCAGCAGCGTCATCATCGGAACGGACGGCATCGGAACGGACGGCACCTGCGCCGAACTGGCTGCCGCGCCGCTTGTTGCAAATTGAAAAAGCAGTCGGTCGACCAGTGCTCTTGCCGCTCCGATGTCATCACAGCCCACGCGTGCGATCACCTCGTGCAGCGCGAGTGAAAGCCCCAGTGCACCACCGACCCCCAGGATCGCCAGTGCTTGGCGTGCAGCTTCAGCCGCCTCGCTCAGTCGATCTTCCAGTATCAATCCGAGCGATAGCGCCCCCTGCCAATAGGCCGTGTCGGCCGGCTCTGGCGCAGTCAGCTCTGTCAGCGATTCATGCAGCAATTGGCTCGCCTGCTCCGGCTCTCCAGAAAGCGCCAAGGTCTGCGCAAACTGGAGCGAAATCCGAAACAGCTCGCGTGGCGAATCAGCACGGTTTCGTGCTTCTGCAAAGTGCCTCCGTGACTCTGTCAAGCGCCCGCTCCGCTGACAGATCTCGCCGAGCAGTCCGTGATAGCGCGATGAATGAAGCACCATCGGTTCTAGCCTGAGTGACTCCACAATCGACTGTGAACGGATCACATCGGAACGCCGAAGCAGCAGCCGAGCCGTAAGCAACTCGACCTCGACTCGCTGCGTATTCCGTGACGTTTCATCACTCTCTGCTTGTAGCTCTTGGCGCAGTGTCCGCAGCAAATCCAGCAGTTGCGAATCCAACCAAGCCGCCGAGATCGCCCGATGAGTCTGCCGCAACACCTGTACCGCTTGCGCATAAGCCCCGGACAGCAGCAGTTGCTTGATCGCTTCGATTCCTTCATGGGCTCGACGCTGTGGTGCCATCAAAAAGCGACCGAGCAGCAGTGAGGCTACCGACCGACGCGTATACGATAGATCTGCATGTGGCCAGGTCGACACCAGTACGTTCCACAGCGGCAACGAGACCTTGATCGTTCCACCATCGAGATCGATCAAAAATCGTCGCGCTAGCTGTCGCACCAACTCGGGCAGAGATGTCACGGATGGAAACATCTGCTGCAGTTCCGGAAGCGTCAGCGCTTGCCGACCAGAAAGAATCCGACCCAAGAGCAGAATCTGTCTCTGCTCTGGAACCAGCGTCACCAGCGTTTCTGACGGAATTCTCGACGAGGAATCGTCTCCTCCCGCAGTGCGCAACAGCGCTTGACGAATCAGCAGCGGACTCCCTAGACAGGTCCGAAGGACATCTTCAGCAATGGCTGATTCAGGACCGAGCCTCACCAGCAAGGAGTCCGCAAGCTGAATCGACTCTGCGGTAGATAGTGGGGGCAGGCGCAACACCACTGGGATCTGCGTTGATGCAGGGAGCGTCAACTCCACCCGAGCACACACAAAAATCCGACTGCTGCGAACGTGACGGCTCAGGAAAGCCAACAGCTCGCTGAGCAGAGTCTCTGCGCCCTCCGATAGCAACTGAAGCTCATCCAAGCACAGCAGAAACGGCTGTGCCGCATCATCTAGAATCCGAGCCAGGGCAGCAAAGTCGTCTGGCGTCCCTCGCGATGGAGCACGCCGCACTGGCGAATGAAGTTGCAGAGCGTGCTGAATCTGCGTCACCAGTTGAGCGCCTGTTTGTTCGCGTTGGGCTGTAACCAAGACTGCCTTGGCCCGTGAGAACTGCGGAGTCTGCTGCGCCGCTTCCACCACCCGGTAGACGAACTCGCTCTTGCCGATGCCCGCGACTCCATACACCAGGAACAGCACCTCGGTGGGTAGAAGCTCGCTGGTGCGTCGCAGCGCATCTGACCGACCAACGAACGCGCTGCACGGACGAGGAAAGAGCGGATGTAAGGACATGTCAGTTGAGCCCCGTTTGTAGCTGTCCGATGCTCGCAATACAAGGAACCCCTATGGAAATCCTCACAACAATTGCGGCGCTCTGCTTCCTGATGTTTGTCGCTTACCGTGGCTTCAGCGTCATCCTGTTCGCTCCGCTGGCCGCGCTGTTCGCGGTCGCGTGGGTATCGCCTCACCATGTCTTGCCGTTCTTCTCGGGCATCTACATGGAAAAGCTGGTCGGATTCCTAAAGCTCTATTTTCCGGTGTTTCTACTCGGAGCCATCTTCGGCAAGCTCATCGAGATTTCGGGCTTCGCCAAAGCGATCACCTCCCGGGTGGTGGTACTGCTCGGAAAGAACAATGCGATGCTGGCCGTGGTTGCGGTCTGCGCACTGCTGACATATGGCGGGGTGTCTCTGTTCGTTGCTGCGTTCGCCGTCTATCCATTTGCTGCCGAGTTATTCAAAGCGGCGGACATTCCGCGAAGACTTATCCCTGGCACCATCGCCCTCGGTTCCTTCACGTTCACGATGGATGCACTACCTGGTTCGCCGCAAATTCAGAACATCATCCCGACAACATTCTTTCATACCACCACCTGGGCTGCCCCCAAGTTGGGACTGTTCGGAGCGCTGGTCGTACTCGCAGCCGGAATGGCGTACCTAACGTATCAGCGCAAGCGTGCGGCTCGCGCCCAGGAAGGATACGGAGAGAACGCTGCACTCGATCCCAAGGGAGTTGGGAATCCATCGATCGCCGCGACGGACGGTCCACTGCCGTCTCCTCTGCTCGCGCTGTCACCGCTGATCTTGGTGGGCAGCCTGAATCGGGTGTTCACCGGAGTGCTCCCCAAGCTCTATCCGCAGAGCTTTGACTTTGCCAAGCTTGGAGTCAGCCAGACCGCCACTCTTGATGTGAGCAAGCTTGTCGCCATTTGGGCCGTCGAGGGAGCACTCCTTGTTGGCATCCTCACTGTGGTGATGTCTGCCTATCGTCGCGTCACACCACGCTTTGCGAGCAGCGCCAACCTCGCCATCGCGGGAGCCATGCTCGCTGCAGTCAACACCGCTTCCGAATACGGATTCGGCGGCATCATCGCTGCGCTCCCTGGCTTCAAAGTCATCAGCGAGTTTATGTCGCATGCCTTCAGCAACCCGCTCGTATCACTCGCCGTGACCACCACCAGCCTGGCCGGAATCACGGGATCAGCGTCAGGCGGAATGAGCATCGCGTTGGCAACCATGGGACAGACGTATCTCAGCCGTGCCACCGAGCTGGGAATCCCGCCCGAGGTGCTACATCGCGTTGCGGCGATGGCCAGTGGTGGAATGGACACACTGCCTCACAACGGCGCGGTGATCACGCTGCTCGCGGTCACCGGACTATCCCACCGCCAATCCTACCTCGACATCTTTGCGATGACGCTCATCAAGACCGCAGCGGTGTTCTTGGTGATTGCGTTCTATTACCTCACCCATCGTTACTAACAAGGACTCGGCAAACCGATGCACGCTTTGTCTCGCTCACGTTGGGCCGCAGGAATCGCAACGCTGATGCTGGCTCTGTTTGATGCAGCGCCAAGCTCGGCCCAGAGTCCACCGAACCAGCCCGCTTCGATTCTCCAACCTGTTCCGGAGTACGTACCTCCGCCCAACCTGCCACCGCCACCACCGAATTTGCCTCCGCCTCCCAATCTGTCGCTTCCTCCGGACGAAGTCCCAAGCAAAATCCCCAATAGCGTGGCAGGTGGAGCGACTCCCCAAACCGCAGACCCCACCGTGGTGGCGCCGCCTCGGATTCTGCCAACTCCGGAAGCGGTCCCGCTGGTACCCACGGTGCTACCGCCTCCTGCGCAGCGCTCGTTTATCGAGCTGACTTCGCTGCGACTCCTTCGCGAACGGGGACTCAGCTCACAAGCCGACTACGACAGCGCAATGAGAGACCTCGCCAGCAGCCTGGGAGGTCGCGCTGCAGACAGTACAACCCTGGTCATTGGGAAATGGGCCACAACGCTGTTCGGGTTTGCGCAGGCCGACGTGATGTACTTCTCCACGCAGAGCTTTAACGACTACGCGGGAAACCTCCAGATTGCACGACCCGATACATTTGCCGGGCAGCACGGTCGCACCGAGTTCACCGCCCGTGACTCACGCATCGGATTCCGCATTGATGCCCCCGAACTGTCATGGCTCCGTGCTTCCGCCCTGCTCGAAATGGACTTCCTAGGACCGACAGGATCCATTGGCAGCAGCATCAGCGAAGCTTCATTTTTCAACAATCCAGTCCTGCGCATCCGTCATGCCTACTTCAAGATGGAAACGCCGATTGTCGACATCCTGTTTGGTCACACGTGGCACGTTTTCGGATTCCAACCGAGCTTCGTGCCCGCTGATGTGCAATGGTCAGGAGTCGTCGGCTCTCTGTTTGCACGGACAATGCAGCTTCGCATTTCCAAGACCGTGAAGACCAAGCCGGTGACCCTTGAGTTTGTCGTCTCCGGCAACCGTCCACCGCAGCGCGACTCCATGACTCCGGAGTTTGAAGCGGGGGCGAAGATCTCCTTCAACGGCTGGACCGGCGTTCATACCCTGTATGTCACTTCCACAACCACCATGCCCGCCACCATTGCAATCAGTGGGGATCTGCGACGCTTCACGCTGCCACAGTTCTCGGCGATTCCGCAGGACACAAACTCAGCGATCGGACTTGGCGTTGCGGTGGATGCATTCCTGCCGATCATTCCGGGAACCAAAGACAAACGGGACAACTCGCTGTCTGTGGTTGGTGAGTTTGTGAGTGGCCAAGGTATCAACGATATGTACGTCGGTCTCGTGGGTGGAGTCAGCAATCCACCACTCCCCGCGCAGGGCGGAATGGCCGCGCCGGTATTTGTTCCCGGTGATGATCCAGGCCTGGCGGTCTACGACAAAAACGGCGAACTACGGCTGCCGCACTGGATGACCTTCATCGTGGGACTCGAGTACTATCCACCAAAAGTGGGAGGTCGCCTGGGACTGTTTGCGAACCTCGCACGGACCAAGCTCCTCGACTCCGATCTGTATGTCAATCCGGCGAAAGTTCGCGATAACGAGATGTTCTATAATGCCGGCTTCTTTGTGGACATCTCACAAGCGATCCGCGTCGGCTGTGACTGGGCGTACTTCGACGATCAATACGCCGACGGCGTCCATGCCACCACCCATGCGATACAAGGGGTTGGCTTCTTCTTTTTCTAGGGAGGTCTTGATGCGCACCACTTCTGTGATTCCTCTGTCTTTGGTTGGCTCGCTGCTGGTTGGGTGTGTCACAAGCGATCCTGACCCATCGTTGAGTGTGCTGAGCAGCTCACTGTTGGTCGACGGATCGTACGGTGGACACAACTACAAGCTGTTTGTTCCCAGCGGCTACTCTCCCGGTCGGGCAATGCCGCTCGTGATGATGCTGCACGGCTGTACCCAAGATCCTACCCAGTTTGCCGCAGGCACGCAGATGAACGCGCTCGCCGAATCCGAAGGCTTTTTGGTGGTCTACCCAGAACAGCCGAGCAGCGTCGATAGCAGCAAATGCTGGAACTGGTATTCCTCGGCCCATCAAGCACGCGGCGGCGGTCAGCCCGCGCTCCTTACCGGACTCGTCGGAGAGCTAGGCAAGAAGTACAGCATCGACAACCGCCGCGTCTATGCAGGAGGTCTGTCCGCTGGTGCAGCCATGGCGGTGATCCTCGGTGCCACCTATCCCGATGTCTTTGCGGCCATCGCGGTCGGGTCCGGTCTGGAATACAAAGCAGCGGCTAGCTCGATTGATGCCCTCACTGCGATGCGCAGCGGTGGACCCAGTCCCACGGCGCAAGGGACGGCGGCCTATCGAGCCATGGGCTCGGCAGCGCGCACCGTGCCGGTGATTGTTTTTCATGGCAGCGCTGACGCCACCGTCGCCAAAGTGAATGCCGATCAGATCATCTCACAGTGGGCCAAGACCGATGATCTTGCGGCAGATGGTGTCGCCGATGGCAATCTCACCGACACGCCATCTGCTACCACCACCGGCACGGCACGCGGAGGGCGCACCTACAGTCGATCGGTCTATCGCGACCGTACCAGCCGTGAAGAAGTATTGGTGAAGGTGATGGTGGACGGCATGGGACACGCGTGGTCCGGGGGAAGCTCGGCAGGCTCCTTTACCGATCCCAAGGGCCCAGATGCCACCGCCATGAGCTGGGAGTTTTTTCGTGCTCATCCGATCGGGGGAACCAGTCCTGCGGATGCAGGGCTCAGCGATGCCGGCGTTCGCGACGCGGGCCTGCTTGATCTGAGCAGCCGCGCCGACCTCACCATCGATCTCGGTCGCGACTTCGGCGCTCGTGCCGACCTCTCGCTCGATCTCGGTCGCGACCTGGGAACTGACGCAAGCGATGGAGCCATTCGAGTCATCACCAGTGCGGCTGAAAATGGCTATGCCGGCCAGTTACCCGCTGACGGTGCGGCCAGCGGTACGCTCAAGCTCGGTGACAAGGGCATGTATAACGGCGATACCTTCCGAGCCATCCTGTCGTTCGATGTGGGCCGACTGCCAGTTCGCCCCATCAAGAAGGCTGAGCTGGTCCTAGTGCGCAAGACGCAGAGCGGTAGCGTCAGCGGCATTACCATCGACGCCAAAAACGGCTTCTTTGGAAAGACTGCGGCCATCGCTCAAGAAGATTACGGAGCCAGTCCCAGCCAGAGCGGCGTCGCCTACTTCTCGCCACCAGATCGCGATGACGGCACCGTCACCATCGCGCTACCGATGTCCGCTCTCGGTAGTTTCCCTGGGCCGAGTGGTCGGCTCCAGCTACGACTGCGGGCGACTACTGCCATCGACCTAAAGGCCGACGCCATTGAGTTTCACGGCGGCAGCGACGGCCCACTCAGCCCAGCCCTGGTTTTTACGTACTAGGCTTCCCTTCCAGCCCGTCATGTAAGACGATGTCACTCGATGACTCATGCGCGGACACGAACAGAGGAAGCATCTACTAGACCGCGCACGATCCAAGGCAGCTAAATATTAGCACTCTACCATGACTAATATTTAGAAATCTCCCATGTAGCAGGCTTGGATACAAACACCGCAAGTCAACCGCTTGGCATGGGTGGCCTCGGAAAATATTTTTGTACGGCGTCACGTCTCACCTCGCTGAAAGGAACGAATTACTGATGAAGACCTACATCAAGACCATCTCCGCAGTCGTTGGCCTGTTTACCTTTTCCTTGCTGGGCAGTGCTTTTGCTGACGGCGATGCGGGGAAGGCCGCCTCGGCACCGGTAACCAAAGCCGAGCCCGCAGCGACCAAGAGTGACGCCGCAGCCAAGACGGCCCCCGCAGCCACTGGCGAGACCCGGGAGCAGCTCCTGGAAGAACTGAAGAAAGCTAACGCTCAGCTTGCGGAAGACAAAAAGGCCGCGGCCGCAGCCAAAGGCGACGCCGTCAAAGCAGCCAAAGACAAGGTCAAGGCAGACGGCAAGCTGATCAACGAGATCAACATGAAGCTGCACAAGCTCAAAGTTGAAAAGAAGCCCGAAGGCAAGCCCGGTGCCAAGCCTGAAGGCAAGCCCGAAGCCAAGCCTGAAGGCAAGCCCGAAGCCAAACCGGTTGTGATGCCCGCCACCTAGATTCAGAGGATTCTGTTCCGCACGCTGCACTCCTGACTCATTGTGCAGTCCGCCTCTTCCTGCTTCCTCCCCGTTGCCGCAGAAATAGAGGCATAGGTAATACACATTATCGCCTATGATAAGCTGTGTTCCAAGGGGGGAACTGTCATGAAACGATATCAATCGCTGTGGGTGCTGCTGGCACTTACACCTGCCACCTGTTCTTCGGAAAACGTCAATGTTGAGATTCCGCCGTCCTGCATCGATGGCCTATTGAATGAAGGAGAGAGCGACATTGACTGTGGCGGTCCATGTGCCCAGTGCTCTGACGGCAAGAACTGCGGAATTGCCAACGTCAACTGCAGCTCCGGGGTGTGTAGCGCAGGGAAGTGCCAGCCAGCGAGCTGCACAGATGGCGTCAAGAACGGCAGCGAGGTAGACGCAGACTGCGGTGGAACTTGCGGGCTATGTAGCGACGGCAAGACCTGTGCGGAAGCGACGCAGTGCCGATCCGGAGTCTGCAAAAGCGGAGTCTGTCAGGCTGCAAGCTGCTCCGATGCCGTCAAGAACGGCAACGAACTTGATGTCGACTGCGGTGGTAGCTGCGGACCGTGCGGCTTTGGTAAGACGTGCAGTGGAAACGCCGACTGCGCAAATGGAGTCTGTGCCGGCTACATCTGCCGTCCCCCAGTGAGCTGTCTGGAGCTTCTGCAAGCCCAACCCAGCACGACGAGCGGTACCTATCGCATCGATCCCGATGGCTACAACACCGGCAAAGCCGACTTCCCAGTCGTTTGCGACATGACCCTTGATGGTGGCGGATGGACCCGCTTCAACTGGGTCCGAGCAGCATTCCCGAGCGGACAAGATCCGCTCGGTCAAACGCTCGATCAGTGTGACCCAGCAATGAATGTCTGCTCTGCCAAGATTCCAGATGGCAGCGCGGTCTCTGCACTCCTCGTCAAGGACGTAACGGCCAACCAGTATGCGGCCTGGAAGTTCAACGCGACCAACAGCACCAGCAACGCGGTCCTTGGGGCACTCCTAAATAAAACTACCGTTTGCCTGACCAGCGGCGCGGTCTGGGCCCCCTACTTGAATACCGGCACTCGCACATACTGTGGAAACGGCGGAGAGGGGGGCTGCAAGGCCTTCTACTACACCAACGGAACGTGCAACGGCAAAGGAAACACCGGCTGGGGCATCGAGTTCGATGGAGACACCGGCTGCGCCAGTGCTGCATTTAAGGAGGGCTCAACCGGTGTCGGCTGCCCGCAGGCCTCCCCCATGAGCGGCGCGGCGGATGACTACGGATTCCTTGCTTACTTCGAGTACAAGCAGATCTTTGGCGAGCTGTACTACCGCTAGCCTTGTGCAAAGAGACTCACGGCCCAAACTGCAGCGGTAGCGATGCCAGTCCCCGCACCACTGGCGTTGCTCGCCAACGGAGCGATTCGGCAGGAACAGCCAAACGAAGCTTGGGGAGCCGCTCCAGAATGGCGTTGATCGCGATCTGACCCTCCATCCGGGCCAGCGGTGCACCCAGACAAAAGTGGCTCCCATGACCGAACGCCAGGTGGCGGTTTGGCTCCCGCTGCAGGTTCAGTTCATCAGGTCGATCAAAATGCGATGGATCGCGGTTTGCCGAAGCCAACACCGCCCATACCAACTCACCGCAGCGTATCGTCTGTCCGTGCATCGAAATGTCCTCTCCTGCATACCGCTCCGTAGCGGTCTCCACCGGATTGGTGTAGCGCAGCAGCTCTTCGACGGCGGGCCGGATGGACTCGGGTCGTCTCCGCAGCCACTCCATCTGCTCTGGATGTAGCAGAAGCGCCAGCATCCCCGAAGAGATCAAGTTGACCGTCGTTTCATGACCGGCAATCAGCAGCAGCAGCACCATCGCCACCTGCTCATCCTCACTCAAACGATCTCCGGATTCCTCAGCTTGCGACAGCGCGGTCAACAGATCGTCTTGCGGGTGTTGACACCGTTCCGCCAGCAGCTTGCGGACATACCGGATGAGCAGCCACATCGCAGGGAGCATCCTGACGATGTTTAACGTCGTCGGCGGCAACAGTGCGTTTTGCGAAAGGCGCTGAAACCGCACTCTGTCTTCCGCAGACACCCCAAGGAGTTCACCAATCACGGTCAGCGGCAGCGGCAGTGCAAAGTCTCGGATGAGCTCCAACTCCCCTTGGGCCTGTACCTTATCGAGCAGCTCGCCGGCCAGTGTCACGATTCGACTCTTCAAACGCTCGATTCGTGCCGGTGTGAACGCTCGATGGACCAAGGCACGCAACCGGGCGTGGTTGGGGTCGTCTTGGTCCAGCATGTTGCACTCCATCGCCCGCAAGAACTCCGGCATCCACGGTCGCTTGGAAAGCTCCGCTGCGTTCTGTACCCGCCGCACGTCTTTCCCAAACCGTGGGTCTTTGAGAGTAGTCAGCACATCATCGTAACGAGTCACCAGCCAGCCCTCCATCCGCCCCATCCGAGCCCGTGATACCGGCTCGCGGTCGCGAAGCTTCGCGTAGTACGGAAAGGGATTGGCCTTGAACTCGGGCCGAGTGATGTCAATCAGCGGACTGGTGGATCTCTCTGCTTGTTTGTCAACCAACGCTGCACTCATCGGCATTCCTCCTTCTTCAATCCGTCGAAGATGAGCCCTGTCAGAAACTCCGGTAGCTCCGCCCAGCGCTGTTCAATGGTGCGATCGCCGAGCATCCGCATCACCATCAGACCGAGCACCAAGCTCGGCACGGTGCGCATCGCCAGCGCAGCATCCACCGACCGAAGCGCCCCGATCGCAATCCACTGCTCGAATAGCGGCTCGGCCAGCCGAAAGCTCGGCTCGATCACCTCCCGCAGATAGCGCTCGCGCAACTCCGGGTTGGTCAGTAGGTCCGGCAGCACAGCTTGGAAGGTAGCCAAGTCTGCGTCTAGCACCGAAAGCCGGTGACGCAGGTACCCGGCAAAGAACGACCGTACGTTGACCTCGCCACTTATGCCCTGCGCCAAGTCCACCGCCCGACGCTCCGTTTCGTTGAGCCGGTTGAGGATGCCGAGCATCAGGTCGGGCTTGTTCTTGAAGTAGTTGTAGATGGTTCCGTCGGCAATGCCTGCGGTTCGGGCAATGTCGCGAATCGTAGCCAGATGGAATCCCTTGTCCGCAAACACCTTGGTTGCGGCATCGAGAATCTGGTTCCGCCGCGCATCAACAAGCTGGGCGTGGATCGGATCGGTCTTGCTGGTCACAGACGGCCTCGCATTGAAGCGCCATTCATCCAAATGAATGGCTATTCATTTACAAGGCTGACCTACACCCTGCGAGCTGTCAAGCGACACGCTCGCGATCCAACCGACAGCCTCAGCAAGCACACGCAGGGAGTTTCGCCCGCAGCACGCTACTCAACCCACCGGTCTGAAAAGCGAGCACGAGGCGGAAAGGAAACGGTGGAACTTAATTCAGGACGGCGCTCTGCGACGAAGCAACGACGGGGCGCTTGCCCTTGGTAGCAGCGATGATGACGTGCGGGTACGGCAGTACGTCGGGAACACGGACGACACGAACGGAATAGCCCAGGTCGCGGAGCAGCTCGCTCCACTCGTTATGGTGGCGATAGGCCAGCTCCTCTTTCATTCCAACCATGGCTCGGTCCAAGATCTCGGTAAACTTAAGTCCCAGCCACGGCTTGGTGGTGATGTCTTTGATCACCAGCGTGCCCCCCTCCTCCAGCATGTCGGTCAACTGACTGACCACCTCAACCTGATCCGCTGACGGAATGTGGTGTAGTACGTCGAGCAAATACACCGCACGGAATGGACCCCTGGCTGCGGTCTGTCGAACGTCCTCAGCAAAAAACTTGGTCTTCACTCCAAGCTTCTCCGCCACCTTCTGGGCCATCGCGATGCGGTGTGCATTTGGATCAATCCCGATGATGCGACGACCCGGCTGCATCTGCGAAAAGTACGCGGACCACAATCCAAAACCACAGCCCACGTCCAGGATCGGACCCTCTGCGGGCAGGAGCAGGTCCATTGTCGCCAGCAGTTTCACCCGCAAAATCATAAAGCGAATGATTGCGTAGCTGCGCTCGACGATAGGAAGTGCCCGAGCAATGCGCCACAGAGCCTGGGTGGCCGACAGCTCCTCAGCAGGTGATGGCGACGGAAACGAAGAGGTGTGTTCGGAAGTAGGAGGCGACGACATGCGCCGCAGCCTAGCGCCGATTGTCCGCCGCGGGCACGAAAAGTTGCAAGGCCGTTTTCAGATGAAGACGGCGGCGACGCAGACACCGGGCAGCAAGCATCCTCGGATTGACGCACCCGCATGAAAAAGGTACGCCCACCACTTGGCAGCGAATCAGAGTGGACCCGAGCGATGAACGCCACCCCAGCCAGCACATCCGGTTAAGGGGCGGAGCGAAGCAACCACTCATCCTGCTTCGCGGTTGACACAAAAGAGGTGTGCTACCCGACAACCGGCGGCGCTTGAGGCGGAACGAGGATGATGACCTCGCGCTCATCTAGGTCTGTGCAGCCACCGGCGAGAACCTTGACCTTGGCGCGGAAGACCTGCGGAGTCGCGGTCGCTGGCACCATCTGATTCTCTGCTGTGATGGTAAAGCGCACGGTGCTGCCTGGATACACCTTGGTGAAGGCACTGCCTGCGATCACGGGTGCGGGCAGAACCGGAGGTGCGGCAGGGGGCGCGGCATCCTTTGGCACAATCGCCGTGATGAAATCTGCGGCCGTCTTGCCCGCTGGGAGCATCTCGCCCAGATCCCCGGCCACGTTGCCCGAGGTCTGGGTCGTCACGTTGAACTTCGAAAACCGCGCCACCTGTGTGATCCCCGCAGTGACCTGCGAGCCAAGTCCCGAACCGTCCTGCGCGACCTTGAACACCAGCGGACACTCACCATTTGTGTCCGCCGCTTCACCCACACCGTTTAGTCCCGTGCAGCACAGACCCGCACCGCAGCCCGCCGGACGAGCACCCGCGTCCCAAGCCGATGGCAATACCACCGCGCCGGTGGCCTTCGCTGCCGCCACAAGGTCAGCCGTGGCTGAACACACGCCGTTTGGATTGGTGGTGTAACCAATCGTTGTCCTCAGTGCCGATACACCAATCACCTTGGCACAGATGTTGTTTAGCGCCGCATGCGTCTCGGACCTGTTGTGGGCGGCGTTTGCCACCGCGCCAGCGTAGTCACTGGCCACCGGATGATTCCCGGCTCCATCTTGGTATGAGCAAGGCGTCGCAGATTCGCCCTTGGTGTGAAACACGGCATCCGAAATCATCGTGATCACAGGCAGCGCTCCCTTGCGGAACCCCGCGCCACCCAATCCGACTTTGTTCGCCGGGATGTTGACGACTCCCGAGACAATGTTGCCAACGCCGGTCGCCAGTTGAAAGAGCGCCTCCATCTGTCCTTCCGGCAGATCGGCCCCCGCCCCACGTGGGTTCGAGCCATTGAGTAGCTTGGCAACCGCCGTCTGGGCCGCCGTCACATCCGCCGAGATGTTCTGGAGCATAATCAGCGGCTGATCGTCCAGATTCCCCGGAAAGCTATTGGCTGTGCCGTAACTACCATAAGGGAAGTCCTCGACCGCAGCGACCCCGAACTGAGCATCCTTGGCCGCGCCCGCTTTGACTCCGGGGATGATGGTATTGGTCAGGCTGTTCTTCAGCGCCATAATCGATGGCCCCATGCTGCCGGTCGTATCGACGGCGAAGAACGAGTCGAGCGACTGCACGTTGGTGCCAAACTGAAGCGGTTGGTCCTGTGCGCCGCCCATGTACGGCAGCTTGAAAAAGAAGTCCGTCGCCGCACCGCTCAGTCGCAACCATACCACCGTCAGGTTGGCATAACCGGTCAGGGTTTGGCCATTCGCGGTATAGCTCGCAATCACCTTGGTAAAGCCGACCTTGGCCGTCGCACTCATTGCAGAGGTGAAGGTCATCCCAGTCAGCGTGCCCACCGTGGCATTTTCCAGCGACAGAGTGGAACTCGCCGTGACATCTGCCGTCGAAGAGTCACTGTAATGAGCCACGACGGTGAACGACTTCTGAACCATCTGGTTCACGTCGACTTGGATCACATCATTGTCAGGAGAGACTGTCAGGTACAGGAGCTGTTTCGGGTGATCCGAGCCCATGTCCTCGCCGGGCTCCTCTCCGCCCAGGATCGTGCTCCCGCACTGAGTCGTAGAGACACCGACCGAAAGCGCCAGAGTCGAGACGAGAAGGAAGCGTGATCGTGGATTCAAAGCACGTAGGCGGAACGGCATGATCGCTCTCCTTTATGACTGTGTATTCGGTGTGGTTACTTCATAAGCTAGTGTCAGAACCAGCCCGAAGAAACCTCCAAATTCTCCAATCTTTTGAGAGCGTTGCGGTCCGCCCGATCCCGGGCGACCTGGGAAGCGCACTTCCCTATCCAGCGGAACACTTGCGAAGGGACTTACGGCTCGCTAGGAGCTAGGCTCGCTGCTGCAGTTCGCTGCCCGGATCGTTCTGCTCATCGGCGTTGGGGTTTGGATCGCCATCGCGGCCTTTGGCCTCATCGTTGGCAACAGCGACCTCGGGTGGCGTCTCACTCTCTACAGGTTGATCGGGCATCGTCCTTTTCCTTCCGAACCAGCGCATTCCTACAGCCAGGAGCGCTGCGGCTAGATTGCTTTTCATTTCCACCATATCGCGTTTGTGCTGCCTCCGTAAAGGCAACCTTGACGTAGGCGAGCGTTCGCTATACACGCCCACCTACAAAGGAGCGTTCATGATCAAGTGGCTGGTGCGGCTCGGTTCGGCGGTGGGACTGCTACTCATCGCGTTTGTGGGCGTGATGGTGCTGCTCGGCGGTGGCCGTAACGTGGCGACAACCGAAGCCGAGATAGAAATCGACCGCCCTGCGGCTGCGGTCTTCCCGTTTTTGACCGATGGACCGAGCCTCCTCAAGTGGATCCATGGCATGGAGTCTTTTCAAAGCACTGACGAGCCCAAGGTCGGAGGACGTGCCCAAGTGGTCATGGTCATCGGTGGTCGTCGCCAAGAACTGACCAGTGAGACGCTCGCGATGGTACCGCCGCAGTCGCTCACCATTCGACTCGAACATGCAGAGTTCGTGGATGACATCGACTACAAGCTGGTCGAGCACGACGGACCAACCGGCAAGACCACCACGCTCCACCAGCGCTCTTTGGCTCACTACAACTCACTGGTCTTGCGCCTGCTCACGCCACTGTTCGCCCCCGATGTGGAACACGCCATGAAGGCAAACCTCGCCACGCTCAAGGGTCTGGTCGAGCGAGGCCCCGTGCTAAAGACGCCCCGCCCGATGCCCGGTCAAACCGGCTTCCATGGCTGCTGCGCCCCAGAGCTTCCCAGCCACTAGGCTTGGGGATGTTGTCCTCTCAAACTTGACGTTACGTCAGATTGTGGATACACCGCCGTCGATGCTGCTCCTAAATCATCCCTATTCGGAGTTTATCTCTTTCGTCGACAAGCCTGCCCGCTACTTGGGCGGCGAATACCAATCGGTGCGCAAGGACTTTGACACCGCCGAGGTACGGGTCGCCCTGGCGTTCCCCGACGTCTACGAGATCGGCATGTCTCATCTAGGGACGAAGATCCTGTATTCGCTGCTGAACAAAGATCCGCGCATCCTCTGCGAGCGAACCTTCACGCCGTGGGTGGATATGGAAAGCGAGTTGCGCAAGCGAAAGCTACCGCTTTTGTCGCTGGAATCGGCGCGCCCACTCTCGGACTTCGATGTCATCGGAATGTCGCTCCAGTACGAGCTGACCTACACCAACTGCCTGACGCTGCTGGAGCTAGGCGGAATCCCGCTGCGTAGCGTCGACCGCACAGAGCACCATCCGCTCATCCTAGGAGGCGGCCCGGTTGCGACCCATCCCGAACCGGTGGCTCCATTTTTCGACTGCATCCTGATCGGTGAAGCGGAGCAGGTTCTGCCCAGCGTGCTGCTCGATTGGACACGCTGGAAACGGGAAGGCGTACCCCGCCAAGAACGTCTGATTCGGCTGGCCGAGCGCGGCTACCTGTATGTACCGTCTCTGTACTCGCTCACTGTTGATCCCGAAACTGGACGACAGGTTGTCGACCGACCCCTCGATCCACGAGTGCCTGAGCGGGTCACTCGGATCTACGTCGCCAACCTCAACGACTTCCCATTCCCATCGGATACACCGGTGCCGTATGCCGAAGCGATCTTCGACCGCGCCAGCATCGAGATTGCCAGAGGCTGTACCGAGGGTTGTCGTTTCTGCCAAGCCGGCATGATCTATCGTCCGGTTCGTGAGCGTGACCCCGATTCCATCGTCGAATCGGTGCTCCAAAGCATCAAGAAGGGCGGCTACGATGAGACTTCGCTGACATCACTGTCGACGGCGGACTTTTCATGCATCCTGCCGCTCATGAAAAAGGTCATGGGGCGCCTGCGAGAGGAGCGAGTATCGCTATCAGTCTCCTCGCTGCGCGCCTACGGCCTATCGCCCGAGATTCTTGATGAGATGTCGAGTGTGCGCGCCACTGGCCTGACGTTCGCCCCCGAGGCAGGCACCCAGCGCATGCGCGATGTCATCAACAAGAACATCACCGAAGAGGACATCAGCCGCTCGGCAGAAAACGTATTCTCTCGCGGCTGGTCTCGCATGAAGCTCTACTTCATGATCGGCCTCCCGACGGAGACTGACGAAGACGTCGCTGGTATCATCGAGACAGCGGTGCGGCTCCGCAGACTTGGTCGACGAATTCGCCGTGATGCCGAAGTCACCGTGTCGGTGTCGAATCACGTACCCAAGCCGCACACACCGTTTCAGTGGTGTAGCCAAGACAACCTCAGTGAGTTGGCCCGCAAGCAGCAGCTACTGCGCGAGCTGGCGCGACGAGAGCGGATCGAGTTCAAATACCACGAGAGGCAGATGTCATGGCTCGAAGGCATCTTTTCTCGCGGCGACCGCCGACTGGCCGACGTCATCGAGCTTGCCCACCGCAACGGGGCGCGATTCGACAGCTGGGACGATCAATTCGACGTCGAGATCTGGCAAAAAGCACTGGCCGAGGTGGGTATCGATCCCGAACCGTACTTCATGACGCTGCCGCTGACGGCGCGGCTACCGTGGGATCACCTCGACATTGGGCTTGAAGAAGGCTTTCTACGCAGCGAGTACAAAAAGGCGCTCAAAGACCGCCTTTCGCCGCCATGCGGGAAGCCCTATGGATCGCTGCTCCACCACAGCAATGTCGATGACGCACTGGCTGATACCCGCAAGCTGGTCTGTTTTGACTGCGGTATTGCCTGTGACCTGACCCAGATGCGGGATGAGAGGCTGGTCGCACTTCGCAAGCTTGGTGCCGAAAACCGCCCTGAAACGCCCCGCTCCAATGAAGAAGTGGCCAAGGAGCAGTCCGAAAGAGGCCAGCCGCGCAAAAAGGCGGCCTTTGCCCAGAGCGATGGACAGCGCTATCGGCTGATCTATCGCAAACTAGGACGGGCTGCCTTTATCGGGCATCTCGACGCCATGCGACTGCTGCAGCGGATGCTGCGCAGGGCAGGCTGTGAGCCGATTTACACTCGCGGTTTCCATCCCAAGCCCGACATGGTGTTTGGCCCAGCACTCGGACTCGGCGTGGTCAGCCTGGGCGAGGTGGTGGACCTGCGGCTGGAGCGACCCAAAGACTGTAGTGACTTCATTTCAGCGGAGGAACTACGAAACAGGCTGCTCGCCGCTGCCCCCGAAGGCTTCATCGTCGATGAGGTGCTGCTGCTGACCCCTGAAGACAAGGCGGTATCCCGACTCATCACCGCGGCTGACTTCGCGATCGGTGTTCCCAAAGACGACTCCTCTCCCGAGGTCCAGAGCGCTCTTGATCAGGTGCAGACCTGGTCCAAGCGACCACTGGTTGTTGAACGTCCGGGCAAAGCGGGTAGTGAAGCCAAACGCGTTGACGTGCAGCAGTTCCTGATGCAAGCCGAGCATCTCGCTGGCGAGTCGTCGCAGTCGGTGCGCACTGAACTCGGATGGTCGACTGATTACGAAGTCGTGCGAGCCCGCGTCCGCATCGACAATCAGGGTGGCGTTCGTCCGGTCGAGTTGGCCGAAGCACTCCTGGGTGCAGTTCCCAGCGGCGTCCGTTATGCACGCCTGGGGCTGGTCCTTACCCAATAGCCGCAAGTGTCTCCTCTCTCACGGCACATCCCCAGCTTCACCGGAGTCGCAACTCGGTAGCCCGGGCTGCCGCGACGGCGTAAGACCCAAGCCGGTCTGTTTCAGATTCAACCTAGGCTGTTCCAACTGCTGGCGATGGCCTTCCCGATTGGGCCTCTACCCTTGGCAACCACCCCCCGGTGCCTTTCATTCCCAGCCCACACCCCTGCCAACCCACCAGCCGTGCCTTCCATACCCAGCCCACATCCCTACCGACCGCCAGCCCATGCCTTCCATACCCAGCCCACACCCCTGCCAACCCGCCAGCCGTACCAGCCAACCGCCAGCCCGTGCCTTCCATACCCAGCCCATACCCCTGCCAACCGCTAGCTGCAGTGTTTCGCACCCACGGATTTGCCTGTCATGGCCAAGACAAGGGTTCTCGGACCCAACGGGCGACCTACCGTAGCCAAGCGACTGCCTTTCCACCCCTCAGCTCAGCCTGCCGATCGGTGACCGTGCTTGGTGACCCAGCCGCCTCGACCCTCCGACCCTCACCCGTGGCCGCGCAGCCGTCGCGTCCGGCCCAGGAACTAGTAGGTATACAGGGCAGCAATTTCCGTGGTGATCCCGCTGGTGAACACGACTCGTGCGCAGTGCTCGGCAGCGTGTAGCTGAGCCTTCTCTCCCAGTAAACCTTGCAGGTCGTCGTAGCGATTTGGTGCCGGTGCAAAGTCCCACACATAGATCACCGGATAG
Organism: Polyangia bacterium; assembly: GCA_044228505.1. GTDB lineage: Bacteria > Myxococcota_A > Polyangia > Palsa-1104 > JAEUJZ01 > JAEUKA01. The sequence continues at coordinate 64,332 of JBGAUT010000016.1, read as the reverse complement.
GTGTTTACCATTGGGTCGCTACCGAACGAAAAGCCCACGCCTCGATTGTTCGCGGTTGCATCGTGGCGATAGTCCGTCTCATGACGGATGGTCCACTTGGGCGTGCCAGCCTGCGAAAACAGGATGAGGTGGGTTGGAAAGGCAAAGTTCTTATAGGCAGTGGTCACCCCCCCCGAGTACGTAAGGAGGTCTTGTGTATGTGGAACCGGTGAACTCCACGCTCCACAGGTGGGAGGAGACATGCCGGTGCAGGTGCGGGTGCGCCGGTACAGTGTCGCATCGGCCAACTTGCTGCGCGTGTTCATGCCGAGGATCGTCACGGCTTGCGCAGAAGACAGAGCGGGATCCGAACAGCTCGCGGGGTCGAACGGATCGGTCGGCATGGCACCAGCGTCGCTCCGAGCACTACCATCCCGTACACCCGCATCACGATCGCCCGGCTGAGCCAGATCCATTGATCCCGCATCAACCACCGAAAGATCGAGATGAGACTCGAGCGACAGATCTCGAGCGCCTCGATTCGAACCGGGATCATCGACGTAACCACCGTTCGAGTTCAGACAGCCGACCAATACCACCGCACCAATCGGCTGAATCCACTTGAACCAAACGGACCTTGTCAGACAGCGCTTCCGCATCATGCGTGGCGAACTGTACGCCTCAGCCGTTGTGGATACCTAATATTCTCCATCTACCTTGACACCGGATGGGTCACTAGCTTCTCATCAAAGTATGCTGGCTCAGCTTTCCGATGCCGCAGGGATGGAGTCCTGGCATGTGCTGGGACTGCTCGGGCGCGCCTGTTGCGTGGTGCTTGGCATGGTTGCGGTGCTGTGGCTGTGGCGACGAACTCAGCAGTCAGCCACTAAGGGGCTGCTCCACGTCGTGGAGCACCGACGACTTTCGGCAAGTCACTCGCTGTTCCTGGTGAAGGTCGGCTCGCGCTCACTTTTGCTTGGTGCGTCACCTCAAGGATTGACGACGATTTGTGAGCTGGACCCGCCAGCGCTTGAACCGACCCAGGAGAACCACGCAGAACCAGAGCGCGTCACGATACCGGCCTGGCCATCCCTTGACGCGAAGTGGCCACAATCGGGCATAAACGGAGCCACGCGTTAATGCTGTCGCAGCCGGATCTGTTACGGACGCTTCTACCACTGCTGCTGTTTGTGCTGCTATCGCTGCTCGCGTACGTCAAAGTTGCGATCGTGCTGCAGGTTCTCCGACGAGGTCTCGGAGGAGGAGTCCCACCACTGCTGGTGACTGTGTTGCTCGGACTCACGCTGGCAACGCTGTCCATGTCTCCGCTTATCAAGCGCAGCCTTACCGAGGTGAACACCTCACCGCCGACAGCGACGGCGGCAGACTTGGTTCAGGTTGGCACTGCTCCGCTTCGACAGTTTTTGATAGAGCACACACCTGCTGGCGACAAAGCGCAGGTCGAGGCGCTGACCCAGAAGCTGGCCCAGCGGCACGGAGCGACGCTTGAACCAAATGAACTGCCAGTGCTGGTGGCGGCTTTCCTGCTGGGAGAGCTGCGACGTGCGTTTCAGCTTGCCTTTGTGCTGCTGCTTCCCTTCCTGGTTCTCGATCTGCTGGCGGCTCTGCTACTGTCGGGACTTCAGCTAGGTGGGCTGTCGGTACGGGCGGTGACGCTGCCGTTTAAGCTGCTGCTGTTCCTGGTCTGCGATGGATTCACGCTGCTGTATCGCGGCCTGCTTCTGGGGTACTCATGAGCGAGTCGCTATTGCCGCTGCTGTCATCGGGTCTGTGGCTGGCTGTGCTGTGCAGCCTACCTGTGTTGCTGGTCGCGGTGCTATCCGCCGTTGTCACGTCGTGGCTCCAAGCGCGGATGGGCATCACGGACTCCTCGCTGCCGGTCGCCGTGCGGTTGCTATTGGGAATGGTAGCCCTGTTTGTGACTGGTCCGTATCTGGTATCCAAGCTGGTGGTATTCTCGACGCAGGTTTGGTCAGCGCTCCCAAACCTGCACTGAGTTCCTTCGGCCCGGAGCGACGCTCAATTCCCTGCGTGTCACGGACATCGAATTGGCCACACTGCACCGACAGCGCAGGTTTGTAGCGCAGAGTCGACGCAACGTTTCGCGGTACATTGCAAGAACACGATGAACATGGATCAAACCTCTCCCCAAACAGAGTCGGTAGCTTCGGTTGCCCAAGAGTCAGAGGAGGCTGCGCGGTCAAACTGCGAGCTGGCCGATGCGCTGGCCGCATCCTATCGACAGACTGGCGTACTACTGACCGCTGGACACGAGCTACCATCGCGGATCGCAGTATCTGCGGCACTGGATAATCTGCGCGAACTCATGCTGCCCGGTTCGGCTGGATGCCCAGGTCCAGCACCGTCGATGCTACGGTCCTCGTTGGAGGGCCGGATTGCCTCGCTCAGGGTGCTGCTCACCGAGCAGGTCTGCCGAGGGCTACACGTCGGCTGTCCGATACCTCAACCACTGTGTGACAAGTGCCAAGAAGAAGCGACAGGGCTCGTCGGCAAGTTCTTGAACCGAGTGCCCGCGCTGCGGAACGATGTGCTGCTCGATGTTCAGGCCGCCTTCGAGGGTGATCCGGCTGCGCGAAGTCTGATCGAGGTCGCTTGGTGCTATCCCGGTGTTCGGGCCGTGACTGCATATCGAATTGCACACACCTTGCTTCACCTCGGAGCCCAGATTGTGCCCCGTATGATGACCGAGCAGGCTCATACCGAGACCGGCATCGATATCCATCCGGGTGCCAAAATCGGTAAGTCCTTCTTTATTGACCACGGAACCGGAGTCGTCATCGGTGAGACATCCATCATCGGCAACCGGGTCCGCATCTACCAGGGAGTGACGCTCGGCGCGATGAGCCTACCAACCGGGAAGACCCGTCAGCAACAGAACCGTAAGCGACACCCAACCATCGAAGACGATGTCCTCATCTACGCCAACGCGACGATCCTCGGAGGGGAGACGGTGATTGGCCGAGGTGCAATCATCGGCGGCAACACCTGGGTCACGGACTCTGTTGCGCCGGGCGGTAGAGTCAGCAATCCCTGCCGTAGCTAGCCCCCACGCAGGCCATCGCTGGGTAGCGATCTGTGAGTTGCCAACTCAGCCGTATGGCACCATAGGGGCCAGGGGGATTGGATGTCGAGCAGCGAAAGCGAAGCGCAAACGATGGCTTCGCTGGCCGGAAGTCACGATATTCCGCGTGTACTTCGTCTGGTCAGCGAGCTATGTAAGACGCTGTCATCGCAGCTTACCGATGGCAAGGCACGGCTTGTTCACCCATCGCAGGTCAAACTGGTCACCTCAGCGACCGGGGACGAATCCATCGGTGAGCTTTCTGCCATCACCCTTGCTGGGCCCGAGGCAGCCAAAGATCCATCTGTCGATTTGGTCGCAGCCTACGTCGCGCCAGAGGTCTTTGCAGGCAAGCCCGAGGCAGTGGCGAGCACGGTCTACCACGTCGCTGCGGTCGCTTACCATCTGCTAACCGGACAGCCTCCGTTTGCCGGAAGCAGCCCCGCCGCCATCCGGATCAAGGTTCTGCTAGAGCGGCCCGAGAATCCGCGCAGCCTACGACCCGAGCTGTCCGCCGAGCTTGCGCAGACGCTATTGCATGCGCTCGATAAGCAACCTGCCGCACGACCACGATCGTTGGACGAGCTGGTTGCAAAGCTGCTCGATACCGCACAGCACGCGGTCCCAGCTGCATCGTCGGCATCACAAGAGGACAGCGCGGCCAGGTCCGTACCGAGCTCTCCGATGCGGGCTTCAGCGTTTGCGGAGGGTTCAAAAGGTCCAGCTTCGCCAGCGCAGGCCCGCAAGAGCAAATCTGCTGTCGCGGCGCTGCTTGTTGCGGTGGTGCTGCTGCTGGCCTCGGGCTCATTGCTGCTTCTGCGCAGCAGCCCCGAGCACGCACCGCAAGCCAGTGCCCCCGCCGCAGTCCAACCCGGAGCCCCGCCGCCCGCGCTGGAGGCTTCTCGTCCTATCGGGAAGGCGTCTGAGGAGGCGATGCCTCTCGCCGACAAGAAAGCACAGCCAGCACCAGAAGAAGAAAAGACCACCGCACCCATCAAACGCAAGTTCAAACCCAAAAGCACAACGAGAGCCCCTGCGCGCCCACGAGCAGAAGCCGCGTCCGTCCAGCAAGGTGCGGCACCACCTTCACGCGCAGGCGAAACTGATTCATTTGCCATCGAAAGCCCGCCCCCTGAAGCACCGAGAGCCCCTAGCGCCCCTGGTGCCGCCGCGCCCCCGAGACCGATGGTCACGGGGCACAAGCAAGTACCTGCCGAAGCCAAACAACTGAAGAAGGCCCCCGCGAAGACCGCGCCCAGCACCGCACAAGCAGGAAAGAAACAGAGAGTACGTGGTCCTGGTCCAGACAGCCGCGACGACGATGAGCGCATCAAGCTCACCGAGTCATCAAAGCAAAAATCCGATCAAGTGGAGCCACCAGCGGAACCTGCTCAAGCTGAGTCCACGCAGAACCGCCTCATGGTCCCGAGTCCTGGGTCGGGCGGGGGCGGGAGCGTTTCCCCCGAGACGGCGCAGCAACAACCTGCTCCGCACGCAGACAAGAAGAAGCTGTTCTTGGGAATCGTACTGCTCATCATCGCGCTGGCAGCGGCCCTGGGTGCCGGTCTGCTGCTGTGGGTGATTCGGCGCGACCGCCTGCTGGTGTTACAGAATGCCAAGACCCAGCGAGCTGGGAGCGAAGCCGACACCTTTCCCACGACCAAAGCCGAGGAAGCCAAGTCCAGCAGAGGCGAGATCGATCCCTTCACGGTGGGTCAGTACACTTGCTACGCCCGACTGGGAGAAGGCGGGATGGGCATGGTCTACAAGGCTCGCCACACGGAGCTCGGCAGGGAAGCAGCGGTCAAAGTACTCTCACCGTCAGCAATGGTCGCCCCGGATGCCATCGAACTGTTTCAGCGGGAAGCCAAACTATCCTCTCAAATCAATCACCCAAACAGCGTCTTTATCTACGATCACGGCAATGTGAGTGGTGCCTTGTTCTACTTGGTGATGGAGTTCATCGACGGGCAGTCGCTCGATGAGATCATCAGTCCGAAAGGCAAAGCGCCACGACCGCTGCCTATCGCACGAGTCCTTACACTGACCCGCCAGATCTGTTCGGTCCTAGACACTGCCCACAGCCAGGGAATCGTCCATCGAGGACATTAGGCAAGAATACCTGCGACGAGAAAATCGCCCTCAAATCCTGCAGGGGAACTGTTCAGGAAGTGGCGACACACTGCCGCTCTGCAATCACCTGAGTCGGCCAAACTACTGAGAATCTACGCAACTTCGGCTGCTTGGTGCTGATACTCGATTCGCGTCGACGGGGAGAGAACCGGATGAGATCTCGTGATGACCTGCAGAACACTCAGCCCAGTGCTGGTGCCCAATTTCACGGTCGCGGTCTGGCCTAGACCATAGGACGGCGAAACTACACCGACTGGACCGACCGTATGGCCAAAGCAGCGATTACTCGGGAGCCATGAGCAAGGAGCAGATGGCCGGGCTGCCGATTGCAGAAGGACAACGCTCGGGCACTGATCGCAAGCCTTAGGAACGAACTACTGCGAGTCAGGCGCAGATAGCGGTAGCTTGTGAAGTCGGCAATACGCGAGCAGAGACTGAATGCGGCGGTCTTCATGCCGCTGCTGCAGTTCACGCATCGCCCGACTCGCCCGGTCCTGCAGCCGCATCCCACACGCTGCACGGCCGTAGATTTCCCAAGCACGCATCGGATCTTGCTTTCCAAACTGCGTGGCCAGATCCATTGCGCGACGATAGTTCCCTTGCAAGATGAAGTCCTCTGCGGTGCGCAGCGGATCAAACGGATCATCGACAGTACGCTCCGGCACAGGAACAGGTCTAGGAACGGGAGCAACCTGAGGAGGAGGCGCAATCACCGTCGGAGGCTGTGCCGGAACAGCTTGCTCAGGACTGACCGAGGACGGGCTCTGCGTGGGGGGCTTTTGCTCCACCACACTGACCGGCTTCTCCTCAACCATAGCGACCGGCTTCTCTTCAATCGCCGCACCACTAGAATGAACCTTGCTGCCTGTCGCGTTCGGGCTGTCTACATGTTTGCTGGCGGTCAAGGTGGGCTCACGATGTGGAGCGCCCCCTTTGTCTGCTTTGCTCGAAGGAGGGACATCCCCTGGAATCGCTGGAATGGGCCTACTGGCCGCGACTTCCGGTGTTGGTCTGGCCGATTGCGGTGCAACCGAGGACGCTGGAACATCGTCTCTGTGTTCCGGTTCCGGAAGAACCGAGCGTGCACTGCGGTCTATCGGACGCCGGGCCTGTGTTCCCAGCAGAATCCCAGTCGTCACCAGTAGTGTACTGGCAACGAAGGCCGCGATAATGACTTGAAGTGTTCGCTTGGGAATATGTACGTGACGAGAGTCTGTTACGATACGGCTCGGCAACGGACGCGAGGACCCTGCGGCTTTCATTTCCGACGGACGTTTGTCAGTCGCTCCTTCCCGATTGGGTACTGGCACCTTCAGCTCGTTTGCATCCGCAGGAATCCTGTTCGGATGCCCATCCGGAACATCCACAGTGCCGTGCTGAGAGTCACCGTACGACGTCTCGATGTCTCGCTGCACTGCCGGTAGCGGCGGTGCCAGTTGGGCTTCCTCTTCCAATCGGAGCAGCGTCTTTTGTGCCTTCTCCATCGAGGGTCGAGAATCAGGCTTTTTGGCGAGCATCGCATAGGCGAGCTTTGCAATCTTGGGACTGATCTCAGGCACGGCGTCCGTTAGTCGTGGCGGCTCATCCATCAAATGCATCGCGATCAAGTCGCCCATCGAGGCCCCCAAAAATGGCGGATACCCCGCAAGCATCTGATACAAAATGACCCCGAGTGAATACACATCGGATCGGTCGGTCGCGAGTTTCGCACCACGACACTGCTCCGGTGCCATATAGGTCGGAGTGCCCATGAGTACGTCGCTCTTGGTGCGAAGTGGCTGAGCACTTAAGCCCTCGGCCATCTTGGCAATTCCGAAGTCGAGGATCTTAACCCGCTCTCCACCAGGGAAGTCCTGGTCAGGAACCAGCATGATGTTATCGGGTTGACTCACAAATCGGCAGGATTGGACGAGAAATCTCCGGAGAACGAGGAACAAGGAATGAGCGGGGAAAGGAAGAATGGGTTCCTTCGTGCGGTGCTCAGACACAAGGGCTTGCCGAGCACAGGTCTCCTGAGATTATTCTCCCTTTTATGTACCCCACAAACCTTCCTGCTCGCGCTCGCGTTGTCGTCATTGGCGGTGGAATCATCGGAACCTCCGTCGCATACCACCTGGCCCACATGGGATGGAAGGACGTAGTCGTACTCGAGCGGGATCGGCTCACCTCTGGCACGACCTGGCATGCGGCAGGGCTCATCGTGACGTTTGGTTCGACCTCTGAGACATCGACTGAGATGAGGAAGTACTCCCGCGATCTGTACCTGCGGCTCGAAGCAGAAACTGGACTATCGACCGGATTCAAGCAGGTCGGATTCATCGAAGTCGCAGCGGATGAAGACCGATTGGAGGAATACCGGCGTGTCTCTGCGTTCAATCGACACTGCGGAGTGGATGTCCATGAGATTTCCGCTAAGGAAGTAGAACAGCTCTTTCCATTGGCCCGCACCGACGACATTTTGGCTGGTTTCTACGTCAAGGAAGATGGCCGTGCCAATCCCGTTGACATCACAATGGCACTTGCCAAAGGGGCCCGAATGCAAGGTGCAACCATCCTGGAAGGAGTGCCTGCCATCGGACTCCTATCCAAGCGTGGTGTGGTCACTGGCGTCCAGACTCCCTACGGAAACATCGAAGCAGAATACGTGGTAAACTGCGCCGGAATGTGGGCACGTCAGCTCGGAGCCCAAGCCGGGGTCAACGTTCCATTGCAGGCTGCAGAACACTACTATCTCATCACAGAGAAGATCCCCCAGCTCACCGCCTCTCTGCCGGTTCTCGAAGACCCCAGCTCCTACGGATACTATCGAGAGGAAGTCGGCGGCCTGCTTGTCGGTCTGTTCGAGCCAGTCTGTGCTCCGTGGAAAGTCGGTGGTATTCCGGACGACTTTTCTTTTGGAGAGATCAGTCCGGACTGGGAGCGAATGGGTCCATACCTGCAAAAGGCAATGGAGCGAATTCCCATCTCGCTAGATGCAGGAGTCAAAAAATTCTTCTGCGGACCGGAGAGCTTCACCGCGGATCTGCGTCCGGTGGTCGGAGAAGCACCAGAACTAAAGAACTACTTTGTGGCTGCCGGACTCAACTCGATCGGAATCATCACGGGTGGTGGCATGGGACGGGTGTTGGCCCATTGGATCATCAACGGTCGACCCGACTGTGATGTCACCGGCATGCACATCGATCGCTTCCACACATACCAGTCGAACCCGGAGTACCGTCGCACCCGTACGGTGGAATCGCTTGGAATGGTGTATCAGTGCCACTATCCTACGCGCTCCATGCAGACCGCACGCGGCTGTAAGAGATCGGCCATCTATGATCGGCTGGCCGCGCAGGGCGCATACTTTAAGGACGTCAGTGGTTGGGAAGGACCGGACTGGTATGCGCCGCCTGGCATCGAGCCAAAGGTCGAGCGATTGTCCTTTGGCAGACAGAACTGGTTTCCCTACTGGCAAGCAGAGCATCAAGCGACCCGTGAAGGCGTGATCTTGATGGACATGTCGTTCATGGCGAAGTTCTTGGTGCAAGGTCGGGACGCAGGAGCCCTTCTCAATTATCTGTCGGCCAACCAAGTCGACGGACCAAGCGGGCTTATCACCTACACGCAGTGGCTCAACGAGGGCGGCACGCTCGAAGCGGACCTGACCGTTACCAAGCTCGATGATGAGCGATACTGGGTCGTAGCCTCAGACACCGCTCATCGGCATGCAGAGACCTGGATGCGTCGCCATGTCCCGGCGCACGCACACGCCTTTGTAACCGATGTGACCTCTGGCTACGCGCAGATCAACATTCAAGGACCTCGCTCGCGAGAGCTGCTGCAACGGGTGACCACCACCGATCTTAGCAATACGGCATTCCCATTCCGCACCGCCCGCGAAATCGACATCGGCTTTGCACGGGCACTCTGTATCCGCATCACCTATCTGGGTGAGCTGGGCTACGAACTCTACATCCCCTCCGAGCAAGCCCCCCATGTCTATGATCGGATTGTAGAAACCGGATCAGAATTCGGTTTACGACATGCCGGACTCAAGGCGCTGGCCAGCTTGCGCATGGAAAAGGGATACCGTGATTATGGTCACGATATCGACAACACCGACTCGGTCTTGGAGGCAGGTCTTGGCTTTGCGGTAGATCTAAAGAAGCCGGGTGGATTTCTGGGACGCGATGCAGTGCTCGCCAAAAAAGCAGAAGGACCGCTAACGCGACGCCTGGTGCAAGTGCTGGTGAAAGATCCGGAGCCACTGATGTTCCATGCTGAGATTGTCTACCGCAACGGCCACCCGGTCGGATACATTCGCGCCGCCTCGTATGGCTTCACCATCGGAGGAGCCGTCGGATTGGCCATGATCGAAGCGGGACAAGCGCTCGATCAAGAGTATCTCGATCGAGGCATGTGGGAAGTAGACATTGCCGGGCAGCGCTATCCAGCGATCGCGTCTCTGCGACCGCTGTACGATCCCGATATGAAACGGATCAAGTGTTGATGCGGAGTCGATCCACGGGCGTTAGGATGAGCTGCGCGTTTCGCTCAGAGGCAGGCCGAGTGCCTTTGCGACACCTGCTCCATACGCGGGGTCGGCCTTCAGACAATTGCCGATGTGACGAAGCTTGATCTCTCTTGGTGCATCACCCATCGCTCGCGCAGTGTTATCAAACAGTGTCTGCTGCTGGTTTCCCGTCATGAGCCGGAACAGCAAGCCTGGCTGGGAGTAGTAGTCTTCATCCTGACGATGGTTCCAGTGATCTGCGGACCCCTCCAGCGAGAGCGGAGGTTCCGCAAAGCCCGGCTGCTGTTGCCACTGTCCATAGCTATTCGGTTCATAGCCAAGCTGACCTCCGAAGTTTCCATCGACTCGCATCGCGCCATCACGATGGTAGCTATGGACCGGACAGCGAGGCGCATTCACCGGAATGGACTGATGATTCACCCCAAGCCGATAGCGCTGGGCATCGCCGTACGAAAAGAGTCGTCCCTGAAGCATCTTATCTGGTGAAAAACCGATTCCGGGCACCACGTTCGCCGGATTGAACGCCGACTGTTCAACCTCTGCAAAGTAGTTTTCGGGATTGCGGTTCAGCTCCATCACGCCCACTTCGATGAGCGGATAGTCCTTGTGCAGCCAGACTTTGGTAAGGTCAAACGGGTTGTACGGACACGTGGCGGCTTCCCGTTCCGGCATCACCTGAATGAACAGCGTCCAGCGAGGAAAGTCCCGTCTCTCAATGCTGTCAAACAGATCTCGCTGGTGACTCTCGCGATCCTTGCCAATGATCGCCTCGGCCTCTGCATCAGACAGATTCTTGATCCCTTGCTGCGTCCGCAGATGGAACTTCACCCAGAAGCGCTCGTTCTGGGAGTTGATCAAGCTGAAGGTGTGACTCCCAAATCCATGCATGTGTCGATAGGAATAGGGAATTCCTCGCTCACTCATGGTCATGGTAATCTGGTGCAGCGCCTCCGGTAGCGAGGTCCAGAAGTCCCAATTGTTGCGAGCACTGCGCAAGTTGGTTCGCGGATCGCGCTTCACCGCATGGTTTAGGTCTGGAAATTTGAGAGGGTCACGAAGGAAGAATACCGGCGTGTTGTTGCCAACCAGATCCCAGTTTCCTTCCTCGGTATAGAACTTGATCGCAAAGCCCCGAATGTCGCGCTCTGCATCCGCAGCACCTCGCTCTCCAGCGACGGTGGAGAAGCGAACAAACAGATCGGTCTTCTTGCCAACCTGAGCGAATATCTTCGCTCGGGTGTACTTAGAGATGTCGTGTGTTACGGTAAATGATCCATACGCACTCGACCCCTTGGCATGCATGCGACGCTCTGGAATCACTTCGCGGTCGAAATGCGCAAGCTTCTCCAGGAACCAGATGTCTTGCATCAAAAGAGGTCCTCGCGGACCGGCGGTCATCGAGTTCTGGTTGTCGACAACTGGTGCCCCCGCTGCGGTAGTCAGCTTCTTGGTGTCACTCATCTTTGTCTCCATCGTTGGTTTAGTACCGTACTTTGATGCCACAATCGGTGACCTCTACGCAATTGTGCCAGACCGAGAGCGCGCAGATCGTTTCCGAACTTTGTTCCCTGCCCTATCACTCGCACAATGGAACCTATCCCAACGCCGCCAGACGAAAGCGAAGATGATCGGGTTTGAGATCTCGATGGATGATTTTCACTCGATGCGCGGCTGCAAGCGCTGAGGCAATCTGACGTGCTACTCGCAGCGCGGTCTTGGTGGGTAGCTGCCTCACCCTGGCCAGTCGCGATCGAAGCGACTCCCCTTCCAAGAACTCCATCGACAGATAGGCGACCCCGGACTCCGTAAATCCACAATCGAAGATGCGCACAATGCCTGGATGCTGGACGGCATTGGCAGCACGGGCTTCATTGAAGAAGCGAGTCGTCACATCCGTTCGGCTGGTGACATCGGGACGCAGAATCTTGATCGCTGCCCGCCCTAGCACTCCCTCGTGAACCGCTTCGAACACCATTCCCATACCGCCACGTCCCAGCACACGGACCAGGCGATGGTTCCCGATGATCTGCCCGATCCACGTCCGTGCTTCTGGTGATTCGACTTGCATGATGGCTGACCCGGATAGGGCGGCCCGTGGCGCGCACTCTCACGCTCTATGTTACAAGCAGATCGATGGAAGCTCTGATACTTTGCGTTCGGCATCGCAGTCACTGCCGTCTGACATGCACGATGCGTCATGACATTGTATGCGCCATCCGACAGCGAGGTTGCGGCAGTAGCTGAACACGCAGGGTCAACCGTGCTGAAGGATTACCTTGCGCAGCAGCGCGAGCTGACCGGGACTGAGCGAACTCACAACCGCAGACACCGCCGCTTCTTCGGATACCACCGACTCTTCCACGTAGGAAGACGCACTCGACAGGACTTCCGCAACCCTTCGAAGGCTGGCATTTAAGACGCTGTCCGGCTTGGCATAGTGCTTGGCCGTCACGGCAGTGCTGCCATGACCGAGAACCTTGGCAATGGCTTCCATCGTAGCACCGCCCTCCAGCGCAATCGTTGCGTTGAGGCCGCGCAGGCTATGCGGACAGTACTGTGGCAATCCGAGCTCCTGACAGATCAGAGCCAGTCTCTTGTGAAGCCATGCACCTTTCGGCGGAGCGGAGCGATCGGCAGCAAACACTCTCTGCTCCGCTGGTCGACCCTTGATGTAATCAATGAGGAGTTCTCCGACTCGGGGTGCGACGCGAGCCGCTCGCCGCGCATGCTTGGTTTTTCCACGGTCGACGCAGACTTGGATCACCCGTTCTCCTGCAATGACGACCTGCTCGATGTCTCGAACCTTCAGTGCCAATACTTCCCCGCTGCGGAGTCCGCAATATAGTTGCAGAAGCAGCGCCAGCTTGCCCTCATTCGCCTGCGCACCAGCCACCAAATAGGACTCCAGCCTCTGCGCCTGGCCAATGGTGGGCTGCGGCTTGCCATGATTCAGTCTTCCTACAGGTAGAATCTGCGCCCAGGGATTGTGATTCACGTACTTCCGCATCACCAACCATCGCCAAAACTCTTTCGTGGTTCGAAGGGTTGCGCGATGGGTTGCGGCAGCCACAGGCTTCCTTCGCTTGGTAATCCGCTGGACCTCGCGATCATAGATCTGCTGAGCAAGCACGTCATCGAAGTAACGGAGCGGCGTATCGAGCGGAAGGAATCGCATCAGGCGTTCCCTCACCGTAAGCACAGAGACCGCCACACACTCTCGCTCTTTTTCCGAGATGTACTCTTCAATCGCCTGTCTTGCGGTCAGCGAATGAGTTGCAAGATCCGCCGCTTGTGCCCGCAGATTCTCTCGAAAATGCAGTGCCTCGGTTTCTGAATTGAAACAGACCGAGCGTCGCGAGCCGTGCTCCGAGATCACCAGTCGCCACTGCGTTTTAGGAGGTGTGGGCTTGTATGGTCCCCAGAGTCTCACCTCGCTAGGATCGCATACGGTCCGCGTCCAAACAATGGGATTCTCAGGCCAAGTTGGGCACCTAATGGCCAGGCTTAGACCAGGCGGAGCTCACAGAACCGAAGGTATAGCTCCCGACACGCCCACGCATCCGTAGCTGCATACAAAATCTGCTGGGGAGACAATTGTCGTGCGGCCCAGTTTGAAGTCTTGGTTCCTTTGGGAATCCGAAAACCGAGAAGCAGACCTGCGAGGTTGCGCACTCCCGGCTGCTTGAATCCATGGTGTCGCGCCACCCGATCCAGGTCGACGATGGATCGAGCATCGAACTCGATCAGCTTCTTTAACCCGCGAAGATCATTGGCCAGAGCAACCCCTGCTTTGGCGACTCGCTCGGAGGCCAGTAGCTCTCGCATTTCCGCAGAAAAATCCTGCTGCTGAAGCTGGAACAAATAGACCGCTCGTGCAGTTGCAACCTGCGCCAGGCAAGGAAGATAGCTCTCTCCTTTTCGAAAAGCAGGTCGTGTCTCGGTGTCAAAACCAACTACGCTCTCTGTCCTGATGTCGGCCAATGCTCGCTCACGATCTTGCGGCGTGCTTACCAAGTAGACTGCCCCGTCGTAACGACGGATCGGCAGGTCAAACATCTCATCGGGCGAGATTGAGCGCTGTTCAGACAAAGTGGACCGTAGCCTAATCCACTCTGCCAATCACAGCAACGATTCAGACAGCTTCATTTTACCAGTTCGTCGAGTTCTGCCTCAGATCGAAGGAATCCTGGTGAGCGGGGATGATGGGTGACCAGCATGCTGCTGGCTCTGCGAAACAGCAGGTCGGCACCATAGGCCTTGAGCACCTGACAAAGGGCCTGCGGTGTCACGGGCTGAGACAAACGCTGCGAAGCATCGCTCCGTTCCGCGTGAACCAGTTGCGCCCCCAAACGACAGGTCGCCAGCGCCGCTTCGGCCGCTTCCGCTGCACGGAATCGAGCCCCCTTGTTGTTGGCCCCAGCCACAAGGACATTAGAAAGATAGGCCAGTTCCTCCATTCGCAGATGGAAGCACTCCGGATTCTGTTCAAACAGTAGCTGCAACGCCGCAAGCAGCGGACTCTGTGCATTCATCGACGTCGGAGCAGCGGCTCCGAGTAACGCACGACCTGGTGCACGCTGCACAACTCCAACTTCAGCGAGCAAAGCCATGAGTTTGGGAGAGGCCGATTCCACCGAAGGCACAGTCGTGGGGAGAGCCGCCGAGGCCCGCGCCAGTTCACGAAAATAGGACTGCGTCATCGGATCGCGTTCGCTCCATTTTCGATCAGAAGCGCCGGGCTGCCTCGCAAGTGCAAGGAACGCTCGGGCGGAACGAGGCTCTACGTAGCCTTGCTGGCTGCGACGATCCTCACGCTCAGCTTCGACATCTTCACTGAGCGAGTCCTCTGCGGACAATATGCCCGTGAGCACACTTAGATCATCGAGGTATCCACTGGCCAGCGCTGCACATCGGCTCAGGATCCGTTCCAAAAAATCACGTTGATTCCGATCCAGCGCCAGGATGAGCGACATCACCGCGTCCCAACCATCGTACTCCCGACAGAGCAGCAAATACCCATCAATCTCCTCGGACAGAGCACGCTCGATCGCCTTGTCTGCGTACTCTACATCGCGTCCTCGTTCGTTCATGCGGCCAAGCAGCGCATCATGATCCAGTACCACGATGAGCCTTGAAATCGCCTGCACCACAAAGTCTTCCGAAAGATCGGCAACTCGACGGGCAGCGACCTCATCACCAGCTTCGAGAAGGACTTCAAGCCAGACCGCAAAGCGGGCCCCATCGAACGTCTCCCTTTCGCCGGGCCGGGTGTTGACAAAGAGATCCTCATCGAACGCGGTCACGAGCTGCTCTTTCGTCGCCAGTGCGACAAGCTCTCCCGCATCTTCCACGCCAACGTGTCGAATCAAAGCAGAAAAGGCCGGAGCCGGAAGCGCCCGCACGGTTTGTACCAAATCAGGTGCAGAAATAAGCTGCGATAGAAGACTTCTCGGTGATCCGGCTCGCTGCAGACTGCTCTTCATCGTCATTCCTCTCGACTCCTCTCGACTCCTCTCAGCCGAAGTTCCGATGGCACAACCCTGCTACCTTACCGATTCATTGGCCTTGAGACGTTTGAATCGTGCGGGGCAGGAGGGCCGCTGGTCGGGGAACTTGCGGCATCTCGAACTGTGGATAGTTGCTCCAGGCTGCTGGGTTAAGCTGCACGTTCTCTTCCATTCCGCGTTGAGGGTCGAGTCGCTCACGACCTTGGAAGTGACGATCGAGCAGCCGCTTCATGGACAACAGACGATATGCAGCCTCCGCCATGCCTCTTATGTCTTTGCAAAATGCCCAGACATACTCCCAACGCGACGGTTCCTTCACAAGCACGGCCCGTTCGTACCCATAGTGGGTCATCGATTCCTGATTCACCCATTCGACGATCCGGGTCCACACCGGATCTAACTCATCGCGGCCTCGGCTCTCACGCTGATTCGGTGCTCGTTGAGTTGCCCCAACAAACCACGGCAGTGGCGGTACATCATCGGTCTGCGAGTGCTTCACATGATCAAGCACCACGTCATCCCACGGCTCGCCCACAAAATGCAGGATGGACCGCATGGTCTGCATGGGCTCGGCAGTTAGGTCTTCCAGCCGTACTTCCAAGATACGGTTCAGGTACGGCTTGATGTGTTCGTACTGAATGCGACACAACTGCGCGTTGAGCATCGTACTGGTTGTGCCAAATGGCATCCGATTGAACGACAGTACCGTCGGTCTAGGATCGCGCATGATGCAGATCACCCTGGCATCCGGAAAGTCCGAAAAAATACGCGGGAGATTGTGGGTATCGAGAGGATTCTTTTCACCGAAGCGCACCTTGCCCCGCTGTCGCGCTTGCAGTCTCATGATGGTGAGATACACCTCGCGCATCTGGTCCTTTGATAGACCCCTTGGCAGCGCCTCGCGAACCTCGCGTGGATCCAAATGCATCCACGCAAATGAGAACGTCTCGAAGTAACGCTCCAGCCATTCATCCACGGATGAACCCGCTGGCATGTGCTGCGCATAGCTGTAGAATGCAGCTTCGTGTGTGATGTGAATGCGGGGATGCGCGTTCAACATCTGCCGCAACAGGGTGGTTCCCGATCGACCCGTTCCAATCACGAAAATCGGAGACAAATCTGGGCTCTCAACGGCTTTGTCGGTGTGTTGCAGTTCCAACATGGCGGCACTGTACGTTGAGCCAGTGTCGCGGACAATATCGTTAGAGCAGATTCGATGGAAGCGGTGAAGCGGCTCGGCCTGTCATCGTGGCTGATTTTCCAGGCAAGCGCTGCCGGTCTGCTGAAACCGGCGAGCAGAATCAAGCACGGAGGGATGACTTGCGACGAGCGATCAAACGGAGCAGGAGGCCAAACAGCAACACTACGGCGGCACCCGCACCTTGTGCAGGCCGTACAGTAGGACCGCCCACCGTGCAACCAAACAGGCCGAAGCCGTAGTAGTCTCCCTCTCCATCAAAACCATAGTTTTCAGGCAAAACACGCGGAGTGCAGGTTCCAATCGTCACATCAGCGGTCTTCTTGGCAACGCCATGGTCCACCAAAGAGAACGAGCTCACCGTAGCATCCGACACCGCCAGCAGTTCGGTTCCCAGCTCAATAGCTCGACGAGGATTCCCTTTGACAGGGAGGAATGCCCGCTTCACCAAAGAATCTCCGGACCAGTCCATCAACTGAATTCCACTCCGTAGTGAATCACAAGTATCACCGGAGTAGTAGGTGCGCACATCAGAGTAGGGAACGGCAACGAGGCCATCTGGGAACACACGAAAAGCCTTTTGAATTCGATCCTGATCTTCAGGCAGCTCGTAGTTGATCACCACGTAGTCTTCGCCCACAGAGCGAGTACCAAATGGAACCCGGCTGATCATTTTTGGTCGGTCTAGGTTGCTGACATCGAACAGAGAGACGTTCAGGCTTCCTCGCGGGTCATCGCGGTCGACTCCCAGACCAATCAACCGATCTCCGTATGGTTCCAGGTAGTACATAAAGCCTGGCATGGTTAGCTCACCCCGAACCATGGGCACAGCGGGATCCTTCAGATCGATGGTAAACAGTGGATCGGTCTGATTGTAGGTAATGGCATAGGCGCGATCTTTGTCAAAACGGACGGTGCGCAGACCTTCTTGCCGAGGCAGTTTGATCGACGTGTGGCCGAGCGGTAGATAGGTCTTGGTGTTCACGATCGAATACGTGTCGACCTGCGGCATTCCCTGACCATTTCCCGTGCGCCCTGCTCCGCGCTGGCTAATGACCCGCAGCACACCATCACGCTCTTCCATTTGCCAGCGACTGAGTACCGCTCCAGCCACTTCAATCCGAGCGCCAAGTTGTAGTCGACCTCCGGGATCCGTCACATCAAGTACGTCGATGATTCCTTCCTTTGC
Organism: Polyangia bacterium; assembly: GCA_044228505.1. Classification (GTDB taxonomy): domain Bacteria; phylum Myxococcota_A; class Polyangia; order Palsa-1104; family JAEUJZ01; genus JAEUKA01. The sequence continues at coordinate 46,707 of JBGAUT010000016.1, read as the reverse complement.
CGCTTGAGCGGAATCTCCGTACAGACGCGGGTCAAGGTCAGCATGTCCGCCAACGTAGAGACGCTCATTGGTGACAAACAGACTCCGCTTCCAGTTCGAACCCCAGGGTAAATTGAAAGACTCTGGTGCATTGCTCTTAAAGACAACCTGGTCGACCCGACGAAGCGACAGAGTGTTCTTCACATCGAAGCTGGTAACCACAGTACGCTGGGTATCACCACAATTGTAACACTTGGCGTTTTGGTAGGTCGCAAGGTACAACACATCGCCCACGATTCGAGAATCGGCTAACTCGCCGGGAACTGGAAACGTTGCCACCGGACGAATTCGTGACGGATCGCGAACGTCGAGCACCACGACCGCAGCACCGGAGTTCGGATCGCGGGGAGGCGGTGGAACATAGCGAGTGCTGCTTGGCTCGGGGAGCGGTGGATTCGCGGTTCCAGTTGCGGAAAACGATCCATTCCACATGGTGATCAGGAAATCACCCCTGCGGTACATCTCAAACGGCTCACCCGCCATTCTCGTTTGTCCAAGCAGCGCTAGCTGACTAGGAACTGAAACGTCTACCACAGAGACCGTCCCTGCCGCAGAGAGTGCATAGAGCCTGCCGCTATCAAGCGCAATGATGTCTGCCTCCGCGATGGCCCGGTCGGCAGTGCTGGAGGAATTCACCGGAGCAATTGCATCCGCCCCACTCGACGAGGCAGAACATCCAGCTGCTGCAGTGCAAAGGAGTAGTCCGAAGCAGGTCAGGATCGGTGTTCTCTTGGCCATGGTAGCGGTCCCTTTCAAGTCACTAAGGATTGGTAAGCGATGGAGGACAAGTAGATTCAAAAGCGAAATCTGTGCCACCGCTCTGATGCTCCGATGGGGCAGCCAAGTTAGACGTTCCCGACGCAAAGTGCTTGCTAGCAAGGATCTCCAAACTTGCAACCCGGCAAGTTTTGCCAGCAACCCTTGCCAGTCCGCAAAAGAGGAACCCTACTGACGACAGAGGATCTTCGCGAACGGTTTCCGGAGAAGCACTTCTGCGGGAAACTCGCCCACCTGTGCTGACGGAACCTATCGTATGGATTTTTGCAGGATCGATCAGTAGGAATTGACCCTAACGCGCACGACGCAGGTACTCGGTCAGAAGTCTCGCGATGGTAGGCCAGTCATCAGACTTCGAGATCACTCCATCCGCTCCACACTGACGGGCCAGAGTGTCCAATTCACGACGACTACGGCCTGAAAACAAGATGATGGGGCAGACTCCTTTGTTGCCATGGCGATGCGCGATCTCGACCAAGTGTGTACCGTTCAGAGCAGGCATACTCACGTCAATCAAGGCCACGTCTGGCTTGTGCTCGCGCATTCGAACACTAAATCCTATCGGTGAGTCGAGTGCGATGACATCAAAGCCGTAGTCATCTAGCATGAGCTTCGCAGTCTCTCGACAGATCTCACTGTCGTCGACCAGCAGTACTTTAAACCTTCGGTTGGTCATGTTCCTTCCGTACGTCGAGTGTTACTGCGCTTCTGGTCATGGATATCGCTGTGGGAATTCGGTCTTGAGACCCCCTTAAACGCGAACGAGCGAGCGCAAAGGCTTCGCCCTTCCACAGTTGCAAATCCAGTAGCGCGATCAGAGCTTCGGCGGCCGGAGTCGGAGACGGACTCTGCAGGAGCAATCGATAGGCCTCCCGCGCATCATCATACCGTCCCAATGCATCGAGACTCACAGCCAGATAATAGGTAGCCAACCAGCAGGTAGGATGCTGGTGTTGGGTCTGTTCAAGGAGCGCGATGGCCTCTTGGTGGTTGCCCTTCAAATGAAACGCAATCCCGGCCAGCAGCAACGCGGGCTGCGCGGCCTCGTCCTGAATCAGCATTGCCAGGGACTCGGTCAACACAGACTCGAGCTGACCCGACAGCAACCGCTGCGCCATTGGGTGTGGCTTGGGAATGGAGGAGTCTCTGCTCAACGCAGAAATCTCCAGCGGCCGGGACCGCACAATGGGTGCAGCGAAAGCAGGCGCTGACATCGATTCATAAGCGATCTTCGGTAAACGCTGTAGAACGATCCGCTCAGCAATACGCACCGGGACAAGTTCTTTCGAAAAGCGATGATGAAACTCACTCGCCCCTAGCATCAAGTAGCCCCCCGGAACCAGTACTTGGCTCAGCCGGTGCAAGGTCGTTGTCACTACTGATCCACGAAAGTAGATGAGCACGTTTCGACAGAGAATCATATCCCAGCCAAGACCAGTCTGCGGTCGCAGCGGAGGGTTTGCTAGGTTGTGTTCGACAAACCGCACGAGCCGACTCACCTGGGGCGATATGTCGACGACCAAGCCATGATGCACAAGGTGATGGTGAAAGGAGCGGGGTATGTGTTCCAGCACGCTGGCGGGATAGCGGCCACGCTGGGCCTGCCCGAGCGAACTGGCATTGATGTCTGACCCGACGATCTCGACATCCCGATTGCGCTCCAGTGCGAGCAGCGCCAACGTGTACGCCTCTTCGCCTGTGGAACAACCCGCAACCCAGATGCGGAGTCTGGCTCCAGCAAGCGTAGCCAGCGCGCTATCGATCGCACGGAACTGCTCTGAGTCTCTAAAGAAGCGAGTATGCGGTACCGTGAAGCAATGGAGCAGCTCCTTGGCAAGCGGACTGTGCGGACTCGTGATGGTCTCTGCCAGCTCGGATGCACCTTTGGAATCTTCGGATGGAGAACGCGCACGCAGCCACTGCTCCACTTCTGATTCACGCTGCCGGAGATCGATTGCGTACCACTCCTCAATGCGCTCGATGAGCCGCAGGATCAATGAGTCAGGTTCCATGAAGTCCTCCTGACTCTCTGTTCCGAGAACCTACGCGAAGTAGAGTCTGAATGATCTCTCTGGGAGTTTGACAAAATGCGGCGGCCCCGCTATCGCTGGCGGCCCGTGGCATGCCGTTGACTGCCGCACTTTCACCATCCTGACAAACGGTCAATCCGCCACTCTTCTGAATGGCGCGCAGCCCGACCGTGCCATCATTCCCTATTCCGCTGAGAACCACACCAACACTCGCTGCTCCATAGAAGCGTGCCATCGACTCGAACAGAAGATCAATGGAGGGACGATGTCCACGAACCGCAGCAGAGTGCAGGGGCTGGCATAGACCGTGAGTTCCGATCACCAAGTGTGCATCATCAGGAGCAACTATCACCTTCCCTGCCACGATCGCCAAACGGTGGTTCGGTACTTCCACCGGAAGCTGGATTCGCACCCGCAGAAATGATGCAAAGTGGTCGGCAAAACCGACAGGAAGATGCTGCACCACCATCACACACGCAGAAAAATCCTTGGGAAGCGCGGAAAGGATTTCAGCGACTACACCGGGCCCCCCCGCAGAGGCACCGATCCCGACGACTTCAGCAACTCGGTTGACAACGTCTACGGTGGCAGATCCTCTGGTAGCAGGCTTTCGATCTTGCAGTATTCCGGATCTGGGCGAGCATGCTTTCGCTGCACGAATCAATCGACTGCGAGGATGATGCACCACAGGAACTCGAATCAACCGTCGTACAGCGGCGCGAAGCGAGCGACCTCCTTGGACATCAGACATCGATGGCTTGGATTCAACGGCCAGCGCTCCTTTCGCCATCGCGTGGAGCAGCCCCGCAGCTTGGTGGTCTTGCTCATACTCGGACAGTAGCAAGATTGGCAGAGGAAAGTCGGACATGATCGACTCGATCGCATCGAGTCCGCCTTGAGACAAAATGTGGGCATCAATCAGCACCAGATCCGGTGTCGAGTGCATCAGATACTGCATCAAATCAGCCGACTGAACGAACTCCTCAACGACCTTAATGTCGTGCTCGCACTCGAGCACAGATCGTATCAGACGACGCGAAGCCGCTGACTTATCGAAAAGAACAACCTGCGCCATCAGCTGTCCTCGCGTTGTCTTCCTAGCACTCGGTCCACAGTTGCGCGGAGTGCTTCGTGGTCAAGATTCGACTTGACGATGTACGCTTGGGCGCCCAGCTCCCTCGCCCGTTCACGGGCTTCCGTTCCGGCGTTGCTAGAAAAAATGATTACCGGAAGGGAAGGCCAGCGCTTCCGCACATTGCTCAGCAGTTCCAGTCCATCCATCTCCGGCATATCAAGATCAGACAGCATCAGTGATGGCAACTGGCTCTCGCACATCGAGAGCGCCTGACGACCGTTCTCAGCGCTGGAGGTGCTGTATCCCCCCGCACCGAGTACCTGTGTCACCAAATGACGAATGATTGCAGAGTCATCAACCACCAAGACCCGATGAGTCTGGGCAAGCGGTTGCTCGAACGCAGCACTGCTGGCTTGATGCACTCTGCGCAGCAGATCAACGGGATTCACATACAGCACCAGGCGGCCATCGTCCAAGGTTGCACTTGCGGTGCTTCCTGAGCTCGCTGCCGTCAATGGATCGCACGGTTTGCGGACCAGTTCGCACTCACCGATGATGCCGCCCACCGAAAATGCATTCGGGCCACTGCTAGTGCTAACGATAATTACGTGTGGTTCAGCAATGGTCTGGGCCTTCGGCCCTGTGATGCCGAGCGCGGTCGTCATCGATAGCAGAGGCAAGATGCCATGGCGAGACCACAGAGCCCGGCCACCAACAACGGAACGGACAGTTTGGGAATTGAGGTTCAAGACATCCAGTACTTGCCGCGCAGGAATGGCATACAGAGTCCCTTGATACGAAAATACCAGAGCCCGCTCACGACTGAGTCTGGCTGGTACGGTCAGGTAGAAGTGCGTGCCGGCACCGAACGTACTGGTTAGCTCGACCGAGCCGCCGACACGTTCCACTGCACTGCGCACCACGTCGAGCCCGATCCCACGTCCAGAAATGTCTGTCACCGTACTTTTGGTCGAGAAACCGTGCCGGAACAGGAATCCATAGATCTGGGCATCACTGAGTGCGTCGGCGGCAGGCCTAGATAACAGATTTCGGGCAACGGCAGCGTTACGGACCAGGGCCGCATCAATGCCACGTCCATCATCTCCTACAGTGATCACCAGCGTCGCACCATGAGATTCTGCGCCAAGTATCAAAGTTGCTTCAGCAGGCTTTCCCCCTCGATCAATCGGTTGCTCTACACCGTGATCGATCGCATTTCGAACCAGATGTAGTAGCGGATCCCAAAGTGAATCGAGCACACTTCTTTCAAGCTGGGCGCTCCCACTCTGGATTCGAACCCGTACTCGTTTACCTTGGCTGCGTGCCAAATCCTCTGCATGCTGCGCCAAATCGACAAGGACGGGCTCGACTGGTACGAGCTGCAGCGCCCACACCATCCCGGTGACCTCCTCGATTCGAACGCGGCAGCGGTCCATCTCCTCTCGCAGCGCCCGAAGGTCTTCACCGCGGGGAGACTTCTCCGCAAGCGTCACTTGCGCCTGTGCAAACAGCGCATGAAAGACGGTCTCTAGCTCGGCGGTACTCTCACAGAGGGCATCGATTTTTTGCGAGGAAACATGCACCCATCGATGAATCTCATCATTCCCACTCGGTTCAAGCGGAACCGAGGTGGATACCTGCGGAGACACCGCACCGCTGGAGTGTTCTTGATTGGACCGAGCTTCCGGCTGCGGTACCGTGGAGGACGAGGCCTCTTGTGCGGGCTTAAATGAAAGCGAAGAGGAGACCGGACTCCCGATTGCACTTTGCAATTCCTCGTTGGTTACAGCCAGCGCTGCGCTAAGAACCGCTTCATCCATCTCGGCTTCGTTCATCACCGTGATCAGCGAAGTGAGCCCTCTGCGGCAGTTACGAAGAGTGTCCGGCTCAAAAGGTCCATTCTGTTGCGCGATCGGACGAAGTAAGTCTTCAAGCAAATGAGCAATGTTGCTGACTGCTGGCAAGCCGAGCATCCTCGACTCACCTTTGATCGTATGTAGTTCCCGTAGTGTGGAGACTACATTCGGGGAAGCAGACGATTCCGCTTCTACGTGACCCAGCTCTAGATCGATCTTTCGCAGTCGATCGATAGCACTTGCCCGAAAGCGCTGTATTAGCTGTTGTTTTCGGTCGCTCATTTGTCTGCGCCCTCAAGCTTGAACTTACCGACCACCTCATTCAGGTGCTGTGCTGTCCTGCGCAACATTTCACTAGAGGCGCGAATCTCACGAGTGGAAGTCACGCTGTCGCTTAAGATCGCAGAGATCTCCTGCATGCTCTCTAGCACTTGACCGGTGGCGGTACGCTGCTGCTGAGTGACCAACGTAATCTGTCGTGCGGATTCCGTGGTGTTCTCTGCTAACTTGCGGCTTTCGTCGGTGGATGAAGCACTGGCGGCAGCCGAGCTTCGAATGTCCACGAGCAGTGACTTGACACTCTGCACGCTGGCTGTGACGCGTTCTGCCAAACGACGCATCTCGGTCGCAACCAGCGAAAAGGCCCGTCCTGCCTCTCCCGCCCGGGTTGCTTCGAGTGATGCATTGAGCGCCAGCAGATCGCTACGATCTGCGATGTCTCGAATGACCTCCAACAGCTCCGCAATACGGGCCGTATGACTGTTTAGAGTCGTCGCGTGAGAAGACATCCCATCCGTAGTCTGGCGGGTTCGTTGCGCATTCTCAAACACGCCACGGGCGGACTCCGCAATGTTGCCTGCGCTGTCGTGTAGAGACTGCATGGTGCGACTGACCTCTTCCACGCCACCGGCCTGCTTCGCTGTAGATGCCTCCTGTTCCTGCAGGACCGCGTAGATCTGGGTCGCTGCGCCTCCAAGCTTCATCGCGGCATCGGAGATCTGTCCGACCAGAGCACGCTGTCCTTGCACCATCCGCTGAATGGCTTCGCCTACTTGGCCATCAAGGAGTACCTTGCCACCGAGATCCCCCCGCCCGAGTCTGTCCGCAACGCTCGCCAGCCCACGGAGCAGCTGCAGCATGCGATCAAACGCGGCAGCCATCTGCCCTACCTCATCCTTGCGAGTAATCCCAAGATTCGGTTGCGACAGATCGCCACCGGCAATTCGCAACGCAACCGAGGTGATCATATGGATCGGACCCACCAAGATCGTACCTATGATGTAGTTTACCGCAGTACCAAGGAGCAGCACCAGCAGAGACCACAGGATGATGTTCCGCTGCCACGCTTTCATCTCAGCTTGAAGCCCGGACATGGAAAATCCGAGTGTAAGTGTACCGACGACTCCCACCTTACCGGTCACCGCACGGTCGATTCTCATCACTCCATTGTGAATGGTAATGACCGACTGCGATCCGACCGCCACTCGGGTATCCGGAATTCGTTCGGAATTGATGCTGACCAGAGCGGTTCCGTTTACCCTCCGCACCAACGCGTAGTCAAAGTCCGTGACCAACCGCAGGCCTTCGATGGACTCCTGGCTGTTTTTGGCATCGTCAAATTCAACACCAGCAGTGAGTGCAGCTGCGGCCACCTGCGCTAGGCTGGCCACGCGCTCTTCCATCCGCTGCTGCAACACCTCTCCGATCCGTGAAGGCAGAATCAGTATCAGCGCCAGTGAAACCGCCAACAAGATCAAACTGGTCAGTGAAACCAGTCGGCCTCGAAGAGAAAGGGCAGTCAGGTGTAGATTCATGTTTGCATCCATCAGCGATACAAATCCGCAATCCGCAGCAGAGAGGCATCTAGGTCGACGCCCTCCGCTCGATATGCTGGTAGGTTGACCACGATGTGGACTCGGTCTTCTGCATTGGCAAAGCCAACACTGAGCCCACCTTTTACAAAGGCCGTGTTGAGTGTGAAGCTGAGCACGGAGCGCTTGCGGACCACTGCGGTGATGTGGGGAATCGCATCCCCAAGCCCAGAGCACACGAAAACAGCGACCGCCCGCAGAGATGCCAAGCGAGCGTCGAGCGCCGCTGGATTGGCATAAGCGTACGAAGTCGCTTTGACAGCCAAGCCAGAGATGCTTGCTCCGCTCGAAAGATCCTCTAGCGCGTTTTCCATATCGATTTGCAAAGACTCCGATGCCTGATTCCCTTCCTGAAACAGCACGACGATCGATGCAGTCTTGCCATCCGATCGTGTCTTTAGGTTGCGGTCATAAGCCAGCACTCGCAGGATCAGCAGCGCAATCTGCTTTGGACCAAGCTCCGCCGCCTCTGCAGTGCTGCAGAATCCTGCAGCAGCAGAGATGAGCGTAACTATGGCGGCCCGGCGATTCATGATGAGTGCTAAAACGCGACCCGCGCTTCAAGAGACAGGTGATGAGTCGCGATCTCACCGGTCTGCAGATTCCAACGAGGTGAATAGGATGTTCGAATCGACGCGCTGGGAACCTTCTGTGGAAAGGGAAAGACTGCCGCTCCAAACGTCGCTGCGATCCGGTCCAGTTCGTGTGATCCATCCAGCCGGATGGCATCGACCATCACGATTGGCTCGACGTACTTGAAGCGATAGCTAGCCAGACCGTAGCCACCCAATTTCAGAAGTGTGTCCGTCTCTGTCTCTTGGCGAGTCATCGCAAACTCACCACGGAGCGTGAACTTGCCACGCTTCCAGGACATGTGAGCATCTGCGATGTAGATCCGGTATGTCCCCGTCTCGGTGTAGACCCCTTCATAACCAGATATCCCGAACGCTAGACCTGGAGTCGGTTCCAGTTGGAACTGCCACCCCACGCTCTTATGGGAATTGTGGTTATCAAGAAAGTTGTTACGCATCTCTCGAATCGGCCCACCGGTGAGAGGATCCCCAGGATTCACCACGCGCTGTTCCAAACCGTTGACCACATAGAAGGCGTACGAGAGACCTCTTCCATCGCCCCACTTGTGTCGGCCGTAAAACTGCAGGCCGAGCTCACCCCATTCCGAAGGAATGACGTTCCCATAGAACATCGGTATGTCTGTCAGTGGAAACATAAACTGGGGCTCAGGGTAGATGTTGATTCCTCCCATGGGAGTCAGGAAACGGCCCCCACGAAGGAACAGAAATTCACGTAAGATCCGCAGGTCAATCTGCGCAAAGTCCGAGGACAGCGTTGTATCTACCGCGTCGAAGAAGACCTGCGCTTCGACAAAGACCCGATTCATTAGTTCGGCACCCACAAACAGCGTGAGTTCTCCGATAAACCGAGGTGTGTTTTCCCCTTCGTGATCGTTTAGTAGATCCGGTTCCGGTGCAGTCTGGCCAACGATTCCAGCGGTGGTAATGCCATGGATGTAGCTAGAGATCCCGTACTTCGGCAGCAGCTTCGTAAAGGAGCCCAATCCAGAAAACGTCGCATCAGAGTCGAGCAGTTGCGAGAGCGGAATTCCACCGATGTCTAGCTCCGCAAGTCCAAGCGATTTGCTTGGCTCAATCACCAAACCACTGGAGGGTGTCGGCGCTTTCTCGGTACCACTTCCGCGTAGCCGCAAGCCACTCGGTTCCATAAGTGGTGCCGGAGCAGGTTCCGTCGTACCAACCGGTGCCGGGGTAGGTTCCGTCGTACTGACGGGTGTGTTGCTCTCTGACTGGGAACTCGAACCCTGCGCAAAAGCCTGCCCGCAGACGCAAAAACACAGCATCATCACCAGAGTCTGAAAATGGCCTGCCAACAGACGAACCATCATGCTGATTCCTTTGAATTGGCCATAGGAGAAGGCGAAGATTGCTCTGCCGATAGTCGATATGGGTCGACGATCAAAAACAGGACGTGGTCTTCTGCCAAGGCCACCCCAACTGAAGCATCGCCAGGGCATCGGCACAGATCAGGAAGGGCCACAACTTGGGAGCGGTCTATTGTAACCATGTTTAGTACACCACGAACCATCAAGGGAGCGGAGTCCTCTCCACCGCGATCGGTCAGCACCACAAGTCGTTCTGCTTCCGCTGCAGACACGTCGTATGCAGATACACCGTCTGCCATGCCATGACTGGCTTCTGCAGGGAGGATGTACCAAATGTCCGCCGCAGAGATTCCCATTGGTCCGCTCGCTGTCTGATAGACCAAGTAGGTCTGCTCTGCATTCTGGCCTTTCGTCAACGCGACCTCTGTTCGTTCGACACGAGGCCACGACTCCCTGCATTGCTGCGTTCCAACGTCTCTGCGACCACCGCGCTCACATCGAGCAGTGGCATCACCATGTCATCCAGTTCTAACTCATGCGTTGCATACACTGGGCGTGTGGCATGGATGGGCTGAATCAATCCCTCTGCAATTACAGCTGCTTCTCGCACCTCTTCCACGGGAATCGCCAGCAGACAACCTCGCGTCTTGGCAACCAGCGTGCGATGGCTGGCAATCCCAGGCTGGAGAGGTGGAAACCGGAGCAAAAGTGGAAGATCCAGTACAGCCACCGCACGCCCATTCCATGCGATGACACCGGGCCACTGCGCCGGAGCAGAGGGTACCTTGAACCAGTCCCGCTGACCAAGGATCTGCTGAACCAATCCGGCATCTACGGCCAGCCAAATTCGCTGAATTCGGATCGGTAAGATGTACACGAACAAACGCCCCTTTTGTCTCGATGAATACCCGCGAAATCACGGAGGTTTACGATACAGCAGCGGATGCGGAGTAGAACCCGATAGACTCATCCCAGAGTCTTGCAGTACGCCCGGAAGTCGTCACCCAGGATGAATAATATTGCAGCAAACAGGGGCCTCTGCAAGACCTTGCATGGGTTCCTCAAATAGGCCTTGGCTTACGTCCACATCAGCCGTTCAGTAGGGAATGGGAGTTTCGCTGGGCGGAGCAACCAGAACAGTGGTAACTACAATGACAGGTGGGTTCGAAACGCAACGCCCCCTGAATCGATGCCGGGCAACCAGAGCGGATTCACCGAGTTACGCTCTTGGTTCGACGGCAGGGGAAGTCTCCAAGACTGTTCTCCATCGCAGGGAATCGTCCATCGAGACCTAAAGCCTCACAACGTGATGGTCACGACAAAAGAGGGTCAGTCGGACTTTGTGAAAGTGGTGGACTTTGGGATTGCCCGCTCTATGGATGCGGCACCGGGACGACAAACCGCAGCAGGTGCTGTCATTGGAACGCCTGCGTACATGTCCCCAGAGCAGGCGGCCGGAGACCCAACGATCGATACTCGCTCGGATATTTTTAGTTTGGCGGTGATGGTGTTTCACATGCTATCGGGGAAGATTCCGTTCGCAGACAAAGCCAAGACCCCGATCGAGCAACTCGTTCAGCGGGCGACTATGACCGAGCCACTTGGACGAGGAACGCTCCGGGCGCAAGGCAACATCACCCGTGAACTTGAAGCGGTGCTCCTGCGTGCGCTGGATCCCGACAGGAATCGTCGTCCACAGACCGCAGGAGAGTTTTATCAGGAGCTCGCACGTGCGGCTGCGTAAGCAGACTCCGCACAAGTATGGGTCATTGTGAAGAGTCCATACTTCCAAGGATTCTCTGTAGCCAAGCATCGCGTTAACATGGTTAGGGATATGAGTCTTCCGACAAGCCACCCTGAATCCGTTACTCTGCGCTCGGGAGCCAGTCTGCGTGGTCCATCTCGACATCTGCTGATGGTTCTTACAATCGGTGTGGGGCTGATTCTGGGTTGGTTCAGCGTTCACCTGGTCCGGTCGCAGCAGGCGCTTGAAGGAATGCTACAGACCCTCCGCTGCGGACAAGGAGAGGGTCAGAACCATCCGCTGTGCAAGCCTCTTTCACTAGAACTTCAGCGCCATGGCTACCAACAGGTCGCACTGCTGCTGCTGCTTTCGCTGCTGATGTTAGGGGTTTCCGTGCTGATTGTGCACACTTGGTTGCGCTCGCTGCGCAGTAGACTCGACCAAGTCCGGCATTTGGCACACCGGCTGGCTGGGGACGGGCCCGATGTCGCGTCTCAGCAAGACCATCAGGATGAGCTGGAGCCACTCACGCTGGCGTTAGGTAACGCAGCCAAGGAACGAAATACCCATCTTGCGGACTTGGCGGCCGGAGTATCGGCGTTGGCGGACTGCAACCAAGTACTCGATCAGCTTTCGACAACTGTGGATGATGTACGAAAGCGTGACAGCAAAGGCAAAGACGGCCAGCGACTTCTCCAGTCCAGTGTCGTGCGATTGATTGAGGGGGTCGAGCAGGCGCAGGTGCATACCGCCACAACGCTGGAGCAAGCAGAGAGCGGAGTGTCAGCCGTGGAATCGGTGCATCAGATCATCTCTGATGTCTATGTAACGGTCCAAAAAGCATCCGGAACCATTGACCAACTGCAACGGCGTTCGGCAGGAATCGAAGGAATCGTCAACTTGATTCAGGAGATTGCCGATCAGACGCGGTTGATTGCTCTCAATGCAGCGATTGAGGCAGCTCGGGCGGGCGATCACGGACGCGGATTTGCAGTGGTTGCCGAGGAAGTTCGGCGTCTGGCGGAACAGGCGCAGCGCTCGACCCGTGAAGTCCGTAAGCTGATTGGAAGTTTGCAGCATGAATCGCTGGAGGCCGTTCGGCATATGATCTCTGCCGACGCATCGGTTGAGCAGAGTGTCTCGCGATCCAAGCAGGCCGCTGAAGCGCTGCGCGTGATCAACTCCAGCGCAGAACAGAGCGCGGGAATCATCGACAATATCGCGGAAATTACGCATGAACTCCTAAGTCGTGGCGGAATGAACCATCACGCAGAGCCGGGAGCGGAGTTGATAGAGAATGACTCTGCCTCACTCCTTCAAGAAGAACAGAAAGTACTGATCGCGCTCCAGGAACAATTGGGAAACCTGCGATCACGCTTTGGGAAGTATGCCGCTGATGGTCGGAGCCCAGCGACAGGAATAGGGGACTGATGACACGAATCCAAACCATGGAAGCGCTGGCAGATGCACTCCGTGCTCGGCTGCCATTGCCAAGCAATTTCTATGTCGTGAACACTCGACTGATTTTGCAAACCGGGGTCAACCTTCGGAAGATCAAGGACGAACAGAGCCAGGACCAAGCGCTCATCCGCAAAGTGCTCGATGCACTCACTCGCATGGGCGTAACGATTGAGGGAGGGAGTCCATGATCAAGAACCTTGCACCACGGAGTGCCTATACAGCCCAAACGGACTCTGCTCTAGCCGCAGCCGAACTGATTGCCGGACTAGGCGAGGCGACACCAAAGCTGGTGGTGTTCTTTGCCACCGTTGAACAGGACGGAACCTTGATCGGGAATGCCCTGCGCATTCGCTTTCCAGAGGCTCACGTTGCTGGCTGCTCGTCGAACGGCGAGTTTAGCGAGCAGGGACACGGAACCGGCGGAGCGGTCGCTCTGGCGCTGGGCTCGGACGTCATCGAGCAAGTTGCCTCGACGCTGGCAATTCTGGACGATGGTGTACCTGTCGGAATCGAGACCGCTGCAGCCGTGCTCAGTGCTCAGCTTGGGGAATCGATCCGTGACCTCGATCCGGAACACTGGGTGGGGCTTGGCTTTCTGGAAGGAGCCAGCGGCCGAGAGGAGAAAATCAACGAAGCGCTCGGCAACATCGCACCGCTGCTGCCGTTTGTGGGTGGCTCCGCTGGGGATCGGATTCGCTTCGAACGGACCTGGGTCTATGCCAGTGGAGAGTTGCGCCATAACGCCTGTGCTCTGTTGGTACTGCGACCCGCACGACCGTTTGCGATTCTTAAGACCTGTCACTTTGTTGCCACTCCTGCCGAAGTAACGGTGACCAAAGCTGACCCGGACAAGCGACTGATCCACGAGCTTGACGGACGCCCGGCGATCGAGCGCTATGCAGAGCTGGTCGGTGTGTCGGTAGCAGAGCTGGGATTTCCGCACTTCCTGGCCAACCCGCTTGGGCTGATGATCGATGGCGAACCGTGGCTGCGTAGCCTCGTCCGCGCCCAAGGATCGTCTCTGTTCTTTGCCTGCTCGGTGTTGGAAGGAATGACGCTGAATCTGATGCAGGCCCAGGATATCGTCGAAAATGCTGCGACCGCGTTTTCCAAAGCGACGGCACCACTCGGAGTGCCGCCCCGCGCCGCCATTTTGTTCAACTGCGCCTATCGCATGATCGAGGTGCAGATCAAAGGAATCGACGACGCCTACCACAACGCGCTATCGAGCGTCGTCCATGCAGGTCTGCACTCGAACGGCGAGAGCTATCTGGGTCACATCAACCAAACGCTCACCGGTATCGTCTTTTCCTGATCACTACGATCCCCCTCCCACACACGGCGAACCGTCGCGCACGAACACCTGACTTTGCAAAGCGCGCAGCGGAATGCCAACGGACCCATCGCCGCTGACCACCAACGACTCACCGCTGAGCGCATCCCGATAGCTGCCACGGGGCACTCCCAACACTCTCACTTGACGCTCACCGACACTCCGCGAGATCACCGTCACGACATCCCCTGAATCCCCCTCTGCTACTTCCGAATGCAGCGCAACTGTATAGTCCTGCTCGGCTTGCAGAAGCTTCCGCACGCCCCGTCGCAGCGACGGCAGACACTGGCGAAGCTGCCCAAGCCGCTGGGTATGCGCAAGCACTCGTCGCTGAGCGGACGATAGCCCCATCGCCAGTACATCGGGTAGCACCCGTCGGGAGTCCGGATCACCCGCTCCTGCCAGTCCGACCTCGTCCCCGTAATAGAGCACCGGAATCCCAGGCAGCGTCATGAGTAGGGTCAGCGCCAACATCTGCCTTTGATAGGGACCAAGCTCGGTCGGTTGAGGTGGAGCCGAGCGCCAGGGATCATTCCCAGCATTGCCCGCCGCCTCGGACACAAAGCGCGCCGTGTCGTGATTGTTCAGGATATGCGCCATGACCGCCCCCGAACCTCCGTAGACATCTCGACTCAGCGCGATTTGCTTTTCCAAATCAACCAGCGGAATCCGGTCTCTTGCCAGCGCATCGACCGTCGCCCAAAACAGCGGAAAATCGAACGCACTGTGTAGCCCATCGAATCGATCCCCGAGAAAACTGCGGATTTCGAAGCGCCCACCGTCGCCCGGCCCGGTGTAGTCCTCACCGATGATCAGCACATCGAGACCCCGTCGTGTCGCCTGCTCTGCGACCGAACGCACCACCCGTCGCGTAAACCCACGAGGCATCATCGGCACCGCATCGATGCGCATTCCATCGAGATCGAAGCGGTGAAGCCACCACAACAAATCCGCCGCTTGCTGCCGAGCCGCTTCCGGATTGCGCAAGTTCACATCGGGCAAATAGGTGTCAAACCAGCAGTCTTCGATCCGCTCCCCCCAGCCGCAGCCCGGGGAGCCACACACGCAGGCCGAAGGACCGTCGGCAAACCACGACTGACGCTGCGGATCGGGTTGGCTCGCCGGGGACGTGCGACCGTGGGTCAGATAATAGGGATGGCCGGAAAAGACGTGATTCGGTACAGCGTCGAAGATCACCCGCAAGCCATGGCGATGGGCCGCCTGTACCAGCTTGTCGAGATCCGCCGCTGAGCCGAGCTTGGATTCCACGCTGCGCGGCTCCGCTGGCCAATAACCGTGATACGCCTCGTAATAGTTGCCGTCGCGACCACGCTGCACTCCGGGTGCATTTTCGTACAGCGGCGACAGCCACAGCGTCGTCACCCCGAGCGACTCAAAGTACCCTGCCTCGACGGCCGCACGCACGCCATCGAGCGTACCTCCGGCCCGTCGCCCGGGCGTTAGTGGAGGTGCCAGAGCGCCTGCCGCTCCGCGAAAGCGATCGATGAGCACGTGATAGAGCACCGTGTCTTGGCGCTCCGCATCACTGAGTCCACTTCGCACCACCGGTCGTCGCGGGGAAACCACCGCTTGCGCCGTTGCCTTCAGCGCCACGCCATGGAGCCGATCTCGGGCCGAAAGCTGAACCTGATACTTGCCACTCGCTAGACCCGCAAGCTCCACAACTGCGGCGGTGTCCGACGGCTGGGAAAGCTGCACAGATGGCGTGGTCAGCAGCTCCCCGTTGTAACGAACCTCGACGAGCGGCGAGCCAAGCTGTGCCGCTTCGATGCCAGGAATCAGCCCAAACTCGACCCGAAGTTTGCCGTCGCTTGCCACCAAGGAAGAGCTGTCGTCCACGGCAATCGGTCCGACGCTGAGGGTTGGCAATCTGCAATCGGCAAGCTCTGTCACCGACCACTCCCCTTCATAGGGCGTCGAGTCACTCCACAGTGGATGTTCGGCGAACTCGCTGTGTGGATTCAGGTCATCGGTCAGCAGCTCGCTTCCAACGATAAAACCATAACGATAGCGACCCGGCGGCAGCGGCAGCGACAGCGTGAAGTAGCGCGTCCCTTGCTGGGACACTTGCTCGTCGAACCGACGATAGCCAGGTCGCCGAAAGTTATCCCAGCTCCCGACAAGCTCCGGCTGCTCGACCTGCTCCCTGGTCAGCGTCACATCCTTGCGCGCCAGCGTGATGTCGGGACGGAAGTGGACCCTTAGTAGACAGCGCTCGTCGTAGCGTGGACCTTCTTCGACGGCAGCACAGCCCGTGAGGCCAAGCCCGAGGCCGACGCAAAACGTCCATCCGGCAAACCGCGCACGCTCCATAGGCCGCGGACTGTAGCGGAAGCGCTAGGTGATGCGGAACCCGGAATCCGCGAGCGATCACCCTCCCCCGTGCAGCGACGAAGGATCCGCACTTTAGGGCGACTGAAGCAGCCCGAACACCGCACCCTGAGGATCTTCACACTGCGCCACCCGCGCTCCGCTTGGTAGCACCCGGACCCCCTGATAGACCCGCCCGCCAAGAGACTCCGTCCGTTCGATCGCACGCATGAGGTCGGGAACCGTGAAGTAATACAGCCAGTGCGGATGAACCCCGGGAATCCGCACGCTGCTGACTATGGCACCGACGCTGGACGGCGAGTCTTGCCAGGCAAACTGCTGATACAGTCCGATACCCAGTCCGGGATCGAAGGCCTCGGTTTTCACAATCCCGACCGCTTGGCCATAGCCCGACACCGCCCGCTCCTGGTCCTCCGTATGCAGCTCATGCCACAGCACTCCGCGTCGATCAGCCGAGCACTCTCGATTGGTAAGAGCCACTACAGATCCGAACGGATCACGGATCAACGCAACCTGGCAACCATCCGCAGTTTGTCGCCGTGGCCCAAGCTGGCTGGCACCAAGCGACTCCCAGCGCTGCACGCCCTGTTCGACATCAGACACGCCCAGGTGCCCAAGCCAGTGTGCTGGAGCCCCTTTGGCAACAGCCTGTGGCGGCAAAATCGTAACTTCGCCTACGTTTTTGCCATCGAATCGCACCCACAGAGGTGCGAGATCGGGACCGGCTGCGATCGACTCGGGACCCAATACCGCACCGTAGAAGTCTCTCGCAGCAGCCCGATCGGTCGTACGCAGTTCATAGAAGCAAAACTGTCCGCACCACTCAGTAGCCATCGTCAGCTTGTACCACATCAGCAGACATCGACCAGACCGAGTAGTCGACGCCGTTTGGCCTGCAATCGGATGGGGGAGCTGTTGCAGAAGCGGCGTCGTTCGGTGCAAGCTGCGGGCTATGGATAAGACCTTCAAAGACGCCGACTCGGCTCTGTTCGACGTGTCGAACGGGGTCACGATCATGAGCGGGGGCTTTGGCCTATGCGGCAACCCCGAGAACCTCATCGAGGCGCTGCTCCGTCGTGGCACCCGCGAACTCACTCTGATTTCCAACAACTGCGGCACCGACGGCAAGGGACTGGGCAAGCTGCTCCAGAACGGCCAGGTCCGCAAGATGATTGCCTCGTACGTTGGAGAGAACAAGACCTTCGAGCGCATGTTCCTCGAAGGCAAGCTGGAGGTGGAGCTGTGTCCGCAAGGAACGCTCGCCGAGCGGATGCGCGCTGCCGGTGCCGGAATCCCGGCCTTCTTTACTCCGACCGGCTACGGCACCCTCCGCGCCGAGGGCAAGGAAGTGCGGGTGTTCACAGACCGCCTCGGCCGAGAGCGACACTACATCCTCGAAACCGCGCTTCCCGCCGACTATGCCCTGGTCAAAGCCTGGAAGGGCGATCGCTTCGGCAACCTGCTATTCCGAAAAACCGCCCGCAACTTCAACCCGGTCATGGCGACGGCGGCCCGCATCACCATTGCCGAGGTCGAACAGCTCGTCGAGCCCGGTGAAATTCCGCCGGATCAGGTCCACACCCCGGGAATCTTCGTAAAGCGCATCTTCCAAGGCGCAAACTACGTGAAACCGATTGAGCAGCGAACCGTGCGGCCTCGTCCCACGGCGGCGGTCTAAGGAGCCTTTGGCGATGGCAATTACTCGAGAGCAAATGGCCCGTCGTGTCGCCAGCGAGCTGCGCGATGGTTTTTACGTCAACCTGGGAATCGGTCTGCCGACTCTGGTGGCCAACTACGTCCCCCCAGGCGTCGACGTCGTACTTCAGTCCGAAAACGGCATGCTCGGCACTGGCCCATTCCCGTACGAGGGAGAGGAAGATCCCGACCTCATCAATGCCGGCAAACAGACCGTGACCGAACTCCCCGGGTCGTCGTACTTTTCGTCCGCAGAGTCGTTTGCCATGATTCGTGGGGCGCACGTCGACATCTGCATCCTCGGGGCGCTGCAAGTCGCCCAAAACGGCGATCTGGCCAATTGGACGATTCCCGGCAAGATGGTAAAGGGCATGGGCGGAGCGATGGACCTCGTCGCTGGTGCCCGCCGCGTAATCATCTTGATGGAGCACGTCGCCAAGGTCAAAGGTGCCGCCGAGGGGGCCTTCGATTTCAAGGTCGTCAAGGAGTGCTCACTGCCTCTGACCGCCCCGCGCTGCGTCGCCCGAATCGTCACCGATCTGGCCGTCATGGATGTCGGTCCGAATGGGCTCCATTTGGTCGAAATCGCCCCCGGCACCACGGTCGAGGAAGTCCAGCGTTATACCGAACCCACGCTGATACTTCCGCCCGGCGGCATCGTCCCATTGATGGCGGTTTGAAGTAAGCTCATAAGCCATGCTCTCTGCTCCAACCGCTCGTCCGGGTGCTCCGCCATTGGCCGTTGATGCGGTGGTATTTGGGGAAGCGCTGGTCGATCTGTTTCCCGAGACGCCCGGCGTGCTGCTCGAAGACGTCGAGCGCTTCACCCGTCACTCCGGTGGCGCGCCCTGCAATCTGGCGATTGGACTGCAGCGTCAGGGAATCCCCACCGCTCTCGTCACGCAAGTGGGATCGGATGCCTTTGGTCGATTCTTGAAAAAGCGACTCGCCGC
Source organism: Polyangia bacterium (assembly GCA_044228505.1). Taxonomy (GTDB): domain Bacteria; phylum Myxococcota_A; class Polyangia; order Palsa-1104; family JAEUJZ01; genus JAEUKA01. The sequence continues at coordinate 27,603 of JBGAUT010000016.1, read as the reverse complement.
CGAGGGCCTTGCCATCGACGGAATTTCGATGCACAAGACCGCACGCACCGGCGTCACCTTCGTATCCGTTGCCAGCGACGGCGAGCGATCCTTCCTATTCTATCGTCATCCCTCGGCAGACATGATGATCACGCCCGCCGAGATCCCTGCGCCGATGATTCAGCGGGGTCGGCTGTTTCACTTCGGTTCGTCCTCGCTGTCACGAGAGCCTTCACGAACCGCTACGCTGCATGCGCTGGCACTGGTTCAAAAACAGCAAGTGCGGCGCCTCATAAGCTGTGATCTCAACCTGCGGCCGCATCTGTGGCCCGATATCAAGGAAGCGCCGCCGCTACTTCGCAAGGTTCTCAGTGGCTGTGACGTCGTCAAGCTCACCGACGATGAACTACCGCTGCTGTGCGGAACAGAGAGCGTCGAAGCAGGCGCAGCCGTGGTCCGCAGCCTGGGAGCAACCGTGGTAGTCGTCACACTTGGCGAGCGCGGTGCCTACCTCGATGCGCCGCAGGGCACAGCATACTTCGCCGCAGAACCAGTCTCGGTCGTGGATCGGACCGGCGCGGGGGATGCATTTAGTGCTGGGCTGCTGGCCACGCTGCTGGTCTGTCTGTCTGGTGCAGGGCCGGATGATCTCCGGCAGCGGCTCAAGGAATTGCCGATGGATGTGCTCAAGCGAGCCTGTACCCATGGCAGCCACTTGGCGAGCCGTGTCTGTTCGGCACTGGGTGCAACCACCGCCCTGCCCCACACCCCGCCGCCGCCTCCAGTGCCCAAAGTATCGGCTACACATAAGAGGAATCGTTAATGCCTCATATTCGGATCATCGGTCTTGGCGGGTCGCTCAAGCCCGGCTCTGCCAGCGTGCAAGCCCTTGGTGAAGCGTTGCGCGGGGCTGAAGAAGCGGGTGCTTCCATCGAGCTACTCGAACTACATGCGCTCAATTTGCCCATGTTTGTTCCGGATAGCGAACCCACTCCGCAGGTTCTCGGTTTCGTGGAAGCGGTAGCCTCGGCGGCAGGCATGATCTGGTCGAGCCCGGTCTATCACGGCAGCATGAGCGGAGCGTTCAAGAACGCCATCGACTGGCTGGAGCTATTGTCCAAACATGAACCTCCCTATCTAACCGATAAAGTGGTTGGGTTGATTGCCACCGCCGGCGGAGTTCAAGGACTGCAAGCCATCAACGCGATGGAGTTCGCGGTCCGCTCGCTGCGTGGCTATACCCACCCGATGACCGCGCCACTCGATCGGGCGTGGCAGCTCTTCGATAAGAGTGGCAAATTTTCCGATGAAGCGACGCTGACCAAGCTACGGACACTGGGCCGAGGTGTCGCCGACGCGGCCAAGCGACTTTCTCGCTAGGTCACCGCCTATTTGGAGTTGGGGCTACGTCACTGGGGGCCGAGGGGCGGGTTGATCCGGCGGCTCGACGGGTGGAGCTGCGGTCGGAGTGGCCGGTGGAGCAATCGTGGGCGCTGGCGTGGGTTCAGGTCGAACGCGCTTCGAGCCACCGCAGCTTGGCGCGACATCAGCACTGAGCACTCCACTCACACCAGCGGCAAGCAGCAGCATGGAAAGGACTTGGCCTCGGGTCGTCATCGGAGACTCCTGTCAAGGGTCCAGCATTCGCTCGGGGTGGCTCAGTTCGAGCTGCGCGCACTCGGGCTACGGTCGCAGAATAGTCGATTCTACGCAGTCTCACCATGGTCATCTGCAGGGAGTAGCTGCGTAGTCTCTGCGTCGTGGTAATCTCCGCTCCAGTAACCGTCGAGGGGTTCCATGGTAACCGTCCTGCAAGAGCCGATGCGGCTATACGACTTTGCCTGGCCCGAGCGATTCTCGTCGCGGGCCTGCCGACACGGCGTGCTCTGTTACTTTGATAGCGGCGATATCGGCACCTCCAGCGATGAGCCGCCACTTGTGCTTTTGCATGCACTCGGCGTCAACTTCACCGAGTGGCGGCACGTCGCTCAAGTCTTGGCACCGCAGCAGCGTCTGATAGGCATCGATCTGCCGGGCTGCGGGCACTCAGCCAAGCCGCGCCATCGGTGGCAGTTGTCCGACATGACCGAGGCGGTACTTGGGCTGCTCGATGAGCTAGGACTGAAAAGAGCGATGATTGCTGGGCATTCATTCGGCGGACGGATCGCTACCGAGCTGGCGCTGCGCTCTCCGGAGCGTGTGGCCGGACTTTTGCTGCTGAACTCGGCTGGATTTATCCGCTATCCAAGACTGCTCGCTAGCGTTGGGAAGCGGCTGTTAAAACCACAACTTGTGGCACCCATTATGGTCGCAATGTCAAAGCCGATCTTGGGCACAATCGTCGCCCATCCCACGAGTCCATCGGGAGAATTCGTGTCCTCGGTGACCGATCGCTTCCGACCCGAGTTCGCTTGGGATTTCGCCTATCACGCCTGCCCACTGCTGCCGGCGCTACTGTCCGATGTCCTCGATGAGATTCCTCGGCTCCGTCTGCCGATCGAGGTGGTGTGGGGACGCAGTGACCGATTGCTCCGCTATCGCAGCGTGGAGTCTCATCTATCCAGGCTGCCGCAGGTTCGAATCGATGTGATCGACGACTGTGGCCATATGCCAAACTTCGAGCAGCCAACTCGGGTTGCGCAAGCCGCCGAGCGACTGGCACAGCGAGTGAGGCGGGCATGACAGCAGCGCACAGAACCAACCACACAGCGGCCGGCCCGAAGCCCGCTCGACCTCTTCGCTTTGGCGATGAGTTGGTATTTGATGCCGAATTCACGCGCCAGTTCATTGCCTGGGTCGAGCCAGTGGCGCGTCGCTACTTCCGTGCCGAGGTACGAGGGGCCGAGTTGTTTCCGCGTAGGCAGACTCTTCTGGTCAGCCACCACGACGGCGGAATGATGCCTTTGGATTCTCTGTTCGTGGGTGCCGCATGGCACGAACGGTTTTCATTCCAGCGTCCCCTGCACGTCCTGGTTCATGACATGGTGTTGCGCTTCGCACGTCCCCTGCGTCGAGTGGGAGCGGTCCTTGCTGATCGGGACAATCTTGATCGGCTGATCGAAAGCGGACGCTCTGCGCTGATCTATCCCGGTGCCGCACATGAGACGTTTCGACCGTTTTGGGAGCGCAAGACCATCAGCTTGGGCAATCGCACGGGTTTCATCCGTCAAGCACTCAAGCGGCGCATTCTCATCACCCCAGTCGTTTCGGCGGGAGTACATGAGACGTTTGTGGTGTTATCGCGGGGATCTTGGCTCGCCGACAAGCTCCGCTTTCGAGAGCTATTCCGCGCCAACGTCTTTCCCGTGGTGGCAGGACTCCCATTTGGAATCTGGTTGGGTGCGTTCCTTCCACAGCTTCCTTTGCCTGCAAAAATCACCATTCAAGTCCTGCCCCCCGTCGATGTAGCAGCCCAGGCAGAACAATTCCTGGGACGCCCCCTAAAACCCACTGATTCCGATGAGCAAGATGTCATCTGGTCTTGCTTTTACAACCTTCGCGACAGCATGCAACAAGCGCTCGATCAACTCTACGCAGCGCGTCGGTTCCCGATCCTGGGCTAAACGTCCTACCTCTCCTCAGCCATCGCACTCCCGACGACAGTCCTTGGCGAAGGTGGTCGACGGATGGCTCGAATGCAAGATGCTTCTCTAGTATTCTCCGAAAGGAGTATCTTGTGTTATGGCCAAACCAGGCAGTGCGCCGCCGCAAGGGGGTGGTACAGAAAAGCCGTCCGTGATGACCAAGATGGTCATCGTTGGAACGCCGCGTGATGAGGGCAACGCGGTGACTCTCGTCCACCGAGATCGGGCCACGCAGGAAGGTCTCGCAGAGGTTCGGAGCGATACGCTACCGCGAGTCGGTCGCTATGTCCTGCTGCGCAAGCTCGGAGAGGGCGGAATGGGAGTGGTCTACGCCGCCTACGATCAAGAGTTGGATCGCAAAGTCGCACTCAAGATCATTCATCCCGAAAAACAACAAGATCCAGAGTTGCGAACCCGAATTCTGAGAGAGGCCCAAGCGCTCGCCAGAGTCTCTGCTCCCAACGTCGTTCATGTATACCAAGTTGGGGAAGTAGACGGTCAGCTCTTCATTGCCATGGAGTTTGTCAACGGCATCACTTTGTCGAAGTGGCAGAGCGATCCCTCCCACACCTGGCAAGATGTCCTACGCATGTACATCAACGCGGGCAACGGACTCCAAGCTGCCCACGAAGCAGGTCTGGTCCATCGAGACTTCAAACCAGAGTAGGTCTTGTCACAACTGCTCGTCGACAGCTTGAAACAGCAGTCATCGCAGGGAAGTACTCGGGAAGAGTAGGAATGGGGCTCCAAGCATCGGATGGGAGAGGGAACGTCGGGTCCAGCGCTGGTTCGCAGCTTGGGGCGCGGAACCACTCCAGGATTTCTTCACGTGGCGGGACCCGCTTCGAGCGATTGCTGCTATCTTCGACCTGAACAAACACCTCATCAAATCAACATGAAGCTATCAATCTGGCAACTAGATGCATTTAGTGCTCGACGATTCGGAGGGAATCCTGCGGCAGTAGTTCCTCTTGCCGAGTGGTTGCCCGATGAGACGTTGCTTGCAATCGCAGCCGAGAACAACCTCGCAGAGACGGCCTATGTGGTTCAGTCTGGCGATGATTATGAGATTCGGTGGTTCACTCCCACGATGGAAGTTCCACTGTGCGGACACGCGACGCTCGCCTCTGCATGGGTGGTGTTCTACCGTCTGGCACCGCAACGTGAATCGGTGGTATTTCACTCCAAGAGTGGGCCACTTCGAGTGGATCGCCAGAAGGAGCGTTTGGTTCTGGACTTCCCAGTCCATCACGTACTACCAGCCTCCGATCCCACAGCGGTCAGCGCTGCATTGGGAAAGACTCCGCAAGAGATCTATGAGGGCTTTCAGTGGCTCGCGGTATACGCACATGAGGAAGAAGTCCGCTCACTCAAACCGGACATGGCCGCGTTGCTCGCCACTGGCATTCACGGAGTCATCGCGACCGCACCGGGAACAGACTGTGATTTCGTGTCGCGTTTTTTTGCTCCAGCCGCTGGGGTGCCAGAAGACCCGGTTACTGGATCAGCACACACCCGGTTGACTCCCTATTGGGCAGCTCGACTTGGTCGTTTGTCTCTGTTCGCACGTCAAGTCTCGACGCGTGGAGGAGAACTATGGTGCGAGTTGACAAACGGGCGCGTCCGCATCGCCGGCTGCGTAACTCTGTATCTGGAAGGTACGATCGAGATCTAAGCCCAGAGTTTTGCCAGATGGCTGCGCCAGAACACTGGGCAGCAGCAGAGTCACCGCTACGTATCACCATTGACAAATTCCCTGAGTCTCCCAGACGGAAGAAGGGGAACTCCCCGCCGCGATCTCGACGGTGTTCCCAGTAAAAATAGTTAACCAGATAACGTCCTCATCGGCGAAGATGGGCGGCCTCGCGTGGCAGACTTTGGTCTGGCACGGATTGAGACCAAGCAGGGCACTGGCAACTTCATGCAGAGCCTGAAACTTGCTGCGATTGCGGTACCTGGAAAGTCCAACCCTCTCATGACACCGCTGACTCAGGTGGGAATGGTGATGGGAACCCCCCTGTACATGTCTACTGAACAGCACATGGGAGAGCCTGCGGACAGCCGCAGTGATCAGTTTAGTTTCTGCGTGGCGCTCTATGAAGCGCTGTACAAACAACTACCGTTCGCCGGAGACACCATCGAGCTACTCGCGTTTAACTCGATTTCCGGCAAGATCCTACCGCGCCCGCCAGGAAGCCACGTCCCGATGCCGGTACATGAAGCGCTGCTTCGAGGACTCTCTTCCTCTGCTCAGCAGCGATTCCCTTCGATGAAGGAGCTGCTGTCAGCGCTCACCTTCGATCCCTCAGCCGACCCATCGATCAATCCAAGTGAGCGTCGGCCGGTCATTCTCAGCATGACCGCATTTGTTCTCCTGGCAGCCGTGGGACTCAACGTACTTCAACTTCTTGGAATGGGAGCAACCAAGGCATCGCTGCTTAACTCGCTGGCGTTCTTTGCAGTCTTTGCCTTCATGTCCTATCGGTTTCGCAAGGGCTTCCTACGGAATAGCTTTCACCGAGGAAGCCTGGTCTACGGACTGTCCTTCTCTGGTCAGCTCATCGGTCTCCGATTGCTCGGCATCTACAGTGGACTCACCGTGCCCCAAATGATGGTGCTCGATCTGTTGGCCCTGGCATCATCGAGCGGAATGGCAGCAGCCTGTGTGTTACCGAAAATCTGGCCGGTCATTCCCTTGTGTCTGCTCGGAGCCATTGTCGCCACGGTGTGCCCGACATATGCTCAGATCATCGCCTCTGTCGTGATTCCCTTGGCAGCGCTGATCATCATGTCAGTCTGGATGCGTGCAACTGTAAGCCGAGCGAACCGCCTCAAGTCATAATCGGTGAGTCCCGTTGGCGAACTTGTCAATCGCCAGACACAGCTCAGTCAAGCGTTCCAAGACCCACAGATGAGCTGGCCCCAGCGTCAGATCCGGTCGATGTACCGCAGAAAGATAGAGCTTGTGCTCGTCCTCTCCCCATGACTCTGGATGGAGACGTGTCAGCAGCTTGTTATGCAAGTCCGGAAGGATCAAATGTTCTGGAAGATTCCCCCAGCCGAGTCCAGCACGCAGCATCTCATGCTTGGTATGCAGGTCCGAAACACGCCAGGTTCTTGCGGACAGAACTGCCTGATCAGGAACACCAGTTTCCTCATCGGGAAACCGTTCGGACAACACAATCTGAACATGTGAACCGAGGCTCTGCACAGAGACCAATCCTCGATGCTTGGCGAGCGGATGACTGGAGGCCACCACCGGAACCATCCGAATCGGGGCCAAAACCCGTCGCACCAGCTTAAGGCCAAGTCCTCCCGTCAGGCCCATCGGGCTCACAACTCCAATCGTCGCGTCACCACGCAGCACCTTGGAAGAAACCGCTGACATGATCTGGGTATCGACACGCAGTTCCACGAGTGGGAAGGCCTGCGCAAACTCGCGACACAGCTCGATCGCCGCAGACACTGGAAACAGTGCGTCCAGACACAATGATACCGAAGGCTCCAGACCTGCCACCATTGCGGCCGCCAACCCGCGTAGTGCATCAAACTCCGCAGAGATCCGCTGGGCGGCAGCAAGTATCGCCCTGCCCTGATCGGTCAATTTGGGAACTTTGGCGCTCCGATCCCACAGCAGCAATCCAAGCTGCCCCTCGAGGTTGGCCATCGCCTGACTGATCGCCGACTGCACCCGCTTGAGCTTCCGTGCCGCAGCCGAAAAACTGCCTTCTTCTGAGACGGTGATCAGCACCCGTAGTTGGTCTAACGTAACGGCTTCAAGCATGAACAATCCATCTCACAAATCGATGAATTTTTGCAATAAACCATCAGTTATCTGAATCCTAAAGACATTCCCACAAGCCACCACTCCGGACGCCGTGCTACTTGAGGTCTTCGCTGGATGCACAGAGGACTACCTTGCCCAACACCTGCTGCAACTGCTCCTGCGTGGATGGTTTGGTCAGCAGCGCACTGAGACCGCTTTCTACGTAGCCAGACCGGTGCTGAGCCACTGCATCCGCAGTAAGCCCGATGATCGGAACCTTGCCAGCTCGCCCCGGTAGTTGACGAATCTTGCTCGTTGCTGCGGGTCCATCAAGTACTGGCATCTGCATGTCCATAAAGATCGCATCGTAGGCAGTCTCTGCAGCGCTCGTTACCGCTTGCAGACCGTCTGTCACGCAGTCACAGCGATGCCCAAGTCTTTGTAGCAGCCGCGTTAGCACCAGCGCATTGACCTGATTGTCCTCAGCCACCAGCAGATGGAGTGGTCGCAGTGTCGGCTGGACCATCGGCTTTTCCGCAGTCGGAGTCTGTGCGGATGGAGCACGAACAAAGAATGAAAAGATCGATCCCACTCCCGGAGTGCTCTGCACGGTCAGCGTGCCGCCAAGAAGCTCAACCAAGCGCGATGAGATCGACAGACCCAGACCGGTTCCTCCATATCGCCGAGTTGTCGAGGTATCCGCTTGAGAAAAAGGTTTGAAGACTCGCTGGATGACGTCGTCGGTCATCCCGATTCCAGTATCCCGAACAGCAAAGACCAGACGCTCTCCCTCTCTACTTATCGTTACAACTACCTCACCGGAGTTTGTGAACTTGACCGCGTTTCCCACCAAATTAAATAGCACCTGCTGAATCCGAGTCGGATCACCAAGAATATACCGCGGAACATCCGAAGCGATGGTCACAGTCAGGGAGAGTCCTTTGTGTTCCGCTTGCGGCCGCAGCAGGGAAATGACGTCGTTGGTCCGCGCAATCAGGTCAAACTCGATGATCTCTAGCTCCAGTCGTCCAGCCTCGATCTTGGAGTAATCCAGAACATCGCTAAGTAACGCCAAAAGAGTCCGCGTGGAACTGGTCAGGGTTTCAAGCACAGAGCGTTGGTCTTTGTCCAGTTCACTATGACTCAGCAGCTCTGCCAACCCGACGATTCCGGCAATGGGAGTCCGTAATTCATGACTCATCATTGCCAAAAACTCGCTCTTTGCTCGACTTGCTGACAACGCCGCTTCCTTGGCGACGGACAGTTCGCGGGTGCGCACTTGAACTCGATTCTCTAGCTCAGCATTGAGTGCCCGTAGATCAGCGTGTGCTTTTTGCAATTCCTCCCCTGACCGTCGCAGATCGGACTCTGTACGCGTTCGAGATTCGATCTCGTGCTCGGAACTAACCAACGCGCCATCGAGTTCGCTGAGCGTGGCTCGCACCATCACCGCCATCCAAGACAGGAACATTCCAATGGTCAACGCACGCCCCAGATCATGGCTTCGTATCACTGGCTGAGGAAGGTGACCGTGAGCTCCCAGATACACAAGGCCGAACAGAGTCAGCACACAAGTCACCGTCATGCCCGCAACACCTCTACCCCGATTCATCAAACCAGCGACCAGCACCAGCACAAAGTAGAACGAGGAAGCCGGAGCAGAAACTCCCCCGTTGGTGTAGGTCAAGACAGTCGCTGCCAGCCAAAACAGAACCAGCGAGAGAATGCTGGCAGCTCGCACGTAGCCCAGTCGAAGAAACAGGAGCGGAATCGAAAAGGACAGCAGAGCAAAGACGACGTACTTGTCGGCCCGCAACTGCAAGTGCGGCAGGCTAACGCCAACGATTACGTAGCAGATTCCACTTACCAGAAACATCAACACGAACAGGTTCGTCGCCTGCGAAACGCGGGTTTTGTTTCGATCGGGAAACTGCGGTGCAGTCAGAATGCTGAAAATCTGTTGCCAAGGACCCCCGGACATCAACGACTCCTCCACCGGCGGGATTAGCGTAGCGTAGATTCCGTTTCTCGTCAGTCCAGAAGACCGGGTACTTCGCTCCAAATCACTCAGCCAATGCCTATGCGGAACGCTCTTCTCGGCGCATGGTCCCTGCATCTGCACCAAAGTTTGGGAATGTCGGTGCAGAGAACGAACTGTCGACTCTGTACGCCTGTAGGAACCGGCCAAATGTGGCCTAGAATCCTCCGATAATGTGAGAAAGGAACCGCGCTTTCCACATCTATTATCAGAAGGAAAGCCCACCGATAATGAAGCGTGCTCGTGGATATCTTTCGCAACCAACATCTTGTGGCCGAGCGCGATGCGATGAAAGGAATTCTGCGGGTAACCAGAACGGACTCCGAATTCCTAGAGATAGCGGATGTCGAAGCGTCTTATCTGGAGCTGTTCCGGATCTTGGATCGTGCCCAACGATCGGTCTTTTCGCTGGTGGTCGACTTGCGCAGTTCGCCGGGACGCAGCGATCCCAAGTTTGAGGACGTGATGCGTGCGGTTCGTCCGCAGTTGTTTCGCGGATTTCGACGCTGCGGGATCATTGTCCGCTCGGCCAGCGGTGTCCGCCAGGTGAGCCAGCACACCAAGCAAGCTGGGTACAGTGTCCTCGTGGGAAACAGCGAGGCGGACATTTTGCTCTATGTCTCCGAAGGCAAATACGATCGGCTCGACTGATGCCACGACTGCCAGCGACGGCTCATGCCACAGTTTTGCAGTGTTGCGTTGGCTTGTACGCTTGGCTTTCCCCGCTTGTGGTATATTGCGCCACCCAAACGGGAGAAATAGTCTTGTCCGACGATCATTCTTTACTCGTCACGAAGCTCAAAGACGACATCATCCACGTGCATGACGTGGTGGCAGCGGCGATCGAAAGCGGAGAGCGTCCCAAGCACTACGCAGCCAGCCCGCTCATCCCGCCGCTGGTGAAGCGCTATGAAGAGCTGCTGGCCCAAGTCCCCGAGGCTGAGCAGGCCACGATGGAACGAACGGTAGGCCGAATGCTCACCGACCTACGGCGTCAGGCATCGAAGCTGTCCCAGCAGGTCGCTGGTCGTCCTGTCGAAAAAGCCGCCGATGCCGGTCAGCCGTTCTTGCTGTCTCGGCCGCAGGCGGTCAGTGGTTACAACACCGGACCACGTGATGCCAAGGTTCGTCCCAAATACGCCGTAGGTGGAGAAGTCGAAGCTTGGTGCGGCAAGTGCAAGGAGTTGCGCGCCCATGACATCGTTGCGGTCATGGCCAATCTGCCCAAGCAGGTGATGTGTACGTTCTGCAAGAGCCGACACGGATATCGCACCGAGCCAGCGCGCAGTAGCCTCACGGATACTCCTGCTGCCAAGAACATCGCGGTAAGCAGTAGCGGACGCGGCCCCGGCAAAAACGACAAAGTGAGCAAAGAGCGGCTTCAGCTTGAAAAAGAGCTTCTCGATGCACACACCGCACCGATGTTCGACCCACGAGGCAGCTTCAAGCCGGGACAGATCATCGCACATCCCAAGTGGGGTCGCGGCAAAGTCGAAAGTGTGCTGCGAGGGAGCATCCTGGTGCGATTCCTGGATGGTCTTCGCCAAGTGTCGCGGCAGTAAGCGGATCTGACCCAGCGTTCCCCCTCTTTCCTATGAAGGACCAAAGGGGGATTTCTGTGTGAGATGCCTGCAACTCGAACCGCTACATTCCCACATCGGTCAGAAGATATAGCGCGAACGACGCAAGCCAGTGTTCTCCTCCATAACCAGAGTCCGTCATCTGGATCAGCCCATCTTTTGCGTGCACGGCAGCAATCCGCTCTAGCGGCTCGACTTCTGGGTGACCTTTCGGTAGAGACTTGGCGATTCCACGCAGGGCAGCCGCTCGCTGAAACGACAGTCCAATCAAGTGACCGATGCGCGGATCATGACGATCGCGCACCGCAATCGGGGTCCGCAGTCGATCAAACGCAGGCGTGTCCGAGCGCGGCAGGAAGTCACTAAGCCAACGCGCAAACTCCGATGGAGACAGCACCCGTCGCATCAGATCGGCTTCTACCAAACACGGTGAAATAAAATCTTCGCCGGACGGCTCGTAGGGCACGGGGCAAGCGCGGTCAGCCAAATAAAAGTCCTTCGCCCGTTGAATAAGAAGCATACGAAATGATTCATTTTTGATCACGCTGGCATAGTCGATCGCATGAATCATTGCGTATGCGGTGTTGTCATGAGTCCCCGCTCGAACCGGCACACTCAGCCTCGACAGATAGGTCGAAAGTCGCTCCCCGAGTAGCTGAGCAAGGGGGGTCACGGAATCTTCCCAGCGCCGAATGCTTGGATCCAATTCAGCATACGAATGAAGCTCTGCGGTCAGTCGTAGCAACCAACCGATTCCGTACGGCCGTTCAAAGGTCCGATTCCGCTCAAGTGCGAAGAACGACTTCTCTTTTTGCAGACGCTCCACCGTGAAGTGGGCATCAAGCTGACGACGAATTTCCATTTGCTCGGGAATGCTCGGCACGTGCCGGAGCACCCGCAGCATGGCCCAGTGTCCATGTACGGCGGAGTGCCAGTCGAAGCAACCAAAGAACGCGGGGGTCAGCTCGGATGGAGGCCGCAGCGCCGAGTCTCCGTCGAGGATGTGTCCAGGTTTGTTGGGCCACGGCCGATCCACGCAGTCGAGCGACAAGCGCACCAGTCGGCTGGCCAATTGCGGCGTAAGCTGCGGCGAATCGACCGCCTGTGTCCGCGAAGGCCCCGACCGCGAGCAGCCGGACAGCCCCAGCGTTAGCAGCAACGAGGGGACGAGCAAGCAGGAACGGAAACGAGACAAAGCAGAAAGCGGTCGAAGCGGCAGCATGGACTGCAGTGTCTATAACGACGGGCTATCCACACAAGTCCACCTCGCACGAGCACTAGCCTTCCCGGCCCAGGATGGCTTCGTAGGCAACCTTGGCACGGTGATACTCGACGAGCGCGTCAATACGTCGAAGCGCCGCATCGAAGGTGGCCTGTTCACGGAGGTTGACTTGCAGGAGTGTGCTCTCCCCGAGCTCAAACTTGGCACGCTCGGCCGACTCGACCTGTACCGCCACATCGTGCTCTCGCTGCGCCAACTCAATGCGACGGACCGCTTGGGCCAGTTGGGAGTGAACGTCGGCGACCTCGAGGTTGACGCGATCGACAATCAACCGCTGCTGCGCCACAAACTTTTGCAGCGCGGCTTCGGCCTGGGCCAGTCGTCCCCGTGCCGCCCGATTCAGTGTCGGAATATCGAGGCTCAGCGAAAAATCGAGCACGGTTTTGTCACGAGGATAGCCAGGTGGACCAAAGTCCTGTGACACGCTTGCCGACAAATCGGCGCTCGGCCAGAGCTGGTTTTTCGCAAGATCACGATCGATCTCCAACTGCCGACGCTGCTGAGCCAGCCGACGAAGCTCCGGACGGCTTTCCTGCGCCGTCTTCTGATCCGTGGCCACCCGCTCAGGTGCACCAAAGTCGCTGCGCTCCGGCGGCGGCAGCAGCGTCGGCAAACGTACCTCGCGAACGACCACTGGCTGACCGCCCTCATCTCGTAGAAACAAAGACAGCTCGAGCGCGGCCAGCTCAATTCCGCGCTGTGCTGACACCAACAATCCCTGCCGCTGCCACAGCGCCCGCTGGTTGTCGATGCGCTCGATGGCCGGAATGTCGCCCCGCTGGACCCGGACCGATAGCGCTTCATCTCGAGTCTTGGCCAAATTGAGCAGTGACTGCACGATCTGTCGACGCAACCCGGCTCCGACCCAGTCGATGTAGCGAATACCTCCGCTGCGTAGAGCCAACAGTCTCGCCTCACCCAGCGAGGCATCGGCAAGCCGCAGCGATGATTCGGCCCGTTGCAGCGTTGCCCGTCGGCGATCGATAGGACCATTGCGCAACAGCGGGACCGCAACGCCCGCACGCAGCTCACCGTACTGGTTGGTCACGAGTTTTCCGTCATAATCAGGAAATTCCCCGACGGAGACCCGATATCCAGCGAAGGCCGAAGCCCCCCAAAGTGGTGTCGGCTGTTCGAGCACCAAGTCAAAGCGCCCATTTGGATAGGCCCCGATTGGAGAAGCATCGCCGCGCACTCGGAGCATTGGATCAAATCCACCACGAGCGGCCTGAAGCTCACCTTGGGCAGAGCGCTTTTCGGCCAGCGCCGCCATGATCAACGGATAGGCTTGCCGGATCGAGTCCATCACTTCTGGAAGCAGAAGCGTCGAGTCCTGCGGAGACGATCGTGCGACGGCAGAACCCATGGTGAGCCCGAGCAATACCAGCCAGAACAAAAGCAGCGTCGCACCGGCTTGCCCTGGCGCTCGCTGTGGACGCATCACTTGCCTCCTTTGTCAGCACCGCTCGCGCCCGGTTCACTTGCGCTGAGAACCGGTGGAAAGCCATTGAATTGACGCCACAGCTCGTAGCCGATGCGGACGGTAGAAAGCAAAACCCAGCCGTTCACGCGGACGCCTTGCCGCAGATAGCGCTTGCTCGGCCAGCGCTCATGATTGGCAGTGTGCTCGTCGGGGACTATCAGAGCGCGGAACTTGCCTTTGCCGTTATCGGTCGCATCGATGACCGCGACTCGGCCCGGAAACGTACCAATGGCAACCGACGGCCAACCCACAAACTGCACAGCCGGCCATCCCTCAAACTGAAGTCGCACCGATTGTCCCGGGGCGAGCAGTGGCACATCATTGCCGTCGAGCCACAGCTCTACCGCCCGTGCATCGGTATCGGGCACCAGCGTCGCCAGCGGATCTCCCGACTTGACCATGTCGCCCCCCAGCCCCTGCAGCAGTCGCAAGATCGTCCCCTTCGCCGGGGCCTTCACCGCTTGCGAGGCCTGCCGCGCAAGTCGCACCTCGATGCGGGCTAGCTCGGCGGTTGCGTTGGCGATCTCGGCAAGTGCTGTTGCCCGAGCCGCTTTCACATCCTCCAGCAGTGCGGACGCATCGGTACCCACCCGTAGTTCATCCTGACGCAGCGCAAGTAGCTCACTGCGCGCCGCCGACTGCACCGCCCGCGCTCGATCAACTTCGGTCCGCGTCCGCACCGCTTCGAGATCCGACAATTCCAGCGCTCTCGTCGAGCTAAGCCCTTTTTCGAACAGCGCCTGCTGCCGCACCAGATTCAGTTGGGCGGTTTTCTGAGTCGCCTCACTGGCTTGCAGCGACTGCTCGGCACCCAACAGTCGTTCCTTGGCCATGCGAGTCCGCGAGGACGCCGCCGACATCGCTGCACGTCTAGAGCCGGACAGAGAGCCAATCCGATCATCGATGGAACTCAGCCGCGCACGCGCCGCTTCTTGCCGTTCCCGGACCGCATCTCGCTCCTCGCGCAGCCGCAACATCAGCGATGGGTCATTGTCGGAAATCTCGGCAATGGGGTCGCCTGCTTCCACCTGCGAGCCTTCGTGCACAAAGAAGCGCACCACTCGACCTTCGATCGGTGCCTCAATATTCTGGGTTCGCTGCGTCGGAGAATATGCCACCACCCGACCCGAGCCCGAGACGTTCTGCTGCCAAGGCAACAGCAGCAGAACAAAACCTGCCACTAGCAACAGCCCGCTCAGCGTCCCCGCGACCATCTTGACGGACTGCTCCGAGCGGACCATCGCCATCGCTTGTAGCTTGTGATCGGTTTTCATCGAACCACACCTGACGCAAGCTCGGGACGCCATCCTTCGACCCGGTGAAGCACACCATTGTCCACGGAATAGAGGCTGTTACAGTCGTGCAACAGCGGATGGCCCAGTTCGCCAAGCCACAACAAGGTCCACGGCATCTCCATCGCCCACAGCGGCTTTAACTCCATTGGGAAGGCTGTTTGCCCATCGATGATGATCAGGCGCGGACGCTGCAACAGCACCCTCGCCAGCACCAACCGCCATCTCATCGATGAAGTGAAGCTCGGCGCTCCGCTCAACAGTTCGGTTTCGAGTCCCAGCGGCAGCGCCGATACTTCATCCCACAGCGAGGCGGCCCGCAGCGCCTCTTGCATCTCCACAAACGACACGGACTGTTTGGCGAAACGGAGGTTATCGGCGATCGTTCCGGCAACCAGGCTCTCTTGGTCGTCATGGAGCAGTGCCACCTGCTCACGCAGCGACGATAGCGCCAGAGAACGGAGCGGTATTCCATTCAGCTCGATCTGACCATACTGCGCCTCACGTAGCCCATAGAGCAGGTCCGCGAGCAATCTCCTTCCGCTTCCTCCAATCACCGCCGTCCGCTCGCCTGCGGACAGACGTAGTTCCTCAATACGCAACTCGCTGTGAGAGTCGGGATCGCGAACGAGTACCTTGCGAAGGAGCACATCGGAACGCTCCGGCAACATCCGGATGTCTCCGTCGGTGCGCTCGCTCTTTAGATCATCGAAGTATCCCAACTTGTCGAGCCCCGCAAGCAAGTCGTAGTAGCTCTCCATGTGCTTGGTAAACTTCAAAACACCGAGTACCACCGCACTTACGATCAGCTCTGCAGCGACCAGTTGGCCAATGGTGAGCTGCCCCAAAATCACCAACATACCGCCCAGTCCAAGCAGCGTCGAGCTGGCCAATGCTTGCAACAGGAGTGCCCCGATGATCTGTCTCCGCAGGATCGCAAAGTTCTGCCGCCGCGCTCGCACATAGCCAACCAGCAGTTCATCGGCGCGCCGTACCGCCCAGTCCGTACCTCGTCCCCCTCGCAGGGTAACAGAGTGCGCCCCTAGCTCCATCAGCCAGTCGGCCACTTCGTACTTGGCTCGCGACTCGACCACCGCAGTCTTCACCGCTCCCCGTCCGAGTCCCAGCACGATCACCACGATCGCAAGCAGCAGAACCACATCAAACGCCAGCAGTAACGGATGATAGAAACCGAGCACCAGAAGCCCGATCAGGCTCTGTAGAAGCAGCGCAAGTCCATCGAGCAGCAGACTCGACAGTGACTTCTGAACTGTGATGATCTCGAAGAAGCGACTGACCAAGCGCCCCCCTGGCGGCTTGCGCCAGTGCGCGGACAACACACGCGGCAGGAGCTGCGAAAGCTCGCTTCCCAACCGAACGAACAAACGCTGCTGAATTTGCTCGACCGCCGTGGCTTGCAGCAATCGCAACGCGCCCGAAAACAGCAGCACCAAGAACAGCAGCACGGTCAGCACCAGCAACGGCTGACGAAGCTGCCCAAAGGTCACTTGATTGACCAGCGCTTGCACCGCCACCGGAGTGGCCAGCGCCAAAAGACCGATAAACGCGGCATAGACCAGCACGACCCACAGCGCCGAGGACTCCTCGATCAGCAGTTTGCGAAGCCGAGCCGCCGGAGATGGATGATCGTGGTGCGCCTCATGAGCATGA
This sequence comes from Polyangia bacterium, assembly GCA_044228505.1. GTDB lineage: Bacteria > Myxococcota_A > Polyangia > Palsa-1104 > JAEUJZ01 > JAEUKA01. The sequence goes on along the minus strand of JBGAUT010000016.1, from coordinate 10,928 downwards.
GTCTCGTGAGGGTGAGTTGAATGATCGTCCTCCGCCGCCGGGGATACGAGCGCTGCGTGCGAGGCCGATGAATCAATCGGCGCAGAGATCGATGCCGCTCCCGCCACCGCAGGCACGATCACTGGATCGCCAACCCCATTCGTATCGACCGTCGATGAATCCGAATCTGAGTCTGAGTCCTTCTGCATAACGCCCTTCCTTCATCAATAGAAGCAGATCCCACACTGGGCATCGATAGTGGATGCCGCAAAATCGGCACCTCCTGCATAGGAAATTTCTATGGAAACGATAGAGAGAAAGGACGTCAGACCGGCAGACCGAACACTTGATTGGTGGCCGCCCGCGTATGAGCCGCTAACTCGACGAGCGGCTCCCCACGCAGCCGCGCCACAAACTCGGCAGTATGCACCAAATAGGCAGGCTCATTGCGTTTCCCTCGCATCGGAATCGGTGCCAAATAGGGACAGTCTGTTTCCAAAAGCAGGCGACCCTTGGGAATCTGTTTGGCAGCCTCCTGAATCGACGCTGCACTCTTAAAGGTTACGATTCCTGACAGTGAGATCGCAAAGCCTAGAGATAACCACTCCGCCGCTTCGTTCGGTCCACCAGTAAAGCAGTGAACCACTCCGCCCGCTGGACTCCCTCCCTCTTGTGCAAGGATCTCCATCGCCTGTGCGTGCGCCTCTCGGATGTGCAACACCAGTGGCTTGTGTAGCTCCTGCGCAAGTCGCACAAACCGCCGCAGCAGCAGCACCTGTTCTTCTGGCGAGGAGTGATTGTAGTGATAATCAAGTCCCGTTTCCCCGACCGCCATCACCCGTGGTTGTCGGGTCAGCGTCACGATCTCCTCCCACAGGGACTCTCCCAATAGCTGCGGCTTGCCGCTCTGAGGAGGCTTTTCCGAGATCACCGCGCTCGCATCGTGAGGATGAATTCCTACCGCCGCAAACATCTCGGAATCAGTCGTGGCAAGCGTCACAGCATTGCGGGCTTCGCGTTCGCTCCCACCGGAGCCAATCACCACAAATCGCGACACTCCTGCTTGCCGAGCTCGTGCGACGACCGCAGCCCGATCATCCACAGGACCAGAATCTGAGGGTCTACAAAAGTCTGCGGCTTCCAGATGGCAGTGTGAATCGATCCACATGCCATGCAGTAAACACTATTTCCGAGGCGGACGAGGGAAAAACGAGCTGGTTCGCCGCACATACTCAGCGTAACCAGGACGACTGTTCATCGACTTTTCGAGCAGTGGAACCCCCGAAACGCGCAGCAACAGAAACGACATAAGGAGTGGACTGAGTACCGTCCACAGTCCGCTGCCCGTCGCCAACGCTCCAAAGAAAAGACCCCACCAGACCAAGAAATCCCCAAAATAGTTTGGGTGTCTGGTGTACCGCCACAGTCCCTGCTGCATCACTTTTCCACGGTGTTCGGGATGACGCTTCCAAGCCGCCAGCTGTAGATCTGCAATCGTTTCGCAGGCCGTTCCGCACAGCACCAGTACCATCCCCAGCACGTCGAAGACTCCCAACTCTACTGGCGTTGGCACAGACATCGCGACTTGCAGCGGCAGTGAGATCACAAAGATCAGCGCAGCTTGCAACAAAAACACAATCATCAGACTTCGCAGAGGCCACTTTTCGCCGTGTCGTTGCCGCATCGCTTGATAGCGTGGATCCTCCCCTTTCCCCAGGTTGCGCCAGGCTAGGTAGCCACTCAAGCGGACCCCCCACATGGTAGTCAGTGAAACCATCCACAGCTTCCGCAAAGGAGCGCCATCGCCCAGCCGCATCGCAATCCAAGCGATCCCAACAAAGCCCATGCCCCAGAAAATATCAACGATGCTGGCATCTCGGATCTTTAGGCTGAGCAACCAAAGCAGCGTTGGCACAACGAAAAGAAACACTGCGGAATCAAGCACTATCGATGGATGTGGCATGGGGTTTGTATTCGTATGATGCCGCCATCCGAGCGAAAACAACACTGTCGTTGCGATCATCTCGACAGTAGCTGCCCAGCATCGATCCCCACCCCGGACGGGTCACCGAGTCGGGCGCAAGGTACTTGGCGGAACGACTGCGTAAGTGCTAAGTGAACGAGAATGAACTCCGTCACGGTCCGCACCCAGGAGCACAGGAGCAAGTACCTCATCGATGTCTACCTGCTCCTTGCCATCGCCCTGGCCGCTGGACTCGGCTATCACCCCGCGATCGTGACCGTCCTTATCGCCAGTTTTGCGGTCCTTGTGGTCAGTGTATTTGCCGTGCGACCAAGCGCCAAGGTGCATCTACAAGGACTCTGCCTGCTGGCCATGGCGATTCTTATCGGTGCCAATGTTCCAGCCGAAACCACCAACTACACCTATGTGCTGATCTGCCGAGGTTCTGCCGTACCGTTTTTGTTCTTGGCGGCGCTCCTCGATGCCGGGGATGAGCGCGCTCGCCGCTGGGTACTAGCCATCGCCACAACACTGAAGCTTGCGCTCCTCATCACGGGACTGTACATAGTACCGCATCCAACCATTGATGTCTGGCAACTACAGCAGTATGCGGTGGACTTCCTGCTGCAAGGAAAGAACCCCTACACCACTCCTGTGGATGACATCTACGCTGGTGGCATCGCATTCGGGTATCAGAAATATTATGCCTATGCGCCACTTAATTTGCTCTTATCCATCCCCGCCAAAGTGATCTTTGGCGACTATCGATTTGGGCTCATCGCCGCGCTGGCAGCCTCACTGATTCTGTTTCGAGAGAGTGGTCGCAGGCTCGGTGTTTCTTCGTTTCGCATCGACTTTCTGACCATGGCTGCGCTGCTCCATCCACGGCTAGAGCGGCTGATGATCTACGGCTGGCTCGAACCATATCTTGTCTTACTACTGTCTTTGTTTGTCTATCTGTATGTCACCGGGCGCAGAGGTACTTTGCCGACGGTGGTGCTGTTTGCAATGCCGCTCCTGAAGCAGTACTTTGCGGTACCGATACTGCTCTACCTGATCATCATGCGACCGCGTGTGCGCTCCGTACTCATCGCAGGAGCCGCCGGAGTACTGGCGCTGTCACCACTATTGCTGTGGAACTTTCAGGCGACGGTCCGCAATGGACTTCTGTTCTTCGTACAAAACCTGGGATTTCGTCCTGATTCACTCTCTGTTGCCGCCGGAATCTACGCCTATAACGGCTATCAGACCGGCGTCAAAACCGCGCTGTTTGCACAGCTTGTGGCGGGACTCCTGGCAGCATGGTGGCTACGTCGCCAAGACAATCGACTCGGCAGCTTCTTGATGGCCTCTGCGCTGTCTCTGTTTGCGTCTTTTTTGGTCGCTCCGCAGTCCTTCATCAACTACTACTTTTTCGTAGGGGTGCTGGTCCTGTTTGCGTCCCTCACCAACTCGCCATCCACAAAAGAACAGCCGCAAGCTCCGCTGATCTCACTCGCGCATTCCATGATTCGCGCCTTGGTAGTCCTGGGAATTACCTGCTCCCTGCTGTTTCTCTTTCACTTGCTCTTTGACTTCCAGCTCTGTCCACGTCTGTTGCGTTTGGGCAGAGAGCGCATGGCGGCCGGACAGCCACTTCTCGAAGACGGTGCCTGGATCGCCAGACCCACCGAGCAGATCTATGTCTGTCAACGACGGCACTGTCTGGGCCCGATCTGTCATGATGATCTCCACTGTCTGTGCGCGGAGCGAGACGCATTCCCCACCCCGCAGGCGCTGGAGGAAAGGCTTCGGCAGCAGCGCCACAGCGGCGTCTCCTGCACGATCGATCAAACCAATCCCACCGCAACGGATCACAGCGGTGGCTGCTGGAAAGCTCACTGCCATGAGCGAATCGAGTAGCTGCTGAAGCCGCAAAGGCTGCTGTCGGACCGAGCAATCGCCGATTGGTCGCACAGCGGTTCGTGTATGATGCCAGGCCATGTCCACGCATCCACCGGTTCCTTCCGATCCCGTCGAACGACTCCATGTGGCCCAGACTCGTGCCCAACATGGCGGCGCGCACAAGTACCACGAAAAAAACGCCGCTGAAGGCAAGCTGTTCTGTCGTGAGCGTCTGCGGCTGTTCTTTGATGAGAACTCCGAGTTTGTCGAAGACGGACTGCTTGCCAACAATCAGGCCCATGATCTGGCGGCAGATGGCGTAGTCATCGGCATCGGTCGCGTTCACGGTCGCCCGGTCGCGGTGATGGCCAACGACTCGACCATCAAGGCGGGTTCGTGGGGAGCTCGCACCGTCGAAAAGATCATCCGCATTCAGGAAACAGCCGGGCGGCTACGGATTCCGCTCGTATATCTGGTCGATAGCGCTGGAGCACGCATCACCGACCAGCTCGATATGTTTCCCGGTCGTCGGCACGCGGGCCGCATCTTCAACAATCAGGTTCAGCTTTCGGGGTCGATTCCGCAGATCTGTCTGCTGTTCGGTCCCTCCGCCGCAGGTGGGGCCTATATCCCGGCCTTCTGTGATGTGCTGTTCATGGTGAGCGGCAACGCCAGCATGTACCTTGGCTCGCCGCGCATGGCCGAAATGGTCATCGGAGAAAAGACGACGCTCGAAGAGATGGGTGGTGCGCGGATGCACTGTGAAGTCTCTGGCTGCGGCGATCTGCTGGCCAAGACCGAGCAAGACGTGATTGCCAAGTGCCGCGACTACCTTTCCTATTTTCCTTCCCATTCGGGCGCACCTCTGCCTCCGCCACTTCCCGGAGTCCCGCGCACGCCTCGCCCCGATGCCCGTCGCATAGACGACATTCTGCCGAAGAATCACAACCAGTCCTGTGACATTCTGCAAGTGATCGATGCACTGGTCGATCAAGGGAGCTTTTTCGAGATCAAAAAGCTGTTCGCCAAAGAGTTGGTCACTGGCTTTGGGCGATTAAACGGCAGGACCATCGGAATCGTAGCCTCTCAGCCAAAGCACAAGGGAGGAGTCCTGTTTGTGGACTCTGCAGATAAGGCCGCACGCTTTATCTGGCTGTGTGATGCATTCGAAATTCCGCTGCTCTTTTTGGCGGACGTACCTGGTTTCATGATCGGGACCGCCGTCGAACGGCAGGGCATCATCCGCCACGGAGCCAAGATGATCTCTGCGGTTGCTGATGCCACCGTTCCCAAGATCTGCGTGGTACTACGCAAAGCCTACGGAGCGGGTCTGTACGCGATGTGTGGGCCGGGATTCCAGCCCGATGCAACGATCGCGCTGCCGCAGTCTTCGATTGCAGTGATGGGACCAGAAGCGGCGGTGAACGCGGTGTTCTTCAACAAAATTCAAGAAAAGCCGGAAGCAGAGCGCGCCGCGTACATCGAGCAGCTCCGTGCCGAATACCGCGAAGACATCGACATCTACAAGCTAGCGTCGGATCTTCACATCGATGCCATCGTCGAGGGAGACAAGCTCCGTGCGGAGCTGATTCACCGCTTCGAACTCACCGATGACAAGCGTGTTCAGACCTATCCTCGCAAGCGCTCGGTGACGCCTGTCTAAGAAGCGGTGAAACACTCACAACGCGGCCAGCAGGTCGCGGATGCGCCGTTCGAGTGTCGGCAACAACTGCATGACTCGTTCGTGATGCTTCCCAACCGCTACAGCTTCTAGCTCTTTGCACTGCTTGGCAAGCGTGCTAGCTCCCACTTGGACTGCGCTGCCCGCCAGATAGTGAGCGACGCGGCTTACACCATGCAAATCGGACGATTCCAGCTTGGCCTGTGCCAGTTTCATCTGCTTGGGCCAGTCGTCCTTGATGATCTCCAATGCCTTTTTCGCCGACTCCTCATCCAGCAGCGCAGTTAGTTCCGTCTGGGCCTTGTGGATGGCACGCAAATCGTCTTGTAGCTCTGCGGATTCCGCTGCGGACACACCTCCATAGACGGGCGCAATGGCAGCGGTGAACGCCGATTCCTGCACAAAGTGCATCGGCAGCCATCGCGTGAGCACCCGTTGCAGCGTATCGACGGTGACGGGCTTGCACAGAAAGTCGTTCATACCAGCTTGCAGGCTGACCTCTCTGTCCGAAGAAAATGCGTTGGCCGTCAGCGCCACAATCGGAACAGAGCTAGTCGGACCAGTCCGTCGGCGAAGCTCACGGGTTGCCGCCAGACCATCCATCACCGGCATCTGCACGTCCATCAAGATCAAATCGTACGGGAAGCCCGTCGCCGCACGAACGGCCTCTTTGCCATCTCCAGCTACATCCACCCGGCAGCCCATCCGCTGAAGCATCAGCATGGTGAGTCTCTGATTGGCAGGGTTGTCTTCCGCCACCAAAATGCGCGGCGGCAGTCGATCAAACCTTGGCATCATGCCACTTGAACGACTCCCCCACGAAGAAGCAGCAGAGCGAGCACTGGTCGCGGCAGCGCCTAGCAATTCGTGACAGACCCGCAACAGACGTCGCATCCGGATCGGCTTGAAGAGCTGTGCATCAAACGACTCTGGAAGAGGGAGCTTCGCTTCTTTGGACTCACCGGGAAGCATCAGTCGAGCGATCCGCAGATTGCGCGCCCCTAAGCGCTGCCTTAAGACAGCCGCGAACTCGACGTCCTCACCATCGGGAAGGGTGTTGGCGACCAGGAGCAGTTGCGGTAGCCAGTTCGGATTGTCATCGAGAAACCGTTCAGCCGACTGCGTAGACTCACACACAGTCGGCTCAAGTAGCAGCAGCCGCAGGAGTTGGCCGAGCTGCTCACGACTCGCTGCATGATCATCAACCACCAAAATCCGACTCTTTTGGAGCGAGGTCGGTAGAGCGTGGGCTGGCAGATCTGTGGGCCGCAGCAGGATGAGTGGCAGCGTGAACCAGAACGTCGAGCCCACCCCTTCTTGGCTCTGCACCCCGGTCATCCCACCCAGCGCTGCCACCAGTTTCCGACACAGAAACAGTCCCAGCCCCGAGCCACCGTGACGGCGGGCCATCGAGGCATCGACCTGCGAAAAAGACTGAAACAGCCGGGGAACAGAATCGGCGGGAATGCCGGGACCGGTATCCGTGACTTCGATCCGGACAAAGCGCAGCGCGGCCTCATCGATCACTCGCGCCCGAACCGTGACCTCACCGTGCTCCGTAAACTTGATCGCGTTACCGACCAAGTTGATAAGAACCTGCCGGAGCCGACCGGGATCGCTGCGGAGGTAATTTGGACAGTCCGCATCGACCAAACAGGTGAGTTGAAGCTGCTTCTTTCGCGCCGACTCGGCCAGAATCTCCAGCGTGTCTTCCATCGCCAGCCGCAGATCGGTGGATACCTGCTCTAGCTCTAGCTTGTCGACTTCGATCTTGGACAAATCCAAGATGGCATTGAGCTGTCCAAGGAGTGCATCGGCCGCCGTCCGCACCGCCTGCAAGTAATCCAACTGCTGCGCGGACAACTGCGTATCGAGTAGCAACGTGGAATAGCCGATGACGGCGTTGAGCGGTGTGCGAATCTCGTGGCTCATGTTGGCCAGAAACTGGCCTTTGGCTTCGCTGGCCGACTCCGCAATGTTCTTCGCATGCCGCAGCGAGTCTTCGAGCGTCTTGCGTTCCGTGTCGTCCCGAGCCACCGCGCAAATCACGTGGGAATCCAAGCTTGGCACCGCTTGCCACGCCAACCACTTGTAGGTGCCGTCCGCGCACAGACAGCGATTGCGACAATCCACGCATGACGCGCCCTGACACAGCCTGTCAAACAGCTCGCGGGTATGCGAGCGATCGTCCTCATGGATGAAGTCGATCATGGGTCGAGACAGCAGCGTCTCTACGGAGTGGCCGAGCGTGCGAAGAAACGCCGGATTGACCCGCTTGAAGCGGCCGTCAAAACCGAGGGTACAGATCAAATCCGACGACAGATCATAGATTCGTCGCAGATCATCTTCCAGCGCCGCTCGCTCGCTGAGATCCCGCACGATGCCGATAAAGGAACGATGGCTGTCGTGCTGGATATCACTCACCGCCAAATACATGGGGAAGGTACGTCCGTCTTTGCGACGACCGCGCACCTCACGGCCAGTGCCAATGATCTTCGCTTCGCCAGTGCGAAGGTAGTCCGCCAGGTATCTGTCGTGTCGCTCGGCATCCGGAGAGGCCGCGAGCATCGACACGTTTTGACCGATTAGCTCGGCAGGCTCATACCCAAAAATTCGCTCGACGCTGGCATTGCAAGCCTCGATGCGGCCCCGCAGGTCGATGGTGATGATGCCATCGATCGTATTATCCAGGATCGCACGCATCTGACCGTCACGGGTGGGCATGCCCGCTTAGCTTATCACCCCGTACGGTCAGTCGTCAGCAACGCACTCGCTGGCTTTCGAGTGCTTCCGCGTGGCACAGCCAGAGGCTAGTCGTCAGCAACTGCCGCCGCGACCTTTTCAAATCGCTTGCGAACGTTGTGATCCAGGTAGCGCTTCCGTAGGCGAATCGACTTCGGGGTCACCTCGACCAGCTCATCATCGTTAATGAACTCGAGCGCAGCTTCGAGAGACATGATGCGCGGCGGGGTCAAAAACAACTTTTCATCCGCTGCGGTGGTGCGAATGTTGGTGAGCTTCTTGGTCTTGTTCGGGTTGACGATAAGGTCATTGTCCCGAGCATGCTGGCCAACGATCATGCCGGGGTAGACCCGCTCGCCGGTTCCCATAAACAGGATGCCGCGCTCTTGCAGCGAGTACAGCGCGTAGGTGTTTGTCTCGCCGAGATCCTGCACAATCAGCACGCCGTTTTGACGACCCTTGAGCGGACCCGCGTACGGCGCATAGTCCCGGAAGCTGTGGTTGATGATTCCGGTGCCACGGGTATCGGTCAAAAACTCGCTTCGGTAACCGATGAGTCCCCGCGACGGAATTGTAAACTCGATCCGCGTCCGACCCTGACCAGCGGGGCCCATGTCCTTCATGCGGCCAGCCCGTCGACCAAGCTTTTCGATGACCACGCCGACGTACGGATCATCGACATCAACCATCAGGTCTTCGTAAGGCTCTAGCTTGGTGCCATCGGGCCCCTCACGGAAGATGACCTGCGGCTGCGACACGCACATCTCGAAGCCTTCGCGGCGCATCGTCTCGATGAGAACCGACAAGTGCAGCTCGCCACGGCCCGACACCTTGAAGGTATCGGCGGACTCGGTTTCCTCGACCCGCAGCGCGACGTTCGACTTGATCTCTTTCCACAGCCGCTCGCGGATGTTGCGCGTCGTGACGTACTTGCCTTCACTGCCCGCAAACGGACCGTTGTTGGCAATGAACTGCATCGTGATCGTCGGCTCGTCGACCGTCATCATCGGCAGGATTCGCGGCGACTCGATCGAGGTAATCGTCTCACCGACGTTCAGCTCGCTCATGCCGGTCACCGCAACGATGTCACCGGCCATCGCCTCGCCGATCTCAAACCGCTTGAGCGCCTGGTAGGCCAGCAGCTTGGCGACGCGGAACTGTTCATTTTGGGCCCGGTGGCTGAGCAGCACCCGGTCACCCATCGCAATCTTGCCCGCGCTGATGCGGCCGATGGCGACGTAGCCCAAGTAGTCGTCGTAGTCGAGCGTGGCGACCTGCATACACAGCGGCGCATCCACATCGACCGACGGTGGCGGCACACTCTGCACGATCATATCGAGCAGCGGCGCGAGGTCGACCTTCTCATCGGTCAGCTCTTTGATTGCGTAGCCCTGACGGCCCGAGGCGTAGATGACCGGGAAGTCGAGCTGCTCTTCCGTCGCATCGAGCGCGCAGAACAGATCGAACACGGCGTTGAGCGTCCCTTGCGGATTGCAGCCTTCGCGGTCGATTTTGTTGACGACCACGATCGGACGCAGACCAAGCTGGAACGCCTTCTTGGTCACAAAGCGCGTCTGCGGCAGCGGACCTTCAAAGGCATCGACGAGCAGCAGCACCGAGTCGACCATCATCAGCACGCGCTCGACCTCTCCACCGAAATCGGCGTGGCCGGGCGTGTCGACGATGTTGATGCGGGTGCCTTTGTAGGTAATGGCGGTGCACTTCGAAAGGATGGTGATGCCACGCTCGCGCTCCAGCTCGTTGTTATCGAGCGCGCACTCGTGGATGACCTCACCGCGACGGAAAGAACCAGCTTGCTTGAGCAAGCCGTCAACGAGTGTGGTCTTGCCATGGTCAACGTGGGCGACAATGGCGATGTTGCGGACGTCTGTTCGCTTGGACATGGGCGGTAGGCCTCGGTGAAAAGTCGGCGCAGAGGATGCGTGCGGAGCGTTACTGGCAGCGAGTCAGCATGTTACGATGGCTGCCGATCCTTTTTTTTGCGCGGTTCGGCTCTATAGCACGGCTTTCCGCAAGGAAGAGGACAATCACCACAGTCCGGCGAAAGTTTGTGCCAAGGGAGCCAGAGCGAATGAGCGACAGCCATGATAGTGCCCACGAAGTCCTGGAAACAGCCCAAGGTCCAGATGGCGAAACGCTGACGCTGCGCCGGGCCCAAGGCGGCTTCGAGATCCTTTCAGGCGACCGCGTCATCATGCAAAGCGCGGTGCGGCGCAGCGAGCGCGAGCTGGTCAACGTGGGGATGGTCGCGCTGCGCGATCGCAATGACATCACGGTGCTGCTGGCTGGGCTGGGGATGGGCCATGTGCTGTCGGCCCTGCTCGAAAACCCGCGAGTGGTACGGGTTGACGTCGTTGAGCACTCAGCGGCCATCATCAACTGGAACCGCAGCCACTTGCAGACCTTGCATCGCGAGCCACCGCTGGCCGACTCGCGGGTTCACGTTCACCAGATGGGGCTAGCGGCCTACATGCGGGCGTTTCGTTATAAGACGCTGCCCGACGTGCAGATCGAAGGCGGCGGCTACTTGGCCATCCTGCTCGACCTCGACGAGGGACCGAGCCAGCTTCTGCGCGAAAAGAACGCCGACCTTTATACCGAGGAAGGACTTATGGATCTGGAAGAGACGCTCCGCCCCGGTGGCGCGCTCGCCCTGTG
>JBGAUT010000015.1:0-115147 GCA_044228505.1 Polyangia bacterium | reverse complement strand
CGCGGCTCCCGGTGGATGCACGCACCGCTCGTGAGTGTCGGATAGCTTCGAGCTTCGTCGGTAAAGTCGATCTTGGCACGGGTCAGCCCCCGCACAAGGTCCGCATAGGCCAATGCTGGCGCTCGATGACAAGCCGTACGTGCATCCCACTTCAGCTCCGGGAACTGTGAAGACTCTTCACTGAGTCCTCGCAGTTCCAGAGTGCCTCCGTAGAACCGCAGTGAGACTGCCTGTGCATTCATGCTGATGCAAAGAAGGGACACACAAACCAAGCAGAGTCAAGCAGTGTGCGGCTCCTAAGGACTCCGGAGTCTCTCTGAAGCGAACTCAAACGTGAGTAGCAAACACGACCAGAAGTTACCTGCAGAATTGGCTTGGAAGCACTTGTAGGGAATGGGAATTTGGCTAAGCTCGCGCTTATGCACGATGAAGTCTACAGCGCTGAAGAGCGAGTTCCGCTGAAGCTGCGCCAGCGATACAGCGAGGTCGTTGCACTGACAGACACACTCTGCAAAGAAAGACTGACCGAGGAGTACGCATTACTCTGTCGCAAGTTGGCCGCAGCGCTTTGTCGCAAACGCCCTTCACCCATCGAAGGAGGTCAGGCGGCATCCTGGGCTTGCGGCATTGTGCAAGCGATCGGTTCGGTGAACTTTCTATTCGATGCGACGCAGAAGCCGCACCTGACGGCGCAAGCACTGTGTGGACTATTCGGTGTCAGCGTCAGCAATGGGGCCACCAGAGCGAGTCAGCTTCGTAAGATGTTTTCGCTCTTCCCACTTGCCCCACAGTGGTGTCTGTCGAGCCGATTGAAGGACAACCCGCTGCTGTCAATGTTCTCTGTAAACGGGTTCATAATGGCCGCGCACGGTGAGCCGGGAGTACGTGAGGTGTTTCCGATTGCGCAGGAGACCAGGCGCGATCTCTCGACGGAAGTCCTGCCACCAGAGCCGAAAGTTGGACCGATGGAGCGGGCCTTTGCGGGCACATGGCAGATCAGCGCGATGGATCTTTGGAATCGTGAAGAGCTCGATCTGATCGTCCCAGCCTATCTTCAGTTTACGGAGAACGGACTGGGCCAATTCCAGTTCATCGCGGTCGAGGGCTGCATGGATTGCCAATACAGCGAACGCAACGGCAGTCCCCTGGTCGAGTTCTCCTGGGAAGGAGAGGACGAAGGGGAGATTCGGTGTGGACGAGGCTGGGCCTGCATTCAGCCAGACGGAACGCTGGCCGGTCACTTCTACTTTCACTGCGGCGATCACTCGGCCTTTACGGCGCAGAAACGAAGAACGCAACATGGCAAGTAGAGTCGGAAGGAACCCCGAACAGAGAGCCCGAACGCGGGCCAGCGGTGAGTATGGAGTAAAGCAGAACCAACGGATCGGCTCCATTGCTGCCGCAGGCAGTGGGAATAGCATCACCATTCAGCAAGTCCACGGCGCACCTGCAGCCACTACAGCGAATCCCGCCGTAGCCGTCATTTCAGTCCGACCAAGAGCTCGCATGATAATATCGGCCGTATGAAGCACTTTTCCCCATCACGACCGAGGAGAACACATTTTCGGGGAAATCGCCTGCCAGTATCTCTCGTTGGTGACTCTGCGTTAAGGCATCATCCACCGCGATATTAAGCCGTCCAGAGTGTGCCGGTCGAGAAACGTGAGCAACACTTCCCGTTCCCGACTGGGGGGTCGCGGGAAGTTCACAGGTTTCAACGGCTTTTGCCCCAAAGCATCTGCCACCGTGGCCGGCTCGCTGAGCATCTGACGGAGCCTGTCGACCAATCCCTCGCTGCGGAACCGGCCAGGGCCGAGCGGTTCCTGAACCCTTGTGCGCCTCATCTGGTCCACCTCTGTCCAGCTCCACCAAGCGGACTGCACCCAGGACACTGCGCGGAGCAACGCCCGCCCGCTGGCCGCAGCATCCGACTTTTTATGAAGATATAAAATAGCGAATCAGACTACATTTAATTTACACCAAAATAAAGAACTGTGAGTACTACAGCATAATCGACTGGTTTGAGTCCGCCACGTAGCGCTGAGTCTGTGCCGATTGGAATTGAGGTCTGGTTTTTGTACGTTTCGTATATAAATCCCTATCTGAAGCGAAGTCAACAGAGCCCAACTATGCAATCCAAGCCGATGATTGACTCCTCGCGAGAGCGGCGAACCGATAGTTCCAAACTGACATCCGTGGGACGGAAAACAGAGATTTTCCGAACCAAAAAAACTCCAATATTGGGCATTGCGGTGCTCGATTTCAGTTCTTATGTTGCAATTGTCAATCGGTTAACTAATCCGCTTCATTCATCAACCGAAGCAGCCACCCAGGCTGCCACTTGAGAAGGAGAACTCAGCCATGACCGCAATGACGCTTCGCACGACTACCGCCCTCTCGCTTGTTGGCCTCTTTGGAATCGCGTTTGCCGCAGGCTGCGGCGGTGAGCCCGATGTGGATCTCAACACGCTAGCAATCGCCGATGAGGGAGGAAAGGCAGACTCGCTAGGCACCGACGTCGGCGACTATTCGTGGACGCGAGCGATTCCTGGCTTTGTGCAGTGTATCAAGGCACCTTGCCCATCGACCAAGCTCTACGCCGTAAACACCGGCGAACAGCGCTTCATCTACCGCATCGACTGGCGTGCACTCAAGCTTACGCAGACAGAGACCGAAGATGCAGAAGCCAAGGCGGGTTCGATGCTGATGTACGGCCGCTTTGTGACAGCCCGAGCCTTAGGCGAAAATGTGCTTGTCTACCAAGTGACCCGCGCCAATCTTCCGGCGGCTGATCGCGCTGGAGATAAGTTCGATGCGGACAAGTACTACTGGCCGAGCGCAACCAAGGAGTGTATCGCCAATCCGCAGTGCACGACGCTTCAGTCTGGCCTCCTCAATAAGCGCAACCAGACCGAGACGTGGAGCAATTTGGATCTGTTGCGACTTGAACTCACTCCTGCCGCCGAAAAGACCCTGTTTGCCGAGCTAAAGGAAGGCAAAAACTACGTGAGTGTGATTGGTGTCCAAGGCGGGGTAGCGCGAGCCACTCAGGTATTCCGTCCGTTTAAGGCTCCTCCACTCAAGTAGCCGCAGGCGCAGTAGACGGTACTTCCATCGTCGCTGCGCCAGCCGATCACTACCCCGGTGCCGGAGTTCGTGTGCTTGACCTGCTCAACCGACCCGAGGTAAGTCCACCGTCACGTTGAGGTAAGCAATGCGAAGCTTGATTCTGGCGATGACGGTGGCCGTAACGTTCGTGAGCGGAGATCTCTATGCAGGGAACCCCAAGCCCGATGTGGGGCCGGGGCGAATTGCATGGTTTGATATCACGACAACGAACCTGACGAAGTCCAAAGAGTTCTACGCCAAGCTACTCGATTGGCGATTCATTCCGGTTCAGGGTACGGATCAGGCGGCGGAAATCGTCGCGGGCGAAGCCTCGATCGGAACCATCCGTGGTGCAGATGGCAAGATCAGTGAATTCAATGGGGTGGTCTACGTTCAGGTGACCGACCTTGTGGCAAGCTGCAAGAAGGCGAAGGAGCTCGGCGGGATGATTCCTCCGGGATTCCCATTCAATCTTCCTTCTGGCAAGGGAGCCATCGCCTTGGTGGTTGATCCAGCGGGTCATCCCATGGGTCTGTATTCACGATCCCCGCTCCCTCCCCAAACAAACTCTCCCAAGTAAGAATTCCGACTCAGTAGGTGATCACACCTGCGCTAGGAATGGGTAGGGCGCGGGCCCTACTGGTCTCTACGCTGTACTGGGTAGGAAAGCGACCCTTCCCATCGATAACCCTACGACACTGCGTTTTCCCACGTACCATCGTAGCCGTCGAGCACGACGAAACAATTTCCCCACTACTGACTGACCCACAAGGGGAAGTGATCCCGCGCCAAACAGGGGCAGCGCGCCCTGTGCCAAAGGGCCGAGGATTCTGGTGCGACTCCTGCACTACCGTACGCTGAGCCTTCTTGGCCCTCTGTCCCAAACAACAACAACGCCGGGCGGAACATCGCAAGGAATCGCGGATGTCCGGACAGACACCGGAGCCGCCCGGAGGATGGCAGGAGAGGCAACGCCGCAGTCGTTACCAGCAGCAGTTGGGTACCGGGTGGCTCATCGCCTGGTGGATGCGGTGAGTCACTCGCAGTGAAGTCGCGCCTTTGCGATCAAACCAGTCAGCCGCGATTGGACTCACGCTGCCGATGCCTGGCAAGCAGAAGGACTGGTTCATCCTATGTAGGTAAAAATGCGCCTACGATTTGCTGGTTTAATATAAGGCCTCGTTTTCTATCCACATTTTCCGATGCAATAAATACTACAGTTTCTGCTTGATATTTTCTTTTGAGAAAGTAGCATCAGGGTGCTCAGATTTTGTGACGTGATTTCACAGTACGTATCGCGACTGTTTCAATGACGTCATAAGCATAGCGGCTCTCTGCCATCAACCATGCGCATGGGGTCTCCGACAACGAATCAGCATATAATGACGCGACCACGAGAAAAAACGGAGCGTCTCTTTGTTGATCGAGCAAGGCGTAGGTCCGACGGTGGTGATTGATTAGAGTCCGACTGACTGCGCACAGCATGAATTGAATCCGCTTCTTTCATGCAAAAAAAGATATTCGAGAGCGATGGCCATTCCATTAGCCATTTATTGGCACATGGCGTGGCCGCTCTTTGCACAGATCGGGTGTTTTCGTGAAGCAGCCATATAAGCTCCCAGATTTCTACACACCATATCCAGCACGGCTCAATCCTCATCTGGAATCCGCACGCGTTCACTCGAAAGCGTGGGCCTATCAAATGGGAATTTTGGGTTCCAAGAAGGAAGCGCGCAATTCGGCTGTTTGGGATGAGCGTGACTTCGACGCACACGACTACGCGCTGTTGTGCGCGTATACCCATCCCGATGCCACAGGACCGGAGCTGGATCTGGTCACGGACTGGTACGTCTGGGTGTTCTTCTTCGACGACGACTTCTTGGAGCTGTTTAAGCGCACCAAGGACATGGAAGGGGCCAAGGACTATCTGATTCGGCTGCGAGCGTTTATGCCGATCGATCCCGGAGGAGCGCCAGCGGTTCCGAAAAATCCCGTCGAGCGCGCCCTGCAGGATCTCTGGAATCGGACCATTCCTGCCAAGTCACGGGAGTGGCGCGTTCGCTTTTCTGAGAGCACGCGCAACCTGCTGGAAGAGTGCGTGTGGGAGCTGGCCAATATTCAGGAAGGCCGGGTCGCCAACCCGATTGAGTACATCGAAATGCGACGCAAGGTCGGAGGGGCACCCTGGTCTGCGGATCTGGTCGAGCATGCTGTCGGAGTGGAGATTCCCGATCGGGTTGCTGCGCTGCGTCCGATGCGAGTACTGAAGGACACGTTTGCTGACAGCGTTCACTTGCGCAACGACCTCTTTTCCTATCAACGCGAGGTCGAAAACGAGGGAGAAAACGCCAACTGCGTGCTGGTGTTTCAGCGCTTCCTCAACCTGGACGCTCAGACGGCAGCGAACCTGACCAATGAAGTCCTGACCTCGCGGCTCCAGCAGTTTGAAAACACCGCACTCGTGGAGATTCCCATCCTGTGTGCGGAATACGGACTGAGTCCGGTCGAATGCCAGAGCATTTTGCTCTATGCCAAGGGACTTCAGGACTGGCAGGCGGGCGGCCACGAGTGGCACATGCGATCGAGCCGCTACATGAAGGTCGAGCCCGTTCAGGATCTGGGCCTGCCTGGTGCTCCAACCGGCCTTGGGACTTCGGCGGCACGGCTGATTCCTTCGCCCGGCAAGCTCGGTCTGGAGCGTCGCCTCCGCAGCTTCACCAACGTTCCGCACCTGCCGGTGGGTCCGATCAAACGACCTGACTTCTATCAGCCGTTTCCGGTGCGATTTCATGCGCAGCTTGAGGCATCTAGGCAGCACATCATCGAGTGGTGCCGTCAGGTCGGGATCGTCGCTAACTACGGCGGAATGTGCGTCTGGGATGAGCCTGAACTCATCGACTACGACTTCGCGCTGTGTGCTGCGGCCTGCCAGCCCGATTGCTCGCTCACGGAACTGAACCTGACATCGGACTGGTTTACGTGGGCAACCTATGCGGACGACTACTACCCACTTATCTTTGGTCGAGCCAGGGATCTGGCGGGTGGCAAGCTGTATATCGCTGGGCTTCAAGCGTTTATGCCTCTTGATTGTGGAGCGACACCACCACCGAAGGACGCGGTCGAGTGTGGCTTGCAGGATCTGTGGCGACGTACCGCTGGCCCGATGCCGGAAGCGGCCCGACCAGGATTTCGAACGCTGGTGCAAGGAATGCTCGATAGCTGGGCGTGGGAGCTGATGAACCACGTCGAAAATCGGGTTCCCGATCCAGTGGATTACATCGAGATGCGGAGGCTCACCTTTGGGGCTGAGTTTGGGATGAGTCTTGCGCAGCTAAACCTCGATCCGACGATTCCGCGCGAGATCTTCAAAACCCGAACCATGCGGGCTCTTATCAACTGCGCAGCGGACGGAATTGCGCTCATCAACGACATCGTTTCCTATCGCAAGGAAATCGAAATCGAGGGCGAGCTGAACAACTGCGTGCTGGTGGTGAGGCAGTTTATGGGCTGTACCTCGCAGCAGGCGATTGAGATCGTCCGCGATATCTCTGCATCACGGATCAAGCAGTTTGAGCATGTCCGTAAGTCAGAGCTTCCGACACTGATTGAGCAGTTTGCGCTGTCGAAAAAGGCCCGCGAGAGCCTGCTCAAGTACGTGGAAAGCATTCAAAATTGGATCGCAGGTGTCGCGCATTGGCACTTCGTAGTGGTGCGCTACATCAACCTGCGTGAGCATCCGCATCCGACGGCAGGACAGCCGATTCCGAGCGTTCCGGTCGGACTCGGTTCCTCCGGTGCACGCATTCATCCGTTGCGCCCGGGGCAATCTGCGCCTGTCACGGCACCGCTGCCCGCCAGCAACAAAGCGGAAAGCGCGGCCGGAAGCTTAGGACAGTTTCGCTCCGGGGCTCGGATCGAGCCTTGGACAGACAAAAAACAGGACGAGCCGGTGCGGTCTGTGTCGATTCCAGAAGGAGGGCCACCAAAGGCTCCGGCTGGGCTTGGCACCGCCGCGTTGAGGTTCGTCACGCAGCTCCGTAAAGAACCAGACTCAGTCACCAAATAGTCTCCCCATCTTTTTTGGGCAATCAGGAGGTCAGCATGTCGATTGATCAGAAGCACAATCCGGGTGCGCAGGGCGAAAAGCAGCAGTCGAGCTTGGATACGCAAGCCGCACGGAACTTGGCCACGACGACCAAGTCTCCCCCGCAAATGCAAGGTATTACGTCGCGGTGGCTGCTCCGTCAGCTTCACTGGATGAACGTGCAGGGCGGTGTGTTCCGCGTCAACCGTCGCTTGAGCTACGCAGTGGGCGATGGTCGCGTGACCTTCACCAATGTCGGAGCCAAGATCTCGGTGATTCCGCAGGAGCTGTGTGAGCTGCCCTTCCTGCGCGGCTACGAAGATGTGGAAGTGCTGCAAATCCTGGCCAACAAGTTCGTGCAGAAGGAGTTTAAGTCCGGCGACGTGATCGTCGAGATGGGTAAACCCGCTGACTCGATTGGTTTGATTGCGTTCGGCAAGATCAACAAGATCGGTACCAGCAAGTACGGCGACCAGACGATCCTGGAGACGCTGGCCGATGGCGATCACTACTCCTGGGAAGCGATTCTGGAGACGCAGGACGTGTGGCAGTTCACCGCCAAGACGGTGACGGCTGCGACGGTGCTGACCCTTCAGCAGTCGGTGTTCGAGGATGTCGTTTCGCAGTTTGAATCGCTGCGCAAGCACATCGAAGCGTTCAAGTCGCGGGCGCGCAATGCCAAAAAGGATCAGACGGGTGAAGCCGCGATCGCGCTGAGCGCCGGTCAAAAGGGCGAGTACATCCTGCCCGGTACCTTCGTCGACTACGAGCTCAAGCCCCGTGAGTATGAGCTGGCCGTGGCGCAGACCGTTCTTCAGGTTCACACCCGTGTTGCGGATCTGTTCAACAACCCGATGAACCAGACCGAGCAGCAGCTCCGTCTCACTGTCGAAGCCCTGCGTGAGCGTCAAGAGTTCGAGATGCTCAACAACAAGGAAATCGGCCTTCTGCACAACGCCGATCTCAAGCAGCGGATTCACACCCGCAGCGGCCCACCGACTCCGGACGATATGGACGAGCTGCTCGCGATGGTTCACAAAGAGCCGAGCTTCTTTTTGGCCCATCCGCGTGCCATCGCCGCATTCGGTCAGGAGTGCAATCGTCGTGGCATCTATCCGACGGCCACGGACTTCGGTGGCAACAAGATTCCCGCGTGGCGCGGAGTGCCGATCTTCCCGTGCAGCAAGATTCCGATCTCGGACTCCCGAACCAGCTCGATCATGCTGATGCGGACTGGCGAGAACAATCAGGGCGTCGTGGGTCTTCACCAGACCGGACTTCCCGATGAGTATCAGCCGAGCCTCAACGTCCGCTTCATGGGCATCAACGAGAAGGCGATCATGCAGTACCTGGTGAGCGCATACTACTCGGTGGCAGTCCTGGTTCCCGATGCTCTCGCGATTCTGGAGAGCGTTGAACTTGGCCGCGCTGGCGACTAGTTCGGTGCGCTGGGGGCGCTTCGGAAACGGAGCGCCAGGAGAGATGGCATGACCAAACGGAACCAAGCCTTGTCCGATGCGCACCGGGCAGAGCAGCAGCTCAGTCTGTCGACAGCGGCAGCGCGCAACCTGACCACGACCACCAAGTCGCCGCCGCAGATGCAAGGAATCACGGCGCGGTGGCTGCTGAAGCTGCTGCCATGGGTCGAAGTGTCGGGCGGAGTCTACCGGGTGAACCGCCGCCTAAGCTACGCGCTCGGGGACGGGACCATCAGCTTTACCGAGGTTGGATCATCGGCGCGAGTGATTCCGCAAGAGCTGGGTGAGCTACCGATTTTGCGTGGCTATGAAGAGGTCGAGATCCTGGAAGCGCTGGCCGATCGCTTTGTCCAACGCGAGCTCTCTGCTGGCGAGCTGATCGTCAGCGAGGGGCAGCCAGCGGAACAGCTCTTCCTGATCGTGCGCGGCAAGGCCACCAAGCTCCGCAGCGGCAAGTACGGCGATCCGCTGGAGCTTGCGATTCTGGCCGATGGCGATCACTTCGGGGATCGCTCGCTTGTCGAGAACGATGGAACCTGGGACTTTTCGGTCAAGACCGCCACCGCGTGTACGGTGCTGGCTCTACCTCGTACGGCATTTCATAGCGTACTGAGCGAATCGGAATCGCTCCGGCAACACCTCGCCACGCTGGAAGATCGTCTGCGCAAGCCACAGGACAAAGACGGACAGGCTGCGATCGCGCTGGCCGCAGGACACAAGGGCGAGACGGAGCTACCGACGACGTTTGTCAACTACGAGCGTCATCCGCGTGAGTATGAACTGTCGGTCGCGCAGACCATCCTGAATGTGCACACTCGGGTTGCGGACCTGTTTAACGGACCGATGGATCAGGTCAAAGAGCAGCTTCGCTTGACGTGCGAGGCCCTGCGTGAACGTCAGGAATTCGAGCTGCTTAACAACCCGGAGTTCGGTCTGCTCCACAACGTGGATCACAAACAGCGCCTTCAGACCCGCAGCGGACCACCGACTCCTGATGACATGGATGAGCTATTGACCCGTCGTCGCAAGACGCAGCTCTTTTTGGCACAACCCGAAGCGATTGCCGCGTTCGGCCGGGAATGCAACCGCCGAGGTGTCTATCCAGAGACGGTGATGGTCGAAGGAAAGCCCGTGCAAGGGTGGCGTGGGGTTCCGATTCTGCCGTGTAACAAGATCCCGATTTCGCCTGGTAACACGACCTCGATCTTGGCGCTACGGTTTGGAGCGGAACATCAAGGGGTGATTGGACTGCGTCCAACAGGTCTTCCTGATGAACACGAGCCGGGTCTCAACGTGCGCTTCATGGGAATCACCGAAAAAGCGATCCTGCAGTACTTGGTGAGCGCCTACTACTCGGTGGCGATTCTGGTTCCGGACGCGCTCGGACTCCTCGATAACGTCGAAATCTCCCGCTAACGCCAACCCCGTTCCACTGCGGCCCCCTGTACTGTCCGCGCTCCTTAGGGTGCGAACCAGACCGCTTTGGGTAGAAGCCGTGAGCGCTGTCGCTGACTGGGGGAACTCCGCATATGAATGACGCTCGGCCCAAATCGGTAACGCCGTGGCCACTCGAACTGAAACCGCTCATTGATGAAGCGCTCGACCGCTTCCTGCCGGCTGAAAATCGGCAGCCGGAGCCGCTCCATCGCGCCATGCGCTACGCGGTGTTTTCGGGAGGCAAGAGACTGCGACCACAGTTCTTGCTCAGGGTCGCGCAAGCCACTGGACTGCCTGCGCAGGAACTAGATCTGGCGCTGCGGTCGGCCTGTGCGGTCGAGCTGGTCCATGTTGCCTCGTTGGTACATGACGATCTGCCGTGCTTTGACGATGCCGCGCTGCGCAAAGGTCGTCCGACCGTACATGCGGTGTTTGGCGAAGCACGAGCGCTGCTGGTTGGCGATGCGCTGCTCGCTCGCAGCTTTGAGGTGCTGGCTGGGGGACTTCGCAAAGATGCGACCAGAGCGCTGCGTGTAGTGCAGCTCCTTGCGTGTGCGACCGGATCGCTATCTGGTCTGGTCGGTGGGCAAGAGCTAGAGCAGGAATCGGCAATGGGTTCCTCTGCCCGCGTGCCCGAAAGTGCGGCCAGCTATCACGAGATGAAGACCGGCGCACTGTTTGAAACTGCTGCGCACGCCGCCGCGATCGCCGCCGGATCAAAACAGACAGCGGCCTGGGCGAAGATCGGACGACTCGTTGGCAAAGGCTATCAGATGGCCCACGCATTGACCGCGATGCCACACAGCGATCAAGTCGAGATCGTTCTGCGCACACAGCTTAGTGACTTGTCAGAAACGCTGCAGGGGCAGATTCGAGGTCTGGCGGAAAACCCGGAGCCGCTCACCTCGTTTTTGGACACGCTCTGTAGTCCGCTGCTTCGTTCCGCATCGCGGAATCATGCCTCCCAAAGCGTGACACCGGGAAGCCACAACGAGCTGGCGTTGGAAGGGAATGACCCATGAACATCTCGGGTGAGCTACTGCTAGAAAACGGGAAGTATGCGGGCGGTGTGTTCGGTCTCCTCCTGGTGCTACTCCTGCTCGGCACCGGCCTGTTTGTGCGAGGGACGAGTGTTCTTCTGCGCGTCAAGGCTCTGGATTCCTCGTCCGAGTTCTTGAGCGCTTTTCGGCGCAAATCATGGCGGGTGGCGCTGGGGTTTGGGTTGCTGCTGGGTCTGTTGCTCGCAGGCGGCGTTGTGTGGGCCTCGCTGCGTCAGCTCCGCTTTTCGGAATGGCTGCACAGCCAGCTTTCACAAGTGCAGATGAAAGATGGAGCGGGGATCGCAGTGTCTTTTGCGAAGTCCTTGGGAGTCCTCGCTCTGGCATTCCTTCTGTCGCGAGTGCTGGAGACCATTTTGGCTTCTCTGCGAGCCCGCCTAGAGCGAACCGAAGCGCTGAGCGATCATCGCAAGAGCCTGCACGAGCTTCTGGGACATCTGCGCACGGCGCTGCTTGCTGGGCTGCTGTTTTTTGCACTGGGACTGTCTGCGCAGCTCGTGGGAGTGTCTGGGTTCAGCGTGAAGGTACTCACCTGGGTCGCGTACGTAAGCCTGGCAATCTACCTGGGTCGCTTTCTCGCGGGCACCGCACACCTGGTGATCGATGTCGTGTTCGGGCTGACCGAGGTGCTAAGCAAGTTGGAGAACCCACTGCGCTATCTGGGTCGGTTGCGCCACTTGAGTCCGCTCACCAAACGCGCTTCCGACTACTTGATCTACGTCGCACTCGCGACCTGGACCGTAGACCAGATTGTGTCGGGTTCGTGGGCCGGTCAGACAGGACGGCTGGCACTACGCGTCATCGTGATTTTTTACCTAAGCCGGGTACTCGTTGAGGTGTGCCTGCTCCTGATGAGTGAGTTCTTTCTCACCCAGGGCTCGCTCAGTCCAGCGGAGTATCAGCAAAGGCAGACCTTGGTGCCAGTGGCCGCTGGGATTGTGCGCTATAGCGTCTATTTTGCCGCCTTGCTGATGATACTGCGTGAGGCCGGCTTTGATACCACTCCGCTGTGGGCGGGGGCCGGAGCGATCGGCGTCGCAATCGGACTCGGCGGGCAGTCTCTCGTCGGTGATTTGGTTGCCGGGTTTTTCATTCTGTTTGAAAATCTGTTCCTGATCGGCGACTTCATCGAGGTCGGCGAGGTCAAAGGAAACGTCGAAGAGATCGGTATCCGCGTCACCAAGATCCGCGATGATTTCGGAGTCCTTCACGCGATTCCCAATGGCGAGGTTCGCAAGGTCGCAAGTCACTCCAAAGGCTACGTCAACGTGGTCATCGATCTGCCGATCGCACACGGTGAAAACCTGCATCGGGTGATCGAAGTGCTGACCCGCAAGACCGCCGAAGTTCGCGCCACCCACTCCGAGATCTTGGGTGAGACATCGTTCGGACTGGAGGATCTTCGAGAACACTCGCTGCTGCTGCGAGCGGTGACAATGGTAAAGCCAGGGCTGACCAACGAAATGTCCGATGTACTGCGCTTGGCCTTTTGGGATGCGCTCGTGACCGCTGGCGTGTCCAACCCCTACTCGCAACACCTGGTACTTTCGCCTAGTCAGGTGAAGTCCGATCTGCCGAAGCTCTCGGCCTCTGTTCAGGAGCACCCGCAGCGCAGCGACATTCAGAAAATCAAAGCCCACAATCTCTATCTATCGCTCGATGTAGATGACAACGGTTATGTTGAGCAAGCAGATCTAGATGCGCTGGCGCTGCGTCTCATCGATAGCCAGCGTCGCGAACGGAACTCCGTGATTCACACCGAGCTACTGACTTCGCTCAAGGGATTCTGGAACGAGCTGGTCCGCTCCATCGATCGCAATGCCGATGGTCGAATCTCGCGGGAGGAATTTTTGCAGTTCTGCCAAAGTGTCTCGCGAGATCTCAGCGGCTCGGCAGGCGACAGTATCCGCTCCCTAGCCAATGTGCTCTTCACCGTCTGTGACCGCAACCAGACTGGCACCTTGTCAGAAGCCGAGTTTCTTCAGTTTGCTCGGGCGTACGGTCTGGCCGATGCGGTGGCTGCTGCGGGCTTTGCGCTCATCGACCGCGATCGCAACGGCTCGATCACCAAAGAGGAGTGGCTACGCTTTCTGCAGGGCGTATTCGTCAGCCAGAAGCACAGTGACGCCGCCGCTGTGGTGTTCGGTCCGGGGTGCCGAGAACACGCGGGCTGATCGGTTCCAGATCCCGTTGCAGGCACAAGCCCCCCCCGCCCCGATCGCTCCAACTCGCGCCTCCCTAGCTTTTCGCGACAGACCCGCGCCAAGAATCCACGATCCAAGCTCAAAGTCCGCGCTCAACACTCGCGTTAACAACGGTCCACGATAACCGCCAGACATTGCGACTTCCCTCTCACTTCCCAACGGGATAGCAATCAGTAGTTGTCCCGAGTGGAAGCACAGACACGACAGTATCCCACGTACTTCCCGTTGCGCTCCTGGGCAAGTTGGACTCTTTTCTGTTCCTGCGATTGTAATGGCCAAGCTCGGCAGCAAGCGCGGCTCCCGCACGACCCGATTCCACAGAACCTGATTCCTTCTCCCCCCTGCATCGTTTCATGAATCCCAACCCCAATCGTCTTCTCCGCGATGCACCGTGCACGGGAACACGCCCTTTGGGACCGAGCTGCACCGGGGTATCTGGAGCCGCGCAAGCTGCTGAATCGCGCCGCCAATGCCATCTCTCCAACCCTGAACAATCAATCTGCCCTGAACCGCAACAAAAGCTTGCAAGCCATTGGTATCTGATTAAATTAATGGTGGGATAAAATTCAGCATACACAAAATCACTCAAATATGCAGTAAAATATGCTCATGTTATATATAAAAACAATTGGCCGCAATATTGACTATTTGCGCTATAAATCATTGCTTATTTTAGATTTTTGCGCAATTCTTGCCAAGAATATTTATATAAATTGCTTCGCTTGCGATCGGTCTACGAGCGATCGAGTGAGCCATCATGGATAGCGGGCGTCGCATTGGCAGATACCGCTTAGTTCGTCAGATAGGAAAAGGAGGAATAGGATCTGTATTCAAGGCAATCAGCGAGCCGGATGGTCTTCAAGTTGCAATCAAGGTCATGCATCCCAAATGGATCGCTGATCCCCGAGTGGTTGAGTCTTTTCTCAAAGAGGAACGGCTGGCCAAAGTTCTCCGCCACCCCAGCTTCGTCGAGATTTTCGATTGTGGCCAACTACCAAATGGTGAAACCTTCCTCGTCATGGAGATGCTCAAAGGTGAGCGGCTTTCTTGTCGTTTACGGCGATTTCCGCAAGGCGCACCCATTGGTTGGGTTCTGGAGTTAGCCAGGCAAATAGCAAACGCGATGACAATTGCTCATGACTGCGCAATCTTCCACTGTGATCTAAAGCCGGCCAACCTGATGCTCATTGCGGACCCCAAGCAACCCGGGGTTGAGCGGGTAAAGATTCTCGATCTTGGATTTGCAAAAATTGGCGGATCTCTTCAATTTGCTGCATCAGATACAGATATGTCCGTAGAGAGTGGCTTCGTGATGGGCACACCAGGCTATATGGCCCCCGAGCAATGTGTAGGATCCTCACAGATTGATGGCCAGACCGATGTCTACTCGTTGGGGATTATCCTCTACGAGGCACTCTCCGGACGCCGTCCGTTCGAGGCACGCTCGGTAGCAGATCTGATGAACCAGCATGTGCGTAGCTCACCGATGGCCCTCCGTCAGCTGCGATTCGAGATTCCGACCACAGTGGCGCAGCTAGTTGAGCAGCAGCTATCCAAGCGAGCAACTGAGCGACCAACGATGCGAGCGCTGGCCGCGGCAGCGACCGCCGCGATTCATCAATATTCGCAGAAGCAATCCCCCCCTTTTTTCTGTGTACTCAAAGCAGCTTAAGCGTCATGGAAACAACGAAGCCGCGAATTTCACAGATAGCCGAGCCAACGGTACAGCCGACTCTGCGTCTGGTATTCTCCGGAAGCTCGGAATGTGGACTGGCTCCTCGTCCAGCTTTCTTTCTTTCCGCCGGAGCCACCCGCATTGGTCGTGAATTATCGCGCACAACTGGGAGCAAACCTGGAATCCTGCTTGCGGAGGATCGACAGGTTTCGCGCCTACATGCCACCGTGCATGTCGAGAACGGTTCGTTGCGGATTGTCGATGAGGGAAGCCGGAATGGGGTGTATCTGAACGGGCGACCGATCGCACCGATAAGCAGCGGCAGCAATCTGTGCGACGGGGATGTGCTCCGCATCGGCGACTCCTTCCTGGTTGTGCGCTACGAACCGCTGGCCCTACGAGACTCCGACATCCCCACTCTGCTCGGCAGAGCGCCAGCGTTGTGTGAGCTGCGCAGCGTAATCACACAGGTGGCACCGACAACCGCGATGGTGCTGCTGTTCGGTGAGAGTGGAACAGGAAAGGAGGTGGTGGCCCGAGCCATTCATGCGCTGTCTGGTCGCAGCGGACCTTTTGTGGCAATCAACTGCAGCGCGATTCCGGAAAGCCTGGCAGAGAGCCAGCTCTTTGGTCATCTACGCGGAGCCTTCACGGGGGCCAGCCCCCAGCTTGGCCTATTTCGCGCTGCCGAGGGTGGGACTCTCTTTTTGGATGAAATCGGAGAGCTGAGCGCCGCCATTCAACCGAAACTGCTGCGTGCGCTGGAGGAGCAGGCCGTACTGCCAGTGGGGGCCACAAAGCCGGTGCCCGTCAACGTGCGCATTGTAGCGGCAACCAATCGTTCGCTTGATGAGGAAGTCTGCCAGCGTCAGTTTCGTGGGGACCTGCTGGCACGGCTTGCGGGGGTTCGCTTGGCACTACCACCGCTACGCGATCGACGCGAGGACATCTTGCTTCTTCTGGAAAGAGCGCTCATCCACGGGGGTGCTACCCAGTTCGTGTTGCAACCAGATCTCGTCGAGAGACTACTGCTGTACAGTTGGCCCTACAATGTCCGGGAATTGTTTAAGGTTGCATGGGAACTTCAGATCCGCGGGAAGGGACTGCCGCTCCTCGACCTGAGCTTGGTGAGTCAGCGCCTTCCGCTTTCCGTGCTGCAATCGTCACGGGTTCACTCTGCAGCGAGTACAGAGGTCGTGGCTGCGGTGCCCTCCCTCTCTCACCAATCCTCCGAACCAGATTGCACTCTGCGGAGAGGTCCGGTTCCATCGAAGACGGATCTTCAGAACCTGCTGGTCAAACACAAGGGTATCGTTGCGGACATCGCCAAGGAGGTTGAACGTTCTCGCATGCAGGTCTACCGGTGGCTGACTCAGCGTGGGCTCGATGTCGACTCCTATCGACGGTAGGGCCGTGCACTTCAATCAGTCGCGAATGTTCTGTTGCCACCGATCAATGGACGGCATGCAGCTTGCTAATTCAAGAGTCTTCCGCGAGGTACAACGTTTCCATGACCACTCCTTTGGATAATGATGTGTTGCCAGCGCATGAACGATGTCTGGCAGGTCTGGCTAGGCGTTACGTAGCGTTCAGCCGCCGTCGTACCGTGCTGCTGACTGTCGCACTGCTGGTGTTGGCGTTGAGCACGGTGATTCCGATCCAGCGGCTTCAACTGCGCACCGATATGGCGGCGCTGTTGCCCGATCAACATCCGGCGGTAGCAGCACTGCGTCGGATTGAAGGTCGAATGCGCAGCATGATGCATCTATCTCTGCTGATTCACGGTCCGGATCAAGCCAGCAGCCTTCGCTGCCAACAAGCGCTGCAGACTCGGCTCGAGCAACTGATCCCGAAACAGTTTTCCGAAGTACAGATTGGGCCACGAAAAGACATCCCTGATTTCCTTCGCCGTTACCGGGCGTTCTACCTACCGCTGAAAGATTTACAGCGCATCGATGAGTTGACCGAGCAGGCCATTGCGAATCGCATCAATCCGCTCGTGATCAGTCTGGATGATCAAGATCCAGAGCAGGAGTTGCGCAAACTTGCCAGTGATCTGGAACCTAAACAGGGCGCTGAACCTGTGGCCAACCAGAGCCACCGCTTTGAGGCCGCAACCAAGGACGGCCATTACTTGGCCATGATCCTGTGGCGACCATTGACCGGGATTGGCACCAGTAGTGACCGAGAATCAGTAGCGAGTGTTCGGAAGCTAGTGGATGATGCGAAAGACGGACTCTGTGACCGAGGGGTGGCAATCGATCCTGGTGGCCAACTGGTGATTGCTCTTGAGGAACAAGATTCGATCCGCAGCGATCTGACACTTGCGTCGTTGTTCTGTATGGTGCTGGTGTTGGTGGCGATCTATCTGCAGTTCCGCCGCTTCCTGTTGGTCGTTTTGCTAGGAGTACCAGCAGTCCTGGCGGTGCAACTCTCGATGGCCTTTGCGAGTCTGACGGTCGGGGAACTTAACGTCAACAGTGCCTTCCTGCTCTCGGTCATTCTAGGAAATGGGATCAATCCCGGGATCATCGTCCTATCGCGTTATGGGGAAGAGCGGCTCAAGGGAGCCTCCGCAGAGGAGGCCATGACGCGAGCCCTTGTGTTCACACTCCAAGGAACCGGCGCAGCGATGGCAGCGGCGAGCATCGCGTACGGCTCACTCACGCTGACCAGCTTCCGAGGTTTTAGCCAGTTTGGTCTGCTAGGAGTCACTGGGATGTTCCTAAGCTGGATGGGTACGCTGCTGTTCCTGCCTCCTCTTGTGATGCTGGGCGAGCGCTGGGCCCCGATGCATATGTCGGCGCGGCCCAGCCACTATCTACGTCCTTTTGTTCATTTCGCGCAGCTCACGAACCGGTGGCCACGACTGCTCGTTGCTCTCACCATGCTCGGTGTGATCGGATCTGTGGGGGCAATCTGGCGCTTCGCCGCAGATCCATTGGAGTGGAACTTCTCCAAGTTGCGCGGACCTGTGACTCCGGGAGGTGCGGTGGGAGCGCGAATGGCCAGCGTCGGACTTGGCGATATCGCGATGGGTTATGTGGGTAGCTACGGAGTCCTTGGTGTCGATGGCGAAGCGCAAGCAGAACCCGTGGCGGAGGCATTGCGTCAGCGCTGCGCAGCCCAAGGGAATGCATGTTTGCTCGCAAAGGTGCGGACGCTACAGAGCTTCTTGCCCGAGCAGCAGGAAGAGAAGCTGGTGGTACTGCGCCACCTCCGAGCCCAACTGGTCCGTCATGGTGACCGACTCAATGAAGAGGATCGCCGAACCCTCGATCGACTGCTGGCCCCTCAGAATCTCAAACTGTTGACCGTGGATGATCTGCCGGAATCGGCACGCCTAGCATTCACGGAACTGGATGGCCAGCGCGGACGGCTCATCGGTATCGATCATCGCTTGGGATATAGCGATTGGGATGGGCATGAGATGTTGCGGATGGCGGATCAACTCAGCTTTGACGCGCAGGGTCGCCG
This sequence comes from Polyangia bacterium, assembly GCA_044228505.1. GTDB lineage: Bacteria > Myxococcota_A > Polyangia > Palsa-1104 > JAEUJZ01 > JAEUKA01. The sequence continues at coordinate 96,626 of JBGAUT010000015.1, read as the reverse complement.
CTGGGTTGTTGCCTCGGCGGCAACCATCTTCGGAGGCATGCTGTCTGCGATCCTGGCCGACGGCCCCCGCGTGACTTTGGTGGCGCTAAGTGGGGTTGTCCTCCTGATCGTGCTTCTATTCGGAGTGAGGAATGCGGTTCCGATTCTCTTGGCGCTGGCAATCGGATTGACGTGGCTGGCTGGGATTGTCTCTGCGCTACAGCTCAAGCTGAACTACATAAACTTTGTGACTCTGCCCATTGCGATCGGTATGGGTTCAGACTACGCGGCAAATATTTGGTCGCGCTGGCGGTCCGAACCAGCGGGCAGCGAGCGGATGGCAAGAGTCATCTCGGGAACCGGTCCCGCCGTTGCACTTTGTTCCCTGACCACGATCATCGGCTACTGCTCTCTGCTCTTTGCCGGAAATCGTGCGATTCGCTCGTTCGCGATGATGTCCGCCTTGGGAGAAGCGTGTTGCCTACTCGCTGCGCTGGTCGCGTTGCCTGCTTTGGCCACCGCACTACTGCGCTATCGGAAGGACTAGGCAAGCTCGCAGCGATGATGTCCAGCACGCTGTTCACAAGCGCGTCTGAATGGTCTGGTTCGCTTCAGCCCAGATGAACTTCCTTCGAGCAGCGTGACTGGACAGGAGGCCCGCTCCACATTGAATACCTGGATGTGACACGACCGATACAGCTGGGCCCGTGAAACACGGACAGGTCCAAGAAACACCACCGGACTGGTCAGTCCTGCTCTTTGTCTTCGTCTGGAACCGCACCGTGCCGGTTGGAGTCGTCCTGTTGGCAGGCCGACAGTAGTAGCATGTTGGGGATAGGGAGCAATCTGGACAGTGACACGGAATGCTCGGGCAGGGGCGCGAACGAAATGGGCGCTCTTCGCGGTGACATGGTGACTCCCAATGGTGAAGAACCTCCAGCATGGTCTGCTGAGGTCGGATGGCGAGACAGATAAGCACATATCCGGCACCCGTCACGTTGTGCAAGTAAATTGTGCGGACCTGATTCTTAATTATTTCCAGCTGTAAATTCAGCAGAAAAAGGGTGATGGGGTCATTCACGTACGGTGCGTGTACGGTGCGTGTACGGTGCGTGTACGGTGCGTGTATGGTGCATTCACGGTAAGGTCGGCGGTCGCTGTTTCGATTGCCGAAAGCTAAGATAATACCGTCGCCAAACGAACGGTCGTCGCTTGGTATTGTTTGTGGGCTTTGCTGGTGAGGGGCGCGCAAATGCAGTTGGCCCAGTTGCTGCATCGCCAGCGCAGAAAGCAACAATGTGGGATTCTCTCCTCCACATAAATCAAGACTGGAAAGTCGGGGTCAGGCCGCACTCTCACTCTCAAACAGATGAAAGATCTTGGTTATGAAAACAGGAATCCAACCAGATCCCAAAAACCTCACTCACGCACTATGTGAAGGCAGCCACCCGGACGACGCTGGAGCGTTGAACCACACACTCCAGCGTTTGCTGAATCACTGCGGCTTCGATAGAAGCTGGGTGCGTGGTCAAGGCGTCTGGCTGTGGGATCGCAACGACCGCCGGTTCCTCGACTTCTATTCGCAGTATGGGGCCGTTGCACTTGGTCATGGTGCGAAGCGGGTCATTGATGCGGTTCGCGATGCTTTCGAGTCCGGCTTACCAGCCATGGTGCAGCCCTATCGAGCCTGTGCTGCTGAGGCGTTGGCGAAGGAATTGTCGCGGCTGTCCGGACTTTGTAACTGCATTTTTGCTTCCTCTGGATCTGAAGTTGTCGAGGCTGCGATTAAGGTCACCAGGGCACGAAGTGGGAGAGCTCTGATTTTGTCAGCGGAAGGCTCCTATCACGGAAAGACCATGGGGGCACTTGCGGCAACCGGGCAACCTCAGTATTCGATCGGGTTCGGTCCATCGCCAGCCGGGTTTGGTCGCTTTGCGTTTGGCGAGGCCGCATCCCTGGAGCGCTGCCTTCAGGAGCATAAAGGTGAGGTCGCTGCGGTACTGCTCGAACCAATCCAAGGTGAGCGTGGGGTCATCGTGCCGCCGCCCGGCTACCTGCGGACTGTGCGCGAGCTCTGTTGGAAGCACCAAGTGGCACTAATCCTGGATGAAGTGCAGACGGGCCTTGGACGAACCGGGCATCTGTTTGCATTTCAGAGGGAGGAGGCCCAGCCCGACGTCCTACTGCTCGCCAAGGCACTGGGTGGGGGCCTGTTTCCGCTTGCTGCTTGCCTCGTTTCGGAGCAGTGGTGGGATGAGGGCTTCGCGCTCCGACACTCCTCGACCTTCGCCAACAACAACGTAGCTTGTCAGGTTGGATTGGCAGTGGTCGATGAACTGACCACCGGTGGACTGGTGGAGCGCGCAGCAAAGACCGGAGAGCGATTGCAGACCCGGCTACGCCGCCTTTCTGCTCGCTTTCCCAAGAGCGTGTCTGCGACCAGGGGAGTCGGGCTTCTGGGTGCCGTGGAATTGACACCGAGAGACCAAGAGGACGGATTCCTTCTTGGCTACTTCACCCATCAGGGTCTGCTTTCCTACATGGTGGCAGCAGCACTGGCGGAGCGATCAGGAGTCCTTGTCCTTCCAACTCTTGGCAGCAGCAACACACTGCGACTGGCACCACCTCTGATTGTGACCGAAGAGCAGATCGATACCGCCATGGACGCGCTGGAATCGGTGCTCGTGCTGCTCGAGAATGCCGACTCTGCCGCAGTTGTCCGAAGTATCGGAGCCACCTCTTCGCGCCACGAGCCGTCCAGTGTTTCATTGCGCCGTCCGCGGCTTTACATGCCGATGCCAGCGGCCAGCCCTAGACAGCGTCACCGCTACGCCTTCGTTGTGCACTACACCCGACCAGAAGACGTGGTCGCAACCGATCCAATGTTGGCGAGACTCAAGTCTTCCGAGTTCGGTCGCTACTGCGAGTTTGCCGCGATGATGCCAGCCGGCATGGTCATGCGGGCCCCCGTGGTCCGTTCACCAAGCGGTGAGACAGCGGATGGCATCATCATTGCGGTCCCCATGCTGCCCGAACAAATGCTTCGCGTGGGACGAAAGCGGGTCGTGTCCGAGATCCAGAGAGCCGTAGACTTGGCTGCGCAGCTTGGAGCGAGCGTCGTGGGACTGGGTGGGTTCACCACTCCCTACTCCCACCGCGGACTTGATGCCATTGGCAGGGGTCCGGCGATTACGACAGGAAACACGCTTACTGCGCTGATGGCGGTCGATGCGCTACTGGCAGTAGCAACGGCGCAAGGCCTCGACATCTCTGCACAACGGGTCGCGGTGGTTGGGGCTGGCGGCTCGGTGGGGCGCCTCTGCGCACGTTTGCTGGCGGAATTGCATCCAGCCCGACTGGTTCTGGTTGGCAATCCCGAGAGCCCCGCTCAGCACCTTCATGCACTGGCTGCAGAACTGACCTTTGCTCTCGGCAGCGTCAAGGTTGCCACTTCGTGGTCGGAACTATCGAACTGCCGTCTAGTGATTTCGGCCACAGGTGCGGTACGACCGGTGCTGGAACGGGCGGAACTCGCAGCGCGCACCATCGTCTGTGATGTAGCACGCCCCTTCGACACCACGCGACAGATGCGCGCCAGGACAGACATTACTGTCATCGATGGTGGGTTGGTTGCGCTTCCCGATCCGACTCTGCGATTTGGAGTTGGGAACTTGCAAGGACTACCAAACGGCGTTCAGCTAGCCTGTCTGTCCGAGACGATTCTGTTGGCTTTAAGTGGGGAGACAAAGGACGTCGGCGTTGGCGATCAGATCGACCTCGCAACCGCCCGGCGGGTCCAAGCGCTGGCTCAGCATCACCGATTCACATTGGCGGCACCTATGCGTGATGGACAACTCCTGTTGTCTCCATTGGCGCGTCTGGAAGGCACTCCCCGCCCACCCATGCAAGAGGAGGACGTGGCATGACCCCCGCCTTCGCTAACCAATTGCATCCAGAGTGCGTGCCCGATCTGTACAAAGACGCCGAATACTTTGTGCAGCGGTATCACCAGCGGGAGAGTTTGGTCCGAGATCAAGAAGGCTGGAACCAGAGCGTCACGCTGATTGCAACGGACCAGGAAGAGGGCGTGTTGATCTCAATACTCGATGGCCGTGTCATCGAGGTACGGCAGCTATCGGCCGCAATGATGGCCAGTCCGGCGGCTGGGGTTGTGGTCTTCGGCGCACGAGCTTTGCTCAGCGAGATTCTGCGCCTACAACGTCAACCGAGTGAGTCGTACCTTTTTGGTGAACTCATCATCCAGGGCCGTGAGCCCGACTTCCTCCGTCTCGACTACATCGTTGCCACGCTGGGAGACTCAGGCCAGTGATGAGAAGCACCAAGGGCGGACCAGCAACACAGCTCGGAACCGGAATGCTGGTGTCGACAGCGTGTGGCACTGCGGTCGCATCGGTCAGCGCGATCGGACTGGTATCAATTGAGCACCTAGTAGGTGGCATCTGGTCCGCGCTCGCGATCGCTTGTGGCGGTGCCATCTCGCTATCCCTGGCCCGCTGCTTTGGACGATTGATGACGGTCGTTCCTAGCACGGCTGGGCTTCTAGCCTACCTGTCACGTGGTTTGGGCAGGAACCGAGGGCTACTCATTACGTTGCCCTACTTGCTGTTGAGTCTATTTCTCATTGGTGCGGAGGCGACTCTCATCGGGCTCATCTTCCATAAGCTATCGGGACTACCGGCACCGCTTGGTTCCTTGGGATTTCTGGTCGGAACATGGGCACTGTGTCGGGCAGGACTGTCAATCAGCATGCGAACGCAGGCGTATGCGACATGGATTCTGCTGGCGGCGCTGTCCATCATGTCGCTGCTCTTGTTAGCGAAGTCCGCTAGGCTGGGATCGCTCTCGGTTCACATCTTTGTTCCGCCGCCTTCGATTGCTCGATTCCTTGCAGCGGTCGGCCAAGCCCTCTTTCTCTTCATGGGCTTCGAGTTCATCACCTGTCAGGTCGATTTGACAACTCCCACCGTGATGCGGCGTTCGTTGGTTGTTAGCAGCATCGTGCTTCTACTCTTTTACGCCACCGTTTCACTGGGGATTGCGTGTGTGACGATTCCTCCGCTTCAAGGACAGGCGCTGCTAATCCCACAGTTGGTACTGGCGGAATCAACTGTCGGGCGGCTCGCCCTCCTTCCAGTGGCGCTGCTCACTCTACTGTCCTCCTATACCTCCTATAATGGAGCGCTCCTCGCGCTGTCCCGACTGACCTCGGCGCTGGCTGCACAAAGGCTCCTTCCCCGTTCGTTATCGCAGATCGAGCAACGGACTCTGCTGCCACAGCGAGCCCTGCTGGCGCTGCTCGGATTTTGTCTCATCGCAACAGCACTCGTACAGCGCTTCAATCTGTTACTTCCGTCCATTCTTGGAGCGGCTCCGTGTGCAGCACTTGCCTACGCTGCTGTCGCTTTCGTTCGTGAGCGCGCACCATTTCGAGAGGCAGCACGTAGCGATTTCTCCCGCTTCGCAGGGAGCGTGCTGGCACTCCTTTTGGTCGGCATTGCGGTCGGTGTGGTGTTGGATTCGACGGTCGAGTCGATACTCCCATCGATTCTGTTGGTCCTGGGTTCGGCATACGGATTGACACTGATCATGCTCGTTATGCCTCGAATACGCGGCGTACTCGGTAAGTCGCGAACCGAACTACTTGCAAAAGGAGGTGGCCATGGCGCTTGATCTGAGCATTGATCATTGGTGGCGGCGCGTGCCGACTCAGCAGTGGACCAATGACGCGGCTGCACTTTCGGTACTCGGTGAGGATCTCTCACCCCTCTTACAGGAATCGCGCCCCCTATCGGAAGTGCACCGACTGGATCTGGCCCTGTTTGTGGTGTTCGAGGAGGTAGCCCTGCGTGTCTCGGGAGCGCTGGTCCGGCGGGCACCACGCCAAGACGCGATGAGCTTTGCTGCTCAACAGACTCTCGATGAGGCTCGCCACTACGAAGTGTTTTTGCGCCGAAGCAACCAGTCACGAGCCCTGGTCGGACTGCCTGCGGGTCAGGTCGACAGCGAGATCCTGATGCCTCCGCTGCGCCGATTCATCGAGCGCTGCTATGAAGTGGCGGACTGCGGCTCTTTTGTGGAAGGACTGACGCTGGTCAACCTCCTTCTCGAAGGGATGGCGTACCCGCTGTACGCCTACGAGGAACGCTACTGGCGACCCATCGATCCCTACCTCGCTCGGTTGGTCCGCAGCGCGTTTGTGGATGAAACACGACATGTCCTGTACGGAGCCAGACTGGTCAAATCACTGCTCGCCGATGATCCTGTACAGCGAACTCGTGCAGCACGACTATGTGCCGAAGCCCGACTCGCTCTGCGCGAGGTCTTCCAATACTACGTACGGCTCTTTGTGCGCATGTTTGACACGGTTGCAAAGCTGCACAAGGAGCTGTTCGCAGGTATTGAAATGGCCCCCGGAAAGTTGATCGCCACAACGCCTTACGCGGAACAGATCGCCATCATTCACAACAGCATCGACGTCGAACACAATCGAATGATCACCGAGGCTGGACTCGATCTCTAGCTGAGTAGAAAAGAAGCAGGAGTGCATACCGATGGATTCCGTGAATCGCTTTCACACTGACTCATCCTGGCGACTGGTTCGGGTCGAGCTTCTAATCCCGTTCTTTGGCCTGTTGTATCTGTTGCTGGATTTCCGGAATGAGGTTCGCTGGGGCCTCTTCCTAACGATTTTTGTGCTCATCGATCTGATCGGATACCTGCCCGGTACCATCGCCTATCGGCTCGCAGCGAGGCGCAGACCAGGTCAGTTCATCCAGATCAGCCCCGTCTTTCACTATCTTTACAACATCTCTCATAGCTTCCTGACCGCAGCAGCGGTCATCGGCCTATGGTTTCTCTGGCAAGGGGATTTTGAGTTGGAGATGTTCGCACTGCCGCTGCATCTTCTTGGGGATCGAGCCTTGTTTGGCAATGTCTACAAGCCGGTTGCGCTTCCCTTTGAGCCGACAGTGGCGGTGAGGCTCCCCGCAGTGCCGGGCCAGCTCCAGGGAAGACATCCATGAGCACTGCAAGCCTCCAGGCCATCGAGAGTGCGCCACGGTCCAGGTCTGCTGGAGAATGGACAGACCATCCTTCAGGATTCCTGGCGCTGAGCCAGCGCAATCAGCGATTCTCTCTTCCCTCCTGCGAGGGCTTCATTTCCTATCGTGAGCAGGGGCACCACCTGTTCCTGTTTGGTGGAGTACATGCACCGGTCATGAACCGTGAACATCTGCTGGATGAGTTCATCCGAATGGCCGAAAAGAAACGTCGGCAACTGGTGTCTGTCCAAGTGCGGCTCTCGCAAGCAGAGCTATTTCGTTCGCGTGGTTTCACCCTCAATCAGCTCGGTACGTCCTATGGACTCCGCCTCCAAAACTACAGCCTTGCGGGGAAAGCCCGGATGAAGCTGCGAAACAAAATCAGGCGGGCGCAGGCGCTTGACATCAGCATCCACGAGGTTGGACACGAACTCGTACGCGGACCAGCGACCTTCTCGCTTCTTCAGGAAGTCAGTGAGCGGTGGCTGTGTGGCAAGGCCAAAAAGGAACTCGATTTCATGATCGGTGAGCTTGGCGGTCCTGATCAGCCAGAACGGAGGATCTTCGTGGCCATCCAAGGGAGGGGAACTGCGGCGCGCTGGCTGGGATTTATCACCTATGTGCCGGTCCATGGTGAACAGTCTGGATACCTACACGATCTGACACGACGCCTCCCAGATGCACCACCAGGTACCATGGAACTATGTAACTCGGTCGCAATGGAGAGACTACGGGCTGACGGAGCAACCTATCTCCATTTCGGATTTACGCCATTTGTGACATCGGGGGAGGAACCGCAGGGTGCGAATCGGCTGCTCGCATGGCTCATCCGAAAACTCGCACGCTACGGACAGTTCATCTATCCAGCGCAGACTCAAGTCGACTACAAGATGAAGTGGGGTCCGGATCTGATCGAACCGGAACTCGTCGCGGTCCGACCCCTATCGATCCGGGCGATCTGGGATCTGCTGATTCTGACGCGATCCATTTAGGAAGGTGGACGATGACAACGACTCCCAAGCGGCGAACGCGAATTCTTGTCAATCCGAGCGCAAGGTCGGGACGCGGCGCACGAGCACTTGCACCTCTGCTCGGGCTCGGTGAGTTGGTCGATGGCGTTCGGATCGAATGGCAGTACAGCCGCAGCGCGGCGCACTTTATGGAACTGGTGCAGCATGCCCAGCAGGAGCGGGAAGAACTGCACGCCTTGGGCATCGCGGGAGGTGATGGCACCGTCATGCTGGCCGCCGCGGCCCTTTCCGAGCTTGGCTCACCACAGCGAGTACCGCTCGGGATTCTGCCCACCGGTTCCGGAAACGACTTCGCACACGCTCTGGGTCTGAAGGGGGGACTGTCTGCCGCCTTCCGGACCATCATCCACGGGAGCCCGCGACCAGTCGACCTAGGAGAGATCACTCCTGGCGGGCAACGATTCTGCTGCGTTGCGTCCGTGGGCCTAGACGAGCTGGCACTACGCCGAATCCACAGCTCGATCTTTCCGCGCTCGATGGCGCTCAACATCTACGCTGCACTGCGTGCTCTCATCGACTACCAGCCTCGTGCGATCGATGTCCGATGGGAAGGCGGCCACTATCGTGGTGAAGTGATGTTCTGCGCAGTCACCAACACGCGCAGCTATGGCGGCGGGTTCTGTGTCAGTCCAACCGCCCGCATCGATGATGGATCGTTGAACCTTTGCATCGTTCCCGCCATGCCGAAGATACACCTGCTCACGCAGTTCCCACGAATCTTGCGTGGCACGCATGGTGAGCTACCTGGAATCATCCTGATCCAGAGTCCTTGGGTCGAACTGGCTGCAGTTCCTGGTTTCGGTGGCGAAGGTAATCCCATGCCGCTCTGTATTGATGGAGAGCCACCAAGCGGTGCGCTGCCGTTTCGACTGCGCTGTCTGCCTGGGGCCATCATGATGATCAGCGAAGAGGCCGCTGTGCCCGGCCGAGGAGAGGTTGCCTGATGCCTTCAGCAACGGAGTGTGATGTTCTGGTCGTAGGAGCTGGCGTTGGTGGGGCCGCGCTGACACTGGCGCTAGCTGTTCAATTTCCGCTCCGCGTGATCGCTGTGGACCGGCGCTCTGGACCGGGAAACATCAATCGCGGCGATAGCCTTCTGCCGGCAGTCACACGCCACCTGCGCACCTGGGGAGCGCTCCCCTCTTTCTATGCGGCAGGAGCGCGGCCCGTTGCCAAAATGCAGGTCTTCCATCCTACCTCAGGACTCCTCTTCGAAGGCTCCTTGACCCCGACCCTCGATGACGAAGCGGCCCCCTACTTGGTTCTGCCTCATCCTGCGATTGAGCGAACACTGGTCGAGAGGGCTCGTGCTACCGGCCGTGCGGAGGTTCACTACAACCAACGAGTGATTCGGCTCATCTCGGAAGACTCGGGGGGCCTACCACGCATTGTGGGGGCAGTCGTTCAGACCGAAGATGGGGAAAAGGAGCTTCGTGCCCGAGTGGTGGTGGGTGCGGACGGTGCCACATCGACCGTGCGTTCCGGGCTGGGAATCGATCTCAATCTGATACCGTACGATCACGGGTTCTATATTGCCGAGATGGAGCGTCCTAGGAATTACGAGGACGCGATGCGCATCGAGCTACACCCAGATGGCAACATCTTGGTCGTTCCGCAGGGACCAGACCGGGTCGGAATCGGCGTCCTGGTTCGGAATGCAGATCAAACCCTGTTTCGAGCGGGGTCACAGATGGCGAAATTCGAAGCCATCGGCCGCCGCTCACAGTTGCTTGCGGGACTGCAGCCCTTTACCAAAGGCGCTCATCTGTATTCGCTATCCCGTGGGCATGCCAAGCAGTATGTCGCGGCAGGAGCTGCGCTGATTGGGGACGCGGTTCATATCACCAACCCGACAGCCGGACAGGGAATGACCATGGCGATCGAAGATGCGGCATCCCTGGCAATGCATCTTGGACCCTCCATCACGGCGGCGGTCAGCCGCTCGGTGTTAGATGAGCGATTATTGGGCTATCAGCGTGATCGCTGGCCAAAGAATGAATCGCAGATCCGTTGGTCACGTTGGCTGAGCCGATTCTATGCACTCCCGGGATCGACAGGCCACGCGATTCATCATCACGTCTTTCGAATCGGTAGCTCTCCGCTGGGTCGGCTGATCCAAAATCAGATTTGGCTCCGAATGGCAACCCGCCCACGGAGGGAGGCATGAGTCCCTGGCTCATCTCGCGCCGCGACGATCTGACGTGGTTTCATGGTTCCGTCATCGCCGGCATACTCCTGCTGCTGTTCTTCTGGCTCAACCAGCCGCTGTCGAACGACAATTACGGTGCCACTCACCTATCGGTCATTGTGCTCTTGCTGTGGGGCGTTCTGTTCGACGGCACCCACGTGTTTGGAACCTACGTTCGGAGCTACCTGGCCCCAAACTCTAAACAGCAGAATCTGCCTGGTCCGTGGTCGCTTTGCTTGGTTGTGCTGGGTCCGCTGTTGGCTGTTCTTGATGCAGCATTCCTTTCGCAGCAGCCATCTCTGCTCGGTCAAGCAGGCTGGCTGTTTCGCGGCTTCCTACTATTTGCCTACCTCTGGGCCTATTTTCACCTGGTTCGTCAACACTACGGCTTCCTGGTTCTGTATCGACGAAAAATGGGGGCTAGCGTCGAAACCAGACTTGATTCGGTGGTGCTCTGGTTCGGCTGCCTGTATCCATTTGCCCGCTTTTCCTTCACAGATGGCTATCGACGTAGCGGACTCCCGCTGCTATTCCCTCCGGATCTGAGCAACACGCTACGAGGACTCCTCGATGTGATTGCGGCAGCAGTGGCCCTGGTGCTCTTCTCTTTGCTCTGGAAACGGGCCAAGCGATTGAAACCCGGGCAAAGTGAGCTCTTGCTCGGGATCGTCATTGGCTTTCACCTGCTGGTCTTCGCCTTGCTCGACAACCTGCTCACGATCACGGCCACGCTGACCATCTTCCACAATCTTCAGTACCACCGGATCGTCTGGCAGTACGAGAGCGGTCATCACCGGCGGCCAGCCGGAGGCATGATGCGCTATCTCGGTTGGGGAATACTACTTGGTACGATCTGGTATGGACCACGGGTGATGGGCGTGGCACTGAGTGGTTCATCGCTCATCCGGAACCTGCTGCTGGGATTCGGCTGGGGGGTGGCGTTCCACCATTACTATGTCGATAGCCGAATCTGGCGGGTCCGGCGGACTCCTTCGATCGCCGAGGCTCTCGATCGCGGAGCCGCAGCATGAGGCCCAGCAAGAAGGAAGGCAGAGATGGCGAAGTGACCCGCGTTCCGCCCTACTGGAGTTGGACGAGTCAGCCCGAACAGCTTTGTTTTCAGGGACAAATTCCTCCGGTCGATGTCGCCATCATTGGTGGTGGACTGACGGGACTCTCTGCCGCCTATCACCTGCTCAAACGCTGTCCAGGAGCGCGCATCGTCGTACTGGAAGCGAACAGACTGGGGGCCGGAGCTTCGGGGCGGAGCACCGGCATGCTCAGTCCTGGGGTCGGACAGAGCGTCGCATCACTCGTGCGGCGACTGGGGGTAACTCGCGCACGACGCTTGTATGAGCAAACGATCGAAGCGGTTACCTATGCGGCTGCTCTGATTGATCAGTTGGGAATGGACTGCGAACTGCAGATGAGTGGCCAGCTCATCGTCGGTCGATCCCCCGTGGGCAAACAACGCGTGAGGCAACAGCTAGAGCTGCTGCGCAGGCTAGGTCTACCCGCAGAGGAGCTCTCCGATCAGGCACTCTCGAACGTGATACGGCTGCAGGATTGGTCCGCCAACCTGTCTGCAACTGAGGGTCCGGCTGCGCTGCGGTTACCGAATGCAGGAGTGGTTCATCCGCTAAAGCTCGTACATGGCTTCGCATCGCGAATCCGCGAGCTTGCTGGGCAGATATTCGAACAAGCGCACGTACGCTCCATTCATCCGCCGACCCGACCCGGTCATAAAGTTCGTCTGGAGCTCGACGGTGGCGAGGTGCTGGCGGACAAAGTAGTGGTCGCCACCTCCGGATACACATCACAGCTTGGTCTATTTCGTGGCCGACTGCTGCCGGTCCATCTGCAAGCGTTGGTGACCGAGCCTCTCAGCGAAGCCGCCCTATCGGCGATTGGGTGGGATGGGTGTGAAGGGGTACTCGATGCGCGCAGGCTGTTTAGCTATTTTCGACTGACCTCGGATAAGCGTGTCATTTTCGGAGGTGGACGGCCGCGCTATTGCTGGGGAGGGGCGCTCGCCGACTTACCCAGTCAGTCGACACTTGCGCTGCTGGCGGACGAACTCAAACAGACTTTTCCCGTCGATTCCCAGTTGGTGGTTGCCGGTGGCTGGAGCGGAACCATTGGCTACGTGATCGATGCGCTACCAGCGATCGCGGCGCTCCCCTCCTGTCCACAGATTGTGCATGCGGTCGGTTGGTGCGGACATGGCATCGCACTGTCCATCGCCTCAGGGTCGTGGATTCAAAAGCTCCTGAGCGATGGAGTTCCACCGGAAGACCTGCCCTGGTTCCGCGCCACGATGCCAATGGTGCCCACAGAGCTTGCCCGATGGATCGGTTTTCGCGCCTCTATCGAATGGATGGCGCTGTTGGATCGAATGTCATGAGCTACGAAGAGTTTGCACCCGTCATCGATCACGCGTGCGCCCAAATCGGGGCAGATCTGCGCGCCCTGTGCCTGTTCGGTAGTTGTCTTCAAGCAGGGAGCACAGTATCTGGCGGCATCCCAGATCTCTTGGCCATTGTCGATGATGGCAGCCTGGGACCGCTGCTGCGACGACTTCATTACGGAGTCTTGACCAGATTCTTGGCCACCGGTCTTCCCCCCCTGACCCTGGCTCTTCGTGACGCGAATCGGCAGCGGATCGTAGCCAAGCTCAACCTAATCGAGATCAGCGCCGCCACCGACCAGCTTACTCGGCTTCCTGATCTGTATCTGGCGGGAAGAATGAGCAAGAAGACCGTCATCATGTCTGCACGCGACCCTGCTTGTCGACGCGAGTTCGAGGAACTCTCGCTTCAAGCGGCTCGGCAGATAGCAGCGCTGGCCGTCCGTGAACTGCCTGTCCGAACACCTTTGGTGGATGTGGTTCGAGCCTGCATTGCGCTGTCCTACCGGGCGGAAGTGCGACCCGAAGGGCCGACGAAGATGAAGGCTCTCTACGAGAGCTTCGCAGCGTTCTATGACCAACGCTTTATGCCTCTGCTGATCACGGAAGCGACGGCTCGAAACATTCGTCATGAGCCGAACGAGGGACTTCTGCTTGATGAAAGAAGTGAACACCAGCGTTCCCAAGACCGGCTCCAGGTGGCACAGCAACTTCGGATCAGCCGCCTTCGCACTCTACTGCGCTGGCCCAAGCAGATGATTGTTTACGACGGTTGGATCTCGTATGCGCTGAGCAAGCGAGGGAGATCTCGTCAACTGGAAGCTGGTCGACGAAAATCAAGTCCCCAGCGAACAGAGGAGTAGGAATCATGGCAGAGCTACTCAGGCCCTTTTCCGCTGAGTTCCAGAACGATCCCTATCCGACCTACCATCGGCTGCGCACGCAAGATCCGGTTCACTGCGCAAACCTGCTGGGTTTCCGATTCTGGGTGCTGACTCGCTACTGCGATGTCGTAGCGGCGCTGCGGGATCCTCGGCTGTCTTCGCAGACCGCCAGCAGCGGGCTTATGCCAACTGCGCTGACCGAAGGCAATATCTTCTTCCAGGATCCACCGGAGCACACTCGTCTGCGCACTGTGCTCAACAAGGCATTTTGTCACAAATCGATCGAAGCCCTCCGTCCACGAATCGCCACGCTCATCGAACGGACGATTGATAGAGCACTCCTTATCGAACGGAAACGCGGCTACTTTGACGTCGTTCACGATCTTGGCATGCCTGTATCGCTGGGAGCGATCAGCGGAATCATGGGACTTCCACAAGAGGACGGAGAGAGACTCAAGTGCTGGACAGAAGCCTTGGCGGTTCTGCTCGATGCAACCCAAATCCTAACAGGACTTAAGGCTGCTCATCGGGCAGCGGAAGAGATCACCCAGTACTTTGGAAAGGCCGTTGAGCAGCGGGTTACGGATGGGTCCGCGCTCGAGTCTCCTCCCCGCGACTTCTTGTGCGCGCTGATCGCCGCCAGGGACACTGAGGCGCGACTGACCAATCAGGAGTTGCTGGCGACTTCGATCTTTACGCTGATGGCCGGACACGAAACGGTAACGAGTGCGGTCGCAAGTGGATTGCTCGCGCTCCTTGAACACCCCACGGAATTCCGTCGCTTGCGAGAGAATCCCGAGCTGGCAGAGTCTGCCTTCGAGGAAATGCTCCGCTTTGACCCACCGGGTCAATTGACAACCAAGACCGCTACCCAGGATCTAGAGATCGCGGGCCACCACATTCGCAAGGGACAGGCTGTGGTTGCTGTCTTGGCAGCCGCCAATCGCGACCCGGCGCAGTTCCCGGATCCGGACCGCTTTGACATCGGCCGCACAGACAACCGTCATCTGTCGTTCAGTCATGGACCACACTACTGCGTGGGTGCCGCGCTGGCCCGTTTGCAGGGACAACTCTTACTGTCCGCCATCGTACGGCGACTGCCAGACCTGAGCATCGAGCCACAGAGGGCAGTCCGTAAGCCAGGCATTGTGTTGCGGGGTCTTCGCACACTACCTGCTCGCGGACTCCCGCACGAACGACATCTAGTCGCGGTTGGCCAAAGCCAGGGGGCTACTCTCTCAGAATGACCTGACGTGATCGTTGGAAGTTCTCATCGACGTGACGGCAGCAACCGTCCAAAGCCGGCGCACCGAGCTGCGCGAGTGCAGGAATGTCTACCTACGAATGGGCTCTCTTGCTGGGCATACCAGTTGCATGGATAGGACTCCTTTTACTCTACGGTGTCCGGGTAGCACTTCATGGCCGCTACCGAGTTGCTCGACTCGAGACCATGAGTGAAAGCCTATGGCTCCCAAGACCGTTGATGGAGTTCGGATACTGGCTCTATCAGGCTCCCGTCAACGGACTCCATCGACTCGGAGTAACCGCCAATATGTTGACGCTGGCGACTTTGCCATTGGCCATGGTCGCAGCCGTGCTCATTGCTGGCGGACGATTTGGATTGGGTGGTTGGGTGTTGCTGCTTTCCTTAACCCTGGACGTTTTTGACGGGATGGTCGCACGTCTGCAAGGCACCTCTGGTGAATCGGGAGGATTCCTAGACGCGACCATGGACCGCTATGTCGACCTCATCAGTTTTGGCGGATTCCTGTTCTACTATCGGGACCAACCGTTATCGATGCTACTTGTGCTAGCGGCGATGCTTGGGTCGATGCAAGTAAGCTACGTCAGAGCCAGAGGCGAAACCCTTGGTATCACCGCTGAAATTGGCTACATGCGTCGCTATGAGAGGGCAGTATGGTTGGGCGCTGGCACTGTCCTGGCACCGATAGGAAGCTTCTTCTTCGAACCCCTCAACACTCATCCTACGTATCACATCACGCTAGTTGTAATGGCTCTGATGGCGATTCTCAGCAATCTGACTGCGGTGTTGCGAATTCTCTATGTTCTGCGTCTGCTCCAGCAGCGGAACACCATGGCTGGCGATATGACCGACGTAAAAGGGAACTCGAACCATGCCGGCTGAAGCAATCCATTTTACTGCGCTAGAAGACACGATGCTCGCTCTGCCGATCTCTGTTCGCAAGCGGATGGCATGCCCAGAAATGATAGCAGCAACCCGACTGGGAACCATGTTTGTCGATCTCCCATACTTTGAGAGCATTGGAATGAGTCTGGTCTGCCACGCACTCGCAATCAATCGCCGTCCACACCCGCAACCGTGGGGCGATTGGTTTCATCAGCGGGCCCCCATCGAGGTGGGAATTCGAATTGGTGAGCAGGGCGTGAAACTGGCACGGCGCAGTGACACTCGCAGCGCAGGTGAGCGATTGATTGCGATGTCACTAGGCTACATGTGCCATGCCGCCATCGACGCGGCACTGCATCCGATGGTAAATGAACTGGCCGTCGAGCGCGCCGAGCGCTTCGGCGACCATCCTTTGCGGCAACATCGCGAGATCGAGAAGTACCAGTCCGTACTGTTCCATGAGGAACGTCACCATTGGGACTACTTGGGAACCCCCATGCTAAAAGTCCTGATTGCACTTGACCCGTCACCACTGTGGAATCCTGGGCCACTCTGCGATGGTGTGCAGCATGCACTAACAGACAGCCTTGGTGAGGCTCCGAGTCCGTATTCCTTTCGCAGATGGGGATCCGGATATGAGCGCTACGTTGCACTCATCGCTGGACCGATTGGCCGCTGGGCGATATCGAAAGCAGACAAGGAGCGAGAACAACCAGCGCTCTACACGACACCTGCTTTTCCTGAGCGATACAGTCAAGCGCTGTCTCAGTCGATCAAGTGGGTGCGATTGCTGGCCGATCACCTAAGCCATGGCGAGGAGAGTAGCCGTTCCCGAGCCGCTCTACTCCGTGAAATCCCAGAACAATCCATCGACCCCCCTTTTGAGCGCTCGGAGCACAGATGAAGACCACGGCACTCATCAAGCGACTATTTCCTCAGTTTCCCTATTCTCAAGAGGAATCACGCCGCATCCTCAAGCGGGTCTTCCACCGATTAACGTATCGCGTAGAGGGAATCGAGCACGTCCCGCGAAACGGACCGGTGCTGCTCGTCCTGAACCACACCGGATGGGAGGAAATCTTACTTCTCATCCTTTCCGCGCCGCGACCGATCAAGTTTGTCGGCATTGCCGAGGAGCTTCACCTCGACGAAGAAATTAGCTGGAGCCGACTCTATGAAACCGTTCACTTCCAACATGTCGGTCCACGCGTCCGCGCCATCCTGCCGCATCTTGGCCGACATGTAGGGGAGTCGGTGCGATTGCAGTTACTCGAGTTTGGGTTCATTCCCACGCATGTGCGTAGCAAGGTTCGGGGCATCCATGTCGGAACCAATGGGATCCGCGAAATCCTACGAAACTTAGAGCAGCAAGAGATGATAGTCCTTTTCCCAGAAGCCGGCCTCAATCGTCGGGGGTGCATGTTGCCATTTCGTCCAGGAATCGGGCTGCTGATCAGACAGGCAGAGCGAATGGGAATTCCCTTGCAGATTCTGCCGTGCGCGCAACACAGCGCAGGGTGTCTGTCTTGGAGTTTGCGAAATGTCTATGAGCCGAGACTTGTCTATGGGAAACCCTTGAGGCTAGAAACCGCAGGACGCACGGCAGCCCAATTTGATGGATGGGTTACCACGTTTCTTCAAGATCAGGTGTTTTCGTTGATGCAGCGAGCATGGGAAGGATTTGATATCCCGGTCCAGAAATATCCAGGACACAGCGTGACCGAGCCAGTTCCTGCACAGAACGTGGATCTGAGAGATGGTTAACCTCCACGCCGATCACACACTGCCCGATTGCCTGGTTCTGCAGGGCGGGGCTCGGAGGGCCGTATTTTCCCTTGGTTTCCTGCGGAGTGCACGACCCGCTCTGCAGGAAGTCAACTTGATTGCTGCGGTCAGCAGTGGCGTTGCGGTAGCCTGTGCCCATCTGCTCGACCGACATGATGAGGCTTTCGAACTCTGTCTGGACGCTGCCCGGGATTTTCGGAATGGCTTCTCGATCGGCAAGTGGTTCCGCGGCCAACGACCGACCCAACATTTCGACAGCTATCGCTCGCTGCTCGACCGCCTGCTGACCGTACCAAGGTGGCAACAGTTGCATCGGCACCCAACGCGGCTACGGATCTTGATCGGACTGTCTCCGGGACGCTCTCGATGGGTGGCGGGTGCTCTGGCATTCACTGCTTTTCGGCTTCGGCGGAGCGTGCCGGGTCTTACCCCATATGTGATCGAAGCGCAACAGTGCCACCAGCGAGATGACTTCATCAACGCCGTACTGGCCTCTGCTGCGGTACCCATCGCCTGTCCTCTTCCTATCATCGCAGAACGGGTCGCGGTGGATGGCGGCACGATTGCACCGATTCCGTGGTGCGCTGCAGAGGGGGCGGTGCGGCCACTGCTGGTGCTGACCCAGCTGCCACCACCGCGTCCGATTCCTGACCATCTGCAAAGGGTTGCACCCGCAAAGGATCTGAACCATTCGGCATGGGATCTTGGCAACGAGGAGGAATTGCGCTGTCTGTTCGAGCAGGGACTGACGGTTGGCGAGCACTTCGCCAGGACCAACACGATGTCGGACGGCTGAGACGACTAGCCGCCGTCGGGGCCTCGCTGCGCTCGCCGAGTTCGTTCGCAAGTCGCACGACAAGCACCGTCTTTGCGCAAAGCCCGTGCCGCATGTATCCGAAATGACTACGATTCCCGGCGATGCAGGAACATGCCAATATGATCAAACAATGCAAAAGTCTGCTCGTGTACTCGGCCCCTATAGGAACGGAGACAAGTGGCGTCTGGTGGTGCTCGATGGCAGCTCGCGCAAGGCCGTAGTCGCTGAGACGCACGAGGCTGCGCTCGCGCTGCGCGAAGATCTTCAGGGCGCACTGAAGAAGCACAACGCCCGCTCATTCGAAGAATCGCTGGAAGAGTACCTCACGAACCTCGTCGCTCGTGGAGTCAGCCAGGACACCGCCGACAAAATCCAACGGATGCTGCGTCCGTTCCTGCCGCTTGATGAACCACTCACGGCGATTGATGCCGACCGGGCAGCGCAGATGTATCTCGACGAGACGAAGCGAACCAAGGCGAATGGCGAGCCCATCGCCAACGACTCGCATCACTTGCTCCTGCGTCGCATCAAGCACTTCTACAAGTGGGCCATCTCGCGTCGCTACGTGACCAGCAATCCCTTCGCCGAAGTGACGCCAATCGGTCGCCCCCGACGAGGCAAGCAGCAGCTCCGCATCGATGAAGCCCGCAAGTTGGTCGCCACCGCGATGGAGAGAGCAAAGACTCTGGATGCCGGATCGACGGCGATTCTGATGCAAATTTTCTTGGGACTCCGTCCAACGGAGGCGCTGGTTCGAGTGGTCCGTGACCTTGACGACGAAGGCCGCATTCTGTGGGTTCCGTTCGGCAAGACCAGCAACGCGAAGCGGAGGCTTCAGATTCCGGACGCGCTGCGCGAGGTCTTGCTCCTTCATGCCAAGGACAAACTTGCTGACGCACCGCTCCTTGGTCCGCTGGGGGACGCGCTCCACACCCGTGACATCATCCGCTATCGACTCACGCTGTTGTGCCAGCAGCTCGGACTCCCAAGAGTCTGTCCGCATAGTCTGCGCGGCCTAAACGCCACGCTCGCTCTTGACGCTGGAGCCACCGCGCAGCACGTTGCCGCCGCTCTCGGTCACGCATCGTTTGCGACGACCGCCCGTCACTATGCCGATGCCAGCAGTGTGGCCAACGCCGGTCTGCGTCGGGTCGCTGAGCTGCTCCATACACGGGGCTCAAGCGGGACCGATGTCGAACAACTCGCCTCACTGCTGCAAACCAGCCTCACCGGGCAGGAGTTACAGCGACTGCGCCAGCTTCTACCAGCCTAGCTTATCTAGTGCCCCGTTCGCCCTTCAGTTCCAGGCCCGAAGAAACGAATCTCAGCGAAAGGAGTATCTATTGTCGAGTCGACCGAAGCGAAGCAGGGATGGGGGGCTCGAACTAGGACTTCCTGGCGTGGAAGCCGTTTGCATAGGATTATCGGCGCGCTTCCGGATGGCCAGGTCGACAGCGCCGATCCGTCGAAGCAGCAGGGCGATTCACTTCGCAAGTTGCCGTTCCATCAACTTCACCGATTCCGCAAGCGTCTCACGGAAGCCGTCCTTTGGCGGTGGCAGGCGGAAGATCGGCAGCAAGTGCGCCATCACTTCCTGCATGCTCTCACCGCTCGCGGCAAACCGCTTCACCCTTTCCCGATACTCGCCAGCGAGGCGTTCCCGCGCCTCCCCCTTTAGCACAGACAGCTTTTTATCAGCCTTTTCGAAGTACCCGATGAACTCCGGATGAAACAGGATCATCAGCTCCGACGTCGGTTCGTAGTCGGTGAGGTGCCATTCGATCTGCTTCGGCGTCCGCGTATAGCCCGGAGGCCCGATCCATGCAATCGCGTCCGTCGGCAGCTGTACTGTCATATCAAGCGTCTTGATCGGCCCCGCCCAGTCCGCACCCGTCGACAGGCGATAGAGCAGGAGCAGGGCACCATACATCGGCGCGTCATAGCGATCATTGACCAGGCGGGTCGTATAGGCAACGCGCAGCTTGGTCCTCTGCCCGGCGGCGAACTCCATCTTCCAGACATACTCGCACGCACCGTTCACTTCGCGCTTCGTCGTCTCTCGGTGCTTGCCGTTGACCGTGACCCGGATCGGAGTACCGCAATCGAGTGCTACCTGTGACTGCGCCTTTACGCCGTTCTCGCAGGGAAAGCCCACCTCGAAAGCGTGCGCAAGTCCCTGGTTCTGGAGGTCGATGTCCGCAGTGACGTCAGCGCTGCGCAGGCCCACGCGGATGGCCAGCGATTCCTTGACGAGCGCGATCTCAACGGGGCTCTTCGGTCCCGCGCCCGCGCCGAGCGAGAAAGGGTGGGGATCGGCCCCCGCGGCGTGCGAGATGAAGAGCGCCAGCAAGAGGGGCATGTATTTTAGCGGACGAAGGGAGTGATGGAAGATCATAAGATGTGATGCCTGTCCCCATTCTACAGGTTCGCTTCGCCAGCGCGATTCTGGTGCAACAGAAGCGTCCGAGCGAACTGCTGTACTGTCCAGCCACCCACAAGCGTTGCAATCGAGGCTACTATGGAATGGAATTGAAGCGTCTCTGTCGTTTGGCGGGTGTTCCGGAAGTGGTGCAACAGGGTCTGCGTGGACTCCAGGCAGCGCTCGCACGCGACGGAGGAGCGGACGCCGAGGCGCTAGGACATGGTTCGTCTGAGTAAACGAAAAGGAACGATGTAGGAATGCGACCAGTCCTGTCGACAATCAAGCGACATAGCGTTTTCCCGCACCCTTCCCGTCTCTGATGCAAAGCAGCCATTTTTCGACGAGAACTGCAAAACGGACCATCAGCCGTCCAACATCATGATCGAAAAGCGACCAGATGGATCGGTCGTGCCGGTGGTGATGGATTTCGGTCTGGCTCGCGAAGCAGGAGAAGGACAAGGACTGACTGAGTCGGGCGCAGTGATGGGAACACCTGCGTTTATGTCACCCGAGCAAGCACGCGGCGAAGCCCGACATCTGGACAGGCGATCGGATGTCTACAGCCTGGGAGCGACGCTGTTCGACATCCTCAGCGGACATGCTCCGTTCGAAGATGAGACAGTCGTCAGCGTCATCCTCAACGTGATGACCAAGGAAGCCCCGACGCTGCGCAGCGTTGCGCCAACGATGCCAGAGGCGCTCGAAACGATCTGTGCGCGCTGCCTGACCAAAGACAAGGAACAGCGCTATCAAACGGCGCAGGCGTTGGCCGAAGATCTGACACGCTTCCTACACAGCGAGAAGATTGTCGCCAAGAAAGTCGGGCTGGTCTATCGACTCAAATGGCGGGCGCGGCAGAACAAACCGGCGGCGGCACTGGTGCTGTCTCTCCTGATCAGCGTGATCGGCTTTGCCGGATACGGAATCCGCCAAAGCTACGTTGCACGCAAGCAAAGTGAGCTGCAAAGACAGATCGCGCAGGACAGCAAGGACATCGAGTGGCTGGTCCGTACCGCGTATGCGCTTCCGCTTCACAACGTCGAGCGCGAGCAACAGATGGTGCGCCAGCGGATGGCGCAGGTCGAGTCGCGACTCCGTTCCTATGGTGAGCTAGCGGCGGGACTTGGACACTATGCGCTCGGACGTGGGCATCTGTCGCTGCATGAACACAAGTCGGCGCGACACCACCTAGAGGAGGCGATGCGTCTGGGTGAGAGAGGCCCCGAGCTGTATGCCGCTCGCGGACGAGTCCTTGGCGAGCTGTATCATGAAGCCCTCCTAGAAGCGCGACGCTCTGGTGAAAAAACCTGGGTTGAGCAAAGACAAAAGGAACTCCAGCGCGAGCTGCTCGATCCCGCCACCGCAGCGCTCCAGAAGGCACTGGCACAACGGAATGCTCTCACTCTTGACTCTCCTGAGTACATCGAAGGACTGCTCGCATATTACGCTGGACGATTTCTAGAGGCCGATCAAAAGGCACAGGCCGCCCTGACCCAGACCCCATGGCTATCGGAAGCGGCGAAGCTGCGCGGAGAAGTGGCGCATGCCCAAGCACTGACCAAGATCAGCGACGGAAAACAGGACGAAGCACGGACGCTCCTAAGCCAAGCGATCAGCCACTATCAACTGGCCGCTGATATTAGTCGTTCTGATGGACTCATATCTGCAGCGCTGGCGCGGGCTCTGATCGATCTTGCCGACCTTGACCGACTACAGGGCAAATCGCAGGACCAGTCCTTTGCTGCCGCGCAGAGTGCAGCCGAAAGGACCATCACGTCCCTGCCAAGCAGCGCCACCGGGTACCTGGAAGCGTCTCGGGTACAGTTTTTGACAGCCAAGTCGTTCAAGTTCAAGGGCAACAAGCAAGCCACGTACAACCTGGCGATTGACTTTGCCGAGCAAGCCATCAAACGAGATCCGTTGAACTTCATTGCCTGGGATAGTCTTGGCAATGCGCTGACCTGGCGAGGAGTATACGAGCATGGGCACCAGCAGAACCCAGAGCCGACTTGGCAGAAAGCTGAACGTGCGCTGCAGCAAGCTCTCACTCTCGCTCCCAATTTTCCTTGGGCACACAACGATCTGGGTATCTGTTATTCATCGTGGGGCACATATCAGCTAGACAAGGGCGAAGACCCTCGCAACAGATTGCGTCAGGCCATGGCCTCTGCGAGGCGTGCAATATCTCTCGATCCCAAGTACCTCTTCGCATACAACACCGTGGTGATGTCGAAGGCTCAGTATGCAGACTACAGTTTGGAGCATGGTCTGGACTTCGACGATCTCATGGCAGAAGCAACGCAACTGGTGGAACGCTGCGGCGCTGGCTGTGCCAACTACCTCATCTTTCAGCGCAACATGGCCGGTCTGTGGATCAACCACGCACTGCACACACTGCAGCGGGGCGACAGTCCCACATTGGCAGTCAACACGGCGCGTGACTACCTGGCAGCACAACGTAAACTCGATAAGAGTATGTTCTCGCAGTGCTTGTACTCTCGCTATGTGGACCTAGCGGAAGCAGAGTGGCTCCTATTATCCGAGCAAAATCCAACCGCTGCTGTTGAGAACGCTCTGCTGGCTCTCCAGGCTTGCAAAGCCTTCGATACTCTTGCCGAAGCGCCCTTCATGCTCGAAGCTCGACTGCTGCTGGTCAAAGCGCGCTGGAAAGCCCAGCAGCACGAGCCAAACCAAGCAGACATACTCTCTGCGCTTGCCGCAGCAACCAAGGCGGTAGAACTGAACGCGGAGTCCACCGATTCTTTGATCGAGAAGTCCCGTGCGCTGTACTTCTTGGCCATCATGCTCAAGGGAGCCGCCCGGGAGGCGCGAATTGTGGAGGGCCTCGCGACAGCAGAGCAGGGACTCAAAGTGAACGCTACCTCTGGTCCACTCCTGGCGATGAAGGCGGTGCTGTTGCGACAAAAGGCGGCGCTCGTCCAAGATGTCTCTTTGGCAGAGGCAGTGCGGAAGGAATCGCAGGAAGTCTGGAACAAAGCGCTGTCTGTGAACCCGCTGCTGAAGCGGGAGTATGCAGCGTATCTAAAGGAATAGTGGATCGGGACGCAGCGGGAAGACAGACGCTAAGCCAGCTCGCAGAGCAGAGTGAATCCCTGCTCTGCGTCTAGCGAGTCGAAGCTACGGAATGCCGTTGAACAGATTGGTCTTACTGCGCGCATCGGCAGTCGCGGCATCACATTCCGGAATCGCCACCGCACAGCCCATCGCAATCTCGGGGTGACGACGGTTATCGGTCGGCGCAGTCTGGTTCACGCAGAAGGCACCGTCCGGTCCCCAGATGGCTTCCAGCTTATCGATCGGATCCTTGTCACGCGGCAGATCCAGCGGAGCACTGATGAAGTACTTGGTGCCATGAACCGTATGCGTGCGCCCATCGCCACAGTAGTTGGCCGTCTTCATGTGAATGAAGCTCTGCTGCCAGTCGGACATGTTGGCCACCGAACCGTCCTGCTGATTCGCCGTGGACCAGGGGCTGTAGCCTCGCGCCAGACCTTCCGCGATGGCACCTTCCTCACACGTCACCGTAATCGCGAGCGGATCGGTGAACTTTTGGAAGGTGTCGGGATCCCAGTGATAGCCCTGCTGAAACACGACGAACTCGTCGGCACCACCGCTGCCTTTGCAGAGACTGGTCGGGATCTGTCCCTTGGCAGCGGTATAGACAAGCTGACCCGAGACATCGGCCCCCCACGCCTTGACTTTTTCGACAGGGAACTGCCCCGAGGCAAACGTCCAGTTGAAGTAGGTAGCGCCACGGCCACTCGGATTGGGCAGGGCCAGCACCAGCACGGCCCCCTTGGTGAACATCTGGTCGACGCTCCAGGTATCACAAGTGACGCCGCCGGCATCACAGAAGCGGACGGTCAAGCTGGTGCGGTCAACCCTCATGTCTTTGACCGCAAAGAGCTTGCCGCCAAACTGTAGTCCCATGACCTCGCCGTTCGCGCTGACGTTGGGATCGAGCGAGCTGGGGTCCGTATCGAATCGCCAGCCGCGCACTGCCCAGCCACCGGCCTTGGGATAGAACCCGGTCAGCCGGTAGCGAAACTGCGTACCCCAGTCGGAATGCCCCATCGTGAAGTCATAGCCCGCCGCTCGTGGGTTGTTGATGTCATCGCCGTTGTTGTCCGCGCAAGCTCCGGTTTCCGGATCGCGGGCCTGACAGACCTTGAGGTTCTTCTCAACGCTGTCTTGGTCCGTAGCGGTACCATTTGTACAGGCACCAAGTACAAGCAAAGACAAACCGATCGTCGACGAAAAAATTGAGCGTTTCATAGAAATCCCCCGGTTGAAGATGACTTTTGCGGAACAGAGAGCGGGTAGCGCAGACTGGCAAGCGCTGCCATCCGCAATCCCTTGGGATAAAACTACATTTTCTCTGCGTCCGAACATCTACCCTGTGTATTAGGCAAAGGTCATGCCACCAAACCAGATCAGGCTCAGCGTCACCTGGGGTGACTGGCTCTTTGGCCATTTGGAGTATTTCCTAAGCCATTCCGAACGCTTAGGAATGCGACTCCTTTCCCTATGTCATGATAGATAGGAGTCAGATATCCCACCTGTGAGATCAGGCTGGCACAGCCAAGTGGCACACTGTTGTGCCAGGTCTTGTGCCATCGCCTGTGCCAGCGCTCACTCCCGTATAATGGGCGCATGTCCGACCATGCCTCGACCTTGAAAGAGGCGGAGACTCCCCGCTCCGATCAGCTCCTCACCACGGAGCGAAGTCCTGGTATTGCTTTGCTATTTCGCTGCGGCACTCCCACCACCGTTGTGATCCCGCTCGTAAACGGCATCGTCGAAGTTGGCCGAGGCAGCCACGGGATGGATCCGGATCAGCGGATGTCACGCCGACATGCCCGCATCCAATACGACGGTCGACGTTTCCTGGTAACGGATCTGGGCAGCCACAATGGCACCGCTGTCGATGGCCGCGCAATCCCAGCCAACCAGCCCTGCGAAGTGCAGCGCGTGATCCGGATGGGAGACTCTCTGTTTGGGATCTATCCCGACATTGCCCCACTGTTTCTGCGGGGGGTCATTTTGAACGCAGGGAAGGTGTTGGGGCCAGCTCTGCAAGATGTCTTTGCGCTGGCCAAACAGTCATCCCTCTTTGGAGACACCTTGCACATCACCGGTGAGAGCGGTGCCGGAAAAGAGATGGTCGCGCATGCCTATCATGACAGTGGTCCACATCACGGGGGTCCGTTCGTTGCAGTCAACTGCGCAGCGATTCCGCAGGGTGTAGCAGAACGACTCCTGTTTGGTGCCCGGCGCGGGGCTTTCTCGGGTGCAGACAGTCATGCCGACGGCTATATCCAAGCGGCAGCCGGCGGGACTCTGTTTTTGGATGAAGTTGGTGATTTGGATTTGCAGGTGCAGGCCAAGCTCCTGCGGGTGATCGAAACCAAGGAATTGCTGCCGCTCGGTGCCAATCGTCCCCATCTCGTCGCTCTGCATATCTGTTCTGCGACCAATAAGGACCTGAAATACTTGGTCGCACAGGGGCGCTTCCGCGAGGATTTGTACTACCGAATTGCCCGTCCGTGCGTGCAGATTCCACCTCTGCGTAAGCGCATCGAGGAGATTCCTTGGCTCATTGACGCAGCAGTAAAGCGGACCACCACCATGGCTTCCGTTCATGCATCTCTCGTTGAAGTCTGTCTGTTACGGCCATGGCCTGGGAACATTCGGGAACTACTGGTTGAGGTGCGCAGCGCGGTCCAAAACGCTGCGATTCAAACCTGCCCACGCATCGAATCCCGTCATCTTCCTGAAGGAGCAGGCACCGTGCTCCGATCTGTCTCCCAAACTCCTGAGTACAACGCCGAGGAATACACACCTCCTTCACTGAAGGGTCTTGATCCCGGTGAATGTGCGCGCATCGAACAAGCGCTGCGCACGCATCAAGGTAACGTGGCCGGAACCGCTCGCGCTCTCGGACTCCACCGAACCCAGTTGCGTCGACTCATTGAGCGACATGGCATCGATCCGCAACGCTATTCCCAAGAAGGCAACTCCCACAAGCTAGACATCGAAAAGTAGCCCGACCATCCGGTCTGTGTGATGGGTTTGATCAAGTTTCGATCGTTCCGCCAGCACATTGGCATTCCGTAGCGTCTGCTTTGGGACGATAATCCTGGCGATGCAAACGCCCTTTCGTGCCACGCTGCATGGTGCCCCCGTCGAAGTGGACCTGGACGCAGGACTCCTCAGCTTTTATGGCATTCCGTCCGCGCTGTTCTGGCTCAATCCGTCTCTGTACCGCATGCTGGCACCGCTGATTGCGGAAGTCGGTGTGGAGCTGGCACGACTTCTGATCGCGTATGAGTCCAGTCAAGGCACCAAGGAAGACTATGAATTCATGGTCACCAAGCTGGGATCGACGTTCAGCGAGGGATTCTTGGCCTGGGGACGAGCCGTCGGTGTGGCTGGATGGGGCATTTTCGAGCTTCGGGAGTTCGACGAAAAGAACCGATGCGCAGTCGTCCGAGTCCGCAATGCCTGGGAGCTGCGGGCTCAAGCGCAGATGCCCTTTCGGTGGGGCTGTCCGTTTCTGCAAGGGAAGATCATTGGCATCTTCCGTCACGCGCTCGGGGTAAGCTGCTGGGCCGATCAGCGTATCCTTGACGGAGACGATTACGCGGTGGAGTTTTCTATCCGTGCGTCCGATGCCACGATCGAAGGAGAGATTGAGCAGTTCCGAAAGGTTGCGGCGGAACACAAGCAAGCAGAGCTTATCCAACTGGAACAGCAGCTCATCGACAAACAGAAGACGATCCATCAACTAGCGATGCCTGTGGTGCGGTTGTGGGATGGAATTTTGTTGCTCCCACTCGTCGGTGAAATTGACACATCGCGGGCGTCTCTGCTGATGGAAAGTACTCTGTCTGCCATTACCAACCATTCCGCCAGAGTGGTCATCATCGACATCACGGGAGTCCCACTTGTCGACACCCATGTCGCAAACTCGCTGGTAAAAACGGTTCAAGCTGCCAAGTTGCTCGGTGTCGAATGCATGCTGGTGGGAATCTCCGCAGAGGTCGCCCGAACGCTGGTACTGCTCGGAATTGATCTGGGATTTGTCAGAACGTTTTCGACGCTAGAGTCGGGTCTGACCCAGGCCATGGCGATGCACAACTATCGAATTGTCTCCATCCACACAGAGCCCCGATCCACGCCCCGATCCCATCGCTAGTCTGCAGCCGGAGCACCGCGCTAG
Source organism: Polyangia bacterium (assembly GCA_044228505.1). Classification (GTDB taxonomy): domain Bacteria; phylum Myxococcota_A; class Polyangia; order Palsa-1104; family JAEUJZ01; genus JAEUKA01. The sequence goes on along the minus strand of JBGAUT010000015.1, from coordinate 68,660 downwards.
CTGGTTTGCACTGCGCTTCCGACCCGAACCGAACGACGGCCAAGATGGCTTCGTCCTGTTTCGGATTGTTAGGGAGTCAGCACCACCTTGAGGACTCCCGGTTCCGCCGCCGCACGAAACGCCGCTACTCCATCTGCTAAACGGAACCGCGAATGAATCAGGGGCTCGACGCGTACTCTCCCCTCTGAAAGCATCCGTAGCGCAGCGCCAAAAGGTCCACACCGCGAACCTATCACAGAGATCTCATCAATCACTACTTTGGTCAGCGCTTGCTGAAGTTGGGTCTGGGCCTGGCGCAACCGTGCTGGATCTTCCCCGAGCGAGGGCGGTGCATAGGTACTTTTTAGGACCAGCGTGCCACGCGGACGCAGCAGCGAAATCGCCCGCTCAAGCCCAGCCGGTGAACCCGTACAGTCCACCACCGTGTCGAACAGCTCGGGTACCCGCGCTTCCACATCTCCGAGCAGACAGGTAGTAACCCCGCGCCCGCCGTGTCCGTCAAGCAGAGCCAGCTTGCTGGGGTGTTTCCCAATCGCCCACACCACTGCGGCGCTACCTTGCGCCAGCACTTGGCTACACAGAAGTCCCAGCTTGCCGTCTCCCAGTACCGCCACTCGGTCTGTCGGGGCCAGCTTCACTTGCTCAAGAATCTGCAGCGCCGCCGCCAGCGGCTCGACAAAGATTGCTTGATCATCGCTCACCGAATCCGGCACTCGATGCAGGTTCTGGGAAGGCACCGTCAGATACTCCGCAAACGCGCCGTTGCGACGGAAAATCCCGAGTGTGGTCCGCTTCGGATCGTGCGCCCGCAGCGCTGGCAGATGCGGCCCGCCTGGGGGTGAGCAGTTGATCTCTGCCACCACCCGGCTCCCGATGGTAAGAGGTTGCCCAGACTCGTCGCACAGGCCGGGAGGAACCGCAGCGAGTCGCCCGACAAACTCATGACCCGGAATGCCCGCAAAGCCCATGTAGCCGCGAACAAGCTCTAGGTCGGTGTTGCAGATGCCCGCTTGGGAGACCTGCACGAGCGCTTCACCGAGAGAGGGCGTGGGAACGGATACTCCGTCGGAAAACGAGAGCTGGTCGGAAAGCAGCAAGGCGCGCATGGCCAAGATGATGCAAAGGGCCGCATCGGTAAGCAAAGCCAAACCAGCAACCAAACAGCGTACGATAGTGAATAGAAATCATGCCTTATACCCACTCCTTGTCTCGACGTGACCTGCTCTCGACGGTGCTCGTAACCGGGAGCAAGGGAGAACCGCTGTGCGAGTGCCGCATCGATGCCGGTGCGATGGAACTACCGCCCGACTGGCCCGGTCGCTACGGAGCCGCGCTCCATCGTGCCCACGACGCCATGATCGCGCTGGAAAATGGTGCGATCGCCAACCCCGATGAGCAGCGCATGGTGGGTCATTACTGGCTGCGCAACCCAAGCCGCGCACCAACCGGAAGCATTCGCCAGGCGATCGTGGAATGTCGACGGAAAATCCTCGATTTTTGCCACGCCGTTCACGGCGGACAGCTCCGTTCTTCGACGGGAGCACTGTTTCAGAAACTGCTCGTAATCGGCATCGGCGGCTCCGCGCTGGGTCCGCAGCTCGTCGCAGCAGCTCTCGGTGGCGTACACGACAAGCTTCAGCCGTACTTTTTTGACAACACCGATCCCGACGGCTTCGACCGAATCCTGGACCAAATCGCCCGTGGCGACGGTGGTCTTGGTGCAACGCTGGTGCTGGTGGTGTCGAAGTCGGGCGGCACCAAGGAGACACGCAACGGCATGCTGGCGGCGCAAACCGCGTTTTCCCAGGCGGGACTGGTCTTCGCCAAACACGCCGTTGCCATCACCCAAGACGGCAGCGAGCTTCATAAAACCGCTCAGCAGACGGGATTCCTGGCGACTTTTCCGATGTGGGACTTTGTGGGTGGACGGACTTCGGAGCTATCCGCAGTCGGACTGCTGCCCGCCGCGCTACAAGGACTGCCTATCGATGAGCTGATAAGCGGTGCCAAAGCGATGGACGATGCCACTCGCAACCCCGAGCCTACGCACAATCCGGCGATGCTGATGGCGGTCTGCTGGTACAAAGCCACCGACGGAATCGGCCGTCGCGATCTGGTGGTACTGCCCTACAAAGATCGGCTCGAGCTGATTTCGCGCTACTTGCAACAGCTCATCATGGAGTCGCTCGGCAAAGAGCACGACCGCGACGGGCGCACGGTTCACCAAGGCATCGCCGTCTACGGCAACAAAGGCGCGACCGATCAGCACGCCTATGTTCAGCAGCTCCGAGACGGTGTGGACAATTTCTTTGTCACCTTCATCGAGGTGTTGCGGGATCGCAGTCAGCCGTCGCCGCTGCTCGATGGGACGCTGTTTGTCGAAGAGGACGTGACGCCCGGCGACTATCTACTCGGGTTTCTCCTTGGCACCGAGCAAGCGCTGAGTGAAAAAGGTCGGAGGAGCCTGACCCTCACGATCACTGAGCTGTCGGCACGGACCCTGGGCGCGCTGATCGCTCTATTTGAACGCACCGTCGGATATTATGCCGAGCTGGTTCACGTGAACGCCTACCATCAACCTGGGGTCGAGGCGGGCAAACGAGCGGCGGCGGGGATGCTCGCGCTCCAAAAACGGCTGCTCGCCGCGATGGATGAACAGCCGCGCACCGCTGTGGAGTTGGCCGACAGAGCCGAATCGAGCGAGCAAGCCTTCGCAGCTTGGAAGATTCTCGAGCACCTCGCCGAAAATGGTCGCATCCGGCGGCATCGCGACGCATCGGACTCACCGCTCGCCGCCCGCTATCAGTGCTGCTAAGACAACCACTTCGCCATGACCCAAGTCATCACCGATCCGCCGATTTTCCAAACCGCTGCCGAGGTCCAGAGCAAGCTACGGGCCCACGGCTACATCGCCGATACCCGCATCGCCACGAGCGTGCTCCTCGCCGAGCGCCTCCACAAGCCACTGCTCATCGAGGGCCCGGCGGGCTGCGGCAAGACCGAGCTGGCCAAAGTGCTAGCGGAGACGCTCGACACCGATTTGTATCGGCTCCAGTGCTACGAAGGTCTCGACGAGGCCAAGGCCCTGTACGAGTGGGCCTATCCCAAGCAGCTTCTGTATACCCAAATCCTGCGCGACAAAATCGGGGAGCTGCTCTCGGGCACCTTATCGCTGGCGGAGGCCGTGGCGCGGATTGCCAGTCATGAAGATGCCTTTTTTTCCGAGCGCTTTTTGCTCGCTCGTCCGCTACTCAAAGCCCTGCGGGCACCCAAGCGGGTCGTGCTGCTCATCGACGAAGTCGATCGCGCCGAGGCCGAATTTGAGGCGTTTTTGCTCGAGGTACTGTCCGATTTTCAAGTCTCCATTCCCGAGCTAGGCACGCTGCATGCCCGTCACATGCCACTGGTGCTGCTCACCTCGAACAGCACCCGGGAAATGACCGACGCACTCAAGCGTCGCTGCCTGTTTCTTCACATCAGCTACCCCGATCCGGGCCGCGAGCTACAGATCGTGCGGAGCCGGCTCCCCGATGCCCCCGAGCAGCTCACCGCCGAAGTCGTCCGCGTCGTCCAAGCCCTGCGGAAGCTCGATTTGAAAAAGAGCCCGAGCATCGCCGAAACCGTCGAATGGGTTCGCGCCCTGACCGTCCTCGGCCAAAGCACCCTCGACGCGCAGCTCGCCGAGGAAACGCTCAACCTGGTCCTCAAATACCAGGCCGATATCGAAACCGCCCGTGAGCAACAAAAGACCCTCTTTCCCGATTCGGCCGCACGACAGAAGTAAAATGAACTAGATGCGCGCCCTGTTTCCGGCGTCCCGCTATGAACCAGTCAACGATCTCTGGGTCATCGCCGCCTACTACAACCCGCACGGCTATCAGACCCGCGCCCACAACTACGCGCTCTTTGCCGACAGCCTGCGCCGTAGCGGCGTGCCCCTGCTCACCGTGGAGTGCGCGTTTGGCAATGAGCCCTTCGTCCTTCCCGACGGTCCCGACGTCCGGAAGTGCCGCTGCGAATCCGTGCTGTGGCAAAAAGAACGACTGCTGAACGTCGCCATCACCACCTTGCCGCCCACCTGCACCAAGGTCGCCTGGCTCGACGCGGACATCTTGTTCGAGCGCACTGATTGGGCCGTCGAGACGTCCCGGCTCCTCGACACCCACGCCATTGTCCAAGTCTTTTCCCAGGTCATCCGTCTGCCCCGCCATCACACGGCCTATCGCGGCGAAGGCGAGATCCTCGATGGCTTTGCCGCAATCTACGCCAGACAACCGAAAATTCACCTCGGTGGCCACTATCACGAGCACGGTCACACCGGCTTTGGCTGGGCCGCTCGCCGAGACATCTTGCTCCGCACTGGCCTGTACGACACCGCGTTATCCGGTAGCGGTGATCATCTGATTGCCCATGCTGCCGTGGGAGACCACGAATCCAAGTGCATCGACAAGGTACTTGGAAAATCCACCCCTCAACGCGAACACTTCCGCCGCTACTGCGACCGGTTCTTCGCTCACGCACAAGGACGGCTCGTTGCCACGCCCGGCACGGTGCTTCACCTGTGGCACGGTGATCACGAATACCGTCGCTACAGCGATCGCAATGTCGAGCTGACGGCCCTCGGTTTCGATCCCTTCCGCGATCTGCGCCTATCCCCAGATGGAGCGTGGGAGTGGAACAGTGACAAGCCGGATCTTCAGCGGTGGGCCCGCGATTATTTCGCCCATCGCAAAGAAGACGGCACCTAGCCAAGCTCTGCAGGTAAAGGCTAGTGTTCGGGCATGTCGACGCAGCCTCAAGCCTTTGTTGCGCAAGCTCTCGCCGCTCGCACAAATATCGTCGCCGCCATGGATGAAGTGCGCGCCCTCCTAGCCGAGTGCGATGAGGACGAGGTGTCCACGTGGACCGCCCAGCTTGGCGAGCTAACCCGAGCGCTGCGACTGATTGACGAACAGGTCGCAGAACACGTGGAGCCGCCGGTACGCCTACTGAGCGACGATAGGGGTCGATGAGCCTGCTTGCCGGCAGCCAAGTCCGTGATATGAAAGGCCCATGCTGCTTCTCCGCCTGCTCCAAAAGCCGGACCGTGCGCCCCGCTTTGGTCGAGTTCTCGACGATGAACCCGAGGTAGTTGAGCTGCTCGACGGTGATCCTCTGCTGGGTGGTCGGCCCACCGGCGAGCGCTTTGCTTATACGCCCAAAGAGTGGCAAGACGACCCCGATGGTAGCGAGGTAGAACTCCTCGTGCCGGTCGTGCCGCAAAAGATCATTGGCGTTGGCAGCAATTACCGAAATCACGCAAAAGAGATGGGCAAGCCGATTCCGGTAGAGCCACTGCTGTTTCTCAAGCCACCATCGGCGCTGCTATCGCCGGGCCGTGCAATTGCCCGCCCACCCGGCTTCGAGCGCTGCGACTACGAAGGTGAGCTAGCGGTCGTAATTGGTCGACGCTGCCATCGTCAGCCGGTGTCCAGCGCGATGAACTATGTTCTCGGCTACACACTGTGCAACGACGTCACGGTGCGCGATCTGCAAAAAAAGGACGGGCAGTTTACCCGCGCCAAGGGCTTTGACAGCTTCTGTCCGCTCGGCCCGGTAATCTCCACCGACTTCGATCTGGGCAAAGCAGCGATTCAGAGCCACCTAAACGGCAAGCTCGTCCAAGACGGAGCCAGTGACGAGCTCATCTTCAGCATCGAAGAACTGGTTTCTTTCATTTCCCACGTCATGACGCTCGAACCAGGCGACGTGATTACGACGGGCACTCCGGCTGGCGTGGGCAACCTCTCGCCGGGTGATGTCATCGAGCTGTTTGCCGACGGCATTGGTCGACTCCGAAACCCGGTCGTTGCCGCCCCTGCGCTGCCTCAGCTCGCGCCCCGATCGTAGGCCTTACTTCGTCGATCCCCCACTACCCGACGACGGACCGCCATCACCTGACGTCGCAAGTTGGGACAGCAGGCTTCGCGTCGGAGTACGCGGCACCCCCGGTGACGGACGATCACTGCCATCCAACGTCCGCGCCGTCAGCCTCATCGTCGGACGGATCGTCAGACCTCGATCGATGAGCGGCACCGTTGCCTGCGCCTTGGCAAGCTCGATGAAGCGCGCCTGCGACCGCAGCGGCTGTTCCGTTGGGCCTGGCACAACCCGTTCGTAACTGCCATCGCGTCGGAGAATGCGCGCCCGCTGGTTGTCGCTCAGCGAAATGTGCAAAATTTCGTCGAGAATCCGTGATCGCAGCTTCGGATCTTCGACCGGAAACATCACCTCGACCCGGCGCTGGAAGTTGCGGTTCATCCAATCTGCCGACGAAATGTACAGATCCTGCTTACCGCCCGACTCAAAGTAGAAAATCCGGCTGTGTTCGAGGAAGCGGTCAACAATCGAAATCACTCGGATGTTGTCGGTCACCCCGGCCACCCCCGGCCGAAGACAGCACAGACCGCGGACCATCAGGTCGATCTGCACCCCCGCCTGCGAGGCCCGACATAGCGCCTTCATCACGTCGCGCTCCGATAGGGCATTCATCTTCGCAATGATCCGCGCCGGTCGACCCGCCCGAGCGTTTTGCGCCTCGGCCTCGATGTGGTCGAGAATGCGCTCACGCAGCCCGAGGGGAGCGACGACAAATCGATGCCAGCGTGGCGGCTGCGAGTAGCCGGTCAGCATGTTAAACAGCGCGCTCGCATCGATTCCAAACTCTTCGCGACAGGTAAAAAACGATAGGTCGGTGTAGATTTTGGCGGTTTGGGAGTTGTAGTTCCCCGTCGACAAATGGACATAGCGACGAATGCCGCTACCCTCGCGACGAACCACCAACGCGACTTTGCAGTGGGTCTTCAGACCGATCAGTCCATAGACGACGTGAACCCCTGCTTCCTCGAGTTTACGCGCCCACACGATGTTGTTTTCTTCATCAAAGCGCGCCTTCAGCTCGACGAGCGCCGTTACTTGTTTGCCAAGCTCTGCCGCACGCACCAGCGCAGCGACGATCGGCGAGTTCCCCGATGTTCGATACAGCGTCGCCTTCATCGCCAGCACGTTCGGGTCTTCGGCCGCCTCCTCGATGAAGTCGACCACGCTTTCGAACGACTCGTACGGCTGATGCAGCACGATGTCGCCTTGGGCGATCGCCTCGAACATCGTGCTCGCGTCCTGCAGTCGCGCTGGTACCTTCGGCACAAACGGCTCGTCGTACAGGTCACGCGCCTCGCTGGTCTGCCCCTTCGCGTAGATTTCCATCAGGTCGGTCAGATTGAGCAGCCCCGTCACCGGGTACACGTCCTGACTGTCTAGCTCCAGCGCCCGCTCCAAAAAGCGCCGCACTGTCACATCCATTCCTGTCGGACAATCGAGCCGCACCGCTGCCTGTCGATCGCGACGACGTACTTCCTTTTGGATCGTCTGCAGCAGATCCATCGACTCCTCCTCGTCGATGGTCATGTCGTAATTGCGCAGCACCCGAAACGGCCAGCAGCCAAGAACCCGCGTCCCTGGAAACAGATCGGCCACGTGTAAAGAGATCACGTCTTCCAAGCACACAAACACGCGCCGAGGACCAGGTGTGGGAATCTCAACGAGCCGACTGAACACGCTCGGCACTTGCATGACCGCAAAGCTGGCCTCTTGGCCCCGATTCACCGACGATCCACGCTGTAGCAAAATCGCCAGGTTGAGCGTCTTGTTGCGCACATTCGGGAACGGATGTCCCGGATCGACCGCCAGTGGCGTCAGCGCCGGATACACCTGGGCGTTGAAATAGGCGTACACAAAGCGCCGCTGCTCCGGCTCTAACTCCGTGACGGTAAGCAGGTCGATTCCGACCTGATGAAGACGCGGCTGAAGCTCTTTGTGCCACAGCCGGTAGATGTCGCTGACCATCCGCTGCGCCCGCTGAGCCACCCGACTGAGCGCATCCTGCGGCAGAAGTCCATCAGCCCCTGTCTCGATCAACCCTGATGCGATCTGCTGCTTGGTGCCCGCGACCCGAACCATGAAGAATTCATCGAGGTTCGAGCAGGTAATGCTCAAAAACTTGAGCCGCTCCAGTAGAGGCACCGACGGATCGGATGCCTCATCGAGAACTCGCTGATTGAAGTCCAACCACGACAGCTCGCGGTTTAGATACAGGCTCGGATCGTCGAGCACGCCCGTCTCAGAGGAGCTGGATGGAGAACCCGTGGAAGGAATCGTCGAGGCACCCGACATTGCATCACTCTGCGCGATCCAAAGAAGCACCAGGGTACCATGAGGCCCTTTGCGCGCACGCCAATTCCCTAGCGTCAGCGACGGTTTACACACTCGACCCAGCACCACCAAGCGAAATCAGTAGAATGCGCGGCCATGAGCCAGCCAGTCGAATCGATCTCTCCGCCACTCCCTGCGCTTGATGTGTCGCTGTCGTTCGATGATGTCCTGCTCTTACCCGGCCGATCGTCGGTGCTACCGACGGATTGCGATGTTACCACCCGGCTATCGCGGCTCCAGCTACGAATTCCCATGATGTCTTCGGCAATGGATACCGTCACCGAGGCCCAGACTGCGATCGCGATGGCTCTCATGGGTGGGATTGGCGTGCTGCATCGCAACTGTTCCCCCGAGGAACAGGCCAAGATGGTCCGTCGAGTAAAGAAATTCCAGCACGCGGTCATCGCCAACCCGATCACGGTGCGACCCTCTCTCACCATTGGCGAAGTGCATAACTTAATTGAAGAGACGGGCATTACCGGATTCCCTGTCGTCGATGATCGAGGCGTACTCGTAGGCATGTGTACGGGCCGCGACATTCGCTACGTCACGACCCCAAACACGCTTGTCTCCGACGTGATGAGCACCCCGGTGATGTCTCTGCCGATGGGTGCGACGCGACTCGAAGCCGAGGATTTTTTCCGTCGTTATAAACTCGAAAAACTGCCGCTCGTTGACAAGCAGGGACGACTCGGAGGTCTCATCACCTCTCGCGACTGGCGAGAATCAAAGAGTCATCCGGACGCAGTGCGCGATGAGCAAGGCAGCCTCATGGTGGCCGCCGCGATCGGCGTCGGCGAAGAAGCGATGCTGCGCGCCGCCGCCCAGGTCGAAGCCGGGGTCGATATGTTGGTAGTCGATTCCGCACATGGTCACAGCGACGGAGTATTAAACACGGTACGCGCCATCAAGCAGCGCTTTCCACTGCTTCTGTTATCGGGTGGCAACATCGCCACCGCCGAGGGTGCCATCGCACTCGCCGAGGCCGGGGCCGACATTGTCAAGGTCGGAATGGGCCCCGGCTCGATCTGCACCACCCGCGTCGTCAGCGGTGTTGGAGTGGCCCAGTTTTCCGCCGTCCTCGAGGTCACCCGCGCCCTCCGCAGCGCCCACCCGAGAGTCGCTATCGTTGCCGACGGTGGCATCCGCTATTCCGGTGACATCACCAAAGCCCTTGCTGCCGGAGCCGACGCGGTCATGATCGGCGGACTGTTCGCTGGCACCGACGAAGCGCCCGGTGAACTGGTGCTCTACCAAGGTCGATCCTACAAGACCTACCGAGGCATGGGCTCACTGGCGGCCATGAAAAAGGGCAGCAAGGATCGCTACGGACAAGAAGGCATCGTCGAAGCATCGAAGCTCGTCCCCGAAGGAGTTGAGGCTCGGGTGCCCTATCGCGGCCCTCTCGGTAGCGTGGTCTCGCAGCTACTCGGTGGACTACGCGCTGGCATGGGCTACGTCGGTGCAGCCAATCTCGACGAGCTGCGACGCAAGGCCCGGTTCCGTCGCATCACTGCCTTCGGTCTGCGCGAAAGCCACGTCCACGACGTTACGATCACCGCCGAGGCACCAAACTACTCCGGCACCTTTGAAGACTAGAAAGCCTTCCCCATGCTCTGCGTTCTCGACTACGGCTCTCAGTACACCCAACTTATCGCTCGACGGCTCCGCAGCCAGGGCTTCTTCACCGAAGTGCTCCCCGGCAACCTGCCTGCTTCGGAGGTCGCCCAACGAAAACCCGACGGCATCATCCTTTCTGGCTCGCCCCACAGCGTGGGCACCGGCCACGATCCAGACCCGGGGTTGCTTGATCTTGGCGCACCGATCCTCGGCCTGTGCTTCGGCTATCAGTACCTAGCCCAACTCCTCGGCGGCCGCGTCGAGCCCAGCACCCACCGTGAATACGGAGCAGCGACGGTTCGCAAGACCCTGGCAGGCAAGAGCGATCCGCTCGTGATGCGGCTTTCTCCGACGACACCGGTGTGGATGAGCCATGGCGATTCAGTGGTAGCGCTGCCGCCCGGTGCCGAGCTGATCCTCGAATCGGCGGGCAAACCAGCCGGCTTCTCGCTACCTTCTCGTCGGGTCTGGGGCCTCCAGTTTCACCCCGAGGTCTATCACACACCCGAGGGAAAGTTGCTGCTCGAAGCCTTCGCACGCGACATCTGTCGACTCAGCCCCGACTGGAACCTTCGTGCCGAGCTGTCCGAGATCAAGGACAAGCTCCGCATCGAGCTGTCCGGGGTGAGTGAAGTCGTCTGTGCGGTTTCCGGGGGCGTCGACTCGACGGTGCTGGCCGTGCTCTTATCGCAGGTCTGCAAAGTCCGAGCGCTCTTCGTCGACCACGGTTTTCTACGCGCCTACGACCTGACCAACCTCCGTCGCGTGTTCGCCAACTTTCCCAATATCTCACTCGAAGTGGTCAATGCCCAGGAGCGCTTTTGGGCTGCTCTCGACGGGGTTAGCGATCCCGAGGAAAAGCGACTAATCATCGGTAGGTTATTTGTCAAGACCTTTGCGGAACATGTCGGCGAAAAACACTTTACCCACCTCGCGCAAGGCACCATTTACTCGGATGTGATCGAGTCAGCAGCGGCAGCCCATGGGGGCGCGGCCCACATCAAAAGCCACCATAACGTCGGTGGCTTCCCGCAGGATGCCCGCGTCCAGCTCGTTGAGCCGCTGCGCCCGTTCTTCAAAGACGAGGTCCGAGAGCTGGGCGTCCTCCTAGGTATCGACAGCGACATCCTGCACCTGCACCCGTTCCCCGGACCCGGCTTGGCCATCCGCTGCGTGGGTGAGCTGCGCCGAGATCGCATCGAGATCCTTCGCCGAGCCGACGCCATTTTCTATCAAGAGCTGGTTCAGCGCGACATGTACCTGCGAACCTGGCAGGCGTTTGTGGCGCTGCTCCCGGTGCGTACCGTGGGAGTGATGGGCGATCAGCGCAGCTACGAGCACGCGCTGGCCATCCGAGCGGTGTCGTCGGTGGATGCCATGACAGCTGAGGTCACCGAGTTTTCGCTGGCAGAGCTTTTGCCCATCGCAGCGCGCCTCGTCAATGAGGTCCGTGGAATCAACCGCGTCGTCTACGATCTGACCACCAAGCCGCCCGGCACCATCGAGTGGGAATAGCGCCCTAGGGATCGAAAGTGAAAAATTTGCCCACCGGCTCAGGCGATGTTACCGAGGCCCATGCCATCGCGCTCGTCCCAGATCGAACTCTTCGATCGATCACAACCATCCGAAGACTTCGATCGATCGCAACCGTCCGGTCTGCGTGAACCCCAGCTTGGGCTCATGACTGTTGGTGAGTCCCTCCCGCAGTCGCCATTTTCGGACGCACATCCCTCGCTGAGGCAGCAAGAACTGGCCGTCCGTCGGCAGCTCGTCAAGAGCCTGCGTCGGGGCGATCTCGTGGAGCAAGCTGCGTGTTATTTGCGTCTCGGCGACATCCAGCTTTCCCGTGGGGACAGCGAGCTGGCGGGCGATCTTTATCGTCAGGCGCTCAAGCTGTCGCAGACGGCCCACGACAACCGCCAGACCGTCGCTCGCAGTAAGTAGCCCCTTGCCGGGCGCAGCGGTCTGCGCTACCCAATCGTGCCAATGTCAAAACCTCCAACCAAGTGGTCCTTCCCGCGCCGTGCCTCGTTCGGGGTGCTTGAGCGCTTCATCGGCCAGGAGATCAACGTCTTCGGTCCGCGCCAGAGCGACGAGCATGACAACTGTCTGGGCGGAGGCTTTCTGATCAGCATCGAAGACGGCTTTCTCCTCCTCGCTGAGCGCCCGAATGAGCCGCCCGATCTGGCCGTCACGCTGACCGAAGTGGTGGTGATTGCAGTCGTCAAAGATCGCCCGGAGCTAACCGCCGTCGATGGTGGAAAGATTCACCGCTTCCGACGTCCTGACGCCCCGCCTCCTACCGACGACGAACCCGACGAAAGCTAGTCCACGGTTCGCTTGTCTGTGTGGTGCCGCCTCCGGCTGCGCTAGAATCAGATTTTGCCGTCTGAAACAATGCCTATTGTTTCTCGTCACATTGCGACGCGACGGCCGGTTGACGTAGGCTGAGAATGTAGGTGCCCTTTGTCTGAGGAATCGACCACTCACGCTTCTCGTTCTTCGTTGTCCGGTAACGCCATCGCCAAGCTGCTCGTAACGCTGCTGTGTGGCATGGCCGCGATTGCGCTGCGGACGATGCATATTCACCTGCCTCCACTCGAGGGGCTGTTCGTCTTTGGCGGTGCGGTACTTTCGGCGGCATTTGTCCTTGCCTGGGCTGCCGAGGCGCTCCAAGTCGACATTGCCAAGGGACTCGCGATGGCGGTGCTCGCCTTCATCGCAGTGCTGCCTGAATACGCTGTCGACCTCTATTTCGCATCGACCGCTGCCTCGAAACCCGAGTACGCGCAGTACGCCGCCGCCAATATGACTGGTTCGAACCGGCTGCTGATCGGCGTCGGGTGGTCCGTGGTTGCGCTGTGCAGCGTCTACGCCGCGCTCCGCAAACGCGATCCCGACGCACCGAAAGATCCATCCCCAGGAGTCACTCTGGGTGAGGGCTATGGCGTCGACCTGACGATCCTCTGTATCGCCACGCTGTGGTCGCTGACGATGCCGATGTTTGAGCAAATCGCGATCTGGAACGGCCTGGGTCTGCTGCTGCTGTTTGGCTTTTACGTCTGGCGTGTATCGGGTGGGGCCGATGCCGAGCCGGAGCTAACTGGCGTCGCCAGCGAAGTGGGTAGCCTTCCCAAGGTGCGTCGGCGTATCACTGTTGCGGTACTGCTCATCGTAGCGGCAGGAACGCTGATCGCTGCCGCCGAGCCGTTCGCCGAAGCGCTGATCGGTACCGGTGAGCACCTGGGCGTCGATCGCTTCATCCTGGTTCAATGGCTGGCCCCTCTCGCCTCGGAAGCGCCAGAGCTGATCGTCGCGACAATCTTCGCACTGCACGGTCACGGGTCTGCAGGCATGGGAGCGCTGCTGTCCTCGAAGGTCAATCAGTGGACGCTACTTGTGGGCACGCTGCCGATTGCTTACTCGATTGCGCTGGGCAAACCGGGTGCGCTCCATCTCGATCCACGGCAAGTCGAAGAACTGGTGCTGACCAGCTCGCAGAGCTTGCTCGGCATCGGGGTGCTGCTAAACGGTCGACTTGAGGCCTGGGAAGCAATCGTGCTGCTGCTGCTCTTCCTGGTGCAGCTCCCGTTCCCGCAGGCCAACGTCCGCTACGGGCTATCGATGCTCTATGTGCTGATCGCGATTTTGTTGTTCATTCGCTATGCGCGCTACGTGCCCCAGCACATTCGGCTGACGTTTAGCAAGAACTCCTCCGTCGAGGAATAGCCTCCGATGATGATCGTGCCGCCCCCGCTGCGGCTACTCCTTGTCCCACTAGCGAGTTTGGAGGAGCCCGCACGCGATCTGGTGGCTCGTGCACAGGCAGCCTGCGACGAAGGTCAGCGCGGTGCGATGCGGCGAGCGTTTGCTGAGCTGCACGCCCTGCTGATACCTGCGATCGATGCGCTCGTGGAAAAACAATCGACCGTCTCGGCTTGTCTCGGGCTACTCGGGCTGTGGGATGAACTTCCCGATATCGACGTCGAGCGCGAGAGCATCCTAGAGCTCGTCGCGATGCATGCCGCAAGCAGTGAATCACCGTCGACACTGCCGATCCCAGAAGGTCTGGCGACCGAGTCCGTGGTCGTGGCGGCCCAGCGGCACTGGCTCCAGCAAATCCTCTCGAACAGAGCGATTCCACAGCGCCAGTGGTGGCGACGACTGACACGACGAGCACATGGTGCGCTGGGCGATCGCGCACGGCTGACTGTCGAGCGAGCGTCCGTTGTGATCTTCGAGCACTTGCCAGATCCGAATGCACCTAGCTCGCAGACAGCCACAACTTCCATCGGTGAGCTGCGGACTGGTGATCGGATTTCTCTCGCGGTCCAAGTGCCACTCCCCGGTCAGCTTGCGATCGTCCATGCCACCGGCGAGTCCCAACAGGCCAACCTAGACATCGTCCTACCCGAGACCGTTAGCGAAGCGGTGGTCCGCCGACATCTCGAGATCGTCGAGATCCACGGCGAACTGGCCGCGCACAAGCTTGCCGATGGACAGTGGGCCGAGCAGGCACTGATCGTGGTCTGGGTACCGGAGGTGACGCCGCCATCGTGGATCGTCGATATGCGGCTGCGCCACGGCGTCCCACCAGAGTCCCGCGTCTGGCGCTATCTGTATGGCGTAAGCGAATAGTTTTCGTCGGTGTTTGTAGCCTTTCCGAGCAGCAAGCGACCTCGAAATTTTACGCAGGGTCAGACTGGTGGTACTTGATGAAGTCTGCTTCCCATGATGCGCAGTAGTCGCCAGCCCGCCCGCTTAAGCCTTGGTATTGGGAACCGCCCGCGATCCAAGGCCCGAGGTGCCCGCTCTCCGCAGATCTTCGGGTCGGTCGGAATGCGGAGTGAGCGACGCTCGGGACAGAAGCTGTGGCAGAAGCTAAGAGCACCGCTGCAGATCCTCGGCGCGCTGGCCGTGCTGTTGGTGATAAACCTGTATGTGCTGTATTACCGCCACGGTACGTCGCTGCCAGCGCTGCTCAAGCAGGCCGAAACCGGGCGAGCGCTGAGTGCTCGACTGAGCGGTCCGGTCGGAACACCACCACAGCCCAATCGACCCGTTCGAAAACCCAAGCTGCTGCCGCCGCTGAGCGACTACCCGCGGATCGTCGAGCAGCCGCTCCACGCAAGTGATTCGCTGTCGGACGTCCTGACCAAAGTCGCGGTCCCAGCGCGCCAAAAGAGTGAGCTGGAGACCGCGCTCCAAGGAGTCCTCGATCCCGGTGGCCTGGGGCCGGGTCAGTCGTTGACCTTCTTTTACGACCATGAGGATCGACTGCAATCGGTCGATTATCGCCTGACCGATTCGCTGGCCTATCACCTGGAGCGAGTGCAGACAGGCAGCGCGGATCGCTTCGTACCGGTCAAACAGACCCAACCACTCCATGCGACAACCCAGCGGATCGAGATCAAACTCGATGGGAAAAATGACCTGCTCGCGGCGGTGCAAAGGGCTTCGGAAACATCATCGCTGGCGGCGCGGATCTATGAGGTTTTTGCCTGCGAGCTGAACCTTTACAACGACGCTCAAGCTGGCGATCGAATCCGCGTTCTCATCGAAAAACAGTACTTGGGTGAGCGCTTCTATCGCTATGGACGACTGCTCGCCGTCGAGTACGTGCCAACACCAGGTGGCACACGAACACGTCGGCTGCGCGCCTTTTTGCGCAGCGAGGGCAGCCCACCGAATGCCGGGGCCGCACCAGGGGCCAGTCAGCTCTACTTCACTGACAGCGGAGACAGCATCACCCGCAGCGTGTGCAAAGCACCGATCCTGTGGAGTCGCAGCAGCCAACCGGCTCAGTCGAGCCAACCAGTGCTGCAAGGTGAGCGTGGTCGCTATTTCCTCGAGTATCAGACCCCAGCCCAGGTGCCGGTGGTCGCGCTGGGCGCTGGCAAGATCAAGCTCGGGCCGAGTCGAGCTGGAAAACCGCAGACGGTCTTCATCAGCCACAGCGGCGGCATCGAAACCAGCTACGGTCCACTCGGTCGACTGGCCCGCGGACTCACTGACGGACAACCCGTGAAACAGCGCCAGGTGATTGGCTACGTCGCGACGCCATCGGGCCGCGAGACGCCGCATCTCCGATTGCAGGTTCGGGTGGCCGGGCGGATTGTCGATCCAACCAAACTCAAAGCCAACCGTGAGCCCGGCATTCCCGACGGTGAGCGTGCGTCGTTCATTGCCAAAAGCAATGACTGGGCCGAAAAACTAGCGCACACCGACGAGCCAGTTATCGCGAGCCACGGCGTGGTAGGTGAGTCGCGGTAAACAGTAGCGACAGCCTCGGCTCCTTTCGGAACAGGTAGGCACCGCCAAGACGAGCCTCGGCCATCAGTTCTTGCAGCACGGTGGCGGCGCGGTTGCGCAGATCTTCGGCCTCGCGATCGGCCTCGGTCTTCGTGGTGGTCGAATCAGTCTTGGCGGTCAGCTTGCGGGCCAAGTCACGCGCTTTGTACGCGGTATCCACGCCGATGCCCAGCCGTGACAGCTGCGCTGGATAGCTCTCTGCGACAAGTGCCAGGTCCAGCAGATCACGCGCCAAATCTGCAAGCCCTTCTCCTTCCGCAATCGCGTCGAGCGACTCCAGTACCTTGCGATCCTTGCGAAGCACCAGCCGCGCTGCGAGCAGCAGCTGATTCCGCAGGTCGAACGCGTGTACAAACAGCTTCTGCTCGGCCTGGGTGCTGTGCTTGCCACGATGGGAATCTAGCTTCGCCTGCGCCTCGTGGAGCGCCTGCGCATATAGGTGCAGTCCGTCGAGCATCGCGTCCGAAAAGCCAATCTTGCCCAGCTTATCCGCATATCGCCGCGCCACCGCATATAGGGCAAGCGCCTCGCTAATCAGATGCGGAACCGGCTGCTGCGGTGGGACAACATGCTCAGCGGGAACCCGTGACAACATCACCGACACCCGCGCCAGCACGCCAGCCCCCGGCGAAAGCTCCGGCGCAGCGGTAAGATCATGGCTGTCCTTGGGCTTGGTCGCTTTTTCGACTTTGGGCTTGGTCGCTTTTTCGACCTTGGGCTTGGTCGCTTTTTCGACTTTGGGCTTGGTCGCTTTTTCGACCTTGGGCTTGGTCGCTTTTTCGACCTTGGGCTTGGTCGCTTTTTCGACCTTGGGCTTGGTCGCTTTTTCTGTCACGGACTTGACTTGGCGCGACGATTTGGCAGAAGCACCTTTGGGCGTCTTGTCTGGCTTGGCCAGCTCACGCAGCCGCAAGAGTGCAGCCGACATCGACGAAGAGGAACCACCAGTTGCAGGCTTTTTAGACGATGGTTTTGCCATATCTTGCAAAATTCCCCCAATGCGCACGACTCCGCAAGAGTCTTTGTGAAACGTGCCAACCCTTTACAGGTACGAGTCGCTGCTCTACCCTGAAGTTTCGTCGGCGGAGGCAAGATGGCCAAGGGTATTGAGGACGTTCAGTCATACCTGCTCAAGATGGACTTGCGGTGTGAGGAACCCCGAGAGGGGATTTGGGTACTTAGCGGGCTTGATGGCATCGACAAACTGGTCATCACACTCGCCGGTCCGGTGCTGGTGTTCCGGGTCAAAGTCATGGAACTTCCGCACCGGAACCGCGAGGATCTGTTCCGCACGTTGCTCGAGTTAAACGCGAGCGAGATGATGCACGGCGCGTATGGCGTGGAGGGCGATGCAGTCGTGATCTGCGACGCACTTCAGCTAGAAAACCTCGACTACAACGAATTTGCGGCCACGATTGATGACATCTCGTTAGCGGTTGCCTCGCATCACAGTCGGCTCGGGAAGTTCAAAGACCCGCAACCGACGTAACCCTAACGATCGAACGAAAACCAGGCGAACTCACTTTGCACAAGGATTAGCGATGGGATTTTTCTCTCGTTTGGGGTCGCTCATCAAATCGAACCTGAACGACCTGATCTCGAAGGCTGAAGACCCGGAAAAAATGCTCAACCAGGTGTTGGTTGACATGAAAACCCAGCTTGTCGAGGCCAAGAAGCAGGTCGCAGTCGCCATTGGCGATGAAAAACGACTCAAGAAGCAGTGGGACGAGCAAGCTGCTCTCTCGAAGGACTGGGAGCGCAAGGCGATGCTCGCGGTGCAAGCTGGCGACGACGAGCTGGCCAAAGAAGCGCTGTTCCGGCAAAAGGAACACGACGAGCTGTCGCTCCAGTTCGAGCAGCAGTGGGTCAGCCAGAAGGATGCCGTCGACAAGCTCAAAGTGCAGCTACGGGTTCTGACCAACAAAATCGAGGAGGCCAAGCGCAAGCGCAACATCCTCATCGCCCGTCAGAAGCGCGCCGAAGCCCAGCGAGCGATTCAGTCGACGATGGCTGGGCTATCTGATACCTCGGCATTCGATACGTTTGACCGGATGGCGCAAAAGATCGACCAGCTTGAGGCTGAAACCGAGGCCAATAGCGAGCTGGCCGGTGAACTGGAAGGCGACTCACTGACTCAGCGCTTCAAGGCGCTCGAGGCGAAGAAGACGCCGTCTGACATGGCTCTGGCCGAGCTAAAGCAAAAGATGGGGCTGCTGCCCGCCGCGTCGACCTCGGCACCCAAAGCGCTGCCGCAGAACTCGTCGGCCAAGCCAGACGGTGAGCCGAAAGCCAACAACTCCGCCGAGCCCAAGACCGATCCGCCGTCGCCCACTTCGACGTAAGCCACGACTCTCAAAAGCTCTTACAGCTTTCGAATCAGACTCAATCCATCGGCGATCGGCAGCATCGTGACCTCGACGCGAGGATCGGCTGCAACGGCATCATTGCAGGCTCTCACCGCCTGAAGCGATGGATCGGTCTGGCTCTCATCGAGCACACGCCCGTCGCGAAGCACGTTGTCGATCAGCAGAAGTCCGCCGCTGCGCAGTCGAACCAGGACTTCTTCGTAGTAGTTGTGCTGATTGACTTTGTCCGCGTCGATAAAGCCGATGTCAAAGAGCGGCTGTCGCGGAAGCGCCCGAAGGGTCTCCAGCGCAGGTCCGATGCGTAGATCGATCTTGTGCGCGACCTCGGCCCGCGCAAAATAGCGACGAGCGATCCGGGTCCATTCGTCGCTGACATCGCAACACAACAGCTTGCCGTGTGTCGGCAAGGCACGTGCGACGCAGATTGCGCTGTAACCGGTAAACGTCCCGACCTCGACGGCACGTTCTGCGGAAATCGCCCGGGTGAGCAGCGACATCAGCGAGCCCTGCAGCTCGGCAATCTGCATCACCTGAATCTCGCCGAGGCGCGCTGTCTCCGCATACAGCTCCGCTAGCAGCGGATCACGACGGGTCGAGTGGCTGGTGAGATAGTCGGTAAGGGCCGGGGTCATCGGGACAAACTGATTCGACATCCGTTCTCCGTTAGTACTGATAGCGCCGCGCCGAGACGTTGTAGATGAGCCCCAGCGCCGCCATGACCGTAAGCACCGACGAGCCACCGTACGACACGAGCGGCAGCGTCACGCCCACCACCGGGGCCATGCCAATCACCATCGCGATGTTGATGCTGACATGCCAAAACAAAAGCGCTGCACAGCCGAGCACCAGATAGCGCCCAAACCGATCTCGACATGCCGCTGCGATGTGTAGCGTCCACAAGATCAAAAACAGAAAGCAGGCAAGCAGCCCCAGGCAACCAAGCAGGCCCCATTCCTCGGCCCACACCGCGAACGGGAAGTCGGTCCAGTGCTCGGGAAGGAACTGCAAATGGTTCTGAGTGCCTCGCAGGTAGCCCTTGCCCGTAAGCCGCCCAGAGCCAATCGCGAACAGTGCTTGCCGCGCATGGTAGCCGGTTCCGGTCGGATCCAGCTCAGGATGCAAGAACGTAAGCAGCCGCTTCTTTTGATATTCCTTGAGTCCAAAGCGCACGATCAGAAATGCGCCAGACAAACCCACCGTCGCCACCCACCCCTTCAGTCGCGGCGGCAGCGGCACCAAAAAAAACACCGACAGCGCGAGCAGACCACACAACAGCGCTGTCCCCAGGTCCGGTTGCTTGAGGATGAGCAGCGCCGGAACAATCCACAGCGCATGCCACTTGAGCGCATAGCGCCACGGTCGCAGGCTCATGTCCTTGGGATCGCTCGAAAACAGGTGCGCCCCGAGGAGAATCAGCGACAGCTTCATCAGCTCCGAAGGCTGAATTCCAAACGACCCCCAACCAAACCAACGACGGGAGCCATTGACGACCTTGCCGACCACGAGCACCGCGCCGAGCAGCGCGGTCACCCCGAGGTACCCCGGCCATGCCAAGCGTTTCAGAAGCTGTTGATCGAGCGCCGCAACGCCACCCAGGAGAAGCAGGCCGATCGCAATCCACATCAGTTGCGAGGAGAACATCCCCTTGGGTGCCACTCGCGTCGCCGAATAGAGGTTGACAAGGCCAAGACCAATGATTAGCAGGACCGCGGCCGTAAGCGGCCCGTCGATGAGCGACCAAGTCCGACGCAGCGCTGACATCGGCGTTATCTGGCTCCGGCGGAAGCCGGCAGTGTGGTGTGTAGCTTCGTCGTTGATGTGTCGGCGATCGGACGCGGCTTGTGCTCTGGTGCCACTCGATCGAAATAGCCTTGGATGATTCGAGTCGCAGTTGGGGCCGCCACGTGTCCACCCAGGCCACCATGCTCGACCAGCACCGCCACCGCGATTTTGGCATTGCGCGACGGGGCGTAGCCGACAAACCAGGCGTGATCGTTCATCTCATCCCAGCCGCTCGACTCGCCGCGACGATTCTTGCGAACCTGTGCGGTACCGGATTTACCCGCCACGTCGAGGCCTTCGATGTAGGCGCTGCTGGCGGTACCCTTGTTATCAGCCACGACGTCGACCAGCGCCCGCCGCATTCGCTCTAGCGACGACGGCAAAATCGGAAGCTGAGCGCGAAGTTGTGGCACAAACTGCTCGATAGGTTCACCGGACGGCTTTTCGAGTCGCTCAACCAGCATCGGCTGAAAGAGCTTGCCGCCATTGCCGAGCGCCGCATAGGCCATCGCAAGCTGAAGCACCGACGACCGCACCGCACCCTGCCCCAGCGCCGTATTGAGCGCGTACCCTCCACGGAAGCCGCCGTGCTGTTTGTAGTAGTCGAGCGTCGGGACAAAGCCGCTGGCCTCACCGAGTCCCAATCCCATCGGCTGCCCGAAGCCAAACCGCTCCGCCCACCGCGCCATCCGCTCGAGGCCGACCTTTTCCGCGAGATGATAGAAGTAGACGTTGCACGACTGAGCCAGCGCCTCATGTAACGACACTGGACCGTGCGCCTTCATGCAGCGAAAGACGTGCCGACCGAGTTCGTAGCGACCGTGACAGATCTGCTTTTGTTCGGGCTCGATGAGCCCTTCCTCAAGTGCCGCCAGCGCCGGAATGATCTTAAACGTCGACCCTGGGTAGTACGTCTCGCGAAGCGACTTGTCGAGGAGTGGCCGAAATGGATCGCTTTCCATCCGCTGCGCATCGCCTCGACTGAGCCGCCCACCGAGCAGATTTGGATCAGGGCTGGGATATGACGCCATCGCCAGCACCCGGCCGGTATCGACCTCGACCACCGCCGCTGCCGCCGAGGCGTGTCGCGATAGCGCTTCCTCGACGATATGCTGAAGCTCCAGATCAATCGTCAGCACCGCCGTCAGACCCGGCTGCGGATCCCGTCGCATCTCCTGCGGGGCCAACCGCGCCATCTCGCCCAGATCGTTTTCGCTCTTTCGCCGTCCGTGTGCATCGACAAAAAACCGCTCAAAGCCCGGACTGCCGCGCAGCTTCTGCTCTAACTTCTGCTCTAGCCCCGAGCGCCCGACGTAATCGCCGTGCTTGTAGCCGCGCTTTAAGTCCTCAGGCCCCGCCATGTTGAGATACCCAAGAAGGTGCGCCGAGGTGTTCTTCTGCGGATAGACGCGACGGGTCCGGGCCTCAATATCGATGCCGGGCAGTTGATCTTTTTCTGACTCAAGCGCCGCAAGCTGATCGCGAGTAATGTCTTCCGCGACGAGGAGCTGCTTGCTGGCATCCGCGCCACGTTTGGCCGCTAGCTTCTTACCAAGCGCGTCGCGTTGTTCTTCGGATAGTTTGAGCAGCCGCGCAAGCCGCTGCAGCGTTACCGCTGACACATAGCGCGGCGTCGCAAAGACGTGGAAAGTGGGTCGATTGTCGGCGAGAACCTCACCGTGTCGATCGCGGATCTGACCTCGCACCGCCTCAAGCTCTCGTTCACGGATGAAGTTGTTGGTACTTTTTTGCAGGTAGTCGTCGCCACGCAGCGCCTGGAGCTGTACGAGCCGCCCGGCCAGCAATGAAAACGCCGCCACGGCTATCAGCGCCGCGACACGCAATGGCAACGGCATACGCAACGAGGTCGTGCTCGACTCTCCAGCCGTTCCACCCGAGGGAGCGAGCGAAGTCTGGAGGCCGATCCGCAGATCAAAGTGCAGCTTGCGTCGACGAAAAGGTCTCATGCCCAAAGACCCGGTTTGGCCACCTTGGACCACAGCCGAGCGTCGATGCGGCTTAGCACAGATATCGCGAACGGCGCCACCCCCGCTGTCAACACCAGCTGGATTGGTAAGCCCCGCAACCCACTCCACGCCAGGTCACGATCACCATCAGCGACCAGCACGATGAGCGTCATCATCAGACGAAAAACCAGCATTGCCAGGGCCGCCACCGCGCCTTGGGCAAGACGACCTCCCACCAGGAGCTGCCCCGCCACGCGGTGCAACAGCAACAGCAACAGACCCAACCCCAAGGCGCGCAGACCATGGGGCGTGCCCTCGATCAAATCGGTCAGATAGCCGATCGCCGACCCAAGTGCGAGCATGCCCAGCGCCGAGGCATCCCGCTGCGCAGCCAGCCCGCCACCGCTGTGTCGACTGGTCAGCCCTGCATACAGGGCCGTAAGAAGTGCAAGATCCGGCAGTGGCCAGCGAGTCAGAGGCGACAGTCCCGTCGAGATGATCGAACCCACGACCGCGAGCAACAACAACACGAGGGCTCGTGCGCCACTCATCTGGGCACGCCCGGTCCGCGAGCCGACTCAAAGCCGCGCTTGCCGGCATCGGGATCCGGTGGTGGCGGCGGCGACAACACGATCAGCACTTCGCGAAGGTGGCTAAACGACACGCTGGGCTCGACCTCGATCTCTTGGTAGAGGCTGGCGTCGCTGCGCCTCACGGCGACCACTTTGCCGACCGGCAAATCGCGAGGAAAGCTGCCACCGAGACCCGAGGTCAAGACATCTTGACCCACCTCGATTTGTTCTTTTTTGAGCACGTATTCGACACGACACACGTAGCGGCTGTCGCTCCCGGTCCCTTTCATGACGCCGCGGCTCTCACTACGAGGAATCACAACATCGACCGCCGAGCGTGCGTCGGTGAGTAGCTGCACATCAGCATACGGTCCGACGGCGCGAGCGACGCGACCGACAACCCCTTCGGCGGCAATCACCGGCATGCCAGGCTTCATCTCCACGCCACCGCGATCGATTCGAACCCGGACGACCCGAAACTGCCGCGAAGTCTCGATGGAAATCACCTGAGCGACGGCAGTATCAGCCAGCACCTGTGCCCGCAAATCGAGCAGTCGTTCCAACCGCTGCGCTCGCAACGCTAGCGCCGACTGACTCGCCAGTTGAGCGCGCAGCTCGGCATTGTGGCGACGCAGCACCTGGTTTTCCTGCTGCACCCCAATGACGGCCACATAGCCGGTCCACACCGATGAAACTCGCCCGAACAGACTCGCTACTACACCTTGCAGCGGTGCCGCCAGACGAACCACCGCCCGATCGAGCAAGGTCTGCTTTTCGGGCGCTTTGACGCTCCACCGTAACACCAGCGACAGCACCAGCAGCAGCGCCGCACCGATGAGAAGGCTTTTGGCCCGACGGATGAGCGACAAAGGAATTACCTAGGAAACGGTCACTTCGCGCAGCAGCAAAAGCTCGTCGAGCGCCTTGCCCGAGCCAAGAACCACCGCAAGCTGCGGTGTTTCTGATACCACCACCGGTAGGCCCGTTTCGTCGCGGAGCAGTAGATCGAGCCCCTTGAGCTGCGAGCCTCCGCCGGACAGCACGATGCCCTTGTCGACGATATCGGCTGAAAGCTCGGGCGGCGTCCGCTCAAGTACGACCCGTACCGCCTCGACGATCGCATTGACCGGCTCAGCCAGCGCATCACGAATCTCGTCTGAGTTGATGTTCAACGTCTTCGGAACACCAGCCACCAAATCGCGACCCTTGACGTCCATCGTCAGAATCTCGTCGAGAGGATATGCCGAGCCGATCTGCTTCTTGATGTCCTCTGCGGTACGCTCACCGATCAGCAAGTTGTACTTCCGCTTGATGTGCTGAACGATCGCCTCGTCGAGTTTGTCACCACCGACTCGAATCGACTTGCTGACGACGATGCCAGCGAGCGAGATGACCGCAACCTCGGTCGTGCCACCGCCAATATCGACGATCATGTTGCCCGACGGCTCGGTGATCGGCAGACCAGCCCCGATCGCCGCTGCCATCGGCTCTTCGATCAAGTACACCTCACGAGCCCCAGCAGCGAGCGCCGAGTCCCGGACTGCTCGTTTTTCCACTTCGGTAATGCCCGAGGGAACGCAGATGATGATGCGAGGCTTGACCAGCGTCCGCCGGTTGTGAGCCTGCATGATGAAGTAGCGCAGCATCGCCTCGGTGACTTCAAAGTCCGCGATCACGCCGTCCTTCATGGGCCGCACCGCGACGATGTTGCCGGGGGTTCGACCGAGCATCTCTTTGGCTTCTTTGCCGACCGCCAGCACGCGCTTGCTGCCCGCAGAAGATCGCTGGACTGCCACCACCGATGGCTCATTAGAGACGATGCCGCGTCCTTTTACGAACGTCAGCGTCGTCGCCGTACCTAGATCGATAGCTAGGTCATTTGAGAACAGCCCGTACACCCAATCAAAGAGCATTTTTAGTACCCCGTCTCCACGTCGTCACCACCCTGCCGTCATCCGTAACAATCAAAGCCCATGCGGTACTGGAAGTGCTACCTGAACGACTACATGTAGGCAGCCAACGAGGGTTCCTTATTAGCACTCCCGCAACCCGTTCGTAAAGGGGTCCGGTCTGGCTCTGTTGCTGGGAGGCAACCTTCCCAAGTATGGTCCGCTCAACATGTCGCCCACTTGGTCTCCACGAAGGTCGAAGCATCTGTTGCCCCCCCTGTCGCTGCTGCTCACGCTTTGGACGATGGTGTGTGGCTGTAGCGAAATGCCACAGCCGGAGCCGGGCTATGTGCCCCCGCCTACCTCCGCGATCGTCGAACAAGGTGCAGTGCCGATCCGCCGTGAGGTATTTTTGGTGGCCGCGCCAGCCCCGGCAGCCAATCCACTGCCCGTCGAAAATGCGGTGACGCCGCCGCAATACAACTTTGTTCGGGTGGTGCGTTATCGCGTCGACAGCGGGGAGGCTGCGCCAAGGCCTGCGCGAGCCATCGTGCTGCTGATGCCGGGGTTTTTGGGTGGAGCGGGCAGCTTCGATCCGCTCGCACGGGCACTGGTGCGACGCAGTCAAGGTGACGCGAGCATCGAGGCCTGGGCGATCGATCGTCGCTCAAACCTCCTGGAGGACCAGCACGGTCTCGATGTTGCGGAGGTCAAACAGGACGCTGAAATCGCCCGTCGCTACTACTTTTCCGCCGAGGAAATCGAAGGCCGTCGCTACGACGGGGTCAAACCGCAGGATGAACTGGCGTTTGTATCGGAGTGGGGGCTCAAGACCACGATCGAGGATCTGCGAGCCGTGGTCAGCCTGATTCCACAAGCTGAGCGACGGTCACGACTATTTTTGCTCGGGCACTCGCTCGGGGCCTCGATTGCCGAGCAGTACGCTGCCTGGGACTTTTCCGGCATCCCCGGTTTTGACGAGCTAGCAGGCCTCATTCTCGTGGATGGGTTGACCGGTAGCGAGGGCAATGCGACGCCACGGTTTAGTGAAGACGAATACCAAAACGGTATTAATGGCGGAGCGTATGGCCGAATCGGTCTCCAAAAAATCCGCCAAAACGATCGCTACTTCGTGTTGCCGCTCGTTGGCAGCGAGGTCTATCCGATCGCGGCCGTTTCCGCGCTGCGGGCAGCATTTGACCCGGGCCAGATTGTGAGCGACCCCGATCGCGATGTGGTCATGCGGGTGCTCGCTGGACGACGGGACCTCCCCCAGATGACAAACCGCGCCATCCTGGGGTTTGCGTTCGATCAAGCTCACTCGAACCTGTCGTTCGCGGCGGTGTCGTGTGGCAAAGCCATCGGCGGTCCGCTCGAAGAATACAGCGGCGTGCTCGGTGGCAAGCTGTTTCGACCGGCGGACCCGCTGGCAACCTACGACTGGCAAGAGCCTCTCGACTCAAACCAGGCCACAACGCTCGGCGAGCTGGCACAGTCCTGGTTTTCGGGCCCATCGCTCGATTTCAGCGAGTGGTATTTTCCGATCCGGCTGACGCTCGACTCTGCCGTCGCAGCAAGCCTGCAGATGACCGAGAGCGACTGGCCCGTGGCGCGCTACGGCCTGCGGACGATGCACGGGGCCAAGCTCGATCTACCGATCTATGGTCTGGCGACGCAGCTAGCAGGCAAAGGTGCCGGTGATCCGAAAGCGTTTGCGTCTCTGCAAGCGCTCGTGGCGGCGGTCCCAATCGGTCCGGGTCGACCCCTAGCGGGAACCCCACGCACTGATCCGGCAGCCTTCATGGTTCACACCGATAACAAGCTGACCCACATCGACCCACTCCTCGGTGCCGATCGCGCCGGATCTCGGGTCCAGCTCTTCTATCAGTCGCTGTTCGATTTCGTGAAACAGAGCAGCACCAAGGGCGGCGTAGTGGTCCAGGTCGCTCCGATTCCACCAGTGGTTATTCCGACGATTCGCCGCTTAGTCTTCTAGCCGAAACTTCAATTGCGTACCGTCCCCGAGCCGCAGTAGATCGCCATCGTTTACCAGGGCTTTGCCCGCGATGCGCTGTTCGTTGATGAAGCTCCCCGACGGGACGCCGTAGTCGATCAAGAAGAAGCCATTCGGCTCGCGACGGATTTCGCAGTGACTTGGACCCAGGCTGGGATCACTTAAAACCTGTAAGTTGGTGGTTCCAGCGACGGAACGCCCAATGATCGTGGTGTGCTCAATCGAAAGTCGCTGCCCGGCCAGCGCGCCAATGCCGATCAGCGTCGCCCCGATCGGCCTGGTCCCCTTCATCGTCGCATAGCCCAGCATTTGCGTCGGAGCGGCCGGCGAAACCGGCATCCCGGCTGGCACAGCCCCCGGCACCGCGCCCGGTCCGACAAGCGGCGGCATCCCGAGCTTTTGCGCTTTGCGCTTGAGCACAAACAGCGCGCCCTGCGCCGCCCCCCACAGACCCACGAGCCCGAGCACAATCCCGAGCAACCACTTCCACCATGTACTCGGCTTCGGCGGTGGCACGCCCGGCTGCATGATCGGGTTCGACTTGAGATCGCCGCACTGCATCGCAAACTGCGAGGTCCGCAGCGACTCCAAGTCGAGCTTTTTGCCGTTGAAGGTGATGACGTGATTTTTCTTGAGCTCCTCGGACAGGTTCTGGAACTGCTCCTTGAGATCGCTGTCTTTCTGCGCCCACCGAAACGTCCCGAGCGATCGCTTGGCCAGCTCTCCGAGGTTTAGCAGCGGACCACGGTCGTCCCGAGGCGAGAAGGCAACCGGAAACAGCGGCACACCGTTTTGCCGCAGCAGATCACCGACGCGCTTGAACGTCTTGCGATCCATGAGCTGGTTCATACCGTCGGACAGCACCACGATCGCCTTGCGTGGCGGCGGCAGCAGCTCTCCGTTTTTGTCCTTGCCCGGCTGCACTTTGTTCAGCGATACGAGCCCGGCTTGGATCGCATTGATGAGCTGCACATCACCCTGATCGTCGGGGTTGATGTCGTCGATGATTCCGAGGAGCGCGCCCGGTGCCAAAAACACCGGCGTCGGCTCTAGCTCATAGCCAAACTGGACCAGCTTGACCTTGGTGCGCGGCGGCATCGACTCCAGAAACTCGCGCAGCGTCTCTTTGATCTTTTCAAAAGACGGCGCGTACAAAGCCGAGATCTCGACGGCGAGCACCAAATACAGCTCTTGTCCGGCGCGCTCAAACGGCTCAACTTTTTCGGGTTTGGCGACGGGCTTGCCGTTTACGAGGAGCCGATAGACCGACGCTGGCCGCTCGGTGCTGATCTGGCCTTCCAGCTCGACGACCCCACCAATCGCCTTGATCTGACCACCCTGCTCAAACTGCGACAGATCGACCCTCTCCAGGCGACAGCGTGGCTTGCTCGCGTCGGCCACCGTCGACAGGGCCAGCAGGCTCGCCAGCACAAGTGGCCACGTCCGCCCAAGGCGCGACCTACAGGTCGGAAGCAGAGAATGGCCACAATCCATCACCTTGCATCGTATCCGATGCAGGCAACCAGTCTCAACCCACGCCGCCCAAGAATCCCAAGCTCGTCCTAGGTCGTTTACTGCGCAGGCAGCCTCGGTTATCGTGCGGCCGTGACGACTTCAAGCGACTTTCTGACGGAGCTTTCCAGCCGCGGCCTTCTGCACCAAGTGAGCCACGAGGAGGCGCTGCGGGCGCACCTGGGAAGCGGAGTACGCCGGGCCTATGCCGGATTTGACCCCACAGCCGACTCGCTCACCATCGGCAACTTCATTCCGATCAAGCTCCTGATGCACTGGCAACGCGCCGGACATCAGCCGGTGGTGGTCATGGGTGGCGGCACGGGGCTCATCGGCGATCCGTCGGGCAAGTCGGCGGAGCGGCAGCTTATGACCCGCGAAACCGTCGAACACAACGTGCAAAGCCAGCGTCGCATCTTTGAGCGTCTCCTCGATTTTTCGGGTTCAACCGGAGCGCAGCTTCAAAACAACCTCGACTGGCTCGGCCAGCTTTCGTTTATCGAGGCACTGCGCGACGTCGGTAAGCACTTCTCGGTCAACGCCATGATGCAGCGCGACTCGGTCCGCGACCGGCTTCACAACCGCGAGCAGGGCATCAGCTACACCGAGTTTTCGTACATGATTTTGCAAGCCTACGACTACCTGCACCTACGTCGCGCACAGGGTGTGACGGTGCAGATGGGCGGCAGCGATCAGTGGGGCAACATTGTCTCGGGCTGCGATCTGATTCGACGGATGCTTCCCGAGGGCCAAAACGACAGCTTCGCGGTCACCGCACCACTGGTCACTCGCTCGGATGGCGGCAAGTTCGGCAAAACCGAGTCCGGCGCAGTCTGGCTGTCCCCGGAGCGCACCAGCCCCTACGCATTTTATCAATTTTGGCTCAACACCGACGACAGTGACCTGATTCGGTACCTACGCCTGTTTACGTTTCTTTCGATCGACGAAATCAGCGAACTACAGGCTGCTCACGAAAAAGATCCAGGGGCCCGCGTCGCACACCGCGCATTGGCCCGTCATATGACCGAGCTACTCCATGGCCCAAGCGAGCGCGCACAGGCGGAAGCAGCGACGCAGGCGTTGTTTTCGGGCGATGTCCGCGAGCTATCGGAAAAAACCCTTCGCGAGGTATTTTCAGCGGTTCCGACCAGCCAGCACGACAAACAACTGCTGTCATCCGATGGGATCGCACTGATCGAGGTGATGGCACTGACATCACTGTGCAAGTCCAAGCGCGAAGCCCGCGAATTCCTTCAGTCTGGATCGGTCAGCGTCAATGGTCGCAAGGTTGGTCCCGATGACAAGCTACTGCCGACGGATCTTCTGTATGGCAGCCTAGTCGCCATCCGGCGCGGAAAAAAGAGCTGGCACCTGCTGCGCTTCGAGTAAGCCGCGTTTCTAACCCCTGTCCCGACCCTCCCCTTCGATGCTGACCGAGTTTGGCAGTCCGTGGCTGCATCTGCCGTCGTGTGGATCGACCAATGATGAAGCGCGTCAGCTCGGCCGCTCCGGCAAACCGCACGGGATGGTGGTCACCAGCGATTCCCAAACCAGCGGTCGCGGTCGTCAAGGACGGACGTGGTTTTCGCCGCCGGGGGATAGCCTCTACCTATCGCTGCTGCTGCGGCCCGAGCTTCTGCCACGCCAGATCCCGCTGCTGACGCTGTGCGCGGGGCTGGCGGTGTATGAAGCGGCGAGGGAGCTGCTCGATGAACACGGCGTGACCCAGTCGCCGCTACTGCTCAAGTGGCCAAACGATCTGCTGGCACGGACGCCCGATGGACTGCGCAAGGTCGCGGGGATCCTGACCGAGATGACGCTTGTTGGATCACGCTGTGATTTCGTGATCGTCGGTGTCGGGGTCAACGTCGCGGGACTCGACTTCCCTGCGAACCTTCCGGCCACCAGCCTGCGCAAGCTGCTCGCGGAAAAAACGCCGCCCTTGTCGGTCCACGACTTCGCGGTGCGATTGCTCGGTCGGTTCGAGCCGCTCTATCAGCGCTTTGTTCGCGACGGATCGGGCTGGGTGACACAAGCCTTTGCCGCCTGCGCCGAGCTGACCGCGCCAGGACGAATGATCACGATTCACACCGCCAGCGGCGTGGTTCAGGGAGAATCCATCGGCATCGATCCCGACGGAGCGCTGCTGATTCGTAAGGACGATGGCTTTGTCGAGCGGCTCCTGTCGGGGGATGTCGCGCCTTAAGCAACCCCGGCTAGCCGCTGGTTACGGCTGAACGACGATCGCGATCGGTGCTTTCTCTGCGGCGACCGTGGCGGTTCCCAGCGTCAGCGAGGCTGTGGTCTTGATCTCGGTATCAGCGACGGTCACGGTCAGCGGACCACTGATGTTCTGCTCGGCGGCCACGGCCAGGCCGGCATCAGGACTCAGATCCACGCTCGGGAACAGCTGCGGGCCGGTGATCACGGTCTTGAGGGAACCACCTGCCCCCACCCGAAACAGCGAGCCCGGCTGCGGCCTGTTGCCTTCTGTACGAGGCGCGGTCGCAAACACCACCAACGAACGCT
This sequence comes from Polyangia bacterium, assembly GCA_044228505.1. Classification (GTDB taxonomy): domain Bacteria; phylum Myxococcota_A; class Polyangia; order Palsa-1104; family JAEUJZ01; genus JAEUKA01. Next base: position 37,847 of record JBGAUT010000015.1, on the reverse strand, counting down.
CGGGAACGGTTCGGATGGTCGCGCCACTGGCGATCGGCTGGCTGCGAGCGACGGAGAGCCACAAGGGTGAGCCGGCGTCTTTGACCTCGATCGGCTTGCCGAGCTGCAGCGATCGCTTGATGCCTCCAGGTTCTTTGTCACTGACGGTCACTGCAACAAGCTGGGTGGTCTGCTGCGCAGTGCCGAGCGGTCCTTCACCACTTAGCGCCCACAGCAGCTCACCGTCGGAGGAAAACCGCACGCTATGCAAAAGTGGCTGACGGGCCAGCGGCAGCACCATCGTCCGCGCTGCTTCCTTGGGCACGACCTCGGTACGGCTCGGACGAACATCGATGAGCGCGACCTCGTTCTGGGCCGCAAAGCCCGCCGCGAGCAGCGTTCCATTCGGATGCAGCGCAAACATCGTCGCGCCGTGTGCTTCCGTCGGCAGCGCCGCCACCGGCCAAGATACGGGCCGATTCGCCTCGCTGACATCCCACATCGTGAGTTCTTTTTCACCGACGATCGCTACCGCATTGGCACTTACGGCACTGACGATCGCCGACGCCCGATGACGAAGCGGCCGCAGCTCCCGCACCGCTGGTCCGGCCGCCGCCGTAAGATCGACGATCGCCACTTGATCGCGATCGCCGATCTGGAGCAGGACATAGGCCGCTGCGCCATCACTGGACACCGCGAGACCCCGCGCACCCGCCACCGCCAGCGGCTTGCCATAGGCCTCTACTGTTGGACTCTGTCCACCACCACCGGTTACCCGCAGCGCATGCAGGAGCCCGCGTTGTCCATCGAGCACCACCGCCAGTCGATGGACGGTGACCACGACTTCCGCACGCTTACCAGCAGCCTCCACCACCAGCGGCTGCGCACCAGTCGGTCCGCCGGTCGGAACCTGCACGATCAGACCGCCTCCGGAAGTCCGCCAACGTACCTCCGCCGGTCGGCCACCGATGAGTACGGTCGGCTGTTTGCCAAAGCCCGATCCTTCGATGAGAAGCTGCTCGCCCACGCAGATTTGGCCATCAGAAGCAGGAGCGAGTGGTCCCGCCTTCCCAATGTGCGGCGAGCCGATGTCAGCCACGCGACGAATGTGAGGGGTTCCCTCGCGCAGGGTGACGATGTCGGTGGGGTCGAGCACCTGCGGCCAGGTCGCACCACACGCAGAACCGGTAAGGACGGCAAAAAGAAGAGCGCACACAGACGGAGTTCTGGCAGCCATGGGCGGCGAGCTTCCCTTTTTGTCCGCCAGCTTGTCAACGCACCCCGCAAGCCGATTCCACGGCGGGACGGAATTCGGTACGGTGCTAGTACATGGCAAACCAGACACGCAAGGACGTGGTGCTTCTGTGCAATCCACGCGCAGGGGGGAGATGGCGGGCGCTGGCGGGGGTTCTGGATAGCCCAGAAGCCAAAGGCGTTCGTCGCATCGTGACCGATCACATCGACGACGTTGGTGCGGCCCTGTCGGCGGTGGGACAGCGGGCGGACCTCGTCTGCATCTATGGCGGCGACGGTACGATCTTTCACGTCATCAACGAGCTGTTGCGGCTGCCGCTCCAGGATACGTTGCCTCCTCGACTGTTTCTGCTAGGTGGCGGCACGATGAACGTGACTGCGACCAAGCTTGGGATGAGCGGAACGCCATCGGACAACTTCCGGGCGGTACTGTCCGCGTACCACGCCGGAACGCTCCGCTACCGGGAGATTCCACTGCTGCGAGTTCGCTGCGGCACGACGGTTCGCTTCGGATTTACGTTTGGGATGGGGCCGCTGGTGCGACTACTGGATCGGTACGAGCGCGGGGGGAAAGGCAAGCTGGCGGCGTTTGGGCTCGGTATCCAAGCGATCGCGGCTGCGCTTAGCCCGGTGCGGACCTCCTTTGCGCCTCTGCTTGATGAACAGCATGCGGTGGTGTTCGCCGATGGATTGCCGGTGTCGCACAGCTCGTTTGCGGCAGTGTTTGCCAACACCACGGGTGCCGTGCAGCGGTTGGTCGAGCCGTTTCCCGGCGAGCTACTCGGTGACAACTTCCACTTCCTGGCCTACGCAGTGTCATCGCGGGAGCTAGCCGCGATGGTGCCGCTGCTGATGAACGGTAAGGTACCGCTCGACTTTGGCATGTTGCGAACACCATTTACGACAATGAAGGCGCTGGCACGGACACTGACCGGACGGGCCGAGCTGCCCCGCGATCCACGCTACACCAACCACCCAGCGCGACACCTACGAATCGAGACGAACGAGCCGATCTTTACTCTCGACGGCGAAGTGCTGCCGGTCGAAGCTCCGATCGAGGTGGATCTTGGTCCCACTTTGCAGCTCGCTCTGCACCCGTAACCCGTATTAGGATTCGCCCATGCCGACACCGAAGAAACGCGCCTCAGGCACCGAGAAATCCCCCAGTTCGACGGACACAGCGGCCCTTGCGCCCCCGTTCCCCTGGCTTTCGTCCAAGGTTCCTCCGCACATTTGCGCCCACTCTGGAACACGCAACCTGGAAGTCCGTCGTCGCGAAATCACCGATCGGGCCGGACTGTTGCGCCGTCTCGGCTACAGCAGAAACGACGTACTTTCGCGACTGAGCAGTTATCTGGACTGGGAATACGAGCCATTCCACAAATCGCCACTTGCCGCAGAGATCACGGCGCTCGTAGACGCGGTGTTTTCGCCAGCCAAGGGTCGTGTGACCACGCTTCAACCGTAAGCGTAGATCGTTTACGGTAAGCGACGGGTAATAAGAAGCAGATCAGAATACTAATATCTGCTTCTCTTGCTGGCTAGTTCGCGGCCGTCAGTGCAAAGTCTGCGTTTTCAGGCATCTCAGCTCGTTCGCGCCGGAAGCGGGCTCTGTGCTCATCGATCTGTTTGGCGCGCTCCGGCTCTGTGGCACGGAACGTGTCGATGGCCTTGCCCACTTCCAACGAAACGCGAGCAAACCAGCCGAGACCAGGCAACTTCGCCATGAGCCGATCCATGCGTCGCAGATCTTCACGACCGCGCTCATCGTCATACAGCAGTGCACCGATCAACCCCAGCGTGTTCGCTTCACCAACACCCATTCCCACCGGATTCCAGAACACCCGCAGCGCAGTCGCACAGATTGCCTGCGCCAGTGGATGCTGCAACCGCTTCTCTGCTTGATGGTAGTAGAACGACTGGTGGCGCCGCTCATCCTTGGCCATCCGCAGAAGGAGCTTCGAAAGCTCTTCATTTTTGGTGTAGTACGCAAGCTGCGTGTACGCCGAAGCGGCCATCATCTCATCGACTGCTCCCCACGACATATGGGTAGCGGCAAAGTGCGGCGTGAGCTTGGGAACATTGGTGGTCAGAAACCCCTCAAGATGTTCCTGCCAGCTCATGGTCGCCAGAACCTTGGTGTATCTGCCTGATTCGGGAGCGTGTCCGCAAGCCGCAAGAAACCGATCGAGTGCCCGACCGTGGTGCGTCTCTTCGTAGACCCAGCACGCCATAAACTGCGTGATCTCTGGATCGCCCGCAGTGTGTCCCGAAAGAATATCGCGCAGATAGATGATGGTGTGGCTCTCGACGTCGGCCATGTAGCGCAGGATTCTCGCCTCATCTGCGGTAATTCCGACGCGCTTGATGTATTCCCAGTCGAGATCCGATGTCTCGACTGCCTTCGAGAGATCTACGAATCGTTCGATATCGAATGCCATTGCTGCTTCCCTCTGTGTGGATCGTGAATTTGTCGCTTAGATCTTTATCACGTAGGAACCTCAAAAGGTGCGCAATGTCACATTCTGACCGTCGCCACCCGTATCAACACCCAACGAATTCATCGAACCATTGGATATGTATACACAATGCTCCCAAGCAGCCATCATCTGTCGCTGACGGCTCCAATTTGTTGTTTTTTCGACCATCAAAACACGTGTGTCAACGTGAACGATTGTCGGGAAAGAAAGCACGGCGGACCGAGCAACCAAGGTGTCCGCAATTCGCATTCAATCTAGTCGCTCGCTGGCCTCTATTTGGCAGCGCTTGGCTCTGATTACACCCTTTATCAGCCTAATATCTTACGTAATGTAAGAAATATTGTCATGGCCCCACCGCCCCCCCAAGCAGGGTCGTGATAGCATGCAGCGCAGACGACCCAGAATCCCGACATCCGTCCGATTCGCGTCTCTTCTGTCCATCATCTTGCGGAGTGATCATGTTCCAAATTGAAGCCAAGCCCGGTCTGCGCGTGGTGGTCTCTGAGTTTGCCGAAAATCCCGCTGAAGCCATTGAAAACGGTCTGTCTCTCGTCGAGATGGCGGTCCCTGCGATCGACTCCTTGGGTCCACGTGATGTCTTGATTGCGGTACGTAGCGCACAAGTTGGCTGGGTGGATTTGCTGATGACGAGCGGCCAGTACCAGCACATGCCCCCGCTGCCCTACACCCCCGGACTAGAGTATGCGGGCGTTGTACAATGGTGCGGAAGAGACGTTCCACAGGGTGATTGTGCCGTCGGGAAAGAAGTCTACGTAGATGGACTCCTCACTGGTCCGCGATCGCTCGGTGCCTATCAGTCCTGGGGTGGTTTCGCATCCTATGCAGTGGCTCCTGCGGAGGCCGTCCACCCACTTCCCAGTGGGTTCGGATTCGATGAAGGATGCACGCTGCTCGGCAGCTATGAAACGGCATATCACTGTCTTGTCACCTGTGGGAAGCTGCAAAAAGGGGAGTCTGTGTTGATCAACGGAGCCTCTGGTTCTACCGGGCTGGCAGCGGTCCAAATCGCCAAACTGCTCGGTGCCACCGTGATCGCAACGGGCCGATCCGATGACAAGCTCGCAGTGGTAAAGCAGCAAGGTGCCGATCACGTCATCAACATTCGCGATGAAGAAGGAACCACCGGAGTCCGTCGCTTCCGTGATGAAGTCAAAGCGCTGACCGGTGGTTTGGGAGTCGATGTCGTCTACGATGGAGTCGGTGGTGAGATCTCCCTAGAGAGCCTGCGCTGTTTGCAGTTTGGCGGACGATTCCTCATCGTTGGCTGGGCAGCAACTCCTTTTGTTGCCAAAGGGAAGGGTCAGCGCGGGGCCCCCAATGCAAACCAACTTCCGACCAACTTGATCATGATGAAGGGCCTATCGGTGCTGGGCTGTCCGACCATCCTGTCCACGATTCACAATCCGGCACTCCGCGCTCCCCGTTTGGCTCAGATCATGAAATGGGTAGACGCTGGACAGATTCGGCCATACATCTCCCACCGCTTTCCGCTGACCGAGTACAAAGAGGCGCTCCGGGCCAAGTGGCGCGGCGAGGTGATCGGAAGTTGTGTGCTGCACCCTTAAAGATCACTCAGCTTTCGTGGCACTTTTTTAGCCTACCTCCGTCGGTAGATTCATCCCTCTTGCTGCTCGCTATCGCTCTCGTCATGATGTCCGGTTGAATCGCATTTCTGCTGAACCCCTGCTGGCCATCTGTCGAACATCCTGACCGAGGAACCACACGTTGCGCGCCGTCCCATTTGCACCCTCCATCCGTCTGATTGTCTCGCTTTGGACGCTGCTCTGTCCGCTCCTGTTTGGGAGTCTTCAGTCCGCCCAGGCAGCCACGCCGCTCAAGGTCGGTTTTTCGGCCAAGTCGATGCCGTGCGCCTTCAATCCCGACGGGCAGTGGCGAGGTTCCTTTTACGAGACGTGGAATGAGGTCGCGGTCAGCGCCAACCTGCCGTTCGAGGTGGTGAACATCCCGAACTTTAAGCAGCTCCTACAGGCCGGTCAGGATGGGCAAGTCGACGTTGCGGTGGGCTGCATCAACATGACCCCGGAGCGACTTGCAAAGTATCGCTTCAGCGTACCGGTTCAGGAAGATGGACTGGCGGTCATGGTCCGCAAGGAGCCGTTTCACATCTGGTCGCCAGTGGTCCGAACGCTGTTTTCCCTAGACCTACTAGAGCTGCTAGGTGGCATCCTCGCGTTCATCTTTTTTATCGCAGTACTCATCTGGCGGGTGGAACACTACGCCACGCAAGAAAGCACCATCAAGACGGGCAAGCTCCGCACCTTTTCCAAGCTCTTTCAAATCCTGCTGTCCGGACCGGGCACCAACGTCATTGCTACCACCGCCCGCAGCAACAGCCTGATCGGCCTCACCTATTTTATCCGCATGATCGCGGCCTCTGTCCTGCTTAGCTTTGTGTCGGTCAACATCATCAAAAAGTCGAGCCAAGATGTCGCGAGCACAGTCCGTGGTATCGCGGATCTCGCAGGTAAAACCGTCTCTGTGGGAACCGGTAGCGTCAGCGAGCACTGGGTGACAAGTTACAATGCAACGCTGTCACCATCTGCCAGCAATGGTCACATTCGCATCCAACAGATCGACAGCTTAGAGCAGGCTTGCAACGCGCTCCAATCCGGTCAAGTCGATGCTGTGATCGCCGACAATACCCAGATTCAGTACTATCTTACCAAGGTGAATCCCAGAGCACCGTTTCAGGTGGCAATTCGCAACATCCATCGCCAGTCCCAAGGCATGATCTTTTCGCCAACTCTTCCGGCAGAGACAGTGCTCCAGATCAATCAAGCGATCGCTCGGCTCAAAGAGAATGGGACTGTTGACAACATCAAGAAGCGCTGGATTCCTGAATAGGCACCGGTCCGTCACCGTTTTTCAAAAATCAGCGTCTGATTGTTGGATGGCATCGCGACTCGCTCCACAAAGTGAAGTCCATGTTCCGCAGCCAGGGCCACCACCGCTTCAAGATCGCGAACTCCCCAGCGCGGATCTCGGGCCTTCAGATCCGCATCGAACGCGGCATTGCTCGGGGAGGTATCCGCACCTCCGATCCGGTAAGGACCGTAGATACATAGGAGTCCCCCCGCAATCAAGGTCCGCGCAGCTCCCTTGATGAATCCGATCGTACACTCCCAGGGAGCGATGTGGATCAGGTTGGCGTTGTAGATGACCGAAGCAGAGTCGATGCCCCAGTCGGAATCGAGCACATCAATTCGATGTGGCAGATGTAAGTTTGGCAGCTTGGCTTCGGATACGTACTCCGTGATGCTGGCCAAATGCTCGGGTGCACGGTCCGAAGGGAACCACTGTAAGCCGGGAAGCTGCGCTGCAAAAAACACGGCGTGCTGGCCGCTCCCACTCGCGATCTCCAGCACACTTCCCGACGCTGGCAATACACGCTTGAGCACTTCCAAGATGGGCTGTTTGTTCCGCTCAGGAGCTGGAAAGACAAGTTTCATGGCAGCTCACGGTACACGTCTTTGATGCGGACAGCTAGCTACCGCTGTCGTCCGTTCCGTCCAGCACACCGCGTACTTTCATCGCCAACGTAGGAGAGGAAAACGGCTTCTGTAGAAAAGCATCCACAGCGGACTCCACTCCATGACGAGTGACCGAGTCTTCCATGTAGCCACTCATGTACAAAACCTTGATCCCCGGTCGTCGCTTGCGAACTGCATCGGCCAGCGCCCTACCACCAAAATCCGGCATCACCACATCGGTCAGGAGCAGGTCAATCACCCCCGCATGCTGAGACTCCCGATCCAGCGCCTGTTGACCATTCTCGGCATCAATCACGGTGTAGCCCAGCAGTTCCAGAGTCTGCCGGATCATTTTGCGAACGACTTCGGCATCTTCTGCAAGTAGGACGGTCTCTGATCCGAGCGGGGCATCTGGAGGAGGCGTGGTGCGTCCGAGCACGGGCTCACGAGCTTGGGCTGGCAACAGCACCCGAAAGATGGTGCCCTTCCCATACTCGCTCTCAAAAGAGATGTGGCCGCCTGCTTGACGGATGATTCCGTAGACCGTCGCCAGTCCCAGACCCGATCCTTTGCCAACTCCTTTGGTTGTAAAAAATGGCTCGAAAATGCGCGGCTTTGCTTCTTCGGTCATTCCCATCCCGGTGTCTTGTACCGATAGCAGGACATACCGACCAGGACGTATCTCCATCGACTCTGGACCGTGCCCTGGTGCCACGTCTTGCACGGCCGTTGAGATCACCAGTCGTCCTCCTTGGACCATGGCATCCCGCGCATTGAGCGATAGGTTGATCAAGACCTGCTCAAGCTGCACCGGATCGATCTTGATGTGGGGAATCGCAGGACGTAGCTGGGTGATCAAGCTTATGTCTTCCCCGATCAAACGTCGCAGCATTCTCGTGGTTGACTGCACCACTTGATTGAGTTCCAAGATCTTCGGCTCAATGATGGCGCGACGGCTAAAAGCAAGAAGCTGCGCAGTGAGTTCGGTGGCCTTTTCTCCTGCGGCCCGAATATCGGCGGCGACATCTTGTAGCGGATCGCCCGGTGGGAGAAGCTCTAGGAGTCGATCGCTAAAGCCATTGATGACCGTGAGCAGGTTGTTGAAATCATGAGCCACACCACCCGCAAGCTGGCCAATCGCTTCCATCTTCTGTGATTGGCGGAGCTGCTCTTCGAGCTTGCGCCGTGCACTGATATCGCGAATCACTCCCGTGTAGTGCGGTTCACCGTTTAGCAGGAAGCAAGTCACCGTGACTTCTGCCGGAAAAGTACGTCCTCCCTTTCGGATCGGAAACAGCTCCCGTGTGGTCCCTACCAATTCCGTTTGACCGCGCTGCAATGACTGCTCGGCTGGACTCCCTTCGCTACGAAGATCGAAAGGAGGTGGGAGCAAAACCGAGATGTTTTTCCCCAATAGCTCGGAGGGCGAATAGTCAAACATGCGAGCAGAAGCCGAGTTGGCCGAGACGATCAGTCCGTTGCGGTCGGTGGTAATGATCGCATCGGTCACGCTGCTCATGATCGAACGCAGCAGTTCGTCAGACCGCCTCTGTTCGCTGCGATCCAAAAGGACCGTCATCATGAGCCGACGGTCACCCTCCGAAATCACCGTTGCGACCGGGCGCACCGGAACCAAGCTGCCATCCCGCCGGACCAGGTACTCATCGGTCTCTGCGTATGCGCTCGCTCCGGCCCGGAGTGCCTTGATGCGCGCCGCGACAATCGGCACGCGATCTTTGGGCATCAGATTCCAGGCAGACGTACCTACCACCTGACTCCGATTCTCATACCCCGCTATTCGCAGGAGGGCCGCGTTACAATATTCGATCTGTCCCTCCGAATGAACCAAGATTCCGGCTGGCACTGCTTCGAGCAGATGCCGATAGCGCTCTTCACTTGCACGCAAGCTGGCGGTGGCTAGATCTCGCTCGATTGCAACCCCCGCCAACTGCGCAGCACTGGCCAGCACGGCATTCACTTCGGCGGGCTCGTACACTGGCGTGGACTGTCTGCGATACAGAGCAAACGTACCGATCACCCGCCTAGGAGTTGACAGGGGCTCCCGCGAGGAGCCTGTCGAATCACTCGACACGATCGGCACCGATAGACAGGACACCAATCCGTGCTCAAGTGCGATGGTCCGATAGTCTGTCCAGAGTGGGTCTGTGGCAATGTCTGCGACATACACGGGTTCCCCCCGATACGCACAAGTCCCACAAGAGCCGACCTGCGGACCAACGGGCACGATGCTCACCGCACGATTGTATTCGGGAGGCAAGGATGGAGCGGAAGCCAAGCGCAGGTGCTGCCCATCGGCATCCAGCAGCAGCACCGAGCAGAGCCCGCCGTCAATCAAGCTCTCGACCAGTTGCGCCACCTCGTGCAGTACCTCTTGCAACTTGGAGCCCTTGGCAATCTGATCAAGAATCAGATTCTGTCCCCGCAGAAGCAGTTCAGCATTTCGCTGTTCGGTCACATCCTGGACTGTGCCCACCAGCGTTGAGACCTTCCCAGTTCTGTCGTAAACAGCCTGACCCACAAAAGATATCCGCCGAATCCGCTGATCAATACCGATGAACCGTAGCTCGCAAGCTTGTGGCGCTCCGCAGGTCATCGCTCGCTGAATCGCCTCAAAAAGCTTCGGCAGATCCCTCGGATGGATCATCCGCTCGATGTCCTCTGGTGCTGAAGTCAACGGTAGGGAACCAAACAAACTTGTGACCTCTTTGGACCAGGTGATTCGACCTGTCTCCAGATCCTGGGCCCACACCGCCATCCGGGCTGCCGATAGTGCAAGCTGCAGACGGTCGCGATGCTCCTTGAGCGACTCCTCGATTCGTTGTTGCTGCGTCATCGCATGCCGCAGAAAAGATTCACCTTGATGCGGCGCAACCTGATCGCGCTCGATGTTGCTCATGCTCCCCCCCAAAGTAGGCCCCCTGCTGATCGCGGCCATCGTCTCTCTGTGACGATGATGTAACCCAGCAGGTCAGGGCCTCCCAAGCGATCATGGGAAACGGATACCAGCCATTATTTGATCACAGATCGGGACTGGAATGCGACAATAACTTCCATCGCCAGCAAAGTCGCGGCGATGAAGGGTCTGGTCGGATGATTGGAAAGGGAGGCAGGGGCAAATAACGTAGGCGGAGGAGCTGCAGAGTCCTTACGGAGTGGTTCGCTGGGCACTGAAGCGGAACGCTCCGGTTGACAGCTCCAGCGAACGTGCCGCCAGGGTCCACTGGGTCGGCTTCGGATCCTTGGCGTTGTACATGATCGCCAGGCCGTCATACAGCGAGGCAGTCACGCTCGCGCTATTCAGCGCCTTGGTAAAGGAATCACGCAGCGGTGCTTCCACCCAAGTCGCCAGGTTGGTCTTGAGGATTCCATCGATGATCCCGTTGCACCAGCCGCTGCCACCACAGTTCTTGGTCGAAATGTTGAAGTTGGCTTTCACCGCCGCTGCCTTGGCGCGCTCGGTTGCCTTGTCGTAGGTCAGATCGGTGGTCAAATTCGAGGACTTGATCACGATGTCGGCAGGTAGCTTGCCAAACACCGGCACCGTTACCACGACATGGAGCTGTCCATGGAATGCCAGCTTCACGGTCGCATTCGATCCTGCGAGCGTCAGACCGGTAGTCGCCATCTCTGCTTCGAGGCTGGTGATATCAACCGTGGCACTTGGTGAAACAATGGGGGGAACCGCAAACGTCGACTTGTGGGCCGCTCCGTTCGGGTCTCCGTAGAGCACCTGCGACAACTCCGAAGAGGGCGTAAACGTTGCGTTACCACCACCAACTACGAAGGTGCAGTTCTTCAGCTTGACGGCATTCGTATACCCGTCAAAGTCGGCTTGCCCAATCGCGCCCGCCTTGGTCTCTGTAAGCTGCTGCTCCAGCTCGGCGATATCTGCTTCGCCACCACAGCCAACAAACGTCGCAGACGCAACAATGCTGACGCACAGAGGAACCATCTTCATCGACAAACGTTTCAACATCGGGAGGCCTCCAGGTTTCACGTTTCTGTTTGGAACTACATGCGGACCAAGCGCTCGTCGTACCGAGAAGCCAGGACCGCGTCAATAGGAATTCAGAACCACTCTCTACGGTTTTTAGGGGTCCAGTATCTGCGCTAGTTGAAGCGATTCCACAGGTTGTACACGGCGGTCTTTGCAGCTTGGCTGGCGGACCAAAACGTGTAGTGGGTGTGGCTCGACAGACCATTGCGTCCTGCGCGGTAGTCCGCCACTTGCTCATCAAGTGCAGGCTTCATCGCGCATCCGGCATAGACCGCGTGGATATGCGGAGCTTCGCTGGCAGGCCAGCCATCGTGTCCTGGCTTGCGATACCAAGCGGCGAATCCGTATGCACTCAGCGACGATAAGAGTGTGCGAATCTGACCTTCGGTACGGCCGCCAGTGCGAATATCCACCGCTGCCGTATACGCTTGTCCGCTCGCGGTTCCATCCTGGGCATGATAGCCCGCAGAAGCTGGTGCACTGCCAATGGTTTGCGAGATCTGATCCGCACCGATTCCGATGCAACGCAGTCGATCGGACGCATCAGGATGCAGTCCCCACTTCAACATGGCTTTGTGAGGACACGAAGCCGTGATCTCGCGCTCTTCTAGCGGAGCAATCTCCAGATCTTCCAGATCTTCCAGATCCTCTGCGGTTCCGCAGCCCGAAGCGAATACCAAGATGGAGAGGGCGGAGTGAGCCAGTAGTGTTCTCATGCACTACGCAACATGCACTGATCATGCCAGCAATTGCGCAGCCACTCACCCGAGCTGCCAGCCAACGCCACCGACGGTAGACATCCGCCCGCAGTGGTCATCGCACGGTGTAGACTGCAGCCATCACCTGTTGCCTTCAGGTGATGGCCAAAGGAATCAGTCCCCCGGTCGCGGTATCCACAAACCATGCGGGCGACCCGCTTGAATCAGGGCCATCACGGTCTGCACACCCGGCACTCCATCCTCTACCAACGAAATCCCAAGCCGCTCGTTCAGTTCCGCTTGGCGCGTCTTCCACACCACGAGATCTTCCTGTTTGTCGAAGTCATAGCGCTCATATCCAGCTTGTAGGAGCCGCTCAAAGATGGCATCGCCCGGATCTCCTTCCCCGCGATCGTCGCTTACTTCACGATGTCCGTAGACCCCTACCACCGAAGATCCCCCTTCGACCAGGCGCGCCACTGCTTGATTGCGATATGGCCAGTGAAACTGCCGCTGGATACCAAATCGCCGAGTCAAAAAGTCGACCAGTCGGACCGCTGCGTCAAGCTGTCCTGCAAACAACTCGGCTTCATTGCCCTGATACATCTCGATGCCGATCGATTGATGGTTCACGGTCCGATTCCCAGCATGGTAGGTCGTCTCTGTTAACAGATCCGCCACGCATGCGATCGAGCCATCGAAGTCGATCACAAAATGCGCGCTGGCACAAATGTGATCCTCCGCCCAGCCGGTCATCACCTCCGCCTTGTGATCTACTTCGGAGTGTGGATTGGCCTCTGTCATGATTCGCTGCCGTCGGAGATCTGTTCCACCGGGAATCCCGCGAGTCGTGTGCAGCACGATCGAATGGATCCACGAATCCGCACTCCGTGGTTCACGATCTGGCTCGGTAAGACGCAGCCCTTGGGCGTCCAACCAACTCCGGATCGCAAGTCCGGGCACTTCCTCTGCAACTCCACCAACGATGACGCCCATGACAGCTCCTATCGTGGATTTCTATTGGTCATTATACAGGGATGGCTGTGACAGGCCCATGTTCGTGACGGGTTAGGTCCGATCATCACGTGCAAACCGCAACGGCTTCACCGATCTCTGCGGCAACTGATGCTACAGACTCACGATTCAGGGCACTGTTTCGGTCCTGGAAGCGACACGCTACACTCTGAGACAATGTACAAGCATCTCCGCTCCGCGCTCGTAGTGTGGTTGGGCCTTGCCCTGGGTCCACTCGGCTGTACCAGCGACACCACAAATGGTACGCCCCAGCCCGATGCCGGGCCCGGCGGAATGCCCCTGCCCAGTACGCCCTCCTGCACCACCGCAGCAGGAGGTGGCTCGGCGCAGGTCAAGACCCCGACCCTCCTTCTGACCCTCAAGGATCGGTATGAAGAAGCATGGCTCGGCTCCGCAGCGGTCGCGGACCTAAACGGAGTTTCAGCCACTCCCTACAGCACCTTACTGTTTAGGGATGCCACAAGTGCTGGTGCGAACCTTTCGCAATACGCGGCGTAATGTGATGGAAACTCTGTGAGAGACGGCGGAAGGAAGACCGAGCGTACGGAGCAACCGCCAACCACAAGAGGAGTCGGCAGGACCAGGCAAGGAGAGATGACTACAGGAGTCGCTCGTTACGGAATGACCGGTGGTACAGCGTCGCTCTGTACGCAGGAGGTCAAATCGAACAGCATAAACTCAAGGACGCGCTCTTGAGGAGTGAGGGCCTTCATATGACACGCGTTTGGGAAGGTACCGGTAGAGCTGCGTCCGCTGCCAATGTGAAAGCTAGAGTAGTAGACCCGCCCGCACTGGTCTTTTTCAGCGACGGTGGTCGGCGTATTGAAGGTGTAAGACTGCGTGTTGGTCGCCCCAGAGTAGAGCCACCGCTGCGCCGGAGGTTTGATCTGACCGACGCGACTGAAGGTCTCGGAAAGGGAGAGGTTGCCTCCGGTCGCGGCACCGAGGCTCTCCAGCCACTCGGCCAGCGCTTTGCCTTTGGGAAACGAGGTATCAACCGATGCGGGGTTTGCGAACCCACCAGGACTGGAGAAGTTGCCGGTGGACGGCCAGTCTCCCTTGCCCTGAGAAATGACCGGATAGGATAGGTCGGTGATAAACAGACGACCCCCGGTGTTGGCATAGTCGAACAGATTCTGCACGCCCGCATCCATCCCACTTGGGTAGGAACTGCAGGGCAGCGCAACGAGCTGGTATCTCTTCAAGGCCGCCGGATTTCCCCACAGATCATTTCCCGTCGGTGCACCAGGGATGTTGTTGCCACTGCCGTGGTAGATGTGGATGCGTCCTGGACCACTTGGGATGGTGAACTCGGAGGTGTCGATCCCAATTGCGTTCAGGATGCACTCTGTCGGATCGTAAGTTGAGGTGACGATCGCGATGCGCGGAATGTCGCCTTCCGTGCTGTTGCGAGGGAGTCGAGCATCACCATCCGTCACGTGGGTATCGACGCACTCACCAACCGCCGGAATGGTGATCTTGCGGCGGAATCGCCCGATCTGGATCACCAGCGGAATGTTGGCTCCGGCGGGCATGTCCTTGAGAACAAAGCGGCCCTTGGTATCCGTAAGCGCGGCGGTAAGAGGGTTGCCCGACACCGACTTTTCGCAGGTCTCGCATGCGACGCCATCATCAAACGGACGAAGCTCACCGTTTGGGACAAAGACCAGTACGTTGTATAGCGGATCCTGGCCATTCGGCGCGAAGACCGTGCCTGACAACGTGGTGGTGTTGGAGCTACCGCACTTGGGCCTCTGACAAGCCAGCCCAACACAAGGAATGGCGAAGTCCCTTGGTCGGTAGTGCGCGAGATCCTCAACGCCGAGGTCGAACTCATAGTCCTCAGAGCCGAGCCGCGCTGAACAGCTGGTCGAACAGACTGTTCCCATCGAGAGAAGGCACGTCAAAATGACCGATGTGGTGGTGTTCATCTTTGTCTCCCGCATGGCGTTTCTCCTCGAGATGCTTGACCGCAAAACCAGCGCTTCTGTGCAGTACCACACATCCTCGCAGTCCTACAATTGTTCTGCTGTTTCGCAGAATCACGAGCCGTATCGCCGTCGGACGGATGAGTCGATGCGGAAATACAACTCTTATCTGTTTCTTATTGGGCCTGGCTACCGCAGTCGATCGATCACACTGCGCAGGACGTCGAGCTGCACCTGCCCCAATCGGCGGGCGCGCTTGGGAGTCCAGCCATCGGAATGGGGTCTGTTGCTGGCGTCTTTGAACGGCTGCTCCAGCGTCATCGAAAGACAGTCGAAGGTCTGTCCGATCCAGTTCGTGGCCATCGACAAGTTGGCCTGTCCCGGTGGATCAATGGGATAGCCGTGCTCTTTCTGGAACTCTGGGGTGCGACGGATCAGCTCGTCCACATAGCCGTGTTGAAGCTCCGCGAGGCGCGAGTTCCAGCGCGGAATTCCATTGGCACCCGCAATGAAGTTATACGGTAGTCCTTCGTCCCCGTGTACATCCAGACAGAAGTCGACTCCGGTGGCCATCATCCGCTCGCGGACCAGAAACACTTCGGGACTCCGCTCCATCGTTGGCTCTGCCCACGCCCGGTTGAGGTTCATTCCGGCGGCGTTGTTGCGAAGCTGACCACGAAACGACCCATCGGGATTCATGTTCGGCACGATGTAGAACACGGCCTTCTCTAAGAGCGCCCCCGCCACCGGATCGTCTTCCTCAAGCAGTCGGTGCAGAAGGCCTTCGACCAGCCACTCTGCCATCGTCTCACCAGGGTGCTGGCGGGCAATGATCCACACATTCCGTCGTCCTTTTCCAGGCTCACCAACCCGCAACAAGTCCAGGTCACGACCTTCGACCGTTGCACCCAACCGCTGGTACTCCACTTGGGGTTGACAGAGTGCATGCGCGATCAGGTCGGCATGGCGTTCCAGGGAATACGGCGCAAAGTACGAGTAGTAGACGCTGTCATGGCGCGGTGTGTCGTGGATCGTGAGTACCTTGCCATCGAACGATGTATCGACGCGGCCCCAGTGTGTGCGGTCGTACGAACAGCACGCCCGGTAGTCCTGAAAGCCTTCGGGATAACTGGCGTCACCGGCGTTCTCGATGCGGAGCCCGAGTGCACGCCCCCGCGCACCGGTGACCCGAAAGTGAAACCACTGGAAGTGATCTTCGCCAGCGTCCTTGCGGATGGTAAGATGGATAGAGGAGGGGTCGCTCTGATCAACGACCTCGATGTTTCCAGAGTCGAAACGGCTGCTGATGTACATGGCTGGCGCAGCACGTTAGCATGACCTTCACCACCAGCCCGAGGCAAAATGCCGCGAATCAATCCGCACGGACTGATTCCGTCCAGAACCACACAACCCCATCTGACCAAACGTACCCAATCATACGTTGGCGCAACGCCGAAGGACATCGTAAGTCCCGCGTTATTTAAGGAACCCGAGACGACGAGTGGTAATTGGCGGTCGCGGATCTCGATGGCGATGGGAAGTCTGAGATCGTCGCTGCGCGGGGCGGGGTGGTCGTGGTCTGGCGAGCGGATGGCAGTCTGGCGTGGCGCTACCCGACCGGACAAGGACGAATCTGGGCCAGTCCAGTCGTGGGAGACTTTGTCGGTGATCGTAAGCTTGAGGTTGCGGTCGCGGCCCGGGATCGCATCTTCCTCCTAGACGCCAGTGGCGCTGTACTCCCAGGCTTTCCCGCAATCTGGCAAGACGAGCTCCGTTCCCTGGCAGGAGGAGACGTCGATGGAGACGGTAAGTTGGATCTGATTAGCTCGGTGGCACGCAGTGGGCCCACCGATGTCGTGAACGCGTTTCGGGGCGATGGCAGCAAAGTCACGGGATTCCCTCCCAACATGACCGGAACCAGCGGTTGTGCCGTGGACAAACTCTGCTATCTGGCGGGCTGTTACGATCAGAACTTGGCGGTCGGAGACCTGGACGGAGACAACAAGCTCGATCTGGTTGCACCACATGACAACGCCTACGCGAGCTTTCACAAAGGCAGTGGCGTAGCGTTTGATGCCAGCACTCTGTTTAAACCCAAAAAGACTCCGGGAGTGCGCTACTTACACGACTTGGCCGAAGCACGACAGGGCTATGCCACCAACGAGGCCACTGCGCTGCAAGCCCACTTCACCAACACGGCACCCGCGATCGCAGACCTTGATGGCGACGGCAAAAATGAAGTCGTCCTGCTTGGCTCGGTTCAAAATGCAGCGCAGACCAACCGCTTGTTAGGGGTCGATCTGTGGGCGATGCACAACGATGCCAGTCGATTGAGCGGATGGGAGACTCCGTTTCACGCACCACAGTATCTGTCTGGACTGTGGGATCTGGGAAACACCAACATCGTCGCCGCAACCAACCAAGTGAGCATCGCTGACATCGACTCTGCCACGCCAGGACCAGAGCTGGTCTTTGCCGGATTTGATGGCACCATTCATGCCGTCTCTGCGCAGCGCAAAGAGCTATGGTCGTTCCGTTACACCACCGATCCCAACGTGCTTACGGGCGGGGTCGCCATTGGAGACTTGTCGGGCGATGGCATTCCCGAGATCGTCTTTTCCAGCTACTCGACCGACGCGGACAAAAGCGCGCTGTATATTGTGGATGCAGGTGGCAACTTGCAGCATCGGATCGCCCTGCCCCGCCGTGGGGCGATGCCAGTTCCCACCCTGGCCGATGTCAATGGCGATGGGACGGTCGAAATCCTTGTCTCTTTGAAGGACGCTGTGGATAAGCAGGAAAGTGTCCTCGTGTATACCATTGCGGGTTCCGCCACCAACTGTCTGCCTTGGCCCACCGGACGAGCGGATCTGCTCCGCAGCGGGGTTGCAAAACGTGCTATGTAGCTCCGAACCGCCTCTTGCAGTGGTAGACGCAATTCCCAAACAGGAGTCTTTATGAACCCAACGCTTCATAGCAGCTCGGTCAGTGTTGGCCTCGGCTTGGTGCTCTGTTTGACTCCAACTTCTGCGGGAGCCCAGCCCGCGCCCGCCAGTGAACCCGCAGCACCGGCACCCGCCGCCGCACTCAATCCAGCGGATCCCTTCATGGTGCATCTGCAGAACGCTCGGGCGCAGTTTGAGCGTGATCAGTACCAGTCCGCTCTGTCGGAGTATCAAGAGGCCTACGCGCTGCGACAACATCCACTATTGCTGCTCGAAATGGCGCGGGCTCATCAGCGACTTGGCAACCAGCGCGAGGCAGTGACTCTGTATCGGCGCTATCTGACGGCCTCGGATGATCCACGTGATGTGCATCGTCCGGAGGCCGAACGCGCCCTCGAGCGCCTCCAGATGCTACTTCCCGAAGGTACCACCGCACCCCGTCCTACTTTATCTCCAACGGCAGAGCTACCCTACCGCGTGATCACACGACCCCATCATCGTGGCATGGTGGCAGCGGGCTGGACTCTGTTTAGCATCGGTTATGCGGCGGCGTTCGGAACTGGAATTGGCATGGGAATCGCTTGGAACTCAAAGAACTGCTACCCCAATTCATACTACTGCACGAGCTACCCAAGCTCTGCAGCGGGATGGACGTTGCTCATTCCGATTGCCGGTCCGCTCATCAGCGGCATCATCGCCCCAGTGACCAGCAACTCATCGAGCTATGCGCTGGCCTGGACTCTGCCCTGGCTGCTAGCGGACTTGCCGTTCCAGGTCATCGGGCTCGCGCTGCTATGGAAGGGCTACAAAACGCCGCAAAGGCTGATCGTTCCCAGCTTGGTACAGAACGTCCAGATCAAGCCCTATAGCCATCAAACCGGTGCTGGCTTGACCTTGACCGGATCGTTCTGAGCGCAGAACTCTCGTTCACTACTTGCAAGCTTGGAGCGTAACTTGCAAGTTGTTCGTGCCCGCACTGGCGACGACAATGTCGCGCATTCCGTCTCCGTTTAGATCCGCCACAGTGATTCCTGCGGGAGTCGTTCCGGTTGCGGTATGGAGCGGTGCCGCGTACTGGGTCGCATTCATCGCCTGCAGGTAGCTCCAGTTGTTGGTCTGGTTGTTGGCGGTCACGATGTCAGGCTTTCCATCATTGCTGATATCACTCACCCAGACACTCTCTGGAAAGTTCGAATCAAGCGGTAGATCGACGGGATTTGCCAGCAGACCTCCTCCGGTGCCAAGCAGCACGCTCACGCTGTTGCCCACGTTGTTGGCCGCAACCACGTCCGGCTTTTTGTCGCCATTTAGATCCGTCACAAACAGTCCGCCGGGACGAGTCGAGGCATTCTGGTTGAGCGGATTCCCAAACATCGCACCGCCGAGTCCCAGACAGACCGTGACGTTGTGGGTACTAAAGTTGGCTGTCACGATGTCGAGCTTGCCATCCAGATCCATATCGACCAGCGCAAGATCCGAAGTGAATCCGCCTACCAATCGAACCGTTCCGGAGGTGAACGCTCCGGCTCCATCTCCGAGCATCGGCAAGACGCCTGGGGATGAGCTGGAAGAGACCGCAAGATCGACTTTTCCATCTGCGTTGAGATCCCCACTCGCGATCGCCGTGCCACTCCCGAACGAGCCAACATTGGTCGGAAATACCGAACTCGCGAAACTACCTCCCTGATTCAGAAGTACGGTGACCGAGCCGGATCCACCTGCGTTCACCGTCGCCAGATCAATCTTCCCATCGGCATTCAGATCGGCCGCCACCAGATCCATCGGAGCCGTGCCGGTCCCCAGCGGGACGTTCATTGACTGCGCCATCGGAAAGGTTCCATCTCCGGCCCCCAAGCGAACCGTGACGTTGTTCCCAATCTGATTGGCAGAAGCGAGATCAAGCTTGCCATCGCCGTTGAAATCCGCGGTCACTACCCGACGGGGATAGGTGCCCACTAGGTGGTCAACGGGAGCCGCCCACACCACTCCTGAAGAGACATAGGCAAACAGCTTGGCACCAGTGCCGCTCTTCTTGTCATCCGGATGGGTGACCACGATGTCCTGAAATCCGCAGCTTCCGGTCTTCGAAGGAGCGGTGCAGGTAAGGGAGGTTGCGGACACCACCGTGACAGAAGTACAAGGTGCCCCACCGACAGTAACTGTCGCACCAGAACGAAACTCCGTTCCGGTGATTGTAATCGGAGTGACCGCAGTATTGACAGCGCTCAGGGGAGCCACAGCGGTGACGGTGGGAGCCGGAAAGGAGCTATCTACGCCCATGTCCATCATCGTGCCGTCAGAAGGTCCGCTCCCACAGGCAATCACAAGTGCAATCGCCCCAAGGCCAAACATCGAAGCGAGGGTTAGTCTAGAAAGACTCAAACGAAGCATAATCTTGGTTCTCCTAGTAGGGATGCGTCCAGGCTGCTTGCCTACGCTGACTCTGTCAAGCTGAACGCCACTTCGGTTGGAACCCCCGCACAGAGATCGTCGCCATCGTAGTGCTTGGTAGAGAGCTGTGGTTCTTGTAGGATAGCGGTCACTTCACACAAATTAGACAGCGTCATGAGCGATCTTCCCATCACCAGCGGCGTTCGATTCCTACGCAGCCATAAAATAGCATTCACTGCGCATCTTTATGACTGGGAGGAACATGGTGGCACTGCCCATTCGGCAGCCAGCCTTGGGGTCGATGAGCATCAGGTCATCAAAACCCTGGTCCTAGAAACCGAGCTGCGCAAACCGCTGATCGTCCTTATGCATGGCGATCGGGAGGTATCTACCAAAAATCTCGCACGATTCCTGGGGTGTAAGTCGGTGCAACCGTGCTCTCCCCAGAACGTCACCCGTTACACCGGCTATCAAGTCGGCGGATGTAGTCCATTTGGAACGCGTCAGTCTCTGCCGATCTATGCAGAGTCCACCATCTTGGAGCTACCGCGACTGTTCATCAATGGCGGAAAGCGCGGATTTCTCGTCGAGATCGCTCCCGACTCCCTAGCGGTCCTATCGCCTACCCCGATCCACGTTGCCATCTAAAAAAGTATCTTCCCGGCTATCATAAGATCCCAGTTGTGGCATCGAACTGAGCTGGGGGATATCGATGAAACGGGTCCATGTCGACCAGGTCAGTGATCCGGTCCTGATCGCTACCAGCAAGCGCCTGTGCGATGCGTTGCAGGCAGGTCAGAGTCGCTTGCTGATGGCATGCGGAGGAAAGGGACTGTGCGCAACCTGCCACGTCTATGTCGAAAACGGCATGGCGATGCTCTCTCCGATCACTCCACGTGAGCGACTCTCTTTGGCGATGCTAGGTGCTGCACGCCCGAATTCGCGACTGGCATGTCAGGCCAAGGTACTTGGTGACGGCGTTCGTGCGATTCCGCCTTCAGGGACATACGTGGAAGCAAGTAGCAGCTTAGATGCGCTGATTGGACGGCGCGCAGAAGTTCCGATCTTACATCCGGTCGATGGCAGAGTCTTGGTTGAGGCCGGCAAAATCATCACCCGGAGCAGAGTGCGAGAGCTCGTGTTCATCGACGTAGATGTAGCCGAGCTGAAGTCGCGCTCTCTTACTCAAAAATAATCGGGACGAATAGGAAACAATTCACCTCACAGAGCGATCACTACCATTCACAAGGAGTCCTAGATGGAAAGGCAAACTGCCATCGTTCAAGAGCTGCCTCACTCTCTTCATCATCAGTTCGACATACTTCGTTTCCTTCGTCGCGAAAGTGGCGGCAGACTGCTGAATCGCAATGACCAAAGAATGATTCTGACCACAGAGGACTTCGTGGTCGGTTTTCAGCAGGCGCTGGAAGAGGAAGTCGGGGAAGCTGCGGCAGAGATCATGTATCGCTGCGGTTTCGAGTGGGGCAAAGCCGACATCATTGGGTTCGAGAAGCGATTCCGTGCCGAGTTTGGCAAAAACGCTGACGAGATGATCGGCGGATTCGTAATGGAGATGTGGTGGTGGCCCTTGCAAGCGGCGGGATGGGGAAGTTGGGAATACGACCTGTCACACCAAAATGACGGACTGATTTTTGTCGATCTGTACGAGTCCGCAATCGCCAAGAGCGTTGGCAACATCGGCAAGGTTGCCTGTCACTACTACGCCGGAATGTTCGCGGCAGTATTCTCTCATTTGGTGAAGCGAGAGCTGTCTGGAATCGAGATTCAGTGCTACTCGATGGGGGAAGACTTCTGCAAGTTCCTGATTGGTGCATCCAAGCGCATCCAAGCAACTCAGTTCTGGGTCCGCGAAGGTGCGACAGCCAAAGAGATCATCTCGCGCTTGTAACCGCAGAGTAAGGGGCAACACCATGAGCGCGCTTAGTTCGCCAGAATCGCACCAAGACACTGTTCGCAGGTACTTCACCAAGATGTCCTGGCAGCGTCAGAGTCCAACGGCCATGCTTAGCTGGCCACAGCTTGGTGTTGAGTCGTACTTCTATGCGATGTCGCAGCCATCACCACTGCTCAACCCGCAGCGGAAGGAGTCAGCCAAAGGCCGACTTACGCTTGGTGAACTTTTTTCAGGATTCCGCTCAGAGTAAGGAGTCAGTCATCATGAATCGCCGAATTCAAGAGATCTTTACCACCGCCGAAGGCCGCTATCTGACCCAGGAAGAGCAGGACTACATCAGCCGGAGTGCAGCCTCTGTAGAGGCCAGGCTTCGCGCCATGCAGGAGGTGTCAGAAAAAGAAGCAACCATTGTGGATGCGACCATTCGAGAGGTCATGCGTGCGTATCCTGACTTGGAGCAAAAGTATCGCGCTGCCAAACCCAAGGGAACTCGGGACATCGCACTGGCACTCCGCTTTGCGACCTCTGCAATGGTACGAGATGATCCAGCAGCGTTTCAGTCCGAGCTTCTGAGCTGGTTTAGTACGATCCTGAAAGGAATCGGTCTGTCGGCCAGTTTTGTGGAGGACACCTACAAAACCCTGGAACGAATCGCCGCTCGTGAGCTGACTCCGGCCACGCTGGAGAGAATGGCACCGTTTCTGTCACAACTGACCATTGCACTGAGTGCGCGTCGTGCCGAGCCAAAGGAGTAGCCCATGACTGACAGACCGAATCTGAACTACTTCACGCATTCGGCATTCTTGTCATTTGACAGCGCCAAAGGAGTGCTGACCAGCCGGGGTGGAACCCGCATGTTGGGAGTCAGCGAGGACTTCCTGCGCGGTTTTGTGGTGGCCTGCGAGTATGAGGCAGGGGAGGCTACGCGAACCATCCTATCTAGTTGTGGCAAGTTCTACGGTCGCAAGCTGGCGACACGGTGCGAGCAGGAGCTAGGAGAGTACGCCCGTACGCCTCTGCGTGATCGCCCGATGGCGCATTTCGAAGCGCTGATCGGGGATCTTTGGAACGGGCTTGGAATGGGGCAACTCTCGATCGATTTTTCGGCGGGACGATTTGGACTGATTCCAATCACGCTGGTGAACAGCCCGATGCAGGACATCGGCCCCAAAGGTCACGTCGCTGATGACCTGCTGCGCGGAATCCTGGAGGGCTTCTTTATGCACTTCGCTGGCGAAGAATTGTCCTGCACCCAGACCGGCGATGCCAGACTTGGTTCCAAAGACGGAACCACCTTCATTCTCGCGTTCCCAGAGACCACCAAACGGGTAGTGGAGCTGGTCGCAACCAAAATCTCGCATACCCAAATCGTCGCCAAGTTGACAGGTTAGACATGCAGAGGCAGGGGGGGCGTAATGACCTGGTCCTAGACCGCTACCGATTGGGTCAGCGGCTCGGAGCAGGCACGTCAGGCAGCGTGCATGCTGCGGAGGACACGCAGTTTGGACGTTCGGTTGTCGTCAAGTTGTTCGATGGACAAGAAGACAGCTTTGATGCCTGGCGCGACGAGATGCGCCTGATTCTGCGCTTGTCGCATCCCAACATCGTGCCCTGTTTAGACATCGGTTTCGATGAGCGCTTGGGAATGTGGACCCTGGTGTTTGCGCGGCAATCAGGAGGGTCGCTGCGCCGATGGATGGTTGACCCTGTGCACAGAGAGCAGCTCCGTCTGCGCGACATCCTGAATGATGTAGCGAGTGCGCTTTCGTTCGCCCACAAAAAGGGAGTCATTCACAGAGACGTCAAGGCCGAAAATATCCTGGCCGAACAGAGTTCTACCGGAACTAGGTGGCTCCTATGTGATTTTGGCTCGGGTCGGTTCTTGGCTCCAGGGGGTCGAGCACGAACGCTCGCTGGCTCTTCGTTTTACATGGCCCCGGAGGTGTTCACAGGGGAAGCGACCGCGCTGTCTGATCAGTACTCACTGGGCGTACTGGCGGTTGAGCTGATTCTCAAACGACTCCCCAGCCAGTCAGATCTTGAGCACTTCATCGAGCAGAACAGAGGACAGCCCACAATTCCCGGGATCATTGCGAAGCTCATCGAAACAGTCCCTACAGCGCGCTATCCAAACATTGATTCCTTTTTGTCCTCCTTACATCAGCAGGAGTCCACGATGGCAGAGTACTCTGACGAGGATCAGCTGCTGACAGAGTTTCTCTTACGTCAGCGCAATCAGACCCCCGATCAAGTGGCCAAACTGAAGCAAGAGTGGGCCGGACAGGGGCCCTTT
The DNA here is from genome assembly GCA_044228505.1 of Polyangia bacterium. GTDB lineage: Bacteria > Myxococcota_A > Polyangia > Palsa-1104 > JAEUJZ01 > JAEUKA01. Next base: position 13,399 of record JBGAUT010000015.1, on the reverse strand, counting down.
GCGGAATTTCTACTCCATCGCAAGCAGCTCGATCGAACAGCGGCGAAGACACTGTCGGCCATCCGCAAGGGCTATCTGGTCGGGGACGCGGCGGATATACGCCGAACCTTGGGACTCCCAGAGCAACCCAAGGCGGTCACCCTGCCCACTGTCATTGCTGTGCCACCGGAGCAGCCGCTGAGCGAGCTACCGCAGCATCTGAACAAGGACACGAAAGAATCGACTGTAGAGCCCACTGCGGAACCAATCACTACCGCACCCGTCTCTGCAACTCCGGTCAGTGAACAGAGGCTCGGTACGTCGGTCACACCCCCAGTAGAGGCGGAATCCGGCGAAGCCCCGGCAATTGAGATCGAGTCCGCAGAACCTCTCAAGGCTGGCACCGTGCTCGATCGTTACTCTCTGGAAGAAGTGCTTGGCGAAGGCGCATCCGCAACCATCTATCGCTCCTATCACAAGCTGCTCAAGATTCCGGTCGCTATCAAAGTCTACAAACGCGAGGCGCTCAACCGCAGCAAGGGCGGCACCGAGCGAATCCTGCAAGAGGGCCAGATGATGATTCGATTGGATCATCCAAACATCGTTCGCGTCCTCGACATCTCGCTCCATGACGGAGTCCCCTACATCGTCTTTGAGTACGTCAGTGAGATGAGCCTTCAAGATCTGATCGATAACATCGGTCGACTACCAGCCGAGCGAGTTGCACAGGTAGGTGCACAGGTGGCCGCAGCGCTTGCTGTCACCACTGCCGAAGGACTGCTCCACCGCGATGTAAAGCCGGAGCAAATCAGCTCCGTTGAGAGTAACAGGATTCATTCCCTCTACCGACAGAGACATCACGGGAAGCGTGCTGCGCCACTGGCCTGCTGTCTGTCGCACACAAGCGCTCTGTAAGCTACTCCTGAACTCCGGATTGCATCATCGATGAACGACGATCGACGCACAGATTTCTTTCCTGGTTCGGCATCAAGAATGTCTGAAATGAAGTGCTACGATACCTGGCAAGGGAACCCATCGCAGCCAGGTGCAGGCCCTACCCTTGGTCAATGCTCAGGTACGTCGTTGCCAGGAAATACTGGTGGCGGCTGCCGTCGGATCTGGCGCAGTCACATCAACCGTGAGGTCGAAACATATGAAGAATAGAATTGCCATCTGTCTTATCGCGTCGGGAGCTATTTCTGCACTCTCGTTCTCTGCTTGTGGACCAGCATCCACCAGCGGGACCGATGCAGGAACCACCGTGGACATGACCGTCAACTCCTACACCGTTGGTGGCAACGTGACCAGCCTCACCGGTAGCGGCCTAGTCCTTCAGCTCAACGGCGCGGGCGACCTACCGGTGAACGCCTTCGGTCCGTTTACGTTCCAAGGCAAGGTTGCGACGGGAGCTACCTACGCCGTTACCGTGAAGACGCAGCCGAGCTCTCCCCCCCAGACCTGCACAGTCATGTCCGGATCGGGCACGATGGGCACCGCCAACGTCACCAACGTGGTCGTCGCTTGCAGCACCGATGCGTTCAAGGTCGGTGGCAACGTCACCGGCCTCAATGGCACGGTCGTTCTTCAAAACAACGCGGCCGACGATCTGAGCATCACCACCAGCGGTCCGTTTACCTTTGTTACTCCCGTTGCAGTCGGCGCAAGCTACGCCGTCACTGTGAAGACGCACCCGGCCACCCAGATCTGCGCGGTGGCCTCTGGCTCCGGTTCGATCACGAACGGAGACGTCAGCAATGTCGCGGTCACCTGCGGACCACCAATGAGCTGCAAGGCGATTCTCGCTGCGAACCCGACCGCAAAGGACGGCATGTACATGATCGATCCGGATGGTCCTGGGACCAAGCCGCCGCTTATGGTCTTTTGCGACATGACCACGGACAGCGGTGGCTACACCACCTACCAGGTCACCGGCGGCATCAGCGTCTCCCGATTCGACGCGGTGAACTCCTGCGATGCACTGGGTCTGAAGCTGGTGATTCCGAGAACCAAGGCCCACTTTAACGCCATGTATACCAAGTACGGTGCGGGCTCCTTTGCGGTCCTGCCCGGTGTGTACGGCAAGGCCGCTGGCAACTATACGAGCTGCGCCATGAACTCCAAAGATGCCACGTGCGGTGCCAACTGGGTGGCTCTGGATGGCGGAGCCTGGTTTGCCCGTGATGCGGCGTACGGCGAGCCGAACGGTGACTATACCCCAGGCTGCTGGCTGAGCTTGGGTGGACCCGATGGTAACGGCAACTTTACGTTCAATGATGCGAACTGCAGCTACGCTACCGGCACCACGTACATCTGCTCGGACAACGCCAAGTAGTACCCCTCACTAGCTCAGCAGCTCTGCCTACACACGAACCCCTGTCACCATTCCCACACACTTCCGGAATGTGAATTGGGATTGATTCTCTTCGCCGACCAGTCAGATCCCGATACCAAGCCGGAAAACATCTTGGTGCGCAAAGATGGCCAAGTGAAACTCGCGGACTTTGGGATTGCGACGCACCGCACGGCAGACGGACGGACAGCGGATGAGCTGGCGAGGGCGGGACTCATCAGCGGAACGCCTCAGTACATCGCACCTGAACAGATTCGAACTCCTGATCAGATCGACTTTCGGGCCGATATGTACTGTTTGGGAGCGACCCTGTTTCACGCGGCCACCGGACATCCGCCGTTTGCTTGCGATACGCTGGATGACCTACTAAACGCACACCTGAGCGCTACACCACTGCCTGTATCGGCGCTGATTCCTGGCTTCGATCCGCAGCTTGCGGAGCTGATTGGGCGCTTGCTTCTCAAGCATCCATCTGAACGTCCCTCATCGTTTGAGGAACTGCACCTCTCCTTTGAAAGTGTGAGCGATCGGATTCTCGCTCAGCAGAGCAGCCACAGGCAGAGTGTATTTTCAACGCAGGTCAGCGCGATCAAACACAGTGATTCGCCCTCTGTGCCGCCCGGAGAAAGTGGTGGGGAATCGCTGCAAGATACCCAGCAGTTCGCTCCACCGACATCGGTTCCTTCCGGTCTGAAGCAGTTGGCCGTTGCGAAACCATCACCAACAAGTGAGTTCTTCGCCAGGTTCTCACCTCAGGTTCAGCGCGTCATCGGATTCACAGTAGTCGCCAGCGTGCTGCTGCTGCTTCTGCTCGCAATCAAACTCTTTCGATAACCGAACAGAGCGTACGCCAATGGAAACCAATTCTCCTTCCCAGATCCTGGCCACACTGTACAAGCAAGCGCTTGCCATTCTTGTCTTGCCATCTCTGCACGAACAAGTATTACCCGACCACTATGCCACGCTGCAAGGGTCGCTACGCGGCCAGGCGATTGCGCTTCATACCCGCCGATTTGTGGGAGGAGTCTGGCGAAGTCTCACGGTTGCCACAATTGCCAAACAGCCGAGCGGAGATCTGGTCTCGCTGACGATCGTGGGACTGCCCACTTCATCATCGCTGCTTCCGATCGTGGGAGTGGATCTGATTGCGCTGCAAGGGACGCTGTCATTGATCGCGATCGATCTGTCACCAACCGATCTGCAAGTCTATGAAGAGCAGGCCACACCCATTCTGCAGTCCCTTCTACACAGAGCACAGCCGGTTACGGTCGCACGCAAGCGTCCAGACTTTTGTCATGACACGTTTTCGCCACTCGCGCTGATCTGTGCGAGCCGACCTGGTAGCGAACCACAGGTTGGACAGACGATTGCCATGTTTCTTCGCCAAGTAGCGATGCTAACGGAATCGCACGTTTCCGACGTACCGGATGAATCTCGACGGCAAAAATCCTGGCAACAGCAGCGTTCGTGGCTCCGCAGTGAGCAAGAAAACAGAAAAGAGGCAAATGCTCTGTCTCTTATGTTTGGCGAAGAGATCGCAGCGAGATATCTACAACAGTTTCTGTTCGAGGTGCCTCATGAATAGACGGCTTGGCATGCAGTTGAATCGGCAGCAGCGTGAACCACTGTCTTTCGCGCTGCGCGAGGGAACGAAACGTGCTCACCGCATCGTCGAACGTGTCCGCTTCATCCGCTGCTTCCTAAAAGGTGTTCTTGATCGTCTAAGCTATGAGCGCTATCTGCGTGACCTGCATTGCCTGTATGAGACCCTGGAACAAGAGCTGTCTGCCCACCTCCGTCATCCTGCGGTGGGACCACTCTGTCTCCCGATTCTATTTCGTGAGAGAGCACTCGCGGAAGATCTGCAGACGTTACACGGTGCAGGGTGGCGACACCGGTTGATTCCATCACTCCCGGCGCAGCAGTACGCGATTCACCTGCGCCAACTGTCCGCGCAGAATCCCCATCTTCTCGTGGCCCATGCCTACACCCGCTATTTGGGGGATCTCTCAGGCGGCCAAGTTCTGCGCGCTTTCGCCAAGCTGGCACTCGGAATGCCCGATTCCCAAGGCCTGTCCTTTTATGACTTTCCACAGATTCCCGATGTAGTGAAGATGCGGGAAGAGTTCCGACGTATCCTCGATTCCCTACCGCTCACTCCTGAGCAGTCCGCATCCGTGGTCACCGAAGCCGTGCGGGCCTTTGGGCTCAATCAAGCCATTCTCGAAGCGGTGGTGTTGCCGCAGGAACTCGTCTCGGCACCTGCTCCACAGACCAACGAAGGATAGCCCGGCAGGTTTATGGTGATTCCTTCTCGCGTGCTTCAGCAGCAAGGGGATCCCCAACCTGGGACAGACGGAATCGGAAGTCCTCGATGGTGCGAACCAGTCCGTGTTGTAAAGAGACGCTTGGCGAAAATCCCAAGAGCTGTTCGGCCCGCTTCAGATCTGGCTTGCGCTGCTTCGGATCATCCGCAGGAAGCGAGTGATACGCGATCTCCGAACGCGAGCCGGTGAGTGTGATGATCTGATGCGCCAGTTCCGCCATCGTACATTCACCGGGACTCCCCAAGTTCACTGGACCATCAAGGGAATCGAGCCGCGCCACACGAAGGATTCCTTCGATCAAATCGCTTACAAAGAAAAACGACCGCGACTGCTGACCGTCTCCGAACAGCGTCAGCGGCCTGCCCTCCAAGGCCTGGACAATGAAGTTTGACACCACGCGGCCATCGTTACAGGCCATGCGCGGACCGTAGGTGTTGAAGATCCGAATCAGTCTGGCATCGACGTTCCACATCCGTCGCGCATCATGAAAGAGCGTCTCTGCGGCACGCTTGCCTTCGTCGTAACAAGAGCGCTCACCAATGGGATTGACGTTCCCCCAATAACTTTCCGGCTGCGGATGGACCGTCGGATCGCCGTAGACCTCTGACGTCGAGGCATGAACGATCCGGCAGCTCCGCCCTCGCGCCATGTCAATCAAGCGCAGTGCACCCAGTACGCTGGTGGTAAACGTCGCGTAGGGATCGCGCTGGTAATGCACCGGCGAGGCAGGACAGGCGAAGTTGAAGATCAGCTCCGCATACACGTGCATCGGCTCGCGCACATCGCAGGCTTGAAAGTGAAAGTGCGGATCGCGCCCTGCCGATGTCAGGTTCGCCAGATCGCCGGTCATCAAGTTGTCGATGCCGACCACCTCGAACCCTTCGGCCAGCAATCGGTCCACCAGGTGCGAGCCCAGAAACCCTGCCGCCCCAGTTACCAGCGCGGTCTTTCGTGAGGCGCCAAGTCCCATGGTGTTTCACCGCCACGATAGGCGAGCCGCTCGCTCTTTAGGAAAAAATCATCGGCCACCAGCGCGATAGGGGGATGCCACGCACGGACCCGGAATCAATTAGTATGCTCGAATCACCCGAGCCGGATTGCCAGCGACGATGGTTCGCGCCGCTACAGAGTGAGTCACCACTGCGCCAGCCCCGACTTGCGCATTCCTTCCAATCGTCACTCCGGGCAGCAGTATCGCGCCCACTCCGATGTCACAGCCATCTTCCAGCGTGACTTTTGCAAAGCCAATCGGTCGATGAAGAATCGGCACCGATGAGCCATCCGGCTGCGCAGGAAGCTCATGCGCGCTGGTGAGAATCATGACCCTGGGACCGATGCCTACGTCGTTCCCGATCTCGATTCCGCCCGCAGAGTGAAAGAACACCTCTTGGCCGATCCACGTTCCGCTCCCAACGCGCAGCTCATTTTTGTAATAGCCCTTGAGGATGGCGCGGTGGCCGACGTAGACGCGCTCTCCCAAGTACACGTTTTCGGGATGAAAAATCAGGACTCCCGACTCAATCATCACAGAGTCGGGACACTGGCCCAGGGAGGAGCGGACAAACTCGCCGCTGCCATGACTGCGCGGCGCAGGACGCATCAGTACTGATAGCGCACGCCGAACTGGGCGCGGAAAGGAGTCTGCCGACTTAGGACCGTACCAAAGGAGGTTGCAATGTCGCGATTCTCAAAGCCCGCCTGGTTGCTGCCACCAACCGGTGTCGACAGATCGAGGATATTAAATAGATCGACGATCACCGACAGATGCTGACGAATCAGCTCGTGCATGTCGTACTGGAGGCGGACGTTGATTTCGACCAAGTCCGGACTGCGCAGCTCCGTCCACTTGCGGATGTCGTTGGGATCGCTCGCCGGATCGAGTCCACGCCAGCCATAGCGACCCAGGTAACCTGAGCTGTCCGGCTTGCCCTGCCGGTAGATTCGAGTCGCTGGTGCCCCCGACAAATAGGTCATGTTGAGACCGCCGGTCAGACCGTGGAAGGTATAGCTCGACTGCACCTTGACCTGATGCCGGTGATCATCGGCCAGATATCCGTAGAAGCGCAGGTCACGCGGGATGTCGTTGCGAAACTGCGCGATTTGATCGTCGGACGTGCCCTCTAGGAACGACAGGGTATAGGCGGCAAAGATCGACCAGTTCGGGTTTGGATTGCCGGACACCACGAAGTCGATGCCGTTATAGCGACGGAAGGCATCGGCGGTTGGGCGATACGCAAAGACGTTGCCTTTGCTGCTATCGGCGAAGTTTACAAACTTGCCACCGTCGAGCGAGCTTTGGGCGTTCAGCTCGATGCTTTCCCACTGATACGAAATCTTGCGGTACGAGTAGGTAATGCCGCCAATGATGTTGGCAAACAGCTCGCGCTCGACTGATACCGTCACCGAGTCGGAGTGCGGAGGTGTGAGGCTCAGTTTGGCATTGCCGCAGGCGAGGCTCACACTGCCATCGTCACAGCGTCCACGCAGATCGTAGCCATCGGCCCCACCCGACGAGGTCACAAAACGATCGAAGCGACTCGTGGTGCGATTGAAACCAAAGGTATTGGTCTGATACGTTGCGTCCGCCGAAAAGGTCGGCAGCAAGCTCACCACTTCATTGGCGCGACCGTAGGCCATCTTCAGCAGCGTCTTGCCGTCGCGGGTTAGATCCACGTTGACGCCGAGACGCGGCCCAAAGCCCAGCAGGTTTTGCACCGTCTCGCCACGGGAGTTCTGGGTGTAGCCATAGTCGACGCGGAGACCCGGCACCACCGTCAGCCACGTCGTCGGCTTCCAGGTATCTTGCACGAAGAAGCCGACCCCAAGTCCATAACGAACCTGAGCCAGCGCCGGATCGATGGTATTGACCTGGTAGCAGGGCGTCGCCGCAGAGCCCATCTTGGGATTCGGTTCGAGTGACACGCAGCCCGGTGGTCGCTCGGTCGAAGTTGGATCTCGCTGAAGCACCGAGCCATCCGCCGAGGTGTCATCCACATACGTCGAGTTACCCGGCGTCGCCGTATACAGATAGTGGCGAAGGAACTGGCCTTGGAGTCCGGCTTTGAAGGTATGCTGACCAATCCAGCCCTTCTTCACCCAGGTAAAGTTCGGGTCAAACTGCACCCGGATTCGCTTGTCATCGACAAACCGCGCCAGACCAGCATTGTTCCAGGCAATCCCATTCGCCCCGTCGATATGCTGTGGCGAAACCTTATCGCCATTGATTGGATCGACCGCAATGTTGCTATAGATAACACCGGTTTGCAGGTTAAAGATAACGTTGTCGCTCACGAACCAGTCGTAATTGAGCGAGGTAAAGTTGCCGCCTTGCTTCTGAATCGTCTCGGCTTCATTGGCGTACGCATTCGACTGGATGGTGTTGTAAATCCACGCCGGGTCCGCGTTAAACGACAGCTCCACCCGATGCCGCGCCGAAGGTGCCCAGGTTAGCTTGAGCCGAGGATAAGCCCCGTAAAACTCCCGCGTCGCATGCTGGAGGTTGAGCGGTGTGCCCGGAACCAGCGCCTGCGCGGTGTAACGAAGCTCCGTCGAGATGTAAAACCACAGCTTCTGTTTTACGATCGGCCCGCTCACGTTCAGGTTGAACTGATACTGGGCATTCGGCGGCCTCGGGTCGCTTTGGTCGAGCAGCCGTCCTTCATAAAGCTGTGTGCCAGCCCGCGAACCCGACGACAGCTTCTGATGATTGAAATAGAAGCTCGTATCGACGGCAAACTTGTCCGAGCCGCGCTTCGTCACCAGGTTGATGACGCCACCGAGCGAGTTGTACTGCGCGTCAATGGCCAGCAGGCTGGTATCGACCTGACCGATGGCGTCGAAGTTAAAGTTCGATGAAAAGGTGTTCGATACCGGATCGGTGATATCGAGTCCATCCACCAGATAGCGGTTGTGACGAAGCGAGCCGCCCGCCATGACCGGATTGCCACCACCGACCACGCCCGGGAGCTGCTGGACGATGTTTTGGTAGCTGCGCCCGGTCGCGATCTTGCCTTGCTGCTCTGCGGTGAGCACTCGGCCCGTCGACACCTTCTCGCTGTCGATGCGGGCACGCTCCTCGAAGATCTTGGTCGTTTCGCCCTGGGCCAGCTCGGCGGCAAAGTCGAGCTTCAGCGTCCGTGTCTCACCGAGCTGGAGCTTGACGCGACGCTTGAGCGGCTGCAGTCCCTCATACTCGACGGTGACATCGTAGGTACCGTGCGGAATCGACAGGAAGTCAAAGCGCCCATCGTCATCGGTAATGACCACCCGACTGCCGCCGATCATCGCCTCCGAGCGAACCGTGACCTTGGCCCCCGGCATCGGCACGCCCGTCCCCGCTTCGAGGACCGTACCCTGCAGGCGAGCGTTCTGCTCACCCACGGCATACGCGGACGGTTCGGCCACCACCGGCACCACGCAGAGCGCGGTCAGAAAGAAAAGTCGCTGCGCAAACAACCGCCGCGTACGCATTTAGTTCCCCGCAACCTGGCTAGAGGCAAATGGACAGTTCACGTCGGTGGGAACGCCGCTCGAATCGACTGTTACCGTCTGACAAGGTAGGCAGCTGGTCAGCGCGCCGCTGGGCTTCGCATTCTTATAGGCCGCATCGTTCACATCAGGCGGTGGCAGCATGGCCTGTCCGGTCAGCACGCGCTCCTCGCAGATGGGCGAATAGGTGCCCTTCGGCAGCTCGGAGAAACCCCCAGGAACCACTATCTGGGCCGGGGTTGCCGTCGCCGCCGGGGCCGCTTCCTTGTACACCTTATAGAGCGGCATGGTCAGGAACGTCTTGCCGTCCGCAGCCACCGGCACCGGCCCCATGTCCAGATACGGCACGATGAGCTGGTTGTAAAAACCGAGCTGCACCGGCAGTCGGGCCGGCGGCGCTGTATTGGGAGTCAGCGCTGGATCGACGATCTGATAGAGCCGGTACTCTCGCGACACCACCATCAGGTCTTTGTCGATGCGACCGGTCGCCGTATCGAAGCGCTTCAACGACTGACACGGCAGCGTGCTCGGCGCAGAAAGATGGATGACCTCGACGATCGCGCTGTAGTTGCCCTTGCGCCCCGGCTTGCCGCTATTGGCCGAGAGCAGCTCGGGAATGTCGGCAAATAGTGGGTACTGGCGGTCCTGGCGAATCAGGTCGAGCCGCTCGTCGAATGGCTCATCGCTCGTCGCTGAACACGGACCGTTGAAGAAATAGACCTGACCGATGCTGGTGATGTCGAGCGGGTTGCGCTTGCCATCCGTCCAGAACGGCGAAGTACCGCTGAGCGTGGAGGACACCTTGGCCGTGGTATCGCCCGAGCGAGTGGTCGCAAACACCGTGTACGGCACCTTGGGCCAGTCGCCAAGCTTGTTTCCGACGGCGCGCAGCCGATCGATGGTCTTTACCCCGGTGATGAAGTTCTGGGCGTAGACAACTCCGGCCAGAAACTCTCCATCGTCTGGATAAGGGCTGCATGCAGCGGCAAATGATGCCACCGTAGCGACGGTAAACAGTCGGGCGGTGGCGGACAAACGGAACAAGTCAGTCGAGACGACGGCTCGTTTGGATAGCATGGCGGCGCGAATATTCCTGCGATGGCCGTTCGCTTTCAAGCTTTTCCCACACGCCCGTTCGGCACCGGAGCCGCAAAAGCAGCGCTGGCAGTTGAAAGTACCCATCGGGTGGCTTCAAGTCGGGTCTTTCAATTTGAAACGGCTGCCTGGGTGGCACCGGATTGGGTCTTTCAATTTGAAACAGTCGCCTGGGTGACGCCGGATCGAGTCTTTCGAATTGAAACAGCCGCCTGGGTGGCACCGGATCGAGTCTTTCACTTTGCAACGGCCCTTTTGGACCGAACAGGACGCCTGTTTCAATCGGCGAAACCTGATCCGGCCCGGCAAGACCGCTCAGCGCGGCTCAAGTCGGACGGATACTGCCGATAGGTGCGCGACGTAAATGCCGCCCTGGCCGTAGCCGCCCCGATCGCCGTAGACCTGCTGATGGAGAGCACGAACCTCGTGATCGGCGAACAGCATTCCCGTCACTCTCGCCCGTGTGCCACTCGGCAGCGGCTTGCCAAGTCGTCTCCCGAGCAGCTCCAGGCTGCGATCGACCCACACCCGCCCGATCGACAGCGGCCCAATCGGCCCCCGCTGCCACGAGATCGCCCCGATGGTGGTGATAAAGCGCCCGTGCCAGCGCTCGGGATCTAGCTCCAGATCAACCAGGCTGACCGAGACCGGACCACCGATGGCTCGACGCAGGTCTCGCTCTGGATCGGACAGGCAGGGAGCCGAGCCAGAACCGCCCTCACCCCACCCCATCGTCACCAGTCGATTGCGCCCTTCGCTCGGGACCGCCGAAAGGACGCGCACTAACTCTGGCCGCGCAGCCGTCAACATACAGAAAATGACTTGTTTCGGATCTTAGAATGACTTGGGCACGGCGGGCGACGACTTTCGGGCTTTTTCGTCAAACGCACGCGCTGGGCCGGTGTACTTTGGTCGGCCCATGCAGACCCTCACCGTTCTGATTACCGGCGCATCGAGTGGCATCGGTGCCGCCATGGCCAAAGAGTTTGCGCAGCGTGGCGCTCGGTTGGTCCTCGTTGCCCGTCGCACCGACCGTCTCGAGTCGCTGGCTAGCGAGCTGCGCCTGGCGGGCAACGAAGTCCTGGTTGTCGCTGGTGATGTCACCCGTGATGGCGACCTGGAGCGCGCCACCGAGCGGGCGTTGCAGACCTTCGGCGTGCTTGATGTGGTGGTCGCCAATGCGGGCTTCGGAGTGCAAGGGCTCCTCGCCAAGCTGAAGCTCGACGACATTCGCCGCCAGTTTGAAACCAATGTCTTTGGCGTCCTGCGCACCTTCTACGCCAGCCACGCCGCCCTCAAAGAATCCAAGGGCCGCTTTGTGATCATTGGCAGCGTCTCCGGCTTCTTCTGTGCACCCGGCACCATCCCCTACTCGATGAGCAAGTTTGCGGTTCGCGCGCTCGCCGAGGGACTCGAATACGAGCTGGCCCGCGACGGCATCAGCGTCACCCACATCGCGCCCGGCTTCGTCGAGTCCGAGATCTCGCTGGTCGATAACCAAGGCGTGCTCCACGACACCCCGCCGCGTCCCAAAGCGCCGCAGTTTTTGTTCATGAAGACACCCACGGCTGCCCGTCAGATCGTCGATGCCATCGTCGCTCGCGAGCCACTGCGCATCATTACCGGCCACGGCAAGATCCTGGTGAGCGCCAGCCGTCACGCGCCACGGGTACTGACGGGCACGCTCAAGCTGCTCGCCGGTCGCGTCGCCAAACTCACCCCACAATAGACTCATGACCGACCGCATCGTCAGCGCTCGCTCTGGACTCGATCTAGACTCACTCGCCAGCACCCTCTTCGATGTCATCGTCGTCGGAAGCGGAGCCGGGGGTGCGATGTTTGCCAAAGAGGCCGCTCGGCTCGGCTTGTCGGTGCTCGTCCTCGAAGCCGGCAGCCATCATCTGCCCGGTCAGATGAATCAGCGCGAGGGCGACATGCTGCCCAGGCTATTTTACGACGCCGGAGGTCGCTCTACCGACGACGGTGCGGTGATGATCCTACACGGCATCGGCATCGGCGGCTCGACGGTACACAACACCAACTTGTGCAAGCGCGCCCCCGACGAGGTACTGCGCAAGTGGGCCAGCGAATACGGCTGCGCTTCCTGGACCCCCGAGCAGCTCGCCCCTGACTACGCCGCCGTCGAAGCGGAGCTGCACGTAAGCGCTCTTTCGGAAGACGATGTCAACCGCAACTGCGCCATCATGCGACGCGGCGTCACCAAGCTCGGCTGGCGCGGCGGCTTGCTGGCCCACAACCGCGTTGGCTGTCAGCGCTCTGGTTTCTGTGAGCTGGGCTGTGCCTACAACGCCAAGGAAAACGCCGCCAAGATCGTCCTTCCCGAAGCGCTGCGACTCGGTGCGCAGGTGGTCGCCGATGTCCGTGTTCTTCAGGTTCGCCACGATGGCAAGCGGGTGCAAGGCGTCCTGGCGGCGGTCCGCCACGAAGATCGCAGTAGCGGACGAGCCGTAAAGCTTCAGTCGAAGGCCGTGTGCGTCGCGGGCAGCGCAGTGTTATCGCCCGCTCTGCTTCTTCATAGCAAGGTACCCGATCCCCACAAGCTGGCTGGACGGTCGCTGCGCCTGCATCCAGGAGTCGCCGTCGGAGGCTGCTTCGCCGAGCCGGTCGAGGCTTGGAAGGGCATCCCGCAGAGCTTCGAGTGTACCGAAAAGCTGTCTTTTGCCGACGGGGCCGAGGATCGCTGCTGGCTGATCTCGGCCTTTGCCCATCCCGGCGGTTTTGCAGGACTCCAGCCGGGATTTGGACTATCTCACGCCCAGGCGATGCGCGACTATGCCCACACGGCGGTGGTGGCAGCGATGCTCCACGATGATACTCGAGGCATCATCTCTGTCGACGGAGACGGACTGCCCAAGGTTCACTATGAACTCGTCGAGGCCGATGCCAAGTCACTGCTGCGCGGGATCAAAGCTTCTGCCGAGATCTTGCTCGCGGCCGGAGCCGAGCAAGTGATGGTGCCGCTCGCCCGACCGCTCACGGCCAAGTCCGCAAGTGAGCTGTTGCCGCTGCTGTCTCATCGTTATCGTCCACTCGATCCGCTGCTGACCTCGGTTCACCCGATGGGCAGCTTGCCGATGGGCCGTGACCCACGCCGCGCTGTGGTCGATGAGCACGGTCGTCATCACCAGCTTGGCGGGCT
>JBGAUT010000014.1:0-127088 GCA_044228505.1 Polyangia bacterium | reverse complement strand
GTGCTGCTCCTGCCACCGAGAAATGTTGTCTTCCACGTCCTCATACGGGGGGGCTCCGGAAAACAGCTCGTAGGCAATGACCCCAAGCGAGTAAACATCGGCAGACTGATCGATATTTTGGGTGCCCTCCCAAGCTTCAGGTGCCATATACATTGGAGTCCCAAAGAGCCCCTGGGAATGCCCAGTGGGTCGTACTTGATCGAGCAGCTTGGCGATTCCAAAGTCGAGAACTTTCACCCTCTCTCCGCCATAAGTGAACGGATCGGAGATCACCATCAGATTCTCGGGCTTCAAGTCTCGATGAACGATCGATTTTTGATGAGCAGCAGAGCAGATCCAGGCAATTTGTCGAAGCAGACGAAGCGCAGTGTTGTGCTCAAGCCGCTTGCCACCGCGCCGCATCCTAGCGTGCAACGTTTCACCGGCCAGGTACTCCATGATGATGTAGGCGGAATCCCCCACTTGCCCATGATCAAATACAGTGACGACACCGGGGTGGTTGACGCGATTGGCGGTGTAGGCCTCCTGAAAGAACCGACCCCGCAGGCTGCTATGCTGCGCGAAGTGAGGATGTAGAATCTTGATGGCAACACGCGACTTGATCTGATCATGTTGCGCTTCGTACACTGTGCCCATGGCACCGCTGCCGAGGCTGCGGACCACCTGATAGTTGCCGATCTTGTCGCCTACCTGAACCATCTGGATGCGCCTCCCACAACAGCACCGGATTCATCTTCCGGTGAAGGACGATCGATCGTGAGTCGATAGTCTTCCGCTGCTTGGCAAACACTCCTGACGGAAATCAGCAGAAGATGGGAGCCAGATGGCGCTGAATTCGACTCGAAACGTCTCAAACGTAACAGGAATCAGTATAGCCACAAGCGAACCATCGCGGTCACGACCAAATGTGATTCTAGTATCCACGTCGTTTGGGTCACTCAGCGTTGGTTGGATCGTTTCCCCAAGTGCCTGGACACAGTCGATTGCGGACCAGTCTCATTCGCAGACTTCCCGACGATTTTCAGACGGCGGTAGGAAGTCTCTGCTGAGCTTCTCGGCGTGCTCGATCTTATCGGGCTTGAGATCCCTGTGAACAGAATGCGACTCGGAGGAGCGTCGATGGCTCATTCCTCATCGTCGGAAATGAGAGGAATGACCGGGCGATGTGGCTGGACAGATGACACGTTGCTTGGTGCCTGCCAGCCTACAGATGACCCCCTTTTCCGACAAGTAAGAACGACCCCAAACCTACCTTCGCTGCACGTGCCTAACGGTACGGAACTCTGGTGATATCCAGAAATTCCGTGACAGAGGTTGGACTTCCAAGCACGATCGGCTGAGAGCATCGACAGGCAGGCTGCTTGCGTCCTGATCGACACGCCGCGAGCACGGCAACTGGGGGAGCCAAGCTTGGGGGGGTCTGGCAAAAAAAGAAGCGCACGATCTGAATATTATCGGTTGCTGCACGGACTGGATCGGAGCTCTAGCTCGCTCCGTTTCGTGTCGGCTGAGTCGGACTCCTTGTCCGCCGTGCCGGAGTCTGAGGATGGTCCGGAAGCGGTGTGGGATCGAATTGTCGCGCTGGATGAAAGCCGAGCTGAGTCGGCAGTGCCTGATACGGTGGATGTCAGTCGGATCTTGCTCGGATATGCTCCCACCGCCCTCCTGGAGGGCTGCTGGCTGACGAGCCGCGTGCAGGTTCGTAGAACGCACTCTGTGCTCGGTGAGATTCTTTTGGATAGCTTCTTCCTTGAGTGTGGAACAGGCGATGCCAACTGTCACCACGGTACCCTGTATCGAACCTGGCTGGCTGCGCTGGGACTCTCTGTTCGTGTACCGACCAGCCGTTCGTTTGTGCTGGATGAGCGATTTTGTGAGGAGGACTTCGAGCTGGCGTTACTTGGACTGAGAATGGGAAGAACCGGTGAAGAGTGTCTACCGGAGCTTCTTGGATTTCATGCCGCGCTGACCTGCTGGGGGCCGCCGCACGTCGTACGTGAAGCTGCAGTTGGTTCAACGGAGAGTCCCTTTCTTGCCGTACATCGTCCAGGCTCTGCGCCGCAGCTGCAGGCGGAGCAGTTGGCAAAGCGGAGTCTTCGGGCCTATGCAGAGCTTGCCACGCCGCACTGGTCTCGGGTTGTAAGCGGTGCGCTCGCACTACGCGAACAGCGTCGGATCTGGCTTGCGTCTCTTGCTCCCAAGCAGGTGCTGACCCACGAGCAGGCGATGCTCCAGCTCATTGGAAGCAAGCTGCAGCATGGGTTTGGTTTTCATCGGCGAGTAATGCTCAAAGGGCGTTCGTTAGACACGTGGTTTGACCCCGAAAAGCCTGATCTATCAGGATTTTTGACAGCGCTGGCTCAGTCTAGCTGGGTGGTGCCCGGACAACCGGAACGAAGCCCGATTCTCAATCGGTCCACACAGTTTGGTGGGCCGATGTTCGGAGTGTTCGATGACCGCGAGCTGACGGTCATGCGAGACTGGATTGGGTCTCTTCCGCAGCGAGATTCATCTCCTAGCGAGTGCCAGAAGGTGATTTCGGTATCACCGGACAGTAGGTATTTGGGCACATTAGATCTCGACGATGATCGGCCCCGAACGCAGATTCGGGCGATGCCGACTCCTGCACTGCCAGTCCTTTATCATCGATTCCTATGTGAGGGGCAGCAATCGGATACGATGGACTTGGCTCATCGCTATCTCAAAGATCGCCTTCGTGAGGTGATGTCTGCCGGCAAAGTGGACACGCTGCGCAAACAAGGTCTGTGGCCGTGGTCTGCCGAGCTGCTCTCAAAGTGGGTGAACGACCGACTTCACGAGCAGGTGTTTGGCGGTGAGGATCCCGCGGATGGCCACATGGGAGTCGAGCGATATCTGCGTCGAGAAGAAGTGCTCTGGCTGCTTCAGCAGTTGGCACCCGCCGCACTCATTGATGGGGCCTGGCTGCAGGGAATGACGGTGCCGGCCTGCTACCACTCTGCGGTGTCGACGTTGCTGTTCCGGATTTATCGTGATGAGCTGGGCGCCGGTATTGCTCATCAGCATCACGGCAACATCATGCGAAGGGTTCTTGCAGAGGAAGGGGTCGCACTGCCTGACTGTGATAGCGAGGAGTTTGTGCGTCATGCAGGATTCCTTACGGAGTCCTTTTCGACACCAGTGCTGTGGCTCGCATTTTCACTGCATAGCAGGACTCTCCTTCCAGAACTGCTCGGACTGAATTTGGCGATTGAGATGGCGGGCGTCGGACGTATGTACGATCGCGCTGCAGTGCTTCTGCGCCATCATCAGATCGATCCGTACTTCTTTGTGCTTCACAACACGATTGATAACGGAGCCTCCGGTCACACGGCGTGGTCGGTTCAGGCCATCCAGCTATATCTGGACGATCTGGGGCTCCATGCGGATTCCTCAGTGGTCGCGGACTCGTGGCGGCGAGTCTGGCAAGGCTATGCCACCTACGGACAGTCGAGCGCTCCTCTCCTGAGAGCGATTGCGCTGCGACTTGGACCCGCCCTGGGATGGCGCTGGCTGCGTCATCAGGTACTACCCCGCACGGCGCAGGAGGCCTCGTAGGGAATCATGTGCGGAATTGTTGGTGCTCATGATCTGCGCGAGCAGCGAACGCTGTCCGGAGAGCGTCTGTGGCGGATGGCGAGGAGCCTTCAGCACAGGGGTCCGGATGATTCCTTTGCATGGGCAGCCAAGGGAATTGCGATGGCCACGCAGCGGCTCTCGATTCAGGATATCGAGCATGGTAGACAGCCTCTTAGCGACGTATCTGGCCGAGTCTGGGCGTCCCAAAATGGTGAAATCTTTAACGCGTCCGAGCTACGCAGCGAGCTGATTTCACTGGGCCACGGATTTCGTTCGCGCTGTGATACCGAGATCTGGCCGGCACTCTACGTGGCCGCAGGTGTCGCAGCGTTTGAGCGGGTGCGAGGACAGTTTGCGGTCGCCATGTGGGACAGTGCCGAAAGGACGTTGCTATTGGCGCGGGATCGCATCGGAATCTGTCCGCTCTATTACACCGTGGCTGATGGAATGCTGCTGTGGTCGTCAGAGATCAAGGGACTCCTGGCCTCTGGATTGATCACGGCCGAAGCAGATCTGGCAGGACTGGATCATGTGTTTTCGCTGTTTGCAGCGGGCACCAAGCGAACCGCATTTCGGAATGTCTATTCTCTGTTACCTGGCCACTATGTGCGGGTAAAACAGGGACAGCTCCAGGTGCACAGGTATTGGGATCTCAACTTCCCAAAGGCCGGGGAAGAGCGGGTGGTGGAGTCAGAGTCGCGCTTGGTGGACGAGCTGTCCGCGTGTCTGTCTACGGCCGTCTCGCGCCGCTTTGCTTCCGACGGTCCCGTGGCCAGCTACCTAAGCGGAGGACTGGATTCCACGCTGATTGTAGGAATTGCCAAAGCCCTGCGTCCCGCCCAACCGATGACCACCTTCACGGTCGGATTTGATGGTGCCGGTCCGGATGAACGGCCCCGATCGATTCGCTCGGCGGCACAACTGGGAGCCGAGCTGGAGGTTCTGATCCCATCTCCGCTGCAGATTCTCCAGACACTGCCACGGGTCATCACGGCGGTTGAGGGACCGATCATGGATACCGCCAATGCTTGTCTGCTGCTCTTGGCAGAACGGGTGGCGGCGCGGGGGTTCAAGGTTGTTCTGACCGGAGAAGGCGCCGATGAAGCAATGGGTGGCTACGTCTGGCACAAGACGGCGAGCCTGCTGCGGGCCTTGGCTGGAGTACATCGCAGTATTCCGGATTGGCTACGCAGAGGCTTGTCATGGCTTTCGACTCCGGGCACTCCCGAGCCAGGGTTTGGGAATCACTTTGGGGCGCTGCGTCCCAGCTTGCTTGATCTATACGAACCGCTGTCGCGGGCGCGCTGGCTACTCTACTCTGACGCGATGGCAGACTCTGTGAGGGATCACAATCCGTTCACAGAACTCGACATCTTGCCGGATCGGATGAAGCATTGGGACCCGCTGCATCAGTCCCTGTACATCGAGTACAAGCTGATGCTTCCGGGGCATCTGCTGCTCGGCAAAGGGGATCGTGTTTCGATGCATTCTAGCGTCGAGGCGAGATATCCATTTTTGGATGAGGACTTCATCGACTTTTCGAGCCGTCTGTCTCCACGGTACAAGCTGCGTGGGCTGCGTGAAAAATGGCTGCTGAGAAAGCTGGCAGCCAGGGTGCTTCCCAAGGACATCGCCAATCCTCCCAAAAGTATGTTCAAGGCCAACTCACTGAGTTTACTCGGTCCAACGCCACGATGGATCGACCAACTGGTGAGCCCAGAGTCTCTGCGGCGGACCGGCTACTTTTCCGTTGAGAAAGTTCAACACGAGCAGTCCTTGCAGAGACTCCTTCCCGCGTCTGTGCCGAGGCGATTTGTGGTGGATGGTAGCTACACCACGATGGTGATGACCCAGCTTTGGCACCATTTGTTTTTGGGGGGTGGTCTGTGTGAGCTACCGAGCTGGTCGGCACCGCAGTCACAACCTGACCATCCATTTTCTTTCATAGGACAAAGTCATGCATTCTGATCACGGCGAAGTACAAGGACGCTTGATTGATCTCGTCAGACGGCGCTGGGATCGCCTCGACTGGTCGACTCCCATTCCCACGGATCGGCTGATCATCACAGAGTCACACTATATGGATGTAGAGAGTCTTGGTCTCGGGCTGCCGGCGCGGCATCAGCTCAATCGGCTGTTTGCCTGTTTCACCTGTGAGCTGTTTATCCACTTTGAGCGCTATGTGATCGAGTATCTCGAACGAAATGGAGACGCGATCTCGGCGATTCCTAGCGCGGCAATCCATCGATTTGTGGCCGAAGAGAAAGCGCACTCTGACGCCTTCCTGAAGCTGCTGGTCATGCTTCGTCCAGATCTTTACACCGCTAGAGCGACCACCACCACCGCTCTCCGATTTCTGCGCTGGGGATTGGATGATGATCTGGCGGTTGCCCTGGCACCGGTAGGATCCTTCTTTTTGCTGGCTTGGCTGTTTGAGGAAATTACGCTGTTTGTGCCGGTCGCACTCGACAAAGAGCCCGCTCAGTGTGCTCCCATCATTGCCGAAGTGATGCGGCTGCACGCCAAGGAAGAACAGCCCCATGTCGCCATTGACTCGCGGGTTCTGGTTCACAACAACACCGTAGATTCCCGGCTTAGGAGTGCGGCCACTACAGCGATCACACTGCCACTTCTCGCCTTTGTGGATCTCAAAGCCCGGCGTGCCTGGCAACAGGTGGTTGAGCTTGCGGAGTCCGAACTGCGTCTCACCCCGATGCAGAAGCATCGACTCCTTCATCGTGGACCCAGTCAGTCCGATCGAATGGGAATGGCTAGCTTTGCGGACAAAGTGGACCGGTCGCCCATCGCTCTGGGTTCGCTGCTGGCCACGATTCTGCGCCGGCAACTCCGCGACGCTTCCTAATCGCCAACGATGGAATCGCAACTTTGCTATCTGGGAGACCAGCACGCGATCTTGTCTGCGGTGCGTGATCTCATCGAAAAGGCAGAACAGAGCATCGTGTTGCAGATGTATCTGTTCGCAAGCAACGGGGACCAGACGCTGTTGCTGCCTCGGGATGGTGCCTTTCCATATGCGGAGACGGTGGCCGGCTGGTTGATTGCAAGGAAGCGCCAAAGTCCTTCACTTGTGACGGTGGTGCTGCTCGACTCAAATACCCCTGACAATCCCCAGCTTACAAGGAGACGCGGAACACTCATCAGGAAGCAGCTTAGAGAAGCCGGAATCTTGGTTCTGAATGCCAACCTGTTTGGGGCTGAGTTTGATCACCGTCCTCGATTCCTGTCGGCGATGAACTTTCATCTGCAGCATGCGACGGTTCCGATATCGGACTGGGTAGAACGACAAAATCGCTGGCAAGCGCTGCACAACCTAGAGGATCACCGCAAGAATCTCGTCATCGATGGGGGCCGAGTCGGAGTGATCACCAGTCACAACTTCTTTGATCCGGCATTTGACTGGCATGAAAATATGTTCTGGCTGGTGGGGCGGGTTGCGACCGATCTGTGGCAGGTGGCGATGCGGGCGGTGTCCTCTGCCCTTCTGATCCCGCAGGAGCTGCACCCAGATGAACGCCAGACGCTGCTAGGCCTCTTATCGAGTACTCACCCTGGCTCTGCGCCCAGCCCTCCAACTGCTTTGATTCCCTCTCTGTCTACTGTTGTGAATTATCCACTACCCATCGATCGTACGACGTGCGGTGCAACGATTGAAGTGGCTCCAGATCCAACGTGTGAACTTGTCGAGAACAAGGCGATACGTGCTCGGATTGCTACGCTGCTTCAGGACAGCTCAGCGGGAGACGAGCTGTTGATTGCGACTGCATACTTTTCGGATCTTGATCTGCTTTCTGCGATTGAAGCAGCGCTGCTTCGAGGCTGCACCGTGCGGGTTCTCATTGACTCCCTGCATGCTTTGCCTCTCCCTCCACTTCCTTCCTGGCTGACCTGTAATTTGGTGAACCATTCGGTAGTCTGTGAAGCGCGGCGCTTACAGACCCGATTTCCTGGGCGCTTTGAGCTAAAAATTCACGAGTCAAAGGATGGGGCGATGATGCATTTGAAGACTGTGGTGAGGTTGGGACCGCAGTCACTGCTGATCGGTGGGCAAGCGAACTTCACTCCAAACTCTTTTAGCGGAGCCTACCTAGAGACGGACTTGGAGACCCGCTCCTCATCCGTCATTGCGGCGTTCGCGACGCATTTTGAGAGACTGTGGGCACTCCCACGATCGATGCCGCTGTCTCATCCAAGTGGGATGGTGGCGCTGCTTCGGATGTGGCTGTGTTCACTTTTGCTGTGGTTGTTTGCGCGGGTCGGACTGAAGCCTTAGTAACGCTGGGAATCCAGTCAAAGGAGAGTATCCAATGGGGCTACGAACTGCCTTGCTATCGAGGAAGCGGTTTTCTACGTGGAGGGTGCAGCGCTTCGCTATGCTGCTCGGTCTGACTGCGGCGCTGCTCGGTAACTCCTGTAACAGCAGCACGGAGACGGGCACGCCGGATCCTCCCGCGATCTGTACGGACTGCACGCCCACGGGAACGATGGTGGGGCGGCTGCCATCTCCAAGTGGAGCTGTAATTTGGACCGCACCAACTACAGATAAGATTCTTCGTGAAGCGACTCCGCCCACCAACGATCTGCCACAGATTCAGCTCTATGCGGCCAAAAATGAGTTTGAACCTTTTCAGATTGCGGTTCGTGCGGACGTGGCGGGCAGTGTCACGCTGACCATGGCTCCGTTTATGCCGGCTGGGGCTGCTCCAGGAGGTGCCGCGATTGATCGCATCGAGGTACGTCGGGTTGGCTATGTGAAGATCAGCCAGCCCTCCGATGCGAGTGCAATCAAGAGTGCTTTCATTCCTGACCCGCTGGAACCGAGCAAGTTGGGCAATGCAGAGAGCATTCCGGCCGCGCAGAACCAACCGTTCTGGATCACGGTCTACGTACCAGAGGGTGCCAATCCGGGCGATTATCAAACTACGCTAACGGTCAATGGTGGCGGTGGCAGCGTCAACATTCCCATCAAGCTCCATGTCTACAACTTCGCGCTGCCTCGCCGAATTGGCTTTGATGGTCAGTGGAACTCGAGCTTTCAGGCATTGGGAGGCAGTGCCAGCCTCGCGGAAGTGGAGAAGCTGAAGACCTTCTTTTACGAACACCGTTTGACCCCCACCAGTGTTTCGTGGCCAGCGGGACTGAACTACAACGGTGGAATCAACTACGACTGCGCGAGCGGAACCTTTAAGGAGACTCCTACCGACCCGTACGACTTCAGCCAACTGGGTCCAAAGTACATCGACGGAAAGAACTGGAACGGAGCCGGATTCCCATCGTTTCAGATCATGCAGTTTGTGAACAACAGCACGCCGCGTCCTGATCCGTTCTGCGGGGTTGCCCGAGGTCCAGACCATTATGGAACGGCAGCCTACAACGCTGCGTGGAGCAAGCTACTATCAGCGATTGACGCCTACTTGGTGGCTCACAACTGGCAAGGGAAGGGCTACTACTACGTTCAGAATGAGCCTCAGAATCAGGCGGATGCCGACTTGGCCGCGTATCTGGCGAGCTTGTCTAAGACCGCTGCACCCAACCTGCGGATTGCAGTTTCAGAGGAGCCCAAGCCTGCGATTGCCGAGAATCCCAAGGCCAATGGGAAGAGCTACGACATCTGGATGGCGGATCTGTCCGCGTTTCAG
Organism: Polyangia bacterium; assembly: GCA_044228505.1. Lineage (GTDB taxonomy): Bacteria > Myxococcota_A > Polyangia > Palsa-1104 > JAEUJZ01 > JAEUKA01. Next base: position 117,834 of record JBGAUT010000014.1, on the reverse strand, counting down.
CCAGACTATGCCAAGCTACGCCAGAGCAAAGGGGAGAGTGTCTGGTGGTACTTCCTGTATGGCGATTTGCCACCGAACTTCAATCCAATCACGATCGACCACAGCGGTGTGGAGTCGCGAATTCCGTTCTGGGGTGCCTGGAATTACCGAGTCTCCGGCTTTGCGTATTATTCGACGACGGGGTGGGGCTCTGATCCGTATAACAACCCCAGGCCAATGGGAACCGCTCAGAACGGGGATGGATTCCTACTCTATCCACCGAAGAACGGCGAGCTGGTCAGCTCGATTCGCTGGGAGCTACTCCGCGAAGGAACAGAAGACTTCGAGTACTTCCTCCTCGCAAACAGTGGCACGCTTCCCAAGACTCCCGATGTTGCCGCGGCGGTTGATACCACAGTGAAGTCTGCGGTGTCCTCTCCGACGGCATATACTCGTGATGGCAGCGCTCTAGTGAATCTTCGCAATCAGCTTGGTCTAAAGATTGAGGGGAAGGTCAATGGCTGGCCGGTGCTCGATTCCAAGCCGCTCGGAGCGCATCCACGTGCTCCCTATTTTATCAACTTTCAAGATCCCGCTTCCGACCCTAAGGTGAGTCCGCTCATTGTAAACGGTCAGGAATGGTTGAAGGTTGGCTGGGATGCCTATGATGCCAAGCGCGGTTACGGCTGGTTTGGACCGTTCATTGGCAACACCACGATCATGAAATATGCCTACGTAGCCACCGCCCCCAACGAGCTACAGCGCAGCATCATCTACAACGACTATGGACGCACGGACACGTTCAACTGGGACATCGATAGCGGTCGTTACAAAGTGACGGTGTCGATTGGCTGGCAAGGCAAGTCTTACGCCAAGAATCGAGTCGTGGTCGAAGGCCAAGTTCTGTTCGATAACGTGGCCACCACACCCACGAACTCCTACGCCGTTTCATCGGTCACCGTGGACGTGAAAGACGGCAACGTGACGATCGAGGCGGGTCAGTTCAATGAATACACGATGCTGAATTGGCTCAGTATTGAACCAGCGCCGTAGAGCGGCTAGAGCACAAATTTCAATACCAAGATGGCGATCGTGGCGTCCGCTACGACGTGAGCCAGGAAGGGAGCCCATACTCCCTGGGCGCGATGGCGCAGGATGCCGAGCATGAGTGCCCAAACGGTCGCCAGCAGGACTCCCATCGGCCCGCGAGGGAATCCGTGAAGGTGCTGCACGCCAAAAGACAGTGCTTGCAGACAGATGCTGACCGGGACTCCCCACAGAGGACGCAGATAGGTTTGCAGCACGCCGCGCCAGATCAGCTCCTCCAGGGCCGGATTGATGATCGAAAACAAGACGCTACCGCAGACCAACCAGATCGTGGGCATCTTCAGTAGGGGCGAGCTGGTGAGGTCGTTTAGGTTGGGATGCGCAAGGAATAGCCAAGCAGAGAGTGCGAAAGGAGTCACGCCACCGACGAACAGGATCCAAACGATGGGAGTCTGTCCTTTGGACCAGCAGCGCGCTTTTACACGTTGCGAGGGGAAAGCTCTCCCGATTCCGAACACAGCCAGCAGGGCAAGGACCATCGAGAGTTGCCAAGGTAGAACTGCTTGCTGGGCCACCACCAGCGCCGCAACCAGCGTTGTCATGACGCGGTTGGGCGCATTCCCAATCCGTGTGCCAAGGAGTGCCAGGAGTAGCGCGGTGAGGGCCACACAGCTACTTGCCAGACGATCACTGCGTGGATCGAGCGTGGCTTGGGCACCCAGTATTACCAGGGCTCCAAGCGACATCAAGCGATCGATGGTCAAGGACGGCGAGGGAGGATCTGCAGAAATTGGCTGTACGAGCGAAGGCACGCGGCATCAGACCATGTTTGGGTCGGTATGCAAAGTCGAAGATTAGGCCGTGCAGATGCCATAGCGCGGAAGTAGCTCGTGAACGACGTGGAAGCGATGGAGCTGGAGCGCGTCGTGGAAGAGCTTCCAGTCACTTTGCAAAAACTCCGGACGGAACGCAAAGATCTCGTCTTCATCATCGATTTCCTTCAGCGTTCCTAGCGCCGCGTGTTTCCACGAGCCTTCGCCTTTGGGCGCGTAGGAGAGGTTCACCTTCCCAAAGCTAAAGTGACCTTGGGCGAGCGCATCAAGCCACTGCTTGTGACGTACGTAGCCATTGGAATCGGTCAAGGTCCGAAAGAGAGCCGTGATGAGGGTGCGGTCTGGTTCGGGCAAGCCGGGAACCACCGCATCGGGATTGTTGACCAAATAGCGACGGAACATCTGGCACATGGCATCGTAGGCGATGATGAAGTCCTGGGGATTGTTGCGGAGAATCTTCTCTCCTCTACCGTTTGTGTAGCCCCAGACTAGGTGTGGTCGATCTGGATGTCCTAGCACTGCACCATGCCCGAGCGGCAGCGCGCTACTGACGAAGAATCCCTTCAGCCGGTTCATCATCGAGACATCTGGTGCTCCGTTCGCGTTGATCAAGTCGCTCGCTTTGTTCACTTCGTGATTGGTTCCGGTAAATCCCTGATGAGCCCAGGTGTCGGCATACACATGGGCGGTGATTCCCAAGCGATGCAGAGCAAAAGGTGCCGCTTGTCCTTGGATCGCAGCGCGCACCATGTCTTTTGCTACCGGGCTGTCAGGTTTGCAGATGAGCTTGTCGACATAGCCGCCTTTGGGGTTCTGACCTGCCGGTAGGCCGCCGTTCCCAGGTAGGAAGTGAAACGGAACCCAGACTTTGGCGCTTGCCAGGGACTCTGCGTTCCGATAGTCGAGCATCTTGTGAGCCGAGCAGATCCGAAGATAGCTGGCCCCCGTGTCGAAGCGAATCACTCCTTCATTGGTGGCATCGTCTACATATTGTGCACAGTAGGCAACGATTTCGGCATCACGGTGTGACATTCCCGCCAGCCGAGCCACAACATACGTTCCAGCGTGGTGAGAGTCGATGTCCAAAGGATCCCCCTAACATCTACTGGCGCTAGGATTGCGCCACGACAACTTCCACTAGTCTAACCATCGCTTGGGGAGGAAGGGAAGCGGTGGCCGTACGATCCGACAGCCTTCGTCGACCAAGTTGTCCTGCGGCCGTGTAACCCAGTGGTCGTTTAGGGGTAGTCGTACGGAACCTTCCTACAGGGGGGCCTCTGCGGGGCAGCTCAATTGAGTACTTCTCTCCCTGACCAGTTGGTCCAAACCAGCGAGTTTTTTTGGCTATCAATTCGTCGTTGGAGGCGCTGTTTTTCGAGTGGCGGACCAAAGGTACGATCGTCACATGCAAACATCCAGAACTCGAATGATCTTCCCAAGTCGTCATCCTGTGGTCACAACGCTTTTTTGCGGACTCCTGCTCGGCTCGTTCGTTCATGGCTGTAATGGCAGTCAAGTCGGCGGCACCGATCCCGATGCGGGGGATCTGTCCACGGGCGGAGGACTCCTTTATGATGGTGGCACCGGAGGCAATGGTGGAGACGGTGGCGGACAGAGTGGCTATTGTAGCGGCAGTGGTCCCCCGATCGTAGTGACCGATACGAGCGGGAGCGCAGCGCGGTGTAGCGGACAGGTTGCGGCGACCGCGTTTCGCTACGGACTGTGTCTCTGTAATGGGCTCTCTGCAAGCTCGGCCATTACGATCGATGCGTTTGATAGTACCCAAGTGGGCAGCAGCACGTTTGGCACCGGTGGTTCTGCTGGGATGAACTCGAATGTGAACGTCAGTAACAAACTTTCGGTCGGAGGGAATCTGCAAGTCTCGGGCGCGGTGACGCTCAACGATCTGGTTGTCGGCAGTGACCTTTTGACCAGTGATACGCTGTCTGGGAATGCAACCGTGACCGTTGGGAAGAACGCGCAGATTGGCGGAGATGTGAAGTGCAACGGCTCGCTCAAGATCACCAATACACTGACCTATCCGAGCACCAGAACACTGAACGCACCGAGTCAGACCATCGGATCGATCGTGCGGGCCCCAGTCTCTGTGACACCTCCTTGTGACTGCGCTGCGAACAGCATCTTTGATATTGCGGGCTATGTGACTGCACGCAGTACCAGCAATGACAATGCCTCGGTTCCGCTCGATCCGGCGCGACTTACCAACTACGCTGGCGATCAGACGCTGAACCTGCCGTGCGGTCGCTTCTACCTAAACCGGATTGGCGGTCAAGGAAAAGTGACGCTCAACATCACCGGGCGGACGGCTCTGTTCATCGGAGGTGACGTCAATCTGACCGATCTGTTTGCGGTGAACCTGGGACCAAGCGGCGAGCTGGATCTGTTCATCAATGGCGGCCTGACCAGCGCGGCTCCGTTAAACTTTGGCAACAAGAACGCACCGGCTCGAGTCCGTCTCTACATGGGAGGCTCTCGTAACATCAACTTGGCGGCGGGAAGTGTGATTGGCGGCAACATCTATGCTCCCAGCTCTGCCTTGGTGACTTCAGGAGCGCTGGAGGTCTTCGGCGCAATCTTCGTCGGTAGCTTCAATCCGAGCGCACAAGTTCTGATTCACCACGATGTCGCCATCCTAAACGCCTCACAGGAATGCGGCACAAACGGTGGAGGGAGCGGAGGATCTTCCGGAATGTGTAGCAGGTGTCAGGACTGCGGTGGACAGGCTTGCAAGGGGGGAACCTGCGGTAGTTGTACGCAAAACTCAGACTGCTGCGCACCGACTCTGTGTAACGCACGGACCGGAGTCTGTTCGTACGTGGTTGGATAGGGATTCCGTACGACGCTTCCTCTGGCTTTCCACAGCCGCTCACTTTTCGATTGATGCCATCGCTGCGACAGCTACGCCTTGTGCCCTGTGAACAATTCCCAAGCGGTGAGCGTGCGCGAGTGCTGCTACGATCTGACACCACAGCCGCATGGCTCGGGGGCGTTCCAACGTATACGTCGGAATGTGGTTGCGGCTCTGCCATGCCGCGGCAATCACATGTTCCAGCGGCGGTCCATCGAGGTGCTCCATTGCGATGTAGTAGAAACCGTCGCTCGTGCTACCGCTGGTAAACACCGTGGCGAGGTTTCGATGCGATAGCCGGGCGGCAGCGCGGGCCTCTTGATGAAATCGCTGCACCACCTTGCCGTCGTGCGCCAGATCGGATCGCAGGATCTTGAGCGCGACCTCGCGATCCATGCCGACCTGGATTGCACGATAGACCGTGCCCATACCGCCTTCGCCTAGTCGTGCCACGATCGCAAAGCTCTCGATGCGGCGACCAAGCAGTGGGTCGTTGTGTGCGTTCGCGAGTTCCACAGCGTCGATCAGGATGGCTCCGTCATGCGGACAGAACTGCTCACCGACGGTCTGGCTGGGGCGCTTGCACGCAGGACACACTCGAGGCTGCGGCTCGATCGAGTTTACCGAAGGACGTGATCGCAATAGCTTAGCCACCACCCTGCGTCATCATATCGCTTCAGGGAAGGGGCATACAATGAGCGGCTATGGGGGGCGGTGACTAGACCGGAGGTGGCGGAACCAGAACCTTGGGAGGTACGACCTCATTGGGAGGCACTGGCACCGCTGGAGGCGTCGGCACTGGCGGCGGTGCTGCGGCCGGTGGCGTCGGAGCGGAAGGAGCCGCCGGAACCGCCGGAGCAGCCGGAGGCGTAGGAACCGCCGGAGGCGTAGGAACCGCCGGAGCAGCCGGAGGCGTAGGAACCGCCGGAACCGCCGGAGCAGCCGGAGGCGTAGGAACCGCCGGAGCAGCCGGAGGCGTAGGAACCGCCGGAGCAGCCGGAACCGTGGGAGCAGCCGGAACCGTCGGAGGCGTAGGAACCGCCGGAGCAGCCGGAACCGCCGGAGGCGTAGGAACCGCCGGAGCGGATGGTGCGGCCGAACCCGTGGGGATCGTCGGAAGGGACGGACGAGCGGGTGCTGTCGGAGGCATCTGCACTTGCGCTGGAGCCATCACGGGTTGTTTGGCAACCGGTGCCGTGCCGACCGGGGCTGGCGCGACCGGAACAATCGCGGGCGGGGTACCCGGTGCAGTCGGTGCCACCGATGGTGCAGTTGCTGGCACGACCGGTGTTCCCACCGGTGCCGGCTGCGGCTTGCGAATCACGGTGGGCCGTGCTGGCGGCAGGAGCTTGAACTCCACGCGGCGATTCTGAGCCCGACCCGCCGGAAGATTGTTGTCCGCGACAGGGCGAGTCGAGCCGTAACCGACCGCCTGGAGTCGAGACGCATCAATGCCCTTTGAGATGAGGTAGGTCTTCACCGCCTCGGCTCGAAGCTGCGACAGCGTCAGGTTTTCGTTCGGGTTGCCGACGTTGTCGGTGTGGCCTTGGACCTCAAGTCGGACCGTGGGCACTTCCTTGAGCGCGTCCACCGCCTGGTCCAGGATCGTAAACGAGGTCGGCACAAGATCCGCCTTGTTGGGCAGGAACTGGACGCCCTCGATCTTCTTGTCGACAAAGCGTGCCAGGCTGACTGGGACTTCATCCGGGCAGCCGTCTTGATCTTGGTAGTTGTTGACGGTCTCGGCCTGCTGCGGGCACTTGTCGAGGCGATCGACGATCCCATCACCATCGGTATCGACATCCGGGCAGCCAGAGTTTACCTGCGGACCGATGTCGGTTGGGCACTTGTCGAGGCGATCGACGACGCCATCGCTATCGGTATCGCTGTCAGGACAGCCGCCATTTTCCGTTGGACCCGCTTGGGCCGGGCACTTGTCGAGACGATCGACGATGCCATCGCCATCTCCGTCCCGATCGGGACAGCCACCGTTTTCGATCGCACCCTTTTCACTCGGACAGCGATCTTCTTTGTCGGGGACGCCGTCTTGGTCGATGTCGAGTGGCTTGGCGGGCTCAGCCGGTTTGTCGGAGCCGTAGCCAAAGCGTCCGTACAGGCTGGCCAGCGCCTCGTAGTCTGCGGTAAAGCTCGGCGTACGGACCTCGGGCAGCAGTACCATCCGTCCGTCGAGGCGTAGACCGACCCAGCGGTTCAGATCGAAGCGCATGCCTAGGCCCGTGTGGAACGCTCCGAGCACTTCACTGTGTAGCGGTAGGCCGGGATCCGGGCGGACTCCGACGGCACCACCACCAGCGAGGATAAACGGCTGAAAGCGATCGTTTTTGCCGAACGGCCAGCGAAACAGAAGGTGCGCTCGTCCGGTGTAGACCAGCACTTGCGCGGGCTTTTCGGTGAGCTGCGTCGGCATGGCGACGAACTCGCCTTCGAGCATGAAGTGGCGGCTCAGCCCGTAGCCGATGCGGGCACCCAGCGCGACGCTGTGACGGAGATCGCTGCCCGGGGTCGCATAATCACTGCGCCCGAGCCCCGTCGTCGATGAAAAGAAGTGTCCACCAACGATGACAGACACCTCAAGTGGGCGCTGGTCGATCGAAACCGGTGATACCGGCGGGGACGGGGGAGGTGTGGCCTCTTCAGCTCGCACCAGACTGGGGGACGAGATTCCGAGGAGACAGAGCGCTACAGTTGGAAGCCCTGCGCGCTCCCCCGAAGGAAGCCGCTCACTCGTCCGAAACCCAAGACGTCTTTGCACCGCACGTCGCCGCATGCACGTAAACTCCGACCAGGCAAAAGAAAGTGGGCGCATCCTAGCAGCCGACTCGGGGCGTGTAAACGCGCTCGTAGACCTCAAATCGTGGAGGGCGACCGGGCAGGGTCGCGGCGGCGTTTTGACCGAATTTCGTCGAAAATTGACGAAATTGGCTAATTTAGGGGGATCGTAAGCCCGATGCGTAGGGCGGTGGGGGTTAGGTTGATCGGGAAGCAGATCTCTCCGCTGAGCTTGTCGCAGTCGGAACGGCGCGACAGCACGATCGGGGTCACGATGGCCGCAGCGACGCCACTGGCACCCACCGCAGCCAGCGTCCATACCCACCACCGCGAGTACCAGCGCTTCTCGGTTTTGTAGACGGCTTCCTCGCGGCGCTTCTGTTCCGGCTGAAGTTCGAGCAGGACATCTCGCTCGTATTCTTCCCCGGCGACGGTGGCGATCTGCCAGGTCTGCTCGAGGTACCCGATGCGCCGGACGCGGACAACATGTGGGCCGGGTCGTAGCTCCAGTTCGAGCGGGGTTTCTCCTCGGAGATCCTCATCGACGAAGACCTGCGCGGCGGCGGTGTTGGTTCGAACCTTGAGGATCGCTAGCAGGGGGGTTAGCTCGACTTCTACGGCGACTAGACGTCCGTCAATGGCCGTGAAGTCCGAGGAAAACGTCGAAAAGCCACGTTTGGAGACAACCAGTTGATGCGGACCTGGCGCAAGGGCGGTGCGACCCGGAAGTGGCGTCAGGCCGATCAGCTTACCGTCGAGCTTGACCTCAGCCTTGGGAGGCGCACCGAGGAGAGCAAATGCGGTCTCGTTTGGTTTGGCCTCGGGCGGTGCCGGAGCAGCAGGTTGCGCTGCGGGCTGTTCTCGCGCTGGGCCCGGCGGCGGTTCGTCCGACGATTCCGCGTGTGCGATTGACATGGCCGTCAGTGCGAGCAGCACGCCGCAGCTCGCCAGCAGTTGGGCCTTATGCTGGAGTAATCGCATTGGAGCTCCCCAGCCAACGCGACCTGAGCAGGGTGGCATTACCATCTAGTTTGTCATGCCAGGCCGGTGTCCGACAAGGCGATTGGCAGTCAGCCTAGCGGCGGGATTGTCTCCCCTTGTCGGTCGGGCCTCCTCGTTGATAAGCTAGAGCATTTAGTGCTGTGCACTTGGCTCGACGAGGGCTAGGGGGACAGCCGGACGGTCGGGGGAAGCGATGGCTGATGTAAAGCGCGAGATCCGAACCCTTGGGCAGCGGTTGTCCGGGCTCACGGCGGGCAACAAGTACACGTTCGTCCTGAAGCGACCAAATGTTCGTGTGGACGTGGTGAACGCAGAGAAGGCGATCGCACTGGCCGAAGTTCAGATTGGTGCAGTTCGCAAGCTGCTCGTCGAGCTAGAGCAGGTTCGTAACGACGCGATCGCGGGGAGCGTGGACTCGGCGAGAGGCAGCTTGGCCTCAGCCCAATCGACTGCCCGTGACATTGTTCGGGCTGTTTCCGATGCGAAGGAGTTTGCGATTCGTGCGGCGGAAGACGCCAAGGATGCGCATGCCGACGTCAAGGATGCGTACTCCGCTGCCAAAGATGGTGCCGAACACTCCGTCGGGATCGCCGAGAACCTGCTTGGTGGACTGGGCGACGTAGTGAAAGCCGTTTCCGCGCTGATCATCGAGGCCGAAGCGCAGGCTCCGCCGACCTCTTCGTCGAGTGGATCGAGCAGCGCGCCAAGCACGTAGGGAATGGCTTCCATTTGGGGTCGAGAAATCGCTTGAGAAACGGGGAACCGCGATGGACGTAAATCAGCAGCTTGCCTCGGTACGGTCTGACGTAGACAAGGTCAGCAAAAAGACCATCGATGAACTGAACAAAGTCGCAGTCGAGGGACTCAAGACGGTTCAGAGCGTGACGGCTGGTGTCGAAAAAGTGCAGGGCAAAGTGGCTGCCGACGCCAAGTCGGCGCTGTCGGACGCCAAGTCTGCCGTCGAGAAGGCCAAAGCCGACGTCAAGCAAGCGGCTGAGAAGGTCAAACAGGTCGTCGACAACGCCCAGAAGTCGGTGCAAAAGACCGCAGCATCAGGAGCACTTGGCGTCATCGGCAAGATCCAAGGCGCGGTCAGCAAGATCACCGGCGCGATCGCTTCGTATAAGGACACGATCGTAAACGCCATCGACAAGGTGAAGTCGACCGTTGCTGGCGTCGTAGGACCGCTCATCGACAAGGCCAAAGCGGCGCTGGCTAACATCGAAGCGAGGCTTCGTCAGCTCGTCGAGATGGCGATGGCGGCCTTTGAGGACATCAAGTCCAAGGTCGAAAAGGTCATTAATGATGTGAGCACCTGCTTTGACGTGCTCAGCACCAATGGTCCTGCCGCGTTTGAGCATGCCAAGCAGGCGATCGCGGCGGCGCGTGAAGCGGCGCAAGCGGCGGCCAAGCGAGACTTTCAGCTCGCGGCGAGTCGGGCCGGGGATGCGCAGAAAGCGGCGATGGCGGCGGTCCATGAAGGCGAGGTGTGCTTCGATGCCATCAAGCGCCTCATTGGTGGACTGTCGGTTGCAGCCGATGGGCTGACCAGCGCCTTGAAAAGGCACTTGGAGGCGGCGCAATCGGCAGCCAAAGAAGCGGTGGCGGCGACTCGCGAAGATGTCGTTGGGGTGGTCAATCAAGCCAAGGCCGGGGCGACCGAGATTCGTGGGGCGGTCGACGCGGGGGTCAATGAGATCTCTACCGCGACGCAGGCCACTGCCCAGAAGCTCTCGGCGATTGTGACGGTGACCGCGAGCGCTGCGGCCAAGCAAGCGGTGGATACGGCGCGCAGCATTGTCTCGGAGATCGAGAGCACCTCGAACGAGCTACGCGGGATCACGCTCGATACGATGGGCAAGGTCAGTGAGGCGGCCCATCAGATGGATACGCCCGGTCCGTCCGTGGACGATCTGCACAAGACGGTGGGCGATGCGATGTCGCAGCAGGACGACGCCCGGACCAAGCTGCAAAAGATCAAGGAGCTTCAGGGCAAGCTGGCGGGGCTGTCGTGGGGCGAGCTGGGAGCGGTCGGTCAGGAAGTGCAGGCCGAGGTGAGCAAGATCGCCTCGGCAGGGCAACGGACGCTCGATGCGGCGCGCAACTTTGCGGGCAGCGTCAAGGGCACGGTGTCTCAGCTTGGTTCCGATGTGACGACGGCCATTACTCAGCGCGTCGATCAGTGGAAAAGCGTCGGCGAGTCATCGGTCAAGCTCTTCAACGAAACCAAGGACAAGGTCAAAAAGCACGTCGACGAAATCAAGAAAGAGATCGACGCGATCATCAAAGATGCTCAAAAGTGCATCGACGAGCTGAAGAAGTCTGTCGAGGATTTGGTGCAGAGCGTCAAAGATGGCGTCGAAAAGGCCAAGAACCTCGACGTCAGCGGCGCGATGGACGTGGTGGTCAAGGCGAAGAAGCTGTTCGAGACGGGCAAACAGAGCTGGGAAACCATGCGCGGCCACTTCGAAAAGATGAAGGCGCATGTGCTGTCGGTGAAGGAAACGGTCGATGGGGTGATCGGTCAGGCCGGGGGAGTGGTCGAGCAGGCAACGGCGGCGTTTCAAAGTACGGTGGATGCGCCCAAAGAGGTCGCAGGGCTGGTGAAGTCCGCCTCGGAAAAACTGCTCGGCGAAGCCAATCAAACCATGGCGACGGCGGCGAGCGAGTTCAAGACGGCGATGGCGGGTGCGAGCAAGCTGGTGGAGTTGGCGAGCTGTACGACCTCGGCCTCGGTGCAGACGGGAATCTCGGCGGCCAGCAGCCTGGCCCAGAGCGCGGTAAATGCCGGCAAGTCGGCGATGGCCGCGGGGCAGGGGGTGATGGTCGCTGCCAAAAGCGCCGTCGGTGTCTTTGACGAAAATGCGCGCAAACAGGCGGCCAAAGCATGTGACACGGCGATGGATGCGGTGAAGTCGTCGCTCAAGGCCGTCGAGGATGCCGCCAAAGCGACCGACAAGATCGCGAGCGGCGATTCCGCAGGTGCCGAGCAAGCGGCGGCCCAGGTCGAGCAGAAAGCGGCCGATGCGGCGGGTCAGGCGGCCAAGGCTCAGAAGGAAGCCGGCGAGGCCGAAAAGAACGCCAAGCAGGCGCAGGTGGACTCGACCAACCCTGACGCGGTGGAAAAGAAGCAGCAAGAGAAGCAGGCGGGTGGCGGCGACGCCAAAAAGGACGGCGCGCAGGCCGATGCTAAGAAAGATGGGGCCAAGGCCGGCGACGAAAAGAAGGACGCCGGGGACGGCAAGGGCGGAGCCGGGGACGCGAAGGGCGGAGCTGGGGACGCGAAGGACGGAGCTGGGGATGCAAGGGACGGCACCGGGGATGCAAGGGACGGCACCGGGGATGCAAGGGGCGGAGCCGGGGATGCAAGGGACGGCACCGGGGATGCAAGGGGCGGAGCCGGGGAAGCGAAGGGCGGAGCCGGGGAAGCGAAGGGCGGAGCCAAGGGAGCGGAAGGCAAGGACGGAGCGATCCCGGGAGCCGACGGGAAAAAGGACGGAGCGCCGGGAGCGGAAGGCAAAGACGGAGCCATGCCAGCCGGGGATGGAGTGAAGGCCCCAGAAGGCAAGGGCGGGGATGGAGTGAAGGCCCCAGAAGGCAAGGGCGGGGATGGAGTGAAGGCCCCAGAAGGCAAGGGCGGGGATGGATTGAAAGCTCCGGAAGGCAAAACGGCCGATGGCAAGTTGGAGAGTCCTGCCGCTGATGCGTCCAAGCGAGGGGTCAATTCGGGGACCAAATCAGGGGGAGAAGCCAAGAATTCTGGCCAGCCTGGGGGCAACGTGCCAACGGGACAGGCCAAGGCATCAGGTGCAACGAAAACTGATGGAGGCATCCTCGACGGGAAGAGCGGAGCGGCGGCTGGAGGTGCTGGCGGTGGCGGCGGTGGTGGTGGTGGCGTAAAGCAAGCCGCGGCGGGAGCTGGGGGAGCCAAGGCCCCGGCCTCCGGCAATGGTGGCGGCTCGGGGGGCATTGTCGATTCGGTGAAGAAGGCCGATCCGCAGAGCAAGCGGCCTGCGTGGAAGCCGTAAGATGCGCTGGCTCCTCAAAGCCTCCACAGATAGCCTGTCGCTAGAGTCTGCGCCGACCTTCCTCAAAGCGGGAGACGTGGAGCTGCTGCTTCGTCAATTTTCGGACGAACAGACGGCGAAGCAGACGCTCCGCAACAGCAAGGCGGAAGATGTGGAGCTGCTGCTCCGTCGATTCTCGATCGATCGGACGGCGATGCAGACGCTCCGTGAGGCACTGCGCCGTGCGGGTGTCTCGGCCCAGACCCACCTCCTCCGCGATGAGGAAGTGATTCGCCTCACAGCGGTGCAGATCGCGGCGGGACGACTGACGCTGATTCCGTCCCAACCGGCCCCTCTGTTTCCGGTCTTCTTCTACAAAGGGAGTGCGCAGAACGATCCACAGAGTGACGCGCCAAAAGAAAGCAGCCAGACATCAGACAGCAAAAACGACTCTGCGAAGGTTCCGATCGAGTGGGAGTTGGTGTTTTCCGACGGTCCGGCAGTCAAAGGCTTCGTATCGGTGTTCGAGCCGCCCGAAGGCAAGCCGCCTCAGGAGTTGAAACCGGACGGCGGAGGCCATCACAAACTAGACGACTACTGGCGACACGATGCCTATGCGGTCACGCTCAATGGAACGGTCGAGGTCAGTGGTAAACTCGAGGACGCCGACGGAAAAGCGATCAAAGATGCCAAGATCACCATCGAGCCTGCCTATGGCGATGCAGTGATCGCAACCACCGATGGGGGGGGAACCTTTAAGGTCAAGGGATTCGTCGAAGAAGAAGAGTTCGATGTCTTTATCTCGGCTGGTGGAATCGCGATCGAGGGCAAGCTTCAGGACGACAAGGGCAAAGCGGTCGCGGGTGCGGTGCTTCAGTTGCTGCTCGATGGCGGTGATTTGGTGTCGGTGGAAACTGGGGCCGACGGAACCTTTTCAGTTCCGGGCCGACTCCCCGGAGAGGGCTTTTCCGTCGAGGTGGTCGACCTTAAGCCCGGTTTCCTGGCCGAGGGTCAGTTTGTGGATGAGGACGGCAAGCCGGTCTCAGGGGCGTCTGCACGCTTGCTGTTCGACGGCGGTCATCACGTCTCGGTCATAAGCGATGCCGACGGGAAGTTCAAAGTCACCGGAGTCTTTCCTGAAGAAGGGTACTCAATCGAGTACATGGGTCACTAGGTCGGACACGCGGCAGCCACGTAGTCTGCGCACGCTGCTATGGCGCGAGTTGTCCGCAAGCGCGCCGTCCAAGACTCGGCTGAACGCAAACAATCCCGCACTCCTACCGTAGATTCGCGCTTCCATACATCACACGAAGGACGGTATAATTTCAAACCGGGGAGTAGTTGCACTTGGTTCGTCATGGAGTCTATCGGGCCAGCGCAGGACGGACGACGGTCCCGAGTCTTGTACTCGTGCTGCTCTGTGCTGTGCTGTTTGGCTGTGCGACTCATCCATGGCGGATTCAGATGACCATCGCCACCGACGCGAACAACAACTCTCCAGTACTGATCTCAGTGGTGCTTCCCAAAAATCCCACGTTGTTCAAGAAGCTGCTCGATATGACAGCGAAGCAGTGGTTCGGTCAGCGAGAGCAGCTTCTGCGGGACCATCGTCGGGATCTGGAGGAGACCTACTTCGAGTTTATTCCGGGCCAACAGGTTCCAGAGATTAACCGCAAGGTATCGAGCAGCGTCAGCCAAGGGATTCTGTTTGTGAACTATCAGACTCCCGGCTCACATCGCTACACCTTCGACACCAACCAGGCACTCAAGATTGGCTTTGCCCAGCAGAGCGTGAACTTGAGCCAGTAACGGGATGTAGGAATCGGAATGCCAAGCGCGCACGATCTTCCACCAACCATTCAGTGGCACGAGGGGATGCTCCTCGCTCCGCAGCACTTCCAGCAGCTAGTGCACCGGACAGAGAAGCTCCTTACGTATCACTTGGGTCTGGGTCTTCCCTATCAGTTTGGTGTCACGAGACTGCGCTATGAGTCCACGCAGCTTTTTACTGGAACGCTGCGGATTACCGAGTTAGAGGCGGTCCTTCCCGATGGTCTGGTGGTCGCCTTCCGTACCGGTCCAGCCGCCGAGCTTCAGGTGGACTTGAAAGCCCATGCCGAGAGCGCAAAGCACACTCCGGTTCCGGTCTATCTGGTCGTTCCGATCGAACGCACCGGTGGTAGCAAAGGCGACGGAGATCTCGGTCGCTATCTGTCGATTCCTGGAGACGAAGTCGACGATGATGTCAGTGGGGGTCGACCCCTGCGTATTCCTCGTCTCAAGCCACGACTCCGTTTGATCGCAGGAACCGAAACACCGCCCCCCCGTTTTGTCGCTCTGCCACTGATGGCAGTGGTCTACAAAAACGGCGCGTTTGTCCCCTCCGAATACATTCCCCCACTCATACGGGTTGAGGTTGATTCTCCGCTGGGCGAACTGTGTGCGCAGGTCAGTAGTCTCATTCGTGCCAAGGCCACCTATCTGTTAGAGGTGATTCGCTCCCCCGCCATCACCACCAAGCCGGCAGCCATTGAAGAGAATCGTCGTCTACTTTCGCAGTTGGTACTCAATCTGCCGCCCTTTGAAGCGCTGCTTGCCACGGGAACCAGTCATCCCTATGCGCTATACGTCGCACTGACTGCGGTGGCAGGGAGTGTCGCTGGCGTGGGCAATCAACTGATGCCGCCGGTCTTTCCTGCGTACGATCACCTGAATCTGCGGCGGTCGTTTGCAGAGGTCGTGCAGTTCGTAAATCAGTCGCTCAGTGACGGAATTTCCGAGGCATTTACGGCGCTACCCTTCCGCAATGAAAACAATCTGTTCGCGCTTCAGTTCGAGCGCGAGTGGACTCGCCGGACTGTGGTCATCGGTTTCAAAGGCGCGCCCGGAGCGACCGACCAACAGATCAACGAGTGGGTTGCCAGTAGTCTGATTGGCACCGCAAGTCGCTTCAAGGTGCTGCGAGAGCGTCGACTCCTAGGTGCAACTCGAACTCCCATCGACAAGCTGGAGGGTCTGGTCGCTACCAGAGGAATGCTGCTCTTTCAGTTACAAATGAACCCAGAGTTCATTGTTCCGAATGAGCCACTGGTCATCGGAAACTCAGTAGAAAAACCGCCCGGGGTTCGTCCGGCAGAGGCCTATCTCTATGTTGCAAACAAAGAGTAGGTTCGACTTGTCATTCTCTGATGTTGCGTGCACCAAGTCGACTTGGGTGAGCCATGGCTAGTGAGTCGTCAGAGCAGCTATTTTTGGTGGACTACTTCCGTGAGTTCTATGCGGCAGTGCTCCAACATCGGATGCAGATCGAGCGCTCGCAGACGCCATCGCCGGAAGAAGACAGCATCCAGATTCGTGAAGCAGACATCCTGGCCGAAGAGAAAGTCCCCGGAGAGGAACCATCGCAGATCGCTCCGGACATCGTTCAGGCACTCCTGGTCGAGCTTATGGAGTCCCAACAGCAGACCATTCAGCGACGTGGCGATCCGAGAGAACAGAAGCGCTTTCACGAGATCCAGTACGTGATGGCCGCCATGGCAGATGAAGTGTTTCTGAGTATTGAATGGATCGGAAAAGAATACTGGAGCACGCATCTTTTAGAAGAACGTTTGGTCGGAACGCATGATGCCGGCACGCGGTTCTTTGACAACCTGGACCAGCTCCTGCAGTCTCGGGATGCGACCCGTGCCGATGTGCTCGCAGTGTATCTGCTGGCGGTGTCACTCGGCTTCCGGGGAAAGCATCGCAGCGTGGCCAGTGCGCCGCAGATCGCCCACTACCGAAATCAGGCCTATGTAACGTTGTTTCAGCGTAACCCGGCGCTCCCGGATAGTACTCCGCTGTATCCGCAGGCGTACTCGCACACACTGGATGGTCAAACACCAAGCTGGCTCCCCCAACTACGGCCCTGGCTGCTATCGCTGGTTGGGGTGGCGGTGGTCTACATCTTGGTGGCTCACCTGATCTGGGATCGACGCTCGACTTCTGTCGGGAATCGTTTGGACGAGATTCTTCAGCACAAAGTTGACACCACCGTCACGGGTCCGGCCCCCAGGACGGAAAATCGGATTGACATCAAATCAGAGGTGACTACAGCAACAGCCAGTAGCGCAGATGTCGGGAAGCGCTAGCCTTTACATCGCACTGTGTTGAACCGTTAGGTAGTGATAGCATCGAGAATTACAGACACCTGTCTTCGTGACGGGCATTCGTGGGGGAACTGTGGCGAATCGTGTGCTCTGCTGGCTGATACTGTTCGTATCGGCAGTGCTTCTGCAAGCACATCCGGCTCTCTGTGAAGAGGAGAGCGCGGCAGTCTATGAGGAAGAGGGGGCCCGCCTGTTCTTGAGCAAGAGCTATGAGGGGGCCATCAAGCAATTCTCCCATGCCTATCGGCTCGAACCAAAGCCGCAATATCTTTTCAATATTGGGCAGTCCTACCGCAAGCTCGGCCTGGCAGCGGAAGCGTCAGAGTACTACCAGCGATACTTACACGATGAACAGAAGGTCGATCCGACCATCTATGCAGATCTGACGACCTACATTGACCAGTACTATGCCTCGCAAGAGAAAGGGAGTGGTCGTCCCAAGGTGAGTGCTGAAGCTCCCGAGCCGGCACCGCTGCTCGCTGCCGAGGAAATCGCTGATGCCGAGGAATTGATTGCTCAGTATGTCCGAGATTATCGAGCCGGTAATCAAGCGGTTGCCAACGAAATCATGGACCAGATGAAGCAGGTACTTGCGACTCGCCGTGATCCAATTTTGATGTATCACATCGCCAGCGGCTTCGATCAGGTTCGGAAGCGCAAGGAAGCACTCGAGTACTATCGTCGCTTTGTGGCGATTGAGACCGCCGATCCTCGTCTCCGTCGTGGAGCATTTGAGAGAATTGCTCTGCTTACGCCTGCTCCTCCGGGACAGAAATATCTGTGGCCGAGTCTGGCGCTGGCGATTCCTGGACTTGCCGGTGTCCTGACCGGAGTTGGCTTGGCCGTTCAGTCGGGAGACAACTTCAATCAGTTCGTTGCGGAATCCGATGAACAGAAGAAGCGAGCCCTGCGTGACAAAGGCACCGGGTTGTCAATCGGCTCGACGGCTTCCTATGCTGCTGGGGGGGCCTTGCTTGCGGGAGCGGGAGTGTTCGCGATTGTCGCTTTGAAAAAGGGAATTCGACAAACCTCCGAAGAGCGTCGCAATCAGCCGACTACCGCTCCCAAGCGCACCCTGACGGGATCACTTTTACCGCTTCCGGGCGGTTTGGGTCTGACTATTGGAGGGAACTACTAATGCTTAGGAATTCGCTTTTGCCGCTTCTGTTTGCAGTGGGCGTGGCCAGCTCGGGATGTACGCTGACCATGAATTACAACCAGTGTACGGACGACACTCAGTGTGTGTCGCCCGATGGTACGCAAGGCTTCTGTTCTACCGATCAGCTCTGTCTGCCGAACACTCCGTTAGAACGACTGTGCACGATTACGATTCCCGATAGTCCTTCACCGAACGCAGTCCATATGGGAGCTCTCCTCGATCTGCGCGACAAGAACGGCCGCGCCATGGAAGGCCATCGACTGATCGCACTGAAGTTGGGAGTTCGCCAGATCAATGAACTGGTTCAGCTCGACGGCTCACGGCCGATTGCGCTTGATGTCTGTAACGTCGGAACATCACCGGTAGACGCAGATAACGCCACCAAGATTCTCATCGAACAGCGCAACGTGCTGGCGATCATCGGCCCAAATTCCGCGTCAGCCGCCACCAGCATGATTGGTCGGATCAAGGCCGCAGGTATTCCCACCATTTCGCCCGCGATCATGGACAGTGGAATTGCCGATGCGGCCAGTCAGGGACTGTTCTATCGTCTCGCTCCCGTGGAACGAGAGCAGGGTCTACAGCTCGTCCGCGAACTGGTGACGCTGTCTGGTGGCAAGAGCACGGCGCAGCTTGGCCTTTTGTCCGTAACCGATTCCTATGGCGAAAACATTCGTCGCAAGTTCACCCCGGAGTGGCAGCGCCGCGATCCGATCAACAACAAGACGGACCGCTTCTTTTCGTATCGCGACAACGATGCCAACCTGCTGAGCATTACCACCAAGACGTTGCTGGATGCCAAGCCGAGCTTCGTGGTGTTGATTCCGGGCTCAAACAGCCAGCAGGTGGTGGGCGGGTTCGCCGATCTTCCCTTCGACGCGAAGAATCCGGGCTCCTTTGAGAGCACCACGCAGGTGCTAGCAGCATCGAGCGCACGCACCGGAGAGCTGATCGAGATGGCACGCAGCGGTGATAGCCGAATGAAAAATCACCTGTCCCGCATCACCGGAGTGGCACCTCTTAGCTTCATTGACAGCCAAGAGGGAGCAGATTTTAAGTCGAGCTTTGTCGCAACCAATCCTGGACTCCCGCTAGAGCAGGACTTCATGGTCGGCTACACCTACGACGCTCTCTTTGTACTGGGTGCAGCCTCCGCGACGTTTAAGGGAGCGAGCCGCCCAGATCAGCTTGTGACAGTGCTGCGACGCTTGAATGGGAATGCGAACTCACTGTCGCTCACGCCGCGACTCTTTAACGAGACGGTTCAAAAATTGGCGCAACAACCCAACGATCCTTTCACATTGCTCGGGGTGACCGGAGCGATTCGCTTCCAGACCGATGGCGGGCGAGATCCGGTGTTGCTCGAGCGCTGGAAGATCGACGTCGCCAATGGTGTGTATGTGAACACGCCGGCAAACATGTAACGCGGAGCCAATGGGAAGAGCCACGTGCTAATTCGCATTGTCATAGTCGTACTACTCCTAGCGGTGATTGCCGTTGGTGTCTTCCTATTCTTGCGGGCTCGTCGCAAGAAACAGGAAGCTCCTGCTGCACCGCCACCTCCTCCCAAAGATCCCCAGCGGGTCAAGCGAATTGCTGAGCTACGATCGAGCCTGAGCGCGCTGGTGGGTGAGGAGCTGCGCCAGCTTGACCAGAACGCGGGCGGGATGCCAGGCCGCTATGCGATGCCATGGTGTCTGGTTCTCAGTGAAAAAGGGGCGGGACAGACTTCGATCCTGCAGAATACGGGCCTGCACGTTCCGTTCCGTGGTGCGAGTGAGCAGCTTGCAGAAGCGGGTCACTGTCGATTCTGGTTCTACGACAAAGGAATCGCGATCGATCTGGGAGCAGAAATTTGGCAGGAAGAGGAGTTGTTTGTTTATTTCTGCGGACTCCTCCGTGCTGCCCGACCGAAGCGTCCGCTTGATGCGGTATTGGTCGTGGTCGGGGCACCTACGCTGGTGGGAGATGACAAGCTCGCCCCAGATCAGATCAGGGACCAAAGTGAGCTACTTTATCAGCGTCTGCAGCGGCTACAGCAGGAGATCTCGCTGCGGTTGCCGACGTACGTGATGGTCAGCAAGAGCGATGCGATTCCGGGCTTCACTGCGTTCTGCGGAGGTCTAGCGAGTCATCAGCGAGAACAGCTTGCCGGCTGGTCGTCTCCGTTTCCGCTGAATCTGTCCTACAATCCCAGTTGGGTCGACCAAGCGTTTGCGGAGCTGTATAAGACCCAGTGCGGGCTTCAGATCGATCTACTTGCCAGCGCCAAGCTGTCCGATAAGGAGCAGGATCTGGCCTTCCTGCTACCGCGCAATACCCAAGCGTTGCGCGAGCCGATGAAGACCTTTTTGGATCAGCTCTTCCGTGCAAACGTCTACAGCGAGTCGAACCTACTGCGCGGCGTGTATATGTGTGGTGACGCGACGACTGCGAGTGCCATGGTGAAGCAGTCGGAAGAGGATGAGGGGCAGAAGCGTCCAGTCTTTGTGCATGATCTGTTTTCCAAAAAGCTCTTTCCGGAGAGTGGGCTGGCGAGACCCCTCAAGAAGGGAGTTCTCGATCAGGCGAGAGCCTTACGGCTGGTGCGCATCGCTCTCGGTGCGTCGATCCTGGTGAGTGTACTCCTTTTGTGGACTGCGTACGCGAACCTGAGCCGCGATGCCCGAGCGGTGATGGGATTCCTAGACAAAGTTCCGGTCGAGACCTCCCTTTCGGTGGCCCAAGACAAGGACCGTTTTGCGCAGCAGACCCAGGAACTGCTTGCTGCGATTGGCAACGTCGCCAACAGTCGTCTGCTCAGTGTTCGACTCCCTTCGTCTTGGCTTAGTTCACTCGATGATGATGTTCAGGAGGCGATGCGGCGCTCGTTTGAGCGGGTGGTGCTGGGAGGTCTTCATGAGGGCTTGGCGCTCAAAGCCAAGCAGGTGCTAGGACTGGAAGGAGACATCACTGCGCCGTTGGCGAGTGATGAGCCTCCGCCTGCGGGAGAGCCGGGATCTTCCCGCAGTCCTTCAGCGAGTGCGGAGAGGCTGACTTCGAAGACCGTCCAGATTCAGGCATTGCAGTCCATGCCAGAGTTCCAAGAGCTGCGGGATCTATCGCATGCGTATCTGGAGTTTGTCCAAAACGTAGATACCTACAACCGTCTGGGGAGTGAACGTCACAAGCGATTCGATACCGTCGTTCCCCTTGTGAAGTACGTGTTCGGGGTCGAGCTGCAGCCGATCTTTTTGCGAAATGCAGAGCTGTATCAAGAGGCGCTAGCCAACGCGACCAGTCGTTCCTTTGACTTGGCCCTGGTGAATCCCAAAGTACAAGCGCGGGCGCGAACCATTTGCAAGGCGCTGCATCGGCGTATGTTCATCGAGAACGCCATCGCGATCGAGACAGAAGAAATCCTCGCGCACATTAGTCGGCTCAAAGCAGAGAGTGAGGGTGGCGGTGCCGATCTGCCGATACTCACGGAGCTACGCGACGTCCTACAGAGGCTGGATCGAGATCTCAATCGGCCGGAGCTGCAGTGGCTGTCAAAGGACTCCCTAGAACTTGGCGATCCTTTCTCGGAGGTGTTGGCCTCGCTGCGGCATTTCTCTCCGGATGGGCGAATGAGTGATGAGCTGAGACAGGAATGGCAGCAGTCCCACCAGCAGCTACGGCGTCGTCTGCTCGAAGTGCAACTTCCGCAGATGGGTGTGATCATCGCTCGCGACAACGAAAAACACCGCTTGGTGATCACCCAGGGGTTGGTAGAGCTAAAGGCGAACCTAGAGACGTTCCTGTCTCTTGCATTTGTGCAGCAGAACCTGGAAAAGCCGCACGCCCAGAACTCCGAAGGCTCCTATCGGGTGGTGTGGAACGATGATCTGCTGCGGCAGTCGACCGCGTTTGCGGATGCCTATGATACCTATGTTCGGGATCGCCTCGGACAGGTCTATCGGCATATCCGCGAAGTCGTCAAGAGTACGGCGCTGGAGCGACTCGGACAGAATATGCCGGCGCTGGTGGCCCAAGCACGTCGCGAAGAACGCGTGTTGCGCTTTAGTGGCGATGTCAACGCGCTGCAGGATGAGCTAAGCAGTGAGGTGGGTGACCTAAAGAGAGTCTCCTCCGTGCTACGGCAGATCTTGGAGACGTACGATCGGCTGACACTGAAAGCTCCGCACAGTGAGCTGTATCAGCAGCTTCAGGAAGATTCACGGGAAATTCTGCGTCGGATCGATCTCCTCCCAGAGCGCGAGGAGATGTATCGAGTCTCTAGCAAGCTGGCGAGCTGGCGTGGTGACAAGCCGCCGGTTCTGGCCGCGTTTGATGTCGAAGATGCCGATGCACTATCGCAGTACATTAAGACCCAGCGCAATCGGATGAAGGGCTGGGGCCGGGATTATGCCAAGGTTCCGGTCTCTCTACTCGATGGTCTAACCAGCGCTCGCAGCGACGATCCTTTGGTTGGCAAGTGGCGCAATATCGTCAACCAACTGGAGTACTTCGAGCGCATGACTCCTGGTAACTCCGTCAAGGAAATGGAGTCGTTCTTTGACACCACGCTCATCACTGTTACTCCGGAAAACTGTCTGGACAAACTTCCGAGACAGACTGGTGACAACACCGACTTTTTCTTGCAGACCAAAGCTCGCGTCCATGACTCCGTGCGCAAGCGTTGTTTGGTGTTTGCGGCCGAGAAGATCCTAGAGCTGTACGAGCATCTGGCGCGGCGCTTTAACCAAGATTTGGCCGGAAAATTTCCGTTTACCCGCAACGCGCAGTCTCTTGATGATCCCGATGCGATACCTCGTGACATTCGGGGATTCTTTCAGGAGTACGACGAGTTTATCCGCCAGTACGATGCCTACGTCGGTCGTCGCGAGACGCTCGGTGGGTCAGGCGAGGTGGGCCGTGAGGTAAGTACCTTCCTGCAATCCTTGCGAGAGGTGCGTCCGTTCTTTGCACCACTCCTTGGTGATCGCGGTGATCTGGCTCGTTACAACGTCTCGGTGGATTACCGCATCAACAAGAGCAACGAGATCAATGGTCAGCAGATTGCAGAGTGGGGATTCTCCACGGGTGACCAGAAGGTCGAGGATGGACAGGGGGCCTGGCAGCTCGGCGATCGGGTGCGGTTGTCGATGCGTTGGGCGAAGGACGGGCCCTATGTACCGGCACCCACTGGGCAACCCCGCGGCGCAACGGTCGATTCGAACGATTCGATCTCGTTTGATTTCGCCGGAATCTGGGGACTGGTGCGGATCATTCGAATGTTCAGAGCCTCTCAGACAGATCTGCGGAAGTCACTGGACCGCCAGCCGCACGTTCTAAAGTTCATGGTCGATATCGCTGAGCGCAAGCACACCGGACGAGTGCGACTGCTGCCCGATTCCTATTACACCAACAAAGGAAATACTCCGAGCGGTGCAGCCAAAATGGCATTCCTTTACAACAAGGCTGTGGTCTTTGTCCGGATTGTCTTAAATCCGCCGGAAAGCAAGGAACTGCTGGTAATTCCGGTTGATTGGCCGACGCTAGCGCCGCTTACTCGCGGTCGGAATGGACAGTGAGGAATCGTGATGTCTGAGTTGCCATCCATCGACTTTGAATCACTCCTTCAGCCGATCTCGGAGCGCGAGCCAGCAGGAGAGTGGCTGCGGTACGAAGGAACCTACGACGCGATCGGTGAGGCACGTCGTGAAGAGGATGAGAGCCTTCCGCAAGGGATTTGGCAGATCAAGGTCAAGCGGGCGGACTTTGCCAAGGTATCGCTTCTGGGACAGAAGGCTCTGCGCGAGCGGAGCAAGGATCTGCAGATCGCGGTGTGGCTCTGCGAAGCGTGGCTCAAGCTGTATGGGCTCCCAGGCCTGACGTTGGGCATCAAGCTCTGCACCCAGCTACTGTCGCGCTACTGGGTCACCTTGTATCCCTTGATGGAGGAAGGCGATTCCTCCTATCGGCTGGCACCGATCGAGTACTTGTCCCAAAAAATCTCACTGCGGATCAAGGAAGTGCCACTCACCGAAGCCTACGGCGAGCGCCCGGCGCTGAGTTGGGTCGAGTGGGAGCGCGCTCTGCGGAACGAGAAGGCACCGAGCGGTGGGGATGAGATCCTACCGGCGACGTTCTTGGCAGCGGCCAGTAACACCAGCGGGGCGTTTTATACCGCACGCTTTGGTGAGCTGGCTGCGGTGGATGCTGCTGCGATCGAGCTTGAACAGCTTGTTCTCGATAAGCTACCGGATCAACCCGCCATGCTGCGAGAGCTGCGCAACTTGGTGAGAGACATCTCTGCCTTGATTGCGCAGTACACCCCAAAAAGAGTGAGCGAACCGGTTGCACCGTCTGGCAGCCAGAGTGCAGCAGCAGCGGATGGACATCCCTCGGAAGGTGGGCAAACCACGGAGGTCGCGATGGAGGGCGAACACCAAGCCAAGCCTTTGACCCGAGGAGATAACCGACCAGAAGAGGGTCCGAGCGGACCGATTCGGAGTCGGGTTCAAGCATATCAACGACTTGTCGAAGCGGCTGAGTATCTTCAGCGTACAGAGCCCCACAGTCCGGTTCCATACCTTGTGAAACGGGCCGTGTCTTGGGGTAACATGGATCTGATCCAACTACTTGGTGAGCTTGTTGCCGAGGGGAACGATCGCCAAACGATCTATGCGCTGCTGGGGGTAAAGGGACCGCATTCGGAATGAATGAGAAGGAATTCTCGTGAGATGCCAAGGATTGGCCCTGGCGTCTGTGGATGAAACCGGGGACTTTACGCCCCACAGGCTGACGTGAGGGAACGATGTCTGAGAGTACCCAGCACAAACTCGACCGTGTAAGGCCGCCACGGGTCCAGATCACCTACGATGTGGAAATCGGCGGCGCCATCCAGATGAAGGAACTTCCCTTCGTCGTTGGCATTCTTGCGGACCTTGCAGGTCAGCAGGATGCTCTGCCCAGGTTGAAGGATCGCAAGTTCGTTCAGATCGATCGCGACAACTTCAACCAGGTGCTTGGCAACATTGCACCAAAGTTAAAGTACAGCGTACCAAACCAGATCAAGAAGGACGGGTCGTCGTTTGGGGTGGAGCTAACGTTCCGTCACCTGGATGACTTTCATCCGACCGCAATCGTGAAGGCTACGAAAGAACTGCGGGAGATGCTGGAAATGCGGCAGCGGCTGGTCGACCTACTGACCAAGCTGGATGGTAACGAGGATTTGCAGGGGCAGCTTCAGAAGCTGCTTTCTGACAAAGACAAGTTTGGGGCCGTCAAAGCCCTTGCTGCCAAGAGCGTGGCTTCGAGCTAAGGAGGGGTTGCCGTGGCTGAAAATGAAACAACTACCAAGACGACGACGGACGTCCTCGACAACCTGATCCGCGATGGCAAGATGGCCCGCGATGAGCTGCAGATCGCGCACTCTCGTACGCTGATCGGCGAGTTCGTGAATCAGGTGGATCCGACGGCGGTTTCGCCGACTACTGATCTAGCCAAGCTAGTGCTCGAAAAGATCGCGCACATTGATGAAGTGTTGACGCAGCAGGTCAACGCCATCATGCACGATGAGCGATTCCAGAAACTGGAAGGCTCGTGGCGTGGTCTGAACTACTTGGTGATGAACACCGAGACCAGCTCCTCGCTCAAGCTGCGGGTGATGCACGCGACCAAGAAGGAACTTCTCAATGATCTTGAGAAGGCCTCAGAGTTCGATCAGAGCAATCTGTTCAAGAAGATCTATGAAGAAGAGTTTGGTACCTTCGGTGGCGCGCCCTATGGATGCCTCGTCGGTGACTACGAGTTTGGTCGGCATCCGCAGGATATCTCGCTGCTTGGCAAGATCTCCAATGTTGCGGCCGCTGCACACGCTCCGTTCATCAGCGCTGCCAGTCCTCGTCTCTTCGATATGGAGAGCTTCACCGAGCTTGGCAACCCGCGTGATCTGTCCAAGCTGTTTGAGAGCTCGGAGCTTATCACCTGGCGTTCGTTCCGTGAGTCTGAGGATTCTCGCTACGTTGCGCTGGCCCTGCCCCGCGTGCTCGGGCGACTTCCCTACGGTGCCAAGACGGTGCCGGTCGAGGAGTTCCGTTTCGAGGAAGACACCGACGGCAAGGACCACAACAAGTACCTGTGGAGCAATGCCGCGTACGTGATGGGACAGCGCATCACCAACGCATTTGCGCTTCACAAGTGGACGGCCGCGATCCGAGGTGTGGAAGGCGGCGGAATCGTTCAGGGACTGCCCGCGCATACCTTCAAGACCGATGAAGGAGACATCGCTCTCAAGTGTCCGACCGAGATCGCGATCACCGATCGCCGTGAGAAGGAGCTGTCGGACCTCGGCTTCATCTCGCTGTGTCACTGTAAGGATACGGACTACGCCGCGTTCTTCGGAGGCCAGACTACCAACAAGCCGAAGACCTATAACACGCCGCAGGCCAATGCCAACGCGTCGCTGTCTTCGCAGCTTCCGTACTTGCTCGCCTCGTCGCGGTTTGCGCACTATCTCAAAGCGATCATGCGCGACAAGATCGGCAGCTTCTTGACTCGCGAAAATGTGGCCAACTATCTGAACAACTGGATCGCAAACTACATCCTGCTTCGTGACGATGCAGGTCAGGAGATCAAGGCCAAGTATCCGCTGCGCGAGGCTCGGATCGACGTGTTCGATGTTCCGGGTAAGCCGGGTGTGTACCGTGCGGTGGCATTCCTCAAGCCGCACTTTCAGCTCAATGAGCTGACCGCTTCGATTCGCTTGGTGGCAGAGCTTCCACCGCCTGCCGCTGGTTGATAACGGGATGCTATGAGACGCCTCTGTTCCACTGGGACAGAGGCTCAAGGGGAATTCGAAATGCAGAACATCTTCTGGGAAATTGACGGAATCAAGGGAGAGTCGACCTCTGCCCAGGGCAAGGACATGATCGAGCTTCTGTCCTTTAACCACGGCGTGTCGATGCCGCTCACCTCGGGCCCATCGAACACCAGCCGTGCATCGGGCCGCTGCGTCCATCAGGACTTCACGGTGACCAAGCAGGCCGATCTGGCCTCGCCCACGCTGAACCTCAAGTGCTGCGCGGGCGAAGACATCAAGGCGATGAAGGTTCATGTTTGGAAGGCCGACTCGGCCGGCAAGCCGCTCGAGTACCTGACCTACACCTTCGATAGCTGCATCATCACCAGCGTGTCGGTCGGTGGCGGTGGCGATCAGCCGATCGAAACGGTGACCTTTAGCTATAAGAAGATCACCTGGGACTACGGCCAGCAGCTTCAGAAGCAGCCGGGTGGCAACAAGGGCAAGAGTTCTTCCAACTGGTCTCTGGAAGAAAACAAGGGCGCTTAGTAGTAGCCCAAGATGCCGCTTCCATCTAAACAGCATGTTGCTGCGGTTCCACTGTTTGAGCGACTCTCTGATCGAAAGCCAGAGCAGGCGCGCGAACCGGTACCGCTGCGCACGCTTTCCTATTCCGATCTGGTGACTTCCGTTCGTGAGGAAATCTCGCGACTTCTCAACACTCGATCCGGACTGCCTTCCCATGAGTTGCTCGAGCGGGAGCGCTCTGTCATTGATTTTGGGGCGACCGATCTGCTGTGGGTAAACCCATTAGACCCCCAGTCGATGCGTCACTTGATCTCACTGCTCACGCGCACGATTGAGACATTTGAGCCTCGGCTTGCGAATCCTCGGGTCACGGTGGCGCAGTTTATTCAGACCGAGTCACGACTCATTCTCAACATCACCGGAACCTTGGTGATGGAGGAGCTGCGTGAGCCGGTGTCGTTTCGCGTGATGGCCAGCCCTCGTCTGTTGGAGCACAAGAGCCATGAGTAGTGAAGCCAAAGACGAGCTGCTGCGTGCCTATCAGCGCGAGCTACAGTACCTGCGTGGAATGGGCGCAGAGTTTGCACGCAAGTATCCCAAGATTGCGTCCCGACTCGATCTGTCCGCTGAAGCCTGTGCTGATCCACATGTTGAGCGACTGATCGAGAGCTTTGCATTTTTGACAGCGCGGCTTCAGCAGCGACTGGATGCCGATTTTCCGCTGATCACAACCTCTCTTCTGGAATGTCTGTATCCGCATCTACTGCAGAACGTACCGTCGATGTCGATCGCACATTTCGATGTCGATTCCGAACAAGGTCTACCACTGGGCGGGTTCACGGTACAAAAGGGTGCGCGGCTCTTTGCACAGACCGATACCGGAGCCCTGTGTCGATTCCGAACCGGAGCAGACACCACCTTGTGGCCGGTGTCGATCGTCTCTGCTCAGATCGAAGCGACCGATCGTTATCCGTATTTGGATGCCTATCCCAAAGGCATCGCGATGCTACGCATCAAGCTCGAGTGCCAAGCAGAGAGCTTCGGAGAGCTGGATCTGCGAAGCCTGCGGCTGTTTGTCAACGCCTCTGCTGAGATCGCCGCTTCGATCTATGATCTGCTGATTGCATCAACGGTCGGGGTGGCACTTTTGCCCGATGGTCGGCCCGAGGTCCAGTACATGGGTCCGCAGGCGCTCCGTCCGGTGGGACTCGATATCGAGGATGCGCTGCTCCCCTCTCCTGAGTATGCGCATCCGGCCTATCGACTCCTTCAGGAGTACTTTGTATTTCCGCAAAAATTTCTATTCTTCGACATCGATCTGCCGCGTATTCAGCTAGCCAGGAAGACCGCCGATATCCTGATTCTGCTCTCCGAGCTGCCGTCTCGATCCGTGGCCGTGAATCGAAATACGTTCATGCTCGGTTGCGCTCCGATCATCAATCTGTTTGGCAAGACCGCAGAGCCGATTCGGCTGACCCATCGACTTCCGGAGTATCAGCTCGTAGCCGATAAACGGGAGGAGAAGACCTGTGAGATCCACTCGATCGACAAAGTCTCGATGAGTGCCGATCCCAACTCCAGCCAGACCATCGCTCCGTTCTTTTCCTTCAATCACCCAGCAAGTGGTGATCAGCATCAGGCGTTCTACTATGCCCAGCGGCGGCCCACCGGGCGCGCTGACATGACCGGCTGTGACACCTATCTGTCGTTTGTCGATCTGCGGTTCAAACCGACGCAACCAGCGACGCAGACCGTGTTCGCCCATACCCTGTGTACCAATCGTGACTTGGCGGCGCAAATGCCTGCCCGGGCGCGACTCCAGATGGAAGATTCCGCTCCGGTCAAAGCGGTCACCTGTCTGTCGAAACCGACCGAACCGATTACTCCTCCCTTGGGAGGCGCGGCGCTGTGGCAGCTGGTGTCCCACCTATCGCTCAATCACTTGTCGCTAATTGGTGGCAGAGAGAGTCGCGATTCGTTGCGTGAGATCCTGCGTCTGTATCGGATGAGTCCGACCACCGCAACGGAGAATCAGATCTTAGGAATCACCGAGCTGCGCTGTCATCCCAAGACGCTGCAAGCCGGGCGTGATGCATGGCGTGGCTTTGTGCATGGTCAAGAGGTCCAGATCGTTGTCGATGAGGCGATGTACGTTGGTCACAGTGCGCTGATGATGTCGGCCGTGCTCAGTCGATTCTTCGGTCTGTATACGGCGGTAAACTCTTTTACGACGCTGGTGGTTCGTAGCCGTCAGCGACAGGAGGCGTGGAAGAAATGGCCACCGCTGGCGGGCGCTCGCAACCTCCTGTAATCGAAGAGCTGTATGCGGAGCCGTATCGCTTCAACTTCTATCAGTTGGTGCGACTCCTAGAGATGCTCGCTCCGGATGCTGATTCGGTTGGATCAGGGGGCAATCCGGAAGCAGAGCCACTGCGCTTCCGTTCTTCCTTTTCGTTGGCCTTTCCACCAAGTGATGTCGTTGCGATTGAGCAGCCTGTGGGGGAAGCGCGCACTCCGATCGTTACCGTAGCCATGCTCGGGCTCGGCGGAGCGCAAGGCCCTCTGCCACACCCGATGACCGATTGGGTGCTAGAACGGAATGCGGCGCGAGACTTTGCGCTGCGGGATTTTCTCGACATCTTCGATCATCGACTGGTGTCGCTTCTGTTTCGCGTTCGGCAGAGCTGTAAACTAGGAACAGAGTGGAACTCTCCTGAGGAGCACCACTTTTCACGCTTTCTGTATGGCCTGATGGGAATGCTCACAGAAGGTCTACAGGAGCGTCTAAAGGTTCCTGACCGAGCCTTGCTGCGCTACGCGGGACTACTGACCAAGCAGCCTCGTGATGCCGCCGGACTTGAGACGCTGCTAAGCGATCACTTCCAAGTCAAGATTGTCTGTCATCAGCTTCGGGGGGCGATGCGTCCGATCGAGGAAGAGCAGTGGACCAAGCTTGGGCTCAGCGGTCAGAACCAGATGCTGGGCGGGCAAGCGATGATCGGCTCGATGATCTGGGACCAGCAAGCAGGAATCGAGCTTGAAATCGGGCCACTGCCGTGGGTGCGCTACCTGGATTTTCTACCTGGACATCAAGGACTGAGCGCGCTCATTCAACTGGCGCGGTTCTACGTTGGTCCTGAGTACGACATCTTTGTCTCGCTACTGATCAAGGCCGAGGAGATTCCGCGTGCTCGGCTGGGTTATCCAGAAGCGGACCCGAAGCCAGGGGCGGAGCAGCCAGTCTTGGGGCTCACTTCCTTTTTGTCATATGGAGCCAAGTTGCGTGGTGTTCCCAGGGTGGCGCTGGGTGCCGTTGCTCGTTACAGCGATGAACCACTGAGGCCAGCACCGTGAGCGACCATGACTTCCTAAGCGCATCGACTCCTGCAGCGGACGCCTTGGTTCTGGAGTCGTTTCAGGGACAAGAGGAGATCTCCCTACCGTTCCTTTATACGCTTCAGTTTCTCTGCAAGGATCGAAAGCTCGACTTTAAGAAGCTGATGGGAAAGGCGGTCACGATTACGATCGTGCTGCCGGATAAGTCGAAGCGTCACATCTGCGGAATCGTGACTCGTTTCGTTGAATCAGGATACGATCCCAAGCACACCGTTTACGTGGCGGAACTGCGGCCATGGTTGTGGCTATTGACGCTTCACGCCGACAACCGAATCTTCCAGAACAAGAGCGTGCCCGAGATCATCGAAGAGGTGTTTTCGGATCTTGGTCTGAAGGATTTCAAAAAGAGTCTGAAGGGAACGTATGCCAAGCGCGAATACTGCGTGCAGTATCAGGAGTCGAGCTTTGACTTCGTCAGTCGGCTGATGGAAGACGAGGGAATCTTCTACTATTTCGAGCACAGCGACGGTAAACATATGATGGTGTTGGCCGATGACAGTGATGGCTACGCCAAGTGTACTGGGTCGACTGATGTGCGAATGGGACTCGATGATTCCCCGAACTGCCTGCGAGACTGCACGTTCGAAGAGTCTTTGGTTACTACCGGATACGCGCTGACGGACTATAACTTTGAAATTCCTTCGACCGATCTGTTCGTCAAGACCGGTGGTGGAAGTCCAGCGCTGGTGGTCTACGACCATCCGGGTAACTACGCCAAAAAGAACGATGGCGAGAAGCTCGCCAAGCTGCGCATTGAATCGATGGAGCACGCGCAGAAAGTCCTGCGAGCGAGCGGCAACTGTCGCGGATTCACCGCTGGTGGCAAGTTCAAGCTGACCAAGCATGATCGCAGCGATCTCAATCAAGAGTATGTGATTCGCAGCATCAGTCACATCGGAGACAGGGGCAACTACGGCAACTCGATCGAGGCATTGCCCGCGACCGTGGTGTTCCGTCCTCCGCGACGTACCCGACGGCAAATGGCGTTGGGAAGCCAGACCGCAGTGGTGGTGGGAAAGTCGGGCGAAGAGATGTGGACCGACAAATACGGTCGCGTCAAAGTCCAGTTCCCATGGGATCGCAAAGGCAAGAAGGACGAAAATAGCTCGTGCTGGGTTCGGGTGACTCAGCACTGGGCAGGGAAGGGCTATGGCACGTTCTTTCTGCCGCGAATCGGACAGGAGGTGGTGATCACCTTCATTGATGGGAATCCTGATCGACCACTCATCACCGGGGCTGTCTACAACGCTGAGCAGACTGTCCCCTATCCGCTTCCTGACAACCAGACCAAGAGCACGACCAAGAGCCGCACCAGCAAGGGTGGTGGTGGTTTCAACGAGATTCGTCTCGAAGACAAGAAGGACTCCGAAGAGATCTACGTCCATGCCCAAAAGGACATGAACATCGAGGTCAAACACGACCGCACCGCCAAGATCGACAACGACTGCAAGACCGAGATCAAAAACGATCGCAGCGCCAAGATCGATAACAACGACAAGATCGTGGTGAAGAAGAACCGTGAGGTCGAAGTGACCGAGGGTGATGAGATGCTCACGGTCAAAAAGGGAGATCGTACGGTCAAGGTCGATAAGGGTGATGAGAAGCACTCTGTCAAGGGCAAGCGGACGGTCGAAGTCGACAAGGATGAGACGCACAAAAACAAGGCCAAGTTCAGCCACACGGTGGACAAGGACTACATCCTGACCGTCAAAGGGAACCTGACGATCAACGTCGATGGCGACATTAAGATTGTTTCGAAGAAGGGAATCAAGGCAGAGGCCTCTGCTGCTGTGGATGTGAAGTCCGGTGCGGATATGAAGTTCAAAGCCGGGGCCAACATGAAGCAGGAAGCGGCCGTGAATCTCGACATCAAGGCTGGGGTAGGCATGAAGCTGGAGGGCGTGAACATCGACGTCAAGGCTGCCGCGATGGCGAAGCTCGAAGGTGGAGCGATGGCTGCGATCAAGGGCGGCATGGTGAAGCTGAACTAATATGAGTGAACAGTCAAAGCATCGTCCAGAAGGAGAGTCTGCGCAGGGGCCGATCGATGGCAAGGCCGAGCATGTCGATCACGATGCGGATGGCAACGTCAGCATGCGTGGGCCTTTGCACGACGGCAAAATGGACGGTGAGTTTTCATTTTTTCAGAGCGGCAAATTACATCAGAAGTCGCAGTATAAAAATGACCAGCTCGACGGTGAATCTGTCGAGTTCTTTCCTAGTGGCAAGGTCTTGCAGCGCGTTCACTTCAAGGCCGGAAAGATGAATGGACTGCTGCGCCGCTTTGATGAACAGGGTCGGTCCGAGCTGCTGGCGTCGTATGTGAGCGGAGAGCTACATGGCGACATGGTGACCTATGAAAACGGTCAAATGGTGAGCCAGCAGCACTACGTGAAGGGCAAAAAGCACGGAGTCGGTGTCATCTACGGTCCTGACGGTGGACCGATTCTGTCTGCTCATTATGTGAACGACAAACGGCATGGGGAGGCGGTCTATTTTGGACCGCACGGGGTGGTGGTCCGCCGCGAGCCCTATGTCGAGGGACTGCTTCAGGGACTCGTCGAGGAGTTTCTTCCCGATGGACGCCTGCGCGAAACCAATCAGTATCTGGCGGGCAAGCTCCACGGCGAATCTTTGGTCTACTATCCGAGCGGTAAACTTCAGAGGCGGGCTCGCTATGAGCACGGGGCGCTCGTACCGACTCCGGAACAGTTTGATGAAAAAGGGCGACCCCTGCAGACTGCTCCGGTTCCCGCAACGCCTTCCGTGGAGGCGCAAGCGGCTGATGCAGCCAAGCAGTCGGCGCTGCGCGGACTCATGGATGTGGCGCGCAAGAAGATCGTAGCGGCTGCGGCTCCGGCGGTAACCGGACTCCTAAGTGGTGCACAGATGCCCGCTGCACCGGAGCTGCCGAGTGCGCCCGAGCTGCCGACGGCACCTGAGATTCCTGCGACTCCGGAGCTTCCTCAAGCTCCCGAGGTACCACAGGTTCCAGAGTCACCGATTGCCAAGCCAGAGCTAGCGGCAGCCGCAGCGGAAAAGGTACCTCCAGTTGCGGCAGCGGAGAAAGCTCCCGCGTTGACGGTCAAGCCGGGGAAGAAGGCTCCGCCGCCCCCGCCGCCCCCTCGCAAGGGATTGATTCTGGAGCCTCCGAATATTGGTACTTTGCCGATGACTGAAACCTCTACACCGAGAGGCAAGTAATGCCAAACGCAGTTTGCATGGGCGCAATGCTAAAGTGTTCGTTTGGGCTGGCTCCTGGCTCACTGATGGTGCTGCCGGTGAACCGCGTGATGTCTCCAGTGCCGGTCGCCAACATCATGGACAACAAGCCCATGGTGAACATCCTGCCGTTTGGCATGTGTCAGTCGATGGCCAATCCGATGGTGGCAGCGGCCACGGCAGCAGCGCTCGGCGTACTGACTCCGATGCCTTGCATTCCGAACACACCGGCCCCATGGATTGTCGGGGCTCCGACCGTGCTGCTTGGAAATATGCCGATTCTGAATAACTCTGCAAAGCTGATGTGTCTGTGGGCGGGGGTGATCGAGATTCTGCCGCCTGGTGTTCCCACGGTGATGACCCCTTAGGAGTAACGATGGCCACCCGGGTTCGTAAGACACCAGCCGTAGCACCGACCGAGCCACCCGTAGATTCTGCGGCGGTGGTCACCACTCGTCGGCGAGCGACTACCAGTCGGACCGCTGCGACGCGTCGGGTGGCCAGCTCATCCCGGAGTCAGCGCATCTTGGTGGGGACGGATCTGTCGCCCAGCGATCGGCCCCCAGTTGCGGAGGCAGATGATGCAGCGACTCCGCAGCCAGACACGTCAGCACTGTTGGTGAAGGAGTCCGGAGGAACGGACTCTGCGGCTTTGGCTCCGGTGGTCGGGATTCCGCTTCCCGATGTGAGGACTGCGGCGACTGTCAGCGACTCTGTGCCACCCGAGCCGACGGTCGCTACCGTATCTGCTGCGGCTGTGGTGGGAACGGATGCTGTGGTTGATAGTGTCGATGTCGCGTCAGTCGCTCGTAAGCTCGGCGAGCTGCACCAGTTGCTAGCGGAAGGCCACGAGCGGCTGTCTCAGGAGATCTCGAAGTCTCAGTCTCAGACCGTTCGCAATGTCTCAGGTCTGGCGCACGACGTCGATCGTTTGATGACGCAGATTCAAGGACTGGTCGTAAGGGTCAACCAGACAGAGACCATGTTATCGCGGATTGAGGCAACCCTGGTCCCGCTGGCCAGAGGCATCAGTGCCACGTTGCTACCGGTCAAAGGAATCGAAAAGCCGGTTAGTGCAGAGACGCTGGAGCGTGGGCTGGCCACGGCGCTGGCACCGCTGCTGGCCGAGCTTATCGAGATGCGGGCGCAGCGCTCGCGAGACAGTAGTCTGGCCCAGGTCGAGCAGCAGATTCTGCTGACCGAGCTGCGTAGGCTCCGTAGTGTTGCGTTACCGTCAGCTGAGCGAACCACCAACCCGCTATTGGCCGTTGGGAAGGTGCCACGCCGATCGTCATCCAAGTAGGACTGAGCGTGACTTTGATTTTTTTGCATTCGCTTCGTAGTGCTTCGATCGAACTTGCTTCGCTTACGTAGGGGGGAACGATGAACTGCCAACGCAATCAGAAGGGACTTTGCCACTTCCTTGGGGCACTACTCGTGCTGCTATTGGCATCGTGTAGTGTACCAGATGGTGTGATGGTGGTGATCCGTGCTCCGGATGGAGTTCGCCTTCAGAGCTACGTCATCAAGATTCAGGACCGTGCTACCCGCAAGGTGGTGTTCCTGTCAGGCATCCAGAATGTGAGCGACAAGCGATTGCTGGCAAACGACCCACTCAGGGTCGCACTTCCCTTTTCGCAGCATGGTCGCTTTTTGCTGCAAGTTTTGGCGGCCAATGTACCCAATGTGGAATCGCTGCCCCAGAGAGGGAATCCCGAGCCGCAGTACTTCTTTGCACGAATCTTAGAGATCGGTGCCTACCAGGAAGTCGAAGCCAAACTGCTCCCGGTTGCCTCCGAGTTCGATGTCGATGGGGATCACTTTCCGGATGCTCTGTCGTGGACCGCTCAGAATGCGGAGGCCGCGTCTCTGTATCAGGATCAGCCAGAGGTCTTAGACTGTGTCGACGGCGATCCGCCCCCGGGAGACTTGGAGCCAGTGCGACTCCGCAGCTTTGACATCCATCCCCTTGCAAGTCCATCTTGCAACGTCAAGCTGCGTCCTGCTCACTCCCCGAGTGCCACCAGCCTGCCGCCACTGGCTCTGTTTGATGTCACATGTGCGGGCGAGCCACGGGCTTGTGAAGACAAAGATTCTGACGGTGATCCTGAAGGGAGTGACTGCGATGACACCGATAAGAATCGCTATCACGGCAACCCGCGCCCCCGAAACTGTTGTGAGTGCACTGATGTCACCAGTTGCAAAACCAATCACAATAAGCGTGCGGATCAGACTCTGTGTCAGCCGAAGCGCTGCGATACCACCTTCGACTTTGACTGCACCGGATTGAATGTTGATTGCTTTACCGATGAAGACTGTGACGGCTACTCGCCCAACAATCCCGATGTGAAGCTGCGTGACTGCGATGATACCGATTCCCGGGTGCATCCCAATGCGCAGAAGCTCTGCGATCCAGCAGATGGTGTGATCAAGGACTGGGCCTGCGATGGTCGTCCATCCGCGGGCTGTGTTCCTTGCGATCTCGATGGCGATGGTTTTCAGCGTTCCGAGGTACTGGCGGGACAGACTTGCCCGACCACCAACTACAAAATGTCCGGTCGTCCGCTCGATTGTGATGACAACGATCGCGGTGTGTTTCCGGGCTCTGCGACCACGCTTGGGAGTGCGACCAAGTACGGAATGCTCGATGCAGCGTCCAAGGGATTCAATGTTCTTTCCGCAATGCGTGGACTGTGTCGAAACACCGATGCGACGGGTGGGGTGCAGAACACGAGTTGTGAGGATCCCACGATGGCGCGCAGTGGCTGTCCTACCGTGGCGTGTGATGCGGATGGAGACGGATTCCCCAAGAACACCGCCGGATGTCTGGTGGCTGGCAAGCCATTTGACTGCAATGATGCGGACCCGAGCAGCTTTCCTGGTGCGCCGATCGCTTGCGATGGCAAGGATCACAACTGCGACGGAATGATGGATGTCTGTAGCTTCGATCGTGACAAGGACGGCTACGACTCCGCAAGTGACTGCGATGATGCAAACTTCGATGTCCATCCGTTCGCGGTGGAGATGTGTAACGGCAAAGATGATGACTGCGATGGTCTGATCGATGAGCTAAACCCCGACTCGCTGGGGAGTCGCTTGGTGCAGACCGGTACCGATCTGTCGAAGCGAACGACCTCGTGTGCGGACTCCACGGTCGGACTGTGTGGACAGAAAGACATCAGTGGATTTTTCAGTGGCCGCTGTGTCTGTACTTCGACTCTGCCTTCGTCCACTGTCGATCCCAAGGCGTTTGCGGGGTGCCCGGCTCAGGACAACAGCGCGCTCTTTACGGCTCGCTGCTTTGGTGCCAATCAGCCGAAGCCACAGACCTGCGATGCCACAAATCCGGTGGATGATGATTGCAACGGCAGCATGGACGACCCCGCAGGCAGCTTCTTGGCGGAAAAGGGTCGAGCGTGCGGTGTGACGGTGAACGGCACTCGTTGCAAGGCTGGCACGGTGGTCGGTTGTGTCCGTGGCAAGGACAATCCCTTCTATGCACTGAGCGTCCCCGGATTTTCTTCCAAAGATCGCTATTTGGTCTGTAAGGATCAGACCGATCCGGTTGCGGAGATCTGCAACGGCTTCGATGATGACTGTAGCGGGGCTCTTCCTCCTAACGAGAGCGATCTCGATGGAGACAAGTACATGTCCTGCGCGGGCTGCACCGACACCGATAACCCTGCCGCGTTTAATAGCAACTTGCTGTATTGCAGCGACTGCGATGACAACAATCGCAACGTTTGGCCGGCGATTCCGCCGCCTAGTATGCAGGCTCGCGATGGTGCCCCGGAGCTGTGCGACAGCCTCGACAACAAGTGCGTGAGTGGCAACGTCAACATGACGCCGGGCAACGATGGCTTTGAGCAGTGTGGAACCGGTGCAGACAGCGGAAAAGGAAGCTGCTGTCCGATGCTAAGGATGTGTATTGATCCACAGACCGACTTTAACCACTGCGGTGGCTGCTCCAACGCCTGCAGCAACAGCACGGCGGATCGCTGCGGTGGTGGCCAGTGCATGTGCAACAACGAGGTCGCGTGCGATCCCGCCAGTCAGACCAAGTCGTTGTGCAAGTCGAACAGTGGCTGTGTGCAGTGTCTCAGCGGATCGGACTGTGTGCGCATTCTGGGGGCGGGCACGACCACTCGTGCCTGCAGTCCTGGTCAGAATCGCTGCGTGGAGTGTACCGACAACAGCTTCTGCTCGGCCTTCCCAGGTCGTCCTGCGTGCGATACCGCCACTGGGAAGTGCGCGACCTGCTTGACCAACATGGACTGTCTGTCACCAGCGGCACCTGGCTGCAAAGTCGATCCAACGGACAGCAGCAAGAACATGTGTGTTGAGTGCACCCAGAGCAGTCACTGCACCACTCCCGGCAAGACGACCTGCGACACCGCCATCAACAAGTGCGTGCCGTGTTTGATCGCTGCTGACTGTAAGAACATGAGCCCGGCGCAGTGCAAGACCGATCCGGATTCGACGCTCAATGCTTGTGTCGAGTGCTTGAGTTCGAACGATTGCAAGACGCTCCCGAGCCGTCCGGTCTGCGATACCACCAAGAACAAGTGCGTGCCGTGTCTCGCTGATGCGGACTGTCCGATGGCGAGCCCGAAGTGTCTCAAGGACATGACGGATGCGAGCAAGAACAAGTGCGTCCCGTGCTTGACTGGGGCCGACTGCATGAACGTCATGGGCAAGCCGATCTGCGATCCTGGAAACAACCAGTGCATCGCTTGCCAGAGCAGTACGGACTGTACGGGGGTTGCGGGCAAACCTGCTTGCTACCTCAACGCTGCCGACACGACCAAGAATCAGTGTGTGCCTTGCGTGGGGACGCTCGATTGCCCGGTGATGACCCCTACCTGCAAGGTCGACAACATGGATCCCAGCAAGAACATGTGTCTCACTTGCTTGGTCGACGTAAACTGCTCCGCTCCGAAGCCCGCTTGCTTCAAAGATCCGGGCATGGACGACACCAAGAACTTCTGCGTGGAATGCACGTCGGGCGTGCACTGCAAAGCACCGAGTTCGACGTGTTATGTCGATGCTGCGGACGCCAAGAAGAATGTTTGCACAGCATGCTTGACAAATGCCGAATGTACGAACATGAGCGCTCCGGTGTGCTACTTGGACGCGGTAGATAAGCACCTCAACGTCTGCACCGCGTGTCTTATGAACGCAGACTGCAAAGGTAGCAATAAGATCTGTCAGTCCGTGATGGGTATGCCGGTCAAAAACCTCTGTGTTCCATGCGCAACGGATATGGAATGTAAGAACCCGACTCCCAAGTGCTACGTGGACAATGCGGATCCGACCAAGACCGCTTGTGTGGCGTGCGTGATGAACGCCGACTGTCCGATGACCAAGCCGACCTGCAACATGACCACCCACGTTTGCATGTAGCTGCCTTTTTACCGACCAACGACCGCTTCATTCGCTTGACGCCGACTTCATCCTGCTCGACTGTGGAGTCGGACTTTTTTTCACGCCCACCCAGGAGCGCCTATCGATGGACGGACGGCAGGTAGATACCGAATCGAAGATTGCGGAGCTGGAGTCGGTCTTGGCTCACGGGGATGCCCATGCGCTCTATGACGCAAGTGGCCGTGCCGCGCTGGCGCTGGAATTTCGGGGGGTCGATGAG
Organism: Polyangia bacterium; assembly: GCA_044228505.1. Classification (GTDB taxonomy): domain Bacteria; phylum Myxococcota_A; class Polyangia; order Palsa-1104; family JAEUJZ01; genus JAEUKA01. The sequence goes on along the minus strand of JBGAUT010000014.1, from coordinate 78,443 downwards.
ATGATCGGGCTTGCTCCGGTCGCACTCGAGCAGATCGAGCGGATGCGGAACCTGACCGTCGCGGCATTGGAACGAGCCGCGCAGCTCGGTCATCTGCAAGCTGGGGTCGATTTGGCCAATCGTATCTACTTTTCCCGTATGAGCGAGCGAGCCACCGAAGCCTTCGAATGGGCCAAGCGAGCGGAGTCCATCCCGAGAGCACTGTATTTACTCGGGCTCTTTACGTACGCCGGGTTTGGTTGCGAAAAGGACGTGATGGAGAGCTTGCGCTATCACCGCATGGCCGCTGAAGCCGGAGAAGCGGACGCGATGTTTGAGCTGTACGTCTTCTACGTCAAAGGCGTCGGCGTTTCTGTGGACAAAGCAGCAGCGGTTTCGTGGTGTCAGCGTGCGGCAGAAGCAGGTAGCTCGCGGGCGATGGCCAACCTCGGTGGCTTCTATGCGACCGGCGATGGGGTCGAACAGGATTCGGCCCTGGCCGTGTCTTGGTACGATCGGGCTGCTTCCGCTGGCAGTGGTCGTGCCGCGGCCACACTCGGGGTGATGTACGCACTCGGCGATGGGGTTTTGCAGAGCGATGATGCGGCTCGCAAGTACTTTCGAATCGCGGAGGATCTTCGTTTCGACTGGCGTGCGCTTGCCGATCAGTGCGGACTGGACTGCGATGCCTACGAAGGTACCCCCTAACCTCTGGTGATCGTCGGGCACAGCGTCACCGGCCTAACGAGCTGGGTACGGAACGTAACGAGCTGGGTACGGAAGGCAACGCGCTGGGTATAGAACCCCAACCGGCTGGGTTACAGATCCAACGCGCTGCTTGGTGGCACTGAGCGGAAGGCGATTGGACCGCTGCGCGCAGAGACTGAGACGTCACGGGCTGCTTGGAAGACCCAAGTCGGTAGATTCCGGAACGCTGGTCGGAGTGTTTGTGACCCAGGCCGATCGGGTTGCGAAGCCAAGTCAGCGTGTCTGATTGGTGTAGCGGCGGGTGTCGATGGCCATGGCACTGTGGTCGAGAATCACGGCGGTGGCTTGTCAAGGACTCGGCTTCCGGTTTCGATCACCGGTCCTTACCGGAGAGTGCCCACGCGCTGGTTTTGACGGCTCCAGTACTGCTCCACCCACGGTTGACGCCGCCGTTTGCCAATGGGATCGCTTTCCAGGGACCGTGTCACCAGTTGGGTCCACTTGTGAATCAGCTCTCGATGTACCGCGAAGGCATCGGCTGAAGGCAGGGGATTGTTGAGCCAGCGCTGCTCCACTTGATTGCGTTCGGTTTCAAACAACGGAAGGAGTCGCTCGGGATCTCGCATGACCAGGCAGTGGAGTCGTTCCTGGAGCCAGAACAGAGAATGATCATCGGCGCGACCGACTGTTGGGGTCCCAAGATACTCGCTCGGAATGGGCGCTTGTACCTGTGCGGGTTTGAACAAGGACATACATGGGGCAGAAGTGGCGGTTAGGTAGTGACTATCGCCTTGCGGAGAGAGCCGCGACACCCATGAACTGGTGGTCTGGACGTTCACCGCCAGACCCGCTCCATGCATACATGGGCCCGACATCCCACCAAGCAGTAAGTTGGTAGAAATGCGACCCTGCTTCTCATGATCGGTGCCGTGGTCTCGGAGTACTTCGATCATGTCTGAGAGTCCTCGGGCGCTACGGGCGCGGCCTTGGGTGCGTGGCTGGCGGATGCGACAGCGGGACGCCCAGGTCCGGAGGACATCACTGTGGGGCTCGGCAAAGCCGGGGATGGTCAGCCCGTTCGAGATGCTGCGTGTCGATAGGACTTCCTCGATGGCGTGGTGTGGCCCGGCGGTTTCGAGCACGAAGGCCCGGCGGCGGTCAGCGATGATGAAGCTGCTGAAGTAGCGAAACGAGCTGCTGAGATGGTCGCAGTCACCACCTTGACCAAACTGCGCACACAGATCGAGGATGACCTCGACCGCTGATGAGGCTGAGTCGGCCCGTTCCACCGCCAGCCGCAGCAGATCCATGCCAGTCAGTCCAAGCCGTGGCACTCCATAGCGGGTGAACACCGCTTCATTGCCAATCGTGACGCCGTGCTCGTTGGTGGCGATCTCGGCTCCCCACATCCACGAGGGCCGCGACAGCATCACCGCATGGGTGCGACGAGCCTGCGGGATCCTCAAGTGGCTACACTTCACAAAGCTGCCCGGCTTGTGTTCGGACGCTGGTTGCCACTCGATGATCTGCGGTTCTTGCGGAGAGCGATCCGAGTTTTTGGCAAACAGCACGCAGTGCGGCTGTACGACGACGAGTGTGTCACACATGATCGACTTTCCCCTTTTGAGCAAGTCCGATTATGCTCGCTGCCGCAATGAATCCAAAGCTACGCGCTATGGTCTTGGGTGCGACGGGAGTTGCTGGCCAACAGTTCGTCGCCGCGCTGACTGATCATCCGTGGTTCACGGTGTCGCGACTGTGCGCCTCGGAGCGCTCGGCGGGCCGCTCGTATGGCGAGGCGCTGCGGGATGAGCGGGGCAGCCTGCGCTGGTATGCCGGGGGACAGCCGCCACCGGACCTGTTGGCTCTACCGGTGGTGGCTGCCAAAGACGCAACCACTGAGGGAATCGATGTCGTTTTTTCTGCCGTCGAAAGCGATGTCGCCAAAGAGCTAGAGCCGCGCATGGCCGCAGCGGTCCCGGTTTTTTCGACTGCGAGTGCCTTTCGTTACGAGCCGGATGTCCCGATCTTGCTGCCCGGGGTCAACCGCGAGCATGCGCAGCTACTCCGTACCCAGCAGCAGCGGCGTGGGTTCCGTGGCTTTATTGCGCCTGGACCCAACTGCACCACCGTGGGGCTGGCGATTACGCTGGCACCGATCCTGCGGCACTTTGGGCTGCGTAAGGTGGTGATGACCTCGCTGCAATCGGTATCTGGGGCAGGGCGCTCGCCGGGAGTGGCCGCTCTCGATGTCATCGATAACGTCATTCCGTTTATTCCCGGCGAAGAAGAGAAGGTCGAGCGAGAGACCCGGAAAATCCTGGGCCTGTGTGCAGGCGGCTCCGTCTCTGAGCACGCGATTGTTTCGCTGCCGATCGCTGTAAGCTGTACATGCACCCGGGTGGCGGTTCTGGACGGGCACACCGAAGCGGTGTTCTGCGAAACCGAGCGAGCGGCATCGCTGCCCGAGGTGAAGGCCGCGCTTCAGGGGTTCGGGCGAGAGCTCGCAGCACTGAGGCTGCCCTCTGTGCCGCCGCAGCTCATCTCGGTGACCGACGATCCGTATCGACCGCAGCCTCGTCTTGATCGCGATCTGGGCAGCGGGCTTACGACCGTGGTGGGGCGCCTCCGTGAAGAACGAGCGCTTGGGGAGCACGGTGTTAAATACGTGCTGCTATCGCACAACACCAAGATGGGGGCTGCCCAAGGTGCGATCTTGACCGCCGAGCAGCTCCTCGTGGACGGCTATTTCCCTTAAGTAGCCTCGTAGAATCGACTTACCTCGGTGGGGCTGGCGGGAGTCTCGGGGCTCGATGGGACGTTGGGCGGTAGGGGGGAATGCAGACATTGAGCAGGGTTTGGCCCAAAGAACGGGTTTCACGTTGACTTTATTCCTCAGTCCTTGTGGAATGCCTCATTAGTACACTGTTGTGCGAAATGTCGCTTCCGTCCCTGCGCTACCAAAGCAACCAGTTCCTATGCCGCGAGCTTCTCGACGGAGCGGCTGGGGTGCGTACGGAGATGGGGCACTGTCGCTGCGGTTTTTCTGGTTTTGGTGCCGGGGCCTACCATCCCGGTGTGGTCGTTGTGAAGGAGCTTCGAGCCGATGAAGAAGCATAGAAAGTCACTGTTTCTTGGTGCCGCCGCGAGCCTGATGCTGCTGGGGGCTTGTAATGACAACCTCACGGGCCAGGATGGCGAGCCAACTGGTCCGCTCAAAGTTCTGCGGCTAACCCTGATTGACTTCGGCATCAATACCGGCCACTTGGTGTTCACCGACACAAGCGTGCCGTCGGACTGCACCCTGGCGCAGTACAAAGACCTGAAGCAGTGCACGAACGACCCCTTCATGGACACCTATGGTGTCAAGAAGAGCCCGCCCAACCCGGACTCGCTGCGTCGGCTGCGTGTGGTGTTCAACAAGCCGCCGCTGCTTGACCTCGATGCGCCAAGCCGTGGGGTGAACAGTACGGAGCTTGAGCTGGTTCCTGAGTCGGGTGTGCCGACCGATCTGAAGTTGGTGGATCAGAAGGTGATTAGCCTGGCTTGCACCAACTGCTCCACGGACAACGGTGCGGTGGGAATTCCGCTTACCTATAACAGCCTCCAGCTCACTGGCTCGGACTTGAGCCCGGACCCATCGCAGTTCCCCTACGGACCTGGCCTACAGATGGAAGTCCTGACGAGCTGCACCAGCGCTGCCAACAAGTTTAAGTGCGACAAGATTGGGTTGACGTCCAAGACGGTGGACCCACTTGCTGCGCTGGAGCCAGACTCCAGCTATTCCGTGATGCTTTCGAAGGGTCTGGCGGGTCGCGATCAGCAGAAGATCCTGATCGACGATCGGGCGACCTCGCTGCTGTCGTTCCGTACCGAGCCATTCCAGATCAACAGTGTGGGCAATGGTGACGGTGAGAGCGGGAGCGAAGTTCGTGCAGGGGCGAGTGGCACTGGTTCTTCAGCCGACCCGTACACAGTGGCGAATGACTTGGTCGCCATCGATGGTGCGATCGAGATCACCGTCAACGCTGCAGTGGACTACAGCCGCCTGAACGGCACCTCGGCCACCGCGCAAGTCTCGGTAAACGGTGGTGCTCCCAAGGCTGTGGCCGTGATTGTCAGCCCGAATGTGGCTGATGATTGTGGATCGCTTCGCTCAATCTATGTTGCGCCAGCCAGCGGTGGTGCGTGGGCGACTTTGACGAACCCGATGACCGATGAAGTCGTTGTCACCGTGACTCTCAAGGGCGCTGCGATTTATGACCTGAGCCAATTGAAGGGACACCCCATCGGTAAGGGCATTCACACGATGGGCAAAGACATCGTGATTCGCGCCAAGCTGCTCAAGGGTGCGACTCCGATGGATTACGCCGGTGTGCCGTCGAGCGCGGTCGCTGATCCCAACAACTGCTAGTACGACTCGCCAGGAGTTTGAACGATGCGACGAAAGAATTCGAAACACCAGGGTAAGGCCGCCGTAGTGTTGCGGGCCAAGCTGCTGCCCTGGTTGCTGGTGGTTCCGGGTGCGTACCTTGCACCGCAAGTGGCGCTCGCCCAGCAGACGCTGGCCCAGATTCAGGGCACCGTCAAAGACGAGAATGGCAAGCCGCTGGCGGGTGTCACGGTGGTCGTGCAGAGCCCGGCTCTGCAAGGCGAGCAGGCTGAGATCACCGACAACAACGGCCGCTATATCATCACCCAGCTTCCATCGGGTGATGACTATAAGGTCAGCTTCTTCTTCGGTGCGGATGACAAGCCACGCGTCGAACGCCCCGGTATCCGGCTGAGCCTCGGCAAGACCGTTACCGTCAACGGCGAAATCAACCTCAGCTCGACCAAGCGCGAGGTCAAGGTCATTCGTGAGTCGGCACCAGTGGTCGACACCGCGAGTACCTCGACGGGCGTAGAAGTGAACCAGGAAGTCATGCGTGCCACGCCGGTTCGTGGCCGTACCTTCGAGTCGGTCCTGACGCTTGCGCCAGGCACCGCTGACGTAGCCGGTAAGACCGGTGCGGCAGGTGGTGACGTCGGTGTGCAGATCTCGGGCTCAACCGGCAGCGAGAACAACTACATCATCGATGGTCTCAATACCTCAGACCCCAACAAGGGACTGATTGGTACGGAGCTTTCGCAGTACTTCATTCAGGAAATCAACGTCATCACCGGTGGCTACCAGGCCGAATTCGGTCGCGCCACGGGTGGTGTCGTCAACATCGCCACGAAGACTGGTAGCAACGAGTTCAAGGGCTCGGTGTTCGGCTCGTTCCAGCCGTTCCAGCTTGAGCCACGCGGTGTTGCACGACTCGGTGAAGCACTCATCACCCGCAGTCGCAACAACCTGCTGTACGACTTCGGCTTCGAAATCGGCGGCCCGATCGTCAAAGATCGGATCTGGTTCTACATTGGCTTTGCGCCGACCTTTAAGGAAGTCCTGTATCAGCGGCGCGCCCGGTCTCTGTCGTTTGACGCTTCGACTGGCAAAGCGGCGATCGATCCGGACTTCCAGTGCCCGAGTTACCTGGCGAACTCCGCCCTGTGTGATGGACCGAGGACGCTGGCTCTGCGTACCGACGAGATCTCTTATGCTCAGGAAGCTGGAGCGGTCGAGCGTCTCTACAACGGTATCGCCAAGATCCAGTTCAACCTCAGCCAAGACCACAACATCCAGCTCACCTATATTGCTTCGCCGAAGATCACCGACGATTACGGTGCCATTCGGGCGGTTGATCTGGGCACGCAGCGGTTTAACCAGAAGGACCAAGTCCACGACGCGATCTTCCACTACATCGGCAAGCTGTTTGACCGGAAGCTCCAGCTTGACGTCCTGTACGGTTATCACTACCAGGCTTCGACGGTAAATCCCGAGCAGCCGAACCTGCCGAGCATCGCCTGGGCAGCCGCTCAGACCGACCCATTCACGCTGTCCGACTTCGAAGACGTAGGTGGTTGCCGCCGTCAGATGAAGATGGATGCGATGGGTCGTTCGACGCTGTTTAACCCGTGTCCGCTCACTGGTTATACCCGTGGCTATGGACAGTACGGGGACAGCCTGCTGCAGCGTCACCAGCTCATTGCCTCAGCGACGTACTTCCTGCACTTGACCGGGGAGTGGAACCCGCTGCGTGGTATTCACGCCATCAAGGCTGGCTTCGAGTTTGAGTATCTCGATAGCTACAACAACCGTACCTATACCGGCGCGGATCTCGATCCGAACGATCCGTCGAGCGGTCACCGGGCGTATAGCCAGCAGCCCGACGGCACCATCCAGATTACTCGCGAGTACGCTCGCCAGAACCTGGAGACCAAAGAGATCGAACACCTCAACAACTTTGAGGGTCGCAGCTACACCCAGAACTTCTCGGCGTATCTGCGCGACTCTTGGAGCATTGGCTGGGCACCGGGTCTGGTGCTCAATGCTGGTGTGCGCTGGGAAGGCCAAGAGCTATATGGCGCGGATGGCCATCGCTATATTGATATCAAGGACAACTGGGCACCGCGTATCGGTCTAGTATATGACTTTACGCAGCTGACCTCGCGGCCTGGTCGCTCGAAGGTGTTCTTCAACTACGGGCGGTTCTATCAGTCGATTCCGCTCAACATCAACGATCGTCAGCTTACCGCTGAAGGTATGTACTCCTCTGGATTCGTGCCTGGCGCAAACTGCGACAGAGTCACGCTTCAGCCTGGTGGTCGCGCAGTGCCGGTGCCCTCGGCGGGCTGCCAGTTCCTGGCGGCCGAAGGTGGCGTGGTCAACGGTGGTCGCGCTCCGCTCATCTCGCCGGTCGTTCAGGGTCAGTACATCAACGAAATCACGCTCGGCGTGAACTACGATATCGGGTTGGATATCGTCGTGGGTGTCAGCTACATCCACCGCGACCTCGGCAACATCGTCGAAGATATGTCGCCGGACGGCGGTACGACCTACCTGCTCGCAAACCCCGGTGTGCCTTCGGACCCGAACGTCGTCAAGCAGCTGCAAGACGAGGTGGATCGCCTAAAGCCCGCTGGCACGGCAGCCAATGCCAAGGTGGCTGATCAGCTGGCCTATCAGGATGCAGTGGCACTGCTCGGTGCGTATAAGCTGGTTGGCTCGGTGTTCCCGAAAGCCCGCCGCAACTACGATGCCCTGGTGCTGACGCTCAACAAGCGGCTGTCGAACCGCTTCTCGGTGATTTCGAGCTACACCTACTCGCGTACGCTCGGTAACTACCCCGGTACGTTCTCATCGTCGAACGGCCAGAGCGACCCGAACATCTCGTCGCAGTTCGACTTGATCGACCTGCTCGCGAACCGCAACGGTCCGCTGCCCACCGACCGCCCGCACAACTTCAAGGCGACGGCGTTTTATGACCAGCCGTTGTTTGGTGACAAGGGCAAGCTGACCATCGGTATTACCTTCACCGCCACCAGCGGTCGTCCGGTCGAAGTTCTCGGTCGTCACCCGTACTACGGACGTCGCGAAGTGTACCTGCTCCCACGTGGCTCGGGTGGTCGTACTCCGACGGTGACTCAGTTCGACTTGCACGTCGGCTACGATCACAAGCTGACCCAGACGGTGGGGATGAACCTGTTTGTTGACGTGGTCAACCTGTTCAATCAGCGCGAGGTCACCAACGTCGATGACGAGTTCACCGCGACCACGGTGTCTCCGATCGTGAACGGCCAGATCACCGACCTCAAGCACCTGAAGGCCAACAACGGCACGCTGCCGACGTTCAACTCGAACTACGGTCAGCCGACCGGCTACCAGCTCCCGTTGTTTATGCGCTTCGGCTGGCGCCTGACCTTCTAAGAAGCACGTCCCGCGTAAGCCCGAGCAGACCTGCTTCGGGCGGTCCCGCCCCCTCTCTTTTCCTCAACACACAGTGACCTGGCAGCCCTCGTAACAGAGGGTGCCGGTTTTCTATGTTCCTTTACAGGGCAGTGTTGCGGAGTACTGTACGCGCATGAAAATCGTTCGAATCGACCATGTGGCGCTGTGCGTGCCGGAGCTGGATGGTGCGCTTGCAGCTTGGCAGTCGGTGTTGCCGCTGTTTCTTTCCGCACGTGAATACGTTCCGACGCAGCTTACCGAGGCCGCGTTCCTTCTAACGCCAGCGGAGGCCGATGCCTGCATCGAGCTGATCGCACCGCTGCCGCGAGGTCAGAATGCCGGTCTCGAGAAGTTCTTGGACAAACGAGGGGGTCTGCACCACATCGCGTTTGCCGTAGAAGACATCGCTGATGCGCTAAACGAACTGGCTGAGCGCGGCGTACCACTTATCGACAAGGTTCCACGACCGGGTGCCAGAGGCCATCAAGTGGCTTTTTTACATCCCAAAGCGCTCGGCGGTGTGCTGGTTGAGTTGGTCAGTGCCCATCACTAACCCGATGTAGCCGCATGATATATGTTGATTGATAGGAAATCGCGATAGCCGGTCGAGGCTAGACGGATTGGCCGAATGCATCGTCGTGGTAGAGGCGGTCGAGGTCGGGCAGGTACTTCTGCTCGACTTCGCGACGACGGACCTTCATGGTGGGGGTCATCTCGCCGTGCTCCTGGCACAGGTCGCGTGGCAGCACCAGGAATCGACGAACCTGCTCGACGTGGGCCAGGCCGAGATTGCCGCGACGGACAGCGGCGAGCATTCGTTCCTCGAACTCGCGACTTCGGACGATCGGCTCCATGGCACGGGCCAGCGCCTCGCTGCGAGCCGAGGGATGTGCGAGGAGTTCCTTGGTTCGTTCGGCGACCTCGCTGCGAGAGACCATGCCGCGATGAAGGCCCCAGTCGAGCGTTTCCAGAGGGCTTGGCGCGATGAGCGCGCTCACGAACTGGCGGCGGTCACCGTGTGCGATGACATGGCTGATGAGAGGATCGGCGCTCTTTATCGCGGACTCGATGTTGCCGGGCGACAGGTTTTTGCCGCCAGCGGTGATGATGAGGTGCTTTTTGCGGTCGGTGATTCGCAGGTAGCCATCTGGGTCGAGCACCCCTACATCGCCGGTGTGTAGCCAGCCGTCGATCACGGTGGCGGCAGTGGCCTCGGGATTTCGAAAGTAGCCCTTAAACACCCAGGGGCCCCGAACCAGCAGCTCGCCGTCTTCGGCAATCCGCTGCTCCAACCCATCGAGCAATCGCCCAACGGTGCCGAGCTTGACCGCCTTCATCGTATTGGCATGCGTGATCGCCGTCGCCTCGGTCATGCCGTAGGCTTCGAGGATCGGCATTCCGGCGGCCCAAAAGAAGGTCAGCACATCTTTGGGAGTGGGCGCGGCTCCGACGACGAAGTAGCGCACTCGACCACCGAAGAAGGCGCGGATCTTGCGCCACAGCAAGCGGTCGGCAAGCCGATGTTGCAGCTCTAAGGCGAGGGGGACCGGCTGTCCGGCGAGCGTCAGTTCGAGTCGTTCGCCACTGACCTGACGGGCCCAGTCGAAGATCTTGCGGACCGGCGCGGGCTTCTTTTCAACCTCGGTCAGGACTTTGTTATAGGCCTTCTCAAAGATGCGCGGTACCGAGCCAAACACCGTCGGCCCGACATCTCGCAGATCGTCAAGGAGCGTGCTCATGCTGGTGGCAAAGGCGGTGGCGACGCCGGTCGAGACTCGACCGTAGAAGGACAGGTTGCGCTCGGCCGAGTGGGCCATCGGCAAAAAGCTCATCGTGATGTCGTCCGCGAAGAACTCCGCAAAGCCATGTCCGGAGTTGAACATGGACAGAAGGTTTCGATGGGTGAGCATCGCGCCTTTGGGCGGTCCCGTGGTGCCCGAGGTATAGATGAGGATCGCGGTGTCGTCGGGATCGATGGCGTCGAGAGATGACGCGAGCTCCTCGCGCGACAGCGGCACGTCGCCCAGCAGAAGCGGTGAGCGGAGCCGGTGGTCGGCTTGTCGATGGCGCTGATACAGCTCTTCATCCCACGGGATGATTGCGGTGAGCTGCGGGAGATCCTTTGCCGCAGCCAAGATATTGAGGAGTTCCTTCTCATCACCGACGAGGACCATCTGGGCCTCACTGTGATCGAGGAGATAACGAATCTGCTCGACGGTCTGCTGCTGATAAATGCCTAAGCTGACGACCCCGAGGAGCTGGGCTGCGAAGTCATAGAGCGACCAGTGGATCTGAGTCGGTCCAACGATGGCGAGCCGGTCACCCCGCTGAAGTGACAACTTGCGAAGTCCGGCAGCGACTCGAGCCGCCCGCTCATAGGCCATCGCCCAGGTGGTCGGCTGCCAACTGCCATTGCGGCGCTCGAAGAAGGCCTCGCGCTCTGGTGTTGCTTCAGCTCTCTTCCTCAACATATCGCCAAGCGTGCGCGAGCACTGCGAGAGGTGAGGGGCAGCAACATGAGGGGCAGAGATCGAAAGCATCGGGACCACTCCTTGCGACGGTGCCTGAGCTGGACACGGCCCGACGGGCTGGCAGTCGCTGCCCGATGTTATTCAAAACGCAACGGAAGTTGGGATTCTAATTGCGCAGAGTCTTATCGAAGAAGTCCGTGATGTGACGGGTGTACGCCTCTGGGTCCGCATCAAAACCAGCGGCGTGGTGAGCACCGGGCTGAATCCACACGGTAGAGCCAGGCAGCTTGGCAGACATCTCCTGCGAGTCCGTTGGAGGAATCAGCCCGTCTAGACCGGCATGGGTGAACAGCACCTGCGACTTGATCTTCGGCACCTGGTCGATGGGACGCACCGCGAGTAAGTCGGTTCCGAGCCAGAGCTTGGCAATCATCCGCGAGCCTGGCATCACCAGTGACGGGAGGTGCGTACGATTATACCACTCTCGACGGAGGACTCGGCCAAAGTCGGAGTAGCCACAGTCAGCAATGACAGCGGGAACCTCGGGATCCTGGGCCGCCGCGAGCAGCACCGACGCAGCGCCCATGGACACTCCGTGTAGGCCGATTTGGCGACGGGAATAGCCTTTGCTGCTTAGATAGTCGACCGCGCCGAGGACATCACGGCTTTCGTTGATGCCGAAGCTGAAGCGAGCGTCGGACGACTGACCGTGACCCCGGAGGTCGAGCGCGACCAGCGCAAAGCCGTGCTGATGCAGCGCTGCGAGAAACTCGACGTTGCGTCCGTTTTGCTCATTGGTGCGGCTGCCGCCTTTGCCGTGGACCATGACCAGCGCGGCGCGATGGCTGTCATGTGGGATGTACCAACCGGCGAGCTCGGCATCACCGCCTCGGGCGGGAAAGCGGATGTCCTGATAGGCCAGGCCCCTTTGTCCGGGGTTTTGCTGCGCATCGAATGTGCGCGGCGGTTTGCTCAGCACGGCCACGACGGCGAAAGCCAGCAGCAAGTAGACCGCTACGGCGATGGTAACCGTCCAGGTGAGCAGTCGGAGAGCAGGCGATTTCATGCGGAAGACTCCTCGGTGAGTCCAGGGGAATGGACTACGGGTTTGCTATGGCGGCCCGCAGGTACCTACTCTATCGTGAATCGCGTCAGCGAGGGGGCGGAAGCCGCTGAGACTCTCGTCGGTCTTTGGGGTCAATCTGTTCCAAGGTGCGCAACATTTTTTCGATCTCAGGAGTTGGCCAGCGGTGGTTGAAGTCGAAGAGCAGCGTCCTGGCCTCTTGGTGTCGACCCATGACCAATGCTCGCACGGCCTGCTCGAGAAGCTGTTCTCGTGCCACACGCTGTTCCACGCGGGACTGTTCAGCGCGGTCCCGCTGTTGCTTGATGATGCGCAGCCCCACCATCGCGAGCAGCAGCCCACACAGCCCCCCAATGGTGCCGACCAAGAACGGATAGTAGAGCCGTTGGCGGGCCGAGGGGGGTGAGCTGCTGGGTCCCGGATGGGGAATCTGTCGGACCTCGGTGACTGCCGAGATCGGCTCCGGAAGTAGAATCGCACCATGACCGGCACTTGGCCCGGCGACCTGTCCCACCGCGAGTCTAGGTGCGGTTGTGACGTGGGTCGCGATCGGCTCGGCGTGCGCGGTAGGCCCATAACCCAGCTGCGGCAAAGCCTGGGTTCTTTGGCTGGGGAGCGGTGGGACGTGCGTCGCTTCTTCCCAGGGATTTGCGCGGTCTTCGATCGGTTCAGGCGACAGCAGCGACAGTCCGAACGCACTGGCTGCATGCTGCGCCTCGTACAGCGTCGGTTCATCGTGTAGAGCGCGTCGTACAGAGTCCGTAGCCTGAGAGTTTGAAGAGACCTTCCCTGCGACCTTCCCTGCGGCTTTCATAGCTGGCGAAATGTAGCAGTACCGATTCACCGCTTCGCAAAAATGAAGGACAAAGAAGCCTCTTTAGTGAGGCAGGTAGGCGTGATAGCCTATCTCCTGGTGTCAAAGCGTCCGCCGCTCCTTGGCTATAACCACAATGTTCGTCACTCTGGACGGCTGTTTCACGTTCAGACTGAGGACTCGGGGCCGGCTCGTCCGGTCCTGTCGACCCACCTCTTCATCGAGGGAACCATCCTTTCGTCGCAGCGTACGACGTATTCGCTCGACGAACCGGAGGCGGTGACCCAGAAGCGGATGCAAGAGCAGCACAAAGGCATGCTCAAGCGTCTGCGCGATGGGCTGTTTGATAACTTGCCCGAGGTCCAGCGTCACCCGGCCAGCAAAGGCGGGGAGCATGCGGCCCCGGTGGCCAAGGATGGCTCTGGAAACACCCAGAAAACGGCAGTCCCAGCAGCCGTCCCTGAGGCGATCTCTAAGCCTGAGGCCGGCTCCTCACCGATTCTATCGCCCCTGCCGCCGCCACCGAGCGGAGTGCCAGGGGGAACGAGTGCCTTGGCCGAGCGGCTGCGCAAGCTAAGCGGTGGTGCTGTGGCGAGTGCCGGTGCCGCGACCGCCGCCAAGCCACAGGTGCCCGAAAGCAAGGTCGTGATCGCCCCGGATCTGATGAATGCGGGCGACGATGCAGTGGTTGAGATTGAGGCCGGTGATGAGGACGATGAGCCGGCGCTGAGCTTCGAGGCGGAAGCCGACGACGAGGATATGCTGAGCGAAAACACGCCGCTGCCCAAGGCACGGCCGCTGGTGGCGCTCGATGAAGACAACACGGCGCAGTTTGGGGCGAGCCAGATGCCGACGGCGAACCTGCCGCCCACGATGCTGAAGTCGATGGCACCACCGCCGAACGTAGCGGCCCCAGTTCAGCGATCGATACCGAGCTACACGATTCCTCCCGAGCTGTTTAAGCCGCGTCCGACTGCTGAGGGTGTGACGCTGAAGCGGTCGCCGCCAGTGCCTGTGAATCGGGCACCCACCGATCCGATTCGTACGACGATGATTCGGGCGCGCCCGACGCGTCCTGCACCACTCGCACCCACGCTACGGCCTGGCCAGACGATACCGCCTGATAGTCCGTTTGACGCAGAGCTGCTTTCGTACCTCGCCCGTGGCGCTCCCCGGTAGCAGTGCAGCTGTGGTCAGTCGAACAGCGGGATGCCCGTGGTTCGCTGATGGTCGACAAGTTCCTTGGCTCGATGCAGCAGCTCCGCAACTCCTTTCGCAGAGATTCCAAGGAGAAGCCACGGTCCGTTTGGGGTGGAGCCGGTGGTTAGATAGCTTTGACGGCTGACTCTCCGGAGCGTGGCATGTTCGGACAGCGGTCGTTCCCCAAGCCATGTCAGCACGGGCTCTGCTGTGGGATCACGGACTACCCTTCCAGTGCGTAGGTCGACCGCAGAAAGTAGCAGCAGATCTTGCGGTAGGGACGTCTGTGGGAGGAGTGCGATTCGAGACATCGTTTGCCGTGATAGCGACGGAACAACCAGGCTCTGCGGAGTGAGCTGACCAAGCGGTTGCCAGTCTGGATCTCCTTCATTGGTGTAAAACGGAACACCATCCAGAGACCGTCCGTTGTCGATGCTATAGGCCCGAAACGGTAGCTGCCGAGACACCAGAAAGTTGTCCGGATAGTTTGCGTCACCGTGCGCGATCAAATACAAAAACGTCACCAGATCAGCAATGCTCCGACGGTACTCTGGGTCTGTGGCAAACCTCTCACGGTTCCACAGTCCGCCCTGAAAGCGTGTGGGCTGATCGGCTTCCTCGATCCACTCGCTTAGCGCGCCCAGGACCAGATGATCGTTTTGCATTGGGAACGTAGGCGGAAACTCGGCCCCGATGAGCTTCGGAATTGCCTGACAGGGACGGTCGCACGGGACATTGCGATGGAGTGCCCGCACCACCACTTCGGGAACGAGCCGTCGTCGCGGATCATTGCCTGAAAGCCAGCGATCGATCCTTCTGGCGGCAATTTCACAGCGCGGTGCATTGTTGCCATCAAAGCCTTCCTGCTCTTCACTCCCTTCGCTCCCGAGCGGCTTCCATTTGGCTGCAAAGTCGCGGGTTCCTCGGCGCAGCGTTAGCTTGTACACCGTGGGATTGATCGTGCTTACCGCAGTGAGGGAGAGATCATTGGCTAGTAAGTCCTCAACCACCCTCTCCGTATTCACGTCCGCAGATTGGTTCGGTGGTGCCAGATTCGGGAATGGAGTTACGACAGGAACCGCAAGCGGAGTGATCAAGGGAGCCGATAATCGCGACAAAATCAGTCCTCCCCAAGGCAGGGCCAGCGTCACGGCAGAGCTGGGTTCGGTGCCAATCAGGTAGACCGGACGACGGTTGCGGATCGCGTGGTTGATCTCCTCAGGGGTCCGCTTGGGAGCATAGAAGCGCAGGCTGAGTGTGGTCAGGTGATGGGTGTTTCGTAGCTCTTGCTGCGACAGCCCCAAGTACTCTTTTACCACCGGCACCCGCGTTGTGTAGAGCTGAAAATAGGACGCAAGAAGTCGATCCGTGACCAGGATCTCGGCATCCCGTTCAAGGTTGACATCCAGCCAGCGCACTAGGTCTCGAACCGGCATGGTCGACGCGTGGTCCGCAGAGATGAACTCGCGCACCCGCTGCGCTGCAAGGAATCCCTCCTTTTGGTTGCGTCCCAGCAGGAGCGCCAGCGCTGCAATCCATACCATCGCAAGCAGCTTGCGCGGCAGAAGCCAGCGTTCCTTCCCAAGTAGTCCCACTGCCACGATCAGCGATCCGCAGAAGGCCGACGGACTCCACGCCTCCGGGTTGCCAGGCTGATAAAAGAAAAAGTGCAGCAGCAGTAGAAGTACCCAGGCCAACAGTCGCGACACCAGTTGCGGAGAAGTACGGAGGGCGGAGATACAGAGTGTTCCAATGATCAATAATACCGTCGCTGACTCCAATATCGGATGATGAATCGGTGGTTCACTTGTCAGCCAGGCGCGCAGACCGGAATAGCATTCAACACCGCGCTCCAACCAGGTGGTCGGGAACGAAAGGAACTCCCCGGAGAGGTGGTATTCCAAATAGAAGTGCAGGACTTGCTGCGGAGTTCGTGCCTCGCCCGGACCGATCGCCAACCACATAAAAAAGGGTCCGGCCAGCAAGGCCGAATACAGCAGAATGCAGCCGATTTCATAGGCTACTTGTCGACGCCTGGTGGCCAGCACCAGATCTAGAAGCAGCCACAGAAGTAGCAGTCCGTTTAGCAGATGAACAAAAACCGCCAGCGCCAGAAGAATCCCCAATACCATCCGACGGATGGTGGCGGCCAGCGCAGAAAAGGAAGCCACTCCCAGGTGCCACAGGCCGCGATGATCGAGGTAGAAAACCAAGAACGCGCTGCCAAATAGGAGCATCACTTCTTTTTCCTCTCCCATCAATACAAGCTGCCATCTGCCAACGGAAAAGAACAATTGAAGACAGGCGAAAGTCGCAAGGTATAGGCTGCGAGCTGGGTCAGGACACAGTGCGCGGCCAGCAAGATAGAGCAGAGAGAGCAGCGCACCGTGACAGATGGTCTCGCGGAGCGACACCGCTTGCAGTGGATCGCTGACCAAGAGTCGAAACGGAGCGGTCAAAGGAATCACCAGTGGATGCGCAAAGAACAGCCATTCGCGGAGACTCACAGATTCCGGATGCGTCAGGACAGAAGCGGTCATGAGTGCGTCCCAGTGAGGATCGCCACCCCAACGAAACAGAAGCTGAAAAGCCACCGCTCCAACTCCCACAGCCACAGCAATGAACGGCGGTCGTGAACGAAGATGAGTGCGAGCAGCGCGTGCCGCCCCAACGAAAAGAATGGTCACAGGTAATAGCAGCGAAGCAGACAGAAGTAGGACGCTGCTGGCAACCAAAAATCCAGTTAGGAATCCGTTGTTTTCGTGAAAGAACAGTCCGGCCACGCTTCGGGTTTGGCTGCCGCGTCCGGACAAAAAAGCACCGCCGTACGCACCTGAAACCGCTGCTGCGAGCAGTACGGTGAACCGAGGTATCAGGGAAAACGGTGTCAACTGAGCGGTGAGTTCAGCGAGCAGCAGCAGTACGAGTGAGCCCACTACCAACGCCCCTTCGCGTCGATTCCTGACAGTGAACGCAGAGGCGTCGGAAGGCGTTGGGAACTTCATCCACACGACTCCGCACAGCCCACCGAGCAGCCAACAGAACAGGATCGCAAACCAGGCGGTGGCACTCGCGCCGATGCCACGCATCGCAGCAAAGCCCAGGGTGACTTGCAAGTGAGCAAGACCGACTCCGGTCAGGAAGGCCTCCAGTCGGCTCGCTTGATGCGGTGTTGCGTCGACGTTGAGCATCCGGGTTCACGTTGTAGCTACTGCGAGTTGACCGCCTGCCTGGATAGAAGCAGGACTCCAAGCAGATCTCGTTCCGATAGTGGGGAGGCATCGAGCGCGGTGGACCGGACCAGCCTGTCGGGAACAACCTGTCCACCTTGCGGGTCACGGGCCGTCAGGGCCTTCACAACTTCATCTAGGGAAAAAGGGAGAGCGGTTGCGCCATACAAGACAGCCAAGCCAACGGAGTTGCTCTCTACGACCATGACCTCGCCAAAGGCCTGCACGGCGGAAGCGGCGATGCGCTTTCCAAGAGGCTCTGTCAGACCATCGCACAGGCTGATGGCGGCGACACCGTGTGGCGCAAGATGAGCGGCAACCTGTCGATAAAAAGCGGGTGCGTGTAGCAGTGCGGTCTGAATACGATAGGGAGCAGGGACATCGAGCACAATCAGATCGAAGCGTTCATCCATCGTGGCCAGCACGCGCCGCGCATCGTCGATTCGCACGGACACTTGACCAGCGGTGAGTTTGTGAACGCTCTGAAACCGCCGGAATCCGACCTCGGCCACGAGTCCATCTAACTCGATGACTTGCACGCTGTAGCCTAGACGATGAAGGCGTGCGGCTGACGAGAAACTGCCACTCCCGACCACCAGAGCTCGGCCACGCCTCGGTAGAAGTGAGCCAGGTAGTTCGGCCAAAAACACGTTGAAGGCGTCCAGATCGCCAGAGCGATAGAACGGAACTCCATCCAAAAACAGCGCGGTGTCCTCGGAGTCCTCCACCACATCGATTCGCTGATAGGCAGAGTAGACGCTCTCGACCACTTTGGGGGCTCCCAGGCTGTGGTAGCGCTGGAAGTAGCTGGTGCTGACCCAGCGATCCAGATGACTCGCGGTGATCCAAACAGAGCCCGAGACAACCCAAACACCCAGCGCAACCCATCGTCCAAAAACGAGTCCAAAAATGATCACGGGAAGAAGCAAAAATCCCAGGATGATGATGTGATATGACGGCGCAGCGGTTAGCAGCAGCAAGGTGAGTAGTGCTCCTACTAGCTCAGCGGCATACAAGCGTGGTAGCGACGTGGCGTTGGCATGAAGTGGTAGTAGAACAGCATAATATCCGCAAAGCAGGGCCACTCCCAATCCGGTAAGGATCGCTGCTGCCGTGGAATGAGCGGGACCACAGGCCGCAACGATCGCTCGAACTCCCCAAGGCAGTGCCAGATGGAATAGGAGTGCGAGGATCGCCCACAAGCGGAACCAGCGTGCGGAACCGCGTAGCCGGTCGCCAATTGCGTAGCTTAGGCTCGGCCCGATCAGGGTGATGACAGTGGCGGCAACGACTGATAGCTCGGTCACGAAAAAGGTCGAGCCGATCTCACGCGACGCGATGTACTGACTGACGAGGAGTCCGGCACCCGCTGCCGCGAGCAGCGCAGAATCGCGGAGACTTGAGTGCGGGGCAGAACCCGCAGATAGGCTCACATTCGATGGCACGGCAGCTTCCGAAGATATCACAGTCGCTGCCGCCGAAGGGCTCGAAATGTTGCTTAGGGTGAGATCGGCTCTCCATAAAACGTCCCGCGACCATTGGTTCCGATGTAGACGCGACCAAAGACTCGGGGGTCGGCCTCCATCACCATCGCTTGGTCTCCGATCGGTTGAGACTTGGAATCGATGCGCAGATAGCTGCGGCCCAGATCACTGCTGCGGAAGATGCCGGCAATTCCGTTCACCGTTCCGTACACAAACAAAGTGGGGACAGAGCTTGCTGGCATGGGTCTACCAAGGGCAAAGACTTGACATGTATCGACCCCAGGCACGTTGAAAAAGGAGTGTCCAGCATCATCGGATCGAAACAGTCCACTGTCCTGCAAGCAGACAAACACTTGACCCCGTACGCCAGGGGTTGTCTTGATCGATGGCCCAGGTAATCCGCTGCGGGAGTCGAAAGGAGGGGCCGGTAAGCTGGCGGTCTGGGAAAAGCTCTTTCCTCCATCACTGCTGCCGAAGAACGCGCCGCGCAAAAACAGATAGAAGAGGGCAGAGCTGACCCGGTCCGAGGCCAGCGGTTGGGTGTAGTTCCAGCGATCAGAGATGATGCTGTTTGGGGCTCCTTGACTCTGCTGCCAAGTCTGTCCGCCATCGACCGTGAGATATGCAGTGGCGTTCTCCGGTGCCCAGATTGCACGCTGGCAATCGGTTGCAGAGATCGCGATTCGACCACTGTGGGCCGTCGCAAAAGGTAGCTTGGCAAACCGCGTGAAGCTGGCACCGTTGTCCGCGGAGTGTGCGCCGCGAAACGGGCCACCACGCTCATTTCCAACACGGAGGACCACGTTCGGGTTGGACTCGCAGAAATCGAGGCCGGTTACATCGCCATCCTGTCCATCCTTTCCGAGCATTCTCTGCTCTGGATAGGAATCAAGGTCGGAGTGCCGAAATCCATCTACATCCGCGACACCACTCAGGAGTGGTGCCCCCTGCGGTGGGCTGCGTAGTACAAACGGCTCGATTTCCTCATGGCCCTTTTGTCGTGTGGTCCACTGTGAGGGATTCTGGTCTAGGTTGTCGGTTTGCCAGACTCCATAGTAGTCGGTCAGGAAGACTCGCTTGGGATGATGGGGGTCGATGACCAGCGCAGAGGTATGTCCGGTAAAGAAGCGCTGCGGCCACCAGGGTACCTCGGCGAAGCGCTGAATCGTGAGCGGATGCCAGGACTTGCCAGCATCCTGGCTGCGGAAGATCGGCGTAGGAAAGTTGTCGCTGGCGGGAGCGGCCAGTACGGTCTGCGGATCGTTCGGAGCGACTGTGATACCGCAGTAGTCCCAGGGTCTTCCGGCGGCTTTGGGGGTGATGTTCTGCCAGCGCTCTTGGCCAAACTTGAAGACGCCTCCGGGGGTCTTTTTGTCGCCGAATCCGGAGACGTACAGAGTGCCATCGCTGGCGAGGACTGCACGCTGTGGATTCTTTGGGAATGGACCATTGTGAAGTCGCTCCCAGACCCGACCGGCATCGCGGCTGCGGAACACTCCTTCGCCTTGCACGCCTACGAAAATGACCTGGCTCTCCCGCTCCGTCATCCCGCTTCTCTCGTCGAACAGAACGAAAGTCAAACCAATCTCTGGAGTACCGAGCGTGGGAAAGGAATCGACCCTCTGAAAGTGTTCTCCGCCATCGGAGCTGCGCCAAAGACCCTCACTACGCGAGCCGAATAGTAGAGTCTGGGGATGGTTGGGATCGATGGCAAGACGCTCGCCCGCCCAACGAAAGTCTTCGTTGCCACCCATTGCGACGCAGAGGGCTTTCGCAACCACTGTCTGGGAAGGTACTTCCCGAGCGCTGCGTAGAGAGTCTGGGGGTCGTCTGGATGCAGCGCCAGACTCTCTACGCCGTACAGATGCCAGTCTTCCCGAGCAAAGGAGTCCGTGATGGCAGACCAGGCATTTGCGAGGCGATCCCACTTGTAGATGCCGCCGACGTCGGTTCGCAGATAGATCTGATCGGGGACTTTGGGATGGACGACAAGGCCGGTGACATAGCCACCGCCGCCGATCGCGACGTTGCGCCACCGGTATGGTTCGGTACGGACTGACTCGTCTTCACTGCTGAGCGCGGGGCGATCCGTCACAGCGAGCTTCGTGCAGCCAAATGGCATCGCAACAAGCAGCACCACAGACTGCAGGGCGGTCAAGACAGACGGAAAGGAGCGGCAGAATTCGACAGGTCCGGACGGTTGGTTCGCAGCCATGCCCGTACTATCGCTCAGTTTGTGTTGAGTGGGGAGTTATGCGAGCTTGTAGAACTGAACTGGGGCTTCTCGTCCCTTGACTTGAACTGGCTGGAGCTTCTCTGCGGCTACTTCTCCTTTGGGAAGCTGCGTCATGACGGCATCGCTGGCGAGCACTTGGGCACCGTGGGATTTGGTGAGTTGCTCAATGCGCGAGGCTAGATTCACAGCATCTCCAATGACGGTGTACTCGCGGCGCAGATGGGATCCAACGCTGCCCGTGACGACCTCTCCGGCATGCAGACCGATACCAATCCGCGTGGGAGGAATCTTCTGTGACGCACAGAGTGAGCCGACCTCTTGCACCAATTCCAGCGCGGCCCGGACCGCGGCTTCGCAGTGCTTTCCGTCTGAAAATGGCGCACCGAAAATTGCCAAGAAGCCATCCCCAAGGAACTTATTGATGATTCCGCCATGGCGATCGACCACCTCGACCAGCGGTCCAAACAGAGTGTTTAAAAAGTCCACCACTTCGGCCGGAGAACGAGATTCGGCAAAGCGGGTGAAGTCGCGAATATCCAAAAACAGGACACAGACATGGCGAGTCTCGGTCACTTGGCCCGCTTGTTCGCGCAGCAGCCGTTCGGCAACTTTGGGAGAGACATGTTGACCAAACATTGCCAGGGTTCGATCTCTCTCCACGACGCTCTCGGCCGCTCGGACGAGCCGACGGCGTAGGTCGCGACTGATGGTTCCGGCTGCGGCACCACAGATGGTAATGATGCCGCCACGTAGATAGATCGGTATCGGCGACTCGAACAGAGTCCCAGATATCCCGTGCGCGTCGTGCGGAAGCAGTAGCTTGGCCAGCGCGATGTACTGGACTGTAGCCGTGATCGCTACGAAAAGTGAGATCCGCGCATCAAGCCGTAGGATCGAGAGCATGATCACGGCCACGTACAGCAAGACCGGTGGCGCACTCAGTGCAAACGCCGCTCCTGCCGTGCGAGCGAGCAGCAGTAGTACCAACGAAATCCCGCTTACCTCGATCGCAGAGTTGATGAGTAGAAAGAATCGAGGGAGCTGTTGCTTGGCCGCGATGTGCCGCGAGACATACAGTCGTGAAAACCAGCAGTAGCAGGCGGCCACGGCAGTGCTGAGGCTGATCACCGGGCTGATGCGAAGAAAAGAGCTGCTCGGTCCCTGAAGAGGCAGGTCACTGATCCAGCCAAAGACGATCCGTGTGATGATGAAACCGATCGTGAAACCCACCGCCATGAGCGTGGCCCGGAGCCTCTCTGCTTCGACAAACTCCAAAGCGAGCTGGTCCTCCAGAGCACGCTGGCGACTTAGGTCCATGGTCTATGATAGCTGCTTGGCGGGGCGTCGTGGCAACCGTTCGAGCTTGCTATGAGGCCGGCTTCTCATCGGCGCTGTTGGCCCGCTGGGTAGTGGCTGCTGGGTCCGGTGACGCAGGGTGTGAGGTTGCCCCACCCAGCAAGGTCGACAGAAACAGCATAACTCCGAGCAGGAGTAGCAGACCACCCACTCCGGCGTAGACAAAAAACGCGGTGGGATGAGCCCAGCCAAGGGTCAGTCTTTCCACGAGCAGTCCGCCGAGAATCAGCGCCGCCGCGATCCGGATTCGCTTGTGCTCTGCGTTCACTTGACTCCCTCCGGCTTCCACAGCGGCAAGCTATCCACCTCGTTTGCCAGATGCACGGTGTCGTGACAGTCCTTGCTAACACAGGAGAGCTGATTCAGGCGCATCTTTTCCATGCGGTCAGGCTCAGCGGTGTGAGTCTCTCCTTTTAGATAGCGACGCGCTCCTTGGTGACAGTGCAGACACTCTCGATTGTGGTACGGCTCGTAGAGCTTTAGCTTGTCAGGTACCTTGCCAAAGTAGTTGACGAGCACGTGCTTGACCCCTCTTAGCTTGGCCTGCATATCGCCATACATCGTGTAGGTGGTGTGGCAAGTGAAGCAGGCGCGATCACGAGGAATCCGTCCTCCTTGATAGTGAGAGGCCGCCAAAATCGTGGTGTCATCCACGAGCAAGCTGCGTCCGTGCTTCCCCATTACATGGCAGGAGGTACAGAAGGTGGTCTGTTTGGAATTCTCGATGTGCGTCTCAACTCCCATGTAGCTGACCGTGAGCGGCAGCACGAACAGGCTGGTGAAAGCCAGCGCTTTGCTGGTCTGCGAGGGCCGAATCACCAACACTGCCGTAAGCAGGATCGACAGACCGAACAGGAACGCTAGCATGGGTCCTCCGCCTACTTTTTCACGACCAGCTTGCGGACAAACGTCACCAAACCATCGAGCTGGTCACCGCTGATCTCCGGGGTGCCAGGCATCTTCACTTCTTTGCCGTCCTTGGTCTCGGTCTTCCCTTTGTTGATCAGTTCCTTGAGCTCTGCGTCCTTGAAGCGCTCCTGCACTTTGGCATCGGTGAGGTCGCGTAGTGGTCCACCGAACTTCTTGCGGGCTTGTTCGGTATCGCCTTTTCCATCTTCACCATGGCAAGAGGCACACTTGGCTTTCCAGGCACGCTTGATGCGGGGATCGCTATCTTGTGCCGAAGCAGAAGCAGCGAGAACAAGCAAAGTAGCAGCGATGATTCCTGTGCGCATGGATGGGTCTCCTTGGGGATCGTTCATCGAACGTGGATTCCAGTATGAGTGGTTCGCTCTCTGTGCCGAGTCACGGAGTGTGGCAGTACCGACACATGCCGTTTCTCAGGATCTCTTGACGGTCGTGGCGCTCGGTCCATTCAGGTGGGTGCGGATTTCCACCGAGTCCGCCGACCTTGTGACAGTTGACACAGTTCGAGCGCGGCCCCTGATCGTGACAACTTGCACAGCTTGAGATATTTCGTCGTGCCGCAAGCCCGTGAAACTGTGGCGAGTTCGGAATCGTGAATCCCGGCGCATGTGGGTTGCGGGGGTTGTCACTGCGACCGCTGACTCCCTGTTGCTTGTGGCAGTTTTCACAGAAGCTGGTTCCGTGGCAGCGCAGACAAGAGGCCGGATCGGCGCGTGATTCAATGCTGTGTCGTCCCAAAAAGTCGCCCCGATGAATCAGATCACTGTCCACTCGTTCGGGGAATTTCAGCTCAATCGGTCCGAGGACGGTCCTACTGTGACAGTCTGCACAGAAGGTCTGTTCGTGGCAGGTCGCACAACTTTCTGGCGAAGATCGTGCAGGCCGAGCATGTCCGGTCACGAAGTTGCCTTGATGCGAAAACATCGTGATCGGTTTCTGGGGATAGCGCTTCAAATCTTTGTGACAGGTGGCGCACGACCCCTGATCGTACTGCTGTCGATGGGGATGGCAGTCCAGACAGGAGTCCATGGTCGGCGAGACTGCCGGCTGGTTGCGATCGGAAAGCGTCTTGTGGCAGCGCGAGCAGTCCTCTTTGGTCAGCTCAATGTGCTTGGCGTGAGACAGCTTGAGAGTCGAGGGTTCACGACGATAGGAAGTGGGCCTAGTTACGTCGGTGTGACAGTAACCGCACTCGCCTCTCTTTTTGTTGTCCTCATGGCACTCCAGACACTTCTGTTCCTTGGGAAGGAAGTCTCCTTTGAGATTCGTCGCGTCATAGATGGACTCGTGACACACTAGGCAGTCGATCTTTGCGCGGGCATGCACGCTGTGTGGAGCCTTGATCGAGTCGCCCCCGCCGATCTTGGCCCAGAAGGTCGCGCAAGCGACGGTGAATAGTACGCTGCTAAGGACGAGCCAGCGGAGGGCAGTGGCGGTCATTCATGTACCTCGCGAAAGAACTGTGTCGCGTTGAAGGCGAGCTTCACGAGTAGCTCGACCCGGCGCTCCACAAAGGGAGTGACGTCCGCAAATCCAGTGGCAACGAGCCGAAAGCCGCGACCGAGATCGCCAGCCACCGTACCGGTTCCCGTAAAGGAGTACCCCTGTCCGTTGATGGGTTGATCCAAAAAGTAGCTGTTTGCACCGAGTGTCACAAACCACGCCGGGTTGATGCGATGGGTGCTGTACAGCCGCGCCTGCACATAACCGTTGTTTGGCAACTTGAGCACCCGTAATTCTCCGTTGAGGGTGCTATGCTCGCGCTGACCGAGTGCTACCGTAACCTTGACTCCGCCTCGGGCACCGGCACCCTCCATATTGATGACGGCACGGAGATCACCGTAGATGCGCAGCCGGCGAATGGGCTTGATAAAGACGTTTCCCCCTACCTCATCGCGGCTCTCTTGCGAAAAGACAGAGAAGATCGAGTTGAGAGGCAGAAACAGATCGGGCGCTGTCCGCCGGTAATCGGCTCCAAGCTGAAACTTCAGATTCGGTAGCCAGGTCACCGCAAAGTCCGCCTCGGCGAGCCGCGCCTCCGGAATGGAGTACAAAGTATATCCAGTCAGTGCCACCTGTTGATGCGGAACATAGCGTGCATCGACAGCCAAGTCCTGCCGGGCGGCTCGGCCTTCGCCCATGATCTGATTGAAAGAGAGCCCGATCTCGGTGTCGACAGAGTGACGATAGAACATGCGGCCACCGAAGATCAGGTCTCCACGGTTGGCCGAAAAGCGAGGGGTTACTGGCACACCGCCATAGGCCGTGATGCCCAGTCCCTTATACAACTGCAGCGTACTGACCGCGCCATCGATCTGCGTGCTGCGCGCTGCTCCTCCTACCACAAACTGTCTACCGATTCGGAACATCAGGCGCTTTTTGGCGAAGCTTCCATCGATGTAACCGAGATCGATGTCTCCGGACCAGTACTGATCGCGACCAATGTCGAGCTGAACAGAGCCCCAACCGGACATCACAATGTTGATGCTGTCGAAGTAGGGGCGCTTGATGGTTGCTAGAATACCGAGCGATTGATAGACCGGGACCACGGTGTGGATTTCGCCATCACGCGGATCAGCACGTCCGGCCAGCAGCGTCGATACATTGAACTCTACAGAGTCCGCTCGGGCTGAAGCGCTACCCAGTAGGAGTCCGGCTATCACACTCCGCAGGAGTCTGGGATGGCGATTAGTTTCCATCTGCGACTCCATTTAGATGCGTGGTCTTTTGGCTGCCTGCGGGCCCAGTGAACAGAATCGTTCCGCTACCATCAATCGTCTTGGCGTGACAGGTTGCGCAGTCAATCAATCGCATGGTGGCAGTGTGATTGGCATCTTTGGGTGGAATGCCGTGACATGCTCCACAGGAGGCTTGACTGCTTGCTGTCCACGTTGGGGTGCGATTCACTCCACTGCTAAGATCAGTCAGGAGTTTGCTCCCACCACCGTGACAATAGGTTGCAGAGCATCGACCGCTTGCACGATCCCATACTGGCTGCGCACCGTCCAGATTGCTGAGCTTGGCACCACTGCCTGCTGGATACAGATTCACTCCCAATCCACTGACGGTGTGTCGTGATCCATCGGGAGTGATGGCTACACTAGCGTGGCACTCGGCGCAGGGAATGGGGGCACTTAGTTTGTGCTTGGCATTGACGTGAGCCCGATGCGCACCCACTCCGAGCTTGGTTGAGTCCGTCTGTCCCAGCAAATCCTGAAATGGATTGCTGCCAACGTAGCCGTGACATGCCGAGCAGGTGCCACTTCCATCGCCCAGTTCGCTCTTTCCATTTACGTGCAGCCCACCTAGGACGATCCTTCCAGCGTCCGTCACCGTGCGATTGTGACAGATCACGCAGCGGGTCAGCTTGGGGTCATGGCTTGCGGGTGGAACGCCGTGACAGGTTCCGCAGGTTGCTTCCGCAGCGGAGCCGGACCACGATGGAGTGACAAGGAGGGATGCGGCATCACTAAGGCTGGCACCGTGGCAGTACACATTGGTGCACTGCTGGTTCGCTGCATCGAAGGAAGCCGGTGCACTGCGGACTCCTTTGGCCGGAGTCATGTTCGCGAGCACCCCAAATTCGATGCGAACCGGTGCAGTTCGAGCCGAACCGTCTAATGCTGCGCTGTGACCTGGCTCCAGCCCGGAGCGCGGCTGTGGATGACACTCCGAACACGCAAAAGATCGACCTTGGGTTGTTCCTTGGGTGTGGGCCCGGTGCGCTGCTGGGAGTCTCGCATGACAGGTCGAACAAGTATTAACTCCCTGCGAATGGCAGGTCAGACAAGAGACTTGAGTCTTGCCGCCTGCGAGATCATCGCCGTGACAACCCGTGCAGGACGACAGCTTGTAGCCGGTGGATTTGAGAATCAAGCCGTGAAACTGCGCTTGTGGATCATCGGGGTTGAGAATTCCACCTTGGTGGTACACAGAGCGCAGGTACGATACGTTGCAGTCAACCACCCACGTACGAAGCTGCTCGCGTACGGAATCACTAATTCCTTGATGGGCCGCTGAGGCGGATTCTTTGGAAATGACTTGGAGCAGCCGTGAGCCAGAGTCTCCAGCAGTGGCAAGAATTGGAGTGGCACCCCCACCCAACACGGCCAAGTAACTAGCAGTATCAAGTCCCCCTGCGGGCGTGCTTCCGCCATGACAACTGGCACAGTTGTCCTTGAGCGCGGCTGCGATCTCTTGCTTCCAACTGATGCACTGACTCCGGCTTCCCTGCGGATTACGTGCACTGCCACAGCCCGCGCCCCACAGTAGTAGCGCTAGCAAGTACAGCGACGAGCGAAGCGGAGGGACAGCGCTCTTTCCGATCGCCATGTCGCTACCACCCACGCGCATGGCTGTTACTCCTTCTCGCGGGAGTAGGGGGGCTTGTAGGGGCTGCTGATGTTGTGAACCTTGCTGACCGCGAACTCTGCGGTGGCACCGTGACAGACCTCGCAGGTCTCCACCGGCTTACCCATCGGATCGGTCCAGGTCATCAGTGCTGCGTGTCCGGCTGCCGCTGCAGTGTCGTGACATCCGAGACAAGCGGCGGTGTTGGCATCTTGATAGGCGACGTTTTTGCATTTGCCGGATAGACAGCTCTGACCGATTCCACAGGGCATCGAAGCGGAGCAGCTTGCTCCCGAGTCGCCGTGACACTTGCTGCAGTTGCGAATGTCTTGTGGAAACAGAATCTCCGAAAAGTCATTTACCCGGTTCGAGTTCCCGATGTACGTAAGCGCAAACGGCTTCACCAGGCTGCTCCGTTCCGCGTATCCACCCAGCCGACGCGCATAGTGCGTAGAGTGGATCATCGAAGAAAACAGGATGGTCTGTCCGGGCGTCGGATCGACAGTCAGCACGCAGGTATCGAGCTTAGCGTCCGCATTGGTGTCCTGACAGCTTTCCCAACCCGCAGCTGATCCTCCACATTGGCTGTTGGTGGTGCAGGCGACGCCCCGGGCTCCTACTGTGCGATCAACAGCACCCGCTGTGTGACAGATCGAGCAGCCCTCCGCATCACGCCGACTCCCACCGTGGGCTTGGGCAATCACGTGGCACGAGTTGCACGAATCGCGGGTGATGACATGACGCGGACGAACTGCTTGTGAGCCACCGACCCGAAAGTCGATGAGTGCGGTTCCTACATCACGAACGGAGGCACCTTTATAGGTAGAAGTTTCAACGACGTAGAGCCAGGCAGAGTAGGTTCCTGCGGGATTGGGTCGCGGTGTCAGACCCGTACTGTTCAGCGGAGTCTGCGCATTCGCTGGCCAGGCGGCGGTATGGGTATACGTGTAGACGTTCGAAGCGGCATCAAACGCCAGACCCGTGCCGGTCTTGATCGAGATCGATGGAAACACCATCTGTCGATCGTCTGTGGGGCCACCAATAAGAAGCGTGCCAGACAAGGCAGTATTGGTCTTGAGATCGGTAACGGGTGCACCCGTTCCATCGAGCAGCTTGAAGCTAATCCGAGGTAGGTCCCCAACCATCATCGCACCGAGCGGTCCAGACCCCCCGCTGATCGAGACTTCGCTCAGCTTGATCTTGCGGACGCGAGTACGGGTGACCACATCGTGCTTGTCAGGAATCGGCGAGATGCCGGTCGTGTCAGCAGAATGACAGGTGATGCATTGGGAGTCATCACTCTGTTTGGGATGGGTCGCCGTCTCACAGAGACTGACGGCGGTATTACAGGTGGCAAGACTGCTCCTACTTGCGCAGTCTGCATCAACAACGCAGGCACCGGTATACCGGCGAGGTGGATTCACGGTTCCGGTGTCGAAGAACAGAGCATCATGACATGCACCGCAGGCCTGTCGAGATGGTTGCTTGAGGTTTCGCTCATCCCGGTGACACTTGCTACAGTCCTTTTCCAGATCGGGCATCGATGGGAAGCCAACGTTCAGATAGAGTGCCAGCGAAGCATCGGCCGGGACGCCATACTCCGGATGTGCTTCGCCCGCCCGCAGTTGATGCTCCCCCCGATGTACTGCGTGAACCTTGCGTACGGTGGTGTTCGGACTGTAACCGTCTTGGTTGTGGCAGAGCTTGCAGGTCGCTATGGGGAATTGATCGAGCGCCCAGTTTCCCAGCGGAGAGAACCCCGGCGCGATGTGATGCATGTACAGCTTGCCGGTATCTGGTCCCTTGTGACAGTCCGCACAACTTGAGGACTGCGGATCGCCGGACGCGTAGGTCTCGACCGTTGCGGTTCCGATCTGGAAATCGAGGAGAGGGAAGATCTGCTGCTGCTCATCCGTTGACTTGGCCCACAGCCCTACCGTATAGGTACCCGCCGTCTCATTGGTGATCGGCGATAGCTGATATAGCAGCGTTCCGTCCTGCGAACTCTTGAGTCCACCAGCATTCGGATTGGCGTAGGACGGGTTCTTCAAATTGATGAAGTGATGCTGGCGATCTTTGGCAGCGCGATCTGTGACTGCGTTCAGGAGCTGATTGGCGCTGCGGGTGGTGAGTGCACCGCGTGGTCCCACAAGGTATAAGTTGGCGGTGCCAAGTTCACTTGGGGCTAGAAGCTTTTGGCAGCCACTGAGCAAGCGGACGGTAAGCTGCGGAGCTTCTCCGGCTCTGTAGTACGTACCCTGTGCTGGTGGGCTAAGTGAGAGTTCCGCATGCAATCCGTTCAACGTCGGATCACAGGAAACCGGATCACTACCTACCGGGCCTTGCGTTCCCGTGGGACCGTTTGGTCCAACTGGACCTTCGCAAGTGGCAACGAGCAATGCACACAGAGAGAGGATCCTACTGGCCAGCCGCATGGTTATTAGTCTCTTGAAACGCATGTTACTCCCTTCCCTGTGCCAAGGGAAGTGGTTGATCGGATCGATCGCTAATGATGGAAGCACTCACAATGAACGTGAGCATCATCAGGAGCGGTTCCAGAGAGAAAGCTCACTGGACTACGTGTCCAGTCTTGATCGGACAGAGCTCTGTGTTCAGGGCGGAGTCGCAGAGACCAACTACCGAGATTGATCGCCGATTCACAGAGTCCGCACGATGTACTGCGAGGTGTGTCTGACCGGGTACACACGCGCCATATAGACAAGACTGCGAAACGTAGACACAATGGCTGGCAATGCTTGGGGGGATTTGATGGAACAGACGAAGCTGTCGCTGCTGCAAGCGCGCAAATTTACGACGCTATTTGCTCACTTTGATACAAACGGTGATGGGGTGCTTTCAGAAGCCGACTTTCGCCAACAGGCGCAGCGTATTCAGCAGTCGTTCGGCTGGTCGAACGATGAGAAGCGGACTCGCCGCCTGTTCGAAAGTCGCTCGGAGTTGTTTCAGCGGCTGGCTTCAGGAGCAGACAAGGATCGTGATGGGACTGTCACCTTGGCAGAATTCTTGCGCTACTTTGAAAGACAGCTGTTGGCCTATCGGGCGGCGGGGGTTGCCTCCCCTTGGCTGGTGTCCTCGTGTCGAGATCTCATCGAGCTGATCGATCAGGATGGAAGCTGTGCGATCTCTGCGAGCGAGTACGGACGGCTGCTGTCAGCAATGGGGTCGGATGCCGATCCACAGGCTACGTTTGCGAGACTGGACCGCAATCAGGACGGCAAACTGACGCTGGATGAACTGATTGGACTGTCGTTGGAATTTTTGACGAGCGATGATCCAGAGGCCGCAGGGAACTTCTTCTTTTGTGGCAAGGTGTAGGAAAGAAGTCGCTCCCTGTAGACGCCGTACTACTTCTTTGGTTCGGGGGACTTTGGCTTAGCCGTCAGAGCCTCTGTTAGAGCGGGCACAAATCGCGTTCCTCCCACCACTTCCTTCAGAATCTCGCCCGCCTCTTTGCCTCTGAACAGAGACACCAGATTCATGTTCTGAGCGACTTCGCTGAGTAGCGATTTGTCACCCAAGGCGGTGAGGGCTTCGACGAGTTGTGGCTGTACTGCGGTTCGTTCTGCCACCACTGCGCGGGCCTGCGCATCGATCAATGCCAGGTCTAGACCCTTCAGCTTGCTGAGGTGTCCAAACTCCTCTTCATGCAGGGCCTGGGCTGCTTGGGCTCGCGTAGAGGCATCCCGTAGGAGCGCTTCTCTGTTTGCGGTCTGCGCGGCGATCTCTCGTTCAATTCGCAACCGTAACTCGTTGGCCTCTCTCTCTGCACTGAGTCGTGATTGCTCGGCAGCCATGGACTCCCGGTCACGTAGTTCCGTCAGCTTGGTTTCATGCAGTAGCTTTCGCTCCAGTTCTTTGAGCTTGGCTTCATGTTCGCGAACCTGAGCCTGCAGTTCGTGGGTTTTGACATCGAGTTCTGCACGTAGCTTCGCTGACTGCAGCTTGTCTTGAGCTTGCCTGTCTCCGATCGTCAGCGTGACAGACTCTCGCTGGACGCTGCGCATCATCTCTGCAATCTGTTCATCTTCAATTGTGGCATCGAGGACTTCCACCTCATGAACGAGCATCCCGTTTTCCGCAAAGAATCGGCCTTTGCGGCTGCCATCGGCATCGTTGCGAACACCCAAGATCGTGTCACGAACCACGGCTGCGAGCTGCGGCCATAGCGATGACAAAGACAGGGTACGCGTACGGCTCCGCACGATCGAGCGGAGATGATCGCAGAGCACTTGGATGTAGTTTTCCGCATTAAACCACTTGTCGCGGTGATCACGTAGGAAGGTCACGCTGACGGTAATCCGCAGGCTGATCCGAACAAAGTCCGCCGACTCAATTTCGATGACATCCGAGACGCGATTGCCAATCGTGCGCAGAAAGCAGGTGACCAGCGGGTCGCTGTCTTCTTTGGGAGTATTGGTCGATAGCCGCAGTGGCACCAAGTTCTCTTCATACTCCAGCAGAGTCACGCACGGGCCTTCAATCACGCGCTGCCCGGCCGCACTGGTGGCAAGTACCGCAGTGTTGTGCGGCACGATGATCGAGATCGCCCAAGGTGTGGTGACCAGGCGATCGGATCCTTTGTGTGGCTCACTGGCCGCGATCCACAGATTCCAGTCGTGTGAGTTGACGCTGCGCGTGATGTGAATCTCTTTGCGAGGGTCCACTAGGTAGGACTGTTTGCCACGGATGAGGCGCACCTCACCGGTGGTTAGATCTCGAACGTAGATGCCGCTCTTTTCCCGATGCATGGCGAAAGGCCTAGCGAATTCGGGTACTTGGGAATCGCTCCGGTCTACTGCTTGCTCACGATGCAATTGGGTTCGTCGGGAACCTACCTTTCACAAGTGGATGACGATTGGATGACGGCGCTGTGCTATATTGCTTTGCGGGGGAAAGTGACGATGGGTGACATCGTGCGCGTGGTGCGCCAGGGTAGGTTCATTGGCTGGTACATTCGCTATAAGGACGTCGATGGGAAGCGGAAAATGCGTGCCTCGCATCAGCCTTCGCAGCAGCTTGCGCGTCGGTATTTGTTGGAAGTGGAAGGTCGGGTGGCTCGTGGAGTGATCGGAATTCCCGAGCTGGCCCCGCAGGCACCAACGGTGGCGAGGCTCGTTGAGAGATTTCTTTGTGAGTACAGTCGCCCGAAGCTCAAGGATCTTGAGCGATACCGCATCCTGGCGAGAACCGCACTACGAAGGGTGTTGCCAGTGATCGGGGAACGCGCTGCAGATTCGCTTACGACCGGAGACATTGCGCGGTTGCGGCAGATTCTCGCCAAACGATACGCAGACAATAGCGTGCGGTTGGCGCTGACTTGTACCGCAACGGTGTTCTCTTGGGCGCGGAAGGAATCGATACTCTCAAACAATCCGTTTCAAGGGGTCGAACTACCGCCTCGGCGTGATCTGGTCGAGTACCTGTCCAGAGAAGAGATCCAGGCTCTGCTGACCGTCTGTGCCAAGGACGCGAACACTGGGAATGTATCTGCGCAGATGCTCTATGGTTGTGTACACCTTGCGATTCACAGTGGGCTGCGCAAAGGAGAGCTTCTGGGTTTGCGCTGGCAAGATCTCGACCTTGAGACGCGTCGGCTTACGGTATCACGCAGCTTTCGGAGCACTCCCAAAGGAGGGAAGATTCGTCACTTGCGCCTTCCATTGGTCTGCGTGCCGATTCTGTCGTCATGGCGGAAGCTGTGTCCGACTACTCCAGAGGGATTGGTGTTTCCTGTGTTGAATCAGGGCAAGGCGCGGATGGGAGAGAGCCGATCGATGCTGGGGCTCCCGACGGCCTTGGAGCAAGCGGGCTGTCATCCGCTGCAACGAGCTTGGCATGCGCTGCGCCATACCTTTGCTTCCCACTTTGTCATGTCTGGTGGCAACATCCTGGCGCTTCAGAAGATCCTTGGTCATCACGACATCAAGCAGACGATGACCTATGCGCATCTGGCGACGGAATATCTGGGCGATGAGATGGATCGGATCAAGTTCTAGGAGTGGCTTTTGCCGAAACTTGCCTTCAGGGACTGAGCGCGTGTTTCGAGGGCTAAGAACTCCGTACGTAGTCCAAGCATCGGTCTCACAGAGTCGAGTAGTGTGAGCGCTGCCGTAAGGTCGGTTCGTGCAACTGGCCCCTTTTTGCTTTCGGCTGAGACTAGGAGTGTGTTCGCTTTGCCCAATCGAAGGTCGGGATCGTCGGGATGCCTGCGTAGCCCCTCTTCGATCAGCGCGACTCCGGCCTGCAACTCCACTAGCGAAACCGACTCCTTTGCCGTGTCCAGCTTGGTCCGGAGCAGGTCGGCTGACAAGACATAGAACGGATGAATGCCAGGGAACGACTTTCCGAGCGTATCTAAGAGACTCTGGGCGGCTTGCAGTGCGCTGAGTGGTGATTGTTTGTGAGCAGCCAGTGAGCGCGCCTCCAACATGTGCAGGTTGATTTCTTCCATCAGGATCTCAGCGTCACCAGGCTTCCGCTGAGTGGCTAGCGCGAGTGCATCAAGAGCAGGCTGGATATTCACGGGTTGTCCAAGGACCAGTTGGGCTCTGGCTTCTTCTCGGTGCAGACAAGCTTGGTTTAGATAGCCGACATGAATCTCTGGGGTCAGGTCGATGGCACTCTTGCAGGCGGCCAATCCGCTTCGCAACATGTCCCTTGCGCTCTGCCCATGCAGAGTCTCCTGTCGGGCCAACTCGCATTTGGTGACACAGAGGTCATTCCACAGAAACATCGCCAATTGTCCCTTCCCGATGGTCTGTTCGAGAACCGCTGCGGCTTGACGGAGGTGCGGTCGTGGATCTTCTCCAATCCGTTCTTCATACGCGGCCAGTGCGAGCAAGATGTTGTTGCGAACAATCGCTACGGAGTCGCAGACTGTCTCTACTTTTCCCGGCTGGCGATGGCAACCACCGGGGAAGTCTACAGACTCCGGTTTCGCGGATCAGAGTCTGGAAAAGGTCGATCGACGATGGGTACTTCCAATCCCAAAGTGCTGGTGTAGTATGTTCGGTATGGCTACTGTGATTCCGCTTCCTCGCTCGTTTCGGGAATCTGTGACAGAGATGACTGAATACGTGCTTCCACAGCATGCAAATGCGCTTGGCAATGTCTTCGGTGGACAGATCATGGCTTGGGTGGATCTCTGTGCTGCGATCACTGCACAGCGCCATGGCGGACATATGGCAGTGACGGCCTTTGTCGATGATCTGATGTTTGAACATCCTGTGAAGGTTGGGGAAGTCGTGCATCTGCGCGCTCAGCTTACGGCGACCTTTCGTACTTCTATGGAGGTCGAGGTGACTGTTACCGGAGAGGACTTGCGCACACGACGACGTTGGCCTTGCGTGCATGCGTTCCTCACCTTCGTGTGTATCGATGATCAGGGGAAGCCGGTTCAAGTGACGCCGCTGTTGATTGATTCGGAACAGATGGAGAAGTCACAGGAGCGCGGGGCAGAGCGGCGAGCGCATCGGCTGCGAAGAACCATACGTAACGAGTAGTCTCGTTTCCGATACGATTCCCCGAGAGGGCAATCGACCTTAATGCTCGACGAGCATACTGCGATTGATTGTATTGCGAACAATGACGAGCTGCCCGCTGGGAACACCTGCTTGTTCCGCTTCTGCTAGCGCCGCCTCAGTTTGTTTGGCAGCGGGACGAGGGTCTTCACCGCGCACCAACTTTTGGCGCGCAAAATAAGCGTAAGCCGCAGCCTTTTCGGTGAACACGTAGGTGCTGTTGGGCGACACCACCCGAAGCCGGTCGAGCGCAGCCATCAGGCTGTCGAAGCGTGCATCCATATCACGGTATTCAAAGAGATCTTGGAACAGTCGGTCCCGAAGATAGCCTACCCGTGCGTAGTAAACGATCGGAAGACTCCGGGCCATCTCTGTTAGCTGATCTAGGAGTGCCTCCACTTGTCGATCTGTGGTCGCGGCTTCGCTTACTTTTCCTTGAAAGTACAGAGAGTCTGCCTTCCTACGCGCAATGGTAAGTTGGAGGAGCACGGGCTGGTAATCCCAAGGAGCTTCTGCTTCGGCGGCTTGCGCGGCTTGTCGGGCCTTCTGCTCGTTGTCCTGATAATAGTGAAGCCATCCCTCAATAAGCTTTGCGGAGTCGAGCTGGGTGCCCGCGCTCTTTTCCAAGTGAGCACGTGTCGCGGTGAGCAGCTCGGCATCGAGCTTCATCCGCTGCTTTTTGCGACGCTGCGGGTCGACCTCATTGCGGCTTTCAGCAATTCCCTTTTGATACAGCTGTCCTAGCACGAGTCCCAGCGTATAGTGGACCTCCGGACGGTCGTATCCTACGGACAGAGACGTTTCCAGTTGCTTGCGCGCTTCTTCGTACTCCTGAAGGACTTGGTGTCCTCGACCGAGTGCGTAGTGGGCAGGTCCACGAAGGTCTGTTTCGAGCGTATTGAGTTGCTCTGTGATTTTCCGCATCCGGTCGCGTACCACGGCGCTTTCTCTGCGGATGTCATGGGCAGGCAACATGTACGCTGCGCGCATGAACAGCTCCATCTGAGTGATGTCTTGCCCAAGCTGCCGAGACAGAGCGGCTTGTCTGTCGGTGCGCTCGCGCTCTCTTGCGGCGAGCACCCGGCCACGGACAAAGACCAGCAGGAGTGCTATGACGGACATCACGCACAAGACCGACACCGCGACCACCGCTTTGTGCTTCTGAGCGCGCTTGTACGCCACATCATCACCAAGCCGTCGAGAAGTGGCTTGCGTGTTCCCCAGCGAAGTCGCGTCGAGCCGGGGAAGTGGCGCTCCGATAGTGGTGTGGGTTACTGCGGTGCCAGCGCGATTCCGCGATACGCGGTGTTGTTTGACGCTGTGGCCAGGGCCGTAGGAGTCAGCATATCAATCGCGGTGCCGTCATCGGTGAATCGAACGATACGCGCTGGAACTTCAGCGGTGGTGGCGAACAGCACGGAGTTGTTGCCTTGCTGATAGCCGGTCAGTCCGCGCACTCCTGCGGTTAAGTTCTTGACCATCGTCCCCTGGAGTGTCCAGGTGGCTCCGTTTAGCTTCCATCGCTGAATTCCGCCGCCGGAACCGGCCGCCCGGTCGTCGGCAACGTATAGAATGTCGATTCCAGCCAGACCATCTGTGTCGAATCCAACGAAGCCGTAGTGAGACGAACCGATCTGAGCCGCAAAGCCATTTAGCAGAGTCGCGGTGGTTGTGGTCATCGGCGTGCCGCTTCCGACGCTGTTGATACCGGCGTTGGTGCCGGAACCACTGCTACCGTACAGTTGCGTGCCAAATACGTGCAGCCAACGGAAGTTGGTCGTGAGCAGAGAGGTCGGCTTGGCAGTACTCCCAAAGGTTGTGTAGAAAATTCCTCCTGCACCTGCGGCCCAGAGGTCTTTTCCATCGTTGCTGCTGGCGCTGCGGATGGAGTTGCCGCTGAGAAAGTCACCGGCTGTGCTGGTGTCGATCGTGCCGGTGCTATCAATGCGTCCGATGACGCGGCTGGTGGTGGCGGATGCCGTACCCGCAACGGAGGCAGTTCCCACGGCGGCATCGTAGCCGGCTACCAGCAGATAGCGACCATCGACCGAACGACTAAGTCCTCCCTCGCCGGTCGAGCTACCTCCCATGGTCAAGATGCGATTGGTGCCGCTGACGGCAGTGGGCAGAGCCAATGCTGTGCCGACCAGACTTCCATCACTGAGTTTGCGACGCTCAAGGAACGTTGCGGTAGCGGCACTGGTGAGTGCGGCGGTTCCGTCTCCCACTCGGACCACAAAGAAATCTGCGGGCGGTGGCGGAGGCAGCAGATCGGCACCAGTTAGGTCGGGTGCGGAAAGGTCTGCCGGCAAACCGCTCAGATCTTCTGCCACAGACATGTCATCCGGGGTCATCATGAGGTCGGACTGATTGTCGGTGTTTTCATTACGACATCCGACCGCCGTAAGAAGGACGAGCGGAGCCACGAGTACGTACTTACTGGTCATGTTCTCTCCAATATGTCGTCGAGGAGTAAGGCTTCGATACTGATTTTGTAGAGCGAGGCATGCTCCCGCTGACCGCTACTCATAGAGCAAGGAGCAAGGGGCTCTGTAGCGGTACCAGCTGTAGGCGGAGTATGAGCCGCCGACCATAGAGTGTAGGGTGTGCGGTTTGCTCTCGCCAGATCGAAAGGACTCCGGCTACTGTGAGAGATTCGGCGTAATCGCGCAGAGCGATCCTGGGGCGCTCTAGGAGGCAGGCAGTTCGGCTGCGCACAACCCAGAGCAAGAGGGGGAACCATGCGTTGGCAGCAGCAGATCCAGGCACTACTGTTATCTGGATGTTTGGCCTACTTGGGCTGTCGCAGCGATGGAAGCACAGAGAGCGATCTGGGAGCGGACATGATGTCCATGACTCAAGATGGCGGGAACTGGCTGCCTCCCTCGATTGTGCCTGGGGCTACCGATCGATTCCTTCTGCGCGGAGTGATGCTTACTCCAGGTGGTCCCCTGCGAGGGGAACTGCTGGTCGAAGGAGCGAACATCACCTGCGTAGCGGACTCGTGTTCGTCTCTACCCGCCGCAAGCGGTGCCACGGTGATCACTACCTCTGGGGTGATCATGCCGGGAATGCTCGATGGCCATAATCATGGTCTTTTTAACATTTTCGATGAAGCAGACTGGAGTCCGGGCAGGTTCTACGGCAGTCACAATGACTGGACCTCCGACGTTCGCTATCAGCAGGTTCTGGACGCCAAACAGTATCTCAACAAAGACGTCACCTCACCGGTGGATCTGCGGTGTGAGATCGACAAATACGCAGAGATCAAGGCCCTGATTGCCGGCACCACTTCGTTCACGCTCGCTCCTGGGGCGGTGGAGCTGGCTTGTTATGAGTCCTTGGCAAGGACGATTGATACTTCGCGCAATGATCTCGGAGTCGATCGATTGCGAACGGCCATTTCTGTCCCAAACAACTCCGCCGCCGCACAAACCATTTGCAATGCGTTTACAGCCGGTACAGCCAATGCCTACGCCGTGCATGTGGCCGAAGGTATCAATGCCACGGCCAGAAATGAGTTTGCCACGCTAGAGAGTCGCGCCAGTGGCTGTCTGTTGGCCCCTCAAACGGCCATCGTCCATGGTACCGCGCTCGGGGCTCCCGAGTTTACCAAGATGGGCATTGCCGGAATGAAGCTCATCTGGTCACCGAAGTCGAATCTGTTTTTGTACAATGACACCACTCGGATTGATCTGGCGATGATGGCGGGGGTGAATACCATTGCGCTTGCGCCAGACTGGTCTTTGGGAGGCAGTGTCAATCTGCTGGATGAATTGAAGGTTGCACGGCAGGTGAGCGACAGTAAGTTTAACGGACTTCTTACTACGCGCCGATTGTTTGAAATGGTGACGGTAGATGCGGCTCGTGCGCTGGGAGTGGACGCTGCGCTTGGTACCCTCGAAGTTGGCAAGCGTGCAGATTTGGTACTGTTCCGGGGTGATGCCGGACAACCCTATGATGCACTGCTTTCCGCTTCGCCTGTCGATGTCGATCTGGTGATGGTCGACGGACGCGCCTTATACGGAACGCTGGAACTAAAGGTGGCGGCCCCGGCGAATCCTGGCTGTGAAGAGATTCCTCTGTGCGGCACCACCAAGTTTCTGTGCGTTGCAGAGAGCTCAACAGCCAACAAGCTCAATCAGACCTACGCAGAGATAGTGGGAGTCTTAACCAGTAACCTGTCGAGCTACGACACCATGACTTCTGCAATGGGGGTGGCTCCGGTCTCACCGATTGCTCCACTGCTGAAGTGTCCGTAAAGGAAGTTCCAGCGCCTTGATTGGCAACCGCTCGCAGGGCCTGGTCCGTTTTCTGACATGACCGATTCCCGCATACATCCCACCGGCAGGAGTGATGGTTGGTTTGGGACGGCGCGATATTGGCTTCGGGTGCGCCACATAAAGTATCGACGCTTTGCGTGCGAGGATCGGCTCTCCGTTTAGGAATCGCTCGAGATCCTCTGCGAAAGCACGGGCCGTGTCGTAGCGCCGCTGAATCTCCTTGGCCATCGCTTTGGCAACGATGGTTTCTAGATCAATGGGAATCTCTGCGTTGACTTTGCGCAGTGGGGGCGGCTCCTGCTGAATGACCTGCAGGATCATCGCCACCGTTGTTGCTCCCGCAAAGGGAAGTTGACCAGACAGCAGCTCGTAGAGCATGGCTCCCAGGCTGTAGACATCGCTGCGACGATCAATCCGGCTGATCTCTCCTTGGGCTTGTTCAGGAGACATATAGGCAGGAGTGCCCATGACCATCCCGGTCATGGTGAGGTGCTCTTCACTGCTCTGATCTCGTGCGAGTCCAAAGTCCATGACCACTGGACGGAGGGTGCCATCCTCCTTTTCTACGATCATGACATTGGCCGGCTCAATCTCGACCAAGTCGAGCATAGCCTTCACTCTTCCCTGAGGCCGACTGAAAGAGGTGGGGAAATGGTACTGTGCGGCAAAGCGGAGGCGGGTACTCACGGACGCGAGCACTGGGTGAAGGACTGGCTGAATCGTCGATCTGTTTTTCTCGAAAGGGGTATGATAACCAGAGTATGTCTGCATCCCCCGCTGCTGAGATCCTGTCGTTAGATACGCCGCTAGCGTGTGCTTGCCCCGCGACAGGACTACAGCTTCAAGTGTCGGCACCCGACTTGGTGCTGTTGTGTTGCTCTCTTTGCGGCACCATTGTCGCGGGACAGCCTGTGGCAGGGGAGTCTGGTCCGATCGGCCTGCTGCGGCTGGAGCTTTCCGAAGAGGCCTCGCAGCAGGTGCGCAAGGCGGCAAGTCTTCCTACGGATGCAACGCTTGCGGAGGTTCTCGGTACGGTGTTGTCCTGTACGCATCCGGTGGCTCTGCGAGTGGCACAGACACGGCTTGCTGTGCGGCCCAATCTTGTTGCAGAGCTTCGTGATGCGCTCTCTCGAACCGAAGAACCGACGCAGTTTCTGACGCTTCAACTGGTGGCACGTATGCCCACTGTGCCGCGTGAGCTGCGCGCTGCCTCACTTCACGCGATTGCGCGTCACCTGGATGGGGATCCATCGGGAGCGGAGCTTGCAGTCGCTTTGACGGCGCTCTACGCGGTGGCGGAGTCCGGACAGCACCTTCGTCAACGGGTCGAGCGTATCTGCCAGAAAGTGTCAGTGGTGAAGGGCGAATCGGCCGCGATGACCCTGCAGATTGCTCGCGCAGTGCTGGCCAGGATGGATCGAGCTGCGGTGGCTGCCAAGGAGCGCTATCACGCCGTGCGCGATCAACTCATCGAGCTACTGCGCAAGGATCAGCAGGAGGAAGCCAAAGCTCTGCTTTCTGCTGCCTATCCTGAAGACGATCCGGATGATCCGGATGGTGGCATGACTGCCCGGATGCAAATCTGTGAGTCAGCAGCCGCTCAGATGGGTGGTAGCGCGTCCGATCAACAGATTCGGCAGACTCTGCTATCATGGGCTCTTCATTGTGCGGAGATCTTTGCTTCCTGGGCGACTGCGGGAGGCGAAGGCATGTCGCGAATGATCGATGTTCACCGTCTGCGCGGACTGGTGCGGAGGAATCACTAGACCCAATCCTTTGGTCAACGCGTTCACTGTCTCATTCACTAACTCGGAGCTGTCATGCGAACCGTTCTCAGAGCGCTGTCCTTGGTCTTTGCAGTTGGAGTCGTCGCGATGCTCACCAGCAATGCATCGCGTGAGGATTCGGGTTGTAGTACGAAGCAGTCTGACGGGAAGTCCCAGTCGGCTCCGCCGCAGTCTGTCAAGCCATCGCCACCCCCGACTGTGCAGCCTGCTCCACCCCCGCCACCCCCAGCACCCGCTTCACCGGAGCCAGAGATTCCCAATCGATTCATGGGGGCATCCAAATCTGCAGCCGTCTTCCTCCCGTCGCCATCTGCCAGGAAGACTCCGGAACCAGTTCAGCAACAGGCCAAGTGATGAGCGAGCTGATCTCGTCTGCACAGTCTTGGCTGAGCGCCGCGCTGGCGAGCTTGGTGGTTTTGATTGCGGTCTTTGTTCCGTTAGAGAGACTCTTTCCTGCTCGGCAACAGCCGATTTTTCGTCCAGCCTTGGTCACGGATGCGGCGTACTTTTTCGGTCAGTACCTTCTGTGGAATGTGCTGTCGATCTCTCTGTTGCGATTTGTCACCGCGCACTTGGGAACGAAGCCTTTCATTTCAGCGCCGAAGATCGTCTTGTTCCTTGGCTCAGTGGTGCTCGGCGATGTGCTGGTCTATTGGTTTCACCGTGCGTGTCATGCCTCGAACTTGCTGTGGCGATTTCATTCGGTTCACCACAGCAGCGAGCATCTCGACTGGCTGGCCGCACACAGAGAGCACCCTGTGGACGGGATGCTGACTCAGCTGATGCAGAATCTACCGGCCATTCTCCTTGGCGTGCCAATGGGAGGACTGGCTGGGCTCGCGGTGTTTCGCGGTATGTGGGCGATCTTCATTCACTCGAATGTTCGACTTCCAATCGGTCCGCTTCGCTACCTACTGGGGTCTCCCGAGCTGCACCACTGGCATCACGCACGAGGTCACGGACTCACCAACTTTGGCAACCTTGCGCCCTGGCTGGACATCGTGTTTGGCACGCATGAGGTACCTACTGGTAAAGAGTATCCGCTGGGAATATCCAACCATCGTCCGCAGAGCTGGCTCGCCTCGATGTGGACTCCGTTTGTTCCGTAGTCGGGCTGGGGACTCGATGCCGTTGTGGTCGTTTCTATCCGGGAGGTGCGCCCGGAGGTGCGCCGCGAGGAGCAGGACTCGGTGCGGAGGCTGGCGGGGAAGCGGCTGGGCCTTTCACTCCTGCCGCCGCGCTGCGTAGGACTCCCACGGCCTGATCCTGAATGGACGGACTGGCCTGTGGCTGCGCGGGGCCAGAGGGCGCAGCTTGTGCCTGCTGAGGTGCGGTGGCCGGTGCACTGCCGTTGCCGCGCACGGTCTGAACGGCTTTGCTCGCCACTGGTGCTGCCTTTTTGGCGAGAGGGACAACCTTGGTGGCCACGGCTTTGGCGCTGTTTACCACGTTCCCAACGGGCTCAGCTTTGGCAGACAGCGGTAGCAGGACGAACACCGCCAGCGTACTTATCACACGTCCAACACGACCCGACATAACACGCATGGAACCCCCTACACCAACTATATCAAAAGTGGAGAGACGCGGCTCTTGATAGTACAGCTCCTC
Source organism: Polyangia bacterium (assembly GCA_044228505.1). Classification (GTDB taxonomy): domain Bacteria; phylum Myxococcota_A; class Polyangia; order Palsa-1104; family JAEUJZ01; genus JAEUKA01. The sequence goes on along the minus strand of JBGAUT010000014.1, from coordinate 35,572 downwards.
GATGGCAGAGCAGCCTCCGGTCGCCACTGAGTGGCAGAACTCATGACATCCAACCCCAATGCCACCTTCCCACCGACATTCCCAACGCTGCGAACGGTATGTCTTGCCCCACGCTGAATTTACAAAATCAATCAATACACATTGGCCGGCTTTAAGTCTCGGTGGATGATTCCCAAGCTGTGGGCGGTGTGGACTGCATGGGAAATGTCTCTCACGAGGGTGAGCTTTTGTTCGCGATTGAGGCTGCGGTGTATCGTTGACAGCGGTTTGCCCTGCACCAACTCCATGGCGATGTAGGGGTGTCCCTGAACTTCTCCTACTTCGAAGACTTTGCAGATGAACTCGTGATTGAGCCTGGCCTGGGCACGGGCTTCGGTCAGGAATCGTTTGCGAAGCTGATCATCAGTTACGCTGATGAACTTCAGTGCGACCTCTCTTGACAAGCGCCGGTCGCGGGCTCGATACACCATGCCCATGCCGCCTTGACCAAGCAGTCCCAACACCTCGTACTGGGACCACTGTACAAGCCACGGCGGTAGCTGAACCGAGACTCTTTCTGTTGGTGAAGCGGACGAGACAGACTCCGCTCTCCCGTCGAGTGTACGTTCAAACGCTGCCAGTTCTGCAGAGAGTCGTTCAAGCTGTCCTTCTGATAGCTTTCCCTGCTCCACCAATCGGTCAAGACGGGGTCCAAAACGTAGGGTCGAGCCCACTGCCTGAGGCATATTTCGCAAGGTCGAGACATCCTCTGCATCGAGGAGTCCTCGTGCCACGGCCTGCTTCAGCAGTACGTCTTCTCGCTCTCTGTCAATCATACCTGCCCTCGGTGGATATCCTCGGCAAGTGGGGGTCTACTTGACGATTCCCTTTAGCTCGGCCATCCGGTCATAAAAGTCGTCATAGTACTCCGTACGGAGGTTTTCGCGCTGTGTAGCTTCGCCTGGCTTACCCGACTTCTGTTCTGCCGCCAGGAGTTCCTGTTCATGAGGATCGCCATCGAGATTCAGCGCTCCCAAAGTCGCTTGCTCACGCTGCAAGATGGCTTGCTGCTGCTTGAGTTGTTCCGGAGTTGCACCGGCTGCCTGCGCTTTGGCCAGCTTCTCTTGGGCTGCTGCAACCATCTGGGGATACTGCTGACGCGCTTGCAGGAACTCTGTGATGGCTTCGCCTTCGCCGAGCGCCTTGGGATTCAAGTGTTCATGAGCAGAGAAGTCCGGAAAGTTCTGCGGAGAGTAGTTGTTGCTTCCCGATTCATCCTTTCCGTGATGAGACAGCGACGACATATCCAAATTATAGGTCTTCGCAAGCTGATTCGAGAGGTTCCACACCGAGCGCTTCTGCTTGCCGCTGATGTCTTCGTAGATCGTGTCGCCATTCCATTTGACGACGTTGTCTAACTGCTTGTCCTTGTAGCCAAGGAGTCGTGATTGAAATTCTGGGGACAGATTGAGATCCGTGACTTGCTGCCGCACAGACTTGCCCTTCCCGGAGCGATCCAAGTGAACTCCGGGACCAACTACTTCGACGCCAACGGTAGAGCTGTTGAATCCCTTCGAGTGGTACGTGAGCGAGTCCGCAGGCGTGACCAGACTGGTCTTGCCCACTTCATCGATCAAGTACTGCGCACCAACATGCTCGCCATTTTTGATCCGTGAATTGTATGCGTTGAGGGCACCTTGTGCGGTAGCCGTCTCTGTACGGTGAAGGACGACACCTTGCGTATCGGCTCGCTTTCCTGCTGCGAGCTTTCCGTACGTTCCGGTTAGATCGGTCACTCCAGGATACAGCCCCGCGGTCTTGGGAGCGACTTGTGCGCCAGCCCCTGCTGGCTTCGGGTCCGCAAAGTGCTCCAACGTCTTGGCCGCTTGCTGATTGGCCTCGGGTGACACGGTTCCCTGGTGAGCTTGAGCATTGATGCCACCAGTTGCTGGATGAAGACCATCGGCAGCTTTGTGATGCTCGGTCAGAGTCGGTGGCTTGGCCTCTACATGGTTCGCATTTGGATGTAAGAGATTGGCCAGCTTGGGAGGCACTAGATGCTGCATCAGACTTTCTCCGTGTTGTCAGAGTATCACGGAGTCTTCGGTGGCTGACCTAGCCGAGGTGTGAGAACCCGATTCGTCAGACACGTACTTCGATCGTAACCAGACCATCGAACGTGATGTCGTTGCTCGGAACACGTCCAGATGCTGTCGAGCTGATCCTCGCCCCTTCGTTGATGTAGGGGACTAGGTCCACGTTGGGATAGCATTGCAAGTTCAGCTTTGTCGCTCCCTTTGGAACGCTCAGCAGATCGGCCACCTTCTGCTTGGTGAGAGCAGTGCCAGATTTCACACTTTCCACATAGATTTCGATGCGATCGACAAAGTCAAAATTGTCGCTACTGCGCGGTGGATTGGGAATGTTGGTCAGCTTAAACGACAGTGCGGTGAGACCCGCTGACTGGGCAGGGCCGGTGCCATGTGACTTGGTTTCCTGTTCCAGGTTGATGGGCAAAGAAAATGGAGTGGGCAGGAATGCGCCAAGCACACCAGCGAGGACGTTGCCCATGATCCTCTGTTCGGGGATCGGCTGATTGATATCGAAACGGAGTGCTCCACATCCCGACGAGGTCAGCGCACTGCCAAGAGATCCGATCACCGTGCAGGCGGACAGTCCGCCCAGGATGCCTGCTCCGGCTTTGAGTAAATCTCTGCGGTTAGGGTTCGTTCGTCCTAGAAGCGCTCGTTTCTTCATGGTGATCCTCCGTAAGTACCTAAGAGCATGACAGGGCAGTTGCGATGCGCCAGCCATCAACCGCTGGTGAGAATTGGTGCGATATAGAGCCGTGGATGACCGATGGATGATGAACACTCAGTTCATAGGAATGGGCGACGCGCAATCCGCAAGGTGACCAGATGCCGCTCTTCTGATCGATTCCGATGGCTTCGATAAAGACGTTGGAGTGATCGTTCCCAACCACTGCCTCGCCAGTGTGAGGGGACAGGACTTCGATCTCGTTAAATGGAAAGAAGAAGCCGGACACTCCGCACAGCAGCAGCTCATCGCCAGGGAAGTACTGTTCTTTCTCTAACTCGACGCCACGCGGCATCTTCTTGGCCATGTCCTCGCGTCCGGACTGCGAAATCACCCGCAGCCACAGGGCACGCTGCGGCAGAAGCTCATAGGCATCGTAGACACGGTTGCGTGAGCCTTTGATCATAAACGTATCATACGGTCCAGGGAAGACCCGAGCTGGGCCAACCTTGATCTCGCGCTTGCCATCCGGATCGATGAGTACGCAGTATTCCTTTTCACCCAGGACAACAGCGCTGCGAATAAGACGCGCTTGACGTGCCTCTTTTTCGATGGCCTTGCGGAGTGCATCGGAAGACAGCACATCATCCACAGACACGGTAGTGACTGCGGTGTTGGTTGGTGCGGCAAATCCGGCGTTGTTGGATACTGGGGGTGCAGGAGGTGGCGGCATCGCCGCTGGACGCGGTGGCCCGGCCTGAGGCGCAACGGGCGCGGGGGCTGCCACTCTTTGCCGGGTGCGTGCGGACTGGTCGATCATCTGCGCGGCGGCTTCCGCTTGGTACTGGGCCACTGCTCGCCTGGGAGATCGACTTTTATCGCTTGGGGACTCGTCATCCTCGCTGCGCAGATCAAGCTGTTCTTCTTCGCTGATGGCTCCCTTTTTGGCAGTAGGTGGCGGTGGCGGAAGCACTGGCTTGGTGAGCTGCGCTTGCATCTGCTGGAGCAGCTTCTGTGCCGTGGTCGCACTCACCGTGGCACCCGATTCGTCCACCGACGTATCTGGAACGATGTCGACGCCGGTTGGTGGAATGTAGAACTGGGTATCGATGCCGCGAATGACGATGAGCTGACCGCGCTTCAGCTCTTGATCGATTCCCTTTTCAGGCAGCGGGGTTGGACGACCATCGAGTGCCTCTGCCGTGGCTCGGGTGATCGCAGCAGACCGTGCCGTTACATCAAAGTAGGGTGCCGTTCGATCGACGGGTCCGTACACCTTAACGACCAGATACTGACTCGCAGATAGTTCATGGGCATCGCGGACCTCGCAGCGTTGTCCGGGGCGCAGAAAGTAACTGCATGGTCCCGGAATCATTGCTCGCGTACCGTTCTTGAGTGGACGTGCTTCGTTGCGACCCACTCGGAACCGCCCATTGGGACCGCCGTCGTTTTCGAGCAGCGGGTTGAACAGCACGGCGTACTGATGATCGCCGACTTCGATCATCATTTGGGGGCGGCCCGAGGTGTCTTCTCGGAAGCTGCCCTGACCGTCGTCGATTACGACTCGATCGGCGGCGGTCGGTGACACCATCGTTGGACCAACATGGAGCGTTACCTCGCCCTTGTCGTCGTCTTGAACCCACAGGAACTGCCGTTCAGTAACCGGAATCTTGCGACTACCGCGCTCATTCATAACCAACCTCCCAAGGGGCATGCCCCGAAGAAAAACCCGCCCGGATCATCGCGTACGAGCCGGGAAGTCGCAAGCTGGAGTGGCTGAAGGCGCAGCGTACCGTCGCAAGGCGTGCCGGTCGGCTAGGACAGGGAGGGTGATGGAGCCGCAGTTGTTGAGCAGCGGCGAAGTCCGTGCGATCATGCATACCATGGCGTCCCCCAATCGGCAGGTTCAGGCTGGGGTGCTAAGCCTCCTATTGTGTGCAGATTCAGCGTCTGCGCACATGATGCCCGCGCAACAGGGGACGCTGAACGTCATCGACAATGCGGTCTTCGAGGTGGTCGCCGTTCCGGTGTCTGCACTCCACGGAGTCGACGATGATGGGGATGGTCGGTTGTCGGAACAGGAGGTCTTTCGACACCAAGCGGAGCTGCAGAGGCAGGTTGGTTCGCGCTTTCGCCTTTACGAGGACGACCGTCGCGGCTGGCTTGGCATGCTGAGACGTAGCTCAGACCATGCAGCCAAGGAGGGAGTCCAGGAACTGGTGCACCTGCGAGCCGAGCATGACGAGCGCGATGAATCGAGCCAGGCTGGGGCCAAGCAGATCCTGGCACTCCTAAAGACCAGCTTCCCTGCGCCTCCCCAATCGTTGCGGCTGGTGACCGATCTGTTTGGTACTGCTGATGGAGAGGGACAGCTCACGATCCGGGCCACCCGAGGCTCTGATCCGGCGGAGGTTGGTGTGCTCCGCCCGCTCGCCAAAGAGCACTCCTTTTTCCGCAGTCCTGCCAGACTGTTTGTGGACTTCGTGGCGCTGGGAATCGAGCACATCCTACTCGGTGTCGACCACTTGCTGTTCCTGTTGACCGTGCTGTTAGGAGTCACCGGCTGGCGTCAGTGGCTTGCCGTACTGACGACCTTTACAGTGGCCCATAGCATCACCCTATCAATCGCAGTCCTTGGATGGGCGAAGGCCCCTGCTCGGATCGTCGAGCCGCTGATTGCCGCCAGCATTGTGGTGATGGCCCTTCTCAACCTGCGCCGCGTCAAGACGTCACAGAGTCGGCGCATCGCGGTGGTGTTTGCCTGTGGACTTTTGCACGGGCTTGGCTTTGCTTCCGCGATGACTGAAATGGGAGTCACCGCAGCGCGCAGAGCCGTCAGTCTGATTGGATTCAACGTAGGGATAGAGATCGGGCAGGCGCTCTTCTTAGGGGCTCTGTTCATCATTTTTCCTCTTCTGCTCGTTCGGGTCGACCTGGCACGGCGACGGCTGTTGCATCACAAGGCCCACATCGATTCCCCTCGGAATGAACCAGCGAACGATCTGGAATGGCTGGTACGAGCTTCTTCTGTGGTGGCTGCTGTCTTGGGCTCACTGTGGTTTGTCCATCGGCTCTTCCTTTCTTGACGGTTCTTTGCTGCGCAGGGGGCGGGTGTGAGCGGAAGCAGATTCTGCGATGTACTTGCGCTGGAGTGGGCGGTTCGGGATAGGATGCGGCGCGATGCGCATCAACATGACTGCTGTGGCTGCCACCCTGGCTCTTTTGGGGTGTTCTTCGTCCTCCGTCAGTACTCCCGATATGTCTTGGCCGGACGCGAGTTCACTGCAGCAGCAGGTGGGTGACTTCGAGTTGGTTGCCACTGCGCCTGGACGTACTGAGGGCATTGCATTTGGCAAAGATCCGTCGGGGGAAACGGTGCTCTACGTGGGCGCAGCCGATGCGCTGTGGCGAGTGCTCCCAGATCGGACGGTACACAAGGTGGCCGATGTTCCGAGTCCGGTGGGAATCGCGGTGCGAGCCGACGGCGACATCCTGGTCTGTGGAAAAGGAGTCGTAAATGGGAAGCGGACGGCTGTGATCTGGCGGGTCACTCCGGCGGGTGCAACCAGCATCTTGGTAGGTGCCGGGGGTGCATTCGAATACAAGCTTACGAACTTTGTGGCGGTGGCTCCGGACAATCGACTGGTGTTTTCCGATTCTGCGGCCGATAAGCTCTACCTGGCAGAGTCGGATGGCACGGGAGTCAAGCTCGTCACCGATCAGATTTCCTATACCAATGGCTTGGCATTCTCTCCCGATGGCAAGTTCTTGCTGGTTGCGTCTTGGGATGGGCGAACCGTGTATCAGCTACCACGGCAAGCGGACGGCTATGGGGCACCGGTTCCTTTTACAACCGATATCGCTTTCGTTGATGGCATCGCGACACTTGCTTCGGGAGCGTACCTGTTCATCACGCTCGATGGAGTCTATCGCGTGGCACAAGACAGATCGCATCGGCTGCTGGCCAAGGTGCCAGATACGGTGCTCGCCAATGGAGCGGTTGGACGCGGTACGTATGGCGAAGAGTGGATGTACTTGAGCAACCTACTTAGCGGTGATCTCTACAGAATCTATCTCGGTGAGCCGGGAGTCCCGCTTCCTGCTCGCTAAGGGGTGCTTCCATCCTCTCTATAGAGAGCTGGCAATCATCCACCAGAGGGGGAACCCTTTTCGGTGCTGGAAGTCGTCGACCGTTCCATCCTATGATTGTCACTCGCTGGATTTGATGCACTCTGTTGAGAAGGTCATTCTGCGCTGCTGCGGCCGAGCGGTTCCCACGGGGTTGGGTTCAGATGAATGAGCGCACGGTTGGAGGGCTATTGTGAAGCGTGTTCTCACCGCACTGCTACTTTTGCTGACATCGGGGTTGCGCTCTGTCTGGGCTGGACCGGAGCAGCGGCCATCCGTGACTCCCGTAATCATTGATCGACCGATCCGCTTCGATGAGGAGCGGGTCAAGCTCACGCTGCAATATCGTCGGGTTCACCAAGATGCAGCCGCTCGGGATACCAGCATCACTCCTCGTGTGATCGTGCTTCATTACACGGGCGGCCAGTCCTTTCAGTCCACCTGGCAGTACTTCAATCGGTTGAAAGCAGAGGCAAGTCGCAAGTCCTTGCTGCGGGCCGGCGCAGTCAATGTTTCGGCGCACTTTGTCATCGATCAAGATGGGACGATTTATCGACTGGTTCCAGAGACCACGATGGCACGTCACGTCATCGGACTGAATCACGTCTCCATCGGCATCGAGAACGTGGGCAATGACAAGACCCTGCCGCTTACCGAAGCCCAGGTGACGGCCAACGTGGCACTGATTCGCTACCTCGCTGGTCGCTATGCGATCACGCATCTCATTGGGCACCAAGAGGCTGATCAGATGCGCGGCCATGCCTACTACTTGGAGAATGATCCCAGCTATCGCAACACCCACGACGATCCTGGTAAGCGCTTTATGGCCCGTGTGCGTGCGCAGCTTGGGGATCTCGCGCTCGAAGGTCCACCGGTCAGACCCTAAGGTCCAAATACCGAGGCCGAGCCTGGACAGAACCGACAATGGGAGCGATGTCAGATCCTTGCTCGCGGATGGACGTTTTCAGGCACATGTCATCGCTCGAATCGGTAGTTGATGGGCCATCGGATTTTGTTCAGTGGAAAAAGTCCGTTGTCCTTTCCTGGACTGGGATTGGCCTGTTGCTCGCGCTGCTGGGAAGTCTGACGCTGGAGGGTGAAGCAAGTGCTGCAACCACACCGACCTGCACACTGCGTGGCGGCCCTTGGCTGGAAGGTCGGGTGCGCGGACACCAGGGTGCTACGGCCAAGGCCGTTGACGCCCGCATCGGTGAGTCGGTCGAGGTCTTTGTGATGCTGCCCGGTACGCTCAACCGTCGCCCGGTACTGTTTAGCGAGGACGGTCGGCCCGGACATGTGTCGTGGAGCGCGAGCGGCTGCCCAGCTCTCGCAGTGGCTTGGCGGCGTATCGAACCGCGCATGAAGCATGTCCATACCAAGGCTCCCAATGGGGATGTCCGGGTCTACGCCAATGCCGTTGTCTTCGGTCCACATCACGGAAAGTGGCTTGGCTACGATCGCATGGAGTACGTGGAGCATGCGATCGTACCCCGTCCCGATTCTGCGGACGGAGAAGCGGACGGAGTGGGGGCGCTGCGTTTGGTGGTCACGGATGCCCGCCCTACGGAGTCGGTCGCTCCGCGTCCCGCAGACCATCAGGACCTGGGGACGATGCGACTGGCGGCGAGCATCCGCTTGGGCCAGGAAGCTCCCCTTTCCACACCAGGACTCGACGATGTCCCGAACGGCATCATTTCCGACCGGGTGTTCCGCTACAGCTTCCGAAAAGGTGACGGATTCCTGGGCTGGCTGACCGCATTTTACAATGTTCCGTATCTGTTCGGGAGTGCAGGGGAGGGTGTCCACAACCAGACCGAGCGCTTCGTCGGTGCAGACTGCGCGGACATTCTGGTCGGTGCGCTTCGTCGGGCGGGCAAGCCAACACTCCGCTACACCAATGTCAGTGGAGTCATCGATGCCCTTGGGCGAGTTGCGGGCCCAACGCTGGTCGATCAGTGTGCTGGATCGGCACCGGCACTTTCCCAGTGTGAGCACGCCTCCATTCCCCCGCTGCGCATGGGTCATCAGGTGCTACCCGGCGACATTCTGGCTGTCGAGTACATGGGGGCGGACAACCTGCCGCGAGCCTGGGATCACATCGTGGTCTTGGTCGAAGATCGCGGACCGAACGGAGTCCCTGACGGCATCCTTGGGCCACATGACATCGTGGCAGACAGCGGAGATGAATCCGGTCTCAAGTTTGCGCCGCTCAATGATCAGGGGACTGTTCGCGTGGTTGCCGCCCGTCCCAAGGGGGTTCCTATTCTTTGACCAAGGACTCCAGTAGGACTCTTATATGAAGGCTAGAGGTTTCCATGCGTCTTCGTAGATTGATTCCCATGGTGGCCGTTCTCTGTGTGACAGAGACGGTGCATGCAGGCCCCCCAGTGGGCTCTGTGTCTGCTCCTCCGGTGTCGGCGCAGTCCGCCCCAGGAACCACGGTCGCCGCGATGGGGAGCGTTCGTACCGACGAGCCGATGCCCGATTTCCAGCTCGTGGTCGAGCGTGCCCGGCTAGAGGTCACTCGTGGAGTCGTCTATGACCCGCAGTACGTGGCTCTCTCTTATCCGGGGGGAGACGTGGATCCATCACGCGGAGTATGTACCGATGTCGTGATCCGCGCTTTGCGAGCTGTGGGAATTGATCTGCAGCGCCTTGTCCATGAGGACATCCTACGTCGTCCGGGAGCATACAAACGTGGTGGCAAGCGTGCTGATGCCAGCATCGATCACCGCCGCGCTACGGCGCTCCTTGTCTGGTTTGAAGCCTACACCCGCGTTCTGCCGCGTCAGGTCGAAACACAAGAGGCTCGCACCAGCTACGCCCCTGGAGACATCCTGGTGTGGTCTCTTCACAATAACGGCCGCGCAGAACACGTGGGAGTGGTCAGCGATCGCAAAGGGCCACGCGGCTTGCCCTTGGTGATTCACAACATTGGCCCGTTTCCTACCGAGGAAGACGTGCTCGATGGTTGGCAGATCCTTGGCCACTTTCGCCCGATTGCTTCGGTCCGTGCTGGGAAAGACAATCATCCATCCGCACCCTTCCATTCAAAGAGGTAAGCCGAGTACAGGGAGAGACCTGTCACGGCCCGGACTGGAAATGATCTTCTGTGTGGGAGGTCATTCGCTCCATCGATGAGGATGGAGCGGAAGGAGGAAGAGGGCCGAGCGAAAGGAGGAGGGCGGAGGAAGGCGGGAGATCAGCAGGTCTAGGCTCTACGTCCGATCAACCGCCACCAGCGCAGCGGAAGTTGACGACCTTGCCCGGAGGTGGCTGGCTGCCACCCTTGCGCCACACTCCAGCAACCACGGTGTCGCTGCAAATGTTCGGGTCTTTGCTCTTGATGGCGCAGTAGCAGTCTCGGGCTTCGCCGCCGCAAGCATTCTTGATCGAGTCATCACCCGGGGTCGGCGTGCTCGTCGCGGCCCACGCATTGCAGCAGGTCTTCGAGCAGACCGGGAAGGCCGTCTCGGGATCTGGAGAGCTAGCGGGGGAGGCTTCGTCGACGTCGCCCACGATGCAGATCGGGTTACCGCTGGCATCGTTCTTCGGCGTGACTGGCAAGCACTGCGCCTGGAGCCGCTGCTCAATTGCCTTCGCAATGCGATCCAGCGCCGACGGGTAGTTATCGATGTCGCAGATCGAGACTTCGAGCGCGTTGGCCTGGCCCTTGGCATCGGTTCCGAACTGCTTGGCGAACTTCGACAGTCGCAGTTGAGCCTGGCCGTAGACGCTCTGATCGCCGACGTAGACGCACGACGCTCCGGCTCCGCCCGCTCGGTTCAGGTTCGGGGTGGTGGTGCCACCGGCGCGTGCAATCTCGACCTTGCCACCACCGTCGATCGGGGGCAGCGTCCAGATGCCGCTGACGAGCAGCTTGCTCGGCGAGCGCAGGTTGCTAAAGAAGCGATAGTACTTCTCGACGGGCTCGAGATAGTTGTTAGGTCGCTCTTTGCAGCCAATCTTGGGGCCAGTGGTCAGCGTCGACTCGTTACACTGGATCGAGCGAGCCAAGCAGCGGAAGTCGACGTTGTAGCACTCGGGTGAGTCCGGCTGGGTCGGGTCACAGTCACGGTAGCTCGGGTTGTTCTGATCGCGCTTCGCCATCTGCACCGAGCAGTCGTCTTCATCGGTGATGAAGATCACCGCGAGCACCGAGTTGGCGCGGAGGAAGCCGGAGTTTTCGCTGCGATGTCCATCGAGCGCCCGCTTCGCACCTTCCATCTGGCCTTCGATACCGCAACCGTCGTCACCGACGAGCGCCATACACTTGAAGGCCTTGATCGGGCCGGTGTCGATCATCTTGCCGGTGACCGGATCTTTTTCCATCGAGACCGGCACGTTGGTGACCGCGTCGACCTTCGAGATGAAGCGACGGCCATCGGTCGGCACGAACTTGTCGTCCGGACACAGCTGAGCGCAAGCGTTGCGAGCATCGGGCGTCACGGTGTTGCGCGTAGTGCAAGGAACGGCCTGTAGCACACCGTCGTCACCCTCGTAGCTATCGCACTTGCCGATGTTGCCGCCCCAGGGCACGCCCGGCTGGACGTTGCTACCAATATCGCTCGTCGAGATACCAACGTGGTAGTTCGCGCCCGTGGCGTCAATCTTCTGGATGAACTTGGGGATGTTCGACGCAAGTGCTTTCTGCTTCGGAGACATCGACGGGGAGTTATCGATGAGGAACAGAATGTCGACGTCCTTGCGGAGCCGCGCATCAACCACGCTCTCGCCGAGCTGGCTAAAGCACTTGTTGAACTCCTTCATCTTGGCTTTGGAGTCGCCCGTCGTCGGCACCGGGCAGGTCGATCCAACCTGCGGAGAGGAGCAGGCGGAAAGCAGCAGGGCCGAACCGAGCCCAGCAATCGAGAGAGTGAGTTGGGAACGTCGCATCTAAGCCTCCGTACAAATTTCGACAGCGTAGGACCGTGTAGGGTCGTTAGCTTTCGGTGGACCGTATCTCAGAAGATGAGAGAGAGCAAGCCACAGTAACCGCCATCGACCTACTTGAATGCTTAGGCACGGCGAAGCGCGAAACCTTACGGTTTCAAACCGAAATTATGAAATGGACTTGGTTTTCGACGGAACGTGGGACTAAGAGGTGGGCGCAGTGGGCACCCATTGCGGGTGCCCATGGTGGGGCAGGGCGGTTAGAAGCCGACGCAGCGGAAGTTTACGACCTTGCCAGCCGGCGGGTTGGCGTTGTTCTTCCGCCACACACCCGTCACGACACCGCCGTTGACGCCGCCTTCGGGCGTGCCGGCCTTGCAGACGCTCGCGTCCTTGCTCTTGATCGCACAGTAGCAGGCCTCGGTCGTTTCACCCGCGCAAGCAGCCTGGATGCCCTTGTCGCTGAGAGATGGCGTCGAGGTGCTGGCCCAGGCCTCGCAGCAGCCGGAAGTACACAGCGGGAAGTACTTTTCGGGGTTGGCGTCGGGCGTAGTGGAATCGACATCGCCGACCAAACAGATCGGCTGACCATTGACGGTCTTCAATGTGATCGGCAGGCAGGGCACCAGCTTCTTTTCGACCGCTTTGGCGATGGCATCGAGTGCCGCCGGATACTTAGCGGTGTCGCAGACGTTCATCTGCGGCGCATTGGGAAGCCCTTCGGTGTCGTTGCCAAACATGTTGGCAAGCTGCGACATACGGAACTGCGGTTGACCAACCACGGCGCTGTTGGTGGAGTTCACGCAAGCTGGATCTCGGCGTAGATCCGAGGTGAGCGGGCCACCGATGATGCCGACCGTGCCGCCCTTGGCAACATCGATGTTCGGCAAGGTCCAGATGCCGCTGACGATGAGCTTGTCCGCTTTGCGAACTTTGAGCAGCTCGTCGTAGTAGGTCTTGACCGGCTCAAGGAAGCTGTCGGCTCGTTCTTTGCAGCCAGTCTTGCCGCCCGCAGTCGTCATCGGCTCGTTGCAGGTGAGCGAGCGGGCCATGCAGCGATAGTCGACCTTGTAGCAGTCGTACGAGTCGGGCTGCGCGGCGTTGCAGTTGCGATAGCCGGGGTTTAGCTCCGACCGTCGCGATGCCTTCACCGAGCAGTCGTCTTCATCGGTGATGAAGATGACCGCGAGCACCGAGTTGTCGCGGATGAAGCCGGTGTTGGCCGAGTTGGTGATCGCACGCTTGACCGCCTCAAGTTGGCCTTCGACGCCGCAGCCAGCATCACCAACGAGCGCCATACACTTGAAGGCGTTGGTGGGACCGTAGTCGACCATCTTGCCCGTCATCGGATCGAGCTTCAGATCCGCTGGAACGTTGGTCTTGCCGTCGACCTTGGAGATGTACTTGCTGCCATCAGTCGGCTTAAAGCGGTTGTCCGGGCAGAGCGTGGCACAAGCGTTGGCCGCCTCGGGAGAGACGGTGTTGCGCTTGTCGCAGGTTATGTCTTGCAGTCGTCCATCGTCACCGGTGAAGCTGTCGCACGACGGCTCCGAGCCCGCGCCCCAGGTGGCACCATCGGAAACCGTGGTTCCGACATCGGTGGTGACGATACCGACGTGATAGTTCACGCCAAAACTATCGATCTTCTCGATGAACTTGGGAATGTTCTCTGCGAGCGCCTTTTGCTTGGGCGACATCGACGGTGAATTGTCGATCACAAACAGGATGTCCACATCCTTCTTCAGTCGGAAATCGTTCGAATTTCCTGCGATCAGGCCGAAGCACTTCTGGACGGCTTCGGTGCGGGTCTTGGCGTCAGCATTGGTCGGAATCGGACACGGGCTTCCTACCTGTGGCGCGGTGCACGCGGCGGCCGTCAGGCTAAGCAAGGCCCCGGCCAAGGTACGCGTGAGAAGTGGACGGCTCATGGAATCCTCCCTGTGTTCTGTAAGCAGGCAAGACGGAGATCGCGAGCGTGGCGCGAAACGACCGAGTCCCCCTGACAGGCTCCCAGCGCGTTGTATGGGCTGGGGAGCAAGTTTGTTTTTAACCGATCTTTAGAATACTTGCGTGATTTGCAATGCAAAGCACAAAAAATATTTTGTTACTTTCCGCTGCCCAATCTTCGTGAAGACCGCTGCTCCGGCCGCTGGGTCGGTCTGCCCAGTGGTCGCATCATGTGTGACTCTCCCTCATCTCATTCAGTCAACTTGATCCGCTGCGATCCTCCGCAGCGGACAACGGCCCGGACACATTCTTATGAACTCTGACTCATCGGCACGCAATACTATTTGATTTATGCATGTATCATGCCATACAAATAGCAAGCAAAAGTGTCATAAAACTTCGCCCCACCTCATGCGTTGGATGTAGGTATGACACGCCCTGAGCAGTTGCCCATGTGGCTCGTTGGATATCCGATGCCACCATCTGGTCCCCGACCGATGCCTCCGGTAAAGGGGAGCAGCGCCGTCTAGTCGGACTCGGTGGTACGATGACCACAGAATGTGGCGCTATCTGCCCACTCTGAAGGTGGCAAATCGGTCATTTATCGTCGCCGCAACAGTGATTGTACTGCTCGGATTGCTGCCGCTGCGATCCGGTGCCCAAGGGCGCTTCGAATCGGTGGTGACGGCGGAAGATCCGGCGCTGCGTGAAGAAATCAGCAAGCAGACGCTTCACACCGAGGAGCTGCGTAAGATGCCGGGGACGCTCGGCGATCCGCTGCGGGCGATTGAGAATCTGCCCGGTGCGGCGCGGCCACCTTTGAACACCGGGCTGTTTATCATCGAGGGAGCACGTCCGTCAGACTCTCGCGTGTATCTGGGCGTCGCCGAGGTGCCGCAGCTCTATCATTACGGTGGGTTTACCTCGGTGGTGCCTGCGAACTTCCTCGATAGCGTGACGTATCTGCCCCACAACTTCGGGGTTCGCTACGGTCGCGCAACCGCCGGCACGATCGATGTGGAGCTTCGCGCTGGCAAGAAAGACCGCTGGCACGCGGCGCTCGACGTAAATCCGGTCCACATTGGGGTCGAAGTCGAAGGTCCGCTGCCATCGAGGAGTCCGCAGTCGCAAGAGCCCAGCGGATCGATTCTGCTCGGTCTGCGCCGGAGCTATGTGGATGCCGGACTCGCTTTGATGGGAAAGGTGCTCGGTGATCCACCCGGACTCCGGTTCACCAATGCCCCGGTGTATTGGGACTACCAAGCGGTGCTGAAGTACGCGCTAGCTGGCGGCACGCTGCGGGTGATGATTCTGGGCGCAGACGATCAGATCGCTCTTCGCTTTGCCCGTCCTCAGGATGTTGACCCATCGGTAAATGGGACTTTTTCGACGCATATTATGTTTCATCGCTTGCAGCTGCGGTATCAGCGGCGCTTTGCCGGATGGGATGTACTGTTTCAAAGCACCAGCGGATTTACAGAGACCGACCTAGAGCTGGGGCGGACGGTGTCAATGGCGGTGAAAACGCTTGGCACTGACTTTCGAATCGAGTCTTCACGGGAGCTGTCTTCGCGATTCCGTTTCATGCTGGGTACCGACATCCAGACCTCTTACGTGTGGCTCGATGCAGCCGTGCCTGCGCCAGTACGCGAAGGAGAGTTTCAGAAACCACCTGGCTCGCTCTCGCAGATCGTCGCGCAAGACCAAGCCTTCTTTGCCAATCCTGCGCTCTATGCGGAGCTGACGGCACGTCTTCACGAGCGTCTGACGGTTGTGCCAGGGATCCGCTTTGACTACTTCGGATTTTTGCACCGCTTTTCGTTGGATCCACGTCTATCAGCGAAGATATCGGTATCGCCACTCACTACGGTCAAGCTCGGAATCGGGTTGTATTCCCAAGACCCGGCGGTGCAGGACTACTTCTCTTCCTTTGGGAATGTCGAGCTACGACTGGAACGAGCGACTCAGCTCTCTGTTGCTGTGGAACAGGCGATCTGGAAGGGGCTCGTGGTGGAGCTTACGGGACTATACAAACATCTATGGGATTTTGCGGGAACCTCGACGTTCCTACGGCGTTTTGGCAGCGGGCTACAACCGACCGATTTGCATCCCGAGCGTACGGCCTCCCAAGTACGGGGAAGGATCTTTGGTGGAACGCTCCTGCTGCGGCAGAGTCTGTCGAAGTACTTCTTTGGTTGGCTCAGCTATTCTTTGCTGCGGAGTGAGCGTGCGGACTGTGCGCTGTGTGACTTTCGGTTGTTTGACTTTGACCAAACCCACATCCTGATCCTCGCGGCTCACGCCTACCTGCCGTACAAGTTTGAAATCGGGCTTCGGTTCCGCTACATCAGTGGCATTCCCCAGACTCCGGTGAGGGGAGGATTTTATGACAGCGATACCGACTTGTATCAGCCAGTCCCGTCGAGCCTGCGTAACAGTGAACGACTCGCTCCTTTTCATCAGCTCGACTTGCGGATCGACCGCACGTTTGTGACCAAGCGGATGGTGTTCAAGTTGTATTTGGACATTTCGAACCTGTACAACAATCCGGCGCAGGAACAGATGGTCTACTCCTACGACTACACCCAACACGCTGCGATCACGGGTCTGCCGATTCTTCCTTCGCTGGGAGTCCGTGGAGAACTGTAGCGTCTTGACAAGACAATCTGGGCGCGATAAGTGGGCGGTACACTTCCCAATGTGGAGGCATCCGCCATGGTCCGTAGTGGTTCGGAATCTGCTTTAGGAGTCCTTCCCGGCCTGCTTCTGCTTGGGGCCACCGCACTCTCTTTTGGATGCTCACCTGCCCCTCCGCTCAGTCGGATCGAAGAGCAAGTGTTTCATCGAAGCTGTAGCTTTGCCACCTGTCACGCTGCGGCCGGTTCGCCAGCGGGTGGTTTGAGCCTGGGGGCCGCGACGTTTGATACGCTGGTCAACGTCAAATCAACCCTGGCTCCTGACCGGATGCGGGTGGTTCCGGGAGATCCAGACAACTCACTACTATTTGACAAGATTGCCAGCGACAAGCCCAAGTTCGGAGCGCGGATGCCTCCTTCGCAGGCGCTCGATCCAGAGGAGATCGAGCAGATTCGTTCTTGGATTCTTGCCGGTGCCCCCAACAACTAATCCTTCACCAAAGGAGTCCTGTGATGAAACGTCTCCACTCACTTCTGTGTTTATCTTCCCTCGCGATCTTTTCCTTCGCCTGTGCCCCGCAGGAAACCGAGGAAGAGATGCTGCAACGTACCGCTGTTGATGTGCGCGTCCCGATCCCTGCGACTGATCCCAAATTTTTGGACTTCGTCGGTTCGGAACTGATTATGAAGCCGGGTGAAGAAAAGATTTCTTGCAGCCATCAGTTCTACCAAGGCGCAGATGTGCCGTACGATTTCGCAGACCCTCAGCAGGGTAAGTTTGGCCATCACTTCGTGATTCTGAAGGCTAAGAACCCGCTACCCGATGGATCTGTGGAAGACTGCTCCAAACCGGAAGATATGGCGAAGTACGACTTGCTGACCATACCTGGCTTTGAGTTGCCTGCCGCGCATGCGTTCATTTTGCGCAAGGGTACGCCGATTGTGATGCAGTCGCACTACATCAACACCAGCAAGGAGCCGATTCGAATCCGCGATCTACTTCGCTTTCGTCGTGTCGACGTTTCCACTGTCAAGACGTGGGCTGCTGCGTTCGCCTCCTTCCTTCCCTTCTTCGAAGTCAAGCCGGGTCAGCAGGCATCTGGCAGCTATAAATGCGTGGTACCTCAGGACTACAAATTGATGATGACGGGTGGGCACATGCATGAGTGGGGAATGCGTTACGTCCTCTCGTACGCGGAGACTCCAGCTGACACGATGAAGGATTTGTTTCGCATAGATGAGTGGCATTCGCACTACCGCGATAACCCGCCGACCTTGCTGCTAAAAGAGAAGCCCATGGATCTGCGAAAGGGGACGATTATGAAGACAGAATGTACTTGGAACAACAACACTGCGGAGCCGCTGTCGTACCCTCACGAGATGTGCAGTACTTTCGGTGTGATCTTGGGCACTCAAGATCCATGGGGCTGCCGGGGGGAGATGTAATGCGCGCACTGTTGACACTTCCGCTCGCGGTGCTTCTTCTGTCCTCTGCTTGTGCTCCCAAAGACGAGCCGATTCCTGATGATGAGAAGCCGTCTGTGACCGAGACCAAGATTGTCGTGCGGTTCAAGATCTCTGACGGTGTACGTGGTCAGCTCAAGAAGGATAGCTTGATCAAGGGAACCGCGTACGGAGACTTCTTCCTGAGCGAGGATGTGACGCTGACGGGTCCACGCAAAGGTGCTGTTGCCGCCGCGAGCCTAGAACTGCCGATCGACTTGAAGACCGACAAGCTCAGCGCGGCGAGCTGGACGAGTAAGCCGCTGACCCCGCAGACGTACACCTTTCTGGGCTTCTTCGACATCGGCGACAAGAGCACTCCCACCACGCGTGATCCGGTCGCTGGTGATCCGGTGACGTTGCCGTTTACGAACAAGTTTGAGCTGGCCGCTGGTCAGACCATGCCGATTACGGTGACGTTCGACCTGCTATACAACTAGCACGCGCTGTCGCGACAGAGTTCCACTCTGTTGTCTCGCCTTCGTACCCCTTTCTCTCTCTGCTCACCGTCGATGTCTTTCGATTCTTGCGCTTACGCTGGGGGAACAGACCCCAGCTTGGGACAGAGTCGAGAACAAAACTCCCATCTTGCGCAGAGGTTCATTCCCAAGCGAGAAGTGTTGCCGTCCAAGCAATCACTCGTACCCAAACTGGAGGACAACCTATGCGTAGTGCGTTCGGTGGATCGTCTGATCAGGTCAGCCCCTCTTCCTTCACCCGTTCCCGTGGCATTCTGCGTTCGCTGTGGACCGGCATGCTGACCGCTCTGTTCGTGGTCACCGGAGCGTCCGCAGAGGCGTTCGCGCTGCCGGTTGGCTATCCCGAAGAGGCGCAGCAAGCCGCCGCGCAGACTCCCACATGGGAGGAACTGGATGCCGCCGGGGTTGACTTTACATCGATCGTCGCCCTGTCGAACTGCTCGGGTTCGCTGGTGCGTTTTTCCACCTCGCGCACCGATGACTACGCGATGGTGCTTACCAATGGTCACTGCTTGAGTGGCTTTGTTACCGCAGGTGATGCAATTGTCGATCAGGCATCGAGTCGGACCTTCACGCTGCTCGATGGAAGCGCTCGTTCCCTGGGAACCCTGCGTGCTCAGCGGATGCTGTACGCGACCATGACGGGCTCGGACTTTGCGATCTATCGTTTGACGCAGACCTATGCACAGCTCGCGACGCGGTTCCGGGTTGCTCCGCTGGTGATCCAGTCGCGCCGCCCAACAGAGGGGACTGCTCTCCGGATCGTCTCTGGGTACTGGAAAAAGATCTACTCGTGCGCGATCGATCACTTTGTTCCAGAGCTGCGCGAGGGTACCTGGACTTTCCGGGACTCGATTCGTTTTACCCAGCCGGGATGCGAGACCATCGGTGGTACCTCGGGATCACCGCTCATCGATGTGGAGTCCAAAGCAGTCATCGGCATCAACAACACCGGTAATGAGAGCGGTGCCTCCTGCACACTCAACAACCCGTGCGAAGTAGATGCCAGTGGTCGGGTCACTGCGACCAAAGGGGCAAGCTACGGACAGCAGCTCTACCAGATCTATTCCTGCCTGGATTCGACCAACAACATTGATCTGACCCGCGCCGGTTGCACGCTCCAGAAGCCGAAGTAGTCCGCTTTGCAGAGTCTCTGCGGAGACTCCCAACCAAGCTCGCAGATCATCCGTGGAAGCAGTCCGAAGCTAGTCCTTTGGGGCCACCGTGGGTCTTGGTGTTTCGGTGGCTCTGCCCAGTGTGCGGAGTCTCTCACTGATGCGGGCATAGGTTAGCTCCATCAGAACCGACATCGCGGCAGACAGACCATCGGGCTCAGTGGCTGCGTCGAACATCACCGCCAAACGACCACAGCCCTGGTAGTTTTGGTCCCACACAATCCTCGCACTATCAAAGTGGACCTTCAGTGCATCTTGCATGTCCGAGGAACCAAGGAAGCGTGCGAGTTCACGCAGGTGTGGCAGATCGCGATCCTCTAGGTGCAGCTCGACTCCGATCCGACAGTCTTGTGCAGGATGGATGAGAAACTCGAAGTGAACGGACTGCGGCCAGCTACGGGGATACAGCGCCAGCCAGTTTGGCCGATGCTTGATGCTGTCCAGTGGCACGACGGAGTGACCAGGCTGCGCAAACTGCACGGCCAGCTCGAGTAGATTGGCCTGCGCTTGCTGCTGCTGCGCTTGCGCAACCAGTGTTGGCACCACGATGTCACTGTCATCGCTGGCACGGAATCGCTTGAGCGTCAGGAGCACGAACTGGATCTTTACGTTCTGGCACAGATAGCGGCAGATGCGCTGCAGGTGAGCGGGTGCGCGGTCGAGCACGAGTACCAAGCCGACCCTTCCTGCACGGAGGTTTTCACTCAACTGCTGACTCAGTTGGGCGTAGCGTTCGACCTCACCATGGCTGAGCTGACGTAGCACTTCTTCGAGCTTGCCGGATAGCGCGGTGCTGAGATCCTCGATCCGATATTGCGACAGCGTGGACACGTGATCGAGGAGCTGTCCGAGCAGCTCCCGGGTCGATCCCGAGCTGCGGGCTAGTCGCACTTCGCAGATGAGCAGCCGTCCATCGCTATCGAGATACAGCGCGGCTACCCGTTCATCCCCCGGTAGTCGAAAATTTGTTGCGAGCAGATGGATCGGGGTTCCCATCACCTGCTGAAGCAGCAGCGGTGCCGCAGCCAGATCTCGCTCCAGATCCTTTTCCTTTTCGTAGCGCTGTTCTTGGAGCCAAGACACCTGCGGCGCAGTCCCCCGCTGAATCCGCACAATGTGCATAAGAGCAGGATAGCTGGTCTTGGCGTCCGCGCACGCGCCATGTGTCATCCCAAGTGATTTAGAAGCTTTGCGGAGCAGGGCACCCAACCGGCCGCCGCACGTCAGATCGAGCGAGTCGGCGAAATCGGGAATTGTTGCAGCGGGTTGGTCGATCACCTTTCTCTGGGCAGGCTGGAGTTCTATCCTCATAGATGGTGGACTGGCGCGGCTGTGACGCTGGTTGCCAATGGGGGGATGGTTCGTGCTGCACGATGATCTGGCAGAGGTTCAGTCGCTCGTGGCGGGGGCTCGTTCGACGCAGGAGGTGTTTCCAGCGATGGCACTGCAAGACCTCAGTGTCGATGAACGGCTGGTGCTCCTCGAAGAAGAGTATGTGGTTTTGGTTCGTCGTCTGCGGCCCGAGCGCTTTGGCGGCAACAGCCTCGCGCAGAACAGTGCCCGTCATTTGCTAAGCAAGCTGTACGAATGGCATCAGCGAGCGGTGCGTGAGCTAGAGAGTGCGCGTCCTCCGGTCGAGACGGACGTCCAAGCCGCTGGGTCCGATGTAGAGACTCCGTCTGTCCGTCCGCCGCCTCCTCGGCTGCGCAGTGTCCCGACACCATCGCCAAACTCAGAGGTGGATTTTACCGTCAACGCCCCGAGCGGCAGTTATCGAGTGACGAGGATCTTGGCCCAAGGGGATCTGGCGATGCTCTATCGCGGATCGTGTCAATCGGGTGCGAGGGCTGGGCAAGATGTGACGGTCAAGATCGCGATGCAGCGGGAAGACAGCGACCTGCTGATGGAAGAGGCGCGGATCGTGCGGACGCTGCAATCCCAAGAGGGTGCCCAGCGCAAACACTTGCCGCAGCTGATCGATCAGTTCATGGCACCATCGGGACAGGCGGGGAGCATCTTTGCCTATCTGGATGGCTACGATCTAGACATGGTGCGGGATCGCTATCCGGATGGACTCAACGCCGAGCATGTCGCCTGGATTTTGGCGCGCTCGCTGTCCGCGCTGGGCTTTGCCCATCAGCAGGGCATCATTCACGGCAACGTCGAGCCCGCCCACATTCTGGTGCGTCCGGAAGACCACAACGTGTTTGTGATCGACTGGACCTATGCGGTGGTGGCACCTGAAAAGACCGGGCAGGGCTTTCGAGCGCACAATCCCGACTTTAGTCCTCCCGAGGTGATGGCGCGCAAACCGCCGCTGCCAGCGTCCGACCTGTATTCTCTCGGCAAGACGATGATCTTTCTGCTGGGTGGCGACGTGCGACAAGGAACGGTGCCGACTCAGGTCGATGAGCGATTTACCCGATTCCTACAGTTCCTCATCCGCGATAGTCCTCGGCAGCGAGCCCAGGATGCTTGGGAAGTCGCCGAGCAGCTCAAGAAGCTGCGGGCCGAGGTCTTCGGTCCTGCTCGGTTTCTGCCGCTGGAGATGTAACGGTCCTACCGCTCGCTACATCCAGATACAACGTAGAGCCGTTCGTAGTAGGCTCCGCGCATGCGTAGAGGGCTCCTTAGAATCGGTCTGCTGGTCGCGCTGACGATCGGTGCTGGTTGTGGCGCGAGCGGTAGCGATTCAGACGTGCCGCCGGACGTAATCGGAAAGCCGTTCAAGTATCCGCTGGATGACCTGCTCAAGCTCCAGCACGTTCAGGTCCGGGGTACCCACAATAGCTATCACGTCGACACCCACGATGGTTCCGTTGAAGCGTGGGAGTACACGCACGCTCCGATCTACGAGCAGCTTGATCGTTTGCAAATCCGTCAACTGGAGCTGGATGTCTCCTTTGATGCGCAGGACGGATTGACGGTGGTTCACATTCCGTTTGTGGACACCGGTACGCGCTGCACCCGCTTACTCGACTGCCTGCGAGAGATTCGACGTTTCTCGGATGCATATCCAGGACACCTCCCGATCTACGTTCAGATCGAACCGAAAAACGACACACCCGCTGATGAACTAGAGAGCTTCTTTGGGCACCTGGAGGCCGAGATCCTGACGGCCTTCCCACGGCAACGGGTGATCACTCCTGCGGAAGTTCAGGGGGAATCGGCTACGCTCCGTGATGCGCTTCGTGAGCGCGGCTGGCCGGTGCTCGGTCGGCTGCGGGGCAGAGTGCTCTTTGCGTTCGACACCACGGGCCCGGTGCGGACTGCGTACACCCACAACAAAAAGGATCTGCAAGGAAGGCTGCTGTTTGTGGACTCTGCGCCGGAAGATCCGTTTGGGGCGGTGTCGGTCCTCAACAATCCAAAAAGCGTGGCCGACCAAGCGCAGATCCAGAAAGCAGTGCAGAGTCACTTTCTCGTGCGGACTCGTGCCGACGCTGATACCCAAGAAGCTCGCCTAGCAGACATCTCCCGAGGGCAATCGGCCCTTCTGAGCGCGGCCCACTTCATCAGTACCGACTTTCCAGAACCGACGAGTAAGTTTTCCTATCGCTTTGAGGTTCCCACCGGCCAGCCCGCTCGCTGCAATCCACTTGTGGCCCCGCTGAACTGTACCCCGCTGGCACTCGAAGACCCCGCCTTCGTTGGTTCTGGCACATCCAAGTAGGAAGCCCCGAGCCGCCGCCGCTTGGCGAGCTTCGTTCCTGCGATTCTTCCGGTTGGGGCGTGCGATCGAGTCGCCGAAGACTTTGGTAACATATGGAAAAGATGTGGATCGGATGAACAAAAAGAGGCTGATGAACGGTAGCTCGCGGTCAAGCGGACAGGCGCGTTGATGGAGTCGGCCTTGCATCGCAATCTCGCGGGCGACGGTCTGACCGAGCCAGTGCCCATCGAGCATTCTCTGTCCGGATATGCGGCTCTACCCTATTTTATTATTGCGCTCTCGCTAGGAATGGCCGGTTCCTTTTTCTTGAGTGAGATGCCATTTTTGATGCGTAAATTCGGTCTCTCGATCGAGGCCATTGGTTGGTATAGTACGGCTTCCGTCTTTCCTTATATTATACAGCCGTTCTGTAATCCGATTACGGATTTGTGGATCAAAAGAAAATCGTGGTTTGTTTGGATGTCTTTGGCTTGTGCATTCTCTATTATCATCGCATTGTTCCTTATTACGCGAAATCATGAGAATCTCTTTTATGCGCTGATTCTGGTTGCGCAGATGCAATATGGGTTGGCGACGAGCTGTTTTGGCGGACTGGCTGCCACCACGCTGGATCGCGCCGGTCGACTCAAGGCCTCTAACTTGCTCAACTTGGGCATACAAGTCGGTGGCTCGGTTGGTGCGACGCTGATGTTGGTGTTGACGCAGCGCTGCTCCGTCTCAACGCTCGCGCTGGTGAGTGGCTCGCTCATCATTGTGCCAGCCCTGGCGGCGCTGGTTATTCCCGAACCGGAGCGCTTGCGCCACCAGCCGCGAGTCATTGCTCGCGCTTTCGTTGCGGAGGCTCGCCAGACCCTGACCGGAAGGGATGGCTGGCTGGGTCTGGTTTTGTGTATTTGTCCTGCGAGCACGATGGCTCTTAATTTCTTTTTACCGGCCTTGGCGGTAGATTATCAGGCCCCTGAATGGATGACCGTAAGTCTCAATGGATTCGCTGGTTGGTTTCTTTCGTTTCTTGGCGTCTATCTTGGTGGTGTCTTTTGCCTTCGAATCGATAGTCGTGCGCTATATATAATCTCTGCGGTGGCTATGGCGATGGTCGGTACATATTGGGCCGTGATGCCAATTTCTCCATCTGTCTATGCGATCGGCTCGATTGTATACGATGTGATGCAGGGTGTCTCGATTGCGGCTTGTTCAGCTATGGTGTTTGAATTGATTAGTAAATCAAGTCATTCATCTTCGACGCAGTATTCGATCTTCTATGCGTTTTCTAGTATTGCCCAGATGTATGTGCTGTCGCTCGATACGCATGTCTATGCGCGTCACGGACTGCGAGCGCTGTACACGACCGACGCCGTGCTAAACGTGGTCGGGGCGGCGATCCTGCTGTGTTTGCTCTACGGTGTTCGACGGGTTCGCGAGCTAAAACAGGTCGAGATTTAAGTTGTCTAATCGGCGCAACCTAGCGAAAATTTTGGCAGAACATGCGTCCTGGTCGCTTCCAGATTCGGATACCCAAGGTGTCCCTACCTTCCTTGTCCTTGTTCAGAGCCAACTCTCGGCAACAAAGGGAAAACCTGGATGGTCGTCGCGCCTATGTTTTTGTCTGAAGACATCTCCCTGTCGACGCATTTCCTTCGAATAGCGACGAGCCAACCACAGTCTGTTGCGGTCCTTTCTTCCAAGGGGAATCTTTCCTACGGGGAGCTCCTTCGGCGAGCGATTGCGGTTGCCCAAGCCCTGCGTGGGCATGGCGTCACTCGCGGCGTCTTGGTTGGCATCGTGCTGCCACGCTCGGTGGAGTCGCTTACCGCGGTGCTTGGCACGCTGCTGGCCGGAGGGGCCTACGTCCCGATCGATCCCGACTATCCGACGGAGCGTCAGCGCTTCCTGCTGGCCGACTCGGAGGTATCGGTGGTGGTCACCTCGTCTTCCATGGTGCCGCCGCTGCAGCAATTCGCTGGCTTGGTGGTCGATCTGGATGCACTCCGTGGACAGGCACCACCAACGGACTTTGCTGCGACCAAGACTTGCGTCGACGATCTGCTGTATGTCCTGTATACGTCGGGCAGCACTGGTCGGCCCAACGGCGTGTGTGGCACTCACCGCGCTACCCTCAACCGCCTGCGCTGGGGCGTGACCGCCTTCCCGTTTGCGCAAGGTGGTGTCGAGGTGGTGGCGCACCGCTCGTCGCTCAACTTTGTGGACTCGGTGGCCGAGATTTTTTCGGGACTGCTGAGCGGCGTTCCGACCGCACTGCTGTATCCGAGCGAAGTCAGGGATTTGGGAACACTCATCGCGGCGCTCAGACGCTTTGAGGTGTCACGACTGACCGTGGTGCCATCGGTGCTGGCGGCGCTGTTGCGCACGGTGCCCAACCTGGAACAGGCCCTGCCTCAGCTTACGTTGTGGACCTGTAGCGGAGAAGAGCTGCCGCTCTCGCTGCTTCGGCAGTTTCGGGCTGCCCATCCGTCGGCCACGATGCTCAATATTTATGGCAGCACAGAAGTGACGGCCGATGTCACTTGTGCGGTCTTTCCGCCTAGAGTGCCGCTGCCCGAAGACCGGGTGCCGATCGGATCGTCGATGGCTGGTGCCGAGCTGCTGATCTTGGACGAGCAGATGCAGCCCGTGCCCGATGGCCAAAGCGGCGAATTGTACGTTGGTGGCCCCGTGCTTGCGCAGGGCTATCTACGTCGTCCGGCCGAGCAGACACGGCGCTTTGTGAACCATCCGCACCATCCGGGTGAGCGGCTGTTTCGCACCGGCGATCGCGTGCGACGGGACAGCAGCGGTCAGTTGTATTTTCTGGGGCGGCAAGATCATCAAGTGAAGCTGCGCGGGGTGCGGGTCGAGCTGGAGGAGATTGAGCGGACGCTGCTCGGCGCGTGTCCTTTGCTCCGTGAGCTGGCGGTGGTGGTCAAAGAAGAACCCGACCAGCCTCTGTCGCGGCGACTCTTTGCGTTTTTTTCGCCACCGGACCTGCCGGTCTCGATGCTGCAGGCTGCGGCGCAGCGACTGCTACCGATCAGCATGCTGCCGGCCGAGTACCTTGCCATCGCAACCCTGCCGCTTTTGCCCAATGGCAAGCTCGATCGGCGCACCTTGACGGAACTCGCGCAGCGCACGACTCGGGTGCTGGAGCCATCGGAGGAACCGCAATCCGGCACCGAACGGCGGCTGGCTGCGCTGTTTTCTTCCTTGCTATCTGTGAGTCCGATTGCGCGCCAGGATTCCTTTGCCGATTTGGGCGGGAATTCGCTCGCTTTGGCGGAGCTTTTGGTCGCAATCGTTCGAGATTTCCACGGTGGCCGGCTGGAGAGCGTGCAAGTTGCTCGGCTGCCCCTGCATGTCATCGCGAGCTGGATCGATGGCGACGAACATTCGGCATTGGACCTGCCTCCACAGCCTACGTACGAGCTGTTGCCGTTGTCTGCGTCGGGGCTCAGTGAGGAGCAGACCATTCGACTGGCGGCTGAGATGGACGCTGATCGTGAGCCGCTCACCGCTGCCACGTCGCTGACGCTGGAAGAAGACCTGCCGTTTGTCACTCCGATTGTGCAGGCGAGCTGGGCGGACGATCTGTCGTTTGTGGCACGGTTAAAGGATAGCGAGCCGGTGTTGGGTATCTGTCTCGCGCATGACTTCTGCAGCCTGGCGGTCGTCCCGGTTGAGACGGCACCGGTGCGGCTGCTGCCGAGCCTCGATCTGCTGACCGAGCTGGAACACGAGTTCATTCGAAAGTACGGGGAACCCAGCCGAGGCGAAGTGGTGCAACTTTCTTTGACCGGCACCATTCCAGGCGTTCCTGGGTACGAGATGACCCGCCAGTTGGAGCTGCAATCATTGGCTGCGGCTCGGGAACGTGGCTACCGCTTTGCTATGACGATTTGCACGCATCGCGTGACCGCGATCCAGGCCGAGCGGGCCGGGTTTACTCGGCTCTCATCGCGTGATTATTCCACGTACGAGTTTGAAGGACAGCGGGTGTTTGCCTCATTGGCCAATGTCCATCGCGAGGCGATCCTGTTTGTTAAGGAGCTTACATGAACTCTCATGCGCAATGGCATGTTGATGGTCGAATTGGAGTACGGCATCGAGATCTGAATTTTGTGATTAAATTCCATTGCTGGATAAATCGTGGAACAGCAATGTGTGATGAATTAATTATGAATAAAAACAATTATGGTTATAGTAGTATCTAGATGGAGAACTCGCAATCAGACGAGAACTTGGCGGCATGGTTTGTAGCGGTTGCGCAGCGCCATCCGACAGCGCTGGCACTCCGCTGCGCTGAGCAGTCTCTTACCTACGAGCAGCTCCTCGGGCGAGCCTCACAAGTGGCTCGGGCTCTGCGTGGTCGCGGTGTCGGCGGCGGAACACCGGTTGGTTTGGCGATTTCTCGATCCCTGGAGTCGACGATCGGGCTGCTCGGCATCCTGCTCGCCGGCGGGATCTATGTGCCCATCGATCCGACGTATCCCCAGCAGCGTCAGCAGTGGATCGCCGAGGACTGCGGGGCCCAGGTGATGTTGACGAGCGGGGCAAACCAGGATGCCCTGTCGCTGCGGTCGTCGCTGACCGGCGTGGCGGTAGATTCCGCAGAAGTGGCGGCTTTTTCTACGGAACCGCTGCAGATGCCGAGCGACGGGGCTGAGGCCCTCTTGTGCCTTCTGTATACCTCCGGCAGCACGGGCCGACCGAAGGGCGTTTGTGTGACCCAAGTCGGGATGGCAACGCGCTTGCGCTGGGGCTTCGCCCAGTATCCGCTTGTGCCCGGAGACGTGGTCGCGCATCGATCCTCGCTCAACTTCGTGGACTCGGTGACGGAGGTGTTCAGCGGGCTGTTGCAAGGTGTGCCCACCGCGATCATTCGGCCAGAGGAAGTGACGGATCTGCACCGCTTAGTGGCGACGTTGGCCGCCCATCGGGTGACCCGGCTCACGCTGGTGCCATCACTGCTATCGACGCTGCTGCGGGTGTTTCCTGACCTCGGCGAGCGGCTGCCCCTCCTCTCGCTGTGGGTGAGCAGTGGCGAGACGCTGAGTACGGCGCTACTACAGCGCTTTCGACAGGCCCATCCGCAGGCGACGCTGCTTAACCTGTACGGCAGCACCGAGGTATCCGCCGATGTGACCTGTGCCGAGTTTGCCCCGCAGACGCCGATTCCGAAGGGCCGAGTACCGATTGGCTCTGCCATCACCGGTGCCGAGCTGTTGGTGCTGGATGAGCAGCGGCGGCCTGTTCCGGTAGGAGTCGAGGGCGAGCTGTACGTCGGGGGGCCCGTGCTGTCTCGGGGCTATTGGCGACGTCCAGAGGAAGACCGGTTGCGTTTCGTTCCGCATCCAACGCGCTGCGACAAGCGATTGTTCCGAACTGGGGATCGCGTGTGCAGCTTGCCTGATGGACAGCTCGACTACCTGGGCCGCGTCGACAATCAGGTCAAAGTCAGCGGCATCCGGATGGAGCTGGAGGAGATCGAGCAGGCCGTGTCGAGCGACTTGCCTGCGGGCGGGATGGTGGCAGCCGTCGCGGTTCCCAGTCCGGCGGATCCCGAAGTTCGGCGCTTGTGGCTGTTTTGCTCGCCGATGGAACTGGGGGTTGAGCGGCTGTGTCAGCGGGCGAGCGAGCGGTTACCAGCGGCGATGGTGCCGTCGCGATTCATGGCGCTGGCCGAGCTGCCGCTGGTTCCAAGTGGCAAAATCGACCGGCGAGCGCTGGTGGAGATCGCACAGCGAATCGAGGCGAATCGACCCTCGGAGACGGTCCCTCTCGATGCAGACGAGCAGTCGCTGGCTACACTGTTTTCGGAAGTCCTGGGCATCCATCCGGTGGGTCCGCACGACAGCCTCGGCCTGCTCGGGGGCGACTCACTGGCCTTGGCGGAGCTAGGGGCCAAGCTGGCCACTCGGGGGGGGCCGCAGGTACCCCTTTCGCTGCTACGGGATTCATCGGTGGCTCAGCTTGGGCGGTGGCTCAGCGGTCGCGAGCCGATCCCTACGCCCAGCGCGTTACCCAACTATCGGATTGTGCCTGCCACTGAAGTCTCGGAAGAGGCCTTGATTCACTTTGCGTGCGAGGTCTTTGTCAGCGCAGAGCCCGTGTGCCAAAGCCTCCGGCTACAGGCCGTCGATCTGTTGCCGTTCTATCGGGCGCTGATTTCGCGTTACCGAGGACAAGGGCTGTCGCTGGTGGCGCTCGACGGCGCAAGTGGTGAGCTGGTCGGCTTCAGCCTGGCTGGGGACTGGATCACGCCGGTTCCGCTCGAACCGGCCGAGCTATCCGAAGCCTTTGTGCGTTATCAGACATTTCTCGCGTACTTCTTTGAGCCCTACGATCTGCGAGTTCCGAAGCTCCTGGAGCGAGAAATGCTGGATATGGCGATTGCTGGGGCAAAACCAGGTATCGACGGCACCGAGCTACTGTTCGAACTGGACCGCCGTATTCTAGATATGGCCAAATCGCTCGGTTATCGTCACGCTGGTGCCTTATGTCTGCATCGCGCAACCGCACTATCGGCAGAAATGCTTGGATTTGTTCGGACGAGTAGTCAGTCCTATGCAACGTATGAGGACAACGGCCAAAAAATACTGCTGTCAGCCGCCGCAGTGCATAAAGAAGCCGTGTTTTACACCAAAGAGCTAAACCCTTCTCTAGTGGGCTCCTACTGAGTCGTTTCCTTTGATGTGGATCCGCTAACATGCTAACAGTAAAGACCTATCTTGGACCCGATCAGCACGGTGGTATTGGTCTATTCGCGGCGGAAGATATTCCTGCCGGGTGCTTGGTTTGGGAATGGAATGATGCGTCAGAGCGAGTTTTTACCAGAGAACAGATCGAATTGCTGCCGCCGATATTTCGTACATTTCTTTCCAGATATGGCTACGGATTTGAAGATCTCCCTGGCAGCTTGGTCTTGAGCTGTGATGATGGCAGGTTCATGAATCACAGTGATCATCCGAATACCACCGAGTCACCACCCGCCGTGATTCGTGCCAATCGTGATATCAAGGCGGGCGAGGAACTGACCTGCGATTATCGAGTCTTTGATCACGAACTTGCAGGCGGTGGTCATTTTCTGAAACAGGTCAGCGCCACTCAGTCGGCCTAACAAGGGATCCGTATGTCGCTAAGTTACCTTTGCCCCAAAGTCGTAACCCGCAAAAGCCAGGTGGATGGCCGTGGCACGTTCGCCATCGAGCCGATTCGGGCCGGTGAGACGGTGGCGCTGTTTGGCGGACATGTCTACGACGTGGCGACGTTTCAGAAGCTGTCGCCGCAGGTGCAAGCGGTCGCCATTTCGATCTGGCCGGGCTATTTGCTAGGACCGATTGGCGAGGACGAGCTAGGCGATGGCGACTTCGTCAATCACTCGTGCGCTCCGAACTGCGGCATTCGGGGGCAGATCATGGTCGTGGCACTCACCGACATCGCCGCTGGGGCCGAACTGACGTTTGACTACGGCACGGTGCTAATCGATCACGCAGACGGTGGATTTCAGATGGATTGCCGGTGTGGCACGTCCGAGTGCCGTGGCAAAGTCACCTCGGACGACTGGAAAGACCCGGCCTTTCGCGCCCGCTATGCGGGGTATCTATCGGTGGCAGTCCAGGCGCTGATCGACGCCGAGTAGCTGGCCCGCGTGGCATCGCCCCAACTGGTATAAGATCGGCGGACAGGCCAGTAAAAGGGGGGCTCCCATGGGCGGTGGCAACTACGATGAGGACATTGCGCTTGAGTCGCGCTCGAACAACCGCGACGTGTTTACCTATCGCGGTTATGGCTCGGCTGGAGAGGCTGCGGCCCGGCGAGGCGTGCACCAGAACCTCGATCCCAACGGCAAGATTCGCGAGTGCATGAACGACACACCGATCGTGGTCGCCATGGACGTCACCCGCTCTCGCGGCGACGACACCCGTATCATCTACGACTAGTATTTAGCGTTACATAAAAATGTAATGATTTAACTGGTTTCTATCGCTGTGGGTGGACGCTTACACAGGCCTCGTGCTGGGCTGTGTCGGCGAAATCCTTCGGGGCGGTGGACCACCAAAGGACCACGGCAATGGGTGAGGTGATAAGGAAGGTAAAGGGCGGTCGCTTCGTCGGGTGGTATCTGCGCTTCGTCGACGTCGATGGAAAGCGCAAGCAGAGAGCGAGCGGACAACATACCCACGCAGAAGCGAAGCGGATGCTCATCGAGATCGAGGCCCGGATCGCACGCGGCAAGTTGGGAGTGCCGGAGCGAGAGCCCGAGCTGGCGATGATGACAATCGCCGATCTGTCGGAGCGCTTTCTGAGCGAGTACGACTCACCGAAAATCCGCAATCACGATCGTTGGGCGCGCAAAGCCCGGACCCACCTTCGTCCCGTGTTGCGTCAGGTCGGGGCGTTGGTCGCGTCCCAGTTCTCCCCCGCACAAGCTGAGAAGCTGCGGAACGTCCTCATCCGTAGTGGGGCAGCCAACACGGCTGCGGTCCGTTTGTCACAGATAAGCTGCGTGTTCGCGTGGGCCACCAAGCAGTGCCTGGTGGTTCAAAACCCCTTCGCGGGACTTCGAAAACCCCGCAAGGAAGCACGGCTTGAGTTCTTGAGCTTCGCAGAGGCCCGGAGACTCCTCGACGCAGCAGATGATCAGGCGAAGCATGACTTGCGCGGGGCGGTTTTCGCTGTGGCAGTGCGGCTCGGCCTCTTGGCAGGGTTACGGGCCGGGGAGATTTTTGGCTTGCGATGGCGAGACTGCGACTTGGAGAGAGGGGTCATCACCGTGAGCAAGTCCTATCGTGGGGTAACCAAGACAGGAAAGCCGCGCACCGTGCCGATGCCTGATGAGCTGTTCACCTCGCTGCGAGACTGGCAGAGTCGCTGTCCGGCGACGAAGGAGGACGTCATCTGCCCTCTCAGCCCGAAGAAACGCAACTTCGATGCTGCGCCTTGGCATCAAGCGTATCGAGCGCCCAGCCCGGTTGCGCTCTACCGCGCCGCCGGACTCCGGGTTCCACAGGCCCCGCTGCACTGTCTTCGCCACAGCTTCGCGTCGCTGTTTGTGCAGTCTGGCGGATCGATCCCCACGCTGCAAAAGCTGCTGGGTCACGCCGACATTCAGATGACCATGGTCTACGCTCACATCAATGACAGCTTCATGGCCTCAGAGATGAAGAAACTGAAGCTCTAGCCAACATCGAACCGTCGCTGCCGTTTTCAGGATTCTCCGCCACGGTAGACATCGTTTGATTCCTGATGAGCTATGTCCTGCCTACTTACGAAGAGTTGCAGTCGATGCTGAAGCAGAGCGCATTGACTCTCTCCACATTCATCATAGAAGTACGTGTCTGAGCTGCGCGAGGCTGCGTCGATCGGAGTGCTCCAGCGACAGGCGCACAAAGGTGCCAGAGCCGGTCGCGCTGCTGAATCAGGAGATTCCGGAATACTCTCAGTCTTTGAAAGACGAGGTCGTGTTCGCGCTGGTATGGCTTGCGGTGATTTCCATGAACCGTACCGCAAGCGCCGTTATAACGATGATAAATCCGAGCCCAAAATATACAATCTGAAGATTCCTTGCAGCACCGGGAGGGGATCCGATGGTAAGCACTTCAACAAATTCGAAAAACATAATCACCGCTCCGGCGGCGATTGAAAACACGTTGGCTAATTGACTCTTTCGAAAGAGCGACACCGCAGCGCAGAACCCGCTGCCGCCAACAATCAAAAATAGCGAAATTCCCGGAATGGTGAAATCTTTGAATACTGACCCGTTCAATTCCGAAAGCGGTGGTGAGTTCCATCCAGTGACCAGGGCCAACCCGCCCAAGACCGCCGTGATACCGAGAAACAGCGTCTGTATGATGAGAAATACCCTGAGCAGTTTATGCATGATCACACTTCTCCATACGACAAAAACGATCGGTGAGCTGTCGGCATTGCCAAATACGGAAGCCAGCCCAGACTCTCCCGCGTTTGTTGATCGTACTGCAAGTTTACAGTGTAGTAAAATAGCATTTTTTAACTGATTTCACGAGTGCGTCACGTACGCTTACTTCTCTATGATTGGCTCAGCCATGGTAGCTGATGTCTGGTGCGGAACTTGTATCATTCATTTTCCAGAAACTCCACGGTATCCAACAATGCCTCATAAAAATAGGTCAGACGGGCTGCACCCGGGTTCGCCGGATACACAAGCGGGCCCGGTCAGGTACAACTGACTCGGCCCCTGGGAAGACAGCGTTCCAGTCCGTTTGTTCGGACTATGCCAATGCTTCCAGAGCCTTGACGACACAGCGCGAACGGTCGATACGTAGCCGCCTACGGGCCCGGCAGCGCACGATATGCGCCCTCTTGGCCCGCGCAGTCGTTGTTGACGAAGAGCCACTCGACGCCTGCCTTCGGTGCAAAGGCCAGCGGCCCCACCGAACGAGAGCCGGACCACGGTTCCCCATTCTCATTCTGCAGGCTGCACAGCCACAGCCCGACATCCTTGGTCGCCCCCGGCTGCCAGCGCGGCGGTGGCCCGTCGCCTTTGCAGGCATCCCCCATCCCAAGCGAGGCACCGGGCGGCAGCACTCCAACCACGGTGCGCAAGCAAGTCAAGTTCATCCCCGACGGATAGTCCTCTGCCGGTGCCTCTCTTGATAGCCGCAGCTCAACGCCGTAGGGCCGCTGAATCAGCTTGCCTTCGTACGACACCACCGGCTTGCCGAAGGGCTCTTTGCAGCTTGGCACAGCCGCTCCTTGCTCCTGGCTGGACCCCGGGCAGTTGCGCGTCTGCACAGACAGGCGGGGTTGACCGCCGACGAAGCTGAGGGTCCAGCGCAGATCTTTGCGCGCACCTGGCATGATGCCGGTCAGCTTCTGGTAAAACGACAGCGCGGTTGCCGAGGGTAGCGACGGAAACTCGGGACCACGATCGCCGGCCTGAACCGGACCTGGCCCCACAAGGACCAGCGCAAGGATCCCCAAACCACCAAGACGCGTGTTTGTCCGCTTCACCGCATCATTATACGAAACTTCGCAGACGATGGACCACCGCTAGATCATGGGGGGCCGATCCTGCTCGGATGACTAGATGGCCGTACTCCATCGCGTTCGCTTCCGGTCCATCAAGGAGCAATTCCAGGCTGAATTTCTGACCCACACCGTGCCGTGTTTGGGTCTCCTCCGTTGGGGCACAGAGGAGCATCTCTCCGTCTGAAAACTGGCTCCTAGTCGTTACACGGAGAGGCCTCTGCCCCACGTCTGTTCGGAACTGTGGATTGAAAGTGCGGAGGGACCACAAAAGGACCACACGCCCAGCCGCACCTGGCCTCTGCCATCGCTGCGATGGCCTTGATCAGCAGCTTCTACGACAAGCTGCCGATGTTTATCGGGCAGATCATTATGAAAAACTACGTCTCCGGTCCGGCGGTTAGTTTTGCCGCCATTGGGGATGCGAACTCGGATCAGGCACCGCTGCAAGTGGGACAGTTCGAGGCGGACAACCGGCTCGACGAAGTGCTATCGAAGATTTGGATCGAAGAGGGCGGCGGTGGCACTGGCCAAGAGTCCTACGAGCTAGCGGCCTACTTTTACGCTCGCCACTCGAAGCTGGACTGCTTGCGAAACGGCAAAAAGGGCTACTTCTTTTTCCTTGGTGACGAAGGCTTCTATCCCAAGGTGAGTCGCGAACAGATCCGCCGTGTCCTCGGTCGGGAGGAGCGCCACGATCTCGATTCGGGCGCGATTTTTGCGGAGCTTGCGCAGAAGTATCACGTCTTTTTCATCTATCCGCAGAAGTCGATGGCGGAGCGCCGTCGGGACATTGATGCCGAGATCAAAAAGCGCGTCGAAGCAGCGGGCGGTGTCTACGAAGGGGTCGACGTTCGTGCCAGCCTGATCTGGGACAACCGCAACGACCTCGATCTTCACGTTGTGACGCCATCGGGCGAGCACATCTTTTATGGACACAAGCAGTCCGTCTGTCGCGGTGAGCTGGACGTCGATCGTAATGTGCGTGGTGAGACGACCAAGCCCGTCGAAAACGTCCGGTGGCGAAAGGGCACTGCTCCCACCGGCAAGTATCGCGTCTACGTCCAGAACTATCGGTTCCACGAGACCGACCTTGCGCCGACGTCCTATCGGGTCGAGCTAGAAGTGAACGGCAACATTCAGCGCTTCGAGGGTGTCATTTCCCAAAAAGGCGAGACCGGTCCAAACAGCGATGTTCCCATCGCCGAGTTCACCTACGATCCAAGCCAACGCCCTGCGGAAGATGCGCAGGCTGCCACAGAGAATCCTCTTTACGCCAACTACCAGGACGACGTGATTATTAGGCAGTGGGCCAGCGTCATTTCGCCCGATCATATTCTGCGCATTGAGGATCCCAAGTCGATCATTGATGTGATGCTCGGGGCGCTGGCGCTGGTGGGC
>JBGAUT010000013.1:0-128359 GCA_044228505.1 Polyangia bacterium | reverse complement strand
CTCTTAGGGCGACGACACGTTCTTGGTGATGCCATCGAATGAAAACACACCCGGCATCGAGGTCTGCGCCGGGTCTTTCTGTTCGTGGTACGTCAGCGTGTACGCCTGCCGGAACACCTGCCGCATCGGGTCCAGCGTCTTGTGGCACCCGTAACAGGCCGGATCAGAGGAGTGCGCTTTGTCGGTCGGTGGCAGCGCCAGCGGCTGGGTGTTGTTGCTGTCATCGAAGCTGCGCCCCAGTGCCACGATCAGCGTCTGATTGATGGTGACCCGCGCCTGGTTGCTGGTGTTGGTCGCCCAGTTTCCAAAGAACGCGGGCGTGGTGAAGAAGCCGACGCGGGGGACTCGCAGCGCCAGCTCGGTGCCGGTCCGCATCGTACTTAGGTCATAGAACAGCGTCGCGTTTTCGCCCTGCTTCGGCTGCCGAATGGTCACCATTCGCCAGGCATCGTATTCGGCATCGGCAAACTGGGACGGCGTCGCAAACGACTGGAGGCACACGCCGGTGCTGGCGTTGACCGCACCAAACAGGAACTGGTAGAGCCGAGGCGTATCACGGGGGTAGACCAGCGGGTCGGTACACGGGGCCGCGATCGCCGCTGGCAGATACCAGTTCATAAACAGCGGATCGAGCGGGTCGAGCGTCTTTTCGAGGGGAATCGGTCCACTCTTGTTCGACAGCGTGAACTTGAAGTTCGGGTTGGCCGTCGTGATGTAGTCGGTGCCCCGGTTGAGATCGCTAGTGTGACGGTTATCCATGAACGCATAGAGCGTCGCAAGAGGTGCCGTCATCATGAACCGGTCGGTCGTTACCACTTCGGTAAACGGCCGGCCTTCCACCATCGTCAGTTGCCACGCCGTCAGTGGGAAGCTGGCTTGGATGTTGCCGAGCATTCGGTCGCTGATCGGTGCGTCGGGAGCCATCTCGATCAGGCTGGCCCGGTTGAGCTGCCCTTGCTGGAACGCGTTAGAGAAGAAGCGCAGCATCCGGGCCTGGAACTGCGGGGTCTTCATCCACTCGTCAACGAGGCCACCAAGCGCTGCTTCGTCGGTCCGAACCGACTGTACCTCGGCATCCGTGGGCGGCAGTCCGGTAAGGACGCTCTTGACCTTGCTGACGTAGTTTTCAGGGCCGACTGCTTCAAACGTCGGTGGCAGCGGAGTGGTTTCGACGGGCGGCAGCAAAACCGAGTCTTGTGACACTGGAGCCTGTTCGCATGAAACGCCACCTAGCGTCATACCAAGGGCCAGGGTGCCAAGAAGTGTACGTCGCCTACGCTGGGCTCTACGCATCAGCAAGCCTCCTTTACGAAGCAGCAGAAAGTCTCTAACTACTCGGAAAATAGTAGATATTCTCGCCCTATTGAGAACAATTTTTCACCATGGGACCAGCACAATCGAACCCAAACCAACCGATACGTCGAACTGGGCTGCTAGGACTGGTGCTCAGCGCGTTGCTCGTGGGCGTTTCCGCTAGCTGTGGAAGCGGACAGCCTATCGGTGAGCAGCTTGTCCTTGGTGAGCTGGCGATCCATCCCATCGAATGGAACGCAACGGCGCTTGGGGCAGGGCGAGTGGCCACGATTGCTGAAGGCGACGACGAGGTGGCGCTGTTTGGCGATACCGGGGTCTCGCTCTGGTCCAGCGGCGAGTCGCAGGGGAAAGAGGCTGCGGTCCGCTCGTGGCGTTCGGCAGCGGTGGTTCCAGCGCTTGGCTTTGCGGGGCGTTGGCTACTCGGAGTCGATGCAGAGGGGCATGTCTACCGGCTTCGCTTTGGTTCGACCCAGCCTCTCTCTTTAGAAGACGTCTCGGCGCGTTATCTGCTAACCGGAAAAGTAGTCTCTGAGGTGGCCCATCTGGGAGGCGCGCTGGTCGGATTTGTCGTCGACGGCAAGCTGATGGTTTCCGATGGCAAAGCACTCAAGCAGTACGACTTGGCACTGCACGGCCTGGTCGGCAGCGGGGGGCAGGCCGCTGGTCTTGGTGAGGGGGGCGGCGTGCAATGGTTCGATTCACAGACCGATTCGCTGCGTCACTTGGAGCTACCGGAGGTGATGGCGGTTGCCTTCGACCCTGCGGGCAAGCTGTGGGCAGCGACCAGCCAAGGTCTGTTTCGAGAAAACGGGGGGCAGCTAGAGCAGGCTTATGCTGTTGACTCCTCCCAGCAAGTGCGTGCGCTGTCCTCGGCGTCTTCGGGCGTCTGGGTGTTGCTCAGCGACTCGTTGGCGCTGATCCGAGACGGGCAACTTCTCACCGCGCCACTTCCCACGACCCCAGTGGATGGCCCCGACGCAGCCGTTCGCTTGCTTGGTTCACCAAGCGGTGATGCCTGGCTGCTTGGCGACTCGCAAGTGACCCGCGTGGGTGAAGAGAGTGGGGGGGGGCAGGATCTGGTGCTGTGGCGCAAGCAGATGATTCCTGTGTTTCAGCGGCTCTGTCAGACCTGCCATCTGCCGAGCGGCAGCGCCCACCTGGATCTGTCGACTCACAGCTCGTGGTCACGGTTTCGACATGTTCTTGGGCAGCGGGTCGTCGAGGGGTTGCCGACCCCGATGCCTCCCGTGGGAGCTGGCAATCCAACCGCTGAAGAGCGAGCCGCAGTCTCCGCGTGGGTATCGCGCCGGTAGGTTGATTCTCAATTCTGCAAGTCAGCTGCTGGCGTAACGTGGCGGAATTGCCTAGATTACAGATGGGAATCAAATTACGGGCCTAACCGACTTGCTTAACGACCGGTTGGCTGACATAGATTCCCGTTGCGAGCTTTGCTTCTCTATACCGCTTAAGACTAACGAGGTTCCGTATGAGAGTCAGTATCGCCGTTCCCGCCTATAACGAGGAGCGCAACATCGGTGAGCTTCTCGACACGCTGCGGGCCCAGCGCGTCAAGCGCGCCAAGATCGTCGAGGTGGTCGTCGTCGCCTCGGGCTGCACCGACCGCACTGCCGAGATCGTTCGCGAGCGGATGAGCCGTCCTGGCGTTCCGGTCCGGCTCATCGAGGAGCCGGAGCGGCGGGGTAAGGTGGCGGCCATCAACTCCTACCTGCGAACCCTGAACCCTCATGTTGATGCGATCTGTGTGTGTAGCGCTGATCTCCTGGTATCCCGTGAGGTCGTTGAGCGCCTCGTGCAGTGCTTCTTGATAAACCCAGAGGTCGGCATGTGTGGCGGTCGCCCCGTGCCAACCAACGGCTATGGCACTTTCACTGGCGAGGCGACTCGTTTTCTGTGGCAGATGCACCATCGAGTCGCCCTGGAGGCACCGAAGCTCGGGGAGCTGGTCATGATTCGGGCGGGCATCG
This sequence comes from Polyangia bacterium, assembly GCA_044228505.1. Classification (GTDB taxonomy): domain Bacteria; phylum Myxococcota_A; class Polyangia; order Palsa-1104; family JAEUJZ01; genus JAEUKA01. Next base: position 125,060 of record JBGAUT010000013.1, on the reverse strand, counting down.
TTCGTGACCTTCCCACCGAGAGCGCGGTTGATGAGGCGAGCATCGAGCAGCTCGTTTGTAACGCGGGCTATCGGCTTGCCTATGTGCCCGAGGCGGTGGTTCACAACCACGGGCCCGAGACGGTGCGCGACTTCATTCGTCAGCGTCGGCGCATTGCCGCTGGCCATATCTGGTTGCGCTCGGTGTCCGGCTATTCCGTGTCGACGATGAACGTCTGGCGGATTGCCCGGCTGGCGCTGTCAGAGATCGACGTGTCGAAGCCTCGGGAAGCGCTGTTTCGGCTCGGTACGATGGGCGTCGAGGTGGTTTCGCGGGTACTCGGCTTTGTCGACTTTCACACGAACAGTACCAAGCACGCGGTGTGGAAAGTCAGCGAGACTACCAAGCGGGTCATGACCGACCAGGTTCGCGATCTGTACGAGAACGAGGGGGACGACCCGGCCTCGCTACCGGGTTCGGAGCGTGCAGTGGCGCAGTCGGGACGAGCCACCGGGACTTAGGGTAGGGCTACTTTTTTGGTGGATTTGCTGGGGTGGTGGCTGGCTGCGGGCTGACCGCATCGAGGCGGCGCTTGATGCGAACCGCAATCTCGCTGCCCCAGGTCTGTCCTGCGGTCATCGCTTCTTGGTTCACGGTCGGCATGACCTGTGTGACCTTCTTACCTATCGGGGACTCGTAGAAGCGAAGCAGCTCCTTGAGCTCGGCGGCGCTAAAGTGCTTATCGTAGATTGGTACGAGCCGCAGCAGCAGCTCCTCGGAGCTGATCTCTTTCTTTAGCTCCTGCCAGATTTCGTCTTTGACCTGCGGCATCGTCTGCCGATAGGTGGTGATGAGCTGTTGTACGGCCAGATCTCCCATCGATGCCGCATGGGTTAGCTGGAGCAGCCGCATGATATCGGCTCGCTTGGTGCCATCGGCCAGTTTGGCTTCAGGCCGTCCGGACGCGGCGGTACCCTTGGCTTCAGACCTTCCGTCGCCTTCAGCAGACGCAGCGGCTGACCACAGGAGCAGGGGCAGCGCCCAGGCAGTCCCGAGCGGGCGACACGGCGCGGCTCGAAGCAGACTCACCAAGGCAGTGTCGTGCCCTGATAATGCAGGAACAGTCCGCTCTGCTCGATGGTCAGCTTGTCGATGACCTGATTCATTCCCGCAACACTCTCTGCCGGGGTCAGCATGCCAAAGCCGCGGGTGAGGTCGGTCTGGACCATGCCGGGATGCATCGCGATGACGATGATGCCTCGGCTCTTGAGGTCCACCGCCAGGCTTCGCGTCGCCATGTTGAGCGCCGCCTTGCTCATCCGATAGCCGTAATAGCCGCCGGAGGTGTTGTCATCGAGAGAACCCATTCGAGAGGTGATGTTGATGATCCTGGCACCATCTCGCAGGTTCGGTAGAAGGGCCCGCGTGACTTGGAGCGCGCCGAGAGCATTCACCTTGAACTGCTCGATGATGCTGGCGAAGTCCATGTTTTCCAGCGACTCGACTTGCAGGATGCCCGCATTGTTGATGAGCAGGTCGATGTTCAGGTTGCCGAGTGCTCCCGCCATCGTTTCTACTGAGCGCTCATCGGTGACGTCGAGTTGCATAACGCGCAGTCGCTCGCCGTGCTCGCTCATAAGGGTACCGAGCGCCGAAGCGCCGGTCGGGTTGCGGCATCCTGCGATGACCTGTGCCCCACGTTCCAGCCATGCTCGTACAAAATCCAGCCCGATGCCTCGACTGGCCCCCGTCACCAGCACAGTGCCTATGGCTGGCTGACCTGATTCGCTGCTCATTTCTTGCATTTTGACCTTTGTAGGGCAAACAGCCGTCCGACTGCAAGCGACTACGGGCATGTCGAACGAATTGAGCCTGTTTGCACCTACTTGGAAGGGGGATGTGGACAGATTGAGTTTGTCTAAGACGCCCTGGCAAAGGGTGGGATGGACAGATTGAGTTTGTCTAGGACGCCCTGGCAAAGGGTGGGACGGACAAATTGAGTTTGTGAAAGACGCCCTGGCAAGGGGGGGGTGAACAAATTGAGTTTGTCCAAGACGCCTAGGCAAGGGGGGGTGGACAAATTGAGTTTGTCCAAAACGCCTAGGGAAGGGTGAGGTGGACAAATTGAGTTTGTCCAAAACGCTTAGGGAAAGGTGAGGTGGACAAATTGAGTTTGTCCAAAACGCCTAGGGAAGGATGAGCCTGTCCTGGCTGCGTACTAAGCGGTTCGAGTGGTCGCCCCCACCAGGCGGAGCAGCAGGAGTCGGAGATCGTCGTCGGCAATCTCTTGACTGGCCGTGGCTACAGCCAATTGGGTCTCTAGGCTGACCTTCGGAGGCGGTTTGCTGCGGCGAGGTGCTGGTCGGTCCTGCCACTGTGCGGGATCGGGCAGATCCGCGAGCTTGCCCACACGATGCTGGAGTCGGAGCACGGGCCGAACCGCTCGTCGCTGTCGATCGTCGAGTCGTCCGACGGCCTGGAGTAGTTCCCGGTTGATCTGTTCGAGCAGCAGGTCGCGGACAAACGACAGCTCGCTGGCTACCGCAGAGGAGGTCACCACCACCGTCAGCGTGCCATCCACGAGCTTCTCGGCGCGTGCAAACACCGACAGACGGGGCACGCACGCGTGCAGCGTCAATGCAAACGTGCGGCAGACCCACTGCTCCCACAGCTTGGGCCACAGCCCCAATCGATCGGCCCCTGCTGCGAGTAGGGAGAGGCCACGAACCGGCGTGGCGCGATGCTTACGCGGGCGTTTGCGCAGCACCGTCTTGGAATCGGACGATGCCGACTTGCCGCTGATCTGAGTCGGCGGCAGTGCAAAAGCCTTGGCCTGGCCCGGTACCGGGCCGCTAGAGCGAGTGGACACACCTACAAAGTGACACACTCAGACGAATTTGGGCACTTTTCCGCTTGCCCTGTATGTGTATGATGCCGCCCAAACGATTCATCTTGTGAGGAAATCCATGAAGAAAAGCTCTGCGATTACATACGCAATGGGGCTGGTTCTGCTGGTCGGCTGCTCTAGTGGTGGCGGCGGCGGCAACCCCAACATGAACGGCCCAGTCGACATGACCGTGGTCGAGGATCCGGATGGTGGTGGTGACCCGACCAAAGACATGACCGGCATGCCTCCAGAGGACATGGCCGGCATGACGACCGGGGACATGACGGTCACCGTGGGCCTGCCCTGCACGCCGGGCACCTACCGCTGCGGCGCGGGACTGGCCGTGGAGATTTGTAACGCGACCGGTACGGCGTGGTTGTACTCGGCGACCTGTACCGTGGGCTGCACCGCTGGCCTGTGTACCGGGGCATGTACTCCGAGTGCCAAGCGCTGCAATGGCAAGAACGTCGAGACCTGCAATGGTACGGGCAGTGCCTGGACCGTGAGCGAGACCTGCGGCACCTTCTGCGAAGAAGCGCGCTGTGCTCTGCCGAGCCTGGATGTCGGTGCCAACAAGACCCTCGATGGGGATCAGCTCATCGACGGCGACATCATCATCCGTTCAGGTGCGACTCTGTCTTCCCCGACCGGCAACTTGACGCTCCGCACCAGGGGCTCGATCACCGTCGAGATGGGCGCTTCGATAGTGGTCAACCCGACTGGCAACTCCCCAGACGGTGCCGGCAGTGGATACTATTCCAGCGGCTCGTACTATGCGGCTGGTGGTGGTGGCTACGGCAGCTATGGCACATCGGGCCAATATGGATACGGCTCTGGCGGTTATGTATGGGGCAGTACTACGGATGTCATCGTGGCACCTGGTAGCGCAGGTGGTACTGGCGGTGGCTCCAGCATGGTCGGTGGAAGGGGCGGTAAAGGCGGCGGAGTGCTGCGCCTCATGGCTGCGAAGACCATCACCATCGACGGCCAGGTGACTGCCAACGGCGAAGCGGGTGGCAGCTCCGGGAGCTACGGCGGCGGCGGCGGTGGCTCGGGTGGAGGCATTCTGATCGCAGCCCAGAAGAAAGTGACCATCACCGGGTCGGTATCGGCTGCTGGCGGCGCGGGTGGCGCGGGTGGTTCCTACGCTGGCGGTGCAGGTGGTCAGGGTCGGATCAAGATCCTGAACAGTGGAGACAAGACGGTTACCGGCACCATCAACGGTGCCAAGACCGAGGGCTTGATTCCGCCGCTCAGCATCTCGTCGTCTTCGCATCCCGACCAGACGCTCTACTACAACGACGATTCCCCCGGCCTGTCGCTCGCGTGGGATCAAGCCTTCATGGGTCGGCAAGGCTACTACTGGGGGGTCAATACCAGTCAGTCGCGTCCCCCAACCCCCGCCAATGGTGGCAAGGTCGCTGCGACCGAGATGACCACGGCCGCGGTGAGTGAGCTGACCGATGGTACCAACTACTTCCACATCGTGCCGATCGATGCGATGTCGAACATCGGTACGATCGAGAACATCTTCAAGGTCAACATCAACACCTCCCCTCCATCGGTGTCTTCGACCAGCCACCCCTCGCCGGGAACCTGGTATCCGGGGGTCGATGTCTTCTTTGCGTGGACCTTCCCGCAAGACGACAAGAACTTTAAGGGCATCTACTACGTGCTCGACCGCTATGGCGAGACGCAGCCGGCTGCCTCGATGGCGACCATGGTTCCTTCGACCCAGAAGCAGCTCCTGCGGGCTGGACTGGCCAACGGCATTTGGGTCATGCACGTGGTGCCGATTGATCAGCGCGGCTACCTGACCAAGACCGCGCAGCACTTCCGCGTCCACGTCGGCCCCGATCCTGGCAAGGGTGCACTGCTAGGCCAGGTTGTCGACGGGATGGGCAAGCCGGTGGTTGGTGCGCGACTCACGGTGAACCGTGGGCTTTATAAGACCACCACCAATAGCTCGGGCGCGTACAACTTCCTGACCACCATTCCGGTCGGTATGTGGGAAGTTCGGGCGGTCAGTGCAGACGGCTCCCTCACCGAGACCAAGATGGACTCGGTCACCAAGGACGGCACCACGACCGTCAACTTTACCCTCAAGTAGTCTCCCGCCACCTGCCCGCAGCCGCTCGTGTTGCGGGCACCCTTCTTCCTTCCATCCACTAGTTGTCCCGGTGCGCCGGGTCGCCTAAGCTCTGCGGCATGCGACCTCGGCGCGTGCGACCCCTTGCGTGCTTTGTGCTTGCGCTGGCTATGGCAGCGCTGTCCGGCTGCTGCACGTCGGTCCTGTGCGACCGCTGCCAGCCGTCTGGCCTGTACCTGAAGGTGAGCGATGCTTGGACGCAGATGGTGCTCACCGATGTGACCGTTTCGGTAAAGGGTCAGCCCTGTGCGCTGGTGACGTCCAGCGAGCAGCTCGTCTTTCTGTGCGCGCTAGAAGCGGGCGAGCACACCATCGACCTGCAGGCAGCAAACTACAGCCCACAACAAGTGACGGTGACGCTCAAGGAAGAGAGCGCGGAGAGCTGTTGTCCGTGCGGCCCGATTGGTTATGGCACAGCAGAGCTGACGCCCCTGGAGTCGATGTAGAGCAGGCAGGGTCGCGGGGGCGGCTGCGCTCGGAGCGCGAGAGCCTAGAGCGAGAAGGTCGAGCGGCGAACGAACTGTCCGTGACCGGGGCGGCTGACGTACTGGCCTTGATCGATGACCATTTCCCCACGGGAGAACACGTAGCGGGGCGAGCCGGGCACCGTCTTTTCGGGATACGCGGCGTAGTCGACGCGCATGTGCAGGTTTTCATGGGATAGCCTAAGCGCACGCTTGGGATCCCACACCACCACGTCGGCATCGGAGCCTACCGAGATCGAGCCCTTGCGTGGATACAGGCCGAAGATCTTGGCCGGGGCAGTGCTCGCGATCTCGACGAAGCGGTTGAGGGACAGCTTGCCCTCGGCGACAGCCTCGAACAACAGGTGCAGGCGGGTCTCGATGCCGGGCATACCGTTTGGAACCTTGGCGAAGCTGTCGCGACCCAGTTCCTTCTGGTCTTTCATGCAAAACGGGCAGTGGTCGGTCGATACCACTTGCAGGTCATGATTGCGCAGGCCTCGCCACAGGTGCTCATGGTGGCTGGCTGGACGAAGCGGCGGGGTGCAGACGTACTTGGCACCATCGAAGGGATCGTCGGGCGTGCCGCGGAGTGCGTCGTCGGACAGGAACAGGTACTGCGGACAGGTCTCGGCATAGGCGGGCAGACCCCGGTCGCGGGCTTCGCGGACTCGATCGAGCGCTCGGGCCGCCGATAGGTGGACGATGTAGACCGGAACCTTGGCCATCTCCGCCAGCGCAATGGCGCGCTCTGTGCCGGTGGCTTCGGCCACCTCAGGGCGGGTGAGGGCATGGTAGATCGGGGCGGTGTGGCCTTGCGCAATCGCTCGTTCGACCAGCACATCGATCGGCAGGCCATGCTCGGCATGCATGCAGATGAGCGCGCCAATCTCCCCAGCGCGCAGCATGCAGCGGAAGATGGACTGATCATCGAGCAGCAGGACGCCCGGATAAGCCATGAACAGCTTGAAGCTGGTGACGCCTTCGCTGACGATGTCACCCATCTCTTTGAGGACCGACTGTGGGGCGTCGGTGGCGATCATGTGGAATGCGTAGTCGATGCAGCCTTTCCCGGCCGCCTTCTGATGCCAGGTGTCGAGGGCGTGCCGCAGGCTGCCGCCCTTTTGTTGGATCGCGAAGTCGATGATGGTCGTCGTCCCGCCGTACGCCGCGGCGCGGGTGCCGGTCAGGAAGTCATCGCTCGAAGTGGTGCCGCCAAAGGGCATGTCGAGGTGGGTATGGGCGTCGATTCCGCCTGGAATCACATAGCAGCCAGCCGCATCGACGACTCGAACATCGCTCCCGGTGGGGATGGGCTGGCTCGGATGAGTGTGGCTGACGATCTTGCCGCCATCGATCCACAGGTTGGCTGCAAATGTGTCGCTCGCCGTGACGAGGGTACCGTTCTTGATGACCGTGACCATGCTTTCCTCCGCGTGGCGGGGAACGTAGCGCAGTCGAACGCGACGTGAAAAGCCCCCAAAATCGTGGGATTTGGGGGAACACAGTGTGAATGACGGGCCAAGGTGCTGTAATGAAGAAGTTGAGGCACACACGGTGATGCGAAAGCTCGGGCTCTGCGGTTTGCTGTGGCTGGTCCCACACATTGCCCATGCGGCAGTGCCGGTGGGGTTGCGCAGCTCGACGGTGCGTCCGATTCCGCAGTACCTTCACAACCTGCCGCCGCCTCCCCAGCCGCCTCCTCCGCCACCGATTGATGCGCAGAGGGACCATCAGCTTGAGCGGGACGTGGTTCGACGGGTGATGTACCTGCATATCAAGCAGGTTCGGTACTGCTACCAGCAGGCCCTGTTCAAGCAGCCGAAGCTGGCGGGGCGACTGGTGGTTCGCTTCGACATCACGCCCCAAGGCAAGGTCGAGGAGCTACTCATCACGGAGAGTAACCTGACGGTCGAGGTGCAAAGCTGTGTGGCCGAGACGATCCGGACCTGGGAGTTTCCGGCGAACGACAGCGAAGACAGCGTCTCGGTGATTTACCCGTTTACGTTTCGACTGAAGGCGCCCGAAACCTTTGGCGGGCTCCAGGTGAGCGACAGTGAGCTGGAAGCGCTTGGTGTCTTTAAAGATCCAGAGCCGCCGCCCGTGGAAATCCTGTTCTAACTCGCTCGGTCGTCGCTGCTCGGGCTAGCTGGTGCCGTCCCGACGCTGATAGCGGGCCAGCTTGTGGTAAAGCGTTCGTCGGGTAATGCCAAGCTGGGCGGCCGTGTGCTGCTTGTTGCCGTCACAAGCCCGTAGGGTGGCCAGGATGAGTGTCCGCTCGGCTTCCGCCAACGAGGTTCCGATCGGCAAGCGGACCTCAGGGATTGGCGTGGAGGTGGGAAGAAGTGCTCGGAGCTGTTCTGCCGTGATCGTAGGAGTTTCCGAGCTGAGCAGGGCCCGGAGCAAGATGTTGGATAGCTCGCGAACATTGCCGGGCCAGCCATAGCTGCCGAGCAGCGACAGCGCATCGGCTGACAAGACAGGTGGCGGGCGATCCGGGGTATGGGCGTCGGCGTGCTCTGCGAGCAATAGACGGCAGAGATCCGGCAAATCGTCGGTCCGGTCGGTGAGCGCCGGGATATCAATGCGCAAGACTGCCAGCCGGTTGTAGAGCGAGCGCCCGAACCGACCGCTTCGCTGAACATAGTCGAGGTCGGGCAAGGCAGTGGCACACAGACGAGGAGGACTCGGCATACAGGCCAGGCTACCTAGCAAGCACTGTAGATCGCGCTGGCCATACTCATCGAGTCGGTCGAGGTCGGAAATGAGCAGCGTACCGCCACGGGCCTGTTCGGCTGCTGTCGACCAGTTTTCGGGTAGCGAGGTGGCCAAAGACGACACTTCGACGAGCGATTTGTGGGCTCGTGGCGACAGTGCGTGCAGGAAGCGCGCCAGAAAGTTCCGACCGCTTCCACTCGGACCGACCAGCAGCACGGGACGCTCGACCGCTGCTGCTGCGGCGGCTCGCAACAGACCCAGCAGCCGTCGCATCACCTGGGAGCGCACGACCAACATGCCCGGTGCCAATGGTGAAACCGGCGAGGCGAGGACGGGCAGTGCGATCTCGGATATCGAAGGAAGCGCAGCCATTGCGACCACTGGCCAGACTATTCCCGTCGCTGGGTGCTCCTCAAGTGGTAGTAGCAGTGAAAGTTGTCTGCATAGGATGCGACTGACACGAGGACTACAGCGAGAAGCCTGGCGGCACCCATCGGATCACGCCGACTTCATAGGTGCTGCCATTTTTTGCGAGTACAAAGATGTCAGGCGTACTCGGAGACGTTGCTTTATCAAGATAGCCAAGTGACATGGCCACTGGTACGAAGGGAGATTTTACCGAGATGTTCATGGCAGCAGACCATGTTCCGGCACTGTACGTGTATATGGAGATGGCTGACGACCCGGTATTGATTGCCAGCAACTCATCGAAACCGATGGTCTTGTCTAAATCGTAAAATAGTAAATTGTTCCTTGAGTTAGCGCCATTCGGAATGGTATGCACGGGCATCTTGGTGATGGTCGTCGGGTTGGCTATGATATACGGGGTGATTTGAGTACTTCCATTGGCGATGGTAACGATGTCATCGTATGAGTCATTTGATAGTTTTGCTGACATGATGTCATTCGATCCCTCAAAGCCGACAGCCACCGCAGTGGAGCCCTTGGGTAGTTGTGGAGCGGTCCCGTTGTTATTGTAGAAAGCAAGCCGCTCTGAGCCGGATTTGGCTTCGATGGCTACAAAGTCTAACGTGCCATCTGGTGCCACATCATCGATGCGGCCACCTGCTGCGTATCTTGGCTCAAAACTACCATTGCTGGCCGAATTGACAGCGATGGTGTCCAGTGTCACTGCGCTGAGTGTGAGTGCAGCATCGATTTTGACCGAGACCACACGGTCGCCAGTTCCATCCCCCGACTTTTCGGAGAAGATGAACTGCCCTGAGGTCGGGTTTTCGATTCTAGGCATACTCAGAAATCGCTTACCAGACGTAGGTGAGTTGCTGAACTGGGCGCTGCTAAGTACTTTCGGCGTGGGCGGAAACAAGCTACAGGTGCTAATCGCAGCGGAACCATTCTGTGCCGCAGTAACAAAAACACTCACTGTTGGAGAAATCTGAAGAGGTTCAATATCTAGTACTGAATTTGTGACGGCACAGTTTGCGGTCGAAGCGTAGGTACAGGTAGCGGCCGGTTTGGTGATGTTTACAATGCGAACAGTGGCGCTTCCATCAGATACTCCAACCTCAGCAATGCCATCGTTGTTGATATCAATAGCTGCAATTCGGTCGTAGTTGGAACCTGCTGGGAGCGTGGTGATGGTTGAATATTGTGCATATTTAAATACATTCGATGGGACAGTTCCAAAGCCACACAGTTTGGTGGGCATCGTCATATCTGGTGGTGGGACAGAGGTGAGATCGGCCCCGGTGAGGTCGTCGGGTGTGGTGCCGGTGAGGTCGGCCCCGGTGAGGTCGGCTACGTCGAGAGAGCCGTCGGGATTGTCGAGGGGGGACAGGTAGCCCTGCCACAGTGCGTTGCAGCCGATGAGGGTAAATAGTCCCAAGCCAAAGCCAAGCCAGGTTGAGCGCATAGTCGAAGACTCCTTCAGCCGGTGGTGTCGCCAAGGCGGTTCGTGTCGGCGAAGCCCTTCGATGTTACCTCACGGCAACGAGCGGACGCAGTTGCCTATGGCGATATCCTGCGAAGTCGCGTGGTTACCTTCGAATCGTTAGATAAGAAGATGGCGGGCGGCAGCGATGTTGCGGAGGTCGGCCGCGATGGCCTCGACCAGCTTGTGGTCGGCATGCTTGGCGGGAGGCGGAGGGGCGGCTAGCGCGGCCTGGATCGCGGGCAGCAGCTCGGACTTTTCGATGACGACGCTGGCCTGACCCGACTGCGCGAGGGCGCGGGCGAGCATGAGCTGATGGTCGTTGATGGCTTCTCCGAAGCGGGCGAGTCGTGGCACCAAGATCGGGCGCTTGCCATGGCGTAGACACGTCCCGACGAGTCCTGCCCCTGCGTGACAGATCACGACCCGGGCCGAAGCAATGCGTTGCTCGAGCTGTTCATTTGGTAAAAATGGATAACTTTGGTAGTGGAGTGGGTAATGGTGCGCATGCCCGCGCTGGGCAGCGAGCGCGTAGGGAAGTGCGCCCTGCTCACATAGGTCATCGAGCCAACGCAGCAGTCGATCGAAGCCTCGCTGAGAGGTACCGACGGCAACGAAGATGCTGCCATCGTCGGGGCCCTGGGGCGGCTCGGGGACAAAGATGGGTCCGAGGTAGCGCCCTTTGGGGAAGAACCGGCTTAGCGAAGGCCACTGGTAATAGAAGCGATCGGCGAGCGGGACCATCATGCGTCCGGTGAGCGAGGGCTCATCGACGGAGCCAAACGTCTCGATGTAGATCGTCTGACAGCCGAAGAGCTTGCCGACGGTGGCGAGCGGTACAATGGGTCCGGCACCGGTCGAGATGAGGACATCCGGGCGGTTGCGATGAAAGCTCTCAACGGCTTCGACCAGGTTCCATAGAACGAGTGAGTCGCGCTCGGCGTGGGCGATCTGCTCGACCGGGCCGGGCAGGGGCACGTTGACGTCATCGTTTACGATGAAACGAACTTCGGCTGCCCCAAAGGATGGGACTAGCTCCAATACTTCGCGGAGGTGCCCACCGACGGAGCTGACGACACAGAGGCGCAGGCGACGGGTCTGTGCGGACATGGGTGGCCATAGTAGCCGAAGAGGTTTTGTTGCGAACTAGTCACTTTTGGCAGTAGATTCGCGCGCCATGGATGCGGCGACTCCCGACGAGCCAGCGCGAATTCTTCTGGTCGATGATGAGAAGGTCGTGCGTGAAATGCTCATGCACGTGCTCTCCGCTGAGGGCTTTTCGGTGCGACTTGCCGAGGACGGCCTGCAAGCCTTGCAAGAGCTGCAGCGGCGCTCGTATCACTTGGTGCTATCCGACCTGAAGATGCCGCACATGAACGGGCTGGAGCTGCTGCAGCGCATCGCCGAGCAGCGGCTGCCGGTGGTCACGATCATCATGACCGCGTTTGGGACCGTCGAGACGGCCATCGAGGCGATGAAGCGCGGGGCCTATGACTACATCCTCAAGCCGTTCAAGAACGAGGATGTGATTCGGGTCATCCACAAGGCGCTCAAGCAGCAAAAGCTTCAGCAAGAGAACTTCCTCCTCAAAGAGGCGGTGACGCTGTATCAGCTCTCGGAGGCGATGGCGCATGAGCTGTCGCTTGATCGCATCTTGGACATCATCCTGGATGCGACGCTCATCGAGGCTGAGGCGGACGTGGCGACGCTGACGATGCGCCACCCGGTGACGGGCGAGTTTGTTGAGCGCACCCGCAAGTACTCGAAGAACGCGCAGACCGACCTCAACTGGTATGGCTCTGCGACGGGCGTGGGGGAACTCAACACCAACGCCATCCTCGATCACTATATGCAGGGGCGACCGCTGATTGCGCATGGGATTCGCGCTTTGCGGTACTTTGCCGAGCCGCCCAAAGACAAACGCTTGGTGTCGTTCTGCTCGACGCCGCTCAAGATTGGCGATCAGGTGATCGGCATGCTCAACGCGTACTCGTATACGCGGGGCTACCGCTTTTCCGAAGGCCAGCGGCGGCTGCTGACCGTGCTCGCATCCCGAGCGGCGGTGTCGATCGAAAATGCGCGTCTGTATGAACAGCTCCGTCTGCGCAATGACGACCTGACTCGCGCCAACACCTCGCTTCGCGAGAACTTCCGGGCCACCGTGGTGGGTTTTGCCCATGCGCTCGAGGAGAGCGATCGCTATACGCGTGGTCACTCCGAGCGCGTCAGTCGTTATGCGGAGCTGCTTGGGAAGCGGCTGACCCTGTCGGAAAACGAGCTGGAAATGCTGCGCTGGGCGGCGCTGATGCATGACATTGGCAAGATCGGCATTCGGCAGGAGAAGCTGAACAAGCCCGGCAAGCTCAGCCCCGAGGAAGTGGCGATGTTCCAGACCCACCCGGCCAAGGGCAAGCGCATCCTGGAGCCGATTCCGTTTATGGCCGATCTGGTGCCGGGCGCGTTTTGTCATCACGAGTCCTGGGATGGCAACGGCTATCCGCAGGCGCTGATGGGAGAGAACATCCCGCTCATCGGTCGAATCGTTGCGATCGCTGATAGCTACGACGCGATGACCTCGGATCGGGCGTACCGCAAAGCCATGCCGCACGACACGGCGATCTCGGAAATCGAGCGCTGCTCGGGCGTCCAGTTTGATCATCGACTGGTGGACGTGTTCCTGGTCGCCATCGATGAGTTTCGAGAGAGTGGGCAGCATATTGGTGCCGAGCTAGTACGCTGATGGGGTCATGAGAATCCTTGGACTCAATGCCTTTCATGGCGATGCCAGCGCGGCGCTGCTTATCGACGGAAAGCTAGTCTGCGCAGTCGAAGAAGAGCGGCTGAATCGAAAGAAACACTGCGCCGGCTTCCCAGCGCTGGCGGTGCGAGAGTGCCTACGGCTCGGTGGGATCTCGGCGGCTCAGCTTGATCATGTGGCCATCTCTCGCGATCCTCGGGCCCACCTGTTTGACAAGCTGCTCCACGTTGGAACGCGCCTTCTCCATGGCCGGGACCGAAGCGGGCTTTGGCAGCAGGTGGTCGATCGAGTCAACAATCGCAAGAAAGTGGCTTCGGTGGAGGCTTCTGTCCTGGAGGCGGTGGGAACGGGCAGCTTGCGGGCGGCCTTTCACACCGTCGAGCATCATCGCGCACACCTAGCGAGCGCGTTCTTTGCCTCGGGCTTTGAGGAAGCGGCGGTGCTGTCGCTGGACGGCTTTGGGGACTTTGTGTCCACGATGTGGGGCCAGGGGACGGATCGCCACATTGCGGTCTTGGGTGAGGTGGGCTTTCCGCACTCGCTTGGTGCGATGTATACGGCGGTGACGCAGTGGCTCGGCTTTCCCAAGTACGGCGATGAGGGAAAAGTGATGGGCTTGGCGGCGTACGGAGACGGTCGCAAGGTGCCCGAGCTACGCAAGCTACTCGTGCTGCGTCCGGATGGATCCTTTGCGCTGGTGCTCGACTATTTCCGGCACCATCGCGAGGGCATCGAGATGTCGTGGGCCGACGGCACGCCGCGCCTGGGCAGGCTGTATAGCGACAAGCTGTGCCAACTGCTGGGGCCCGCTCGTGAACCGGGGAGCGCGCTGCTACCGCATCATCAAGATGTCGCGGCGAGCCTGCAGTCCCTGCTGGAGGACGCGGTCGTGCATGTCGCGCTGGGGCTGGCGCGACGGACGGGGCAGCGACGGTTGACGCTGGCGGGTGGGGTGGCGCTAAACTCCGTCGCCAACGGTAAGATTTTGGACCGTACCCCGTTTGGCGAGCTGTTTGTGCAGCCAGCGGCAGGAGACAACGGAACATCGATTGGCGCGGCGCTGTGGGTTGAACATCAGATCTTGAGGCAACCCCGTCGGTTCGTAATGCACCACGCCTATACCGGCCCGACGTTTTCTGATGAGGACTGCGAAGCGGCGGTGCGGCAGCTACTAGGTGAGGTGGTGTGGGACGGGCAGGGCCGGGCCGAGGTAGCTGGCGTCGAGACAGTGGGACGAGACGGCCAGCCGGCTCAGGGACGGTTGCGGATCGAGCGATTGAGCGATGCGGCGCTGTTCGAGCGGGCGGTGTCGGCCATCGAACAGGGCGACGTGATCGGCTGGTTCCAAGGCGCGATGGAGTTTGGACCTCGGGCGCTTGGTCATCGCAGCATCCTGTGTGATCCTCGTCGGGCTGATATGAAGGACATCCTGAACCGGCGGATCAAGCATCGCGAGCCGTTTCGACCGTTCGCACCCGCGATCCTGAACGAAGCAACCGCAGACTGGTTTGTGCGGGCTGCGCCGTCCCCAGCGATGCTGCTCGTAGATGAAGTACGGGCCGAGAAGCGCGCCTTGATTCCAGCGGTGGTTCATGCCGACGGGACGGGGCGCTTGCAGACCGTGCAGCGCGAGCACAGTCCGCGCTTTTATGCGCTGATCGCGGCGTTTGCCGAGCGAACCGGCGTGCCGATTCTGCTAAATACGTCGTTCAATGAACACGAGCCGATCGTCTGTTCCCCGCTGGACGCGCTGCGATGTTTCGTCAAGACGCACATGGATGCACTCGCGCTGCAGAACGTGTGGCTTAGCTGGGTAACGGATTGAGCGAAGCGGAGTCCCCTATGGCAACACAATCGCCAACGTCGGTTCGACATCCCGAAATTCGCACCGCAGAACAGGTGACGGAGCTAAAGCATCAGTGGAGTGCTTATCAGCGACGCAACTCGCTGAAGACGACGGCCCAGCGGGAGCTGATCGTGGATGTCTTTTTGACCAGCAACTCTACGGATTCCCATGTTTCGATTGATGAGCTGCTCACGTCGGTACGGCGACGCAATCCTCGGGTTGGTTATGCGACCGTGTATCGAACGGTCAAGCACCTGCTCGATGCCGGGCTGGCGGCGTCTCGGCAGTTTGGCGATGGCCAGACTCGCTACGAAGTCGCTGGCTCGGAGTCTCGTCACCATGACCACCTGATCTGTCAGAAGTGTCGACTGATCCTGGAGTTCGAGGAGCCGGAGATCGAGCGGCTACAAGACACGGTGGCCAGTCGACTCGGCGGTTTCAAGGTGATCCAGCACAAGCTAGAGCTATATGGACTATGTCCCAAAGAGCAGGGCGTGGTCGGTGGCTTGTGTCCCGGTGATACGGTGCGGCAGGAAGAGGCGGGGGAACCCTGACGATGAGCCGGTTGACCGTGCGGATCGGGTTGTCTGTGGCAACGGCGCTGGTCCTAGCGCTTGGTTTTGTGACGGTTCATCGCGATGACGGCGCGGCGGCGACGCGGGCGATCGGTCTGTCGTTTCCAACGGTGATGGCGCATCGTGGCGCGTCGTACCTGGCTCCAGAAGAGACGGCGCTTTCGTACCGACTGGCGCAGGCGGTGCGGGCGGACTTTCTGGAGGCGGACATTCAGCGCACCAAAGATGGGGTGCTGATTGCGCTGCACGACGACACGCTTGAGCGCACCACCAACGTGCGCGACGTCTTTCCAGGTCGCGAAAAGCAACCGGTGAGTGAGTTTACCTGGGAGGAGCTGAGTCGGCTCGACGCGGGTAGTTGGTTTAACGCCAGGTTCCCCGAGCGCTCGCGAGCAGAATTTGTCGGGACACCGATCTTGCGACTCGACTCGCTGGTTGATATCGCGTTGGCCGATGGCCAGATGAGCGGGCTGTACCTGGAGACGAAGTCCCCCGAGCGGTTCCCGGGAATCGAGGCGGACTTGGTGGCACTGCTCAGTCGGCGCGGCTATCTGACGCCGACGCTGAGCGAGACAACCCACGGCAAGCTGGTGTTTCAGTCGTTTTCTGCCGCCAGTCTGCGCAACTTTCAGAAGCTGGCCCCTGCGGTCGCTCGCATCTATCTGATCGATGAAGAGATGGTGGCAAAGGACGGCTTTGCCGCGCTGCTTGTGCAAGCCAAGTCGCTGGGCAGTGGCATCGGGCCGGTGGGGTACTTTGCCTACCCGTGGCACACGCTGCGGGCGCACTCGGCCGGGCTGATCGTTCATCCCTACACGATCAACAAGGGCTGGCAGATGCGGCTTGCTCGCTGGTTCGGGGCGGATGGCGTGTTCACCGATCGCTGCGAGTTGGCGGTGGCGGCGTTCGGGAACCGGCCAGCGCTCGCAATCGAGACGCTGTGGCAGAAGGTGGCTTTGCCTGCCGCTGTGCCTGGGAAGTAAGCGTTCGCTGGGTGTGATGAAAAGCGTGGCAGAGCGCGATCGCCACCGCATCGGCTGCATCTGTCGGGGGCGGGGTGGTGAGCTTGCACAACCAGGACACGACGCGCTGGACCTCGGCTTTTTGGGCGCGGCCGTTGCCACAGACGGTTTTTTTCACGGTGGCCGGTGGGTATTCGTGGCAGCTCAATCCAGCCTCGGCCCCGACGAGTAGGATGGCTCCACGGGCTTGGCCGAGCATGAGCGCCGAGCGGACGTTGACTCCCGCGAAGGCCGACTCAATCGCTAGCTCGTCCGGGTGTAGCTCGGCAATGACGTCGCGGAGGTCACAGGCAAGCAGGCGAAGTCGCTCGGCGATCGACTGCTGCGGAGGCAGTTCTACGACGCCACACTCGATGTAGCGGGGCTGAGTGACGGCACGGTCTGTGCTGATTTCGACGACCGCGTAGCCGCAACGGAGAGTGCCTGGGTCGATGCCCAGAATGCGTGGCATGACGGCATCATTTGGGCCATGGGCGATTTTGGGCAAAAAAAAAGCAGAAGCACTTGGCTTCTGCTTTTTCAGTAGCGGGGGGAGGATTTGAACCTCCGACCTTCGGGTTATGAGCCCGACGAGCTACCAGGCTGCTCCACCCCGCAACAACTAAGGTGAGGAGGACTCTACTTCAATTCTTCGGAGAGTCAACCGCTATTTTGTAATTGTTTGAAATGAAGGCGTTTCTCGAAGGAACCAGGCCTGAACCGGCGCATGATCCGACGGTTTTTCACCCTTGCGGGCTTGGCGATCAACCTCGACTTTGCGGCAGCGAGCGGCCATCGGCACAGTTGCGAGGATGTGATCGATGCGGATTCCCAGGTTTTTGGGAAACGACAGGCCTCGATAGTCCCAGTAGGTGAAGATCCGGCCGTCGGGCTGCACCTGGCGAAGGGTATCGATGAGGCCGAAGTCGAGGATCGCCTGGAGCGCGCTGCGGGCATCCGGGTGGCAGATGACCGTGTCACGCCAGACTTCGGGATCGTGAACGTCATTGTCGGAGGGGGCGATGTTGTAGTCCCCGCACAGGACGAGCGATTGGCTCGGGACGCACTCGCGATCGAGGTAGCTGCGGAAGCGCTTGAGCCAGCGCAGCTTGTAGTCGTACTTGTCGGCACCCACGCTCTGTCCATTGGGCACGTAGACGGAACCGACCCGCAGCTTGAGTCCTGGGATCGTCGCCATGAGCAGCCGTGACTCGCTGTCTGGGTCACCGTCCTGCATGCCGCATTTGACATCCGTGGGCGAGCCATGTTCGACCCGGCTCAGGATGGCGACGCCGTTATAGGTCTTTTGGCCGTGTGCGACCGCGTGATAGCCGATGCCGTGAAGCTCCAGGGTGGGGAAGTCGGTGTCCTGCATCTTGATCTCTTGCAGGCACAGCACGTCGGGGCGCTTGTCAGCGAGCCACCCGGTCAGTCGGTCCCAACGCATCCGCAGCGAATTGACGTTCCACGTCGCTACCATGAAGCTTTGGGATGGGTCGAGTTCGCTAGGTGCGGGAGTAGGTGTTTGCACGGCCATGGCGGAGCACCGTAGCACAAGCCAAACTTTGCGAGGCCTGGGTGCTTCGGGATACGCCAGTCGTCGTGGTAAGCTGACGGCCTAGCCATGTCTGCGCGGCACTTGATCGGGCGAGGGGGGCGCTTTCAGGTTGGACCTCGCCGTAAGCTTTGGAACTTGGTGTCGCGGGTCATAGCGATCGTCGCGGTGGTGACGACGTGCATTTCTGCTCGGCACGGCGAGGCTCGGCCTCGCAAGCCGCCGCCGGTGCAGCTTTCTCCAGCGGAGAAGCTCACCGAGCAGGGATTGCAGGCGCTGACAGAAAAGGACTACTCGCGGGCTTATGCCGCGCTGTCCGAGGCGTTTCGGATCGCGCCAAGCGCCGAAGGACTGCTGCATCTGGGACGACTGGCGACGGTCGAACAGCGCACCCTGGAAGCCCAGGATTTGTTAAGACGCTATCTGTCGGATCCTGCGCGCAAGCCCGATGAATCGATGTCGCAGCTGGCGCAGGGGCTCATTGCCGGACCGTTGCCGCCTGCGGGTCGGGTGATCGTGCTGGCCGATGCCGGCGCGCTGGTCTCGGTCGATGAGCGTCTGGTTGGCGTACTTCCTTTGCCGTCACCGCTGCTGCTGTCTCCGGGCGATCACCGATTGGCCATCGAGTATCCCAACAAGCGCTTGAGCGGTCAGGTGGTGATCTCCGCAGGCCGGCAGTTCGAGGTCCGGTTCGACCGGGGCACCGGCACGCTGCTGGTGTCGCTGCTGCCGGCAATCTTAACGGTGAATGATCTTGCGACGACGCTACCCGAGGTTCAATCGGATCTGGCGACGACCATCGAGCAATCGGTGCGTTCCGTCGATCAGACGGTCCTACCGGTGGATCAAGCGCTGCTGTCGGCTCCGCATCTTCGCGACTGTACGGGCAAGGCGAATTGTCAGCAGCTCTTGGCACAGAAAGTAGATGTCGAGTACATCCTTCATGCGTCGCTGCGGCGGAGCGACAAGGGCGACGGCTATTCGCTCAAGTTGGCGGTACGGCATCGCGATATCACCGACCCGGCTGCAGCGGTCGAGGTCAAGTGCCCGCGCTGCACACCTGCCGAGGTCGTGAACCTGCTTGGCCGCACGCTGCCGTCGCTTTTGTCCGGTGCGCTGAAACGGAAGAGCAGCACCCTGTCGGTGACGACCCAGCCGGTGTCCGCCGAGGTTCTTTCGGGCAAAGCGCGGCTGGGGATGACGCCTCTGCGACGACTGCTATGGGCCGATCCCATCCAGCTCACTGTGCGAGCTGTAGGCTATCGGCCTGTGCACACCGAGGTGACGCTACCGCCCACCCAGACACTGACCCTCGATCTATCACTTGAGCCACTGGCTCAGACCGTGGTGCGAACGGAGAAGCCGAAGGCCCCTGTTCATCGTCGGTGGTGGCTCTGGACTGGCGTGGGGGTGGCGGCAGCGGCGGTGGCGACGGGCCTCGTGCTCGGCTTGGTTCCGGTGTCCCATGACAAGGTTGGTTGGCTTCCATGATGAGACGATCCTTGGCCTATTCGCGTGTGGCTTCACGGTTGACCGGTCCTCTGCTGGCCATGACGGCTCTGGCGATCGGGGGCTCCTGCGCCCCGGTCTGTCGCGGAGTCGACGGTGCTTGTCTGGATCTTCGAGTTGAAGGTGCGGGCAGCTACACCAGCTACGAAATCGAATGGCGCTATGCCATTTCTGAAGAGCCGCTCGCCGCATTACGTCGAGGTGCCACCGAGCAGGGCGGAGATCTGCCGCGCACTTTTCGGATCTTGCCTCCACCAGGCGTGGCTGCTGACAGCGTGCGGAGCCTCGGCGTGCTCGGCCTCAGCGAAGACGGTAGTGAGCAGGCGAGCGGTAGCGTGGAAACCAGGCTGGGCGGAGATGAGCATGCGATTCAAGTCATGCCTCTCGGGCTCCGTGTGAATCGTCGCGACGTAACGCTGGCAACGAGCAGCGCCGACCTAATCGCGGTGGACTTGAACGGCGACTCGGTGATTGACTTGGCCGTGGTGGGAACTCCCAAGTCCGCCACTGCGAACAGCACAAAAGACGGAGTCCTGAGCGTGCTTTACGGCGTGGGAGACGGTACGTATCGTGCGCCGCAGGTCTTTGACATTCCGACTCAAGCGATGTCGGTACATGCCGTCGATGTAAACGGTGACAACCGCCGAGATTTGCTGACCAGCGGAGCGGGCGATTCCTTTTCTCTGTTCATGAACGGTGCCAGCGGTCAGTTTACAAACCGTACGCCGATCCTAAACAGCACCGGCCTGATGAGTGGTGACTGCCAGAGCGGCAGCGATACGCATAGCGTCGCCGTAGCGGACTTCAACGGTGATGGATTGGTTGATATTGCGGCTTCTCTCCGTTCCCGGCCTTGTGTGACGTTACTGCTCGGAACGAGCTCACTGGCGTTTGTTGGCAAGGACACTGCACCACGACCTACTCCACTGACAGTAGGAGATTCCCTTACCCGGATGGTGGCTGCGGACTTTAACTCCGATGGCCGGGCCGATGTCGCAGTGATTCGCACCACTGAAGGACTCGGCAACATCAGCATTCTGCTCGGAGGCGACAAGGAGAACGGCTTTTCGCTTTCCTCCACTTTCACTGCCGGCAATGAGCCGACTGGAATCCTCACCAATGACTTCAATGGAGATCAGAAGCCGGATCTGGCAGTGGTGAGTGCTCGCAGTAGTTCGCTGCAGGTATTCCTAAACAAAGGATTCGTCCAAGGAATGTTTGGTGGTTCGACAGGAACGGTGAGTGACCGGCCCGCCGACTACGAGTACCGATTCGGACTCCCCGGTTACGGACCGACCTGCATTGCCAGCGGTGACGTGAACGGAGATGGAATTGTGGATTTGGCGGTCTGTGACACCACGCTGCCGACCATTGCGGTGATGATCGGACGGAGTGATGGCTCTTTTGACCCACCGATCCGACTCGCCGTGGATCGAGAGCCACGTGCCATTGTGATTGCGGATCTGGACGGCAAAGGTCAGCGTGATTTGGCGGTCGTGCACTCTGGCAGTCCAAAGCTGAGCGTACTTCTCAATCGAACCAACTGAATCCGTTGAGGAGAAGCCGGTTGCTCCGCCCTCCGTGTGTTCCTGGGGGGGCATATCTGGCGTAGTAGCATCGATCACGCTTAGTCGCGCAACCTCGCGGTTTACTACACCTGTTGCCTAAGCCGTGGGTCAAGCGATAAAAGAGCAGCCATGTCTTCTCTTCGCGCCCGAATCTTGGTCGTTTTCTCCCTGGTGGTGTCCTTGTTCGTCTCGTTGGCTGAGGTTCGGGCTGAGACACCGGATTTGCTGGCAAACCCCCTATCACTTCCGGAGTTGCAGGATGAAATGCATCAGTACCTTCGCAAGGAGATGCGCGGTGGGTTTGTACTGATGGCGATGGGGGCACCTGCCGTGGCGCTGGGAGGAGGGCTGCTGGCACAGGATCGAGCGCTGTGGCGTGGTTTTGCGTACCCTGTGCTGATCATTGGTGCCTTGGAATTTGCGGGAGGTCTGCTCTTCTCTGCCCGTACGCCGCGACAAGTACGGAAGCTAGAGCGGGACTTTGCGGAAGCTCCGATAGCGACTCGCGACGCAGAGTTACGCCGGATGCGCCGGATCAATCTGCAGTTCACCCTCATCGAAGCGCTGGAAGTTACGCTGCTGACAGGTGGCATTGGCCTAGCTGCTGTTGGTGGTGGGACGCGCAACGAAACGCTTACCGGAGTCGGTTTGGGTCTGGCGCTAGAGAGTGCGGGCCTGCTGGTTTTCGATGTTTTTGCTGGGCAGAGAGCGACCCAGTACCGTCACAGCTTGGAGAGACTTCAGGTCTCTGCCGCGCCGATCGTCGCGCCTTCTGTGTCTCAGTCTCCGCTCTCGGTGGGAACGCAGTTTGTGTTGCGAGGGAGTTTTTAGGAAGGACTCTGTCGCAGAATCGGAGAAGTGCTACATGGCTGAGATCGTATCGAACCAAATCATCGACCCCCACAAGCTCTCTGCAGAAGAGTTTGAGGCGCTGGTTTCTTCTCTCTACGCGGTGCATTGCGAGATCTTCGATGGTGTGAGTCGCGAAGAGTTTTCCCACTATGTCGTGGGATCTAGTGCGGATGAGACTCGCATTCAAGTCTCCTACGGAGAGGAGGGAGACGTAGCGGGATATGTTGCTGCGCACTCCTTTCGGCGCAGGCTACGCGGAGAACTGGTCGCAGTCAACCGAGCAGAAGCGGGTCTGCGTAGGCCCTATCGTGGCAATGGCTCACCCGCAGGTTTTTTGCTCTCTTGGCTGCTCAAGACGCGCTGGGCGTTCACTGGTCCCCAGTACTATCTGGGTTGCCTGGTGCATCCCTCCAGCTACTCTGCGTTCGCTCGTCATGCGGCGGTGCTCTGGCCCTCTGCGAACGAAGAGATTCCTGATGACATCTTCGAATTTATGCTCGAACTGGGAGAGGAGTTTCATCTACCAGTGGTGGATCCGAAGCGACCGCTCGTGCGTCAAGTAGGCTGGATCACCCGCGATAGTGCAGCGGAGCGTCACTACTGGCAGCATACCGACTTACCCGCTCCGCGCTTTTACATCGAACAGAATCCGAGCTACAGCCAAGGTCATGGTCTACTGACCTTGATACCACTCGATACCGCGTCGATGGCGAAAGCGGCGATGAACTGGGGGACGGGGCGGCTGAAGAAGACCGTTCGACGTACGATCGGTGCGTTGGAGCGCTCTGTGCTAAAGCCCCGACTCGATGCATTTTCGGCAGAAGATCTCCTGAGTGCGGCGGAGGAGATCACCGGAATGAACCTGGATGCGGTGCGGCAGCACGGACTGCTGGGTACCCGTTTTCCAGTGGCTGCGCGCACTGTCTTGTTTCGGGAAGGAGAACGAGCCGACGCGATGTACGCAGTGGTGGAGGGATCGCTGTTTATCTTGAGCAAAGATAGCGAAGGGGAAGAGCTGGTCATTGATCAGCTTGGACCCAATTCCTTGGTGGGAGAAATGGAGTTGCTGACCGACCAGCCACGGATGACCACTGTGCGTGCGGCGGTGGACTCCGTGCTGTTGCGGCTGTCGGCCAAAGATGTCGCGCAGCTTCTGCTTCTTGAGCCGCGATTGGAAAAGGAACTCCTGCTGCGAGTCTGTGGGCGGGTCTTCGGAGTCGAGTTGCGTCAGCTTCCTGCATTTGCGGAGCTGTCGCGCCGTACGCAGGAACAGTGGTTTTCCCAAGCGGTTCCCCACACGCTGGCGGAAGGAGAGCGGCTCACTCTACCGCAAGGTGCGGTGGTGGTTGTGGCGATGGGCAAAGTGCGCTGCGAGAGTTCAGAGTCTTGGATGCCGCTGGCTGCTCCCTGCCTCGCTAGGTTGCCTGCGGGCACCGTGGTCACTGCTCTTAGCAAGGTCCAGTGCGCACAGTTGCCTGTGAGCCCGTAGCGCTTTCGTAGTAAGATGACCACGGCCCAGAAACCATGTGCTGGCGTGTGCTGGATGCCCGGCGACGCTGAAAGAGTAGGAGATGGCTACCGTGCAATGGCTACGCGGCTACGGACCCTGTTTTCGCTATTGCGACAGCGAGCAGATCTGACGTTTGATACCTTCACGATTGGCGCAGCGGAACTACCATCAGTGGCCGATCAGACTGGCTGGGATCTGCGGATTCCGGATGATTTTCGCCAGTTCGCTCGTGAGCTGGCCTCGATCACCTGTTCCTACACCGGTCCAACGTCTAGCGATGGCACTCCCATTACGGGGGGCGTGGCACTTTCGGCACTGGCGGGACCAGGAGAGCTGGAAAAGCCCGAGTGGGTTCCGGAGGTCAACGGTTCCGTTCCTGCCGTCGAGAGCTGGATCTTCTTTGATGTCCCAGAGAGCTGGAACGGGGAATGTACTACGTTTGCGCTCCTGCCCGATCGCAGTGTCCTGCTTTATCTGTACGATCACACCGCAAGCTTCGAGTCTTTGACAGACTATCTTACGGTGGGGGCCCGACGAGGATTTGTGTCCTATTGGCCAAACCTGGATTCGCAGCTACGGAATACTCCCTACCAGCAGTTCGCCGCGCTAAAATCCCACAGTCTTCCAGCGGAAACCCCCCTGGCAGAGATCCTCCGCAGACTGCATGGGGCTGGCGTCAATCAGCAGATTGCAGCGGATCTGGTGGCTTGGTTGGGTAGCGATTTGTCCCTGTATTTCCAGCGCTGATCCAGCCCACCGCCCGGTCGGTGTTCGGGGCGGGCCCACAGGTTTGCGCTTGTTGTCGGACCCCGCAGGGGCTAGCTTGTCGGCCATGAGAATCGTGGGACTCTGTGGTAGCCTTCGCGGCGGATCCAGTAACCATCTGCTCTTGCGCACTGTGCCGAAAGTTGCGCCGGCGCTATCGATGCAGATCTATGAGGGGTTGGCCATGCTACCGCACTTTAGCCCCGACCTGGATGTTGAAGAGGCACCGGACTCTGTTCGGGCTCTGCGGGCACTTGTGGGCTCTGCGGATGGCGTGATTGTGTCGAGCCCAGAGTACGCACATGGCATTCCAGGATCACTTAAGAATGCCCTCGACTGGCTGGTGTCAAGCGGTGAGTTCATGCACAAACCTGTGGTGCTCTGGAGCGCCTCACCAAGCGGCGCAGACTATGTGCATCCTCAGCTCATGGAAGTCTTGCGCGTGATGACCGCCAGAGTTGTGGACGCGGCTTGCTTGCGAATCAGCAGTGCCCGCCAGTCTTTTGATGTCAGCGGACATCTCATCGATCCGAAACTCGCACTGACGCTCGACCAGAGCCTACTCTTGTTCGCTCAAGCAATCGCTACTCCGTAGTGGAGCGGGCCAAGCTGTGTGGGTCGGTCTGTTCCGGTTCAGGAGCAAGTCCACCTTGTGGCCGGACTTCCCAGCGGGTGCGGTAAGACATACAGTTTCCTACTTGCCCTCCATCGCATGTAGTGCTCGCTCCGCTGCACGACCAACCGCTCGGGTGTGGTTGTCGTAGACATCGAACGGTGCTCGGTTTGCCAGCAGTTGCAACGTCGGTGCTGCGAGCAGAGCCCGTGTGCCCAAGCGTTCCAAGATCTCGCAAACCTTGACCATCTCTGCGGCTGCGGTGTGGGTCGCTGCGAGTCGTTCCAGCGTCTTGATCCCCGCATCATCCAGGGGTGTTTGTGATTGGATCAAGGAATGAAGTGCACGCACTACGCCACAGACCGCTTCAGCATCGGATTCTTGTGCAGCGCGAAGGAGGTGGGGCAGAGCGGCTTCCCGATCACGGGCAGCGAGTGCGAGGGCGGCCGTTGCGCGGACTTGTCCGATTGGGCAGGTTAGCTGGGCCAGTAACGGGTCAGGACTCTGCTGCTCGTTTCGAGCCCAAGACAAAATGGACACGGATGATTGTCCCTGATGTAGGCGATCCGCGCTCAGGATGACCGCGATGGCATCCGAAAGAACCGGTTCTGGAATGGCCAGTAGCGCTTCACCTGATAGAGAAGCCAGGAACTTGTGGACTTGGTAGGCGTGTGCCTGTCGTCGAAAAAACGCATTGCACACAGCGGGCAGCGCCCGGCCTGCTTGTCCAGCCAAGGTTGCCAGTGCGGCATCGGCCACCGCTTCGTGGTGAATCGCTTCGGGGGGGGTCATGTACGGATCCGGAATGATGTCTGGCTCCATGTTGACCGAGCCGAGGTCGGCGAGTGCACCGGCTAGCGCGGCGAGGGCCGAATCGGGCAGTGGTCCTCGCCCGCTAAGGGAGCGGGCTGCCGCCAAACGACGCAGAGCGGTGTCTTGGGTCGTTTGGGTGAGTTCCTGAAGGAGGGACTCGATTGGGGCCTGTGCGAAGGTGGCACTGAGGGCATCGAGCGCTGCAGACGGATTCATGCCGCTCGATCATATTCCATGGTGAGCGGAGGTGTCACGGCTTTGTGATGGGGCAAGTCGGTCGCATTACAAAAGTGCCACATGGCAAGGGGCGTTGTTGCAGTGAGCGTGCGCAGGTGCGGCAACAGAGCTTCGAGCCAATCCCATCTGCTTTGCCCGGTGTACCGACGATGACCTCTCTCCTCAGTGTGGCCATTCCTGTGCTGGCACGGCGGGTGCTCATCTGTTTGGTCAAGTCGATGGTTCACGAAGTTGTGAGCTGCGAAGTTTTTCAAAACACCAACGTACAGAACCAGGAGAAATCACATGAACAAGCAGATTGTCATCGCCGTTGCCGCCGCGTTCGCTCTCGGAAACATCGCTCCAGCCCTTGCCAACAAGGGTGAAAAGGCTGGAGAGAAGATGGAGAAGGCCGGAGAGAAGATGGAGAAGAAGGGCGAGCAGGTAGAGAAGAAGGGCGAGAAGCTCGAGAAGAAGGGCGAGAAGATGGAGAAGGCCGGCGAGAAGGCTGGCGACAAGAAGATGGAGAAGGCCGGAGAGAAGATGGAGAAGGCCGGAGAGAAGATGGAGAAGGCCGGAGAGAAGATGGAGAAGAAGGGCGAGAAGCTCGAAGCGAAGGGTGAGAAGGTCGCGGACAAGGCCGACAAGAAGCCCGCTGAGAAGCCCGCCAAGTAAGCACTCTCTGTTGAGCCGATTGCTGTTCAGACACGGTCGGTGACACAGATGCTTGGATGAGAAAGGCTCTGGATGTATCCAGGGCCTTTTGCGTTTGTAGATCTGGCGATGGCGTACGTACTGCGGTGCTCAGCGAAGACCACAGAAGGCTACTTCTTGCGCTGGCAGTACTGTGCAAACTCGAACAAGTACTCTTCTTGGATGGGCGACTGCACCCAGCCGGGCTCAATCGACCGGGCCACTGCCAGAGCCTCGGCAGGGGGGGCTCCTTCCCAGATCAAGTAGGAGACGAGCAGCGTGCCGGTCCTACCCAGTCCTGCTTTGCAGTGGAAGGCGATCACTTCACCACGCCCCATCGCCAGTTCGACCAGCTCACACAGACTCTCCGTAGCACGGCAGCTTGGTACGTTCATATCGACGATTGGGAAGTACAAGCTTTTAAGTCCATGGGATTCGAGCAGAGCTTCCGGGAGCGGCTGCTCGGTCAGCGTCACCAGCATGGTGATCCCGGCTCCTTTGAGGAGTTCCAAGTCATAGTCGATATCGAACAGAATTCCGGGCTCCGGAGTTCCCGCCAAACTTCCGGGTACCAACCAACGAAATCCGCGTGGGCCTTGCTGCCCGTTCGCGGTCGAGCGTTGCTCCTGAAGAGCTGGATCTTGCTCTTGTTCTGAAATGGGCACAGACTGAACACGCATCGATGGTGCCGGGTTCTGTGGTGGCACTGGGATCTCTATCGAGGCGACGGGCTCTGGCTGCACTTCTTCGTCATTCTTGGGAGCGGGTGTGTCCATGCCTTGAGGCTGTGGATGGGTGAGGACCCGTCCATCTTGGTAGTAAGCCACTCCGCGGGCTATGGCGAACAACGGTCCTGGCTCAGACTCCATGAGCAGGACGGCGCGAGTCGAAGAGACTCGGCGGAGGAGGCGGACCAGTGACTGCAAGGGCTCATCAGTCAGTCCATGCAAAGGATCATCGATACACAGCAGAGGGATTGAACCAAGGGCGGCCCGGAGGAGCGCTACTGCGCGGCACTCATGGGTATCGAGATCATGGATGCGCTCATTCATTTTTTCGCACAGAGTCTCCAGCCCGGTGCCAGACAGGATGATGGGAATGCGCGTCGTGATGTCATGCTCCAGACCCTGACTCAAGTAGTCCCGCATCGTCATCACCAGTTCGCTCGCGTTTACCATGCAAAACTGAGGATAGGACTTGGTTCCAAGGCTCTCCCCGGCAAAGAGAGCGCTGCCTCCTAGTCGTACGGTGGCCCCCTTGCTAACTCCTGCCAGCATCGTTAGGAGCAATCGGCGATAGAAGCTCTCTGCGCAGACGATGGTGTAGATTCCGGTGCGACCAACGTCCAAGTTCAATGCGGTGAGGAGCAGCCGATCTGCATACATCAGCGTAACGTTGCGAAGAACCAACACCGGATCCTCGGTCTGCCACAGGACTTCCGTCTTCGATGCTGCCTGCGAACCGGTCTTTGCTGGTGGACCAGTTGCATCGACAACGAACTCGGCCTCGTCTTCCGCCAGCAGGCTCTGCTTCGATCCCAGGGAAGTGTCTGACTTCATATGGGATGCCCCAGGGGGCGATGTAGTGCTGTGTTCGATCTGAATCGAGAGCGATTCACTTGAACCAGGTGAGTCGGTAGATCCAAGGTTCCAAGGCGTAAAAAGTACTTCGGAACTGACACTGCTACTGGATACCGCAATTTGAGCGGAAAGCTCAGAGCCGACCGCCTGTCCATGAAGCGCACGAAATGCGTCCTGATGGTTCAGGTCCGAGATGGATCCAAGCAGATCAAAGGATCTACCAGATGGAATGCTTGAAGGCATGGGGGGCAATTCGTCAGCGTCAGTAACGTTGAAATCAGAAGTCAGTTCTTCATCATCCAAATAGGGAGCTTTATGAATAGCTCGATATACTGACGTATGGGGAGGTTTGTTGATCATGGCCTACCTGTGCCGCGCTGACCCATATTGCATGACGCTTAGAATCGTATAGCACATCAATGACCGATTTTATTACGCAAATTTGAGATCCATTTCGAGGGATCTGATCTTACAGTGATTTTCACTCGTCGAATGACTGAAACACTTATCTACAAGAGTGAGTGGATTGAGAACGTTAGTTCTCAATGGATGGCGCTGGTTGAACCATGTGCGTGTGGGCAGGTTTCGTTAATGATTACATAGATATATAACTTCTGATTGTAAGTTCCGTATTTTCTGCTATCTCTGTGCCTCCGTGGCAGTACAAGATTCTATCCGTTGAATGAGAATCCCGGTCTCCTTCCACGGCGGATAAAGGGAACGTCGCATCATCATGCAGCTTCAGAGTATGATTCAAAAGTCCATGCGTGACATTCCAGACTGTGTCGCGGCCGGATATGTGGAGATGTCCACAGGAACATTATTGGCCGTCAAGACGATCGATTCCCATCCGCACGAGGTGCTGGAGCTGGTGGCCGTGGCGACGGCAGAGCTGATTCAAGGGAGCACGGTGACGGCCATCGAGAAGCTGTTCCGTCGAACCCGTGGTGTGAAGGACGACGGACGGCACTACTTTCAGGAGATGATTGTCTTTTCCAACACGCTGCTCCACGTGTTTGTGAGGGCTCGCTCGAACCAGAATCATGTCGCGTGTTTCGTGTGCCGAAAGAGCGCCAACCTCGGGATGGTGCTGACCAAGACCCGAATCGCGATGTTGAACTTGGAGACAGCAGCCTGAGTGAGAGGAAGAGGAGGAGGAGCGGGTGGTTAGGGGCGATCAGAAGGTCAGCCGAGCGCCCAACCGGAAGTACAGAGGGGCTTGGTAGGCAGTGGCCTGACCATAGTTGCTGTTGGCAATGACAGGACTCCCATCCACGGTTTCCACTTGGAACTTCTTCTGGGCTGATTCATCGACCAGCGCCTTAACGGGAGAGTAGGTGTAGTTGTCGTCCACGTTGGTGATTTCGCGCTGATTAAACAGGTTGACGAGATCCACGAACACCCCCAGCCGCTCCTTTTCTGTCAGAAGATGATCGTAGCCGATGTGTAGATCGGTCTGGGTGACCGTGGGGGTTCGTCCGCCGCTGCCACGCGGTAGAATGAAGACTTCACTGGGGCCATAGGCGGGATGTGCTCCCAGCACCTCGATGGGGCGTCCAGAGATTGCGGTGAAGGTTAGGCTGCCAGTCAGGACGCCCTTGTCACCAATCGGCTGCTGATAAAACCCACTGAGCTTGAAGTTGTGCGGACGGTCGGTGGGAAGTGGGCCGTCTCGGTTTAGGAGCAGCTCAGGGAAGTCAAATTGGGTCGAGGTGTGCGGATTGAGCTGTCCGTTGGTGCTGTTGAAGGTGCCCGGATAGTTGCCGCTGGTCGAACTGAATGTATAACTGGCCAAGAAGCTGAAGCGCTTGGACAGTCGCTTCGAGACCGATAGGACCATCGCATGATAGTTGCGGGTCGCACGGGGATAGTTGCCGATTCCTGAGAGTGCATCGAGCCTAGTCTGGGCTTTCGCGGCGGCATCCTGATCGGCTTGGGTCGCAGAAGGTGCCATCGCGATGGCATTCAAGCGCGCTGCTTCATCGGTTGCGGCTTGCAGAGTCGCAGCATCAGGAGCCAGTCCTGGCGTGCCAATGAAGTAGGTGGCTCCGCCATCTGTGGAAAAGTCCTCTAGTACATTGCTCAGGCCTCGGTAGATATAGCTTGCCGACAGTACGATGTCATAGCCGACATCGTAGCTGAGTCCTGCCGTGACTTCATCGATGGAGGAGGGCTTGGCTCCAGGCACGACATCATAGGGATTCCCACCAAACAGCAGTTGGGTATCAAACGAGCATCCCGGACCAGGGGTTGGCAGGGGGCGACCACCCGGTTGGCGACTGACCTGCGGACAGGCAGCAGGGGCCATTCCAGCGGCTCGAAAGTAGAACGCTTGACCTCCGAACGCTCGGTCGCCAAGGTCTGTGCCGACAGATTCATAGAAGCGACCATAGTTTACAAACAACTTTCCCCGGCCCGGTCGCTTGGTAAGTCTTGTAAAGTCCCAGACCGCGCCAACCCGTGGAGCAAAGTTGTCTAGGACACTCAGTCGAGCGTCACCGTTGACGTCAATCATCTGGAGTCCTTCCCACCGACCCCCAATGTTGAGGGTGAGACCGGTGGACGCTACGCTCCAGCTATCGCGCAGATAGACCGCATAGTTGCGCGTGGCCGTCACGGTGTTAAGACTGTTCAGAGGAGTATCCACTCCGTTTACTTTTCCACCCAGTCCGAATCCAGAGAAGATGTCGGTGCCATCTGCGGTGGAGTTGTAGGTCGCACGGAAGCCGTCCTGTCCGGTGGCGATACTCGTCAGATTGCTACGAAGATACTCGAAGTCGAGACCGGCCTTGATGGCGTGGACTCCGAGCGCATTGACAAACAGAGTGAATCCCGCCAGCGCTTGGTGTCGCTGCAATTCCTGAGAGCGGTGGAATCCCAGACCGACCACATAGCGGGTGATCGGACACGGGTTGAATCCAGAGGCAGCGTCTCGACGGCAGGCCGCCACCGATTCAAAGTCCGCCAAAGAGTACGGATCCGCTGCA
Source organism: Polyangia bacterium (assembly GCA_044228505.1). Lineage (GTDB taxonomy): Bacteria > Myxococcota_A > Polyangia > Palsa-1104 > JAEUJZ01 > JAEUKA01. The sequence continues at coordinate 94,131 of JBGAUT010000013.1, read as the reverse complement.
TCTGCGGTGTAGGCGGTAAAGGGCAGGTTCGGCAGCCGTGGCTGTTGCACCTGGGTCTGATAGTGCATTGCATAGGTCAGGTCGATCTGTAGTTTCTTTCCAAAGGTCTTGCCCTGGTAGCGCAAGCTGAGATCGTGAACCTGGTTGGACTCTGTGAATCTAGAACCCTCGTCACCGGTGCCGTACTCGTAGTAGGTATCGCGGGTGTTGGGAGAGCCGATGTAGCTTAGAAACAGATCCTGGTCGGTGGCCAAGTGAAATTGTAGCTTGGCGATTCCGTTGTAGATGGCGCGAGTCTGGGCCTGAGTCTGAACGTAGTCTAGCTCCTCTGTCTGCTTTGCCAGCTTGCTTGGCCCATCGCAGTAACGGGAGTCTGATAGGTAGGACGGGCAGGCAAAGTCGACGAGATCGAGAGCCCCGGTTCCGTTGAAGATTTGAGCCCGACCACGCCGCTCTGTACGCACGTTGACATTGGTGATCGCCAGGCCAGCGTAAAACCAGATTCTGTCTTTGATGAGAGCCCCGCCCAAATCAAAGCCAAGATCCCATGTTCCCATGTCGGGTCGTGTGCGACGTACCAACGCCTCACCCAGCCGGGCCACTCCTTGTCCGGACAGCTGATAGGGTGCGACCGAGCCATAGACCCCACCATGTAGTTCGTTGCTGCCGTTCTTGGTCACCAGCGAGACGATGCCTCCGGTGGCTCGTCCGTATTCCGCTTGATAGCCGCCAGTGAGGACGTTGATTTCGCGCAGGAAGTACTGACTCACTTCCGCTCCGACCACACCCAGGCCGGGATCGGTTGTGTTGATTCCATCAATCAGGTAGGCGTTCTCTGATCCGGTAGAGCCCGAGATCGAGACGCCGACGTCTCCACCCGGTGTGGCAAACGAACCTTCGACGGTGTTGAAGTTACGCGCCGCCACGTCAGAGGCACCCGGTGCCAGAAACAGAGCTCCTTGGAAGCTGCGCCCACGCAACGGAATCTGCCGCAGCATTTCCTGGTTGATCTCGACGCCGGTATTGGCGTTCGCGACATCGACGTTGGGAGCCGTTTCTCGGATCACCTGAACCCGCTGCGTTTGGGCTGTGGTGGACAGCCGTGCGTCGACTGCAACGGTTTTCGCTGCGGACAACCGAATGCCGGAACGAACCAGCAGGGGCTTATCGGAGGGCCCAAAGTAAAAATTCACTACATAGTCATCACCGGGAGGCAGCGCGGTAATCAAATAGCGGCCCTTGGCATCGGTGATTTCCGCTTGCAGATCGGGAAGCGCCGGACTTTGTACAGCGACGGTTACCCCTGCCAGTCCTTCCCCGGTCTCTGCTGAGCGAACGACTCCCTGAATCTGAGCGTTCAAGACCTGAGCGTACGTGGGGCTCACTCCTCCTATGGCAACGATCACAAGTAGGAGCCGCAGCCACTGCAGTCGAACAACAACCGGAGCCCGCGTAACGGTAGCCATCAGAATCCCCCAATAGGAAGAGAGTCTCACCCCATGGCCCTAACTGACCCTAGGGAAGGAGTTTATTCGATTTCCCGCAGGGGTGTCTTATCGGATTGCATGCATTCCTACTTTCCCTCGCTGAGCAAAGGTGCTGAAATCCAGGGAAGCCATGGCACATATTTGGATACCGCTTCCCGATACCGACTTTGATGTGACAGAAGTGGCTGTGCCGTGGCGACTCCTCACCCGGGCCGGGCACTGTGTGACCTTTGTGACCGAGAAGGGAGGGAGTCCTCCCAATGCCGATCCATTGCTACTGACCGGGGTTTTGTTCGGTCAGCTCGGAGCAGAGCCGCAGCCTAAGGAATTCTATCGACAACTTACGGAGTCAGCCGAGTTTAGGAATCCGCGGGCGTGGGACTCTATTGAGGTTGGGGGGTATGACGGACTGATTCTCCCGGGAGGGCACGCACCGGGTATGCGCCAGTATCTGGGCAGCGAGGCGTTGCGTCTCAAAGTCCGTGAGTTCTTTTCACTACGTCGTCCGGTCGGAGCGATCTGCCATGGGGTCTTGGTGGCTGCGCGTGCGGATGTCTTGCGTGGGCACAAAACGACCTGTCTTACCAAGTACATGGAGCGCACGGCCTACTTTCTGACGGCGTGGAAGCTGGGCAAATACTATCGAACCTACCCAGCTTACGTCGAAGACGAGGTCAAAGCAGCGCTGTCTTCTCCCGAAGACTTTGTCCGTGGTCCACTCACGCTAATGTCTCGAGGCAGCGACACGGATGATCGGGCTGCTTTCGTGGTCGAGAGTGATTTCTACGTTTCGGCTCGCTGGCCCGGTGATGCCTACCTGTTTGCGAAGCGGTTTTTGTCCCGATTGCGATGACTTGGATCACGCGCTGGCAACTATCCGACGACAATTAGCTGCAACGTCAGGTGGCAAGGCGAAGGTAATGGAGTTACCCTAGGAAGTGTAGAAACTCCATGGCCAAAGTGGCTCCTAGCCAGCCCAAGACGCCGATGCAGATGGTCGAGGCTCTCAATAACCGAGTAACAGCTTCTGCTCGTAGCTATAAGATGGCGACGGTACGCTATTTGATGCGACCACCGCTCTCGCTGCGGGCCAAATATGCGGCGTTTCTGCTCGACTTTGCGCAGCAGAGCGACCTGATTCAGGAGGTACTGGGACGTGCCGGTGAGCGCGTTGCGGACCCAAAGGTGGCGGCGCTGCTCCTTGCACACCAGCGCGAGGAAAAGGCACGCATCCAGCTTGTGATGTCGGATCTCAGACGACTCGGATATTCTGATGAGCTGCCCGAGCGACCAGTGACCTCGGGGGACGCGGCGCTGCGGGCGTACTGTTCGAACGTGAGCGGTGAACGGCCCTATGCGATGTTAGGGGTGATGCTGGCCCTGTTTGGCGTTGCTGCGGAAGTCAGCTCGACGGTGGTTCGACTTTTGTCGGTGGGCAGCGTACCCCGTGAGGCGATGCGCTGGCTGCTGCTGCGGGAATCGGAAGATCCGCATGAGCTGAAGAAATTGCTGGAACAGACGGCAGAGCTGATTCGCGATCCCACGGAACAGGCGCAGCTACTGCAGGCCGTCGAGGTCACCGGAGAACTGCTGGCACTGGGGGCTGCGGCGCGACCGGCGGCGTAGTGGGGCGACCAGGATCTTGAACCAGTAGTTCGTCGGTCGGTTCATCGAGCAGAGCGGCTCTCACCGCACCAATCAGAAAGATCGAACCGTAGACCAGCAGTCGTCCACCGGGGGGCGTGCGCTGCAGTGCGGTAAAGAGCGCAGCCTGCCAGTCCTCGATCGGCTCGCCCACGCCAAAGTCGGGTTGTCGAGCCAGATCAGAGGCAGCCAGGCCCCGTGGGGTCGGGGGTTTGCAGAGCACTACTGAGGCTGCGTCGCGCAGCGGCTCCGCCATTCCGGTCGTCAGCTTGCCGATGACAACGCCGCACAGCACCGTCAGAGGTCGTTTATCCACCGACAGGAGCCAGCTCGCGAGCGCCGCCGCCCCTTCGGGATTGTGAGCGGCGTCGATCAGAATCTCGCGGTCGACAAAGTCTACGTAGCGTGCCGCCGTCGGTGTGATCCGCTCGATACGGCCCGGCCAGCGTGTCTGTAAAAGGCCTTCGCGGAGTAGCTCGGGATCGGTCAGAAACGGCTGAAGGGGTCCACTGACATGGCTGAGCGCAGCGATGGCGAGGCTGGCGTTGCTTTGCTGATGTGCTCCGAGGAGCGGCAGTGCTTGTGCGAACTGCTCAGCGAGTGGTGGTAGCGGCATCGATTCGGGCTCACCGTGGAAGGGATGAAGCCACAGCGGCGATTCCACTCGCCGCGCTTGCTGGCACAGTACCAACCGGGCGGGCTCGTCAACGCAGGCGCAGAGTGCAGGCACATGTTTGCGAAAAATACCAGCTTTTTCGGCAGCAATGTGAGACAGCGTCGGTCCGAGCCAGTCCATGTGGTCCAGTCCGATGCTGGTGATCACTGTGGCCTGTGCCAAGCACAGCCGCGTTGCGTCGAGCCGTCCGCCAAGTCCCGTTTCGATGATCGCCAAGTCGACCTGGGCTCGCGAAAACAGGAGCAGAGCAGCGGCCGTCAGCACTTCGAAGAAGGTCAGCGCCACGGTGGGGGGCGCTTCGGCGGCATCGCGGACGGCACAGACTGCCTCGGCCAGCTGATCGGGGGGGCACTCACGAAGCTGTCCTGACTGCGAAAATTGGATTCGCTCGGTCAGTCGGTGAAGATGCGGAGAGGTGTACAGTCCGATGGTGAACGGGCGACCGTGGATCGCCTCGGCGCGACGGGCGGCTAGTTGGGCGATCGCTGCTGCGTACGCGGCAGTCGATCCCTTGCCATTGGTGCCGGCGATGTGAACGGCGGGAAATCGCTCTTCGGGGGAACCCAGTCGATGCAGCACCTCGACGATCCGTTCGAGGCCGGGCTGAATGCCCAAAGGGGAGAGCGCTGCCAGGTAGCGCAGCGTCTGGGAGTAGTCGAGTCGGGTCACGGCTGCGGGTTTGGCAAAGCCGGGGCGGGCACATCAATCGGTGGCGCAGCGGCATCCGGTTTCGCTTCACCGCGCAGCAGCCGCAAGAGCTGGCCGAGCCGCGCTTTGAGCTCCGAGCGGGGCACGATGCTGTCGATGATGCCGTGCTTGAGCAGAAATTCGGCGCGCTGAAATCCCTCGGGGAGTTTCTGACGGATGGTCTGCTCGATGACGCGGGGGCCTGCAAACCCAATCATGGCACCCGGCTCGGCCAGAATGACGTCGCCGAGCATCGCAAAGGAGGCCGCGACGCCACCGGTCGTCGGATGCAGTAGCACCGAGACGTATGGCACCCCGAGAGCCCGCAGTCGCTGGAGCGCCGCCGAGGTCTTGGCCATCTGCATCAGAGAAAGGATGCCCTCTTGCATGCGGGCTCCACCCGATGCGGACAGCACGACCGCAGGAATCCGCTGCGCAGCGGCTCGTTCGAAGACACGAGTGATCTTTTCACCGACGACCGAGCCCATGGAACCGCCCATGAACTCGAACTGGAACGTTCCGAACGACACTGGCACTCCGTCAAGCTTCGCCAGGAAGCTGCGGAAGGCGTCCGGTTGACCGGTGTGTTTTTGGAGCGCGGTCAGGCGATCGGCGTAGCGTTTGCTGTCACGGAAGCCGAGTGGATCTTGGGGCGCGATCTCAAGGTCTTGCTCCTCGGCAGACTCTTCGTCGAGGAGCAGGGACAGTCGCTCGTCAGTCGGCATCGTGAAGTGATAGCCGCACTGTGGGCAGCAGCGGAGTGACTCGCGGATCTTTTCCGAGTCGACCGTCGCTGAACAGCCATCACACTTGATAAATAAGCCGGTCGGAACCGAGCGCTTTTCGGAAGCTAACTCGGTGGCTTTGTTCTTTCGGGACCACCACGCCATATCTAGGCCTGAAGGGTATAGGCCAACTCACCGCGAAACAAGGGCCACCGATCCCGGCGGCAGACCGAAGTCGATCGGTTCAGTGGGCAAGGCCACCCCCGTCGCTGCACCCAGGTACAGACCGGGCTTAAGCTGACCACTACCGGCCTTGCTACCCGATAGCACGACCAATTGGCTGCCCAAAATGTCGACTGTTGGGACATAGCTCATGGGACCGAGGATCGCCTGGCCCTTGGTCTTCGCGATCGCGTCAACGGCATAGACGGTGTTGTTGTAGCCGCCGGTTGCTTTGGCCGAGACGTCAACGAAGACATGCTGAGCATCGCTGGCATCGAGTGTGCTCACATTCCCGCCGAGCGTTGAGTCGGTGACGGCGAGCCCCAGGGATTTTCCGGTCTTCAGATCGACCCGCTCGATTCCGCTTTTGCCCATCAGGGTGCCACCGAGTTGATCGCCCGCCGAGCCTACGACCGCTTCCTCACAGTTTGCGTACACCGACATCGCAGTCGGGTTTTCACCGGCCAATGCGATATAGCTGGCGGTGGTGGGATTTGAGAGGCTGAGCTTGGCGATTCGGCCGCTGCCGGCGGGCTTGTAGTTGTTGTTGCGATCCAGATCTTGGAGCAGCACGTACAGGTTGTCGCCGCAGGCCACAAGCTGGCTGGCATCGGGGTTTCCGTCGGTGTCAGTGCCTCCGACGTTGAGTGTTATGAATGAACCGATGCCAGCGGCCAAGTTACCAAGGTCCAGCACGCCAAGTGCTGTCGTTGCCTTCACTTGCGTCGATCCGAACGACCCGTAGAGCGTCACATAGGCCTTGCCGCGCTGGCTGTCGACGTAGATGTCGTGAGGGTTGGCTTGGGTTCCATCGACGATGCCGGTCTTTCGAATCGGATAGTCCTTGGGGGTTTTGAAGTTGTCGGCGGCATCGTAAACACGCAGGGTGCCGTGGCTGCTGTCGAGCAGATAGAGCTTTTTGTCATAAGCATGCACCGACGAACTGGGATCGATTTGATCGACGGCCTTCTGAAGCTGTAGCGTTTCTGGGTCGAGCAGCGACAGTGTTCCCGAACCAGCCACGTAGTCGCTGGCGGTGACTGCCAGATACGTCGGTGCATTCGGGAGCGGCATCATCTGCGAGGTGGTGGAGTCGCAACCGATCGTGATGAGCGAGACCAAGGGTGAAACAAATGGAAGGTACTTGCGCATGAATACTCCTAGCGACGAGGGCGGTGTTCCTCGTCAGTTGTTACAGCCGTCCTGCCAGCGTCGCGTAGAGCGCACGGCCCGGCAGCGGGTAGTCGAAAAAGTCGGTGAGCGGCACCGGTACGGCTCGGGTCATCAGCGGCAGCGAGACATCGACCAGGCGCGTATCGGCCAGGTTGCGTAGCTCGACCCGCAGCGACAGCTTGAGCGCACCGAGTGGCCCCAACGCGACCCCGATGGCATGCAGGGTTCGCGGCGGACGCAGGACCAAGTTGGCTGGGTCTAAGAAGACGGCGCTCACATGGTCCAGCTCGTAGAACAGGTGCGCGGTGCGGTAGGTTGCCTCGCTGCGCAGAAACACCGTGTGCTGTGGTCGACCAGGGAGCAGGTTGCCTGAGCGTCCCGGCTGGTCGGTGCGGTCACGGCTATCGAGGAACGCATAATTTAACTCGACGTGGAGCAGCTCACCGAGATGGGCGGCGCTCGCTAGTTCGACTCCGGCCGTGGTGGCTTGGCCGACGTTGCGGGCGCGCAGGGTTGGACCGTCGCGGACGATGTCGATCAGGTCGTCGATGGTTCTACCGAACGCGTGCAGACTCACCGCAGTGCTGAGTCGAGAGAACAGTTGGCCGCGAGCTTCGATTCCTAGCTCACCCGTCCAGGCCGATTCGGGCCGTAGACCAAGGCTCTTGCGGAAGAAGGCACCGTCGCCAAAGAGCTCCAGAAACGTCGGCAGTCGTACGAAGCGACCACAGCTCATGCGCAGCAGCAGCCATGGTTTGAGCAGCACCCGGGCCGCCGCCCGTGGTGAAGGCAGGGCATCGAACGTCGGTGAGACACTCTCATTGCCGCGATCACCGAGGCTTTCGTAAGCCGATCTTGCGAGCAGCAGGTGCAGTCCGGGTTCGACGAGAACCCGTTGCTCTGCTAGGTACAGTTCACCACCGATCGCCAGCGATCCTCGTAGCCGTTCGCTGCTGGCCGCCGTCAAGCGATCGCAGTCGAGTCGCGGGGCTGGACACAGATCGCGCTGCTGCATCCGCTCATAGCGGAACTCGGCGATGGCGAGAAATTGACTCCGGGTAAGCTCAGAACTGGGCCCGGTCAACACCCGCAGCAAGGAACGCAGGCCCGCTTGCTCGACGAGTTGTTCGGTCAGCGTGGCCGGCAAAGCCACCAGATCTTTGGACTGAGTCCTTTCGAGGAGCAGATGCCCGTCCACATCGAGCACGACCCGTGGGGATGGAGTATGCAGCCGGGCTCCTCCGTCGAGGAGTGCACGCCCAGTCTGAAGCGTTGGTTGTCCCGGCAGCGATGAGGGTTGGCCGATTCCAGCGACACCTTGGCGACGAAGCAGCCCGCTGCCATGCAGGAACACTGAACCAACGGTTCCTTCGCTTTGCAGTCGAGCATCGGCGCTGACTTGAGCGAAGTCATCGTTGCGACGACGCAGCTCTGCCAGTTGATCGTGCTCGTAGCGAAGTCCTTCGTTGAAGTAGTAGGGAAAGTCTCCGTCGGCACCTTGGTAGCCAATCGTGACCATCGCCTTTGGCCGTGGCGTCTTATAGCCAAGGCTTACGCGCTTGAGTCCAAATGACCCGCTGCCGAGGCTGGCCCAGGCGCTTTGCGGGCCTTGACCGCGTCGAGTGATGAGGTTTACGGCTCCGCCGAGTGTTTCGCTGCCGAGTGCGAGCGGTGGCACGCCGCGGTAGACCTCGACGCGTTCTAATCCATCGAGCGGGAGCAGCGACAGATCGACCGCCGCTTGACTGCCTCGGGACAGCGGAACTCCGTCCAGAAAGACCGCCACTTGTCCTGGCGCGGAGCCTCGTAAGCTGGCCCCGCTCCATTGTCCCAGACCGCCGCTCCGTCGGACTTGGACACCAGGCTGACCCACGAGTAGCTCCGCGACCGAGAGGCGATAGGCGTTGGGTGCATTCGCTTGTCCGGGCAGTCCCACGTCGATCGTTGTGGCAGAGGTCGGGCTGTCCGTTTGGCGAAGGAGTGCATCCCCGCGGACCGTCGTGCCCATGCTCTGCGCGTGGACCGAGCGCCAAGCGACAAGCCAGACGACTACCAAGAGTGGCAGCCAACCGGAACCCAAAGATAGACGTGTGCTATGCGCTCGCGAACGCAACGGACCCTTCCTCCCGAAAGGTTTTTGCTGCGTGCAGGCCGGTCTCCTGGCTTCGGAGTCCTTCGAACCTTGAAACCTTCCCAGCAAGAGCGTCTTGCCAGTGGTCCTACGGGCTATCCCGTCAAGATCCGTCGTCCGATACAGTCGCGGGGGCGGCGCCAGCTTGGTTCTGGCTTCCCGAACACCTGCTCGCTTACATCAATTTTCAAACGACTGCGCAGCGTATCGACTTTGCGTAGCCTGTGTCAAGCGAGCGGTGATACGCTGTTTTTTTGTACGTTTAGCGATGTCTGACACGCTGCCTCGCTCGTTGCCCCGTTCCGTGTCTGGCCCTCTTTCGAGCTCGCTTGCGGGTTCCTTGCCGAACACCCTTTCGAGTTCATTGGGGAGTGCCACACAGTCTGGGAATCGGTTTCCCCAGCTCCGTTTGGAGAGCCCCTTTCCCGCGATGTGGGTTGGATTCTTTGTGTTCGCGGCGTGGACGATGATCGTACTGGCCTCGGCATCCTCTCCGGGGGAGCTGGCCACGCAGACTGCTTCCCTCTCCGTTGATCAGGCGACAGCGAGCGTGGCTCACAAGGGGGATGCATGGTCTGCGCAAGCGATGGCGCGATCGAACTCTGTGTCCGTTCTGCTGTTGTTCGGGAGTAGCGTGCTACTCGGTTGGGTCTGGCTCCTGACCGCTGGACTGGCCTATGTCGTACGAACCGACGGGATCGCCGCTCGCGCTTTTGCACGATGGGCTGCGCTGGTAGCGACGTTGCTCATTACCATTTGCGACCTTCACACGTCCCGTCGTCTCTTGCCGGCCTACTTTTTTGCCTATGCGCTGATGCAGTCCGCACTGCTCGAGTTTGTGCTGTTCTTTCCAGTTCGTTTGCCGATGCTGGTGAGATGGCCGTGGCTGCACGGGATGCTGCGCGGGATGGACGGGGTCTTGCTTCTGCTGGTGGTAGCGGCGCTGTCACTAGATGGACAGTGGGGGGTGCTGTGTCGTCACGCGGTGGAGGATGCGTCCTCGATCGCCTCGGTGCTGGCACTCTCGGTGATCATCTGGCGGGTCATTCGCCTGCGTCAGCGCCGACGAGCTCAATCACTTTTCGGGGCAGCGGCGGTGTTGCCGATGCACATTCTGTTTGCGATGACCGTGAGGGCACCGAGGCTGTGTGGATCTCATCTGCTCCTGGTGGCGCTGCCGGTGGGATTGCTGTGCGCACTCTGTTTGATCGTGGCCATGGTGCGACATGACCTGTGGGACAACGAGCTGGTGGTTCCCGGCACTGGGCTGCGGACGCTGATTATTGCGATCCTCAGCTTCATGGGCGGACTGGGGGCGGTGATGGTTTGGCGGTTGATGGCCGGTCTGCCGCTACCGGTGCAGATCGTGCTGCTGCTGACGGTGATCAGCGTGGCCGGGCCAGCGCACGGCTTCTTTGGTAGCTGGTTGACGGCACGGCTATTCCCAGCCGAAGCGCTGTATCGCACCACCGTCGACGAACTAATCGTGCGGTTTACGGATTTGAGAACACGGTTGGCGGTGATTGAAACGGTGGAAAAGACGGTGACGACGGTTTGTGCTTGTTCGCGTGCGAAGCTCGTGGCAGTCAGCTCGCCGCGTCGAGTCCGCCAGCGAGATGTTGCGATGGAGAACGGTCCGTCGTCGCGACCGGAGGGACCACCGAGCGCACCGTTAGATCCGGGACAGAGTTCGAATGTGCCGCTACTGGCCATCGCAGACAGCGGCACAGAGTCCGGTCGCACCTTGTTTCGACTGACTCAGCGGGCAATTCGGCGGGCGCTGCGTGGAGTTGGCGTCGACAATTTGCGCTCCGAACAGCTCGATACGCTGTGCAACGGCAACTTGGTGTTTGTCGAGTCAGAGCGCTCGATTCGCAAGAGCAGTCCGGGTCTGTGGGCGTGGTTGCTGGTACCGGTGCGGTTTCGCGAACAGGTGATTGGGGTGCTGGTGGTGTCACCGAAGCTTCGCGGGAAGCTATTTACCAGCCTCGATCAAGAGCTGCTGCTGACCATTGCGCACCAGGCGGCGCTGGCGCTCGCGAATGCCATTGCGCTCGAAGAACTCGATGAGTTGCGACGGGCTGAGCACAGTGCTCATCGCGAGCGACTCGATCGCGCCATTTCCACGATTGCGGCCGAGATTGCCCATGAGATCCGTTTTCCAATCAACTTTTTCCGCATGCTTGTCGAACGGCAGGAACGGACGCTGCACCAAGGCAAGCCACTGAGCGAGACCGACTGGGCCGAAGACCTCGATATTGGTCGCGAGGAAGTGTCGCGTCTGGAGCGCATGGCCGATCGACTGCGCAAGATGGCCTTGTCTCGAACGGTTCAGCCCCGTCCCGTTTCGCTGCGCTCGGTGGCGGATCACGTGCGACTTCTGCTGGCCGATCGATTGGTCCGATACTCGCTCAAGATGGAGATCCAGGATGGCATCGAGGTGCTGGCCGACCCCGACGCGCTGATTCAGGTACTGCTCAACCTGTTGGCGAATGCGATCGATGCGAGTCCCCCGGATGGCAGTGTCGGGTTAAACTCCGTGATTGATCCGGAAGGAGTACTGCGGCTGGTCGTGTGGGATGAGGGTCCCGGGTTTTCGGCCCCGGTGGCAAAGATCTTCGAGCCGTGGTTTACGACCAAAGCGCAAGGCACTGGGCTTGGGCTCGCCATTACCCACCGGCTGGTACGCGCCCACGGCTGGGAAATCGTGGCAGAGCGACGCGGTGATCGAACGTGCTTCGATGTGGTGATTCCGTTCGGTGAGTGGCGTCGGTACTCGACCGCCGAGATTTCGCTGCTGGAGGCGGTGAGCGCGGAAGAGAAGTCGTAAGGGATGCGAGCGCAGCCGTGCTGGACCGCTCAGCTCATCACTTACTGGGAAACCGGGCTCGGAAGCAGCGGGACGATATGACTCCAGATCTGGTCCGCGACAGCGCTCTTGCTGAGCAGCGGTAGCGCCAAGACCTCGATGGAATCACCGGCGCGTCGGGTCAAAATGGTGACCCGGTTGGTATCGGTGCCAAAGCCGCTACCGTCTTCGGCGACGTTGTTTGCGATGATTACGTCGCAGCCCTTTTCCACGATCTTGCGACGGGCGTATTCCTCTACATCATGCGTCTCGGCGGCAAAACCGACCAGCAACGGTGTGCCGCTGCGTCGCTTGTGGCCAAGGGAGCGCAGAATGTCAGGGTTTTCCGTCAGCGCAATGGCCGGACTCGGCCCCAAGTCCTGCTTCTTGCGTTTGCGGGGAGCGACCTCGGTCGGTCGGTGATCAGCAACGGCAGCAGCCATCACAATACAGTCCGGAGCTCGGCTTCGATCGAGGAGCGGCAGCACCGCTTGCGACATCTCCCGCGCACTTTCGACGTTGATGCGGTGTACGCCAGGCGGCGTTTCTAGCGCGACCGGACCGGCGACCAGTGTGACTTCGGCACCCCTCTGCGCCGCATCAGCCGCGAGAGCAAACCCCATTTTTCCCGACGAGCGGTTGCCGATAAAGCGCACCGGATCAATCGCCTCATACGTTGGGCCAGCGGTAATGACTACCCAGCGCCCGCGAAGATCCTGGTGTTGCCGAGATGCCAGCACCGACTCGGCAGCCGCAACGATCTCCATCGGCTCGACCAGTCGACCAGCACCGACCCACCCGCAGGCTAGCTCGCCAGAGGCTGGACCGACGATGTGCGCTCCCCAGGCAACAAGCTGAGCCACGTGCTGCTGCACCTGTGGCTTGCTCCACATGTTGACGTTCATCGCCGGGCACAGCAGAAGCGGTGCCTGACAGGCCAGTGCAACGGTGGTGAGCAAGTCGCTGGCAAGCCCTAACGAAAGTCTGGCCAGAAGATCTGCCGTCGCTGGTGCGATGATCAGCAGGTCCGCAGAATCGGCGAGTGTGATATGTCCAATCTCGGATTCTTGCGTCAGATCAAACAGCTCCGTTGCCACGGGGTGGCCCGATAAGGTCTGCAGCGTCAGCGGTGGAATGAACGCTTGGGCTGCATGGGTCATCACCACTTGGACGGTTGCGCCCGCCTTGCGAAGCAGGCGCGTGAGCTCGGCGGCTTTGTAAGCAGCAATACCGCCCGAGATACCGAGAACGACGCGTTTACCGGCGAGCGGCTCGGCTGAATTTGCTGCCTTGGCCGTCGGCACCTTTGGTCCTTGCATTCCGCTACTTTAACAGCAGCCAGGGCAGACACCGTGGGGTTTTGCGCCAGCCCGCAGTTGCCCGAGTCGTGTGGATACGGGTCTTATGGAATGCCGATTCACGATACGCTAAGAGGTCGCCCGCTGTGAGAGGAGCCACCATGTCTGCCACTTGGACCCGCTGTGCGAACAGACCTCTGTCTGCGCAAATTTTACACTGGTGCTCGCGGCTGGTCTGGTCCCTGACGATTTGCGCTTTGGCCGCCTGTGGTGAGGGGATCGAGCCATTGCGCATTGCGGTGCTGATGGGGATTCCTGCTCCGCCAACCATGGGAACGCCCGACCCGCCTCTGGGAATGAATACGCGCATGGGGTCTTCCGGAGCTGCACCGCTCGCACATCCCAACATGGACTGGGCTGCGGAACTGGTGAATGCCGCAGGAGGAGTGGCCGGTCGTCCCTTAGAGCTAGAGTACTTCGACTTTGCCGGCAAAGAAATCAGCGCGATCATCGAGATCAGCAAAGGAGTCGCTTCCAATGATCGCTATGTTGCGGCGATTGCTCCTCCTGGTTCGGAGATGTTGGCCGCAGTGGCCGACTCCTATCTGGCTGCGAACAAGCCGCTGGTGTCGACCACCTCTGCTGCTGCCGAGATCCTGCGCGCCTACGGTGGCAAGGGAGTGATCTGGCGGACCCGGCAGTCTGATATTGCGCAGACAGAGCTGCTGGTCCGAATCGCCAAACAGGAGGGACTGAAGCGCCTCGCATTGATCAGCACCCTAGATACCGGGGGCTACACGTTCTTTTCCTGGTTCGGATTTTTCGCCAAAGAGCTGGGCTACGCCGATGATGCAATCTCGATCTCGGCCTTTGCCAAGGGAGAAGTGTGTGACGATGCAGTGCAGTCCGCCGTCAGCAGCGCTGCAGATATCATTTTCGTCGCTGCAGGTGCAACTCAAGAACAGGACTGCATCCTCCGTAAGCTGGCGCAAACCCCAGGTCCACGGGTGATGCTCGCGGACACGGGACTTGATACAAATGGTCTGACCAAGCTGGGGCCGGCGACCATGCGAATCGAAGGACTCAGCAGCGCAGGGACCGAGCAATTTGAGCAAGCGTTCCACAGTCGCTTTGGGGCAGTGCTTCCTGCTCCGCACGGTCCCAATGAGTACGACGCGATACTCTTGCTCGCCTACGGACTGGCCGCTTCAGGAGGGCAGGGAGGACAAGCGCTGGTCGACGCACTGAAAGCCGTGGTGGATGGTCGTCAGGATGGGGTGAGTGGTTGGGACCAGACAGGAATCGCGAGCGCACTGACCTTACTTGCACAGGGGCACAGACCGCGAGTATCGGGCGCAACGGGGCCCCTTCTGTTCGAGCCGGGACTCTATGTCGATCTCGCATCAGCCACGCTTACGCACTGGCGAATGACGCCACAGGGTCCGCAAACCGACCGCCGCTACTTCACCGGAGATCCAGCCTTTTTGAGCAGTAGTGGTGTGTTTGTGCCTCCCAATCGGGCGTTCCAGAGCGATCTCAGCGGCAGCGGTTGGACTCCCAAGGTGGACAAGGGAGACTCCTGGGCGGTGATTGCCGCGTTGTCTTCAGGATGGAGCAACTACCGGCATCAAGCCGATGCGCTCCGTCAGTATCAGCTCTTGCGGGCTCAGGGATTTGAGGATGATCACATCGTGCTCATCATGGCAGATGATCTCGCCACTTCGATCCGCAATCCTTTGGCTGGGACGGTGCGGAACGAACCCGGTGGGCCGAATCTCTACCGTGGTGTGGTGCGTGACTATAACCTGCTCGTCAGCCCGAGCGACCTGACCAGCATCATCACCGGGCAGGTGACCGAGCGCACTCCGCAGGTCATCCACACTACCTCGGCGAGCAACCTCTACATCTATCTGGTGGGCCATGGTGGCAATCAAGGAATCCCGATTGCAGCTAGCTCTCCGGCAGAGGGACTCAAAGCGAGCGGATCGACTTTCTCTCCTAAACATCTTCGCGAAGCCCTGTGTGTGTTGCAAACCGAAGGCCGCTTGCGTCGTGCGTTGGTCATCGTCGAGAGCTGCTACGGAGGAGCATTCGGGGACTCTGCTTACGGCGGAATTGAGCTAGGATGCGGGCCAAGCGGAGCGATGAGCCCACTGAACGGAACGGTACTTCTCAGTGCCGCGCACAGTCGAGAGGTGTCCTATGCGGGTGCCTATGATGCCGAGGTTGGCTCGTGGGTCAATGATGCGTTCTCGAACCAAGTGGCCAGCATGATGAGCATGTCACCGGGTTCCACGCTGGCCTCACTGTATACCGAGGTTTATCTGCGCACCGCTGGCTCTCATGTCTCTTTGTATAATGCGGCAGCGTCTGGTCGCCAAAGTGGTATCCCGGTCGATGAGTTCCTGAAGCCATGAAGAGTGCTCTGCCAACAATGAGAATCGGTCACAGTATCAGCAGCAGAATGCGGCGTTTCCTGACACTGCTGGCAAGTCTGATCGGCATACTCATCGGGACACGAGCGTATGCACTCCCCGATGAAAGCTGGCTGATCGTGGTGGGCAATAACCGGGGTGACGCCGACGAAGTGCAGCTGCTGTACGGAGAGCGCGATGCCCGAGAATTTGCAGAAGTGTTGCGCACCCAAGGCAACATTGCATCCGATCGTGTTCGGATTCTCATCGATGAGAGTGCCGAGACAGTTCGACGTACGCTGGTCTCTGTGAACGCTGGACTGCGGGCCCGCTCAGCGGATGGCAAGACCACTGCGCTGCTGGTGTTTTACTCAGGTCACGCGGATGCGGAATCTCTTCATCTTCGTGGAACCAGGCTTCCCGTCGAGGAGTTGCGCGGGCTGGTATCGGGCTCTCCAGCAACGATGAGATTGCTGGTGGTGGATGCCTGTCGTTCAGGGGCTGTGACTCGCGTAAAAGGAGTGCGCAGCATCCCTGAGTTTGCAATCAAACTGGAAGATCGGGTCGAAGCAGAAGGCACTGCGATGATCTCCTCCAGTACGGCAGGAGAGTCCAGTCAGGAGTCCGATCGGCTGCGGGCTTCGTTCTTTTCACATCACTTGGTCAACGCACTGCGGGGCGCGGCGGATCGCAACGGCGATGGAAAGGTAACCCTCTCTGAAGCCTATGCTTACAGCTATGCGCAGACGTTGCGATCAAGCGGACAGACTCTTCAGCTACAGCACCCAACCTATGCCTACGATGTCAAAGGAAGTGGTGATCTGGTTCTTACTACGCTAGGTGGAGCTGAACACAATCTGGGTCGGTTGCGACTGGGCGATGCCGGCATGTATCTCGTTACAGAAGAGCGAGAAAGCGGTGCCGTGGTTGCAGAACTGACCACAGCTCGCAACCATGGACTGATCGCGTTACCGCGTGGAAAGTACTTCATTCAGCGACGAGGAAGCTACGAATACAGAGAGTATCAAGTCCAGCTAGTTCCTGGCCAAGAGATCGATGTAAGCTCGCTGCCCTATCGCTCCGTTCGTTACGATCAACTAGTGCGTAAGCGGGGAGGAGCACGTGCTTCCGTACATGGTCTACACCTGCTGCTTGCTGGACGGGGAGAGATCCTGGCTGGTGAAGGACCGACCCCCAATGTGGTGCTTGGATACGCCGCCGATTTGCCCTGGCTGACCGTAGGTGCGCGATTGCGAGGCAACACCGCATCGCTGCGCTCCATTGATGAAGGACTGACTTCACGACACTATGAACTGGGGCTCGCGGCCGTGCTGCAGCGCTATGTGGACTTGCCGTGGTTTAGCCTGGCGTTCGGAGTAGCGATCGAAGGAACTTGGTATGCACAGCGCTTTGCGCCGACACTCCGTGAGGTGGGGTCGCGCAACTCCTTCGGAATCGGCTTTTCTGCGCTGTTTGCGTTAGAGCGACAGTTGCTTCATGGCTTCGGCGTCCGCATCGAAGGCGGGCCCATCGCAAGTCTATTGAATCAGGCGGTGCTCATGAACGGTGTTGAGACAACTGCGCAGACTCGATCGGTCTTCACTTGGTGGCTGGCCGGAGGTGGCGTATGGCGTTTCTAGTAAACCTGCCGATCGTACCCAGTGCTGGGAGGAGAGTGGCGAACAGCGGGCTGGCGTTCGGTTTGTTTGCGACGTTGAGCGCCTGCGGAGAACCTCTGGTCGACCAGCAGTTTCGCGGCAAGTCACTGTGGCAGTTTTCCGGTGGGCTGGAGATCAGCGACTCCAAATTGACTAGCTCCACCGAACTGCGGATTGCGATGTTTTGGAACCCGAAGGGAGACACCGGTACCGATCCCACTCAGTATGTGGAGCAGCTAAGTAGCGGACTTGTCGGACTGGCATCCACTCCGTTTCTGCTCAACATGTATGAATACCCAGGGGCAGAGCATATTGCGCGGACCCCATCTGGGCTGAGCCGTGGCTTTGCAGTGGGGCGAATCCTGGTCTATCTCGACGATGACCACAATGGTCGGTACTCCTCGTCAGACTCGTTCATCGGAGTCCTTCCCAATCGAGTGTTTCTCTATGTTCCGGAAGAGCTTCCCGCATGGGCTACTCCAACAGGCGGAGTACTACCTGCAGGCATCTATCCGATCGCGCTGCCGCAGCGCTGTGACGCCCAAGTGACACCGGGAAATGACCCGGCAAATTGTGGGGTCAAGTTAGGAACAAGCTGCAAAATAGACAGCGGCTGCGGAACAAACGGAGTCTGTCTGCGTGAGACCGACGTGCCGTGGCCGACTGGCTACTGTGCCGTGGCCGACTCTGCCAGCACCGTCTGCCGTCCCAGTCAGTCCTCCTATTACGGTGTGCCCAAGTACGGACTGTCGCCCAGTGATGTCAAAGGATACTATTTGCAGAGCTGTCAGGCCGACCTAGACTGTGCGAAATCGGGGGCCGGACGCAATGCTGGACTCTACGTTTGCGACAAAGGCCTACACGCTTGTGTGCCAAACGCTGGTGGCAAGCTTCCCGTCGGTGGAATGCAGCTCATCGAGCCATTCTGCATGGGCGGCTCCTAGACCGCGTTGCCCCTAACGTAGTTGTACGCTCTGGGCAATGACTTCACGAACGGCACGCAACTTGGTCGGAAGAAACCGGAGTGCAGTCACTCCAGTGTGAGCGCGAAACAAGCTCTCACACTCCGCGACTTGGTAGCCGAGACGCTGAAGCTGACTGGTTATCAGAAGCTCTGCCACCGAGCTGGGAATGAGCGAACGTCGACCGCTCTGGATCCCTCCGGCAAGTAGCAGCGGGTTGCGGCGCATGGCAAATGAACGGGATCGAGGTGCAGGCAGCTTGCTTGAAAGCGGCTTCTGAATCAGCGCCAGTTTGGGATGCTGCACAAACAGGGCGAACAACTCGGCCAGACAATGAGGATTCCCCAACGGCTCATTGAGAGAGATGATGACCTCGCCGTTTGCCTCTGCAATGGCGGCGCAAAGACTCCAGCTAGCCAGCGCACCCGTCAAGGGATAATCCACTATCCGCAGTATGGGCAGTCGACCAAGTCCGAGCTTCCTGCATGCGGCCATCGCTTGCTCTGCTCTCTGCTGCCTGGGATCTCGTCTCACAAAGAGGATTTCTAACTGCGTAATATCGTGCCCTGTTAGATCTTGTAGCAGCAGGGAATGGACGATGGCGCGAAGCCGCGACTCTGAGGCCTCGCTATCTATGATGATCGACAGCAGTTGCGGCTGTGAGGGTGCAGCGCTGCGTTGCTCCAATTCCCGGAGCGACTCCATTCGACATCGACAGTCAATGGCTCGCAGCAGAGAGTTCAGATCATCTGTGCGAAGAAGCCCTTGATAGGACTCTGCAGCGAGCCTGGGTGTTGCACCGGGACCGATGGCCGCGACCAGATCCCAATCAGGATGCACCGATTCAGGTACCAAAGAATCAACGAGTAGCATCACCTTCAGGGCAGAAGGTGGCAGAGCAGCGGGCGGTGGCTTGAGACTCCCTATGCAGCTTCCGAGCTGCAGATAGATAGACGGCAAGAAGTAGCGGGGCAGACTGAGAGAAGCGAGCGTCTTTCGCTCGACTCGAGTATGCCCGAGCGATGCAATCTGTTCCTGAATAGCCCGCAAAAGCGGTGAACCCGCAGTGGTCTCCGTATTCTCGCAGATCCACAGCAGAGGTGTCAGACAGAACTCCTGACGGAATCCGTCAAAAACCAACAGTTGCTCCCGTGACTCTGCGATGCGCAGTTCCTTGGCTCGTGCCGTCAGAGAGCCACCATGAAATCGGTACTCGTACACCGGCTCTAGGAAGTCGACATGATGAACATTGAGGAGGGTATTACAGCGCAGCCAATAGTCGTAGTCCTCTACGGTGAAACGCTGATTGCTGTAGTCTCCAAGCAGGTGCGCGACACGGCTGCGATACATAAACGCTGCCCCGATGAAGTTCTCACCTGCATGCAGCAGGTCGGTGCGACTTGGCAGATGCAGGTGTTCGCTACCCGGCGGTGTTTGGAGATCGGTAAAGTAGCTGCTGCCCCGCAGCGGCTCACCATCTTCGTCGATGATGTCCTGGTTTGCGTATACGAGATCCCAGTCGGGATGTCGCTCCAAGCTGGACACAAGGAGTCGCAGAAACGAAGGCCGTAGCCGATTGTCCGCAGAGGTCCAGGTAAGGTACTGACCGCGTGCCATACGAAAGCCACGCGATAGTGTTTTGGGAATCTTCCGGTTCTCTTGATGAACGACGCGGATGCGTGCGTCACGCGCTGCATACTCATCAATGATGCGGGCAGTGTCATCTTGAGAGCCATCATCGATGATGATGAGTTCCCATTGTGGATAGTCCTGCGCAAGGATCGACTCGATTGCCGATACGATGAGATCTGCACCATTAAAGACCGGCAGCACAACGGAAACCAGGTCCGGAATGCCTGGGCAAGATAGACTTGTCAATTCGGTTCCGAATCGCTGCTGCCGCAGACGACGAAACCCCCGAAAGCGTGCTGCCAGCCACTGGCTTCGCGCCCGGCGCAGGCACTCGTTGGCGACGCGCTCTAGTTCGGTTCGTACGGTCATGGGCGGCCTGACGCGACTTGACGAGGGCAAATCTCAACATTGGTGCGGATGAGTGTGATCGGTTGGGAACAGGTAAGGGGAGCCTCGCGGAAGTCAACGCCACTACGCTGCAAGCGGAAGCGAGCACCCGCGAAGGTGTGCCACTTCACATCGACCTTCTGGAAACGGAGCATCTCAAGCTCAGCGCGGGTGATGCGCTGCAGTTCAATCAGTCCTTGAATGGCACCACTTTGGACCAGAGCGAGGTTGATGATGAGCGCAACAGACAGCGGCCATACCCAGCGACTGTCCTGCAAACGGAGCAGACCGACCATGACCACCGGAAGTAGCCACATCTGCGGTACGTAGCGCGCCCACCAGACCCCAGGGTTTACCAGACAGGATGCCAAAATCACCATCATGAGGAATACCCCGGTGGCCAAGAATTCACGGCCTGGGGCAGGCTTCTGTCGTCGAGAAGATGGCAGCTTTGGCGTGCGCCGATGCTGAATCAACAGAACCACCAGGCTGATGGTGGTAAGGAGCACGATCCCACCAAACCATGGCCCAAAGCCGCCAATCCGTATGTCAGGAATCGCGAACTCGCCCAGCTCTTTCTTGGTTACTGAAAAAGGCACTTTCCATCTGGGCCACTCCCGATCATTGGTCGATACCGAAAAGATCGATTCGGTGAGTGCCAGCAGTCGTGGCTGTGCCCCAAATTTTGGCCCCAGTTGATCAGGAAGGAAGTCGACTTTCTGGGCACCGGCGAGTGGATGAAAGGGGTGAAGATGGGCAACAAGGTTGGTGAGATACGGTTGAAATCCGAGCAGCACCACACCCGCTAGCATTCCCATCACTTGGGTCAGAAGCAAAGCGGAGACCTGCGAACGTCGTCGGTACAGCGCAAAGAGCACGAGCCCACCCGCATAAAACACGGCATACACTACGCCCGTGAACTTGGTGACGCACAGCAGCGCCATCGCCGCAATCATCGCAAGCAAGTAACGAGGTGCGGGGCGGCGTACATACAGCACCGCCACAGCGGTTAGGATTGTAAGCAGAGAAGCCAGCAGACCATCTACATAGAAGGTAGAGAGCTGAGCAAGCGCGACCGGGTTGGCTGCGGCCAGGCCTGCCACGAGCACGCTCATGCCGCGCTTCAATGACAGGGACTGACAAGCCGAGAGTGATAGGAGGAAGGCCGCAAGTAGCAAGACCGGGCCGAGTAGCTTGGCGCTCTCGATGTTGCCGCTCAAACGATACAGCGCGGCTTGGGCCACCCAGATTCCTTTGGGATAGTAGTTACACCAGGCAATGTCTCCGTGCCAGATTGGCAGGGGTGCATCCCAGATCGGATTCCAGCCGTGGGCGATCTGAAACACCGCCTCTTGATGATAGGTCTGTCCATCCCAAGACAGATCGTAGATACGACTACAGATAAGGCCGATCGCGGCCACACCAGCCAGCATTCCCAAGACATCGAGCAGCGGGGTTTTGCTTAGTCTTCGTGCGATGAGCAGACACACTACTGCCGCGAAGATCGGTGGAACGACTCCCAAGCGTAGGTGGCACAATAGCTGGATCTGTCCACAAACTGCCACAGAGAATAGGAATCCAAGAAGGAGTAGTCCGAAGCGTTCCGCAGAGCCTGTAGGAGTCGTTGCCATGGGAATCAGCGTCCGCTGCCGGCGCGTCTCTGCTTTGATGCTGCCGGTGTGACAGTTTGGGGGAGGGAACCGATGGTACGAAACGAATCACCGAGCGCTCCGGTCTTCAGTACTTCCACGATTCGTGCGGAGGCTCGACCATCGCCATAGGGACTTACGACGGGACCACGGGCATCGCTTCCAGAAAGAAGTGCGGTGGCACGGGCTACAATCTGGTCGACATCCGTTCCAACCAGCTCGGCCACTCCAGCCTCAATGCCCTCGGGTCGCTCGGTGGTTTCGCGCAGTACCAGAACGCGCTTGCCGAGCGCTGGCGCTTCCTCTTGCACGCCCCCAGAGTCGGTCAGGATCAGATCCGCCGCAGCGAGTGCTGATACGAATCCGGGATACTCCAGCGGCGCGCACAAATAGATTCGCGGATGCGCAGCCAGATACTTTTGTGCCGCTTCCTGTACGTTAGGGTTGGGATGCACCGGATACAAGATGTGCAGGTTGGGGTGCCGCGCCAGGAGCGCTAGGACAGCTTGACAGATTCTCACCAAGCCGTCCCCAAACGACTCGCGGCGATGCGCGGTAAGGAGTGCCAACTTGGAGCCTGCGGGCAGGTTCATCGGCAGCGGATGTCCTTGACGACGCACGATCTCGGTCGCCATGAGCAGCGCATCAATGCCGGTATTCCCTGTCACAAAGATAGAGGCATCCTGGTATCCTTCCCTGCGCAGGTTGTCTGCAGCACCCTCTGTTGGTGCAAACAGATAGTCCGAAAAAACATCTACCAGCCGTCGATTTGCCTCTTCTGGGAAAGGCTGCTGGAGATCAAAGGAGCGTAGTCCTGCCTCGACATGTGCGACCTTGATGCGCTGATACAGAGCTGCCAAACCGACCGTGAATGCAGTGGTGGTGTCGCCTTGCACGACCACGAGATCAGGGCGGGTTTCGCTGAGTAGTTTATCGGCTCCGTGCAGCACATTGCAGGTTAAGTCGGCCAGCGTTTGCCGAGGCTGCATTACCTGCAAATCGACGTCCGGACGGACATCGAAAAACGCCAGCATCTGCTGAAGCAGTTCCCGATGCTGGGACGTAATACAAGTGGTGACCCGAAAGAACGGATCGCTGCGAAGCGCATGGTAAAGAGGAGCGACTTTGATCGCTTCCGGTCGCGTCCCAATCGCAAGCAGAACATGCATGGTCAATTCCTCGTAAGGGCACGGAAGGTCTGGGTATAGCGCGATAGAATCGCGGTCGGATGAAAGACCCGCCGGGCATAAGCGCTGATGGCGTCACGATCGGAGCGGAGTCTGTCCCGCTCCGTCACAACGCGATCCATGGCGCGGATAAGCTCTGTTTGATTCGGTTGTTCAGCGCGGGTGGCAATGTCGACCAGAGCCCCAATTTGGAGCTGCATAATGTCTCCTCCGGGGTTGGGAATCACAAAGCCACGCTCGGCGCTTGCTCCACACAACTCTTCGGCGCTGCCGCACAAGCTGTGAATCAGCGGTGTTCCGGTAAGGAGTGCTTCGGTGGCGGCCAGACTCCAGCCTTCAAAGAAGGAATCCATCACCATGGCATCAGCAGCCGAGAGCACGGTAGAGACGCTTGGGTGATAGCTGTCGAGCCGAATCCTATCGCGGCAAGGCAGGCTATCGCACAGCGCTTGTAGCTGTTGATAGTAGGATCTCTCCTCTTGTGGGACGTTTCCCATGCAGAGCAGAATGGCCTGCGGATCACGCGCTGCAAGCTGCGCGAACGCATGGACGATTCCAATCTGGTTCTTCTGCGAACAGTAGCGGCCTAGACACAGGAAGAGAGTGGCTGAATCGGGAATCCCCAGAGCACGCCTGGCTTCGTCTCGTGGAACGGCCGTGATGCGCTCCGGATCGATGGCATTTCCCACCACGATCACCCGATCCTCGGCCAGCGTGGGATTGTGTGCATGATAGTAGCGCTTCACCAGGCCGCTTACTGCCAGACCCTTGGCAAAACGGCGGCTGCGCTCTGCTTCGACCTTCCACTGCTCGGCGTTTAGCCAGACATAGGTGTTGTGAATCGTTTCCACGATCGGTCGATTCAGTCGCTCAGCAGCGAGCAGCGCGGGCAAGCTGGCATAGTGCGAGTTGATGATCTGTGGATCGAGCTGTTGAAGCTGGCTGTGAAGTCTCTGTTCGTTTCCTTCTGCCAGCACAACGTCATGTCCTTCGGCGCGTAGCTTGTCCGCAACCTGTCCGCATCGCTGGAAGCAAGCCACTGCTGGCCGTACCCCGTGATGGTGGAGGTTGCGGACCAGGAACGCGACGACTTCTTCCAGCCCACCGACATCGAGAGAGTCCACCAGCATCACGCTACGGAGTAGCTGCGCCCCCGCGTGGATCACTTGGACCGGCTGTGGTTCTGCGTAAGGGGGAGGCGTGATTCCGGTATTGGGCTGCGGTACCGCAAAGTCCTGTGCGAAGGTATTGGCATGTCGCAGCAAGCTAGCCAGGCATCGCTCGGGCTGCCATTCCTCAAGATAGGAATTGAGGACTTCCAACTGCATCATATCTCGGCGAAGCTGCTTCGCAAAAGCCAGCGACAGCGCCGGATCATCCCCCAGACAGAGCTGATAGGGAGCGATCACCGACGGTTGGCCACTACACAGGATCAGCGGATGTCCCGTTGAATAGGAGTCTGCGAGCTGTTGCAGATACTCTCCCTGAGACAGCGGCGGCTCACACGGAGGAACCAGCGTCCAGTTCACCATTCCATAGACTTCGTAGGAGGCGTCCAGCAAGTACTTTTCCACGAAGCCCGCGTTTGACAGTCCGTCCAGCCGGAGCGCTTCGCTGGGAATTGCGACACTTACGAACAGGAAGTAGGCCCAAGGATTGGCCGTGATGATCTGGCGCAAGCGCTCGACGCCATTGCCGATTCGATCGAGCGATACCGAAATCGCGAACACCGGGCGACCGGCAACAGCCGACGGCAGCGCCCGGGCCGAGTGCTGAACATCGCGAGCCTTGATAAGGAGTGCGCTGCTCGCGCATCCGCGGAGCAAGTGCATGACTCGTTCGTGCTGTGGAGGACTCTCTGGATCAGTCTGGGCCGAGCTTTGTGAAGGTCGACAGACCAGTTCATAGGAATCTGGCCGTACCCGTGCAAAGACCTGCCAGGATCGAGTCGGTGCGGGCTGGGCATCCTCTGGAACGAGGGCGAGACTCTTTCGTCCACTGCCCGCATCCGGTGTCCCGGTCACAGCAAGGTTCACGGGTAGTTGCTGAAACTGCTCTTGAAGCGTGGTGCGGGTTCGGTAGGGCAGGGTGGGATCGAGCACAACTTCCCAGCGCTGACGGGCAAAGCTGCGCCGTTGCTCTTCCAGATCGATAAGCAGAGAGACACGGGCATAGTGCTCATTGCGTTCCTGGGTCAGTAGATCGTGACTCATGGAGCGCTGGTGGACGCGATAGGAATACAGTGGCTCACGATTCCCAATGTGTAGGAGTCGTCCGCAGCGACGTAGGCGTAGCCAAAAATCATAGTCCTCTGCGCCACGCAGAGAGTCGGCATAGACATGTCCCATGGCTACCGCTGCGTTTCGGCGATACAGGAAGCAGGCGTTGATATAGTTGTCGCGCTCTGCGGACAGCGGAACATCACTGCGGCACAGTCGCACCACTTCCGGTGCGATCGGATCGACGTTCAATTCACGATAGGAACCGTCGGTGATGGGCTTCCCATTGTCATCAATGATATCCACGTCGGCATAAGCCAGGACTGCTTCAGGATGCCGGAAAAGCGACTCTGCCAGACGAGTGATGGCGTGTGGATGCATCAGGTTGTCCGCAGAGGTCCAGGTGAGCAGCTCTCCTTTGGCAAGCTGAAAGGCGTTGCGCAGCGCCCGCGGGAGCTTTTGGTTGACCTGACGGAACAGCTGCACCGAGGGCAGATCGAGAAGTCCTTCCAGAGATGCCGCAACGTCCTCGCGTGAGCCATCATCCACGATGATCAGCTCAAGATGGGGATAGCTTTGCGAAAGTACGCTGAGAACCGAGGATCGCAGTAAGTCGGTTTGATTGTAGACAGGGAGGATCACGCTCACCAGCGGTAGTCCCTGATGGCGAACGAGCGCCGGATCGCTGAACAGAACGGAAGCGGGCACGGCCAATGCTGTCTCGGCCTTTCGCGGGCTGGCACCGGTGCGAGTCACGGCGTCTTGCTGTGGACTCTTGCTGGCTGAAACCGGTCCAGCGGAGGTCGGTTCTTGGTGCTGCTTTTTGCTTAGAAGTGGCAGCTTCTCCTTTAGGAACGTCGGTACCAGCTTGGGAAGCTGGCTCGGGAGTACATGCTCCGTGACATACTCGGTCACTTTCAGGCTTGCAGCTGCGAGTCGCTGGCCAGCACTTACGGTGGAGTCGTCGGAACTCGTGATGGCTTGAACATAGCTGCGAGCCGCTTGCAGCGATCGAAGGGGGCCCCGCTGCCGGAAGTGCTGGAGCCCGCTCAGGACGGCCCGACTGTGAGGGACGTTTTCAATCGGCTGTGTGATCTTCCGTCCAACCTTCCAGGTCACCGAATGAAGGAGCTGATCGTTGGCTTCGCGAAGCTGGTTGATCTCACTGCGCAAGCGGGCGATGCGCTCCTCGGTACTGCGATTCTGTTGCTCAAGCTGCGAGTGGTACTGTTGCTCACGCAGTGTGGCACTATGCTGGTTCGCAGTGGCAAGCCACGCGGCACAGAGCGGCTCTGCGGAAAGACCTTTGCGAAGCCACGGGATGGACTCTGGGAACTGCTCAGACAAGTACAGGAATCCGCCTTGCAATGCCGCAATGGTCGCTGCTGGGAGCAATCCATCGGCTCGCTCAATCAGTCGGGACAGAGACGCGAGCTGCATGAAGGTGGCGTAGAAAAAGCCAAGTTCAGTGCCAAACCCAGCGATCTCTTCATCGCTTGGTCGCGGGGCCTGGCTGTGTAGGAGCTGTCCAATTCGTCGATCCTGTTCGGTCAATCCTCCCACACGGACCATACCAATGATGCTGGTCCAGAACTCGCCAACGTCGAAGCTGAGTAGCAGTGGTTCGCAACCGAAGGTTTCGCGAAGCGCTTTTTCCAAAAATGGGCTAGTAAGATATGTAATATGTTCAAACGAGCTATTTAGACAGATCCACTTTTCACCATGCTCTTTGGCACGCGCAGATCCCCCATCTGGGGTTGCAAACAGGAACACTCCGCCATCGCGTAAGGTGCTCCGAACTTTTTCAAACGTGGCACGAAGATCGACCACGTGTTCGATAAAGTCCCAGGCTGTAATCAGGTCAACGGGTGCTGGATTTGCGGATTCAAACGACGATACCAGCACGGGGAATCCTTGCTCACGGACCGACGCCGCTGCGGTCGCGCTGATCTCGACGCCTGCGCAGTGGAATCCAGCGGAGCCCGCCATCTTCAGAAAGTGCCCGGTGGCGCAGCCGAGATCGAGGAGCCTTTTTGCAGAATCTGCGCTGTGTCCAGAAAAGAGTCTAGACAGCGAAAGCTGCCAGCGAAAAGCGATTGGAGCGAGTCCTTCATAGTTGTCGTAGCCATTGCCAGGAGCGGACTCTGTCTTGTGAAAATAGTCGGCTCCATACAGCTCTGCGAGGTTGTCGGGAATTTCAGAAATGAAGAGGAGTTCGCAGTCTCGGCAACTGACTATGGCTCTTCCATCAGCGCGTTGATAAGCGGGGGAGAAGTTAGAAGAGCCACAGTAAATGCAGTGAAGCGCAAGCATTACGGCTCGTATATCGCAACCACGCGACGGCTGTCAACGGGCCGGGCGGGCCTTGACTTTGTTCCCCAAATCACGATACACGCAGCCGCAGCGATGTCTTTTTCTGATGCTCTGCACAACGGCCTCTCTTCATTGAAAGACGACTTTCTCCTTGGCGGGGAAGCGGGTCGGCACCGTTTCTATTCTCGGTTTTCTGCATACGTTCACGATCTCAAGACCTCGCTTGACGAGATCAGGAATCCGGGCAGTACGGTTCCGAAACCGCCGCCACCACCGCCGCCCGATTTGCTGCGGCAGCTGGTGGCAACGGACTGTGTTCCGAACCCAAAGATGGGCAGACGCAGCCAGCCCGTGAAGTCGGTCGCACTGCTGACCAATCAGGTGCTGGACTGGAAGTCACATGCCCCGACGTATGGTGGCGGTGAGCGAGTCTGTTTGACACTGGCGGCGCTGCTGCGCGACTGTGGCTGCACCGTGACGCTCTATCAAGGGGCCCATCAGCCGTTTCAGGGAGAGTGCGCGGGGTTTAAGGTGATTGGGCTGCCTTCTCATCAGCGCTTTTCGGAGTTTGACTACGGAATTTCGGAGTCCTTTTTCGAGATCAGTCAGTCCTACGATGGCGTGATCTACAACTTGCCGGAGTACGCCTCTGCCCATCGCATGCGCAGTGATGCGCTGCTGTTGTGTCACGGCATCTGGTTTGATCATCGCAACTATGAAGGACTCGGAATCCGTAGTGAGGTCTGGTTCCGTCACCTGCACCGCTGTTTTGCGCAGCCCGGATTGGTGGTCAGCGTCGATACCAACTCGATCAACGTGGTGCGGGCGCTGTGGCCAGAGCTCGCCACAAAGATGATTTATCTACCCAACTTTGCGGATTCCGAACGCTTTCATCCCAAGGTGGAGTGGCCGACTTCTTTGCGCTCAGCGGAGGAGCTGACCATCCTGTTTCCTCGTCGCAGCCACGTCAACCGCGGTAGCCGCATCCTGGGCGATATCTTGTCGCGGATTCCGCACCGCTGTCGCATTCTGTGGATTGGCGAAGGGGATGGACCGGACAATCAAATCATCGAAGCGCTGGCGAAGCAAGATCCTCGGCTCCAGTTTCTGAAAGCGAGCTTCGAACAGATGCCGGACTACTATCGGTCCGCAGACATCTGCGTGATTCCGACCATTGCCTGCGAGGGTACCAGTCTGTCTTGCATCGAGAGCCTGGCCTCTGGCTGCGCTACGGTGGCAACGCATATCGGTGGGCTGTCGGACATCATCCAGTCCGGCAGCAACGGACTACTGGTAAGCCCGAATCCGGAGTCGATCGCTGGGGCAGTGAACTACCTGATCGAACACAGCGCGGAGCGGAGTCGACTTCAGCTCGCGGCCCGCCAATCCGCCCAGCACTTTGATGTGAAGCGTTGGCGGAAGCGGTGGTTGGCCTTGCTATCGCACTTCGGCTGGATTCCTGCGGTAGCGGGTGGTAGTGATGAGGCGCTCTTTTGGTTATGAACGATCACGGTGCGGAGCTTCTATGAAGGTTGCAATCGTTACCAGGAATGCGGTGCATGGCGGAGTCGAGACCCAGATTCGACTTCAGCAGCTTCTGTTTGATGCGCCGGTGTTTGTGGCCGGGGGGGCCAAGACCGACAATCCGCCGTTTACCTATGAGTACGTAACCGGCGAGCTGGAGCTTATCAGCAAGCTACGCAGCTTTGATGTGGTGCTCTATCACTGGCCACCCCCATGGGCGGTGTCGGCGATTCGGCGCAGCGGCATTGCTTCGGTAGAGTATGTCCATCGCACCGATACCGCGGACTGCGATAAGAGTGTTCCGACCCGCCTAATTACCCACTCGCCGTTTTTGGCAGACTATGTGATCGAAACCTTTCGTCGGCCCTGCGCAGTGGTGCCGCTGATGCTCGATGTCGATCGGTTCCCAGACTTGCAAGGTAGTCCGAATCCCGGTCATGCCGTGGGCTGTCTGACCACGTACTACTGGGCGAAGGGGGTCGACGTTCTGCTCGCAGCGTGGGAAAAAGTCCAAGACAAGCTCCCAGAATATTCGCTGCGCTGTTATGGCCTGGGGGAAGATCTCGACAAGCTGCAACAGGTCGCAGCGGGACTCCAGCGAGCGGAGCTGCGTGGACCTGTTCCTGAGGCTGCGCCGCATCTGCCAGAGTACGCCCTGTACGTGGTTCCATCGCGGCTGGAAGGCATGCCGGTCGCAATCTTGGAGGCGCTTTCTTCGAACATTCCGGTGCTCTGTTCGGATCTGGAAGGAATGCGCGACTTCAATCGGCTGGCGGTTGATCGTGGCCATGAAGAGCCGCTGAATCTGTGTCCGCAGGACAACCCGGAGGAGCTGGCTCGAATGATGGAGCAACTGCTCCGGCATCCACGGCGGGTCGATACCCGCTCCTACATGAAGAAGTTCTATTCTGTGGAGCGGGTCGGTGAGCTGATGCGTCAATCGCTGCTCGGCGCGATGACTGATCATGCGCGCAAGCGTCGGGGTGAAGGCCTGGGCGGAGAGCTCGCTGCGGTGGTTTCAGAGATCGAGGAGCTACAGCACCAACGCGGCGTCCGTCTGCTCAACCGAATCGAGCAGATGAAGCAGCGATTCCTCGGCGGTGGTGCCCCGATTGTCGACAAGCTCAAGGTGTTAGAAGAAAGAGTTCGTAGACTCGGTCCAAACTAGTCTGCGGCGGGGCCGCCGATCGTTTTAGGGGACCGAGCGACCGATGAGCACCGGCAGGGTGACCGAGGAGCGCTTGTCTGCCCCTCGGTACAGCTTGTGTGTTGCGACTTGGAAGTCACTTGGGGTGGCCCGGTAGATGTCGATAAACTGTTGCGGGTTGCGATCGACCAGTGGGAACCACGAACTCTGCACCTGGATCATGATGCGGTGTCCCACCCGGAAGGTGTGATTGACATCCGGCAGCTTGAATCGCACGCGGGTTGGCTGGTTGGGAGTCATTGGTTCTGGTTGTTCAAAGCTGTTCCGGAATCGACTCCGCATCACCTCGCCCCGGACCAGCGCTTGGTAGCCTCCCATCCGAACGCCGCGTGGATTGGGCTCTGGATCGGCTGCGTTTTCTGGGAACACATCGATCAACTTGACCACAAAGTCGGCATCGCTACCCGTGGTGGCTACCCACAAATCAACCTCGATCGGGCCGGCCACCGTGGTGTCTCTGTCGAGCGGTGGCGCGTCGTACACCAGGACATCGGGTCGACGTGAAGCGAAGCGCTGATCTTCCACCATGTATTCTGGTTCGCGCTGCGGGGACAGCCGCTCGCGGTACGGCACCGGCTTGTTCGGATCACTCACATAGCTGTCCATGGCGAGCGGAGTCTCTTTCCCAAACTCGCTCGACAGCCGACCCTGTGCAGAGAAGTAAAACGTGGTCGGTTTGACCGCAGGGGGCCACGTACCGTAGCGATGCCACTCATTGGCACCGGTCTCGAACACCCACGCTTCCGCAGGTGCTTCGCTCTTGATTCCCTTGAGATGCTGCAAGAAAAACGGAGCGAGAATGTGGTCTTGGTAGTAGCGCGAGGTCTTGGCCCCAAACGACAGATCTCCCAGGCCGTCTCCATCGCTACGGTACTGTCCACCGTGCTTCCAGGGACCGAGCACGAGCGTGCTGGTGGTGGCAGGACTCTGCTTTTCAATGGCGCGGTAGGTTTCGATGGCCCCAAACAAGTCCTCTGCATCATACAGACCACCGACCGTCATCACGGCCGGACGGATGTTGCGCAGATGGGGCCGAGGATCACGCGCTTTCCAATACTCATCGCGAGACTGATGCTCGACGCAGGCTTTCCAAAACGGTAGCGATTCTCCTACGACTCGGGTGTCCGCATCGAACAGCGGCCCCAGGTGCAAAAAGTAGTCGTAGATGTCGCCGGTATCGTGCTCGAAGTCCCAGCGTCCTTTGGCGGTCGGCTTCGGACGGGCTTTGCCAAAGTTTGCATAGAACAAAAAGGCGTCGGCGAGAAAGAGCGCCCCGTTGTGGTGAAAGTCATCGCCAAGAAACCACTCTGTCACTGGCATCTGCGGCGACACTGCCTTGAGAGCCGGATGTGCATCGATCGCAGCCTGGGTGGCATAAAAGCCCGGATATGAATTCCCCCAGATGCCTAATTTCCCATTGTTGCCAGGAACGTTCTTGACCAGCCAGTCAATGGTGTCGTAGGCGTCGCTCGCCTGGTCGACATCGCTCTTGCTTCGCTTGCTCGGCAGGTAGGGAGTGACGTCGGTGAAGGCACCTTCTGACATCATCTTGCCGCGTACGTCTTGGAACGCAAAGATCATCCCATGGCTGATCAGGGACGGAGCCGGTGAAAAGGTGCGGAGCCAGCGGGGCTCGCGAGCGGAGGGGTAATTGTCGACCCCGTACGGCCCAATCCCATATGGGGTTCGCATCAGCAGAATCGGATAGGTCTGCGAGCGATCCTTGGGAACGAAAACATGGGTGAACAGATGGACGCCATCTCGCATCGCAATGCGAAACTCGTGCTTGGTGTAGTGCTCACGCAGTGCCCGGGCGATCTCTTCGTCGGTATGAAGTTCACCGGGAATGAGCGGCTTGTCTGCGCCTGACTTGGGAGATTCCAGCGTCGGCGCTGCGGTGGCACTGATTGCACAGAGTAGGGAAGGAACGAGGCAGGTCTGTAGGAGGGTGGTTAGGTACCGCACAGGCAAGGAAGTCCTCAATATTAGCTCTTGAACGCGCTGGCGTCCGGAAGTCCACTTCCGCTTAGGTTTGCACCCATTGCGGTGAGTACACCCGAAAAAATGTCCGGTTCATTGGTAAGCATCTTTCCGGGCTGGGCCGTGCCTGTACGAGCATCAAAGCCGTAGGTCAGCGTGGTCAGTGGATCGACTCCACCCAAGATGGTATTGCCCTTCACCATCGGCGACAGCATCAGGAATCCGTTGTTGAGATCGTGGCCACTGCCAAAGCTCATCGCGTTGTCAGGACGATTGCGAGTTCGTCCGAAGTCCGTGGCGACATAGATCATGGTGCGATCCCAGAGGCTCTCTCCGGTGGCGGCATCAAAGGGCTCGGACTTGAGCAGAGAGATCAGCTTGTCGACGGTGGACATGATGCGTGCCCACATAAAGGCCTGACCGCTGCGGTGATCGTTGTGGCTAAAGTCGAACGCTAGCGGAGGATTGAGGATTCCCGAAGTGCCTCCGAGGTTGACGTTGAAGTCAGGACCAATCGTAATCGCTGCGGACACTCTGTACTTGATGAGTAGGAACGCGAGCGCTGCTTGACCTTGGAACGGATCGTTGAAAAAGTCCGGCAGGACTGCGCGCACCCTCGCCCCATCAGGAGAGGAGGCGAGCCCATACTGGGTGAGCGGAATCTGCGGAGGCATATCGGGAAGGACATTGAGCCGCGTGATGAGATCCTGGGCTTCAAGTCCGGCTCCAACATCCCGCTGGGCTTGCCAACGCTTGAGTGTATCGGAGTTTGCAAACGTCTGGCCGAACACCGATTGAGTATCCAGATCATTGCGGGCCTTACGGGCCAGGCCAATCACATCGGCAGGTGGCGTTCCCAGCACCCCGCGTGCGCCATCCAGACCCAGGGGCCATAGCGCAGGATTGGTCACGGTCTCTGCATACACCGAGGCTGGCAGCGAGCCATCGGTTCCCCGTTCGCCATAGCCTCCCATCGCCATGTTGACGTTGGGCAGCGGCATACCTTGACCCCACTCTAATGCGACGCACTCTTGCAGGGTCCGACCTCGCCAGGCGGCATTGCCGGTGATCGCTCGTTTCTGCGCCACAGAGTGGTTCACAGAGGTTCCCAGCGACGTGGCCACGAGCATATCGTCCGCGTACTTTTGTACAAACGCGAGCTGGTCGGTACTCACCGAAATCGGAATGCTGCCCAGCTTGGAGCCCATGAAGCGGACGGCCCGGAATGGACTTCCGGCCACAGACTGCACCGCCGAATCTGGGAAGGTGTTTAGTCGCGCCGCGTTCGCTTTGGCTTCCGATTCGCGTACTGCCAGGAAGCTATCGACGATGCTCGCGCCACCCGCCGCAGCCACCACGATCAGGAACTTTGGCTTGCCGCTGAGCGGATCACGGCGCATGCCGATTTGCTCGATCGACTCTGGCGTTTCCAGGGACTGCCGACAGCCGGCCAGAAAGGATCCAAGCGCCGTCGAACCGGCCGCCGCCA
Organism: Polyangia bacterium; assembly: GCA_044228505.1. Lineage (GTDB taxonomy): Bacteria > Myxococcota_A > Polyangia > Palsa-1104 > JAEUJZ01 > JAEUKA01. The sequence continues at coordinate 60,619 of JBGAUT010000013.1, read as the reverse complement.
AACCCAGCGCCTGCAACGCTTCACGACGATTCAGTCGTCCATTTCCTCGTAGCGACATTGGATGGCTCCCTTTTAGTAAAAGATCGACTCTGCAGAGGAAAGGATCGCGAAACAGACCGACTGCATCCAGGCCTTCGCGGGCTCGGCATTGCCGGTGGCTTCGATGGCTTTGGCAAGCTCGATGTAGCGCTCTACCTCATTGCGATAGGGGTTGCGCAGCAGCGCTCTTTGGGTGAGCGAAGTGATCAGTCCTCGTACCTCGGCACCGTCGGGATTGGCCAGCTTTTTGCCAACTTGCGGAATGTCTTTGAAGATTGCGGCAGCCGCCGGAGTCCCCAGATCGGTCGTGACGCGGAGCGTGCAGGCCGCCCACGCAATTCGATCGATCACAAGGGGAGTGGTGCTGGCCGTAACCCCCGAAGACTCATACAGTCCCGGTCCGTAGGGGTCGACTCCGCCGAGCGCCACGTTGTGGACCATTGCGGTACACTGATATAGACCCAGCTCGGTACAGACCGACTCTGCACGTAGATCGAGAGCTGCCGCAAAGTCGGCGTTGATCCGCTCGGGGCCTTTGAAGCGCAGATTCCCTCGGGCAGAACGCGCCACCGGCCCGCTCGGAGGCTCCACCGGATCGGGATTGGGGGGCACATCGGTACCCCCATTACAGGCCAAACACAGTACGGCGATTGAGAGCAGTTTGTTACGGCGCACCGTAGGCCTCCGTTTTCACGATGTCATGGAGCAGTTTCTGTACGCGATACTGGTGGCTCGTCCGAAAGCGCTTCCAGGTTGCGACAAACTCGGCGCTTTCGTCCGGTCGCGGAGTATGGCCGATGAGCAGCTTCCAGTAATCCGTCGTCGTCGAGATCGCAAACGCATCGCTGTCCGCAGCAACCCGTGCCCACTCTCGAAGATCGTTCACCGGCTGTCCGAAGATCACCCCGCGTTCAGGAGTCTGGGTGATTCTGGGCGCGGCGTCTCGAAAGAACGTCTCGAGTCGGTTGGGAATGTACTGGACCGAGTATCTGGGAGACGAAATTCCGTTGTAGTTGCGGAAGGGATAGGTGAGCGGATCGAGCGTTGCGTGACAGGCCGCGCATTCCTTCTGCGTGACTCCCTTGGCATCGTAGTCCTGCGGTTCTCCTGCGACGCTGTACAGGCCTTCCTGTTTCGCGATGTCGAGTCCTAGATACGAGCGATACATCTGCGATGCCGCATTCCGAGGCAGCGCGGTAAACATCACAAAATAGGTCAGCGACCACGCAGAGGTCATGTTGCCTGCGCGATGTGCTTGATCCACTTTCTGCGATGAAAGACTCGTGACTTTGCTATAGCGGGTGGGGTTCGCTTCGCGCTTCACAAAGTAGTCAGCAGTGAGGACTTCTCGCGCATCGTGATCGTCCGTTTGGGTGTACGCAAACAGTGCGTAGTCATCGTAGTAGTCGGCGAGCGGAACCCCGCCTTTGTCTTCGCCATCTTTGAGCGAACCGACCGGGCGGACTTTCGGATGTGCCAATTTCCAGAGCTGACCGTTTTTGCCTCTCCAGAACTCTGTCTGGGTGCAGCGGTCAATCTCGGTGTCGATGAATGCCTGGCGATCAGCGTCGCTGGGCCGTGCCATAAACGCGCTGACTTGTGCGAAAGAAGGAGACGCTCCGCAGAAGTCGAGCAGCAGTTTTTTGTACACGTACCGTAGATCGTAATGACAGACGGAATACTGCGGGTTGTCCTTGCCTTGGCAGGCCGAAACGCTTGGCTTGCTGTTCGGATCCCCGGGCAGTGTGCCTTGCTGGATCTCCACCACATTGGAGACTCCATCGCCATCGGCGTCCTGCCCTTCGATGGCACCGAGTGCGCTCGGCAGTGCCGCCGCGAAGTCTGCATCCGAGAGTGGCCGCGGCATTCCCACCGCGAGCTGTTGCGACAGCGCGGTGCCGTACGCGTTGCGCTGGGGTGGCGCAATGTGACAGTACGTGCAGGATGGCTGACGCCCGGCGCACTCTTGCGAGGTCGGGTATTTTTGGCAAAACACCCCGCCCGCCGGTGGCTTGGCGAGCGCTGTGCCACTTTGGACCATCGCTGCAGCAACGAGAACCCATCGGAACGTGTGATTTTTCACCAGCAGACTCCTCCAGGGGACCACCTGCGCGCTGTATCACAGCGGGTGTACACAGTACAACCACAGAATCACCGACGTCGGCGAGTAGTCGCCGCTAGCAGCAGCAGGACACCGATAGAGCCGAGCGAACCGAGCGGGACTTGCTGCGGCGCGAACGCACAGCCCACCGGATGTAGATCGGGTGACTCTGGGTCCATGACTTGGGGTACCGCTTGACTGGTTACCTGCACCATGCGAGCCCGTGCGCCTCGGACCGCACCGGTGAGGACCACCAGCAGTGAATCACCGGGGGAGAGGGTCAGGGTCGTGCCCTGATGAAGCTCGGTGAGTGCGGAGGTTGCGCCACCCGCGGTGAAGACCACTGCCGCAGCCGTGGCTGTTTCGCTGGCCGGATCGCTCACGGTGATGCGAACCGGAGTTGGAACGGACAGGGATGGGCGCAGTTTCAGATAGCGCGCAGACAGTCCGTTGACCTCGACCGTGGTGGTCTGATCGATCTCGGTTCGCTCGGGCTCAAAGCGTACGCTGGGATACTCGCTGGCGCGTCGGTATCCACGATCGGGACTCGCTCGCTCAGCGGTGAGGAGGTTCCAGCGGGTAAACTCCGTCCACGCTGCACTCAGCGAGCTACTGTGTCGCTTCTTTAGCTCGGCGTCGATGACGTCCAAAAATAGGGGATTTTCCGAGGCTGGAGGCTGCTCGCAACCCTCCCAAATCTGGCGAATGAACTGGGGACCGAAGCGCTCGGACAGATACTCGATGAACGCTGCAGTACCATAGGCATAGGAGGCCGCCGGTCCAGAGCCCATGCTCTTGTCGAATGGACGCTCTGGTTCACGAAACAGCGCGGGCAGAAATCCCAGGTAATCCTTCCAGGTGCCGGGGCTATCTGGAAACACCTGTAGCTCGTTCCACACTGCGCTGCCCTCGCTGAAGGTGCGCCACTGACCTGTGCCATAGGCATCTTGGATGCTGTGGAACAGCTCATGGCTGGTGAGGACTCGGATGCCCTCGAGTTCGCTGGGATACGAGCTTCCTTTGTAGTTGGGATTCATCACGAAGTAGCCCGCGCAACGGCCAGGACTTTTGCCATCACTGCCGTCGGTGCAAGCCTCGGTGACGCGGTATCCATCGCTGCCTTTGCCGGCCCAGCGAAGATAGATATCAAAGCGGGCATCTCCGCCGAAGTCCGGGCGATCGTGATACACACTGTCATCGAGCGGCGGGCGGAATCCGCGCTGCACCACCGTACTTTGGTAGGTGTCTTCAGCGGCACTTCCTACTTGAGTCACGAAATCCGGAACGCCATCTTTGGGTGCGACATCGGTGAGATCGACAGCGTTTTCACCCGTCGTAACGTAGTAGATGCGGAAGTGTCCGCCGGGTGGATCGTAGACCTGCGCGGGGATTCCAAAGCCGTTTCCGTTCCAGCCCGTACCATCGGTGGGGCGGATTTGCTGGCGCAGCACAGAGACTCGATCGATCGGCGACGGTTCGCCATCGCCTCCGCAGCCGAACAGGAGTCCGAGTAGGAGTACCGCCCCTCGTTTCATGGCAGGTAACTCCAGGTGAGGCTGTAGTTGGCGCTGGTGGTTCCTTTGTAATAGCTGGTGATCTGAACCTTGATGTGGCCTTGACCATCGCGTCGCTTGAGTACCAGAACTTCCTTTTTGGGATTGATGCGACTTGTTACGCTGTCGTAGTCGTACCAATCGCTGAGTGCAGTGCCAAGACCCTCCAGCGGATCGGGCTGGAACACGCACTTGGCATCGAAATAGGAATCCGCTTCATAGGTGCCGGCCGGAGCCATCATCACCTCGCTGAGCGTCTTCCCAGGCACTCGTGCTACTTTGACTCCGCCTGGTCCAGAGTCTCCGCTGTTGATCTTGATCTGCCAGCGCTTGAGAGCGAGATCCCAGCCGCTGCTGGTTTCCGCTTGGACATCGTTGATCTCGACTTTTTTGCGACCGATGAGATCGAGATACACGAACGGATTTTCGCTGTACTTCATCGAACCACCGGCGGTGGCGTCGACCTCTGCGTTATACACCGCAGGATCGGCAGGAGACGCCATGATGGTAACCATGCCGGAAGAGACTTTTTCAATCGCCCGGACATCGTACGGTAGCTCGCAGCGGGCGGGCGTAAGGTCCGGGGGAGACGACGAGAGATCGGGCTGCGTCGTCAAGTCGGAGGTGAGCGCCGCATCCGTGGGGGTGGTGTCCGGCTCTGCGGAAGGACATGCCAACAGGGACAGCATTGGGAACAGCAGGCTAAGGCGAATCGTATGAGTGATCACGGCAGACCTCTTTGAAAAAGCAGTTGCGTGGTTGGGGTTCCGAGGCAACGTGATTTTTTTAGAGACACCCTGTCAAGAGCCGAATGCCAAAAAAATTCGAAACAAGCGTCAGGTGAAGTCTGCGTGTGCGAACTGCGGATGTCCGCGCAACGCGGCTTCATGTGCCGGAGTCAGCACGGTCTCGCCTATCGGCGCACGTGCACTGGAACGTTCCCAACGGGCGAGCCAGCGAGGTCCGAGCGGTGCTGCCAGTGCCGATTTCACCGTCGCTCCGACCGTTGTCTCTTGCTTGGTTCCGGTCGAGACGCCTGCTCCGACATAGAACCCGCCTAGCAGCAGCGAAACTCGTGTCGGAGTCGCCGCGCTGTACGTGTAAAGGAGTGCGCCCTCTTCATCCCTACGACAGTGCTCACGGAGTGCCGCAAACGTGGCGGGAGTCCACAGAGACGCATTGTGCTGCGGTGAAAACGGATCATAGAAAATCAGATCGACCTCATCGGGGGCCTGCGGCAGACACGATTGGAAGTCTCCGCGATGCAAGATCCAGCGGACGTTGGGTTTGGACCACTCGCCGCGCTCCATAAGTGCCAGCGCAGCGTCGTGAAATGGGATCAAGAAGGGAAAGCCTTCGGGGTCTGAAAGCGCCAGTCGCAGGGGGGCCAGATCGAGCTCAAAGCTATGGATTTCGATCGAACCTAGGGCCGATTGCTCCGCGCAGGTCAGGGCGGCCACCGCGTTGGTGGCTGCCCCGAGTCCGACATCAAAGATCCGAAGGGCCCGCTGTCCGGATTGCTGAAGGCGGGCAGAGAGGTGTGACTGCTCGACATACAGCCGGTTTGCTTCCAGCCATGGACCTCCGGCCGGGTGCATGACTTCGCCATGTCCGGTGTGACGGACAGCGCGGCTCCCACCACGCAACGTCACCAGCTCGAAGTCACCATCGCGCATCAGCTCTGTCCCTTCTCGGTGCGGGCCAGCACGGGGGACAGCTCGCGATACAGGGCATCGAAAGAGCCGCTGTGAATCGCTTGTCGCATCCGGCTCATCAGGACTTGGTAGTGAGTGACATTGTGGATGGCAAGGAGTCGCGCTCCCAGTGCATGGGAGCCTCGCAGCAAGTGATGCAGATAGCCACGGGAGTAGCGGGTGCACGTAAAGCACGAGCAGGTCGGATCGAGCGGTCTTTCGTCGAGCTGGAACACGGACCGGGTGGTGCGTAGGAGTCCTTGGAAGGTGTACGCATAGCCCTGCTGCGCCATCTTGGTTGGCAAGATGCAGTCGAACATATCGACTCCTCGGCGAACACAATCGAGCAGGTCGTTTGGCGTTCCGACCCCCATCAGATAGCGCGGCTTGCTTTCCGGAAGGAGTCGTGTCGATAGCTCGCAAATCTCGTTGCGGATCTCTCGACCTTCACCAACTGCAAGTCCACCGACGGCAAATCCCTCGAATGGGAGTTCGGTGAGGAACTTCGCACTTTCCTGCCGCAGCGCAGGGAAGATTCCCCCTTGCACGATGCCAAACAGCGCTTGTCCGGTCGGCACTGCATCGCGGGCAGACAGACTTCGTACCGCCCAGCGGTGGGTGCGTTCCATCGCTTCACGGGTACCCGCTTCATCGGTGGTGGAGTCGATACAGACATCGAGCACCATCATGATGTCCGAGCCGATGTTTTGCTGCATCGAGATGCTGATCTCTGGACTGAGGAGCTGACGGCTGTTGTCATGAAAGCTGCGGAACAGCGCGCCCTGCTCGGTGATTTGACGCTGATCCGGTAGTGAAAAAATCTGAAAACCGCCCGAGTCCGTCAGCACCAGCCCGTCCCACTGCATCATCGAGTGGATGCCTTTGAGCCGGCGGAACACCTCCGCACCGGGCCGTAGCATCAGATGATAGGTGTTCGAGAGCAAAATTCTCGCCCCGGTTTCCCAGACCTCCGAAGAGTGCATGCCGCGAATTTCGGCATGAGTGGCCACCGGCATAAACACCGGGGTCTGCACGACCCCGCGACGGGTGTGCAAAAAACCGGCACGCGCTCCGGTTGGGTCAGTCACTTCGAGTTCAAAACGTACAGGCATGGAAGCGCGTCGAGTACCACGAACCGCACGGCGTACGGAATCAGGAAGTAACAAGTCCGCGCTGGAACTGACTGCTCGGGGCCACTACTCGCTCAAGTGATGCGACTCCCCGATGAAGGCATCGATGGTCTTCCACTTATCGCCCAGGAATTGACGTTGGGCGGTAGGGTCTTTGGGCAAGCTCGCGAAAGGAATGTGCTCCAGGCGGACGCGGACGGTTTGGCCGATCAGCTTGCCATGCAGCATCTCGGTTAGTGAGCCGGCCGGTTCGAGTCCGGAGTGTCCGATGAGCAGCAGATCGGCGCCACGATTTTGTTCCAGTAGATGCAGGGGTCCACGCTGAAGGGGGGGCAGGGTGTGCTGCAACGATTCGGCCAGTGCAAGAGCATCCGCCGGACCGCTTTGGCGGAGTCGATGGAGGATTCGCTGACGCTTTTCTGCGGTAAAGCGGGTGCCTTCCGGATAGATCACCAGCGCGTCTTGAGGAGTCAGATCCGTGGCGAGCCTCGCGACGCCAAGTAGGTCTTGTTCGGTCTCCTTTCCACCCCGTGCCACGAAATAGTTGCGCAGTCGTTGCCCCACGATGTCCAGACAGGGATCCAGCAGGAGTTCGCGCTTCAACACGTAGCGGAGTCGATAGCCAAGCGGAGCCAGAATCAAGACCGGAAGCACGGTATCTGCGGTACTGCTGTGGCGAACAAACACCAGCAGCGGAGGCGCATCCACGCGATTGGGCGGGATGGTGCCCTCGATGTGAGTGGTCATGGAAAACAGTCGCTCTCCGGCGCGATACAGACCGGCGGTCCACAGCGTCTGCGCCAGTCGATTGCACTGCTCGAACCACTTGGCATCGCGCAAAAGGAGGTTTATCAGCCACAGCAGCGTCACGCCGCAGAGGGCCAATGACTCCAGGCACAGAACGGTCACAAAAAAAAGCAGCCCTCGGGTGAGGACGAACCGACCGCGAACCAAGTCACCCAGCACGGTGACGACCAGCAAGAGCGGCAGCGCACAGACCAACAATAGAGTGGCAGAAAAGACCAGCGGAATCGTGACAAGTCGCCGACTCCAGCGACGAAAAAGGCTTTCATTTGGAACCGATGGTGGCGCGTTAGGTGACTGCGATGCAGCGGGCGATCCAGTTTCAGCGGCCATGGTTCTTATGATGCGAGAGATGGCAGGCAAGCGGCAAATCAAGCGCGAACCGAGAGCCCAGATTGCGCCCACGACGCACAGTGTCGGAGGTGCCGATGAGTCGGTGTCGTTTCCGTTGCCGAGCAGGCCCTCGCCATGGTACTAGCCGAAGAGACATGGACGACGCGGTGCTGATTGTGGGTGGTGGGCTTACGGGGCTCTCGACGGCTCTTCATCTGCCCGCGTCGGTGCAGTGGCGGCTCTACGAAAAAGACACCCGCCCCGGCGGTCACGCTCGCACGGAGTGTCGAGATGGATTTTACTTCGACAAGACCGGGCACTGGCTGCACCTGCGCGATCCGGGGATTATGTCGCTGGTTGGCGAGCTGTTTCCCGATGACCGGCCTGGCCATGCGCTCACCAAAGTAGCTCGCAAGGCGCGGATCTTTTCGAGCGGGGCGCTGACCCGATATCCGTTTCAAGCGAACCTGTTTGGCTTGCCACCGGCGGTCATCAGCGAGTGTCTGCTCGGCTTTATCGAGTCACAAGGCGATCCTCGCTCCCAGCAGCCCGCGCAGAACTTTGCCGATTTTTGCGAAAAGCGCTTTGGCAAAGGGATCTCGCGGCACTTCATGCTGCCGTATAACCGCAAGCTGTGGGGCGTCGATCCATCGGAAATTACCGCAGCGTGGTGTTCTCGATTTGTGCCGATTCCCAAGCTGGCCGACGTCGTGCGCGGGGCGGTTGGTGATACGCCGCCAGAGCTTGGCTATAACGCTCATTTTTTGTATCCCCGCGAAGGTGGAATCGAGACGCTGGTCCATCGCATCGTCGAGCGGCTACCGCAAGAGCGGCTGCATCGCGGGGCAGCGCTGGAACAGATCGAGCTTTCGACCCGCACCGCGACGATCGAGGGCGAGCGGCAGAAGTTTTCGGCGATGGTGGCGACGCTGCCATTGCCCGAGCTGTGTCGGCGGATCATCGATCTGCCCGAATCGCTGCGTCCTTGGGTGGATCGGCTGCGCTGCACGCCGGTTCGTTACCTGAACGTGGCGACCAAAGTTCCGCCGCGCTCGGACTATCACTGGCTGTACGTTCCCGAGGAAAAGTACCCGTTCTACCGAGTCGGGGTGTATTCAAACGCGGTGCCGTCGATGGCCCCAGCGGGCTGCGGTTCGTTCTACGTTGAACTGTCGGATCGTGGGCCGATTGATGTCGCTCGACTCGTGCCCGAGGTGCTGGACGCTCTCGTCGCTGCGGGAATCCTCCATAGCAAAGAGGACCTGCTGTTTGCCGACCTGCGTGAGATCGAATACGCCTACGTGGTCTTCGACGAAAACTATTACCCGGCGCTCGCGGCCCTGGTGCCGTTTTTGGAAAGCCACGGCATCTATCCGCGTGGGCGCTACGGCTCTTGGACCTATAACTCGATGGAGGACTGTCTGATGCTCGGTCGCGAAATCGCCGCGCAGCTCGCCTCACCTTCGAGTGAAGTGAAGAAGAAGTAAGATGCCTTTCTCAGATCAGCCGCCGCTCGTGTCGATTGTCATTCCCATCTACAACGAAGAGGGAATCCTGCATTCTGCCGTCGTTGACTTGATTGATCGCTTGCAGACTGCGCAGGCCACCACCCCTGAGCTGGGCAGCTACGAAATCCTGCTGAGCGAAAACGGCTCGTCGGATGCGACCGTGCAGCTCGGCCAAGAGTTGGCGACGCGCTATCCACAGGTTCGCATCGACTCGCTTGGGCGACCCAACTACGGCGCGGCGATGAAGTCGGGAATCGAAAGGGCGCGTGGTACCTACGTCATGTGTGACGAAATCGACCTCTGTGATGTCGATTTTTACGAGCGAGCACTGCGCCTGTTGAAGAGCGGCGAAGCCGATATGGTGGTCGGCTCCAAAGCGATGAGCGGCGCGCATGACAAGCGGCCTTTGCTGCGGCGGGCGGCGACCCAGACCATCAACGGTATGCTGCGGGTTCTGCTCGATTTTCGCGGCACCGATACCCACGGGCTCAAGGCGTTTCGGCGCGACCGGCTGCTCGATACGCTCTCGCACTGCGTGGTCGACAAGGATCTGTTTGCCTCGGAGTTTGTGATCCGGGCCCAGCGTGAAGGCAAGCGAGTCGAGGAAATCCCGGTTCACATCGTCGAAAAGCGGCCTCCGTCGATCAATCTGTTTAAGCGGGTACCCAACGTGCTAAAGAACCTCGCTCGGTTGACCTACGTCATCCGCATCCAGAATCCACACTAATTGTTAAACGGGAAGACCATGAAGACGCTAACGAGCTTTTTGAAGGGGGCCTGGGTCAATGGGCATGGCAAGGCAGCAGTGCTTCACAATGCCACCACGGAGGAACCCATCGCCGCAGCGTGTACCGATGGACTCGACATGGCCGGTGCGTTGCGCTGGGGTCGCGAGGTCGGTGGTCCGGCGCTGCGTCGGCTGACGTTTACCGAACGAGGCCTGATCTGCAAGAAGCTGGCCGATGCGATCGTGGCTCATCGCGATGAGCTGTTGCTCCTGGGAATATTGAACGCGGGCAACACTCGCTCCGATGCGAAGTTCGATGTGGATGGTGCTTCGGCGACCTTTGCGTACTACGCCGAGCTGTGCAAGTCGCTCGGGGATGCGCGCTACCTGGTGGATGGCGAGGCGATTGCACTCGGCCGCTCATCACGTTTGTCCGGTCAGCATGTCCTGACTCCCAAAGTCGGAGTGGCGGTTCACATCAACGCCTTCAACTTTCCAGCCTGGGGTCTTGCTGAAAAGGCCGCGACCGCGATTGCTGCGGGGATGCCATTTATTGCCAAGCCGGCGACCTCGACGGCACTGCTCGCCCATCGGATGTTCGAGGTGATGCTCGGGAGCGGTGCACTTCCCGAAGGCACCGCGCAGTTTATCTGCGGCAGCGTGGGCGATCTGTTTGATCACCTGACTGGGCAGGATGTCGTGGCCTTTACCGGTTCGTCCGACACGGCCGCCAAGCTGCGTGGTCATCGCCGAGTCCTGGAAAAAGGCGTGCCGGTCAACGTCGAGGCCGATAGCCTGAACCTCGCCATCTGTGGTCCCGATCTTGAGTCCGGCAACCCAACCTACGATTTGTTCCTGAGCTGCGTGGTCAAGGAACTGACCCAAAAGGCCGGACAGAAGTGCACCGCGATTCGCCGCATCTTCGTCAAAGAGGATCAAGTCGATGCAGTGGTGGCGGATCTCATTGACCGGCTTAGTCAGCATAAGGTGGGTGCGCCCAATCTTGATGATGTGACCATTGGACCGCTTTCGACCGCGCAGCAGAAAGCCGATGCGCTCGCTGGGATTCGTAAGCTCTCGACGGAAGCCAAGATCGTGTTTGGGGGTCCAGACAAGCTGGAACTGCATGGCACCGATCCGACCAAGGGGTACTTCGTCATGCCGACCCTGCTGGTCGCTGCAGAGGGGGAGTCACTCCACGCGGTGCATGAGCATGAGGTCTTTGGACCTGTTGCCACCGTGATTCCTTACAGCAGTTCGGAGCAGGTGATCGCTCTTGCGGCGCGGGGTGAAGGGGGTCTTGTCGCAAGCGTGTACAGCGACGACAAGACGTTTCTCACGGACACCGTGCTTGGGCTCGCTCCGTACCATGGTCGGGTCTGCATCGGGAGTGAGAAAGTCGCCGGAACCTTTGTGCCTCCAGGGACGGTGATGCCGCACCTTCTGCATGGCGGTCCGGGTCGAGCCGGCGGTGGCACAGAGCTTGGTGGAACTCGCGGCATGATGCTGTATCTGCAGCGAACGGCGCTTCAGGGATTTGGTCCGTTTCTGGAAGGACTGGCAGCGGGCGGCAAGAGGCTCTGAGCGCACGTAGTGCTCCCTTTACATAGGTCGCGCTTCCTTTACACTTGGGTCGAGTGCCTACGTACTCGGACCAAGTGGGAGGGAAGCCGATGTCGATCCGGAATGCTGTGTGGGGAGTCTTTTTGTGTGCTGGCCTGTGTGACCTGGGATGTCAGGGAGGGAGTCCGGGGGGCGGACCCCCAACCGACCCCAGTTTAACCGATGGTGGAATGGTCGGTGGCGACGATGGCGGCAGTTCACAGAGCCAGGTAACGTCGCTCATCACCCAGGCCGTGTTCGATCAGATTTTCCTTCATCGCGGCACGTCTCCCTGTCAGGGTTCCTTTTATACCTACCAAGCGTTTGTCAGCGCTGCGCAGCTATATCCGGACTTTGCGGGGCAGGGTACCAGCGACGACCGGCGGCGCGAGGTCGCTGCGTTTTTGGCCAACATCTCGCACGAAACCACAGGTGGCTGGGCCACCGCGCCTGACGGTCCATATTCCTGGGGTCTATGCTGGATCAATGAAGGAGCCACGGTCGATCCAAAGACGCTGCCTGACTACTGCTCTCCGAGCGTGGAGTGGCCCTGCAAGGCGGGCAAGAAGTACTTCGGTCGTGGTCCCATCCAAATTTCCTGGAACTATAACTACGGACAAGCGGGAAAAGCGTTAGGAGTCGATCTGCTGAGTACTCCTGAGCTGGTGGCGATGGATGCGGCGCTGGCGTTCAAGACGGCACTGTGGTTCTGGATGACACCACAGAGTCCCAAACCCTCGTGTCATGATGTGATGACCGGACGCTATGTTCCGACGGCTGCCGATATGACGGCGGGCCGCGTCGCGGGCTTTGGCCTCACGGTGAACATCATCAACGGTGGCATTGAATGCAACCAGCCGACCCCCGCCCAAGTGACCGATCGCATCGGCTTCTATCAGCGGTACGTGCAGCTCCTTGGAACCACACCCGGCACGAATCTGACCTGCGACAAGATGAAGAGCTACTAAGCAATCCGAGTACCGCCGTTGCCTATTGCAGTGGCGTGCCCTTCAAACAGCGCTGGATGAACGGAAAGGTGTCGGTGATGTAGTAGTGGTAGGTTCCGTTTGGGAAGTCTGGCGTGACTCCGGTTCGACCGTTGCACTCATCTAGGTCGCCCGATCCAGCCGCGTATTCATAGTCCTGGGTAAAGGTTCCCATCGGAAACGTCGTCGTCGAAGGACGGCCCGCATCTGGAGTTGCTTTCTTGCGGTAGCTTGGGGTGACCACTTTGACGGCAGAGCTTGCATCCGTTGCGGTGGTGTACCCATAGCGGGCATACACCGGGAATCCGTCCATCGCAAAACCCACCAGCGTGACCGCTTTGCCGGTCTTGGCCAGCGTACCTTCTGGCATCCCATGGTAGTGATACTGTCCGTTCGGTTGCACGTGCGCGTTGTTTTCATCGGCACCGAACGCGAAGGCTCCACCGAGCGCTTCCAAGTTCCAAGGGTCTCTGCCCATGACGGCCACGCAGCCGCCACCGGGTGCGGTCGAGGTCGCCGTACTGGCACAGGTTCCATCAGTGGCCGGATCGAATTTGACCGAATTGAACGCGTAACCATACGGCTTACGGACCAGTGCTGTCCCGGTTTGAGACGTGATCGCGGGGGCTTTCGGGAAGGTGACAGAGAGGTTCTGAGCTGAAATCGGCGTAGCGAAGTTGCCGCCGACTACGCTGTGATCAGGAATGCCGTTGCCGGTCATGAGCCGAGTGGTTGTGGTGCAGGTCCAGGCCCAGGTACTGGTGGCGTTCACTTTCGGACTGCTATTGAACCCGCTGTAGCTCAACTTGCAGGCGACCTCATTTTCGGAAGGAGTGCCACCATCGGATGAGGTAGAGACACCGTTACAGCTACTAACGATACAGAGTGCGGCATACAGAGCGAAAGAACCAGAGTACTTCATAATCGACATTGGGATTCCTTTCGATAGACGCAAGCTGGATCATTGTCGCATGGATTTCCGTCGGCAACAAGCGCCAATGGCCTCGGGAATGGGCGAGTGATGGATTCCTTCGCAGGGTGGAAGAAAGCTGGGGAAAATCAGCGCTGGAAGTTCGCACCATGTCTCCCGTTCATCGCGTATCATGGGCACATGACTTCTCCAACGCGAACATGCTGGGTTCTTTCATTCATTTCGGTTGCTTGTTTATCGCTGGGCTGTACGCCAGAGATTCCGACCAAGCCTCCTCATCCTCCGCTCCTCCATCGGGCAAGTCCTGCTGCCTGCTCGATGACTCGTCCTGCTGGGGTGACGATGAGCGGTGGCGGCATGAGTCAGTGCACAAGTGACGCGGACTGCAAGGACAGCAGCAAAGGCCAAAATGGCCGCTGTGTGCCGAGTCGAATCGGTACCATCTGTTCCTACGATACCTGTTTTGATGACAGCGTCTGCGGTGGCAAGGTCTGTGAATGCAGAGCGGCTGCCACCTCGGCCAGCTTGGCCACCAACCACTGTCTCAGTGAAGGCAACTGTCGCACCGATGCCGACTGTGGAACGGGGGGCGCGTGCTCTCCCTCGTTCGGTTCCTGTGGGAGCTACAGCGGAGTGGTCGCCTACTATTGTCATACCAGCCGTGACACCTGTGTCGATGATGCAGAGTGTGCCACCAGCGGTGGATTCCCAGGCTACTGTGCTTACAATCCAGCAGCGGGAATCTGGCAGTGCAGCACGTCTCTTTGTGCTGGCTAGCGATGCGGGGCGGCTGGGCTGCGGTGATTGGGTTGTGCTTGGGCAGTGGCTGCGCAGAGCCCACTTTGCCCCTGCGCCAATTCCTAGATGCACCCCATTTTCGTCGCGAGCGGCTACAGAGTGCGTTGCTTTCGCAAGACAATGAGTATGCCCGGCTGCGGCTCTCTCACTATGGGCTGACCGGTGATGGTTGGCTGCGACTACCGGTGTTTGCGCCGAGGACGGCGGTTATTTTGGCGGACGGTTCCGCTAGTGCTCGGGAAGCATCACTTGAACCGAGTCTCCCGCGCCCGGGTGAGGACGGTGCCGAGGAACATGCGCTCCGTGCCGCGCTGTGGTCGATCGGACAGCGTGCATTTTTCCATTATCCAGCACAACTTGTTTCCGGATTTGATCGGGTTCGCAAAGAACCCTCTGTGGCTCGTGATTATGGACTTTGGACTGGCATCATACCGACGGGAGAGCGGCAACTTGGTGGACTCCTGGAGGTCTCACTTCCAGATGGTTCACAGCGGCTAGCGACCACCTGCGCGACCTGTCATGCAGCTCCGGGAGATCGGACCCAAATTGCTGCTGGGGCCGCCAATGAATCGCTCGATCTGGGCAAACTCGGAGCGGATGCCAGTGGTCAGATTGATGGTCCACCGCTGCGCTGGGGGACGGGTCGATTGGACACCAGCCCCGACGGTATCGACAACCCGGCGGCGATTCCTGATCTGCGGAACGTCGCTTCTCAGCGCTTCCTTCATCATGATGCAACCTTGCGCAACGATCTGTTCGCGCTCGCCCTTCGCATCGAGACGCTGCTGGTCACGACCTACCAGGAAGGGGTACGTCCTCCCGTTGAGGTGGCGCTGGGACTGGCGGTCTATGTCTGGGATCTCGCTTCGTCGCATTCGTCACCGGCTGCACCAGGTGGAGGCACGGGCGAAGTCCTGTTTGCGCAACACTGCGCTCGCTGTCACCAGCCTCCCTCGTACGCCGGAGATCCCGTGGCGCTGTCCACCATCGCCACTGATCCCGCTCTCGGTGTGAGCACAGAGCGAGGTACTGGCTATTATCGCACACCGTCCCTGCTCGGAGCTCGCACCCGGCATCAGTTCTTTCATCATGGCGCGCTGTCCAGTGTGCGGTCGGTGCTCGATCCAGAACGATTGTTGGACTCCTATCGCGAAGGAATGCACGGCCCCGGTTCGGTGCTTGGTCATTCCTTTGGAGTCACCCTGCCAGCAGCAGAGCGCGCAGCCCTGACGGCATTTGTAGAGTCGCTGTAGAGGCGTACTGAAGCGAGAACCCTAGGCGACTCCATCTTGCGATGTGATCCCCCAGGTGGCGCGGATGTGTTCAGCATGGCCAGCGACTTCCGCTCTCATCTTCAGAAATTTCGGCTCTGAACGCAGGGGCTTAAGGAGTGGACAGAAGTCCATCCACATCTGATCGGTCAGCCCGTCATCGATGCTCTCTTGAATGGCGTGTAGTGCTTCCGCAAAGCGTCCATCTAGGCAGTAGAGTTCGGCTTGCCCCTGATGAAGAACGGTCCTTCGCCGTGCATTGCTGTTCGGTAAGGCTTGAAAGAAGTGGTGCTGTTCCTCTCGGGTAAATCGACCACTGCCCTCCGGATCGGCCATGCGAAGGAGGAGTCGCTTGCCCCGCTTGCAGCCCGAAGACTCATCACTTGGCATGGATAGTAGGTGTTTGGCCCACTGCGGATCCTGTCGCCATAGCCCCATCCTGCCAGCCATCATCCACCACATCGGCACCAGCCGAGGGTCGCTGATTTCTCGATCCAGGATCGCTTCCACCTGCTTCCAGACCCCGGTCATCGCAAACACCCGGACGATGTCGAGCCAGGCCCGCGGTAGCGTCGGGTCAATCCGTAGTGCCGTTTCTAAATGGGCCACCGAGTCAGACAGGGGTCCACACTCCGATAGGATTCGCCCCAGTAGATCGTGCGCATCGGCCAGTTGTGGAGACAGAGTCAGCGCTCTCTGCAGTGATCGTACCGCTCCTGGCAGGTCACCGCTTCCGTACAAGACTGCCGCCTGCGCCGCATAGGGAGAGCCTTGATGAGGGGCCGCCTGAACGGCTCGCTCCGCTGCGTGGGTGGCTTTGACTCGATCTTCCTCATGACCCCAAAACCAGGATCGCGCTGCGGCTTTGGCATACCCAGCGAGCAGCAAGGGACTGTTTGGCTGCCGCGCCAACGCTTGCTCCAGAAGTTCTACGCTGCGCCTGAAGAAGGAAGGATCTGTGCCTGTGTACAGATGTCGCGCACGGAGATAGAGATCGAGTGTTTCTGGATCCAAGGTGGTGTCGTGAAGTTGTGCAGACACGTCAGTGGATAGGGCAGTCGCGATGGCCCGCGTCGCTTGCTGGCAGAGTCCGATGGCTTCGCCGAACGGGATCTCCCATTTGTGCGTCCAGATCTGAAATCCCCCTTCGACAGACACCATCCGCAGCACAGCGAGCAGGTGCTGTCCTTTCATACGAATGGCTCCACTAACCAGTGCATGCGCTCCAGCCGCTTTGGCGGCAGCGAGCAGATCGCCGTGGTGAGCCTGTTTGGCCAACACTGCACTGCTGACGACCCGGGTATCTCGCAGAGAAGAGATCGCATCGGTTAATGAATCGGTGAGCCCCTGCGCGATGTACGATTGTGCTGCGTCACCGTGATTTTGAAGCAGAGACACCGCGACCACGCGCAGTCTGTTTTCGGCTGGCAAAACCAGCGTGGCATCCAGATCAAACGAATGATTGAGGACTGCCCGACAGCTCTGTTGATCCACTGAAAGAGGAATGCTCAGCAGCGCACGCCGCAGTTCCTCTGCGGTGTTAAATCGGTCCTCGCGTCGACGCTGGAGGCAGCGATTCACCGCAGCAGTTGCTTCCTGCGGCAGCTCCGGACAGAGTGCGCCGAGATCCGGCGGATCTTCCAGGTGCCGTGCCATCGCAACCTGCTTGCCCGTCTCGCCCTGAAACGGGAGCCGACCACTCAGCATTTCAAACATCATGACGCCCAGTGCATAGAGATCGGAGCGACCATCGACCGTACCGCCAGACACTTGCTCGGGCGACATGTAGGCGGGGGTGCCGCTCATTCCCGAAGGCGTGACCTCTGACTCCGGAGCTTCGGAGCGAGTCCGGGCAATTCCAAAGTCGGTGAGGATGGTTCTGCCATCCCGCGATAGCAGGACGTTTTCTGGCTTGAGGTCGCAGTGCACGACGTCGGCCAGATGCGCAGCAGAGAGTCCTTCGGCGATCTGGGAAGCCAGCGTGATGACCTCTGCGAGTGGGAGTTTGCGCTGGTGGGATCGACTCCGCCCCAGGCGCTTGGCCAAAGACAGTCCATCGATGTACTCCATGGTGAGGAAGTAGAATCCTTCGTGCTCCACCAAATCGTAGACTCGTGCGATCGAACGATGGGTGACTCTGCGGGCCAGGCGTACTTCGTTGCGCAGATGCTCCAGCGCTTCACCGGGAGTGGGTCCGACGCGCTTGAGAATCTTCAGTGCGATGTCTTCGCCGAGGACTAGATCGCGAGCCCGAAACACGCTTCCCGCGCCACCCGACCCGAGAAGTCCCTGAATCTCATAGCGCCGTGCCAGCAGAGATGCCTGTTTGCTGGGGGCTTCGTACCACAGCGGACTGACCTCTGCGGAGCTATCAACATCGATGGTACAACGCAAATCATCTACGGTTCCGTACTTCATCTGCGACACTCCCACCCAGAGCCTTCCATGTACTATCCCAGCCAGCGTAGCGCATGGCAAGCCCCTCGATGGTTCGGTGTGACCGAACAATCCGTTCAGTTTCAGCAGAATTGTTCGAAAATCGAGGTTCTAGGCCTGCGAGCGGTGGATGCGGAGCAAGCTCTCTTCGGCGGGGACACCGACCCGCAGCGGGAATCCGTAGTGTCCGGTGCCACGATGGACGTACATCCGATCTCGACCACGCGCCCAGAAGCCATGATCCGGAATCGAGATTCCGAACAGCCGCAAAAACGTCCACGACAATCCCAAGCTGAGCAGACCGACCTGACCGCCATGGGTGTGGCCGGACAGGACGAGATCGGCTTCTCCCTCCGGTAGGTGTTTGAACGCACCTGGGTCGTGCAGCATGACGATTCGCGTCGTGCCCGGTATGCGGGGATGCTCTGCGCAGACACGTTGCATGCGCTCGGCACGCTTTTGCCACACAAAGTCCATACCGATGATATGGACGCGGCCAGCCTCGGTATCTAGGATTGCGGCGTCATCCACGAGCAAGACGATTCCGTTCGCCGTGAGCGCTGATCGAACGATCGCGGGGGCTTCATGATCATGGTTGCCATGGCAGGCGAAAACGCGGCCTTTGAGTGCCGTGAGCGGCTCAAAGGCCCGGCGCAACAGCTCTGGATCGCTCTGCGATTCCATGGTCAAAAAATCGCCAGTTAGACAGACTAGATCGGGCTGCTTGGCGACCGCGTCTTCGGCAATCCTGCGGAGGCGCTCTACGGACATAAATGGACCAATGTGGGGATCCGTAATCTGCACGATTCGGAGTGGGCGCTCTTCGCGGGTTTTGCCTCGCGGATGGGGGCGCGGCTGTGGCGTGTCGGAATGCTGATCACCGACGACTAAGTCGATCTCTTCGGGGTGCGTTGCATGTGACTGAATGAACCCGATGGCGGCGATCGCGTACGGAATGACGATGCCCCATGGCGTAAATCCCAGAGCACGGGCCACTGCCCAGGGCATCGCCAGCAGCGTTCCGGCCCAGAAGAAGGAGCCTGGCCAACTGATGAGTAGCCGATACAGGAGCGGTCGCATCCGCGCCCGTGTCAGCATCACAAAGTGTACGTAGACCGCAAGGTGCAGTACGACAAACACTGGCATTACGTTCGCGAACATCGGCGCGATCTCTGCAGCAATCAGGGAATGCAGACCGACGATCACCCCGGCAAACGTCGCAAACTGTCGACCTCGCGCCATCGCCGCACAAGCAACGACGAGCAGCCAGGCCCCAAGCGTCAGATATCCAAACCACCACGGCATGGTACCTAGGATGCCGCATTCCGGCTGGCTGTGCTTGGAAATCGGGGAGAGCGATCTGCCTCCGCAAACCGCCAGTAGGAGTGCGACAAGATCAAGACAGAGGTCGATGGGCTTTGTGGTGTTGGCGGAACAGATGGCGTTTCCGGGGTAGTTGATTTTCGATCTTTCGCAGTGCCCCGGCCCGCTGATCATTTTTATGTTCGGCTTGGCAGTTGGGCTTCGTTCGCTGATTCGCGATTTGACGGAAGCGGTAGCGCTGGATTGCCCGTGCGCTAGTCAAATTGCTTGACATGCCCAATAGAACGCGCATTCAATCCCCGCGCTGTCTTGGGTATTCGAGTTGCTCCGATTTTGCTTGGCCAATTGGCTCAGAGTATGGTCGTTTCCGTCGAGAAATGGCTGTTCTGATAATCAAAGCGGAGGCAGTTCGCACAAGTCTGCCCGTGGACGTAAATACACCTTTCACATACGGAGAATGAACTGATGGCTGCAAAGACGATTTCTGGAACCGGACTGGATATTGGTTCGCTGTTTGAACAAGAGCTACAAGCGCGCAATGAGGATCTGCGGAAGCAAGCTGCGACGCGCATGTTTGAAAAGCTTCATCCCAGCAATCGCGTCACGGTGGATCAGTTTTTGACCGGCATTCAGCAGCACAAAGATGTGTGGGCGGCGGTGTCGACGATGGGCATCCTCGATTTTGCGGCGACGCTTGCGGGCGGACGCAGGGAGTCTGAGCCCTCATCGAAGCCGAGTGGGAAGGCGGCGCGACGGTCCCGACTGAGCGATGCGCAGAAGAATTCGCTGAAGGGCTTGATTGTCAACGTGCTGTCCGGAATCAAGGATGGTCTTAGCCGCAGAGAGATTGCGGGCAACACCAATGATGAGCTGCTCGGCAATGTCGGTGTGGTACGTGCGGAGCTGATGGAAAAGCTCCGTCAACCCCTTCACGAGCTGGTGGCAGAGCGCCGGATTCACACCGTAGGGGAAAAGCGACTGATGAAGTACTACGCGGGTGCGGATCCGAAAAGAAAGTAATCTTTCTGGCCCACTCGATGGGGCGCGAGCGAGGGCTGGATTGAAACTGCGGCCCGATCAGGGTCTACTAAATAGATGAACTATCGAGCCGCAGCTCTGTGGGTGGTTCTCTCGGGTTGTTCACAGGGCGGAGCAACACAGGGAACGGGGACCACTTCCGATTTGGCCATGTCCGAGTCACCTGATGGTGGCGGGACGCTCCCCGATCTGATGCCAGCCGCTGATTTGGCGCTGCCACCTGCAGAGGGTAAGCCGCTGTGGGCACGTAGCTACAGCGCGCAGGTTGAAGATGTGGCGACCGCCGCCGATGGATCCATTTATCTAACGGGCAGCTTTTCGAATGCTGACTTTGGGGATGGACCGGTGTCGAGCAGCGGGAGCTCGGACTGTTTCTTGATCAAGTTTGACAAGCTCGGTCAGCGGCAGTGGGCCAAGACGTTTGGACGCGCCTACAGCGATGTGCCGCGCAAGGTCAGTGCAGACAAAGACGGCAACGTGGCGGTGGTGGGATACTCTCTGCGCTCAGCGGCCACCGGTACGCACGACGCGTTTGTAATCGAGTATACCGCGACCGGTACTCAGCGATTTTTCCGGACCTACGGCGGACCGACCGTGAACGCGGTTGACGTGGGGATCTCGACGGGGTTTGCGGCTGATGGCAGCCTGTGGGTGACCGGCGGGTTTGAAGACACCATCGACTTTGGCGGTGGCACGCTGACCTCAGCGGGTTCCCGCGATATCTATCTGCTCAAACTCAGCACGACCGGAGCGCACCTTCTGTCGAAGCGCTTTGGCTTTACCAGTTACGATCAGTCATCTGGATTGGCGGTGATGTCTGATGGCGACGTGGTGGTGGCGGGTACGGCGGGCTATCCGATTGACTTCGGAGATGGCAACGTTGGTACAAACCCGAGCGTCGATGCATTCCTGGTCCGGTTTGCGCCAGATGGGGTTGCTCGCTGGAGCAAGCGCTTTGTACAGAGACAGTACTCTGTCAGTACCGTTGTTGCTGGAATCGGTGGAACGATTTGGTACGTCGGCGATTTCAACGGCAGCGTGGATTTTGGTGGGGGTCCGCGAACGCCCTCGACAAACCGGGCGATCTTTTGGGCTCAGTACTCTGGCACCGGAGCGCACCTGGGATCCTTCATGCTGCCCTCGAACAATGGAATCTATCTGACCAATCCGGCGGTGGACTCCACCGGACAGATCGTACTCGGGGGTCGAGCAGACGGAGACATCGACTTTGGGTTCGGAAACACGGTCGTCACTGCCGGGCAGTCGTTCCTGTTCAAGAGCGCCGCTGACGGGCGGGTTCGTTGGGCACATCGCTTCGGTGGAACCTCGTACGACGAGGTCAAGGGAACGGCGATTCTCCCTGGCGATCAGGTTGTCGGTGCCGGCCTAGTGAGCAAGAGTACGCAGGTCGGTACGGTAGGACTGTCTCCGTATAGTTTTTTACTAACGCTGACTCCGTAGTGGTCTCCCCATTCTGCGACTACGTACGCATCACCCCTCGTCGTGGTGACTCACTGGCATAGCTGTCCGGGGTCAGCGGCACATGCAGCTCCGCGAGCACGGCGCGATGTTGGCGCGGGGGGGTTCGGATCAGTCGGTGTTCGATGGGAAATAGCTTCGCGAAACTATCTAAAGAGTGAACGCGCTCCAGGTAGTACACCGTTTTCGGCCAGCGCGTCGGGTCGAGCGGAATCCTTGCCAGAGCGACATTGCGGAACATCGCCCCGAGAGAAATATCAGCGATACAGAGATTCCCAAACAGGAATCCAGAAGCGGGGATGAGCTGCTCCAGGTAGTCCATGATGCTTGGGAGTTCTTGCTCGCGTGCTCTCTGGACCACTTCGTGATTGGCCGGTTCATCCCACACCGCTGGACCGATGGCTACCTGATTGAAGATCCTCCAGATGAAGACCTCGGCCATTCGGGTATCGGAGTATTCCTCGATCCAGCGAGCCTCGGCACGTCTCGCAATATCCAGCGGATACAAAGACGGTGTCGGATAGCGATCTTCCAGGTACTGACAGATTACAGAGGAATCGCTGAGCGTGACTCGGTCATCGATCAATACAGGTATCCGACGGAGTGGGCTTACTTGGGAGAACCGATCATCGCCAAAGAAAGGCACGATCGGATCGATCTGAAACGGGATTCCCTTCTGATCCAAAAAGACCAAGACTTTTCGAACAAAGGGCGACAGATAGCTACCGATGATGCGAACGGGGTGGCTCATGCTGGTGTCTCGCGATGGATTCCTACAGGATTCCTACACGTTCCCTTCTGATTAGGGAGGCGTGCTGATGCGTACCGGGACGCCATTTAGGCTGGCCGTCCCTGACAAGGGATCAAGGAGTGTTTCGTCGGTGAGTATATTGATATTGCTCCCCTTCATGGCTCCTGCTACCCGCAGAGTCGCGGCCGCTTGCTGATGACCAAATCCGTGCGGCAAAGACACCACTCCCGGCATGATCTCATCACTTATCGCGAGTGATACGGTGACAGAGCCCACGCGGCTGTCGACCTGCACCGTCTGTCCCTCCGTTAGTCCCAACCGGGTGGCGTCGTGAGGATTCATCAATAGCGCGGATCGGTCTGGTCCCTTCACCAACGATGGACAGTTGTGCATCCAGGAATTGTTGGTGCGGAGCTGCCGTCGCCCAATCAGCAGCATCCCGGACTCCTTGGTGTGCGCAAGCCACGTCCTGACGCGCTGTACATCATCGATCAAAATCTGCGGGGCCAGATTGATCTGTCCGTCTTGGGTTCGAATGCGTTTTTCGAGACAGGAACGGAGCGGTCCCAGATCGATTCCGTGCGGCGACTCCGTGAGCTTTCGGAGGCTGAGCCCGTGACGCCCAGGCAGGAACCGATCGCCATAGGTACCGGTGCGAACCGCCAAATCAACGATGTGTTCCGGGGTCAGACGTAGTCCAAAGCGATGGCCTAGTTTCAGCGCTTGGTCGACGAGCGGTACACCAGTTCGCAGTCCTCCCAAGCGCATCGACAGCTCATACAGAATGTCAAAGTCGGTCCGGGAATCCGCAGCGGGCTGTAGCACCGGCAGCGAGTACTTGGCAGTGTTGCGGACTTGCAGCGCGTGAAACACGACATCGTACTGTGACCGCTCGAGTGCGTGGCGACCGGGCAGGATGATGTGCGCGTGGCGCGAGGTCTCGTTGATGTAGTAATCGAGCGACACCATGAACTCGAGTCCCGCCAGTGCGCGATCGAGTCGTTCGCTGTTTGGCACGGACATCACCGGGTTGCCGAGCACGCACACCAAGGCGCGAATCTGTCCCGGTCCGGCGGTCTCCATTTCCTCGGCCATCACCGAGGCCGGAAGGTTGCCACCGACTTCGGGCAGACCTCGGATGCGGGAGCGCCACCGAGCGTAGTCACTCCCTGCCACCTTGCGACCCAGGGCACCCAGGTCAAACGCGGGCTGTGGAAACATCGAACCGCCTTCGCGATCCAGGTTTCCAGTAAACAGGTTGAGCACGTCGATCAGCCAGTTGGTAACGGTACCTAGCTCCTGCTGGCACGTTCCGATGCGACCATAGGCGACGGCGCTAGGCGCAGCGGCAAACTCGCGGGCAATGCGGATGATGGTGTCTGCCGGGATGCCAATCTGCTCGGCGACCGTGGCGGGTGCAAAATCACGGACCAGCGTTTCGATGCGCTCGCTGTCACGCGAGAGGCGACGGACTTCGGTCCAGCGGACCTTTTGCTCGGCGCACAGCACATGCAGCAGTGCCAGCAGAAACGCTGCATCACCACCGGGGCGGATGAAGTGGTGTTCGCTGGCCCAGTCGCTGGTTTCGCTGCGGCGCGGATCGATGAGCACCAGTTTTCCGCCGCGTGCCTTGATTCCGCGTACTCGTTTTTTGACATCGCCGAGTGACATCAAGCTGCCGCCCGAGGCTGCTGGGTTGGCACCAAGCATCAGCATGTAGTGGGTGCGGTCGATGTCGGGAACCGGAATTGTGGTGTGCTCGCCGTACAGAAGCAGGCTGGTGAGCAAGCGAGGGTTGGCATCTTGAGAGTTGGCGTCGAAGCGGTTGCGTGAACCGAGCGCTCGCAAAAAACCGGCGTAGCCAAGCAGCGCTTGCAGGTTGTGCACGGTCGGATTGCCCGCATAGATGCCGATCGCGTGTTTGCCATCGCGGCGGCGGATGGCCGACAGTTTGCTGACAACCTCGTCGAGCGCCTCATCCCAGCCGATGGGCACAAAGCCGTTGGCGGTTCGACGCATGGGCTGGCGTAGGCGGTCCGGGTCTTCGTAGACTTCGCGAAGTGCAAACGCCTTGGGACAGATGTGACCGGCCGAAAAGGAGTCCTGCTCATCGCCGCGAATGCTGGTGACCCGACCGTCTTCAACGGTGACGGCCAAGCCGCACATGGCCTCGCACAGGTTGCACGTTGTGTACTGAGTGGTGGGGCTCATCTGCAGGTTCCTTATCCGACTGGCGCGGTGCTGACGACGCTGTCGAGTAGCGTATCGATTTCGTTTACGGCGCGCTGGCTTTCCTCGCTGCCGTGACTTTGCAAAGCGGCTCGAAGCTCACCGAGGGTGCGTAGCTTGGCGAAGAGCTGAACATCGGACAGCTCGCCAGCGCGCTGGAGGGCGAGCCGCAGCGTTTGAAGCTCTTCCAGCATCGCTTTGAGTCCTAGGGAATCGCGGTTCCCCGGCTTTCCGCTCGCCTGACGATGCCGGCGGAGCAGCGGGTCGACGATGCCGGCCAGAATTTCGGCTTGCTCGACGGTATTCCAGGTGTGCTTGAGCACAAACAGGTCACTTACGTCAGCCTGCGATCGGCCATCGAGTAGCGCCGAAGCCGCACACAGCTTGAGGAGCTTGATGAGTCGCCGGTCCGAAACAAAGATGCCCTCGCTGCGAATCTGGGCGACCAGGGTTTTGTATTCAGCCAAAAATTCGTCGGAGAACTGAAGGCGGCCCGCCAGCTCTTTGCGCAGCACCAGGATGTCCGCGGCCGACAGCAGCGGGGCCTGGCCGACTGTACCCGTCTGGGTCACTCCAAGGAGCTTCTTCTCGTGTTCCAAGCCAAACCGCACGAGCTGCTGAAAATGGAAGCCCTCCAGGTTTTGCGACCGCACGCGCAGCAGGAAGCGGTCGAGCAGCGCGGCCAGGCTGTCATCGGAAGGTACCTCGTTGCTGGCGGCAAACAGTGCCAGCAGCGGAACCTCGACCCGTTCGGCCCCGATCTGCACCCGACGTTCGTTCAGCAGACCGAGCAGACTGTTCAGAATGGCCGAGCTGGCCTTGAAGATCTCGTCGAGAAAGGCAATCTCCGCTTCCGGCAGCATCTGCTCGGTGCGGCGACGAAACGAGCCTTCCCGAAACGCTTGAATGTCGACCGGCCCAAGCAGCTCGTTCGGTTCCGAAAAGCGGGTCAGCAGGTACTCGAAGTACCGAGCATCGAGCTTCTGCGCCAGCGTCCGCACCAGCGCGCTCTTGGCCGTACCTGGTGGTCCGACGATGAGCATGTGCTCTCCGGCAATCACCGAAACCAGCAGCAGTCGGATGATCTCATCTTTGGCTAAGAACTCTCGACTTAGCCGTCGCCCGATCTCTTGGAGCAGGGTGGGCAGCCTGGCTAGGTTGGATTCACTCGTCGTCATCGGCGTCTTCGTCGTCGTGAAGTGTGTTTACGAACCAGGAAAAAAGGGTGCCCAGCGCTGGTGCATCGTTCGCAGTCGTTCGCTACCGGCCAGATCGAGGCAGGCCTGCTGGTAGCGCACCACCTGATGCACCATTCGCGTATCGCGGCGAACATCTTGCGGCATCGCCAAATTCGGCCAGCCTTGGCTTACTGTCGCATAGAGCGCCAGCGCATCTCGAAGGAGATCGTCTCCCAATGGTGGCGTTCCTTCGCTGATGGCGGCGCGCAGGTGGAACAGGCTGTGTACCGTCAGCAGCGTCACCAAATGGTCAGATGGCAGTGGCTCGGTTCCGCTTGTGGCGTAGTCGAGCACCTGCAATACGGCGGAGCTCATTCGGCTGATCCCAAGCGCGGTGCCGTGCCGAAGCTGCGTCGTTACAAACAAGCGGGCCACTTGCGAGATTTGCAGCCACGGCAAAAGCTCAATCAGTTGCAGGGCCCCCGGCGGTGGGCGCAGTAGGAGCAGCAGCGGACTTGCCATCCCCAAGTAGCGCAGCAGTGGCCGCTCATCGGCATCAATCGGCACCGCCAGCACATCGTTTTCGATGGTTGATGTGCTGCCAGGTACCGGGCGCTGCGTCATCGCCGGTCGAAGGGGCCATAGTCCGGCAAGCAGGCTATGGCGCTCAAGTAGCATCGTTAGCGCCAGACCGCTGCGGGCCGCAGCAACGTCTGGCTCGGGCAGTGCCTCGGCGGCCGTCACGAGCTGTCTGCGCACCTGCTGTAGCAGACCCGCACGTCGACTGGGGGCCAGTTCTCGACCGCGAGGATGAAACAAAAACAACGCATCATGTAGCGCAGAGAGCAGTCGGATCGACTCCCGGTCGGTGGTCAGAAGCGGCGTGTCGCAGAGGATGCCCAGCTCCGCAAGCTGTCGCTGACGTGCTTTCGACAGGGCGACCCCGAGCGTGGTTGCATCGAGCCCAGTCGCTACGGCTCTCAGCAGTCGCTCGGTCCCTTTTTGGAGCAGCGGCACACCGACCGAAGCCTGACCACCCGAAACGAGTGGCAGCGCAAACCGACCGAGAAATGCGGAGGCCCAGTCGAGATCGTTCACGAGTTCTCCCGCTCGCTGGACAGGCCCCACAGCGGCATCGTCGAAAAAAACGACACCGGCTCACAGTGAAGCACCGTTGTGGGTTCTCGTACGGCCGAGGGCTCGATGATCGATTCCGCGACTTTGCTGGCCAGCGCCGTCAGCAGACGCAGTGACAGTGGCACAGCCAGCGACCGATTCACCGACAGCGGCTGCGTTTCCTCTGGAACAAACAGGATCAGCTGCTCTTCGCTCTGTCCAAGTAGCGACCGCAGCTGAGAGGGCGGTAGCTCGGGCAGAAGCTGAAATCCTCGCGGCACATAGACCTGCGGCGCGGGCTCTTCGAACAATCGACCGGCGACAAGGTGCTGCACCGACTCCCCGCCAAATACCAGCAGCCCCGCTGGAATCCCCACCGCACGCAGCGCAAACAGCGCATCCCCCGACAGAACTCCAAGCAGCCGCTGGACCACCCCGAGACGAGGCCACGGAATCAACGTGGCCATGGGAGGCGTGCCTTCTGCCAAACCAGGCCGAGCCAGTAGCTGTAGCGACACCTTGAGCGGTGGCGGGGTGTTCGTGGCCGATGCTAGCGCTCGAACAGCCAGCGGAGTGCTGCGCGGCTCCGGGTGGGTCACCGTCTCCGACTCAGTACTCAGCGAGGGTTTCAGCAGCCGAGTCAGCGGCATCCGACTGGGACTTTGCGCCCGCAGCAGACCGCGTCTGCCACCGAGAAAGACAAACGAGTCGCCGATTGGAAACTGGCTCTGGAGCGATGTCAGACG
Organism: Polyangia bacterium; assembly: GCA_044228505.1. Classification (GTDB taxonomy): domain Bacteria; phylum Myxococcota_A; class Polyangia; order Palsa-1104; family JAEUJZ01; genus JAEUKA01. The sequence continues at coordinate 32,846 of JBGAUT010000013.1, read as the reverse complement.
CAGCGGATGAGCAAAGCCTAGCTCGATGAGGAAGTTGGTGCCTTCCAGTCGGAGCAGTCGCACCGTGGGCAAGCTAGCCAGTCGGAGCAGCAGCGGCACCGGTGGGGAGATCAGGCGCACCATCGGTTCGATTTGTCGTGATTCGTGCGCCGGCACCTCCGGTCTGGGGAGCCCATCTGGAATGAGAAGCTCACCGTTTACGCCGTGTTGCCACAGGTAGCGCAGCAGTCGTTCCAGGAGCCCGCGTCCGCAGGTTAGGAACATCTCAGCCGGTGTCTCTGCGGCAGTCTCTAGGCCATCGTGGCTGAACGGCATGAGCTGGGCGCGCAGACCACCGGGCAGCGGCAATAGTTGGAGCTGTCCTAGGAGCCGTGAAAGCGGTAGCTCTCTGACCAAACGGTACGGTTGGGAAAACGCGGGGGTGTAGATGGCCACATCAAGCGGCTCAGCAAGAGGCTCCGTGACGTCATAGCCAAGCGGAGCTTGTTCGTCGCGATAGGCCACAAAGTGCTGACCGGATCCGACACAAAGCGGCGCACCGACCAGTCGGGCCAGCCTCGCGATGCGATCGAGCAGCAGCGAGTCACTCGATTGAAACCGCAACAGGTACGAGGAGGCGTTCAGCGCGTTTTCCACGACCTCAATCCGTAGCGACGGTAGCAGGTCGTCGAGCGGTAGTTCCTCACTCAAGAGCCTGAGTAGCGACACCAATCGCTCGACGCTGAGCAGCAGCACGACCGCCGTCTGTCCAACCACCACGCCTCGGCCATCCTGAAACAGGCCAGAGGTGCGAAAGCTGAGCTTGTTGCGGGCGACGGGCTCTAGCATCGGCTGAGAGCGAGGATCATAGCACCCATGATAAAACCAACACATGATACAAAAGACGGGCTTTTCTCGGCTGCGTCGTCTGCTTGGGCCGAAGTGGGTCGTCCCTCTTGGGTTGTGCAGTGTGCTGCTTGCCTGTTCAGCCGCGGATCGCTCGCCTTCCGTCGCGATGCCGGTCGGCCAAGTGGTAGCGGATCAGTTTCTACTGACGCTGCCGTCGCTTGACTCGACGTCTTCGCGGCCTGACCGTGCGGAGCTGCGTCGCCAGATCGAGCAGCACGGGCTCACCATCGAGTATGAGTTTAGCGACCGAGTTGGCCTCGCTGATAGTCTGAGCGTTCATGGCAGCCTCGACGCGCTCACCAGGCTTCAGCAACGCATGCCCACTTTGCGGATTGCCTCGTCCGTGGTTCGCGTGCCGCTTGGTAGCAGTTGCGGCAACGGGGTCTGTGAAGGCGACGAGCTGGCGACGAGCCGGCGTGGCAGCCTGTGCAGCCTAGACTGTGGCACGTTGCCCACGCGGCCGCTGCGAGACGAACTCCTCAATAGCTGGCAGGTCGCGCAGGTCGGTGCCGACCAGGTGTGGTCGCGTAGCCTTGGCGACAGCATCCAGGTCTGTGTCATCGATACGGGCTACGACAGCGGGGCAAACTCGCTCCACCCTGATCGACCGGCGGTGCTTGCTGCGGGCTACAACTTCGTCAGTCGCGGCCCCGATTATCGCGACATTGCCGAACATGGTACTCATGTCACCGGCATCCTCGCGGCGGCGAAAAACGGTCGTGGCAGCGTCGGAATCGCTCCCCAGGCTGCCGTGCGAGTCTATCAAGTCTTCCGTCTGCGTAACGGTAGCCCGGTGGCCAGTGATGCCGACGTGGTCGCCGCTTTGGACGCAGCGATATCCGATGGCTGCCGGATTATCAACATGAGCCTTGGCGGTGCCAGTGACAGTGAGGCCGAGCACACCGCCATTCGCAAGGCCTATCAGTCCGGTGTTTTGGTGGTTGCTGCATCCGGGAACTCCGAGGACGCCTCGCGAGGCAGCATCACCACTGCCCAGAGCAGCTATCCCGGGGCCTATCCTGAGAGCTTCACTGTCGGGGCTGTCGATCGCTTGGATGACCTGGCTGATTTCTCCGGCACTGGCCCATCGGTCGGCGTCGTCGCACCTGGGGTTGGCATCTATTCCACCGTGCCGGTCGGAATCGGCCAACGCGAGATTCTGGCTTCGTTCGTCGACAGCGGCAGCCCGCTACCCGTTGAGGTCGCCGTTCCCGAAGGCAGTTCAGGCACCGCGTTGGGTCCGACCGAGATCACAAGCTGCGGTTTCGGCAGCCCGACCGAGATCGCCAACTGCCGTCCGGTCGGAAAAGTCGCTCTGATTTCTCGTGGTCCCGGCGCACCGGGTGAGACGGCGATTCCGTTTTACGACAAGCTGCGTAGTGCCCGGCAAGGGGGAGCGGTCGGTGTCGTTCTGTACAACCATCGCTTTGGCGATCCTCTCACCGCTGGGGCGATTGCTGACAACATCTCCCTGGGCGGTGGTCAACCGGTGATGGTGATGTCGCTGGCCGCGGGCGATGGCGAGGCGCTGGTAGAGCGTGCCAGCCGTGGCGGCCTGTCCGTGAGCGCCCAAGTGAGGGCGAGCGACTACGCTTTTCTCAGTGGCACCAGCATGGCGGCCCCGGTGGTCTCGGGTGTAGCGGCCCTGGTGTGGTCGGCCTACAAACCACTCAGCAACGTCGCGCTTCGCCAGCTCCTTAGCGAAAGCGCGGTCGATCTGGGCGCGCCCGGACGCGATGATCTGTACGGGAGTGGCCGCATTGACGCGGTCCGCGCCATGGCACAGGCAAGCCCCCGGGCTCTCTGCGGTGATGGGGTGCGTGATCGCCAGAGTGAGGTCTGCGATGGGCGCAGCAGCGATGGCATCACCTGTGACGACCTGGGTTATGACGGCGTACTCGGCGGCCAGCCCGGCTGCAACGCCACCTGCACCGGCCTATCAGCAGGCACTTGCCAGTGCGTCCCCGGTCGTACCCCGTTTGTCAGCACGCTTGCGCTAGACGAAAACTACCAGCTTGGCGGCGGCCTAACCGGCACCCGTTTCCGTTACCTCATCGAGTTGGCAGGCAAGCCTGCCCAGGGAGTCCGTGTCCAGGTCCGCATCGACAAAGATGGCAAACCGCTCGTCCAGTACCTGACCGCCCCAAGCAGTGCGACCGGCACCGTGTCCGACTTCATTCCTTACGACAGTACGGGACTGCCGGCCGGTAGCTATCAGGTCGTTCCCACGCTGACCAAGGGCAACGAGCAGTGCCGTGACAATCAGCCCACGACTCCCGCCAAGATCAATATTCAACTCCGGAGCTAGCCGCCCAGACTGCTCGGATGGCGGGCTGGCTTCAGTTACTTGATGAATTCGCGACCGCGTAGGTAAGGGCGCAGCACGTTGGGGACTCGGACCGAGCCGTCGGCTTGCTGGTAGTTTTCGAGGATGGCGATGACCGTCCGCGGCAGCGCGAGGCCCGAACCGTTGAGCGTGTGGACGTGGCGCGGTTTGTCCTTTTTGTCTTTGCTGGGACGGTAGCGAATCTGGGTTCGTCGTGCCTGGAAGTCACCGAAGTTGCTGCACGACGACACCTCAAGCCACTCGTTTACGCCCGGTGAGAAGACCTCTAGGTCGAACTTTTCGCAGGCCGCAAACGACAGGTCACCGGTACACATCTGAATGACGCGGTACGGCAGCTCAAGCTGCTTGAGGATTTCCTCGGCATCGCTCAGGAGCCCCCGCAGCGCAAGCTTGCTGTCCTCCGGGCGGACAAACTGCACCATCTCGACCTTGTCGAACTGGTGACCGCGCTTCATGCCACGGGTGTCTCGTCCGGCCGCTAACTTCTCGCGACGGAAGCAGGCGGTATAGGCGACATGTCGAATCGGGAGCTGCTCGTTTTCCAGAATCTCGTCGCGATACATGTTGGTGACCGGAACTTCGGCGGTCGGCACGAAGTAGAAGTCTTCCTCGGCATCGCGATACAGGTTCTCGCCGAACTTGGGCAGGTTCCCGGTTCCGTATAAGCACTGCTCTTTGACCATGTACGGCGGGTACACCTCGGTGTAGCCCTGGTCGAGGTGCACGTCGAGCATCCAGTTGATGAGCGCCCGCTGGAGTGCCGCGCCCGCGCCCTTCAAGATGTAGAAGCGGCTGCCGGAGATCTTGATGCCGCGCTCGAAGTCGATGATGCCCAGCGCTTCGCCCAGCTCCCAGTGCGGCCTTGGAGCAAAGGAAAACCCGTAGGGTTTGCCCTCGATTCGTACGACCTTGTTTTCGCTGTCGGTCTTGCCGGTCGGAACCTCTGGATCGGGCAGGTTCGGAAGCTGGAGGAGCAGCTTGTCGAGCAGTCCTTCGGTTTCAGAGAGCTGAGCATCGAACGCGGCGATGTCGGATTTGACCGACTCCATGTCCTTGATGAGCGCCGCTCGCTTGTCGGCGTCTTTCTCGCGGCCAATGAGCTGCGAGGCGCTGTTGCGCTTGTTCTTCAGCTCATCGGCGGCCTGAAGCAAGTTGCGGCGCTTGTCATCGAGCGCGATCGCAGACTGCGCCAGCTCTGCGGCGGCGTCATCGAACAGCCGCTCACGGTAGATCGAAAGAACTTCTGAAGGACGTTCACGAAGGATTTTGGCGTCGAGCATGGACTCGCATTCTTTTCCCGCAGAAAGCCGCTGTCAACATCACTGGCCTGCGAACCGCAGTTGTGATCGATGGCGGTTTTGCGACAGGATGAGATGCATGACACGACGTGCTGTGCGACAAGGGATGGCTAGTTGGCTGTGCGCTTTGCTGCTCGGGATCGGTCTGATCGGGATGATGAGTGGCTGTGGCGGGGCGCTGACCCGCGTCGATCGGCCTCTGCTGGTGAGGCCGCAAGGACCGCCCAGCATCGATCGCACCCAAGACCTCGGTGGGCTGCCGCTGCCACCTGTCGGGCAGTTGTCCGTGGAACATTCGGATGGGCTCTATACGCCCGGCGAGTGGATCGCGGTGCATGGCCAGAACCTGACCGCCGATTCGCGGATTGTGATCGGCGGTCGAGCGGCGCAGGTGGCTGGTTTTCTGGAAGGAGGCGCGCTGCTCACCCGACTGCCGCGTGGGGTGCCGCCCGGTCCGCAACTTGTGCAGATCGACAATGGAATGGGCACCGCGAAGTCGTCGATTTTGACGGCGGTGTATGCGTTTGGTGGGGATGCGCAAGGCAACGCGGTGCGGATTCGGAGGATGGTGGCTCAGGGTACCGATGGCTCCGACTTCGAGGATGTTGCGTTCGATGTCCTGTTTCCGCTGGCGCGCTTTGTGGCGTTGTCCCCGGACGGCGCGATCTTGTATGTGCTGCAAGAGCCGACCAGTGAGCTGGACCAGCCACAGTCCACGGACTCGCCCTCGGCTGCGACACCGGCGGATGCGATAAAGACCGTAGTGAGTGAGCTGTTGGTCCTTCACTTAGGTGGAAAAGGGGGGCCGCGAGCGCTGCAGCGGATGCCTCTCGCTCTGCAAGGGAAGCCGACCGGGCTGGTGGTGGGGCCGTTCGGTCAGCTCGTGGTGCTGCAAAAGCGGCAACTGACGGTGGTTGATGCCAGCACACCGCTGGCGCTGCATCCCCTGGCGCAGTTGCCCTTGGCCGCGCCCGAGCAAGAGCGCGAGCTCATCGATGCCGAGTTCGTGGGAGATGGTCGTCAGCTTGCGGTACTGGAAGCGTTTGCCAACCAAATCCACCTGGTCGACCTGCACCAGCCCAGCCTGCCGCAGGTCGTGACGGGCATCTCGCTGTCGCAGGCCTACGAGCAGCCGTTTTCGATAGACCTGGCGCTGGGAGCGGATGGGCAGTCGCTGTGGGTGTTGCAAGGGCCCAACCTGCGGCTCGCTGGCAAGCGATTGGTCGATGGCCTCAGTGGTGCCTGGCGCGATGTCAAAGCGATGGAGCTGAAAGCGGCGGGAAAGACGCTTGGCCAAACCGCGGTTGGAACGGCCATGCTCCCGAGCGAGTCTCTTACGCGGCTACAGCTTGTGCAACTGATAGAGGGACAGCTTCAGGTCGTGAAGTCGATCCCGTTGCCGCCCGAGGTGTTCCCGTTTTTTGTGCAGCCGGACTACCAGGGCTCGCTGTACGTGAGCGGCGTCAATCGCAAGAATCAGTTCACCGAACTGGAGGCATCGCTGACCGGGGTGGGCAAGCTGCTGGGCGCGCTCAAGAACACCGCTCAACTTGGCTTGGTGCTCAAAGTCAGCGCCGATACCGGGGCGGTGACGACGGCGGTGCAAGGGGTTGCGATTTACTACGATCTGGCGCTGCTACCAACGGGACAGATGCTGACTTCGACGGTCAGGCTCGGTCCGGGATACATTCCGCCTCGTCTGACTCTCGACTGGGGTTTCGAGGTTCCTGGGCGGTCGTTTGCGAAGCTGCGCGAAGTCGCCAACACCGGGCTCAAGATTACCGACGCTGTCCAGCGCATGCTGCCGCCGTATCGTTATGAGCGAATCGGGGTGCAGTAAGCTCGGATGGAGAGGCCATCACGGGGCGAGACGGTACGGGTGGCAACTTAGGTAGCGCGTAACCGCCCAACTTGTGTAACGTCTTGAGTCATGCCGACCGTGGACTTTGACTTCCAGCGCTACGTCCTGCGAAAAAAGGGGGCTCGCGCCGCCCAGGTTCGCGAGGGAGCGGCCTATGCCTATCCCGGTGATGTTCGTCTGCTGCGTACGCTAGACCGCCTGCGTCCGGTCGAACTGGCCCTGCAAGAGGCTGGTCGACTGTGGCAGAGCGTGGCTCGCGCCGAGCTGCTGGGTCCAGCGGTGCGGGCGGTTGCCCCGCGCTATGGCCAGGTGGCGGCGACGGCGAAGCGCTGTGCGGAAATCCTGCACATTGACGTGCCCGTTATCTACATTTCGCCACGTCCATCGGGAGTTCTGACGCTTGGGACCGAGGCCGAAACCTATATCGTGCTCAGCCAAGGGCTGCTCGATAGCCTGAACGCGGATGAGCTACTCGACGTCATCGGTCGTGAGTGCGGGCGGATCCAAAACGGTCACGTACCGTTTCGTACCGCGCTCCACTACCTGACCCACAACGCCAGTACGATGACGCGCTGGGCGGTTCGTCCGGCCACACTGACGCTGCTGGCGTGGGCACGACGGGCCGATATCACCGCAGATCGGGCCGGGGTTCTGTGTGCGCGCAGCATTGATGTGTCGCTGATTGCGATGCAGAAGGCGTTTCCCGAGGATGACAGTCGCGAGTTGGCTCGTCGTTATCGAGCGATTCAGCGCTTTGCCGGCAGCCTCTATTACCGCACCGTGGTGGGGCAAGATGCCGAAGACGGCGAAAGCACCGAGGACTGCGATGCTGCGGTGGCGCTGATTCTCGATGACAAAGAAGTGGCAAAACCGACAACGAAGGGCAGCAGCGGGGCCGCTTCAGAAGGCCGAGGCTCGGGCGGACAGACGGGCGAGGGCGGTGGACGATGAGCGTACTTACCAAACAGCACCGGGAGCTGAAAGACGGCCTGTTGACGGTGCTCCGCGATGTGGCACGGCTCGCCGATGACACCGGGATGCAGACGCTGACCTCAGAGCTTCTGCGCGAGCGAATTCCCAAGCTAGAGGAAGAGCGCTTTGTGCTGGTCGTACTCGGCGAGTTTAACCACGGCAAGTCGACGTTTGTGAATGCGCTCCTTGGCGCGAATGTCCTGCCTGCTGGAATTACTCCGACGACGGCAACCATCAACCACTTGGTGTTTGCCGACAAGCCGTGCGCCAAAGCGGTGCTGATGGACGAAACCCAGCGTGTGGTGGATCCCAAAGCGCTCGCCGAGTGGGTCACCATCGAAGGCAGCAAGGCCGACAAAGTTCGCTACGTGGAAGTGGGCTGGCCCGCCGAGATTCTGCGCGACCGGGTCACCCTGGTCGACACCCCGGGCGTCAACGACATCAACGAAGCCCGCGCCGAGATTACCTACAACTACATTCCTCGCGCCGATGCGGTGCTGTTCCTTCTCGATAGCTCGCAGGTACTCAAGCAGTCGGAGCGGTCGTTTCTAGAGCAGCGGATCCTGCGTCGTAGCCGCGACAAGCTGCTGTTTGTGATCGGCAAGTCGGATCTGTTGTCACCCGAGGAACGGCTGGAAGCGACGCGCTACGTTCGTGACAACCTGCAGCCGCTGCTCGGGGCCGAGCCGATGATTTTCCCGGTGTCAGCGCGACTGGCACTCGCGGGACGGACCAGCGAGAGCGGCATTCCCGAGCTGAAGAACTACCTTCAGCACTATCTGTCCGATGAGCGCGGACGCGTGCTGCTCGACAACGCGTCGTCCGATGGACAGCGGTTGTGTGCGTACCTGCGGCAAAACCTCGGCATCAAGGCGCGCTCGCTCGGCCTGACCCTAGAGGAGCTGGAGACGCGGATTGCCCGGGTGCAAAAAGAGCTGTCGGGGAAGCAGCAGACGATGCGCCAGCTTCAGGCGAGGATCGTTGCTGAGTCGGACGCCATCAAGGCTCGGATTCGGCTCGACTTGGAAGAGTTTGTCGCGGCCTTTCACACCGCGTTGCCGAGTGAAATTGATCGCGCTAGCGCCGACGACGTTCGCAAGTACCTGCAGCTCTTTTTGCAGGACACGTTCAAGCTGTGGGCAGAGCAGGAAGGCGACCGCGTGGCCGCGGAGTTGGAGCGGCTGGCCGAGCAGATCATCCAGATCACGAACGAAAACGTCCAGCAGGCGATGGCGACGCTGGCGGCGGAGCTGGGCCCGGCCGACACCCGAGTCGATCTTCAGGTCGATACCCTCAAATACGACGTCGGGGTCTTTGCACTCGGGGCGCTAGGGACGGGAATTTTCCTGTTCGTCAACACCTTCGTGGGGGGACTGCTCACGCTTGCCGCGCCGATCATTGCCGTACTCATCCACAGTCGGATGGCCGATGAGATCAAGCGTCAGGCCAAGCACCAGGCTGAGCAGGCGGTGCAGACGGCTGCGCAGGCGATCTTGCCGCGCTTTCAGCAAATCGTGGATGATTTTTCGGCAAGGCTGGCGGACTTTGTGACGGCGGCAGGTCAAGCCCTGCATCGCGGTATCTCGGAGATGCTGGATCGCGCTCTGGCCGAACGAAAGGCGCAAGGGCTCGACGTGGCGGTGCGGCAGCGTGAGATCGACGGACAGATTGAGGAGCTGCGCAAGCTGGAGGAGCGACTCGATGAGATTCGCCAGGCGCTGTGGGCTCCACCCGTGGCGAGCGATGATCCAGTTGGCCCATCATAATCGGTGACCCATGCTGACGGTGACGCTGGTTCCCTGCTACTCGGACAACTACGCGTATCTGCTCTCGCCCGAAGGCAGCGATGAGATGGCGGTGGTGGATGCCTGTGAAGCGGCACCGATTGTGGCAGCGCTGGCCGGCCGGCGCTTGACCGCAGTCTTGGCGACGCATCACCACCCGGATCACGTCGGCGGCCATGAAGAACTACGGTCGCGGTTTCCCGAGCTATCCATATATGGTCATCTCAGCGAGTTGGCGGATGGCCATCGCATACCAGCCCAGACGCACGGTCTGGCTGATGGGGAATCGTTTTCGCTCTTCGGGACACGGGTGTTGGCGCTGCATGTTCCAGGGCACACCTTGACCGCCGTGGCCTATCACTTTCCCGATGAAGAGATGGTGTTTACCGGCGATACGCTGTTTGGTGCCGGCTGTGGGAGACTGTTCGAGGGCACCCCGGGTGAGCTTCATGGCTCGCTGGGTCGCTTGGCGGCACTGCCCAGTCAGACTCGGGTCTTTAGCGGACACGAATACCTGGCGAAGAATCTATGCTTTGCACGTCACATCGAGCCCGCCAATCCGGCGATGCTCGCTCGTGAGCAGGACTGCACAGCGCGGCGGGACCGTGGTGAGCCGTGTGAGCCATCGACAATGGCGATCGAGCACGCGACAAACCCATTTCTGCGCTGTGATGAGGCTCAGGTTCAAGCGGCCGTAGCGAATCGGGAAGTGGAGCTGCAATCAGAGCTATCATCGGTAGAAGTGTTTGCTCGTTTGCGGCGCTGGCGGAACACCTTCTAATGGCGGGGCGGTGCGCGTTCAATCGGGCGCGTCAAAGGGGGGAGCGATGATTCGGACCTTCCAGCAGATTGGATCGGCGGATCTGCCTACCGTGGGTGGCAAAGGGGTGAACCTGGGGGTTCTCTTTCGTGCGGGATTTCCGGTACCGCCGGGATTTTGCGTCACGACCAAGGGCTTTGCCGCATTTACCGCCGGTTGTTCCGCCCTGCCTCGGCTGTATACGGCGCTAGATGCTGTATCCGCCGATGATGTGGAAGCGGTGCGTGTGCTCGGGGCACAAATCCGTGCCGCGCTGCTGGCGGTGCCTCTGCCCGATGCCGTGGCGATGGCGGCGGTGTCGGCCTGGCAAGCGATTGGAGCAGAGTCCGCGTATGCGGTTCGCTCTAGTGCCACCGCCGAGGATCTACCGGGCTCGTCGTTTGCGGGACAGCAGGACACCTACCTGAACGTTCTTGGAGAAGAGGCGCTTCTCGACGCCATTCGACGCTGTTTCACCAGCCTGTTTACCGACCGAGCCATCTTGTATCGCCAGAAGAACCACTTTGGCCATCGCGGCATCGGCCTATCGGTTGTGGTTCAGCGAATGATGTTTCCCGATGCGGCGGGCATCATGTTCACCGCCGATCCGGTCACCGGCCATCGCGGCACCGTCACGATTGATGCGGGCTTCGGACTCGGAGAGGCGCTGGTGAGTGGGCTCGTTACTGCCGATCTCTACCGACTTCACAAGCGCACTGGGGCGGTCAAGGACGTGCGGATTGGCGACAAAGCGCTGGCGATACGGGCGCTGCCGGACGGACGCACGGCCACCGAAAAGCTGTCGGAGCACGATCGAAAAGCCCGCGTGTTGGACGACAAAGCCCTGCGCGAGCTGTGTGGCCTTGGTCGTCGGGTCGAATCGTTCTTCGGTGGCATTCCTCAGGACATCGAGTGGTGCAAAGAGCGCGGCGAGCTATTCCTGTTGCAGGCGCGTCCGATTACCTCTTTGTATCCGCTGCCCGATCCGTTGCCAACCGGCGACGCGCTCCATGTCTACTTTGGGTTTAGCCACGCCCAAAACATGACCGCCCCGATTACTCCGCTTGGGCGGGACATCTGGCGGGCGATGTTTCCAGTCGGCAAACGGCACTTTTCTGACGTTCCCGATTCGCCATCGGTGATGGTATCGGCGGGGGGGCGACTGTATATTGACGTGACCAGCGTGCTGCGTGTGCCGACGCTGCGCCGCATCGTGATTGGGGTGCTGTCCGCCGTCTATCCCGATTTGGCCGCGCTGATCGAGCAGCTTGCGGACCGTCCCGAGGTGCAAGCGGTGTCGCCGCCGAGCCTTCAGAACCTCCGGCCGCTGCTGGGACTGCTCGGGCCCGTGCCACCGCGTCTGATCCGGGAGCTTTTCCTGGGGCATCCCGAAAAGCTGCGATCCACGCTCGACCGGCTGATCGACGACCAGCTCGATGATTTTCAACGTCAGTTGCAGGCCCTGCCGTCAGGGCTGCCACGTCTGCAACGACTGCTGCCGCTGATGGCCGGGATGTTTGGGATTCTGCCAAGCTTCATCCCTCGCTTTGGGGTCGGCATGCTGTCGCTGCGGCTGCTGCGTCAGCGCTTTGCGGGAAGTCAGCACGCGGCAGATGTGGAAGCGCTTCAGCGTGGTCTGTACGGCAACATCACCACGGAGATGGACCTGCTGGTCGGAGATCTGACCGACTTGGCCCGGCCCTATCCCGAACTCATTGAAGCGCTGCGACGGGGCATTCGCGATCCCGCCGCACTTGAAGCCCTGCGCGACCTGCCGGGCGGAGAACCGTTCGTGCGTGCGTTCGAGGGCTTTTTGGAACGCTTTGGCATGCGTGGGCCCAGTGAGATCGACGTGGCGCGCCCTCGCTATCGTGACCAGCCGGGACTGCTTGTGGGGAGCATCATCGGCAGCCTGTCTCGTGATTCGGAACCAGGGGCCCATCGTGCCCATTTCCAGCGACTTCAGGCGGAAGCGGAGGCTGCTGGTCAGCGCTTGGTGGCAGCGGCGGGCGGTGGTCTCGCCGCTCGGCTGGTGGCTCGCGAGGTCCGCTGCGTTCGCTATGCACTCGGGCTGCGCGAACATCCGAAGTACATGCTGGTGCGCTGCCTGTGGGAGTTCCGTCGCGAAGTCCTGGCTGTGGCCGATTCACTGGTGGCAGCCAAGCGGCTCGCGACCCTCGAAGATGTCTGGTTCCTACATCACAACGAGCTGCTGGAGCTGCTTGGCAATCCTGCTCTTGATCTGCGCAGTACGGTACTGGCCCGTCGCGCCGAACACGAGCGCAATGCTCATCTAAACCCGCCGCTGGTGATGACCAGCGAGGGAGAGGTACCGCGACTGCTGCCCCCGACGGACCTGCCCCAAGGAGCACTGGCCGGACTGGGAGTTTCCGCCGGCATTGTCGAGGGATTGGCGCGGGTGGTGCTCGATCCCTCGGTTGAGATCCTGCATGCCGGAGAGATCCTGGTGGCGCCCTACACCGATCCCGGCTGGACGCCGCTGTTTGTTCACGCAGCCGGGCTGGTCTGCGATGTCGGCGGCATGATGACCCACGGCTCCGTGGTGGCCCGCGAGTACGGCATCCCGGCGGTCGTCGGTGTCACCGATGGCACGCGACGCATCCGCACCGGTCAGTATCTACGCATCGATGGCAGCCGTGGCATCGTCGAGATCCTGGCCGATTAGCAGGTGCCGACCACTTCATCTTCATCGGGCAGGTAAGCAAACGTCCGTACCAGCCGCACCAGTTGTTCGCGCTGCGCATCACCTAGATCGACAAACTGCAGTCCCATGCCCGGCTGGCGACTTCTGTCGTCATCATCACGTGGCGGATTGATCCAGATCACTTCACCTTCGAGATCCATCGCTGGGCCACCGGGCGGGCTGAAGCTCAGGTTGAGGCGCGTGCCCGGCGGTTCTGGCGTCCGCGTGCGGATGAAGATCCCCATCGCGCTGATGTCCGAGATGTACGCAAACAAGAACGTGTCCGAGGCTCGGTAGTCGACCGCCCAGTCGACCAAGATGCGCTCGTGAATACGACGGTCCCTACCGCTGCGTCGATCGGCAATTCCGACTGCGTCGGGAGTCTCACCCTCTCGACGGTCCTTGGCTAGCTGCGGAGGTCTGTTCATTGCGCCTTTTGTCCTCGAATGCGAAGAGTTGCGCCTTCCATACAGCGCCACGCCGCAGCGGCAAAGTTTTTTATTTCCGCCCCGCCCGCCCGCCACCGCGTCACCGAGTGCTGAGGCCGCCAAACGCACGCGTTCTGGCCTGTGGCCGATGGTGATAAAGTGAGCCGGGACAGTGCCGGTCGCGCACTGCCGAGTGCTCCACATGACGGTACAGAAGACGATCGTGTTTTTCCCGAGCCCTGCTGCCTTGGGCCCGTGCCTCAACCTGATTGGGATCGCCCAGCGCTTGCAGCACAAGGGGTATCGCCCGGTGTTCCTCGTGGACCCCCTGATGGCCGGGCCGGCTTGTGCGTATGGGCTGGAAGAGCATCATGTGCCCTGCCTTCTGCCGCTGCCGGCGAACGAGCTCATCCAGAAGATGCACGAGTTTATGCGCCAGGCGCTGGTGGCGTTCCGCACCTCGCCGCTGGAACAGGTCGACACATATGTGAAAGCCTGCATGGAAGCCGGGGTGGAATCGGTGCGCTTTGCCGATCCAGGGCTGGCTGCGGCACTGGCAGAGCTTCGGCCCGCTCTGATTGTCAAAGACAACTCGACGCTGTATCCGGCGACTGAACTGGCCGGTTGTCCATGGGTGCGGGTGGTGTCGTGTAGCGAAAACGAGATTCGCGATCCCGGCATTCCTCCGTTTGTCTCTGGCTGCCACGAGCACGATCTCGCCGGATTTGCCCAGTTTGAGGCGCGGTTTGCCCAGGCCATCTTGCCCATTCACGAGCGCTTCAACGAGTTTGTCGTCTCGACCGGGCATCCTCCGCTGCCCTGGCCGGAGTTCCAACAGCCGTCGCCGTATCTGAACTTGCTGCTGTACCCCGAGCCGCTTAGGTACAAGCGTCAGCGTCCGCTCGATCCCGAGCGCTTTGCCTACCTAGATGGCTGCCTGCGTCACGATGGATCGCCCACCGTAGTGCCGACTTTCCGGGTGAACCAAGATCGACCGCTTATCTATGTCGGCTTTGGCTCGGTGGGGACCGCGGAGACGGATGTCATCCAGCGGTTGATCGCGGCGCTTGGGAAGCTGCCGTATCGCGTGTTGATCTCGGCGGGCCCCACCGCATCCGCCTACACCGAGCTACCCGACAACGTGCAAGTGACGGCGTGGTGTAACCAAATCGGGCTGCTGCCGCACTGTGATGTGGTGATTCAGCACGGCGGCAACAACACGCTCAGCGAGACGCTCTATTTTGGAAAGCCGCCGATCGTGATGCCCTTTGCCTGGGACGGTCATGACAATGCGGCACGAGTGGCTGATACCCAACACGGCGTGGCGCTGCCTCGCTATTCGTGGACCGAGGCGCAGCTCAGCCAGGCGATCGAAACCGTCCTGTTCGACCCGGTCATTCGCCGCAACCTCGAGCGCACCAGTCGCCACATGCAAGCCCATGATGGCTGTGCCAAGGCGGCCTCTTTGATCGAGCGCTTGCTGCTTTCTTTGTAGCGCACTGGATTGGAGTTTTTGCGACGACCACGGGTTGTGGATTGGCTACAGTAGCCGCCATGTCTGCCCGAGGTCGTAAAGCTGCCACTTCGTCCGCATCGTTGCCCAAGGCACCGCCCGCTGTGGAACCGGCCGCACCTTTTGCGACCCCAGCCGTGGTGGCGACCAGCGATACCACTCCGGTCCCGGTTCCCGATGGCGAGGCCCCCGCGCCACGCGGTCGTCGCAAGCAAGTGCCCGTTCTCACCGAGGAGGAGATTGCGCTTCGTCCGTCGATTGCCGAGCTGCTGGAAAAGCTGCCGACCGAGCCCGGTGTCTACTTAATGAAGGACAAGCGCGGGCGGGTCATTTACGTCGGCAAGGCCAAGAGCCTGAAGAACCGCGTGCGCAGCTACTTCCACCGCTCGGGCGACAACCGGCCCTTTGTGAAGCTGCTCGACCGGATCTTGGCCGACATCGAAACGGTCATCACCGGCAGTGAAAAAGAAGCGCTGCTGCTCGAAAACAACCTGATCAAGCAGCACAAGCCGCGCTTCAACGTCCGGCTCATCGACGACAAGAACTACCTGGTGCTGCGGCTCGATGACAAGGCGCGCTATCCCCGGCTGGAGGTGACGCGCAAGATTCGCGAGGATGGAGCGCGCTACTTTGGGCCGTATCACTCGGCGCGGGCGTGTCGACAGACGCTGGAGGTCATCGGGCGTCACTTTCGGCTGCGCACCTGCACCGATCAAGTGATGAACGGTCGGCGGCGGCCTTGCTTGGAACATCAGATCAAGCGCTGCGATGCGCCGTGCGTGCTGCCAGTGCCGCCCTCCCAGTACGCCGAACAGGTGCGGGACGTGGCGCTGTTTTTGGAACACAAGTCGAGTGAGCTGCTCGATCGGCTGCGCGAGCGGATGATGTTGGCGTCGGACCGCCTGGAGTTTGAAGCGGCTGCGGCGCTGCGCGATCAGCTCAAGGCGATTGAGATCACGCTCGAACGGCAGCACGCGGTCGCGACCCAGTTCGTCGATCAAGATGTCATTGGCTACTACCGCGAAGGCGACGTGCTGGAGATTGCGGTGCTCCTCGTTCGCCAAGGAAAGCTGGTCGGCCGGCGGACGTTCCGCTGCACGGGCCAAGAGTTCCCGGACGAGGAGTCGATGTCCTCGTTCGTTAGCCAGTATTACGACCGCGCAGGCATCGAGATTCCCGACGAAGTGCTGCTCCCGATCGAGATCGAAGACCAGCAGGCCAAGAGCGACTGGCTGCGTGAGCGGACCGGCGAGCTGTTTGGCAAAGCGCGCAAGGTCGAGGTGCAGACGCCCAAGCGTGGGCCGCGTCATCGCCTGGTGGACCTGGCCAACAAAAACGCAGCCGCGGCGTACAGCAGCCGTCGCAACCGCGCCAAGGATGCGGAGGCAGCGCTGGCCAAGCTCCAGCGCAAGCTCGGGCTCAAGAAGCTGCCGCAGCGGATCGAGTGTTTCGACATCTCGCATTTGCAAGGCTCGGACACGGTGGCCTCGCGGGTGGTGTTCCTCGATGGCGAACCGGCCAAGCACCTGTATCGGACATTTAAGGTTCGTTCGGTCGAAAATGACGACTTCGCGGCCATGTATGAGGTGCTGTCGCGTCGGTTTCGGCGGGCGCTCGGTAAGGCCAAAGGGCCGGGTTCCGTATCGAGCGAGGTCGGCTTTTCGGCGGCTCAAACCGCCAGGCGCCGCGCTGAGGCACTGCTCCCGGTACAAGTGGCCGCGCCGCGAGCGGATCTTCCACCGCACGATGAGCTGGCGGATCTAGACAACCCGGATCCCGAAGACGCCGAGGCCGCGGATGCTCAGGTCGAAGCGGCACTCGGTGAAGCGGCCCAGCCGGAAGCCGGGGAGACGAGCGCTGAGGATCCGTGGGGCCTACCCGATCTCTTGGTCATCGATGGCGGCAAGGGGCAGCTTGCGACAGCGCTGGCGGCGCTCAAGGACATTGGTCTGAACTGGGCGGCAGAGCTGGACGTCATCGGCCTGGCCAAAGAGCGCGAAGATGTAAGTGGCGATCGCAAGCCCGATCGGGTGTTTTTGCCTCGGACCAAAGACCCGATTCGGCTGCGCGACAACACCGCTGAGCTGTTCGTGTTGTCCCGGATTCGGGACGAAGCCCATCGCTTTGCGGTCGCGTTCCACCAGAAGCTGCGTGAAAAGCGAACGATCCGCTCGCAGCTCCAGGACATTCCCGGCATCGGACCCAGGCGCCAGCAGGCCCTGCTGCGAACGCTCGGCAGCGTCCGGCGCATTCGGATCGCCAGCCGCGAAGAGCTGCTCGCTGTGCCTGGCATGACGGAAGCGGCGGTCGATGCGGTGCGGCACTTCTTTGCCGATGAACGGGGCGGTGAGCTTCCGGCACCCATTGCGCCCATTGCGCCCGCAGCCGCCCAAGCGCCGACTGTGCCCCACGAAGTGGTCCGACCGAAAGCGGGCCCGGTCCCGGCCCAAGATGTGGTCGAAAACGCTGCTGCGGCCGAGCTTAAGGCGCTTGCCACCGACGATGGAGAAGACGATCTAGAGCGATCGGTGGCCGCCGTTTTGACCGCCGAAGTACGCGGGCCACAAGATGGTTTGGGCAGCTAAGATCTCCACCGATTGGGCGGTTTTGAGCCCCTTTTGTGCGGCTAAGCTCCCGTCGCTGATTACCAACTTAGCGGCCTGGAGCGTTTGGGGAATTGCACTGCGTTACCCTACATGCTAAGTAGCGATCCTCTTGTCGTTACGGCGGTCAGTTGTTTGGAGTTGTTTGTTGGTTCCGTCGTCGCGGCGAGGGTAAGAGCAACACCCGAATCGGTAACACAACTTTTTTTCAGCCCGTAAGTCCGGGGGGCTGAAGCGCTTGGCCTGTAGCTAGCCACTTGGGCACCCTATTGTCCGACGGCGACCTGCGGGACCAACGACTGTATGAGGAATGAGCACATGATGGAGAAGTCGGAAGAAGCAGTCATTATGGGTGGAACCCGAAAATATTCGAGCACCTCTTCGTCGAGCGGTCCCCGGACTCTCAGCAAGGCGAAGTCAGCCAGCGACACCAAGGCACCGAAGAAGCGGACCGCCAGCCGCGACAAAGCGAGCAAATCGGCGAGCAAGCCGGGTCTCCAGATCCCTCGCTACTTCACGGAGCGGGGCGTGGATCCGTTCACCGAGGTGGAGTGGGAGCTTCGCACCGCGAGCATCACCGGCGAAAGCGGCAAGATTTACTTCGAGCAAAAGGATGTCGAGTTCCCAAAGAGCTGGTCGCAGCTTGCCACGAACGTCGTCGTCCAGAAGTACTTCCGGGGCTCGCTGGGCACGCCGACGCGGGAACGCTCGGTTCGGCAGCTCATTGGCCGGGTGGTTTCGACGATTACCGGCTGGGGTATCAAAGACGGCTATTTCCGTACCGAAACCGATGCTGAGGTCTTCCGCAGCGAGCTGACCCATCTGCTCCTTCACCAGAAGATGGCCTTCAATTCGCCGGTCTGGTTTAACGTCGGTGTCGAGTCCGAGCCGCAGTGCTCGGCCTGCTTCATTAACAGTGTGCAAGACACCATGGACAGCATCCTCACCCTCGCCAAGACCGAGGGCATGCTGTTTAAGTTTGGTTCGGGTACTGGAACGAATTTTTCGTCGCTCCGCAGCTCGCGTGAGTCACTGCAAGGCGGTGGCGGTGCTTCGGGCCCCGTTTCGTTTATGAAGGGCTTCGACGCGTTCGCGGGCGTCATCAAGTCCGGTGGCAAGACCCGTCGCGCTGCCAAGATGGTCATCTTGAACGTCGACCATCCGGACATCGTCGAGTACGTGCACTGCAAGGCCAATGAAGAGCGGAAGGCCTGGGCTCTCATCGACGCTGGTTACGACGGCAGCTTCAACGGTGAAGCCTACAACTCGATTTTCTTCCAGAACAGCAACAACTCGGTGCGCGTCACCGACGGATTTATGGAATCGGTCGTTCATGACCGGCCTTGGCATACCCGTGCCGTTCGAGACGGTGCCGTCGTTGATACCTATCGGGCGAGGGATCTCTGGCGACAGATTGCCGACGCTGCCCATCAGTGTGGCGATCCCGGCCTCCAGTTCGACACCACCGTCAATGCGTGGCATCCGTGCCCGAACTCTGGGCGCATCAACGCCTCGAATCCGTGCTCGGAGTACATGTTCCTAGACGACAGTGCCTGCAACTTGGCGAGCCTGAACTTGCGCAAGTTCCAGTTCCCGGTCGGGCATGCGCAGGCCGGTGATTTCGACATTGAGTCGTTCGAGCGGGCCGTCGATTTGACGATCTTGGCGCAGGAGATCATCGTCGACAACGCCCGGTATCCAACCCCGCAGATTGGTGAGAACAGCCACTTGTTCCGTCCGCTCGGGCTGGGCTACGCTAACCTTGGAGCGCTGCTGATGTCGCGGGGCCTGCCCTATGACTCGGACGCGGGCCGTGCGTATGCCGGGGCCGTGACGGCGATCATGGGTGGTCGGGCGTATCGGATGAGCGCCGAGATCTCGCGGGATCACGGTGGGCCGTTCGCGGGCTACGACAAGAATCGCGAGCCATTCCTGGGGGTGATGCATAAGCACCGTCAGCAGGTCGACCACATTGATTCGGCGTTGTGTCCGTACGACATGTTGCAGGCATCGCGGGCAGCCTGGGACGAAGCCATCTCGATCGGCGAGCGCCACGGCTTCCGCAATGGCCAAGCGACGGTGCTTGCACCAACGGGAACCATCGGCTTCATGATGGATTGCGACACCACCGGCATCGAGCCCGATATCGCGCTGGTGAAGTACAAGCGCCTGGTCGGTGGCGGCATGCTCAAGATCACGAACCAGACTGTCGCCGAGGCGCTGACGCGACTCGGTTATGACACGGCCGCCCAGAAGCAGATCATCGAGCACATCACCAATCAGGACACGATCGAGGGTGCACCGGGCCTGAAGCCCGAGCATCTGGCGGTGTTTGACTGCGCGTTCCGAGCCCAAAACGGTACCCGTTCGATTCATCCGATGGGGCACATCAAGATGATGGCGGCGGCGCAGCCGTTTATCTCTGGTGCGATCAGCAAAACGGTCAACTTGCCCAGTGATGCCAGCATCGAGGACATCGAGAACGCCTACATGCAGGCGTGGCAGCTTGGGCTCAAGGCGATTGCCATCTATCGAGACGGATGCAAGCGCAGTCAGCCGCTTTCGACCTCAAAGACCGAGAACCCGACCAGTGCTGCGATTGCCGCGAGCACGCTCCCGATTCAGGTGCTGATCGATCGGCTGCCCGAAGAAGTGCGGCAGCAGCTCCGCGATGCCACCGCGCTATCCGTCGAGGACTTTCTGCAGCAGGTGGCGGCTCTCGCCAATCCCAAGGGTCCGCCGATGGCCGTGCGGCGCAAGCTGTCCGATGAGCGGCGCTCGATCACCCACAAGTTCGCGATTGCCGGTCATGACGGCTACATCCATGTCGGCATGTACGAGGATGGATCGGCGGGCGAGATCTTCATTCGGATGGCCAAGGAAGGCTCGACCATCTCGGGCCTGATGGATAGCTTTGCCACGGCGGTGTCGCTGGCGCTACAGCACGGGGTGCCACTCAAGCTGCTGGTCGACAAGTTCAGCCGGACTCGCTTTGAGCCGTCGGGCTGGACCGGCAACCAGGACATTCCGCGTGCCAGCTCGATCATGGACTACCTGTTCCGCTGGCTGGAGGCGAAGTTTCTGCCCGAGCAGGTGCAGGGAGAACAGCTCGAAATGGACCTGCCGACGCCTACCACCGCGTCTCAGACCGTCGAGCCACCTCCCGCTCTACCGAACCTGAGCGCACTGTTTGGGGCAGCCCAGACCCGCGCCTTCCGGGCCGAAACGGATGCCCCGACCTGCCATGAGTGCGGCACGATCATGGTTCGCTCCGGGGCGTGCCACAAGTGCCTCAACTGCGGGGCCACGTCCGGTTGTAGCTAGTCCGCTTCGCTTCAGCGCACTAGGCCTCGTGGCTTCCGGTCGCGGCTCTGCGCTGCATCCTTTCCCGTCGGTTGTCTAAAAAACTCGCGTAGCGCTTGCCCAAACGTCGACCTCACGACTCTAACGAAAGTGAGAGCTTGGCGGCGTGCAGCGGGCGGTCCGTGTGGGAGCGCTCCTCTTCACGCAGCAGGGGACACGATTTTGACTGTGAAGCAGTCATAGGGGGAGGACGACCATGACGATCCACAAGATGCTTTCGCTGCTGGTAATGACCTCTGCGTTGGCGATGGGCTGCATGCCGATGGTGGACAGTGACTTAGCCGACGTGCAGCAGCCGTTGCCGCAAGGTGGCACCTACTACAACGGGCAAGGCATCTACTCGATGCTCGAGCACGAGTTCGGACTGGCTCAGACCTCGGCGGGCTGGCATCTACTGGGCGTCAAGAACGGGACCAACCAGGTGTTTGCGGTGTTCAAGCTGACCTCCGCAGGGCAGCCCGATCAGGATGCGCAGACCGTGATCCAAGAAGCGGTCTTGGGATCGAGTCGCTTCGATGTCTACAACCTGGACGCACAGAGCCACGGCCCCACCAACCTCTACGTGACGCTGCGCAACCGGGCGACCAACCAGATTGTGACCAAATCGGGAGACGCGCTCGATGGTCTGATCCTCAAGGTGACCTTTCCATCCGGTGGTCCGGCGGGCGTGTTCTCGATGCGCCTTCACAAGCCAGCGGGACTCACCGGGGACGCCTCGCTCAGCGGCTATTCCATCGACTACTGGAACGACGGTAGCCCATCGCAGGTCAGCAACTACTGCACGGTGCAAAACGGCGTGGCCGAGCCGGTCGTGTTCGTGCCCGGTACCAACACACATCCGCTGACGGCCACCCGCCTCGCGGACACGAGCTTCGTCGACATGTCCTGTGCGAGTGGCGGCATCGTCGCCTGCATGCTCTGGGGCTACAAGCCCTGGTCCAATGGCACGGCGGGGCCGGACCTGCATCAGGCCTGTGTCCAGATGAAGCGCGCTGCGTACTGTGGCGATCTGCCCTACACGCAAGAGGGCCATACCATCTACGTTCGCGACAACCTGAGCCCGCAGCTGAACAACGCGAGCGGTGGTCAAAGTGAAGCGTACTGGGGCGTGAACGGGGCACTCTGTCTAGACAACCGCCGTGACACCAGCATCAGCTTTGCTGGCTGCACGCCCGCGCTGCCTTCTTGCGCGACGGTTCCGAGCGGATGGCTCCTTCACAACGACTTCTAACCCGGCCCGAAGTCCCAGCCGACATTCCCATTCCCATTCCGCACTCCCATTCCCATTCCTACTCCTATTCCTACGCTCTTTCCCACTCATCGTCCGCCCTTGGCGAGCTGGTTTGCCCTCGCGACTTCCACTGCATACCGCCCCGCCAAGATCGGACTCTGCTCCGCAGCGGTTGCGAAGGCACGTACCGCTTGTGCGGCTGCGGAGGGACGCTGGGCATCGGGAGTCCCTTCCACCTTATCAAGTAGCAACAGGCCACGCAGCCACAGCGCTTGGGCAAAGTGAGGACTGATGGCCAGCGACTGTACGACATCGCTTAGTGCTTCGTCGATGGCCTGACGTTGTCCAGGTGCCCGGACCCGCCGCACCTCAGCGCGCAGACAAAATAGCTCGCTGTTGTGTCTGTCGATCGCGAGTCCTTTCTCCAGTTGATTCCAAGCTTGTGTCAGAATCGGCGCTGCGGTGCGGTTCTGCTTGGGTGATGAGCTGGCGAGGAGCAAAAGGAGTCGCGTTTCGACGAGGTAGCAGTCCGCAAAGGGGGGTCGCAGTTGGTGACAGCGCTGCACAAAGTGCTGACTCTGTTCGATGGAATGGCGCGGATCTTGTCGCTCACCGAGTTGGTACTCCGCGTTGTAACGATGCGCCACCGCTCCCAGCAACGGATAGAGCGGATTGAGCGCATTGAGCGCGCTTCCCTGCTCCGCCACCGCAAGGGCTTTCTGGGTCCACTCCACGGGAGAGTGTCCGGATTGCATCGCAAACTCTGCCAAGCTCAGATAATTGACCCCCAAGTAATAGTGAGCCCAGGACAGCGTCGGATCCTTGGTCAGGGCGCGCTGCGCATACTCGATGGCTCGTAGTGCGCTCGGCTGCGGATCTTGACCGCGCACCAGATGGAAGGTGGACAGCACCCCGTACAGCTTGGCCAGATTCCCAAGCGGATATGCGTACTCCGGGTCTAGCTCGGTTGCTTTGAGAATCCACTGCTCCGCAGCCTGAACACTGGACTCAGTTAACGCCTCTGTCTTTGCCTTCTCTTCCAAGAGGTTTACAAACACGCCACCGTAGTCGTTGTATGCCCAAGGGAAGTGGGGCATGACCTCTGCAGCGCGGCGTAGTCTCGCCATGGCGTCTTGCCAGATCGGAATCGGACTCCTTCCATGGGCCTGTTCGTAGCTTCCAAGACATCCCAGGCCAGATCCCACCGCATCGAGCGCATAGCCATCGTGAGGGTCGAGTGTCAGCGTCCGGTCTCCGACTTCCACAAGCTGCTTTACCAGTGCCGAGGGATTCTGATCGGTAGCAAGATAGGCGCAGCTCAAGTGAAACAGGGCGTAGGCTTTCTTGATGTAGCCACTTGGGCGCTGCGGTGCGGCTGTGATGGCTTGGTCGGCGAGCGAGCGTGCTTGCGAAAGGGGCGACACGATCGGTTTGCCCTGCTCACGATCGATCTCGCTTTGGCGCAGCAGCATCTCGGCCGCTTTTTCATAGAGATGTCCCGCGCTGCGGCCCATCGCAATGGCGGCTTGATAGTGGGAATACGCGGCTTGAAGCGAGATCCGTGCCGTCTCTGTTTGGCCCCGAGACTTCGCGTTCAGTCCCCGCGAGGCGTGGGCATCTCCGGCCAGCTCCTCTGCTTCATAGAGCCAGGGGGCCTTTTGCTTGGCCAAAGCCGCCAGCGCAATCGCCTCGTCGAGCTGGTCCCGGTAGAGCGCGATGAGTCCTTGCAAATACTCCGGCGCTTGCAGATCCAGGCCGCGACTCCTTTCCAGCGATGCGACCGCGGGAATGAGCAGCTCGGTTTGCAACTCCTTGCGACGCTTTTCAACCCAGGTGTGCTCGCCGCTGCGCCGCGCTTCCTCCAGCCTCTTTTGGAACAGCGCGCCCCGGGCTCTGCCCAGTGCATAGTGAAGCTCTGCGGACTGGTCTCCCGCTTGCTGAGCCTTGGTCAGTTCGACAATCGCTGCTTCGACGTCATACAGCGCCAGCCGTCCCAGCCCAAGCGCCCGATGAACCGGGGCAACACTCACCTCTCCCAGCAGGTGCTGTTTGTCCGCAATGGCGGTCATCCGTCGCATCACCAGGGACTGCTCTAGCGCGGTATCGTGCAGTGGCAGCGCATAGGCCGTCCGCAGCAGCCATTCGATTTCCTTGATGTCTTGACCGAGCTGGATTTCCAGCGTCGCTCGCTGTCTGGCGAGGGCTTGCTGCCGCGACTGAATCACTGCGCTGCGTACTCCGTAGCCCACAAAGCCGATGAGGCTGACCAGCAAGGCCACGCTCAGTCCGGTCACCAGGCGATTGCGGCGCGCAAAGTAACGAATTCGGTAGCTCAGGCTCAGCTTGCGGGCCACCGGGCGCTGCGATTGGAGGTATCGATCGAGGTCCTCGGCCAACGCGAGCGCACTCGGGTAGCGCTGGCTGGCTTCTTTGTGAAGACAGGTCGCGACAATCAGCTCCAGCGACTCCGATATCGTGGGATCCAGGCTCCGCATCGGTCGCGGTGGAGCATCCATGACCTGTAACAGCACATTCACGATCGTCTCGTCTTCAAACGGAGGTCTGCCGGTCAACAGGTCATACAGCGTCGCACCGAGTCCATAGACATCGCTGCGCCGATCCAAGTGACGCACATCGCCGCGTGCTTGCTCTGGCGACATATACGCAGGAGTGCCGAGCACTGCGCCAGACTCTGTTAGTCCCTTGTTTTCGCCTGCTTCACGCGCCAGCCCAAAGTCCATCACCACCGGAATCCGAGTCCCCCCCGCCCCCAGCTCGACCATGATATTGCTCGGCTTCAAGTCACGGTGAACGAAAACCCCGTCGGAGAACGGCTGGTTTCTGTTCCCCAGAATGATCGTCCTATCGGTAGGAAAGGGAATGCATGAGCGCCCGCTGTGGTAACTTGGTGCGCTGCCTAGCTCATCCGAAGAACTGAGCAGGGGGTCGCTTGGTACTACGGGGTGAGAGGGTACTGCTCAGAACACGAACGCTGTCATCAGGTTCCCTCCGGATGGCGTGGGGCTGATGTCAATGCCTGTGAGCTGGAGCTTTTGGGGTCGTGTGGGCCGAGACGAATCGCTAGTCACAACCTGGTGCAGCATCAGTGGGGCACCCGATGCGTAAATCAGTAGGCTCAGTCCAGTAATGATTGTGGCAGCGCTCATGATCGGCCAGGTGGTGAGGTGAGCAACGGCGCAGACTGGGTCGAATTCGCCAGACGGCGAATGACATGTACCGATTAGGCCTGTCAGGCCAGTAGTCAGCAGTCCGATGGGTAAAAGGATCGCGCCCGCCGTCCGGTATCCGGTTCTGGTCCGCTGACGCACAAACGTTGCTGTGGTTGGCCCATAGGCCACCAAATGGCCAACGCTGCTTGTCTGTCCACGGGCAAAGACTGGATAGATCTCCCGGGGTAGCCACAGACGGCAGGGCACAGAACACATGTACGGTCCCACTGGGACTTGGGTGATTCCCTTGTGAGCTTCGATGTCGACTGGAACCAGAGGCTTAGGTTCAACCGAAGGCAGGGTAGATCCGCTGTCTTTGCCTGCCGCAGAATTATTCGTGACAGCGGAAGCGACCGATTCTAGCTGTTTCTGTAGCTCTTCTCGTACTTGTGCCAGCTCGCGTTCCGCCTCGTCTCTCTGGGGGCCTGAATCGACCAGCAACAGAAACCGCTTGTACAAAACACTCGCACTGCGTCGGTAACCCAATTGATGCTCACATCGCGCTTGCTCCAGGAGCACCCATGGCTGTTCCCGATGAGAGTAGGCAGATTGCCATTGGAGCAGGGCGGCTTCATAACGATGCTCGCTCATGAGCCGCTTCGCTGTGGCAACGCGCTCATCGAACGGAGACTGGACCGAGCGCGTCGCATCCTGGGCAGGCTTCGGTTCCTGCGTGGGAGTCGGCGGAGACTCGGCAATCGCTACCTTAATAGTCAGACACCACACGACCGCGATGCAAGGCCATGCGATACGGATAGCGAGAATCACTGTGAGCTTCCTTACCTATAAGGTGAGGATGGTCTCTGATGTGTCAAGCCATGTCACGGTGAACGAAAACCCCGTCGGAGAACGGCTGGTTTCTGTTCCCCAGAATGATCGTCCTATCGGTAGGGCAAGGAACGGACTGAGCGGACCGCGCCACCGGTCAGTTGTAATCAGTAAGCGGCTGTGTTTTCCCTGGGGTGGGCCAAGCTGCGCACGGTACGAACAACCACAGCCGGGGGATCGGTTGCAGCGGAAGTCAGTGGGAAGCTCCATGTCCCGCCCGTGCCGTATGTGGACACTCTTCCCAAGCGGAGCGTTTTTTGCGACCATTTACAGGTCGTAGAAAGGAGTTTGCAATGGCATGGAAATGGTACGTGGTTGACTCCTACAAAGCGAGCGTCGGATCGGACAACTCAGCGTCGGGGTATGGCACTGTCCAGCTCATGGGCACGGGTTTCTACGCGGTGATCAAGTTTGCCAAGGCCGGGCCACTCCAGTCGGCGACCACCCCGGTCGTTGCGGGGGTGCAGCGGTTCTATGGCTCGCTTGAGTTCGCCCAGATGGCGGCGTTTGTGGACCTACTGCGCAATGAAAAGCCGGTTAACTTTGGCTGGTACGAGGGCGATCCCAACATCTTCCACCTGATGACGGGGACCGAGCCGACCGGCGAGGGAGAGGCGTAGCAAACGGGACCAAGGTTGGCTTCCCTGCGCTGGCACAGCGTGGTGAAATCTTTCGCGATTCTCTCGACGGGCGGAGCTGTTTTTAGGAGTCTGTTGTTTGAATCACTCCTTGACTGAGCTCTGTGGGTGGATTCGACAGTCCTGCCAGCGCATTCCATTGATAGATTAGGCTGACCAGTTCCGAGAGAATGGCACGGTCCAGGTTCATCAAGCTGGCGATGTGAAAGTCGACCGGTCGACCGGCCTTGTGCACCACGAGCGCGTAACTCTCATCTGCCTCTTCATCGTCGACTGACACACGGACCTCCAGGAAGCGGGGAAGGTGTCTCGTCTTGCACCACCGGCCCACTCGGTGCACAACGACCAGGCAATCCTCCCTAAACAGAAGCTCCAGTTGGCACCAGTAAGCAATCTGACCGATGACCAACATCGGCAAGCCCAGTCCCAAGCAAGCGACAGTGACCAATACGGCACCGAAATCTAGATGGATGCCACCGAGCAGTCCGAGCCAAGCCATCAGTGGGAGTGCGGCACACCCCAAGATGGCGATTCCGGACAAGTTGAGCGCCCAGAGCATGAAGTTGTGCCGGCCTCTCCGGAATTGGAGTCGCAGGGGGTCGTGAGCCGTCACGAACCGTTCGAGTGTCGGAGGAACGGTGAGATGAGACGACAGCGTTTTCACCACCGTTGGAACGCGGACCCTCTCAGTAGGTTGTGGGGGCGTGCAGTCAGTCATGTGCAGTTCCTGTCAGCCCGGAAATCGGGAGAGTAGGAAAATAAAAAAGGGTATCTCGGATCAACGCTGGATACACGAGCGATGCTGTTCAATCCGATGCGGAACGGATACGATCCCTCGATGGAGATTATGGCGACGTACACGGTTGAAGCGTTCATGGCTTCCTATGCGTGGGGAAACTGGAAGATTCTGGCGATTTCCACGCTGACATTTTTCTTCGGTTACATGGAGTACATCTACAGCTTCCGGCTGGTTGCCCGCGAAAAGTCCGCGCCGTATCCGATGTGGATGCACACGTTTTACTTTGCACACGACTTTACTGGGGTCGTGGTGTTCGGCGCGCTGGCCCAGAAGTACCACTTCTGGTTTTTCTATTTCGCCGCGCTGGCGCTGGTGATCTGGAACGGCTTCGAGATCTACAACATGTACAAAGGCATCGAGCTGGAGCGCCAGGAGATCTGGGGGGCGTATTACGAAGCGCCTGTGACCCGGAGGCAAGCCCTCGGAAACACGCTCGCGCAGGTTGTTCTGTTCTTCGCTGTCGTCAACCTGGCTCGCGTCTTTATGGACGATGTCTGCATGTTCAAGCTGTTTGCGATCACCAACATCGTCATGGCCATCGCCCCGGGCTTCCTGTGGGCACGACGCAAGGATCGCACCGGCAGCTCGATGGGTCTTGCGATCATCATCCTGCTCGCCACCGTCAATACGTTTTTGCCCGGCATCAATATGTGGGTGCTGATGTCGCCCTATTTCGATCAGCCCTGGTACTACCTGATGGGAATCGTCTGTGTCGGCTTTGCGACGCGAAACCTGCTGATCGTGAAGAGTAAGCCCGCCAAGCCCCAGCCGGCTGGAGAGAAGTCTCCCATCTGGTAAGGAGTCGTCCCTCACTCGATCCGGGTCGGAACAGTCCGTTCCAAGGCCGGAGTCGACGGTACAGGCTAGACGTACAAGTCTGACATCGGGAAGTTGACGGCTACAAAGGGTGCGGCGATGTCCGCAGCGGTCCGCAGGGACGTGATGCCTCGCCGAACCGGGTGAATCTTGTGGCCGGGGGCAACCGCGAGAGCACTCCTTTTGGCAAGGTGTACCCACCGAGAGCTACCGGAGCTTTCAGCAGCCGAGCCACGACAGGAAGCGTGGGTCGTAGCCCCAGCGATTCACGGATCATCGCGTCGAGATAGACCAACGATGGCAGGTGCCCTGGGAGCAGAGGTCCGTTGCTCATGGTGGTTCGCAGCTCATTGTCGATGCTTCGCAGGACCTGGAGCCGGGACAGAATTCCCGCGCCAGCTTTCCGGTCACGGTGTCGAGTGCCGATGCACGGTTCCAAGCAGACTGCCCAAGTCATCGCCGTGCTCATCAAGCAGCTTCGCCGAGACGTTCCTTCCGCTGCTTGTATGTCCGTGGAATCCCGCACCTATCCTATCGCTCTGCGCGGACCCTGTTCCTGATCCCCGTAAGGTTCCTGGGAATCTCGGTTGCCGATTCCTAAATGGACTCCTTTCGCTCTCCTTACGACCGTTCCATCCGGTATCAGCCTCGATTCGCAACGCGATTGGCAGCCGTAATACTTCGCACTCCGTTTGAAGCGTGCGCGCCGAGCGCAGTCACTTTTCGGATCTCACCAAGGGCGACCCCAATATTCGCTGAGCTACCCACACGCCCCCGTTCCCACGCGATTCCGCGCCCTAAAAAAAACCAGCTATTGTCGGCAGTTGGCGAGCCGTAGCAGGTCACGGTGAATGATTCCGAGTTCGTGGGCGGTGTGGATGGCTCGGGCTACGTCGCGAAGTAGCTGCACTTTTTCGGTACGGGACAAAGAGCCGCTGGCGTGGTCAAGTGACTCACCGGCGAGAAGCTGCATGGCGATGTACGGCTGGCCCGCGACTTCTCCGACTTCATAGACTTTGCAGACATTGGGATGATCGATGCGGGACTGGGCTCTGGCTTCTTGAACGAAGCGGGCGGTGGTCTGGGGATTTGAACTGGTGATGAACTTGAGGGCCACCATGCGTCCCAAGCGCTTGTCTCGCGCTTGGTAGACGGCCCCCATTCCGCCGCGTCCGAGCAATCGGATGAACTCGTAGCGGTCCCAATGTGCCACCGGAAAAGACGAGGACAGAGTCGCCGACCGAGCCGACGGAGCTGCACCGGACGATGCCAGCGTGTGGGCGAGTGCAACTGCCTCGTCCGACCGTCCATCCAGGGTGGCACCTAGTTCGAGCGTGTCTGTTGGCGGACCGGGCGGACTTGCGGGAACTTGGGCATCCGCAGTGCCATCGGGGGTCGGAGTGGCCGATGCAGACTGGCTACCATCCAGTGTTGCATCAAATCCCTCTCTTCCCGCGTGTCTGGAGGCACCCATCCCATCTAGCGTATCACGATCCGGTTCGGTCTCTTTTCCTTGGTCAACCACCCGATCAGCGTGTCCATCTTAGCAATCGGACCAGTTGTTGGCGGCACCGACATCGACCACCAGCGGCACCGATAGTGTCTCTGCTCGCTCCATCGTCTCTTTGAGCAGGACACAGACCTCTGCTTGGCGGTCTTCCCTGGCTTCCAGTACCAACTCATCGTGAATCGTGAGCAGCATCCGCACCGCCGGTTCCTTTTCCCTTAACACATGCTGCACATCGATCATTGCTTGCTTGAGGATGTCCGCTGCCGTCCCTTGGATGGGGGTGTTCTTGGCCATTCGTTCGGCATAACCCCGCAGCGGGAAGTTCTTGCTGGTGAGGTCGGGCAGAGGGCGGAACCGGCCACGCAGGGTCCGTGCCCCTCCCTCTGTTCGCGCCCGCTTCACCAGCTCATCCATGAAGGAGCGGACTCCGTGATAGCGAGCGAAGTACTCCTCGATGTATTTTTTTGCGAGCCGCCGCTCAATCTGAAGCCGAGCCGCGAGTCCAAAGTCAGTCAGTCCGTAGACGATGCCGTAATTGATCATCTTGGCAGCGCGGCGCTTGTCGGGCAGCTTGCCTTCTTCAGGGCCGAACATCTCGATCGCGGTGCGGGTGTGGACATCCTCCCCAGAGCGGAAACTTTCGACGAGCAGCGGATCTTTCGAAAGATGCGCCAGCACCCGTAGCTCGATCTGGGAGTAGTCGGCGGCAATCAGGACATGGCCGGGCGCAGCCACAAACGCGGCCCGAATTTTCTGTCCCAGCTCGCTGCGAATCGGAATGTTCTGGAGGTTCGGGTCCGTCGAAGACAGTCGCCCGGTCGCCGCCACAATCTGTTGATAGGCGGTGTGCAGGCGGCCGGTTTGTTTGCTGACCAGAAGCGGCAGCGCATCAATGTAGACGCTCTTGAGCTTGGCCAAGCTCCGGTGTTCCATGATCTGCTGGGCGATGGGAAAGTCTGCGGCCAGCGCTTCCAGTACCTCGGCATCGACGGACAGCCCGGTCTTGCCTTTGGTCTTCTTCATCGGCGGCAACCCCAGCTTCACAAACAAAAGCTCCGCCAGTTGTTTGGGCGAGTTGAGGTTGACTTGCGTGCCTGCCGCCGTTTCGATCTGTGTTTCCAGTGCATCCAGCTTGGTAGCCACCTCGGAGGACAGCTTGCCCAGCACCGAGGTATCGAGGCAGATTCCATAGCCCTCAATCGTCGCCAGCACTGTCGACAGCGGTAGCTCTAGCTTGTGGAGCAGTGCTTGGGAGGCCGCATCAAGCCGTCCGCGTAGCTCACCACCGATTAGCAGCGCCGCCCGGGCTTCGCCGCCGACCAGCTCTGCCGCCCGCTTGATCTCGACGGCATCGAGGCGCAGCGCATGCTTACCAGACTGGCAGACTGCCTTGCGCTCGATAAGTGGCGGATAGTCGCTTGGCAGATAGCGGCCAACGAGCGCCGTCAGCGTATGGTCCTCTGCCGCGTTTAGAAGATACGAGCACAGCGCAGGATCGGTCGCAATTCCCGCCAGCTCGATGCCCAGTCCGAGCGTCGCTTGCTGCGTCTCCTTGGCCCCGTACACCGCCTTGAGGACGCTCGGATTGGTCAGCAGCGGACGGAGCAGCTCGACGACTCGCTCTTTGCTCGGCTGGTGCTCGGCACCCAAGTAGCGGTGCCCAAACGGTAGGTACAGCGGTGGTCCTGACATCGTACACAGCGCCAGTCCACACAGCGGTGACAGCCGGGCGTTGTGACCGCTGTGGCCGTCTTCGGACCACGCCGCCGCAATGGCGAGTAGCTGCGACGGATCGTGCTGGAGCTGGGCTGTCAGCTCCAAAATCTGCTGTTGCAGCGACGCTTCATCGAGGATCACGCGGACCGCACCGGCCGTGGCCGTGAGTGCCGTCTCGAATGCAAACGCTGGAACCGCCGCCGTCGTGGGGGATGCGGGTGGGTCCAGCGATGCGTCGGGGCTTTGGGCAACCACTGGTGGTGCCGGTGCCGGTGTGGCGGCTTGACCCGCTTCGATTGCTTGGGCGGCCGCTGATAGGTCTGGCATACCGGGGACGCCGCCGGGGGTCACCAGTCGCCGATACAGCGTCGTAAACTCCAGCTCTTTGAGCAGCGACAGCAGTGTGACCGGATCGACGGTCTGACGGCAAAGCTCCTCGACCGATGGCAGCCCAGCGAGATCTTCTTCGAGCGTCACCAGCTCACGAACCAATCGGACCTGCGCCTCATGCGTAGCGAGCGCGGCGATGATCTTGTCCTTGCCGCGGACGTTTATCTCATCGCGGCGGGCCAAAAGCGCGTCGAGCGAGCCGAACGCCTGGATAAGCTGCGCGGCAGTCTTTGGTCCAACGCCTGGAATCCCAGGCAAGTTGTCGCTGGAATCGCCCATCAGCGCCAGCACATCGCCAAGCTGCGTGGGCGGCACTCCCCATTTTTCGAGAACCTCGGCTTCGCCAAACAGCTTGCCGCGACCTTCTTCCTTCATGGTGTCGAGGAGCTGAATATGACCGTCCTGACACAGCTGCATCAGGTCTTTGTCCGACGACACAATCACCACTTGCTCGCCGTTTCGCTCGGCTTGGCGGGCCAAGGTGGCGATGACGTCGTCGGCCTCGGCATCGCGGGCTTGCAGACAGACCACTCCCATCGCCGAGACGAGCTTCGAGGCCAGATCAAACTGCGGCACCAGCTCGGCAGGACACTCAGCGCGGTTCTGCTTGTAGGCGGGAAACCGCTCGGCCCGCTTGTCCTTGCCACCTGCGTCAAAGACCACTGCCAGATGGGTGGGTTTGTGTTCGCCCATCAGCCGCAGCAGCATCGAAGCAAACCCTCGGACCGCGCCAGTGGGCACACCCTTTGACGACACCATCATCGGCATCGCGTGAAAGGCCCGAAACAGAAAGTTGGAACCGTCTACCAAGTAAAGCGAGGACATGGCGGCAGCCTACCAGAACCCGCCGACAACACGAGCCGCGCAGCCATCGCGGTGTGGACGGATCACCAGCGAGCAGCAAGCGCTCCCAGCGTGGCAGTACGGGAGTGGTGCTGGCGCTTGAGCATGATCAGCCGCCGCGGATGCGGTCAGTCTGTGCGGTCGAGCGTGATCAGCAACCGCGGATGCGGAAGCTCTACGCAGTTGAGCATGATCAGCAACCGCGGATGCGGTCAGTCTGTGCGGTTGAGCGTGATCAGCAACCGCGGATGCGGTCAGTCTGTGCGGTCGAGCGTGATCCGCAAC
>JBGAUT010000012.1:101888-134350 GCA_044228505.1 Polyangia bacterium | reverse complement strand
GTCGATGCTGAGCCGCTGCACCGGGCTCCTTAGCAGCACAAACCGAACGTGCAGGTCTCCACACCCAATCACGTCGCCCGAGCGCAGCCTTGTTCCGCTGATCCCGACGGCGTGCCCGTTTACCAGGGTTGCACGGTGTGGTGAGATCGGCAGCACCGTCCACTGGTTGTCTTCGCAGTACAGGAAGGCATGCTGGCGATCGACGCTGTCGTGGACCGCGTAGACCGTGCTGCCCAGAAACGAACCGAGCAGTGCGCCATCGGGACGAAGCGGTGCGGTCATCCGCTGTCCACTCGGCGAAACATAGAGCAGCCCAGCCAGCGGAGCGCGGGTTGCGGTCGCTGTGACCTCGAAGCGCAGCGCGGTGTTGCCGCAGCGCAGCACGTCGCCATGGCGCAGCGGGCTGCTCATCACCCGGCGGTCATTGACGAGGGTGCCATTGGCGCTGCCCATGTCCGATACCCAAAAGCCGTCCTCTCGCTGCTCGATCCAGGCGTGACCGGTGCTGACGTTTGGATCGCTCAGGCAGATGAGGTGCTTACTCGGTCGTAAGCCAATCGCACAGCCATCGGGCAGCAGGAATACAGACCGCTTTTCCCCGTCGCTGTCGATATATCTCAGGCAAGCAGGCACCGCCGACCAGTGTAGCGCGCCTGGATCCCTTCACAAAGCCACCTGGCCAGGGCGGCGGCGAGTTTTGCTACAGTCAGCGGCATGTCACACAGCCAAGCGATGCCGGCCAGCCTGCTCGATCAGCTCAAAACCATGACGATCGTGGTTGCCGATACCGGCGATTTCCACGGAATTGCGCGCTTTACGCCGCGTGATGCCACCACCAACCCGAGCCTGGTGCAGGCCGCGGCGCAGCTCCCCGATTACGCCGATGTCGTCGAGGGTGCCCTTCGGCTGACGCAGCGTGAGCAGGCCGGGCGACCACTTGCTGAGCAAGCCACGGCGGCGCTTGATCAGCTTGCCGTCGAGTTTGGGCTGCGCATTTTGGACCTGATTCCCGGCCGGGTCTCGACCGAGGTCGATGCACGGCTGTCGTTTGATACCGATGCCACCATCGCCAAGGCCCATCAGATCATCGCCAAGTACGCGTCACGCGGGGTGGGTCGCGAGCGCATCCTCATCAAGATCGCCTCGACGTGGGAAGGCATCCGCGCCGCCGAGGTGCTGGAGCGCGAAGGCATTCACTGTAACCTGACGCTGCTATTCGGGCTCCACCAGGCGATCGCCTGCGCCGAGGCCAAAGCGACGCTGATCTCGCCGTTTGTCGGTCGCATCCTCGATTGGTATCTCAAGGACACTGGCCGGGCCTCGTATCCCTCGGCGGAAGACCCTGGGGTGCGGAGCGTCACCGAGATCTACAACTACTACAAACACTTTGGCCACCGCACCGAGGTGATGGGGGCCAGCTTCCGCAACATCGGTGAGATCTGCGAGCTTGCGGGCTGCGATCTGCTGACGATTTCGCCCAAGCTCCTGGGTGAGCTTTCGGAAACCCGGGCCCCGCTCCAGCGCAAGCTCGACGCCGAGGCCGCTCGATCGATGACGATCGCTCCGATTGCCATGGACGAAGCCATCTTCCGAGCGATGCACGCGCAAAACCGGATGGCGCAGGACAAGCTCAGCCAGGGCATCGCCGACTTTGCCAAGGCGCAAGCCTCCGTGGAAGACCTGCTCGCCAAGCGACTCGCCAGCTAGTTCCCATCCAGAAACTGCTGCGGTGGTCGCTGGCTAGGTCGGGCGTGCAGCTTGGTCAGTCGGGGGCTTCCGAAAGCGAATCGGGAAGTCCCGGACGCCATCAGGGAAGTCCCGGACGCCACCAGGGAAGTCCCTAGCGGCAATCGGGAAGTCCCTAGCGGCAATCGGGAAGTCCCAGACGCCACCAGGGAAGTCCCGGACGCCATTAGGGAAGTCCCTAGCGGCAATCGGGAAGTCCCCAGCGGCAATCGGGAAGTCCTGAATGCCGATTTTGCTGGGGAGCGGAGCAGTCGGCTCCACTGTGGGTGGGTCAGGCACCATTGCTTTTGGCTCGCTTCTGAGCAGAATGGTCGGCCATGACTCGGTATGTTCCTCCGCAGGAAGCCCTGAGCCTGGTTCGCTCCGGCATGAGGGTCTTTGTTCAAACCGCCGCCGCCGCTCCGCAGCGATTGATTGCCGCGATGGTCGAGCGCGCCTCCGAGCTGCGCGGTGTCGAGATCGTCCACATGCACACCGAGGGCTCGGCGGCCTACGTCGAGCCGCAGTATCGCGACAGCTTTCACGCCAGCGTGATGTTCGTCGGTCACAACATGCGTGATGCCGTCAACGAAGGTCGCGCCGACTACATCCCGGTGTTTTTGTCCGAGGTGCCCAGGCTGTTTCGCAAAGGCATCTTGCCGCTCGATGTAGCGCTGCTCCACGTTTCACCCCCCGATCGACATGGGTTTTGCTCACTGGGGATTTCGGTGGATGTGGGGCGGGCCGCCAGCGACTGTGCCCGCATTCTGATCGCTCAGGTCAACCCCAATATGCCGCGTACCCACGGCGATGGCCTGATCCATGTCAGTCGGCTGACCGCAATGGTGGAGTGTAATGATCCGCTGCTGGAGGCCTTGCCCAAGCCGCTGAGCGCCATCGAGCGTTCGATCGGTCGCCACGTCGCGGGCCTGGTCGAGGACGGTGCGACGCTGCAAATGGGAATCGGCGCAATCCCCGACGCGGTGTTGGCGGCGCTGGGCTCGCATCGCCGACTGGGCATCCATACCGAGATGTTCAGCGATGGCGTGATTGACCTCGTCGAGCGTGGCATCATCACCGGCGAGTCCAAGAAGGTTCATCCGGGGGCGATT
The DNA here is from genome assembly GCA_044228505.1 of Polyangia bacterium. Lineage (GTDB taxonomy): Bacteria > Myxococcota_A > Polyangia > Palsa-1104 > JAEUJZ01 > JAEUKA01. The sequence continues at coordinate 131,513 of JBGAUT010000012.1, read as the reverse complement.
GTTGCAGGCTTTGCCGTCGGCAGCCGTCGGCTCTATGACTTCATGGACGACAATCCCATGATCAAGATGCTCGACATCGCCTATGTCAACGACACCGATGTCATCCGTCGCAATCCGCAGGTAACGGCCATCAACAGCGCACTAGAGGTCGATCTGACCGGCCAGGTCTGTGCCGATACGCTCGGTGGCAAGCAGTACTCCGGCGTGGGGGGCCAGATGGACTTCATTCGTGGAGCGGCGCTGTCCGAAAATGGCCGCCCGATCATCGCGCTGCCATCGTCGACGAGCCGTGGTGAGTCGCGGATCGTCACCATGCTAAAGTCCGGCGCTGGGGTGACGACGACCCGCGCCCATGTCCACTACGTGGTCACCGAGTATGGCGTGGCGATGCTCTACGGTCTGAGCCTGCGCAAACGTGCCCAGGCACTGATCGACATCGCCCATCCCGATCACCGCGAGATGCTATCGAAGTCTGCGCACGAGCGATTTGGTCTGCTGGTCTAACGAAGCGACGACCGGGGACTGCTTACTGCATCGAGCCGGTCGGGGGGAGAAGCGGTGGGCCGGTGTCTCGGCTGCGCTCGACCAAGACCAGGATCGTCAGCAGGAGCAGCAGTGCGGCCAGCGCCAATCCCGCGATGAGCCAGCCGAGCTTGAGCGCCTGTGGGGTCTGCGAGGTCAAGCTCTGACGAGACGCTGCCATCGAGAACATCGCCGACAGGGGCATGTCCCCGGGCTGACTGCTCGCGCTGTTTTGCGATAGTGGGGCCGGACTTTTGGCGGCCAGCGAGATCGGCTTCGCACTTTGGGTGCTCCCGGCGCGTGCTGCCAAGCGACCCAACTGGACCGGGTCGGCCGGTTGCGGCGATGGCTGTGCCAGCACGGGGGGAGACGGATGTGGGGCTGGCCGATCTGCGGTGGTCGAGCCAGCCTCGGTGGTCGGAGCGCTGACCGTTGTTTCGACAGGCAGCACCAGCGGCTTGGCATTGGTCGTTGAGCGATCGGCCCGTACACCCTCGCCCGGCTCAAGTCGTGTTGGTTCCGGTGGCTCGGACGCTGGCCGCGAGACGGTTGCGGGTTTGCCGGGCCCCAGTGGTTCCGGCAACGTAATCTGCGCCGCCGATGGCGGAGGACTGCTGGTGGGGCCGATCGACAGAGTGGCCGGCACGCCTGGCGGTGGCCATTGTCGCGGCGGCCTGCTGTCTCGTTTTTCGGGCTGGACCACAACTTGGAGCGGCGGCGGGTGTGGGGGCGTCGATTTGGGTCGATCCTTGCGATAGTCGAGAGCAGGTCGCAGCGGCACCGGCAGCGCGTCTTCTTCGGCTTGCGAGGCAAGCGGGGCAGGGAGCCGTCGCAGGGGCACCGGCAGATCGAACAGCTCTGAAGGTACCTCTTCCGTCGGCAAATCGGCTTTACAGTGCGGACAGTGCCGACGTTCACCGCTCGGGCGGTTCGGTTCCGGCAAGAGCGTGTGAGCGCACTGTGAGCAGACCTGCATCCTAACCAACACATCTAGTGTATCCGCAAGGTCTGCCGTCTGAATCGGCAAATTGGCGACTGTGATGACGAACTGGTCACAACGGGGGATGGCGACCAGGCAGGGGGAGCGTTATGTTCAGTCTACATCGCGACCGCCCATGATTACCAAAGAGCTACAAGAGTCGCTTCTCGCGGCAATGTCCTATGCCCGGAAGCGTCGGCATGAGTATCTGTGCCTCGAACACGTCCTGTATTCCTTCACCGAGGAGCCTAGCTCCGCGAAGATCCTGAAGGCGTGTGCCGTCGACATTTCTAAGCTGCGCAAGCAGCTCGAGGAGTTCTTGACCGACAAGGTCAGCTCGCTACCCGAAGGGGTTGATCACGAACCGGAGCAAACCGTGAGCATCCAGCGGGTGCTCCAGCGGGCGATTTTCCACATGCACTCCTCGGGGAAATCGCAGATCAGCTCGGGGGATGTGCTGGCGGCGATGTTTCGTGAGCAGGACAGCCACGCGATTTTTCTCCTCGAAAGCCAAGGCGTGACCCGGCTCGACGTGATCAACTACCTGTCGCACGGGATCGAAAAAGACGGCGGTGACGACAGCGAACCGAGCGATCTGCGGCTGTCGAACTCGGAACACGATGGCGATGCCGAGGAAGAAGAGGGCGGCGAGCCCGACAAAAAGAAGTCGCTGCTCGAGCGCTACACCGTCAACTTGGTGGCCGAGGCGAAGGCGGGTCGCATCGATCCGTTGATTGGTCGCGACAGCGAGGTGCTGCGCACGATGCAGGTGCTGTGTCGGCGTCGCAAAAACAACCCGCTTTACGTCGGGGATGCGGGGGTTGGCAAGACCGCTCTGGCGGAAGGGTTGGCCTGGAAGATCGCTCGGGATGAAGTGCCCGAGGTGCTCAAAGGGTCGGTGGTGTTTGCGCTCGACATGGGCGGTCTCGTCGCGGGAACCAAGTTTCGGGGCGAGTTCGAGCAGCGCCTCAAAGGCATCCTCACCGAGCTGCGCAAGATCAAGAAGGCGATCCTCTTTATCGATGAGATCCACACCATCGTTGGGGCGGGGGCCGTCTCTGGTGGGGCGATGGATGCCGCGAACTTGCTGAAGCCGGCGCTGGCGTCCGGAGAGCTGCGCTGCATTGGCTCGACGACGTTCGAGGAGTATAAGACGGTCTTTGACAAGGATCGGGCCTTGTCGCGGCGCTTCCAAAAGATCGACCTCGTCGAGCCGAGCGCCGATGAGACGTATCTCATCCTCAAGGGGCTGCGGGCTCGCTACGAAGAGTTCCACGGCGTTCGCTATACCGATCCAGCGCTGCGAGCGGCGGCTGATCTGGCCGCCAAGCACATGACGGACCGTCACCTGCCTGACAAAGCCATCGATGTCATCGACGAGGCGGGTGCGGCGATGCGGATCCTGCCGGGCAGCCATGCCAAGACCAAGAAAGTGGTTCGTCCCGCCGATGTCGAGCAGGTGATTGCACGGATGGCCAAGATCCCGACAAAGTCGGTGAGCAGCGATGACAAGACGCAGCTCCAGAGCCTAGAGCCAGAGCTAAAGAAGGTGATCTACGGGCAGGACTCGGCGATCGAGTCGCTCGTGACCTCGATCAAGCTGTCGCGCTCGGGGCTCGGCAATCCCGACCGGCCCGTCGGCTGCTTCCTGTTTTCGGGTCCGACGGGCGTTGGCAAGACCGAGCTGGCCAAACAGCTCGCCCGCGTCCTCGGCGTCGAGTTCATTCGCTTCGACATGAGCGAGTACATGGAAAAGCACACCGTGTCGCGACTGATCGGTGCGCCGCCGGGCTATGTCGGATTTGACCAAGGCGGCATGCTGACCGATGCCGTGCGCAAGACGCCACATGCGGTGCTGGTGCTCGATGAGATCGAAAAGGCACACCCGGACATCTACAACGTGCTGCTCCAGGTGATGGACCACGCGACGCTGACCGACAACAACGGGCGCAAGGCGGACTTCAGAAACATCGCGCTGGTGATGACGACGAACGCCGGGGCTCGTGAGATCCAGCAAGGCACGATTGGTTTTGGCACGGCGGTGCCGAAGAACCTCGACAAGGCGGCGATTGAGCGGACGTTTAGTCCCGAGTTTCGCAACCGGCTCGATGCGTGGATTACCTTCCAGTCGCTCAGCCCGGAGATCATCCGCAAGGTGGTCGACAAGTTCGTCGCCCAGCTCGTCGAGCAGCTCAAGCAGAAGAAGGTGCAGATCGAGCTTACCGACGAAGCACGGAGCTGGCTGGCCGAAAAAGGCTACGATCGTCTCAATGGTGCCCGGCCGATGGCGCGAATCATCCAAAACGAGCTGAAGCGCCCGCTGGCCGACGCGATTCTCTTTGGTGAGCTACAAAACGGCGGTCTGGTCCGCGTCAAGGTCGAAGGCGGCAAGCTCGCCCTTGCGATCGAGACCAACAAGTGACCTGCGCAGCCGCGCCGGATCGGCTAACCTCTTACTTTTACAAGGCAAGTCTTGACGTTGCCTGAAGGGGATGCTGAGCTTAAGATGCTGCGCTCAAGTTCCCATCCATGAGCCATCCAGAAGGACTGAATCCATCATGTTAGACCGCAAGACTTCGGGCTCGCTTCCGCACCCGACCATGTCGTACATCATTCCCACCGTCGTCGAGCAGACCCATCGTGGAGAGCGCGGCTGGGACATTTACTCGCGGCTTCTCAAAGACCGCATCGTCTTCCTGGGCACGCCGGTCGACGATATGGTGGCCAACACCATCATCGCGCAGCTCCTGTTCCTGGAGTCCGAGGATCCCGACAAAGACATCATGCTCTACATCAACTCGCCGGGCGGTCTGGTCACGGCGGGTATGGCCATCTACGACACCATGCAGTACATCCGCTGCGATGTGTCGACGATCTGTATGGGCCAAGCGTCGTCGATGGGCTCGTTCCTGCTCGCAGGTGGCACCAAGGGCAAGCGCTGCTCGCTGCCGCACTCGCGGATCCTGATTCACCAGCCGCTCGGTGGTTTTTCGGGACAGGCGACTGACATCGAAATCCACGCTCGCGAAATTCTGCGCACGCGTGAGAAGCTCATCGAGATGTACTCCTTCCACACCGGTCAGCCTACGGATCGCATTCAGCGCGACATGGAGCGCGACTTTTTCATGAGCGCTGCCGAGGCCAAGGAGTACGGCATCGTCGATGAAGTGCTCGTGAAAAAGAAGAGCGAGCCGAAGGCCACGTAGTGGACGACTTGCGCTAGGTGGGGATGTTTGTAGAAAACTTGAGGGTGTCTGTTCGCGGCGAGCTGCGCGGGCAGGCACTTTCCTCGTGAGGGAGTCGATGCACGGTCTTTCTTGCTCGTTCTGCGGTAAAAGCCAAAAAGAGGTTCGCAAGCTGATTGCGGGCCCGACGGTGTACATCTGCGATGAGTGCATTGGTCTGTGTAACGACATCATCGCCGAGGAAATCGAGAAGGACGATCAGCCGTTCGGACAGAGCAGCGTGCCGAAGCCTTCCGAGATCAAGAACGTCCTCGACGAGTTTGTGATCGGTCAGGATCGCGCCAAGAAGATTCTGTCGGTCGCGGTGCACAACCACTACAAGCGCATCGATGCCAAGGTTGGACCCGAAGAGGTCGAGCTACAGAAGTCGAACATCCTTTTGCTGGGCCCCACCGGCTGTGGCAAGACGCTGCTCGCGCAGACGCTGGCCCGGATGCTCAATGTGCCGTTTGCGATTGCCGATGCGACGAACCTGACCGAGGCTGGCTATGTCGGTGAGGACGTCGAAAACATCATTGTCAGCCTGCTCAACAACGCCGATCACGACGTCGAGCGGGCCCAGCGCGGCATCGTCTACATTGACGAGATCGATAAGATCTCGCGCAAGAGCGACAACCCCTCGATCACCCGGGATGTCTCGGGTGAAGGGGTGCAGCAGGCTCTGCTGAAGATCCTCGAAGGAACTGTCTGCAACGTCCCTCCGAAGGGGGGCCGCAAGCACCCGCAGCAGGAGTTTCTTCAGGTCGATACCACCAACATCCTGTTTATCTGCGGCGGCGCGTTCGTGGGGCTGGAAGACGTCATCGAGCAGCGCGTGGGCCAGAAGAACATGGGCTTTGGCGCAAACATCCAGAGCAAGCACGAAAAGAAAATCTGGGACTTCCTCAAGGAAGTGCAGCCAGAGGACTTGCTAAAGTACGGGCTGATTCCCGAGTTCATCGGGCGTCTGCCGGTGATTGCGCCGCTGCATGAGCTGACCGAAGACGCGCTCATCGACATCTTGACCAAGCCCCGCAACGCGCTCATCAAGCAGTATCAGAAGCTGTTCGAGATGGACGGCGTCAAGCTCCGCTTTACCAAGGGCGCGCTCAAGGCGATTGCCCAGTCGGCGCTCAAGACGAAGAGCGGGGCGCGTGGACTGCGAGCCATCGTGGAAACCATTCTCCTTGAAACGATGTACGAGATTCCCTCGCATCCGAACATCAAGGAAGTCCTGGTCAGCGAAGAAGTGGTCGAGCAGAACCAGCAGCCGCTGCGGATCTATCACCAAAAAGACGCACCGGCCACCGCCGTATCGGCATAGCGTGGGCCCGCATCGCTCGCGGGCCGGGTGGGAAGCGGAGTGGGGCTAGTTGAACTGCTGCGTGCCGGTCACGGTCTTGGCGACCTGGAACGGAACGCCAGTCTCGGTGATCTGCTGATCGCTCGTGGCGGTGATGCGGAAGGTGTACGGACCCGGTCCCGGATCGGGATTGTCGGCCACGTAGTAGTTATAGGACTGCTGCATCAGGCTCACCCAGTTGCCATTTTGCTGTAGCTCGATCTTCTTGATGGGGAGTCTGCTGTTGCGGACCTGAACGGCCATCCAATAGGCGTTGCTGCCTTCTTTGAAGTGGATTCCGATCGGGCCACTGACTGCGCATGCTACCGGCACCCACGAGATGCGGACGCGCCCCGCAGCCTTGTCGGCAATCATCGTGAACGCTTGTTCGGACAGATCGAGGTCACCGCTTTTGCATTCAGGACACAGGTCGACAATGCGTACCGTCACGGTTCCTTTGGGGCCGGTGACATCGACGCAGGTACCGCAGACCTGGCTGTTCTGCCACTGCGGAGCATTCATGGCCGCAACCATCAGGTTGCTCGGGCTGGGGTCGTAGGAACAGGCCCCACCGCCGGTTGCACCGTAGTAGGTGCCATCGCCGGTTTGCATCTGGCCAATGCTGGGCTGACTGCCAGGGACCTGCGGCATCTCGGAAGTCGGATACGTCGTCATGGCACCACAGGCGGCCAGTAGTGACGACACAAGGGTGAGTACAGAGCAGCCAAGGCGGGAACAAGACGATCTCATCTGGATACTCCTTGGGATTCCGAATGGGCTCCGAACTGGCTCCTTAGCGACTCCCCCCATGCACGATCCGTATTCGATGAATAAGAATCGTCTTATATTCCTATTATTGTCGCAGCAAGCGGCGCTCAGTCGAGGCAGGTCGGTAGCTTTTTGGGAGGCGGGATGCGGGGCTTAAGCTGGCTCTGTCCCTTCATCACGATCGAGATGCAGCCAGTCATGCGCTGCTGCTCGCTGCACACCCCTTCTTCGCGAGCTTGGTCGTCGTAGCGGCGGAACAGACACAGCCCTTGGCAGTCGTCTCCATCGTTACAGACCTTACCGGCGTCGGTGGTCTTGCAGTTGCAGCCTTGGATGCGGTTGACTCCGTAGCGACCCCAGACGCCGCTGCACTGCTCGCACGCGGCTTTGGCGGTGGTCAGCCCCTTGTTGGCGATCTTGATGGAGCCTCGGACCGACTGCTCGCCGGTTGTGCCGGGCGGTCGGAAGAACACCACCGCTTCCAGCTCACCCTGCGTGGTCCACGGAATCACTTCTTTCCAGGTCGTGCCGTTGCCCACCACCGGGGCTGGATCGAACTCCAGCTCCAGGCTCCGTCGTCCGTTTTCGTACATCTCCAAGCGGTACACCGACTGAAACTCCCCGGTGCAGTTCTTGGCACGAAGCGGAATGTCGCTCTCGCACTTTTCCCACGACTCGTCGCACTTGAGCGACACCTCAATCGGCTGCATGACGAAGCCGCTGTCCATGGGAGAGCAGGCGGACTTGGGCGGCTCGGCCTTGCGCACGGGCTCGCTTGGCTTGGTCCCCGGAGACTTGGCAGCGGGCTTTCCCACGGCCGGGCGGGGCGATGGGGCCACAGGTGCCGCCAGGGCAACTGAGAGAGGTAGCAGGACCGGAACCGCAAACGAGAGCAGCGACGTCTTGTCCATGTCACAGCTATTTAGCACGTCCGGAAAGCCGTCCGTAGGCCAATCTGCGTAGGGCCATTCCATCCGCCGGGACTCAGACGAATCTTGATGGGTGGCGTTGTCAGTCCTTTTCCGAATCGAAGGGGCGCTTGGTGGCTTCGTCCTCCGGTTCCGGTCCGTCCTGGCTCTCAGGCCCCAGATCCGACTCGCTCGCCACGAGGATTCCCATCTCCTCGCATTCTAACTTCGCACAGCGACGGAGCAGTGCGCTGGTAACCACCCCACCTTGGGCCAGCGCACGCAGCGCCGCCCGAACGACGGCGTTTTTGATGGCACCACCCGATAGATCGAACTCGTTCGCCAGCATCTCGAAGTTGAGACCGGGCTCGACCGGGGTGTCGGTCGGTATCATCGACTTCCACAGCCGCGCACGCTCGGTTTCGCTCGGCAGCGGCAGGGCGATTCGGAAGCGCAGCCGTCGTCGAAAGGCATCGTCGAGCAGCTTTTCGTTGTTGGTGGTAAGCAGCAGCATGCCATCGTGCGACTCGACGGCTTGAAGCAGAAAGCTCACCGCCATGTTGGCGTAGCGATCCTGCGAGGATCGAACGTCCAGTCGGCGTCCGAACAGGGTATCGGCCTCGTCGAACAGCAGCGCCACCTGTTGACGCTTCGCCTCATCGAAAATGCGGGCCAGGTTTTTTTCTGTCTCTCCGGCAAAGCGCTCGACGACCCGAGCCACATTGACCCTGAACAGCTCCAGACCGATCTCTTTGGCGACGAGCGCCGCGACCATGGTCTTGCCGGTTCCCGGCGCACCGGCCAAAAGCACGCTGATCGAGCGTCCATAGGGCAGCTTGCGTTCGAAACCCCACTGTCCGAGGAGCTGCTCTCGATAGCGCGCATAGGCCACAATTTCGAGCACGCGCTCCATCGATTCCGGCGGTAGCACCAGATCTTCCCAAGACAGTGTGGTCGACACAAGCTGCGCCAGATCGCCAAAGCGGTTACCAAGCTGCTTGCGCACGGCTTCCCGGGCGGCGGCCATGGTGAGCGTTGGCCGCTTGCTACCGTCGACTCGTGCACTGCGAACCATCTCGCTGGTGCAGCGATGAATCGCCCCAGCTGGCAGCGAGTAGTTGTTGGCCAAAGTGCGGACGTCGAACCCGCGTTCTCGGGCGATGTCGACGGGAAGCAAGCTGTTCCAGAGCGCGATTTGGGTGGCGCGATCGGGCATCGGAAAGTCGAACGGCAGGAGCTCGGGCAGCCTCGCCCACAGCGTGTCGATTGGCCCGTCGGCGGCCAGGACCACCCGCACCCGACTTCCGAGCAGCAAGCGACGGAGCTGTTCGAACAGGGCGGGCTCAAGGTCGCCGAGCAGCTCGGCACCCGTAACGTAGAGCAAGCCCTGCTGAAGTGCTGCCTCACCGAGCGCGGCCCGTACCGTTTGGGTCAGCTCCAGCTCGCCTCGCTGTAAGCTGCTTGCGGCCAGCACCACCAGGGGGCGATGGGGCAGCAGCGCCGCCAGGAGCGCCTTGCGGCCGCTACGACGGAGCCCAGTGAGACACAGCGGGGGCAGAACCGGACCATCGGCATCGCTGAGGAGTGGCTGGGCGCACTCATCCAGCGCATCGCGCAACCGCTCGGCGGTACCTGCCGGTAGCGTAAGCTGGGCCAGCGATCGCTGTCCGACGTACAAGCTGATTCCGTGGGGCAGGGTGTGGAGCGGTGGGCGTTCCTCTCCCCGCAGAAACGAGGCCAGCCGATCAGACAGCTTCACCCGCTGCATCAGCAGTGGGGTGGTCGGTGCCCACGCCGGGTCCGCAGCGAGTAGGACCAGGCCGTGCCGACGCAGCGTGCTGCTCGGGAGTAGTGAATCTGCGATCTGCTGCCGTTCGGCTTCACTGTCCCCGAGTAGGTCCATGTAGTGCCCGACCGTACCTTGCGGCGAGCCAGCGCCGAGCAGTGGCAGCAGAAGCGGACGAACCGCTGGCACCGTCTCGGCCAGCACCAGCACCACCAGCAGGGATACCTCGGGCACGGACAGCGAGAGCGACCGCTGGATTCGGGTGAGTGGCAGCGGCTTTCCGAGCCGTTCGTTTTCGGCCAAGCGGGCGCTGATTCGCTCCGCCAGCTCGGACAGCTCGCGGTTGCAGTCGGCCAGCTCCTCGGTCGCGGTGGGTCGCTCGCTCAGGGACCGCCGCCGAAGTCGCAGTCGCAGCCGACTGTGCTCCTCGCGGAGGTAATCAAGCGCCAAGTCATAGGGTTGCCCTGGGAGGTTTGCTGGGTCTACGTGCATGGTAGGCACCTTACTGGCGAGCATACCACGACGGAGAGTGACGATAACCCCGCTCTACTTGGCGATTTTTTGGTTAAATGCGCGTCGTCGTTTTCGACCGCGTTCGACCGGAACCCACTACACATGGCCCAAGAACCCAAATCTTCTGCCAAGCCCAGACGAGCTGTCGTGTCATCAGCAAGTTCGACTTCACGTAAGGACGGTGTGTCCGCAGACGCCGTTGAACCGGAGCTGGTCGATGGAGTGGCCACAGATGCGCCGGAGCCGGGTGATGACGATGCGGACCTCGAAACCCTGGTGGGTGCCGCCGTCGAAGCCATGCCGGAAGAGGACATCGTGCTGGCGGCCGACGCGCTGGTCCCCGAGCTAGTCCCGGATGGACGACGGGGCAGCTCGCTGGTCAAGAGCGATCCGCTGACGGTCTACATGCATGAGATCCGGCGCTACCCGCTCCTCAACCGCGAGGAAGAGCACAAGCTTGCGGTCGAGTATTCGCGAAATCGTGATCCACGGCTCGCCCGCCGACTCATCACCGCCAACCTGCGGCTGGTGGTCAAGATCGCTCACGAGTATCGTCGGGCCTACCGGAACCTGCTCGACCTGGTACAGGAAGGCAACCTGGGGCTCCTGCAAGCGGTCGAAAAGTACGATCCCCACCGTGGCGTCAAGCTGTCGTCCTACGCCGCGTGGTGGATTCGCGCCTATATGCTCAAGTTCATTTTGAACAACTGGCGGCTCGTGAAGATCGGCACGACCCAGGCGCAGCGAAAGCTGTTTTTCAACCTGAGCAAAGAGCGTGAAAAGCTAGAGGCCGATGGCTTCGCGCCCACGCACAAACTGCTGGCCGAGCGGCTCTCGGTGCCCGAGCAAGAAGTCACCGATATGTCGATGCGACTTGGGCAGAGCGAGACGTCGCTGGATGCGCCGGTTGGACGTGATGATGAGGGTGGGCGGCGGCAGGTCGATCTGCTCGAATCGCCGGGCTCGACCCGTCCCGATGTCACCGCCGAGAGCGAAGAGTTCCGAGCGCAGCTCCATCAGAAGCTCGGGGAGTTCGAAAAGACGCTGACCGGGCGCGAAAAGCTGCTGTTTCAGGAACGGCTGATGGCCGATACCCCGCTGACCTTGCAAGATGTTGGCGAGCGCTTCGGGATCAGTCGCGAGCGAGCCCGCCAGCTCGAAGCCCGACTGCTGGGTCGCCTGAAGGTGTATCTGAAAAAAGAGCTGGGCGACGCCGTTCAGATCGCAATGGGACTCGAATAGGGGGGCCGCCCGTTTGTTGCGGCGCGGTGTCCGTCACTTGCCGGGGGGCGGATCGTACTTGCGGTCTTTCATGGCAACAAAGTACGCAACGAGTGCGTCCAGATCGGCCGTGCTGAGGTGGGGATGCGGCGGCATGCTGCTGTAGCGGAAGCGCTGCGGGTTGACGATGTAGTCGCGAATCTGCTGAACGGGTCGGTACTCGACGATGCTTTGTGGCACGTTGAGGTCGGGGCCGATGCGACCTCCTTCGCGATTGATGGCGTGACAGCGAATGCACTGCTCGCGAAACAGGTTCAGCCCGCGTTGCGTTGGGGAATCGGCAGCAACTCCGCTGGGAATGACATGCGGAAACAGCGTTTCGAAGCGCGCCAGTTCCACCCCGGTTAACTGCCATGGCCTGGGATAGTGCTCGATGTTCTGCTGGTGGCTGCCCGTCCAGAATAGATAGAACGGACGAGGGTCGACATGCTGTGGACCAATGGATTCCCACACCGCAGAGTCGGCTTCTCCCACCGCAACAAAGGCCCCCTCTTCAAGGAGTCGCTGTCCGGTGGTCGGTACGGTGTAGCCATCGCGGCAGCGCAGGACCAGTTGCTCACTTTGCAACGCTCGACCGGCAAATCCCTGGACGAGTAGATCGCGCAGCGGCACTGCACGGAAGGCTTTGTTCTTTCCGTAATACGGATCAAAGGTCACAATCCGGCGGAGCGAGGGCAAGCTCTGTGGTTGCACGCTGCGGAGAAGGGTGCCCTCTTGGAAGAAATCCAGCGACGGTTTTGGATCGGTCACTGCGCTGCGCTGACAAGCACAAAGGAGTCCGAACAGGAACCACAGGGGGAGCCAGCTTGGGAGTCCGGCGCAGCGCGTAAGACGAGGTTCGTTGCGCATCAAAAGGCAACCTGTTTGGAGTACTCAGCAGCGAAGGACACTCGCAGCGCATCGGCCATCAGGCTGGGCAGGATACGGAGCGAACAGCCGACGTCAAGTCTCGACCAGCTCACCAGAACAGCAGGTCGGCACGGCCCCGATCGAATCAGGAACGGACCGCGCAGGTCGGTGCGGCTTTGCTGCGACTAGGGCCCAGGTTTGCGACGCAGGGGAAGCGGGGCGGCGTTGACAGGTGGTCTGCCGCGGGCGGACAATCCCTGCTGTGTTGTATCTGTACGTGTTTGCGGCAGTGGCGGGATGCCTGCTCGTGCTGGTGTCGCTGTTCGGTGGTGGCTCTCAAGAACACCACGGGGATGGACACGGTGACGGGCAGGGTGACGCACACGGTGACGCACACGGCGACGCGCAGGGCATGGGTCATGCCGATGGTTCGGCAGCGGGTCATGACGGGGGACACGGTGACGGGCACGCCATGGGGCATGCCAGCGACCATGGGCAGGCGAGCGCTGGTGGGGACGCGCATCATCACGACAGCGACGGTGCAGCATCGGGTGTACCAACGGCGCTGCTGTGGCTGCTGTCGATCCAGCTCTGGACCTATCTGTTGGCGTTCGGGGGGCTGACCGGGCTGCTGCTTCGGACGGTGGCGCACGTCGGCGAGCCGGTGGCGGGTCTATCGGCGCTGTCTGTGGGACTGTTTACGGCGATGTCGGCTCGGGCGGTGATGCGACGGATGAGCGTCACGACGCTGCCGGGCACGATGGTAGAGGAGCAGATGGTGGGCTCCACTGCGACGGTGCTGATCCCGGCTCCAGCGGGCGGGATGGGCAAGGTTCGTCTCGAGTTCCGAGGGCAGACGATCGATCTGGTCGCCAAGCCAAGTGATGGCGGAGCGCTGGCCGAGGGTGCTTCGGTGACAATTCTAGATATCCGCGATGGTGAGGCCGAGGTCAGCGTGATCCGAGCCAGCGATGCGTCGGAAAAACAGTCAAACCGTGGAGCTGTGCAAAAGGCCCAGTCCACCCCTGAAAGAGGATAGCGAACATGTCAGTTACCCCCTTGGCGCTGGCGGCGCTTGTGAGCCGGCTCGATGAGCCACCCCCTCAGCTCTTAGGCGATGATGCGCGCCTGGCTGGCGTGGTCATGCTGGCGGCGGCGTTTGTCGTCGGCCTGCTGGTTTTGGTGTGGCTGCTGCGGCAGTTTTTGTACATCTGCCGACCCAACGAGCTGCTGGTGGTATCGGGCAAGTCACATCGCACCAACAACGGCGAGCCGACGACGTTTACGGTCGTGCTGGCCGGGGCTCACTTCCGGCTGCCGTTTCTGCAGACGGTCGACCGCATGGATCTGCGGCTGATCCCGATTGAGCTATCGATGCCGAAGGCGCTGTCGTCCGGTGGCATCCCACTTGATATTCATGCGATCGCGAACGTCAAAATCTCGTCGGACCAGCGGTTTGTGTACAACGCGGTCGAGCGGTTTTTGAACATGCCACGCGAGACGATCTGGCAGACCGCGAAGCAGACCCTGGAAGGCTCGCTGCGCGACGTGATCTCGCAGCTTACGCCCGAGCAGGTCAACCAAGACCGCATCGAGTTCGCCAACCAACTGGTGCAGGTGTCTAACCAAATCTTTAACAAGATGGGTCTGCAGCTCGATACGCTGAAGATCCAGCGCGTCGAGGACGAGGCGGGGTATCTGGTAAACCTCGGTCGAGCGCAGATTGCAGCGGCGGTGCGCGACGCGGAAAACGCCGAAAACCAGGCCAACCAAGAGACCTCGCAGCAGGAAGCGGCAGCCCGGCAGCTTGCCGAGGTGGCGCAGAAAGATGCCGAGATTGGCGTCGCCCAGAAGCGCAACATGCTCCGGCAGATCGTCGGTCAGCTTGAAGGTCAAGCGCAGGCGGTCGAGCGCGAAGCGCAGGCGGCATCCGAGCAGGCCCGTGCCGAAGCCGAGCAAGAGCTACAGACGGTGCGCAAGGATTTGAACGAGCGCAAGCTGTACGCCGAGGTGGTGCTCCCCGCCGAAGCGGATCAGAAAGCGCAGCTCCTGCTCGCCGAAGGTGCCGCTTCGCCTCGTCGTGAGCAAGGTCTGGCCGCTGCCGAGGCGATGCGGGTGCTGACCGAAGCGCTCCAGTCGGCGGGTCCAAATGCCCGCGAGCTGTTTGTGCTGTCGCAGCTCGATACGCTGGTCGCGCAGGTGGCGAGCAAGGTCAAGGATCTGTCGGTGCGCGAGATTCAGATCGTGGACTCCGGTGATGGTCACTCGCTGGCCCAGGTGGCGGCAGCCTATCCGGCAATCGTTACCGAAGTGCTGTCGACGCTTAAAGGTCTCACCGGCGTGGATATCAAGAACCTGCTGACGCCGATGGAAGGAGGCTCCCGATGAGCCCACTCGCAATTACCATCATCTTCGCGGTGGTGCTGGCGGCAGGGGCGTTCCTGCTGTTCACCGTCATCAACAACATTTCGGTCTGTCCGCCGTCGGAAGTGCTGATCTTTTCGGGTCGCTCTCGCCGGCTCGCAGATGGTCGCATGGTCGGCTATCGAGTGGTGCGCGGTGGTCGGGCGATGCGGATTCCGCTGATTGAGACCGTCGACCGGATGCAGCTTACCAACATGGCGATTGAGCTGTCGGTCACCAACGCCTTTTCCCGTGGTGGCATTCCGCTCAAGGTTCACGCCGTCGCCAACGTCAAGCTGCCGAGTGAAGAGTCGCTGCTCCACAACGCGATCGAGCGATTTTTGGGCGCGTCGCGGGAAGGCATCATGCGGGTGGCCAAAGACACGCTCGAGGGCAACCTCCGAGGCGTCATCGCCGAGCTTACTCCCGAGGAGATCAACCAGCAGAAGATGATCTTCCAGCAGAAGCTCATCGAAGAGGCCGACAAGGATCTGCATCGGCTGGGGCTGGTACTCGACAACCTGCAAATCCAGAACATCAGCGATGACGTAAGCTACCTGTCGTCGGTCGGTCGAGTTCGCTCGGCGCGGATCAAGAAGGAAGCGCGGATCGCGGAGCTGCAAGCGTGGGCATCAGCGGCGGTTCAGAAGGCGCACAACCAGATGAACGCCGAGATCTCGAAGATCGAGACCGACACCCAGATTGCCCAGAAGGAAAACCAGCGTCGCTTGGTGGAAGCGCAGACCAAGCGCGAGGCGGTGATCGCCGAGGTCCGCGGTCAGGTCAAGGCGCAGCTCATCGAAGCCCAAGCGCAGCTTCGTTCGTGGGAAGCGCGGGCCGAGCAGGTGCGGCGTCGACTCGAAGCCGACGTCATCTCGGCGGCCAGTGCGGCCAAGCAAAAGGCAGAGGCGGAGGCCAAAGCGAATGCTGCGTCGGTGTCGGCGGAAGGTCGAGCCGCGGCGGCAGCCCTGGTCAGCTTGTCGCAGGCGTATCAGGCCGGTGGTCGCAACGCCCGCGAGTCGTTGCTCCTCCAGAAGCTCTTGCCGGTGTTTGGTGAGCTGACCGGCACGATGAAGGCGATCAAGGTCGACCGGCTAACGATTCTGGGCAGCGGAGTCGGTGGTCCCAATGCATCTCTCGGTGCCCAGGTTGTCTCGGTCAACGAGCAGATTCGCGCTTCCACGGGTGTCGATCTGGTCTCGAGCGTCCAGCGCGCCGTGCTACGAAGTGCGCAGCCTAGCCCGAATCACCCGCCCACTCCCCCGACCAAACAGGCCTAGCCTGGCCCTCCGCACGCTATTCCGGTAACTCTGCGGTGGGCAGGACGCAGCGACTGGCTTCGCCCAACGTGGTGGTGAGCCGCAGTGCTTCCGGTGAGGTGATCTGGAAGACCGTGTGCCCAGAATCATTCCAGCACTGCGACATCGTCACATAGCGTTCGCTAAACCCTGCATTGCGCAGATCGGTTGTGACCTCGCCATCGGCGATCTTGCCGTCCGAGCGGCCCATGCCGTTGTCATTCCAGCGACTGTGAAGCAGCACCGTTTCGAGCAGTGGACGGCTCGCATCGCCTTGGTGGACATCTGTGCGAAGGTCGAACACGAAGCGGCCGTTGCCGGTCTGGCTGTGCTCGGCGTGGAAGCGTCCATCCCGGGGAGGTTCCTGCTTGCAGCGGCGGTTGAGTGGGTTTTGGCTGCCCGCTTGGTTGAGCGTGATGTCAAGGAGTGCCGGGTCACCTAGGCTGTCGAAGTCGAAATCGATGCGGCCTTGCTCACAGCTCTGCGGTGACACCTTGCGGCGGTTGTCGAAGTGGACGGTCATCCGGCCCTTGCCATTGCCCACCGTGATGCCTTGGGTGACCGAGCCTTCCAGGACGGTGAGAAACTCAGACTCGCTGGTCCCAACGCTGGGTGCCCGCGCCGACAGCGTGTAGGCAAATACCGCGTTGCCAAGCTGTGTGATGACCAGCCGGTAGGTCAGCGGATCGCTGCCACCGGGGGCAAAGGGGCCCCAGGTTCGACTTTGTCCCATGCGAGTCGTCGCTGGGAGCTGAACCATGACTCGGGCCACCGATAGTAGCTGCAGAGCGCTGACGTTGAGCTGGGCTGCCATGTCTTGAGACAGCCGGTAGTACATCGCCGTTTCGGATCCCTTGGGCGGGTCGTCTTCTTTGGGGGGTCGGATCGACATGGTCGAGACGCCGGGGAAGGCTACCGTGACCTGCTGGGTCGATGGTGGTGCGCCTCGAAATTCGGCATCATCGGGCAGGCCGCAGGCCGTCACCCAGACAATCGCCAGCAGCGAAAGAGGAGTTCGCATAGCAAATAAGTCTCCGCCAAAGGTCTAAGCGAGCCCGGATGGAAGGAAATCAGGCCCGAAGCTCTTTATAGACCACAGGTTGGGCGGAGCGGTTCCCCAATTGCTTATGCGTCGGGCTGACAGCGTTGGCAGGTCCACAGCAGCCAGGCCTCGGTCCTCTGGATGCGGGCCGCGATGGCGGGGTCGTGGACCGTGATGGCCACTTCGTCTTCAGATAGATCACTGACGAGCTGACACGTCGAACAGACCAGATGGTGATGACGGTCGGTGCGGATGTCCCAGTGGACCTCGCCCTTCGGGCTGCGGAGCGTGCGGACGATCTGAAGCTCGGCAAACAGCGCCAGGCTGTTGTAGACGGTGGCTAGGCTGGCACTACCACTGCGGCCAATCGCGGTTGCGATCTGCGCCGTCGTCGGATGCATCCGGTGTCGTAGCAGGTACTTGAGGAGAGATCGTCGCTGAGAGGTCACAAACTGACCTGCGCTGCGCAAGATCTCTTCGTAATGGAGTAGCTGCTGTCGTTCCGTCGATGCATCGTGCATGGTGAGTATCGCCACCTATCTTCGCCTCGGCTGGTGCCGCCGACAAGATCAGTCGTGATCCCACGCAGTAAGTGCCGCCACGACTGCGCTAATCCGAACCGCTTCGTCAATGGCAGCGGCGGGATTGGGCAAGCTGGTTTGACGAAGCGTCGCCACGTGACCGTTGACGCACTGGCTACATCCGTTCATTACCGAGATCGCGAGCGAGGTCAGCTCGACCAGGGTCTTGCTGAGAGAGGATCGTACAAACGGGCTGGCCCTGAGCGCGGTCCCAAAGCTGTCAAAGTCCTTGCTGTCGTCGATGAGCGAGCGGAATTTGTAATAGCCGTTGTAGGTCGCGCAGGCGAGCGCCACGGCACCAATGGCTTCGATGTCTTCGTCGGTCTTGCCAGCGACTTTGGCCGCTTCACTGAGCCACGCGGCGAGACCTTGCGTGGGTGAGCCCGTTTTTGCCAGAGCCACGCCTAAGCCAACGAGGAGTCGGTCTCCTTTCGCCAAAATGGCGGTGTCGCCGTCGAGCGCTCGCGCCAGATTGAGCGCGGCATCGCGGACAACTTCACCCGGAATGTGCGACAGCACCATCGGTGCCGACTTGGTGGCGAAGCGCTCAGCGACCCGTGCCCGCGCTCCCTCGAGTTCTTCCTGAGAAACTTTCATTGAAAGCCCCCACTTTGTAAAAAATGAGCCATCGAAAATCCGCCGGGGGAGCTTTCTAGAAGCTGCCCCCGGATGGCACCCTCGTGGTGCCGGTCGACCGTGATGGCCGACGAAAGAGCCTACGACAGCGTCGCGTCGCCCTTCTTCCAGTTGCATGGGCAGAGCTTGTCGGTCTGCAGCGCGTCGAGCACGCGTAGCATTTCCTCGATACTGCGGCCAGCCGAGTCATCATTGACGCATGCCCAGCGGAGCACGCCGTTCGGATCGATCAGGAACGTGCCGCGCAGTGCAATGCCCTGGTCCTCTAGGAGGACGCCGTAGCTCCGCGAGATCGACTTGGTCACATCGGCGAGCAGCGGGTACTTGAGGTTCGACAGTCGTGCATCGGCCTTGGTCCAGCCAAGGTGCGAGTGAACGGTGTCGGTGCTGGCGGCGAGGACCACGCAGTCGCGGTCCGCGAAGTCGCCGTGCTTGTCGTTGAGTCCAACGAGCTCAGTCGGGCAGATGAACGTAAAGTCCATCGGGTAGAACATCAGCAGGACCCACTTTCCGGCGTAGTCGGCGGAGGAGATCGTCTTGAACTCTTTACCGACGAGGGCTTGGGTCTTGAACGAAGGGGCTGGCGAAGCGACTTGAATGCTCATGGTCTGTTCTCCTGTTGGATGGATGGGCGTGAGTTTACCGCTCTTAACACGGTGGCTGAGACTAATTTTAGAATTGATCTAAATCTGAGTCCAAGCTTGGTCAATGGGATGCCAAAAACAGGGGTTACACGTCAACCTTTGTCTGCGCGGCCGCGACGCTCGAAGAGTCACCGCGCCAATGCAAGCCTCTGTCACTCGACCAAAGTTTGTGAGATGTTGGTACCGATGCGGGGGCAAGCGGCTGCACGGTGCCGTGATCTGGCCTGTCTGTGGGCATGGCTATTGTGGTCATGCTTGCTGGCACCGTCGTCGCTAGCGCTCGCAAAACCAGAGTCGAGGAACTCGTCACAGGTCGCCGATAGCGTTGCGGTGGCCCGAGTGACGCAGCTCATCAAGGCCGCGCAACTGGCGATGCAGCAGAACGCGCTGTCGCTCAGCTATCAGCTGCTCGAAGAGGCCTATCGATTACGGGCTGACCTGGAGACGCTCTATCTTCTGGGTCAGCTCGCGTATATCGAGCGACGCAGCGTTGAGGCGGCCGATCTACTGCGTCGTTATCAGTCCGAGCAGGAAGGGCCGCTTCCCGAGCAGCAGAGCAGCGTCACCCGAATTCTGGCTGAGCCGCTACCACCGTCGGGTGAAGTGCTCGTCCTGGGCGAAAAAGGCTCACTGGTGTTGGTCGATGAGCGGGTGGTTGGAATCCTCCCGCTTTCGGCACCGCTGCTGCTTTCAGCCGGCAAACATCAAGTTGTGCTCGAATTGGCCGCTCGTCGCAAACAGCAAGATCTCGACATACATGCGGGATCAAGTTGGCTGCTTCGTAGCACCATTGAATCAGATGACATGGCGTTGTCATCCGCGCCGGTCATCGTGTGGCTTCCGCACTATCGGGGACTCGACGCCCTGGCCGTGCATCAGGTCGAGCGTGCCATTGAGCAGGCTTCACACGATGCGGGCTACATTGTGAAGCACCAAGAGACAGCGCTGGCGGCGGTTCCTCAGCTTCAAACTTGTCTCAACTCCCTGCTCTGTCAGGAAGAGCTGGGCAGACGTAGCCAGGCTGACTATGTACTACTCCTTCACTCGGAGCACAGCGGGCTGGGCCAGCTGTCGGACTGGCGACTTCATCTATCCCTGATTGATGTCGCGGTGGGAGATCGTGCGGTGAGCGCGAATCCACACTGTGCAAGCTGCACGGTTGCCAAAGCGGCCACCACGGTCGGGGCAGCGGTGGGGCTGCTGTTGGAGCAAGCGATCCAGCGGCCTCGCGGTACCCTTCAAATCAGCAGCGTGCCATCCCGTGCCGAGGTCTTTATTGGCGAGCGCAAGCTGGGGATTACGCCGCTCAATCGGCCAGCGTGGGCAGGACGAGTGCCGATCGAGGTCCGCTCTCCCGGTCTGCCGCCGTATCAGGGTGAAATACTGATCGAGCCGGAGCGGACGGTATCGCTTCAGATCCATCTTGGCGATGCGGTCGTGGAAGATGAAACGCCGACGCAGCGACAGGCCAAAAAGCCCCTTTTGAAAAAATGGTGGCCGTGGACGATTGGCGGGGTGATCGTCGGTGGTGCGGCCTTGGGGCTTATCCTGGGACTGGTTCCGCGCAGCCACCAAAATATCCACTGGGTGCCGTAACGGCGGCTGGTCCCGGCTGGTGGATTGTCGGTGAGCGGGGGATCCCGAGTGGTTTGGATTTAATCCAACATAATGGCAAGGTCTCCACTAATCATAAATGCAATTCTTGTTAATTGGCTCTCGACCTGACGTTCGCGTTATGCAATGTTGCTGAGCAGAGTAAGGCGGTCAGTTGACCGTTCGGCTTCAGAATAGCGCATAGCGAGCTCATCCGATGACCCAAACAACAATGACTGCAGAGGTTGCCCCGATTCCCCAGATTGCCGTGGCCGAGCACGTGCTATCCGCTAATATGCGTCTACATACGGACGCGTTGATTTCTTATTTTCAGCGCCTGGTTCAGTCGGGCGAAGATATCGACATAGCGAAATCATATTTACAAACCCTACATGATATTTCCCACTTTGTAGACCTCAAGAGTTGTTTGGTATCGGATCTGACTGGGCGGCGAGAACCGCGCCTGTCGCGAGAGACGCTGCTGCAGTTCGGCAAGCTGCTCAAAGATCGTCGATTACAAGCCCGGCTGAGTCGGGCGGCACTTGGCAAAAAGACCGGGCTATCGGAAGCGACGATCAAATTTATCGAAACCGCACGGACCCGGCCGACGAGGGGAACGCTGCTGCGGCTGATGGCAGTGGAGGAACTGCAGCTTACCTGGGCGGATCTGGCAATCCTACGGGAGCTGCCGCTGCCGATTGAGCGCTCGACGACGCCACAGGAGCACAACCGAGCGGGCTCGATGAATTGGTATGTGACGCCCGGCTACGATGGGGTGCGCCTGGTGGAGGACCTGGCGCGATTTCTTCAAGGTGCGGGCGGACTGGTGGAACAGACCAGTGCCTACCTGGATCATCACAGCGCACTCGACTATCTGGCGATGACGCGGGGGTCTTCGGTGACGATGGCGCACCACTCGAAGATTCCGCTGCATGACATTGCCAAGGCGATCATCGCGACCAATGCTGGGGTGGGTTTGAACGTGATTGTGCTTGGGGCAGGCAACGGAGTCCTCGAGACGAAGCTCGTCCAGGATCTCATCGCGATGCAGAGCAAAGTCGATGCGGATCTGTGCCTACTTGATATCAGTCAGCCGCTGCTCAGCGTCGCGTACAAACACGCGGTGGATACGCTGGGCGGAATCGCGGGGATGCACATCTGGGCGATGCAAGGGAACTTCCACCGGCTGGGCTCCTATACCCAACTGCATTATCAGCCGTCGTCGCGTACGCAGCGGACACGGGTCTACACAATCTTGGGCTGCACGCTCGCCAACTTGGATGATGAAGTGCAGTTTTTGATGAACAACTTGAATGCGGTCGCCCGTACCAACGACTACTTGGTGGTTGACTTGCAGCTCGGCTGGGGACGGACTCCTGATGAGATCATGGCCAATGATCCGGCGCTGCAGGGGGAAATTCCCAAAGCGACGGCGCGCTGGCTCGAAGGGCCGATTCGGCGAAGCTGTCCCGATGTGCGCGAGATCCACATGACCTGTCGGCTGGACCCGGCACCCATGCAGGGCAGCTATACACTGACGGTGCTGGCCAACGTCCGGTCGCAGAGTCAGGGCGATCGGATGTTTTCCATGTTCCGTTTCCGTCGCCATGACAAAAATCTGTTCGTGCGAACGATGTCCGAGCTGGGCTGGGATTTGGTTGCCGGACCTCCCATGGCTCGTGAGGACGGACGAGAGATCTCGGCGGTCCTTCTGTTTCGGCGGCGGTAGGGAATCGCACAGAGGCGGTGCCGCTTTCTGCTAGGCTGCGGCGCGATGTTTTCCCTACTGTCCTATCGCTGCGGTCGTTGCAAACGGACTCACTCATTTTGCAATGATATGGGGGTGGCACTGTGGGCACTGGACGAGCTCTTTGAAGAGCTTTCGTCATCGGTGGAGCATGCCGAGCTGCGTCAGCGATTTGAAGACTCCGAGGGCAAAATGCTCGCAGTGTTGGTGGTGGCAAACGACAGCCAAGAGGTCTCTGTCCTCCGTTCCTTTTCAGGAGACTTGGGCGACCGTACGGACTGGCCTGGCTTTGTTCCTGCCGTGCTTCGAAGAGAGAAAACCGCTGCGCAGGAAGCCGCAACGGTTGCGCAGATTCGCAGTCTTACAGCCGAGATGCGGTTCAGTAGTCCCGAGCGAACTCAGGTTCTGCGACAGCAGCGGCGTCAGCTTTCACGGACGCTCATGGAGTCGATGCACGATGTCGCTACCCTGCAAAACCGAGCGGGCCACACCGCGCCGCTTCGTCAAGTGTTTGATGGAAGCGGGATTCCTTCGGGGACGGGAACCTGCGCGCTTCCAAAGCTCCTGCATGCTGCCAACGTAGCGCGATTGCATCCGTTGGCCTGGGCCGAGGCGTACTTTGAGCACACCGAGAAGCGTGGCCAGGAGTCTCGTCATCAGCGACTCGATGCGCCCTGTGAGCGTCGCTGTGATCCGATCTTGGGCTTCCTGTTGTGTGACTGTGTGTGAGGTCTGCCCTGAGCAGGGTCGGGATGGGTCAAGCGACAAGTGGTTTCCAAAAGAGTCAGTGATTTCCGACGGTTGGCAAACCGCTTGTGAACAGAGTCCGACTCAACGATGCTGTACATGAGGTAGAACAGCACTGTGGCCACTGCTGGCGCGAGCGTACTATTTCTGACGTTGGAGTTTGCTCGCAAGGAACAGTCCGGTGATCCCTATGCCTTTCACCTGGGTCGGCTGCAGTATCTCGTTCGCAAGGAATCAGGTAGCTTCGAGACAGCAGAGCTGAACTGGGATGGTGCGCTCCTTGCGGACCTAGCGGCCGTGCGCAAACCGGGCGCTGATCCGGCGATGGTGCAGCGGATCGGCGAGACGCTACGGCAATTCCTGCAGCCGGCTGGTTGGCTGGAGTATGAGCTTCAGATCCAGCAGGCGGTAAAGGAGCGACGACGGGTGGTCTTGACGTTGTGCTCGGCCGCAGCAGAGCTGTATGCGCTGCCCTGGGAGTTCATGACGCTCAAAGGAAGCGGTCAGCACATCGCGGAGCTTCCCGATCTGTTGGTACGCTATGAGTGGCCTGCAACCAGTACCGCGACCGAACAGAATTCCTTCGCTTCACCAGGTCGAATCCTGCTGGCGTGGTCCGCCGCTGCTGGTTCCGTTCCTGCGGCCGAGCACGTAGCGGCGATTCAGCAGGCAAGTCGGAGCAGCGCTGATTCCTTTGATCCATCGCGGGATGTGCTTGCTCATGTCTCGGTAGGGAAACTGGACCAAGTCCTGGCACAGGCGCAGAAAGAGGGCCCACCGATCTCGGTACTGCATCTCTTGTGTCATGGAAGTTCAGCAGGGCAGACCTTTGGTCTCGCGATGCGCGGAGAGGATCCGTCAGAGGTTGCCATCATTGATGCGGGACGACTTCGCCAGGTGCTTGCCCCCTATGCAGGCATGGTGCGGCTCGTCGTGCTGGCAGCCTGTGACAGTGGCAACAGTGGTGAGCTTGGGAATCAGCTTGGGAGCATCGCACAGACTCTGCATCGAGCGGGTTTTGCCAGTGTGGTAGCCTCCCGTTTTCCGCTGTCCGTAGCTGGCTCGATCCGCATGACCCAGGCACTGTACCTGGAGTTGTGTTCCGAGTCAGGGAGTCTTGAACAGGCCTTCCTATCAGCGCGCCATCAGTTGGCGTTGAATGCGGAGCAGCTCGACTGGGCGAGCCTTCAGCTCTACGCACATTCCAGCTCGCCAGTATTTGAGCGGCCCTCGTTTCTGCGCAGACCCGAATCGCTCCCAGCCACGGATCATGGCGTACCGGGTGGGGCAGCGCTCGTGTCGCCTGCGCAACCTGTTGCGAATGCGGATGGACCACCAGAGACCATCAAACTGGCGGTGTCGCGAAGCAAACTGGTCATGGGCTTGTCGATTCTGGGAGTGGCGCTGCTTGCGGTCTTTCTGGGCTCTGCACTGTGGCCAGAGCCAGATGAGGGTCCGATCGTGCTCCAGAACGGAAAGTGTCTGAGCCTGGATCAGCAAGACTTCGAAAATCAGAGGGATGGGGGCGAAGTGATCCAGTGGGTCTGTCACGGCGGTGCGAGTCAAAACTGGCATCGTAATGGCAGGCGGATCGTGAACGCCAATGGACTCTGTCTGGAAGTATCGATGCCCGACTATCTGGCCAAAAAGGACGGCGGACGAATCCAGGTGGGTGTCTGCAACCCCAAGATGGATAACCAGCAGTGGCAGGACAACAAAAAGGAACTGCGGACCTACAATAACAAGTGCTTGGCCATCGAGATTCACGACTTCCAGTCCGGAAAGCAAGGCGGTCTGGCACAGCAGTGGGAATGCACCGGCAAGCCCAACCAGTGGTTTACCGACGGCCATCGTTCGCAGTGACTACAGGCCCCCACGGTTTCCGGTTTCTCCATTGCTACAGCATGTCCTGTTCCGCACAGAGTGAAGTGGTTGCGTTCCGGTAGCGTTTAGAAAATCGGAACCGCGCTATGATTACGCCGATGCGGATACGTCGAGTCTTTCTATTTTCGGCCATCGTCTTGCTGCTCTTGGTGTCCCTCGTCGGGGTGTTCTTCAAGCCGCTGATTCGCTTTGCCATGCGTCCCGGCACCTCGTTTGAGGAAGCGAAGCGACCAGCCGCTCCGAACTACGCGAACCCGATGGCCTGGAGTGCTCTGCCGGATCGCGAAGACGTCGCAGATGTGGCACTCCCTTCTCTGCCTGCGATCGACCAGCGTACTGCTTCTGCCGACGTGTTCTACGTCCATCCCACGAGTTACGTTGGGAATCTGTGGAATGGTCCGATTGACGACCCGAGACTGAATGCCGATACCGATCGTGTGGCGACCAAGATTCAGGCCTCGGCCTTCAACTCCTGTGGAGCGATTTATGCGCCACGATATCGTCAGGCCAACGGTACCGTCTTCATTGCGCCTGCTTCCGATGGAAAGGAGGCATCTAACGCTGCCTATTCGGACAGACAGAAGGCGCTAGACATCGCCTATTCGGATGTCTTAGCCGCTTTTCAATACTATCTGCAACACCACAGCCATGGACGTCCGTTCGTCCTCGCCGCGCACAGTCAAGGATCGGTGATGGCGTATCGACTCCTTCGCGAAGAGATCTCCGGAAAGCCGATTCGTGACAAGCTGGTCGCGGCCTATCTGATTGGAGGGGCTTTCACCCAGGAAGACATCGCGCACGATCTGCCGGATCTGCCAGCCTGCGCCACACCCGAACAGATCGGATGTGTGATTGGCTGGAATGCGCGGGGCCCGCAGTATGTTCCCGGGGAGTTCGAGATGGTCTTGCCGCGTTCGAAAGAGATTGCTAGTCCCCAGTCGGCAGTGCAGCTGTGCGTGAATCCCTTGACCTATCGGACCGACAGTGAATTGGCCGGAGCGGAGCAGAACCAAGGGGCGCTATTTTGGGACTCGACATCGCCTGCCGTGATGCCCGGATTCGCGAGCGCTGTCTGTCGCAACGGAACGCTGGTGGTTCCTACCATCGGCAATCCGCCTCGGGACTTCATGAGTCGGATCCTCGATCGGGCGCTGGGCAAGCAGAACTATCATCCGATCGAGTACCAGCTCTTTTTTGTCAATCTTCGACACAATGCCAAATTACGCGTCGATGCCTATCTCAAGCAGCACGCCTCCCATTAGTTGGGACAGAGTGCCTTGACCAGTTCGCCTAGCACTTGATGCAAGGGCGCATCGATGCACAGCGCGGCCAAGGAATCAGCGCGGGTTCTTCCCTGGTTAACGATCGCAATGGGAATGTCGCGCTCGTGGGCTCCTTTGGCGAAGCGGAATCCTGAGTAGACCGCGAGCGAGCTGCCCAAGATCACAAGCGCAGTGGCACCTTCGAGCATGGACCATGCCGAATCGACCACCAAGCGCGGCACGTTTTCCCCGAAAAAGACCACATCCGGTTTGAGAACTCCGTGGCATTGCGGACAGGCGGGCACGGCGAAGTCACGTGCGAGCAGCGGAGATAGCTCAGCATCACCATCGGGGTTTAGCTCGGCATCGCCCGCTTGAACGCGCTCAAAGAGCTTGGCGGGCAGACCCGGATTGAGCCGCTCCAGCGTGTCCTGAAGAGACGTTCGTGGAATGCGGTGCGCACAAGACAGACAGCGGACCCAGTGTAGGCTGCCGTGTAGCTCGATGAGATTTGCGGTTCCTGCTGCGCTGTGAAGTCCATCGACGTTTTGGGTAATCAGTCCGGTGGTGCGACCGCTGTTCTCTAACTTGGTGACCGCCAGATGGCAGGAGTTTGGCAATGACTGCGCCACTTTGGGCCAGCCGAGATAGCTCCGTGACCAATAGCGACGGCGAGCATCCTCGTCGCGCAGGAACTCTTGAAGCTGCATCGGCTGTCGTTTACGGAGGGTGCCGCTAGGGCCTCGGTAATCGGGAATTCCAGAGTCTGTACTAATACCTGCGCCAGACAGCAGTGCAAATCGTCGTCCACGCAGCAGCGAAACCAAGCTGTCGATGGGGTCGTTTCGTCGCTCCGCGTCCGCTGCGACATCGAGTGTAGGAATCCGTACCGCCAAGGTGGGGCCGATTATAATGGCGAAATTGACGTAAGGTAACCTTAGCTCCACACCGATCGGGTGCTGGGGGCGGACTCGCTTGTACGACCCATACAGTGGGGGGAGGGAACGGGCAGCGAGGCTCCGTGCTTGCCAACAGACGACCTGTTCCCTCGCGAGGATAACAATATGACCAAGCCTTCCTTAGGAACTCTTTGGATTCCCAGTCTTTTTGCTTCCGGACTAGTTCTTCTTCTGGGAGCGTGTGGAGATCCTGCATCTACCCAGAATCAAAACGATATGTCCGTTGTCGATATGACACCTGTGAAGGATACGGCCCCTCCGCTGTTTAGTGGAGCGACCAATGCCACGGCGGCACTTGGTGCGATCACGATCAACTGGAACTCAGCCAGCGACGATTCCACTCCCGCTGGGAGCATTGTCTATCAGGTGTTCCAGGCCACTGCCTCCATGGGACAGAACTTTGGGACTCCTACGGCAACCACTGCTGGGGGAGCGACCACGCATACCGTGACCGGGCTCACTGCCAACACCAAATACTACTTCGTGGTCCGGGCCGTTGATGCCTCTGGGAATGTCGATAAGAACACCACCGAGGTCAGCGCCACGACGCCGGTTCCTGACACCCAAGCCCCGACCTTTGGTGGGGTCACCGGAGCGGCGGTATCGGGCAATTCGATCAATCTGACGTGGGCAGCCGCTTCGGACAATGCCTCTGCGGCAGCAAAGATCGTCTACAGAATCTATCAAGCGACGACGGCAGGCGGACAGGTCTATGCCAACCCGAGCTACACCACCAATCCTGGCGTGACTTCCTATCAGGTGAACTTTCTGACTCCCAACACCAACTATTTCTTCGTGGTACGAGCGGTAGATGAATCCGGTAACGCGACCACCAACACCCAAGAAAGGAGTGGGATGGCGCTCACTCCGACGTTTGCGGCCAACGTGCAGCCCCTTTTGACCAATAGCTGTGCTGGCTGTCATGGCGGCGCGGCACCCACTCATAGCTTGGACCTGAGTGCGGGCAAGGCCTACGGACAGACGGTGGGTGTAAACAGCGTGGACTGTGCCACCACCAAACGAATCGTCGCCAGCCAAGCCAATAACAGCTACGTGGTGATGAAGGTAAACGGTGCGGGTTCATGCTTTGTGGGCGGCCAGATGCCTCCTGGTGCGCCCCTTTCCAGCGGACAGATTCTGACCCTCACCGCTTGGGTCAACGCAGGCGCTCAGAACAACTAAGCGACTCATTGCCAGCGCTTCGGCTCTCCCAAAACGGACCCCACCGAGTGCGAATCTACGTACCTCGGAATACAAGAGTCAGATCCTCACCGCCACTGGCTGCGCTCTGCGTAGGACTGTCGTGGGGTGCTACCATGAGTCGGTCATCTAGAAAGCACGGTCATGGCGAACTACAAGGGGACGGGCGTTGTCTTTATGCGGGAGCGAGTGGGTCGTGCGGGACCGGCGATCGAGCGTCTCTTTCTGCAGCAGCTTACCGAAGAGGAACGCGAAACCTACCTGCGGACGCTGGAGTTTCACTGGGTTCCGATCGAAGTCATCACGCGCCTGTTCGAGGTCGCCGCCCCACTGTTACATCCAGGCAATCCACAAGGACTTCGATTGCTCGGGAAAGCGATGGCGAGCGATCACTTAAATGGAGTGTATCGGATCGTGATGAAGGTGGTGTCCATCGATAGCATCATCGAGAAATCGGCCCGGCTGTGGCATACCTATCACCGATTGGGAAAGACTCGGGTGGATCGCGTCGGTCCGAAGCTGCTTCACTTCGTGGTGGTCGAGTATCCCGGGCTTCCAGAGAACTTTCAGGAATGCATGTGTGGCTACATCTCGCAGGTCTTGGAGCTGGCCGGAGGCACAGCAGTGCGCGTTTCCCATGGTGCGATCGGCCCCGGTCAGTGGTGCTGGAAGCTGTCGTGGTGCTGATCATCCCGGATCCTAGCTTGCCGCAAAGTTCAGATAAGAGTTATTTTAAAGGACTCTTATCTGTGCCAGCGAATCGGTGATCGCAACAAGATTCCGTAATACCGATTCGGGGATTGTGCTAGTATCTGGGGCCAATTATCGAACCCAAAGGACTGCACATGAACGGTCGTTCACGGATATCGTTGTCTTCTGTTCCCTGGAAATGGGCACGCTTTTTTGCTCTCTGTTCCGCGCTGGTCGCTCTGTGTACCATGTTTGCCTGCGGCAGCCCTGGTTCTGATGGAAGTGATCCCGGCAGTGCTGATTTTGCTGAGCCGCCGTGCTCTTGCACCGAAGGATCCCGTCGCTGTGTTGGGACTTCTGTCCAGGTCTGTGAGCGTGCCTCTGCCACTTGTTCCTCTTGGGGCCCCGAGGTTTCTTGTCCAACGGGCATGTGCAATAGCGGCTCCTGCGGGGGGAGCTGTGTCGATGATTGCGCGGCCGGATCGGCGCGCTGCGCGGCGGATGGTCAGCGAGAAGTGTGTCGTCTGGCGGCGACCGGTTGCCTCGCGTTTGTTCCGGATGCTTGTGCGGGTGGTCAATACTGTTTCAACGACCAGTGTGTCGATAGCGTTCCCTGTGCATCCGGTTGTCCGATGGGATACTCGTGTCAGCGCAACGGGGTCTGCTCAGGAGGTCTTCCTACAAGTGTGGTCCTGAACGTGCAAACGGTGCAGTTCGGAGGGTCAGTGACCCTGAACGGAGTGACGCCGACGCCAGATGCGACGGTG
>JBGAUT010000012.1:0-101879 GCA_044228505.1 Polyangia bacterium | reverse complement strand
GTCCTGAACGTGCAAACGGTGCAGTTCGGAGGGTCAGTGACCCTGAACGGAGTGACGCCGACGCCAGATGCGACGGTGTGCTCTACGACGAAGAACCCGACGTGGAGCAAGGCGGTCGTGCACTTGGTAGAGACGAGCAAAGGGTATCAGTTCGACCTGGCGGTCAATGACTGTACGCAGAGCACGTTCAACTTCAGCGGGAAGATCTTCCCCGGAACGTACCGAGTGTCCGTAAAGGGATACTACGACAACGCAGTCACCGGAAAGCCGCTGTCCAACCTACCAACGACCGACTACATCGTGGAAGCGGCGCTGGTGATCGGAGCGGATCTAACCGGGAAGATCCTGAACGTGCAAACGGTGCAGTTCGGAGGGTCAGTGACCCTGAACGGAGTGACGCCGACGCCAGATGCGACGGTGTGCTCTACGACGAAGAACCCGACGTGGAGCAAGGCGGTCGTGCACTTGGTAGAGACGAGCAAAGGGTATCAGTTCGACCTGGCGGTCAATGACTGTACGCAGAGCACGTTCAACTTCAGCGGGAAGATCTTCCCCGGAACGTACCGAGTGTCCGTAAAGGGATACTACGACAACGCAGTCACCGGAAAGCCGCTGTCCAACCTACCAACGACCGACTACATCGTTGTCGATCGACTCCTCATCCCGTAAGCACGACACGTCGCACCGAGCCCCTCCGACCGTCGGATTTCTCGTTGGACTCCATCGGCACGTAAGATGTCTCCGCACTTGGGGGACACCACTTCTCGAAGAGGTTCGGCTCTTCGAGGAGTTCGGCACCGGCGGGTGTGCCCCGCAGGAGTTCGGTGTCTCGCACTGACGGAGCGAAGGCGATGACGACTCGATGCCAGAGGGTGCCCTATATATTAATCGTTTGATATGATTCATATACAAGGCGTTGTGGATCGATCGAGCAACCGCAGTCAGGTCATTTTTTCAGCGCGCTGGTTTCGCGGACCGACTTCATCTCTTTGCGAAGCAGATCGAGCGCATCCGAGACGCGCTGGTCACGTCTTCCCAGGGCAATGTCTGACAGAATCTGCTGCCAATGCTCTTCGAGTCGCGCTCCAAAGTTGCGCTTGAACTCCAAGTATTCGGCTTTGACCTGTTGGAACTTGCGGTCTACTTGCTCCGGGGCCAGCACCTCTTTGACGGGCTTGCTCACCGTCGTGACGGGCTTTGCTACCAGCTTACGTGGTGGCGGCTGTTTGACCACCTCGGGAGGCGGGGCGGGCGGAACCACAATCGCCAGATCCGGCGGTGCGACCGGCGGCGGGAGTGCTTCGACGACAGGTTTCTGAGGAGCAGGAGTCGCATCTCGATCGATGCGTCCGGTTCTCTCGCGTGGCCACAAGACGAGTCCCAAGACAACGACCGTGCCAAAAGCCAGCAGCCCCAGAAGCAGCGGCACCCCAATCAGCTTGCGATTGGGGGAGGTCTGCTGATAGCTCGGTGTCAAGCTGAGTGAACCGGCTGCGGCTTCGCTGCTTTCGACGCGACCCGATGCCACCATCCGGGTCTTGGCTTCTTCATCGACCTGCGGCGTGACCGTCGTCGGATCGTTGTCGGTCTGTCCCGCTTCAAGCGCTCGGGCAAAGGTGACGGTGTGACCGGCGGCCCCGACCAGCTCTTCTTTGAATGCCGATGAGTCGACCGCTCGCATCTGCGCCAGCTCATCGGACTCGGACTGCCGCTCGGTTGCGAACAGCTCGTCCATGACCTTCGCCAAGCGGTCCGCTGAGATCGTCGGGTTCAGCGAGTACAGCTTGTGCTGCAGCGCATCTCGGAACTCCTCGGCCATTTGGTAGCGGTCTTCTTGCCGCACCGCCAGCGCTTTGGCCAGGATGGCATCCATCGAGGCATCGAGCCGGCTATCACGACTCGACGGGGCCAAGTAGTGACCCTGGCAGACCGTACGCGCCATCTGGCGGTAGTCGGTTCCCTCGGGAAACTGATACAAGCGCTCACCGGTGAGTAGCTCGTACAGGACCACGCCCGCTGCATAGATATCGGTACGTCGGTCGATGACGCCGCCGCGAATCAGCTGCTCAGGGGCCATATAGCCGAACTTGCCAAACCCAATGTTTGGGTTCGAGTCCGCCGTGCGCAGCGCCGAGCGAGCGATGCCAAAGTCGATGATCTTGACCTCACCCTCGTACGAGACCATGACGTTCGGGGGTGAGATGTCGCAGTGAACCAGCGCCAGCGCTTGCCCTTTGGCCACTGTGCGACGGTGCGCATAGGCCAGACCGGCGGCCAGATCGCGGGCAATGAGCAGACACAGATCGACCGGCAATCGAGTGCCGGATTCCCGGCAGCGTCGTAGCAGCCGTCGCACATCGCGGCCATCGACATACTCAATCGCCAGGAAGTACTCACCGTCGACACGACCGACCTCGAAGACCTGGGCGATGTTGACGTGGTTTAGCTTGATGGCGACCTGCGCCTCATCGATAAACCGGGTGATGAAGTCATCGTTGGCGGCGAGCTGCGGCAGGATCTTTTTGATGATGACGAACTTTTCGAAGCCTTGGATCTCTCCCACTTTGGCCAGGAAGATTTCGCCCATCCCACCGCGAGACAGTCGCTTGAGCAAAAGGTATCGGCCAAATGCGACGGGAAACTCCCCTCGATAGGAAGCACCGGTGGCATGACCTGAACCTGCTTGCGACATCGGCGGCCATGTTACGGCAATCTAGGCCGCGAGGGGAACCCCGTTGAGACGCATTCAGGAGTCGGGCGCTTCCAACCGGCTAGCTGCAGACGCCTGGGTCGGGCCGAGAATGTGACGGGAGCTGACCCTGGCGATTCCCCGTCGAGATCGAGCCATAGCGGTGCGGTTTCGGTGAGCGGACGAACCGTGACCCAAGTGGCCCGAGCGCTCAGGACACCGTCGACCGAAGCGAGGGTTCCCTGATACAGGTGGCGAGTCCGCAGCAGCGAGGGCAATAGCGGCACTGCCGGAACGATCAATAGATCGAGCAGTCCGTCATCTAGCTGGGCGTCAGGACAAAACTGCATGCCGCCACCCGCGAAGCAGCCATTGCCGACGAGAACCATCATGGCTTCATGCTGGCCCAGGCTTCGTCCGTCCGCGATCACCTCGACCAGGGTGGGTCGATAGCGTCCGAGCGCCCGCACCGTACCGAGAAAGAACGAGACCTTGCCACCGAGGATCTTGGTGGTGGAATTGACCAATCGGTCAACCAGACCACTGATGCCGCACGACGCTATGTTGATAAACCAGCGCTCGGTGGGATGTCCATCATCGTCGAAAAAGTGAGCATGTCCGACGTCCACTGCACGGACCGGTTCCTCGACCACAGCGCGCAGCGCGTCGGACAGCGAGTGGGCACCCAGCGTTCGTTTCAGGTCGCCGCCCGTCCCAACCGGAAGAATGCCCAAAGTGACACCTTCACCGTCGGGATGCGCCATGATTCCGTTTACGACTTCATGGTGTGTGCCATCGCCGCCGAGTGACAGCAGACGTGTCGCCCCGCTTTCAATCGCTTCGTGGACAAGCTGCGGAGCGTGTCCTTGGCGTACTGTTTCTACGAAACGGCAGGGGCCGATCACGGTCTCGATGGCGTGACGCAGCCTGGTCCGTTGCTTGCCAACGCGGCCCGCTGCTGCCGAAGGATTGACGACGACCACCGTGGTCAACGAGACACCTTGGGTGAATGACGACCAGTCCCTTGGGCCCTGTTCAAGCGCCCGGGGAGACGACTCGCAGTTACGAGGTGGTGCAGGCGTTTTTGTCTTTGGCCTTTTGCGAGATTTCCTTGAGTCGCTCGCTGGCCTCGCTGCGGAACTTACTCTTCGGGTAGCGACTCATAAACTGCTCGAAATAGGCTCGCGCTTCCTTGCAGAACTTCAGCTGCAAAAACGACTGACCATTCTTGAAGATCGCGATCTCCACTTCATCGCTGCGCGGGAAGTTGTCGAGGATTTTGGTGTAGGCATAGATCGCGTAACGATACTTGCCCTCGGCGTAGTGAGAGTCGCCAACCATCGCCTGGGCCCGTGCGGCACGACTGTCCGTGGCATAGCGCGCCACAAAGGCATCGAGCATGTAGCGTGCCTCGGGGTAACGACCTGCCTGATAGTGACTTTGGGCTTCGCTAAACAGCGCGTCGGGACTCTCGGGAATCGGCGGATTTTTCGCGAGGGTGCTGCTGATCTGACCGAGCTTGCTGTCCGACTGATTGCGGTAGTCGGCGAAGCTGCGCTGCAAGCCTTCGATCTGCTTCTGGATGTCGTCAAATTTGCCTTGCACCTGCATAATATCGAGCTGTACTCGCTCGGCTTTCTGCGAGGCGTCGGCTAGGCTCACCGTCAGTCGCTTGGCTTCATCGAGGAGACGGCGCAGATCATCGGCCTGTTTCTGGATCTCATTCTTCAGCTCGACCCCACCCAGCTCGTTTTTGAGCGAGCGCTGCTGAAGTTCCAGGATCTGGTCCTGCATCTTGCGACCTTCATCGGTCGTGACGCACGCAGACAGCAGTCCCAGTGCGAGCAGCACCACTGGCTTTGTCATCGGAACGTTACCTCCACTCGGCGATCTTTTTCCCAGCTCGACTCATCGCTGCCGGAAGCATCCAGCTCACCCCGAGGAACCGTCGCCAGATTGCTTTCCGGGATGCCGAGATCGCGAAGCCGCCGTTTTACCGCCTGCGCTCGCTTTTCGGACAGCGACAGGTTGTATTCCACGGTGCCACGCGGATCGGTGTAGCCGATGATGTTGACCGGCCTACCCACCTTCTTGATGCACTCGGCATCAGCATCCACGACTGGGGTATTCACCGACGACAAGTCGTATTGGTCACTGCCGAAATAGATCGCCTGGAGGTTGCACTGATCGGCACCGTAGCGCTTGCCTGCAGCGGGGGTGCATCGTCCGGCGATGCAGTCTTCGGTCTCGGCGCATTCGTCGCTGGTTTTACAGGCCTTGCGGTTGTCTGGCTCGCAGCGACCGGCGTTACAGCGGCCACCAGCGGGACAGCCGCCGTCGTTTTTGCAAGCGACGCAGCGGTTTTGCTCACAAAGTCCGGACGGACAGTCGCTGTGCTTGCCGCACCAACCGGGCACGGCTTCGCAGCGACCAGCGTTACAGGCTTTGCCCGGTCCACAGTCATTTCCCGTCGGACGACAGGCTTGGCATTTGCCGTTGACGCAGAACTCGCGGCCCTCGGCGTGGCCTGGGCAGTCCGAGTCAGCCTCGCAGTTTGGGTAGTTTGCTTTACAGCCGGTTTGCCACAGGATGGCACAGAGCAGCGTCGAGAGAAGTAATGAGCGCATGGGACAGGTCGGTCCTTGGAAGGCTTTGCGAAGTGGCCTCATCATATACCAACCGCTGGAGCGTTTCCTTACTGTCGCTGCACAAACCTTACAGGTGTTTTTGGTTCGACTCGGGAGATGCAAGTCCCTGAGCACGGGGGGCGAATCGTGTATATTTCGTCCTAGTTTACGGAGCGCTAAACGATGGGATTCCTTGACCTTTTTCGACCCCGCTGGAAGCACAGCGACCCGGCCATTCGCATTGATGCTGTCAAGAGCCTGACACCTGAGGATGTCGTAGAGCTTGGACACGTGGTACGCCGTGACAAAGACGCCCGTGTGCGGCGGCTGGCGCTCAAAAAGATTAGCGATCCGGCGCTGCTGGAAGAAGTCGCTGAGCACGATCCGGATGAAGCGCTGCGTCGCGATGCCGCCGATAAGCGGAGTGAGCTATTGCTATCGGTGGCGCTGTCCGCTGAAGACGAGTCGGCCAGCCTGGATGCGGTTGCGCACCTGTCATCGTCCAAAGTGCTGGTTGACGTGGTCTGTCGATCGACCTTTTCGGCGGTCCAGCAGGCGGCGCTGGAGCGGCTCCGAGACGAAAAGCTCTTGGCCGATGTGGTGCGGAAGTCGAAGGACAGTAGGCTTCGCAAGCAGGCGCTGACCGCGATCCACAACGACGAAGCGCTGGCTGATCTG
This sequence comes from Polyangia bacterium, assembly GCA_044228505.1. Taxonomy (GTDB): domain Bacteria; phylum Myxococcota_A; class Polyangia; order Palsa-1104; family JAEUJZ01; genus JAEUKA01. Next base: position 95,885 of record JBGAUT010000012.1, on the reverse strand, counting down.
GCGTGCAGCGATGGACCGAAGGAACTACTGCTGGAGGCGCTCGAGCGAATTTCCGATGCTGCGCAACTTCATCACGTCGCCAGTCGCGCCAAGCTTAAAGTTGTGCGGTCGGCGGCGGAGCAGCGGCTTCCACACGGGGCAGCACCCCCGGCCGTGAAAGTCGGCAAGCAGCCAGCGGGCAACAAAACGGCGGTGCACAAGTCTCCGGCGGCGACTCCTGCTGTCGATCCGACTGCTGCCGAGCGTGAAGATCTCTGCCGACGCTTGGAAGCAGCGGCCAAGACCGAAGATTTTGAAGATGCCGATGGATTTTTGTCGGGTCTGCGTCGTCGTTGGGCAGAGCTTCCGGCCATCGCTTCCACCCATGCAGTGGCCAAGCGGTTCGAGCGGGCGGCAGCGCGTTACAACGAGCGTCGTGAGGTATTTGCCAAGAAGCAAGCGGCTCGCAATGCCGGACAGGTGACGCCGGCGGCCAATGCGTCGGCCCAGGCTCTGCTCGAGCGGATGGCGCAGCTTGAAAAGGCAGAGGCGGAAGCAAAACTTGTCGCTGAGCAGAAGCGCCGCGAGCAAGAACTTCGCGATGAAGAACAGAAGCGACTGTGGGCCGAGCGCCGAGTGGAGCAAGACAAAGTCCGGGCAGAGCAGCAGTCTCGACGGGACTCCGTGCAGAAGGCGCGACAGGCGGAGCGGGATGCGGAGCTGGCCAAAGAAGGCGAGCTGAGACAAGAGCGGGAGAAGCAGCGGGGCGAGGCGCTCGAAAAGAACCTCGAAAAACTGCTGGCTTTGTCGCAGAAGCTGCTGACGCTAAGCGAGCAGGAAAATCTTCAGCTCAAGCAGGCTGAACAGTCGCTCAAAGAGGCGCAGGAATCGGTCATGGCGCTGACCTCGCTGCCGGCGGACAAGCGGCGCGAGGCGAGGCATCGTTACGACGAGGCCCGCAGCAAGCTGGTGATTCGGGTGCAAGCGCTGCGAGAGCAGAAAGACTGGGAGCGCTTCGCCAACGTGCCGAGGCTGGAGTCGCTGTGTGCGCAGGTCGAGGAGCTGCTACAGGTGATGCAGAGCGAACTCGATATCGATCCTCAGGCAGCGGCGGATCATCTAAAGAAACTGCAAGCTGAGTGGAAAGCGGTGGGCCCGGCACCGAAAGAGAAGTCAGAGGCGCTGTGGCAGCGCTTCAAAAATACCGCTGACCTGGTCTATGAAAAGGTGCGCAGCGCAGGGGAAGCCGAGCGCGCCGAAAACCTGAAGCTGCGCGAAGATTTGATCAAGAAGGCCGAAGGGCTGACCGAGATCACCGACTGGCGGGCGGCTACCGATACGGTCAAGGGCTGGCAGGCAGAGTGGAAGCAGCTTGGGCCCGTGCCGCATGCCTCGCGTGCCGAGGGCGATGAGCTGTGGAAGCGGTTCCGGGCCGCCTGCGATGTGTTCTTCGAGAAGAGGAAGAGCCATGTCGCCGAGCTCAACGCCGATCGCGAAGACAATCAACGCAAGAAGGAAGAGCTCTGCATTCGCGTGGAGCGGCTGGTGATGTCGACCGATTTCAAGGCATCGGCGGAGCTTATCAAGAAGTTCCAGTCCGACTGGAAGCTCATCGGACCGGCCCCGAAAGAGCAAAACGATGCCCTGTGGCAGCGCTTCCGCAAGGGTTGTGACGCGTTCTTCGAGCGCCGCAAGGGGATGTTCGACAAGCTGGATGTCGAGCGTGCGGCCAATCAAAAGAAGAAGGAAGAGGTCTGCGTCAAGGCTGAGGAACTGGCCAATCGCGACGATGTGGCGCAGGACACTGCTGAGGCTGAGCTGAAGCAGCTCATGGCCGATTGGCGACGGATCGGGCCCGCACCGCGCAAAGAGCAAGAGGCGCTGTGGAAGCGCTTCCGAGCAGCCTGCGATAAGGTCTTCCAGGCTGGTCGCAATGTCGAGCTGCCGCCGCAGCCAGTCGACGGGCGCAAGTTTGAAAACAAGCTGCCACTTGGCGCGCTCCTCGCGCAGCTCCAGGCCGAGCATGAAGCCAGCGATGAGGAAGAAGTTCGTCAGACGGTGACTTCAGTCGCCGCTGCGCCGACTGAGCAAGAAGCCGCAGTGCCCGTCGAAGAATCGGCGATTTCACCGAGCCAAGTGTCCGATGGATGGGCCCGCGCTGCGACCAGTGAATGGAACCAGATCGATGAGATCATCTCCTCTGGTCAAACTCCTCAGCCCGACGACGAAGTGCCCTCCGAAAAGAAGTAGGCCTCACCGTTCCGTATCACCGGCAAAATAACAGGGTCGGTGGTGGCACGGATTCCACCGATCCACACCCGCTGATGGATTCGGTGGAAAGAGGGCCCGATGCGAAATCCCAGAGACTCCTTTTGTTCGTACTGCGGTAGCGAGTTCAAACGACCGCTTCGATATCCGCGCAAGTGTCCAAATCCGGGTTGCGGTGCCGATGTGTATGCCAACCCGATTCCGGTGGCGCTGGCGGTATTGCCGGTCCTGGTCGGAGAGCGAACAGGGCTGCTCGTGGTCCGGCGAGCGATCGAGCCGCAGCTTGGGAAGCTGGCTCTCGTCGGTGGATTTGTGGAAGAGTACGAAACCTGGCAGCAGGGCGCGGCACGGGAAGCACGAGAAGAAGCGGGCCTTCAAATCGATCCCCAGGGTCTACAGCCCTACTTTTTTACCAGCACCGAGCCTCGTCCGAATCGCGTGCTGTTGTTTGCGCTGGGGCCACCGCTGCGGCTGAGCGACATTCCGTCGTTTGTACCAAACCATGAAGTGTCTGAGCGCGGCGTGATTTTTGGAACCCAGGGTCTCGATCCGCTGTTCGCCTTTTCTTTGCATCTGAAGGTCGCGACCCGCTTCTTCGAGGAGCGCGGTATCGTCGGGCCGCACCAATTTCAGCGCATCTAATCAAGAGCAAAGCTGCAAAAGGAGCCACATTGGCGGGTCTGTCCGTATCGGTACACAGCGAGATCTCCGAGATTCCGTGCACTCACTGGAATGCTCTCCTCACCAATGAAGACAATCCGTTTGTCGATTGGCGATTTCTGGCTGCGCTGGAACAAAGTGGCTCAGCTTCCCCTCAAAGTGGCTGGATGGCGTGTCACTTCGCGGTACACCGAGGAACCGAACTGGTCGCAGTTGCGCCGGCGTATATCAAGGAAGGCAGCGACGGAGACTTCAGCCGTGACTGGGAGTGGGCAGCGGCTGCGGAGCGCGCACGGATTCCGTACTATCCCAAGCTGGTACTGGGCATTCCCTTTACTCCGGTGAGCGGACGGCGGATTCTGTTTGCAAGCGGTGTTTCATCTTCTGAGCAGACGTCGATTCTGGAACTGATCGTGGCAGCGGCACTGGAGCTGATGCGTAGGCACGGACTTGGCACGCTGCAAGTACTGTTTCCCAATGCCCAACAGAACGCCCAGCTCGTCGAGCAAGGACTGTGTGCGCGGATCGATTTTCAGTATCACTTTGTGAATCCTGGCTATGCTTGTACTGAAGATTTTTACGCCCGTTTTTCGTCGAAGCGGCGCAATGCTCTGCGCCGAGAAATCGCGGCTCCGCAAGCGCAAGGAATTGAGATTCGGACGATCCGTGATTCAGAGCTGGCGGGCAGCTTGGATGAGTACGGTCGGCTTGCCCATGCGCTACATCGCTCGACGGTGGATAAGCTCGTCTGGGGTCGGCGTTGGCTCAATCAGGAGTTCTATTCGCAGCTCTTTGCGACGATGCCGCAGCCACTTGAGCTGGTACTCGCCAAAAAGGACGGACAGGTTGTTGCGGGGGCGTTTAACGTGGCCGGCGCAGGTCGGCTGTTTGGTCGCTACTGGGGCTGTCTGGCCGAATTTCCGTTTCTACATTTCAACGTCTGTCTGTATCACAGCATTGCGGAGTGCATTGCTCGGGGTACGTCTGTGTTCGAGGGGGGCGCTGGCGGAGAACACAAGATCTCACGAGGTTTCGAGCCCACTGAGACCTACAGCGCCCATGCGTTTGCGCATCCCGAATTCGGGAGGGCGCTGCGGAATCACCTGTTGCAAGAGACAGCAAATCGTCGTGCGGCGATTGCTGCGTGGCGACAAAACGAAGCGGTGCTAAAGCCGTGGATTCCGTAACAGAAGCTAGTGGGTGACCAGCAGCGCATCGGCTGCCTGCTGACAAACCTCGACGAGTGGACCGGGATAAGCTCCGAGTCCTGCCACCAGCACAAGACAGATCATGATGGTGACGGCCAACCAGGGCTCAACCTGTACTGGCTGCTGCTTGGCTGGCACCACCATGTAGGCCGCACGAGCGACTTGCAGGTAGTAGAACAGACCTACCACCGCGAGTACTGCACCGACGACCACCAACCATCCGAGGCCCGCTTGATAGGCCGCCATAAAGACGTACAGCTTGGACCAGAACCCGATCACAAAAGGAATTCCGGCCAGCGACAACAGGAACATGAGCAGCGCCATCCCCAACCAAGGTGAACGGCGCGCAAGTCCCGCGAATCCGTCGAGAGAATCGTCTCCTTCTCCATCAGCCACCGCATGCACAACCAGGAAGACACCCAGGTTTGTGACCGCGTAGCCACACAGATAAAACAGCAGCATGCCCAGTGAGTAAGGAGTCCCAATGCTCAGCGCCGCAAGCATGTAGCCGATCTGCGCGACTCCGGAGTAACCTAGGAGCCGCTTCACATTTCGCTGCGGTAACGCCATCAGATTGCCAACAGCCATGGTCACCACCGCAAGCACCACGATCGCTGGCTGCCAGACCTCCATCGGAACCGCTTTGGCGGATAACACGGCGAGCGTCGCCATTCCTGCGGCTTTGGGAGCGACTGATAGGAAGGCGATCACAGGGGTTGGTGCGCCTTGATAGGTGTCGGGTACCCACATGTGGAAGGGTACCGCGCCGATCTTAAATCCCATGCCACCGAGCACGAGCAGCATTCCCATCACGTGCAGTGGCGTCAGTGGTGCGAGGAGCAGCGCATCCAGCCGCGTACTGCCCGCACCTCCCACCAGAAGTGAAACGCCAAACATCGTAATCGTGGTCGAAGCTGCGCCCACCAGATAGAGCTTCAGTCCGGCTTCGGCGGCCTGCTTGGTGGCAGCCAGACGACCTTCGGGAGTCGCCTCATCGCGAACAAACGAAGCGAGCACGTAGAGCGGAATTCCCATCAGCTCGAAGCTGACCACGAGCAAGATCAGATCGCGGGCTCCCGGAAGCAGCATCATCCCACACAGACACAGCAGGATCAGGAAGTGATACTCACCTTGGCGACGGGCGGCGATCTTCGCGATGAAGTCTTTGCCTCCGAGCACTGCAAGCAAAGTCGTTCCGAGCAGAAGTCGCTTACAGAGCTGCGTAAACGCGCTACCCACGTAGACCGTCCCAATCGAACCGCTGCCATCCAAACGAGTGGTGAGGTACAGCGCAATCACCAGGAACAACGCGGTCAGCGAGGACAGATACTTTCTGGCCCCCTGTGGAACATACATGTCGATGAGGAGCAGCAAAAGTGCGCTGGCACAGACGAATAACTCGACTGCGATGGGCTGGAGCATCTCGAAGCTCATGGCTGACCTCCAGCTACGGCGACCACCATGCGAAGGTAACTACTCGTCGCAGGATCGATAAAGTCTAGGAGTAGACGCGGCCAGATTCCGCACAAAAGGAGGGTACCGCCCAAGATCCACAGCGGGGCCCATTCGACGCGACGGACATCACGCAGATCATGGAAGTTTGGACTCGGTCCATCACCGAAGAACACCGCCCGAGATACCCGCAGCACATAGACAGCCGTGACAAATGCGCCAAGAACGCCACAGATCGACCACCAGGCTTGCGGGCTCTGCCAGGCTCCAGCAAAGACCAGGAATTCGGCCACAAAGCCAGCCGTTCCCGGTAGTCCTAGCGATGACAAACCAGCGAGTGTGAAGAACGCGGCGACTCCGGGCATGACGGTTGCAAATCCGCCCATCTTGGCCACCTCGCGGCTGTGGGCGCGCTCGTAGATGTGACCGACCAGTGCGAAGAACAGGCCGGTCATGATGCCGTGCGCGAACATTTGGTAGATGGCACCGTTCCAGCCGCTCTGGGTGAGCGTGGCCGCGCCGAGCATGACCACGCCCATGTGACTCACGGAGGAGTAGGCGACGATGTACTTGAGATCTTTTTGAGACAGCGCGGACATGGCACCGTAGACGACGTTGACCACCGCAACCGCTCCAACAATCGGTGCCCAGAAGCGCGCTCCATCGGGGAGCATCATCATTCCGATTCGCATCACTCCGAATGCGCCGAGCTTCATCAGCACCCCGGCGTGCAGCATCGATACAGCAGTCGGTGCCGAGGCGTGACCATCCGGCGACCAAGTGTGAAACGGAAACACACCCGCGAGACTCCCAAAGCCCATCCAGAACAGCACAAACGCCCACAGCTGCAAGCTGCGTGGATAGTGCGCTTTGGCGAGTACCGCCATATCGAAAGTGCCCGCTCCCGCCGAGAAGTACATCGCCAGGAGTCCGACCAAGATGAACGCAGAGCCCACAAGAAGCATCAGGGTCAGCTTCATTGCGGCGTATTCGCGACCTCCGATGTCGAACCACTTCCACACAAAACGTAGTGGACCGGCCTCGGTGACTTTGTGGCTGGACCCCCAAATACCGATGAGCAGATACATCGGGAGGACAGCGATTTCGTAGAACAGGAAGAACACGAACAGATCCTGAGAGACAAACACTCCGAACACGCCCGCCACAAGGACGAGGAGTAGGACGAAGAACTCTTTGCAGCGATCGGTCAGGCTGAAGCTGGCCAGGACTCCTGCAAAGATGATCACGCCGGTCAGGATGAGTAGGGAGACTCCCCAGCCATCGACCGCGAGCCGGAGCTCGATGCCGAGCGAGGGAACCAGTGGATAGACCTCGGCAAGCTGAAGCCCTCCGGCTTGGCTGTTGTACAGGAATGCCACGTAGAAGCTGCCCAGCAACGACAGAAGCGCACCGAGCGCGGACGTGAGACGAATCAGCGCATACTGTTTGGGAGGCAGAAACAGCAAGATCAGCGCGGCCACAAACGGGGCTGCCACAATCAGCGAAAGAATGTGCTCGGTCATCGCAGCACCCCGTACAGGACAAGCGCGAGCACTCCGCACACCGTCGCCAGCACATAGTCTGTGGCAACGCCAGTCTGGAGGCGGCGGATCTTTTGGCCGGAGACTACGAACGCAAGGCCCGTCAAGTTCATGACTCCATCCACAAGGTAGCGATCAATCCAACCGATGAGCGCTGCGAAGGGGAGGGCGATGCGGTGAAAGCCTCCCTCGTACAGTCTGTCCATCGGGCCAAACTCGATGAGCCGTGCAATGGGCCGAAGCAGCGCCGGATGCTCTTCACTTCTTCGATACAGTACAAACGCAAGTCCGAGCCCGAGCAGTCCCAGCCCCGCAGCAACCACTCCGGTCGTTCCCAGGTGAAAGTGATAGGAGACTCCGTAGAGCTGACCAAACATTCCACCGAAGTAACCGGTCGCAAGCGCGGGAACGGCGAGCATCACCAGCGGCAGGATCAGGAATCCGCCGCTCTCGTGGGCATGACTGGATGTCTCGGACGCCTCACCAAAGAACACTCGCAGCAGGAGCCGACCCACGTACAGCGCGGTGAGGAATGCCGAAAACAGCAGCAACAGGAGTGGTAGCGAAACTCCATGCTCACCGACGGCTTCCAGGATCAAATCCTTGCTAAAGAATCCGGCAAGTCCCGGAAGCCCGGCCAATGACAGCGCACCGATTACAAACGTGAGCGTGGTCAGTGGCATTTTGCGGGCCAGTCCTCCCATGTCACGGATGTCGTTTGAGTGCACTGCATGAATCACGCTGCCCGCACCCAGGAACAACAGCGCTTTGAAGAACGCATGGGTGGTCAGGTGAAAGAACCCACCGAGCAGAGAGCCTGCACCAAGCGCCGCGATCATGTAACCAAGCTGCGAACAGGTCGAGTACGCGAGCACTTTTTTGATGTCTGTCTGAAACAGCGCCATCGTCGCTGCGATGAGTGCCGTCACGCTTCCCAATCCGAGCATAAAGGCACGCGTCGATTCAGCCACCGCAAACAGCGGCCAGCCGCGCACGATCAGAAAGACTCCCGCTGCAACCATGGTCGCGGCATGAAGGAGTGCGGACACCGGAGTCGGACCTTCCATCGCATCGGGCAGCCAGATATGAAGAGGAAACTGCGCCGACTTTCCCATCACCGCGATGAACAGCAGCAGTGTCACGACATTGGCGGCAGCAGGAGTGATCGCCGCATCCCAGTCAAAACTACCAACCTTGCTGCGCAGTACCAAAAGGCCGATGAGGAGTCCCATGTCCGCAAACTTGGTGACCCAGAACGCCTTCACGGCTGCTTTGGCCGCGCTCGGCTTGCGGAAGTAGTAGCCGATGAGCAGATAGCTCGTCACACCCACCAGCTCCCAACCGAGGAACAGTTGCAGTAGGTTCGGGGCGAGCACCAAGATGTTCATCGCCGTCAAAAACAGCGAGTGATAGGTAAAGTAGCGACCCTGCGCCGGTCTGCTTTCATCGTGCATGTAACCGATGGAAAAGATCTGTACGCACGAGGCCACAAACGTCACCACCAGCAGCATCGAGGTCGAAATTCCATCGATGCGCAGTCCGATTTCGGCAAACGGTACGCCATCCTGGAGCAGCCACGGAATCGTCAGAAGCTGGGGCGGAACCGGTTGGAGCTGTCCTTTGACGAGCACAATGGCCGCAGCGAGTGCCGACAGAGCCGCCGCAATCGACAGCACAATCGCACTGACCCGATTGCGCAGCGGTGTCACAATCGCGAGCAGCAGCGCAACCGCACCTGGGCCCAGTAAGGCGAGTAGAGCGAGTGAAAAGGAGGAACTTGGCATCTTTTTCTCTCCTCCTAGTTCTTGAACTCGCTGGCACGTCCGACGCGAGCGTCGCGATAGGCACGGTGCAGCAAGATGACAATCGCTAGACCGACCACCACCTCGGCGACGGTAAGAGCGATCGAAAAGAGTGCGAAAACCTGACCGATGTGATCACCGCGAAAGCGGGAAAACGCAATCAGGTTGATGTTGGTGGCATTGGCCATCAGTTCCAGTGACAACAGAAGTCCGATGGCGTTGCGGTGGGTCAAAAGACCATACAAGCCGATGCAGAACAGCGCCGCCGACAGGATCAGGCACAGTCCGAGAGTCATGGCGACTCCTCCGTAAGCCGAGAAGGCCGGTCGCGATGGAGTAGTACGATGGCACCGATCATGGTCGCAAGCAGCAGCAGAGACAGCACTTCAAAGGACAGAGCATGCTCCGCAAGGAGTGAGCGGCTGATGTCCTTTACCGTCGCTGGTGTCGTTTCAGATGCCGGAATTTCGGGAGTCTTCTGAATCGCCGTGATGAGCATTCCTAGCATCGAAAGGGACAGCACTCCGGCAAGCCAAGGTCGCTTCCGTTCCAGCGCATCTTCCTGTTTGTTGTGTCGGGTGAGCATCACACCAAGAATCATCAGAGTCATCACTCCACCGACGTACAGTAGGAGCTGGATCCCGGCCATAAACGGAGCCTGTAGCATCACGTAGAGTACTGCGGTTGCACCGAGCACCACACCAAGCCATAGCACGCCGTGAATGGCGCTCCGAGCTCGTGCCACCAGCAGGGCCGCTAGTATGATGCAACCAGAGACGAGCCCAAAACCAACTTGCTCGATCACGGGATCTCCTTTGTATCTGCGGCGGGTGCCTGCGAGACCGGAGCCGGCTCTTTGGCTGCTGCTTCGGCGGCCACTACAGGCTTGGCGTCCGTGGGTGGAACCTCCATCGAAGCAGGCTCCTTCGTGGATTCCTTTGCGGACTCCTTCGGAGCTTCTTTCGCTGGCTCCGTGACAACGGACTCTTTGACAGAGTCCTTCGCCAGCTCGGCGGCCCCGGACTCCTTGACAGATTCCTTTGCCGGTTCTGCGATGGTCTTTGCGGCTTTGGCCTTGAGTCCTTTGGCCTTGGGTTTTTCCGCGCCCGCTTCTGCCGCTTTGTCGTCGCCTGCGTCAGCCGGCTTTGGTTTTCCACGCGCCGGATCTTGCATTTCCAGCAGCTTGGCGGCAGTGCCCCAGGACAGCGTTTTGGATTTCTGATTTTCGTACAGCTTGTCCATCGTCAGGACCAAGTCCTCACGACAGAATCCTGGTACTTCAGGTGCACGACACATCACGATTGCATCAGTCGGACAGACCTGCACACACAACTCGCAGAAGATGCAGGCCTCCAGATCAAGCGTGAAGTCCTCTGCATAGCCACGCTTTTTGCCGGTCACTTTCGATTCACGCTTTGGGGCTTGCTTGATGGCGATGACTTGGGATGGACAGATGCGTTCGCAGGCCAGACAGCCGATGCACGCTTCGTCGCCGGTTTCGTCAATCAGCAGCGCAAAGCTGACACGATGTCTCTCCGGTCGTGGACGGATTACCGTGGGATAGTCGATCGTGACCGGAGGCCGCAAAAAGTTGCGCAGCGTGGTTCCGAGTGCGCGAAAGGAGTCGAGGAAGAAGCCCATTACATTCCTCCCGCTTTGACATACATCGCGGCTGCCATCACCAGCAGCAGACTCGCGGGCACCAGCCATTTCCAGCACAGCATCATCAGCTGATCGGTGCGGAAGCGCAGCAGGGACCAGCGGACCCAGTAAATAGAGGCAAACAAAAGGAGTGTTTTTATCACCATCCAGTGCAGCCCCGGATACAGCGGTCCATCCCAGCCACCGAGGAACAGCACCGACGCGACCGCCGAGGCGATCAGGGTATGGATGTACTCGGCCATGTAAAACAGACCGAACTTCATGCCGGTGTACTCAGTGGTGATTCCTGCGATCAGCTCGCTTTCGGCTTCAGGAATGTCGAAGGGAATTCGGTTTGCTTCCGCCAGTGACGACAGGAAAAACAGCACAAACGCTGGTAGACCCGGAATCGTCGGCCAAGCCGCAAACCAGTGATGCTCGGACTGATAACGCACGATGTCCGAAAGGCTCATCGAGCCGGCCAAGATCACCGGCACCAGCGCCGACAGTACCATCGGAACAGAGTACGAGACAGACTGCGCCACCGCTCGCATCGCACCAATCAGCGCGAACTTGTTGTTGCTCGCCCAGCCGCCCATCCACACCGGAATCAGGATGAGTGCATTGACCGCCAGGACATACAGCACCCCGACATCAATATCTGCAGCGATGACCGTCGGTGAAAATGGAACCACGGCGGCTGTCGCTACCGCACAAGCACCGCACAGAATCGGGGCCAGCTCGAACAGGATTCGGTCCGCAGCCGCTGGAGCGATCTGTTCCTTTTGCAGCATCTTGATGACATCGGCGAGCGGTTGCAGGATTCCCGCTGGACCTACCATCGTCGGTCCTTTGCGACTCTGGATGCGTGCCGCAAATTTGCGTTCAAACCACAGACCAAGCGCCGTGGCCGTCAGCACCACCGTGATGATCGGTAGTCCATACAGAAGGCCGTGGAGGAGTCCGTTCATCGGTCGACCTCTCCCATGATCGGGTCGAGCGAGCCGAGGATGACCACGGCATCGGCGACCATGTGACCCGGTAGTAAATACGGCAGTGCCGACAGCGCATGAAAGCTGGGCGGTCGAATCTTTAGCCGATATGGACTGACATTCCCTTCGCCTCCGCCCGCGATGACGTAGGTTCCTAGCTCGCCACGGGAGGACTCCATTGCAGAGTAAACTTGGCCGGACGGAATCTTGACCTGACCGACGAGCTTGATTGGCTTATAGCCGCAGATTGGACCTTCGGGAACCGAGTCGATGAGTGCGCGCACGATGCGGATGCTTTCGCGAATTTCGGCGAGACGGACGACCGATCGAGACCAGCAGTCACCGCCCTTTTCGGAAGCAACCTTGACTTCGATTTCGTCGTACGCGTGATAGGGCGCATCACGGCGCAGATCGTGATCGACTCCGCTGGCGCGCAAGATCGGGCCGGTGATTCCTAGCTCCAAGGCCAGCTCTCCATCGAGGACACCGACGCCCTTGGTACGCTCGAAAAAGATGCCGTTGGAAAGCGTCATACTTTCATATTCAGGAATCCGCGACTCGATGACCGACAGTACTTTCTTAACGCTGTCTGCCCAGCCAGGCGTGATGTCGTGACGGTTTCCGCCGATGGTATGGGTGTTGTAGTGAAAGCGGGCTCCGGTCACTTCCTCGAACAGATCGAGGATCAGTTCTCGCTCGCGGAAGCAGTGCAGAAACACCGAAGCACCACCACCAATGGCACCACCGAGATCCAGCGCAAAGGTGCCAAGCCACAGAAGGTGTGAAGCGATCCGCTGAAGCTCCGCAAAGATCGTTCGCAGATAGCGTGCGCGACGAGGAACCTCGATTCCCATCAGCTTCTCGAACGCCATGTTGATCGCCTGCTCGTTGTGCATCGGCGATACGTAGTCGTTCTTATCGACGATTGGCGTGATCTGCACGTAGGTCAGCCGTTCGCACAGCTTTTCTACGCCGCGATGCAGATAGCCCAGATCCGGCACCGCTTTGACGATCTTTTCTCCATCGAGATAGAGCTGCATCCGAAACACGCCGTGGGTCGACGGGTGCTGCGGTCCAAAATTTAAGACCATCAGGTCCGCCTCCGGTTCGTACAGATCGAGCCGGAAGTGCGGATTCCGCCGTTTCGCTGTTGCCTCGGTCGTCGGCATGCTCATCGGCTTATCTCCACGGGGCGCAGGGCGCATCGGATGCGTGATCGCGGCGCAAGGGGAAGGAAGAGTAGTCGTGCGGCAGCAAGATGCGGCGCAGGTCGGGATGTCCCGCAAAGCGCACCCCGATGAGGTCAAACTGCTCACGCTCCTGCCAGTCGGCCCCCGCAAACACTCCGTACAGTGAATCGATTCCGTCAATCGCCGTGAACCGAACCCGCCACATCACCAGTTGCGAGCCGCGACCGGAAGTGCGCAGCGCGTACGCAACCTCGTAATACTCGGGCTCGGTGACGACCTCGGCTTTGTCCTTTTTGGCCGGATAGTGCGAGGCAACGACGGTGACGAGCTGGCGGAATCCTCTGTCTTTGAGCGCTCGGGCCAGATCCCGATGCCGTTCCACCGGAACCAGCGGCGGGGCATCCTTCGGGATGTCCGTCACGCCATGCGCCCGCAGCAGCGCTTCCAGATCGCCGTCCACCTTGGTGATCGTTGTTGCGCTCATTCCCTCACGAGCGGGTGTCGGTTGTTCTTCAAGCGCTTCGGAGCCCGCAACTTTCATCGCGCTTTGTGTCTGCGCATCATCGAGCTTGGGATCTCGCGCTGGATCATGTACCCGTCGCAGCGCTGGCATGATCATCTTGGCCGTCTCGGGCCGCGTCTCTTTCGGGGCCCACTTGCCTTCGCGCTGGAGACGCACTTTTTCTTGGAGCCGCAGCATCCCGGCCATCAGGGCTTCGGGATTTGGAGGACAGCCCGGCACATAGACATCGACCGGCATGAACGTATCGATCCCCGGTACCGTTGGATACAGGTCGCGATAGAAGTCTCCCGAGATGGCACAGGAACCCATGGCCAGACACCACTTTGGCTCCGGCATCAAGTCCCATAGCTTTTTGACTCGCGGGGCCATCTTCACCGTAATCGTGCCCGCCACGACCATCACGTCGGCTTGTCGCGGAGTCCCGCGAACGATACTGCCCATGCGGTCGATGTCGACCCGGCTCGCCGCTGTGGCCATGAACTCGATGCCGCAGCAGCTTGTCGCCATCGGAAAGATCCACAGCGAGTTGGTGAGTCCCCAGGTCAGCAGCTGATCGATCGGAGCGGTTGCCACCGAAAGACCCGGAACCGACAGCATGAAGTCATACAGCGGATGCGTGAACGACCGATTGTCTTCTAGTGCCATCGCAGCGTGCCCTTTCGTACCGCGTAGCCCCAGCCGAGCAGCAGAATCAGCACGAACACTGCCATCTCGACCACCCCTTGCTCGCGCACCGAGACGCCCCACGGCAGCATGAACGCTGCCTCGACGTCAAACAGCACAAAGAACAGCGCCAGGATGTAGTAGCGCGGGTGAAACTGAATCCACGTCGGGCCTGCTTGATCCTCTCCGCACTCGTAGGTCTGGTGCTTGAGGGGGGATTGCTTGCGAGCGCGGACCTGCAGGAGCCAACCTGCTCCCACCATGCTGAGCGGAACGATCACAGACAGAGCCAGGAACACTAGCAGAGCGAGCCAGGCATCGGACATCGATCAGCACCTCACTGGCCTCAGACAATAGGACAGTACCGACCGTCGATAGGAGCCATTCCTATGACAGCACGGACTCTCGTCTGACGGAATTTCCGCCGACCTTACGAATCTTCGGGCGTGCTTGTCAAGCCACAGGCGTTCTGGGTTTTCACAGATGTGCGGAGGGACGAGAGGGAAGTGGGGAAAAGAGCCGGCGGGATGAGGAACAACACCGGGGAGGATGAGCGAAAAGATTCCTCCCCTTGGTGTAATTTCCGTTACGGAGTGCTCGGGCGGATCAGGATGTAGACGCTGCTGTCGCCACGCTGGATGAGCAGAACGTGGCCACCGGGGCGGGGAGCACCGAGCAGCTTGTTGGCTTCATCCACGGTCTTTACCGGATGCCGATCGACCTCGGCAATGACATCGCCGCGCTGAAGGCCGGCTTCCGACGCTGGGCTGCCTGGCTTAATGCCGCTTATGACCACGCCTTGGCTGTTCTTGAGACCGAGTCGCTCCGCGAGCTGTGGGGTCAAGCTTTGCATCGACAGTCCCAGCTTGGCTCGGGCTGCCGAGGCATCATCGGGCGCGCTGGCGGTAGGGGCCGAATCCTCAGAGGGAAGTTCACCGGTCTTGCTCGACAGGGTGAGCAGCTTGCCGTCGCGCCAGACCTCTAGGGATACCGAATCACCGACGCGGTGGGTGAGCACCTGACGCTGCACATCGCGACTGTTGATGATGGGCTTGCCGTCAACCTTGGTGATGATATCTCCCCGGCGAATGCCAGCCTTTTCAGCGGGACCACCGCTGGTCAGGCCTTGCACGAGCGCGCCCTTTTCTGGACCGCCCATCGCTTTGGCCAGATCTGGCTCATACGGCTGCATCGAGATGCCCAGGTAGGGTCGATGGACCTTTCCGCTCGTTAGCAGCTCGCTCACGATCGGCTTGGCCATGTCTGAGGGAACCGCGAAGCCGATACCAATGTTGCCGCCCGGGCCGAGGATCGCCGTGTTGATACCAATGACCTCGCCCGCCAAGTTGACCAACGGACCGCCGGAATTGCCGGGGTTTATCGATGCATCGGTCTGGAGAAAATCCTGATAATTGCTGCGGTTTTCACCGATTCCAGAGCGACCCTTGGCGCTGATGACCCCAACGGTGACGGTGTGGTCCAGGCCAAATGGGTTGCCGATGGCCATGACCCATTCACCGACGAGAAGCTTTTCAGAGTCACCAAGCTTGGCAGCCTTGAGCGTGTAGTCTTTGCTTTCGACGCGAATGACCGCCAAGTCGGACTTCGAGTCCGTGCCGACGATTTTGGCCGGTAGCTCTTTGCCGTCGATGAACTGGACCTTGATGTCATCGGCATCACCAACGACGTGGTTGTTGGTGAGGATGTAGCCCTTCTGGTCGATGACGACTCCCGAGCCAGCACCGCGCTGGACCGGGCCCTGTCGCTCTTCGCCGCCGCTGCCATCGTCTTCCTCATCGTCGGGCAACCCAAATGGACTGCCGAATGGACCGAAGTGGAACGGCAGATCTCGACCGAACGGGTTACCCCGACGAATCATCTTGATCTTTTGCTTTTTGGCGACCCGAATCGAGACGACGCTTGGAGAGACTTGCTCGGCCACCTGAGAAAAGGTGCGTGACAAGCCGCGAGCATCGGCGATCTGATTGGGCGTTGGCGGCGGTAGGCTGGGCTGCGCAGCACTCGGGACCGCAGGGGCAACCACTGCAGGGGCAGGGCTGGTTCCCGGAGCGGCGGCTGAAGCTTGCTGGTCCCAGCTTACCTTCACCTTGGTGCAGGCGACGGTGATGAGTGCCCCGGTGGTGAAGAGCGCGAGGCTGCGGAACAAGCGGAAGGAAGTGTGCTTACCATTCATAACGCTACGGTCCTCCAAACATGGGAAGCGGTCTATGCGCAGGGCCTAGGAGATAACGCTCGTGAAGCTAGCTACTGAAGCAAGAACGCACAAGGGCGGCTTGCTATTCCCGGCTCAGAACGACGTTGGGAAGAAATGATCAGCTGGGGCGGTTACGAGCTGGGGAAGCTCACAGCCGGCCATCCATCGCCAAGTGCCGCTTCGACGTCCGTCCGGCGCAGTCGCTGTTGGTCGCTGTAGAGCATGACGGCGCGCTCTAGCACGGCTTCTAGCTCGCGAAAGTTGCCCGGCCAGCTGTGACGTCGCAGCGTTGCCATGACTTCTTCCTCGACGAAAAAAGCCTCACTCCGCGGGTCGGAGGAGGCAGTTTCGGCCAGTTCTGCAGGGCGTTCATCGCCGTGGTTGCGCAGGATTCGGTTGCAGATCCACAGTGTCGACTGGGCGATATCTTGCGAGCGTTCTCGCAGCGGTGGGACGTGCAGGACGATGCGCAGCAGGCGATAGGCCAGGTCGTGACGAAACTGCCCATTTGCCACGGCCTGTGGCAAGTGACCGTCGGTCAATCCAATCAGCGCAACTCCGGAGTCCCGGCCCAGGCGATGGCTGCTCAGATGTTCGTGGACGTGGCGCTGGACATCGAGAGGCATTACCAGGAGCTCATCGAGCAGTAGCGAGCCTCCTTCCGCTTTCGACAAAAGTCCATCCTCGAAACGACTACAGACCTCTCCATCGCCACTCTTGTAGGTGTCCGGGCCAAAAAACTGCTTGAGCATTTCTTCGGAGGTACAGCCTGCAAGGTGGGCACGGACCTGCGCCGCGCCGCTTGGATGCATCAACCGGTGGAGCAGTCGCGCCAGCCCCTCTTTGCCCGTCCCCGGCTCGCCATGGATGACGATATGGGCGCGGAACGGGCGGTCCTGCAGTCGCTCAATGACCCGAAGGATACGTGCCATGTCAGGGTGTGCGTCGGACATTCGTCCAAACGCGGCAATCCATCCGCCGAGCTGTGGCTCACCTGTGCCGAACAGCCCGGAGTGTTCGCCCATGCCCGTTCCTGACGGCGGAGATTGCCCTGCACCATTCCTCATAATTCGACACGATATCAGAGTTGGTCCGCCCGGATGAAGCGCGCACTTGACGCTATGCAGGCTACGGCCCGAGACTCGGAGAGGGTGAACGATTACTTTTATTTGAGATCTCACTTACGTTTTATGCGCTCGTGTTTGCTGCTGATAGCGCTGGCGGGCGTCGCGGGAGTTGGGGTTGCGGCCGGTGCTGAGACTTCGCCGATGGGACCGGTGCCACTTCCGACGACGAGTGAAGTGGAAGAGCCGGTTCGATATAGCGAAGCGTGGGTGCACAAGACGCTGACGGACCTGCACTCGCGTTATCCAAAACTGACCCGCGTGGTCTCACTGGGTCGCTCGCATGAGGGGCGGCCGCTGTGGGCGCTGGCGATGGGTCGCAACCTGCGTCGCCACGATGGAAGGCCTGCGATCCTATTAAATGGTGCGCACCACGGCGTCGAGACGTTCTCGATCGACCTGGCGCTTGATGCGGCGGAAGTGCTGCTGCTGCGCTCGGGGGAGCAAACGTCGACCCCGCTGCGGCCCGATCCGGCCCTCGATCGCCAGGTGAAGCGCTGGCTCAAAGAGCTGGTGGTGTGGTGTGTGCCTGTGGTGAATCCCGACGGTGTCTGGGCTTCGCTACACGGATATCTTCGCACCGGACGCAAAAATGGCCGAGACAACAACCGCAACGGCAAGCCCGATCGAGGAGATGGCGTCGATCTCAACCGCAACTATCCGTTCCGTTGGGGCTTTCTCGCGGACAAGGGCAGCTCACCGCTTCCCGATAGCGCCTACTTTCGGGGTCCGGCGGCTGGCTCGGAGCCGGAAACGCAGGCCATGATGAGGCTCGCCGAGAGCGAACACTTCGCGGCCGCGCTATCGTTTCATACCGGCAACGTGACGGTGCTGGCCCCGTATACCATCGACAACGTGAGTAGTCCGACGCCCAATGAAGCATGGCTGGTTGCCGAGGAGTTGGTTGCTGGTCTGCCTCGGCATCCGCAGGGCAAAGACATTACGGTTCGTCGCAATATCTATCCTGTCGATGGCACGGATCAAGACTACCTGCGGGCGCAGTTTGGGACGCTGGCTCTGCTCGTGGAGGGTGCCCGGCGAGATCCAACCCACGGCGAGGTGCGGCACCAGGTGTTGATGGCGATGCGTCCAATCTGGACCCGGTTGCTCGATCGCTACCTGGATGGGCCCTCGGTCCATGGGGTGGTTCGGGATAGCAAAGGGAGTCCGGTTGTCGCAGAGGTCCAAATCGTCGAGCAGGCCCTTGGCGAACAGGAACACTGGCGAAGCCGCTGTCGCGACGGCCACTACGACCGCTTCTTGCCAGGTCCAGGACAGTACACGCTGCGGATCACGGTGCCGGGGCTGCCTCCGCAAGAGAAACAGGTAACCGTTGGCAAGCAGCGACTACGAGTGGATTTTACCGTCGAGGGGTCGGTTTCTTCGGGGCGCTGTCCGCCGGAGCCGGCTGGATAGGCTCCGGCGACGGTGGCGCGCCTGCACCGGGCTTGATGGCAAGGTGAGCCAGTTCGGGATGCAGCACGGCGGCAAACGCTCCGACGATGCGACCCCAAAGTCGCTCGGTGACCACTGGGTCAGGCACCATATGTGTTAGCCCGGGCAGCGGAACCAACTCGTGAGGCTTTCCAGCGCGGAACAGGGCCTGCGACAGCTTGAGGCTGTGAAAAAACAGCACGTTGTCATCGGCAGTCCCATGGATGAGCACCAGCGGCCTCTTGAGCTGCGGCGCGTAGGTAAGTAGCGACGAGCGCTCATATCCATCAACGTTTTCCTGTGGCGTGCTGATGTAGCGCTCGGTGTAGCAGGTGTCGTAATCGCGCCAATCGACGACCGGAGCACCAGCTACACCGACGTGGAAGACATCTGGACGACGCAGCACCGCGAGAGCCGCCATATAACCACCGAACGACCAGCCGAAGACACCAACGCGGGACAGGTCCATTTCCGGGAAGCGCTCGCCCGCAGCCTGGAGCGCTACGACTTGGTCCTCGAGCGGGATCTCGCCAAAATTGCCGACGATCGCATGCTCCCAGGTGGTGCCACGTCCCGGTGTGCCTCTGCCATCGGTCATAAAGACGATGAAGCCGTGATCGGCAAGCCACTGATCGAGCATGTACATCCCGGCGATCGCCATGACTTGGTTGTGGTGTGGACCGCCGTAGACGTGGACGAGGACCGGGTATTTTTTGCCTGGCTTAAAGTTGCGCGGACGAACAAGCAGCGAGCGATAGGCTTGGGCTCCGACCTGCGCGATTTCCAAGTTTGGGACAAACGGTGGAGTTGTCGAAACCGACGGTAGCTCGGCGACGACTTGATCGGTGGCAGCGGCCTGGCGCGGCTCGGGGATTCGCATCACCACCGTCTTGCCGAGCTGACTCGTCGAGTACGAGCTAAGCACGTAGACGCCGGGATGCTGTCCGAAGCTGGCCATGTGATAGCCACCACTCGGTGTCAGCTTGATCGGGTTGCCGGAGACAAGCGAGACCCGATAGATGTCTTGGGCGGTGGGCTCGACGCTGGCAGCGTAGCTTACAATGCCACCGGGCTCGTCGACGTGGAGCAGCTTGCGAAACCCTTGGCTCTTGTCGACGATGAGTCGCTTTAGCGAGCCGGTGTAGTCGCGTAACTCCAGCTCACGCATGCCCTGTCGCTCGCTGGTCCATAGAAAACCTGAGCCGTCCTGAAGCGGTCTGGGGACATCCTGATCGATGTTGACCCAGGCATCACTGTGCTCGCTGAGCAGGCGCTGGGTTTTGCCAGTTTTTGTATCGACAGTGACCAGCTCCAGTTCGCGCTGGCTGCGACTGAGCAGCGTCAGCAGTAGCGGTCCGCCTTCACGCCATACCACCGTTGCAAGATACGGTAACCGGTCACGGGCCCATTCGACCCACAGTGGTGCGCCACCGGCTACCGCGATCACGCCTAGTCGAACTTCGGCGTTGTCGGTCCCGGCGCGGGGATAGCGGAGCGGCTGCGGCGGTTGCTCGGGGTGGAGCGCGTCTCCGACATAGAGTGTCTCCACCGGTTGGTTGTTGACCTCGGTAAAAGCGAGGTACTGGCTGTCGGGTGACCAAAAGAAACCGGAAAAACGGTGCAGCTCTTCCTGGGCCACGAACTCGGCACTGCCGTAGCTTAGGACCGGGCTTTGGCTGTGCATCAGCCGCCGTTCCCGGCGAGTAGCAATATCGAGCACAAACAGGTCACGCCCTCGGACGTAGGCGACTGATTTGCCGTTTGGCGACAAATGCGGGTCGACGATCGGCTCGGCGTTGCGCTCGGATGGATCGGTGACGGGAGTCAGTTCGCTGCTGTCGCCACTGCGGAGCTGGTAGGTGTAGAGCTTTCCCGACAGTGGGATCAGCAAAAAGCTGCCGTCTTTGGACAGTTCAAACGAGGTGAAGCCGCGCATGGTCTGGCGCATCCGCTCACGACGGGCTTTTTCCTCGGTCGAGAGACGTTCTTCGACGCCTTGCAGCAGCTGAGCCGGGGTCAGAAGCTCACGACTCTGTCCCGTTCCAACGTCGAGCGAGTACAGCCGCAGTTCCGGGGAAGCGGCAGTGGCGCGTAGAAACAGCACCTGTTTGCCGTCTGGAGTTGGCGTGGCTCGCATCGGCTTGCCGAGCGAAAAACCGCGCGTCTTGGCATGCATGCCAAGGTAGCCAGGTAACGGACCAACCGTTTCGGACGGTCCTGGGGTGGCAGCAGCGGCAGTAGACAGGGACAGGTAGAGGAGCAGAGAGGCCCTACGCATGGAGAGGAAACTATCACAACGGCTTGGGTCGCGACCCGCGCTTGTGGAGTACCTCGATGATCGTCTCAGGCTTGCGGAGCCGATTGCGGACTTGTTCCTCGGTGACGTTGTAGGCGGTTTGGAAGTCGAGGCCATCGTCATAGAGCTGATCCCAGGTGTGTTCGTCGCTCACATACTGGGCTGCTCGCTTGCCCTTGTGGACGATCTTACCGAGACTCATCACGCGGGCCGTGAGCGACTTCCATAGCTCTGGCCCGAGGTTGCTCTCAAGAATCGGTAGATCGCCTTTGATCGGACCAAACACGTCGTCAAATCGATCGCAGAACCGCGTGGCCTCGTCACTATCGATCGCAGCGATCTGGCCTAGAGTGACTCGCAGCAGCAGAACGTCTTCGAGGAATCGCTCTGGACCACTGCCCTCCTGATGAAGGAACGCTTGGAGCAGCACTCCCGCCGCTTGCTCACGCAGGTTGCGAGGCAGCTCATCGTCGGTGATGACTTCTTGCAAGATCTTGAGGTCGAAAGGAAACGACAGCAAAAGCTCGCTAACCCGGGATAGGAACAGTTGCCCATTCTCGGTGGGGCGCATACTCACTAATACCCGTTTTCGGCGGCATTTTTCAAGGTCGCTGACGGTCTATCGTCCAAATAGCACAACTTATCGAGGATAAGCCAGAGGATGGGCTAGACGGCAGGCCCGGTTTTTCTTAGCCTAGAGACAGTCACTTGGGGGTGCCGTGGAAGCCATCGTTTTGCGTCGGGAAGTAGCGTGTGCGACGGCAGCTAGCGCACTCTTTGTCGTCTTGGCCGATAGCGACAGGCTCTATCGAACGCTCGGGCAGGTGATGGTTGCAAGGGAGCCGCTCATTGGTGAAGGCTCGGCGCGGTTCCTTCTGCGGGCACGTAGTGGACCTCGATCGATCCCCTTTACCGAATTGCCACCACAGTGGAATCAGCCGTCACTACTGGTGACCAAGCGAGTTTTGCATCAGGGCGTACTCGCCAGCATTGCGACACGTTTTACACTCACGCCTCTTCTTCAAGGTACCCAGCTAGTGATCGAGATGCAGCTGGAGCCACGGTTGCCGCAACTGGCATGGCTGGTGAAGCTGTATGGGCAGGGTACGTTGTGGCACCTCGGTCGAACCCTGCTTCGCATCGATGCCGGGATTGAACGCGGTGAGAAGACACAGCTTCGGCCCGCTCAGCTTGTGGCGGAGCCGCTACTCGCCGCGCAGCAGAAGACCAAGGCCGCGCTGTCTCCCGAGGAGCAGCCACTCGTCGATGCGCTGGTTGCACACTTGCGGCGTACCGATGATTTGGATGTCGATTCGCTGCGGCTTCAGTCGCTGTGTGAGTCTCTCGGCCAGAGCGAGGCAACGCTGCTGCGGTTGCTGCTCCATGCGTCGGCCAGCGGGCTTATGCAGCCGAGCTTTGATGTGTTGTGTCCGAGCTGCCGAACTCCGGCGAGTCAATACGACCACTTAAGCGAGCTGCCCGACGAAGTGTTTTGTGCGCTGTGTGAGCTACGGATTCCCGTCGAGTTTGCCGGAAACGTTGAGGTGACGTTTCGTCCGGGCAGAGCGCTGCGGAAGCTGGCGAGGCCACTGTACACCAGCGTCAATCCCAGCTCGTCTCCACACGTCTTGACGCAGCTTGTACTGCCCGCGTCGAGCAACCTGCAGTTTGTGGTCCCAAACGAGCCGGGGGAGTTTCGACTGTGGGCACGCGGTGGTGCGAGCGGGCTTCTCAAGGTCAGCACCCTCAGTCCCCAGCAGGCCAGTATTGCCGTCAACGACTCCATCGTTCCTGCCGCCGTCGAGGTCGCCATGGGCGGGACACTTCTTATCGAGCACCAAACCAACCAAGCGCGACACTTCAAGCTCGAACGGACCGAGTGGAATCATCAACGACTACATGCGCATCGGTTGACGCTGCATCCGCTGTTCCGACGGCTGTTTCCAACGGAGGTTCCAAAGCCGACCGTGCAGCTAGCGGTTCCGATGGTGTCGCTATGGATGAGTGAGTTCGGTTCGCTGGGTGAGTTGTGCGCAGCTCTCGGAGATAGTGGAGCCTTCCGGCAGTTGCAGGAGCTAACCCAAGCGGTGCGAAAGGCCATCGAACAGGAGCAGGGCGCGGTGATTCACAGCGAAGGCGCTGGGCTGGTGGTGGCGTTCGAGACCAGTGAGTTGGCGTTGCGGGCAGCGATTGCGGCGCAACGAGCGGTAATGGCGCTGCGGGCCGAGAATCCGTTTGCCCATCTACTTGGGATGAGAATAGGTCTGTTTGCGGGCCCGGCGACACTGGTCTGTCAGGAAGGGCGGCTCGATTACTTCGGTCAGACGGTCGCGGTATGTTCCCGACTGCTGGCCGAGGCTCACTCGGGCGATATCTTGCTACCCGCAAGTTTGGTTGAGCTGCCCTCTGCAGCCGCCGGGGTGAAGGCGGGACCGATCTTCTCAATTGGTGGTAAGGGGTTGCCTGCGTCGGTAGCTGTGACTCGATTGGCGGTTGAGCAGGTGGTTGAGCAGCCAGTCGAGCAGCCGGTCTAAGCTTTCTGGCTGATTGTGAGTACGACGCGACCGCGTGGCCGGCCTTCCTCCACGTGACGATGCGCGGCGGCGGCCGCCGAGAGTGGAAACACCCGATCGATCACCGGACGCAACTTGCCACTTTCTGCCAACTCCGCGAGTAGCTCTAGATCGGCCCGCCTCGGTTGAGCCAGAGGCGGCGGCACGGTCTGGGGTCCTCCGAAGAAGCGACTGGTGATGCTATCCCACAGCGTGCGCACCGAAGGCACAATCGGAATGAAGCGACCCTGGGGCCGGAGCATCTTGCGGCAACCGTCGAGCGTGAGTTGTCCCGACGTATCGAGTACGACATCGAATGTTCCGGTCAGCGTTGACAGGTCCTCTTTTTCAAAGTCGATGACCTGATCCACTCCAAGAGAACTCACCAGTTCCGCGCTGTCTCCTGAACAGACTCCCGCGACCACTGCGCCGAGGGCTTTGCCGATTTGGACCGCTAGACTTCCAATTCCACCGGCAGCCCCGTTGACGAGGAGTGCTTGACCGCTCTGGAGTCGTCCTCGATCGCGAATTGCTTGAAGTGCGACGGTGCCCGATAGCGGTAGCGCAGCGGCCTCGACAAAGCTCAACCGGTTTGGCTTGCGCGTCACGGCTTCGACCGGAAGGACGACAAACTCGGCATAGCTTCCGGGGGTTTGCAGGGCGCGAAGGCCGATCACCGCAGTACCGACCACCAGCTTATCGACACCATCGCCGACCTCTGCAATAACCCCTGCCACATCGTGACCGAGAACCTGCGGTCGTCCGCCGGGCAGAAATCGGCTCACCTGTCCGGCTCGCTCCTGGCAATCGAGCGGGCTCACCGTGGTTGCCATGACTTCAACGAGAACTTGGCCGCGACCGGGTTTTGGCCGGACCAACCGCGTCAACCGTAGCACCTCCGGTGGGCCAACCGTGGGCAGCACCACCGCTTGCATCATTGTCATCGCGTCCTCTCGGGCTGTGCCAAGCGGTGTGTCCTCATGGTATTGCCTAGCGGGGCGAGTCGTCCTTACGGAGAGCCCACAGTACCTTCCGATAGACCTCTTCACTCATCACCAGGGACGAGTGACCAAGTGGCACGGTGACGCCGTGGGCACCTTCGAGTTGCGTCGCAGACGGTGGACAGAGCCAGTCTCGCTCGGCGGCAATCGTAAAAAACTCGACCTCGTTCGGCAGCGGCCCTTGGTGAAGCTCTTCGAGGAAGTCACTGCCAGGTAAGAGCTGCCAGCTTGACGCCGAAAGCAGTCCCATCGTCGCGACTCCCAGCGCAGCCACCCAAGTGCCTCGCGCAGGTGTTCCTAGCATCACGATGCGACGGACCTGCTCTTTGCCACCGAGTCGCTTGATGTAATACAGACCGATGAGTCCGCCCATCGAGTGACCAACGATGTCAATGCGATTGATCCCGGTCTGCTCGCAGATGGTCTGCACTTTGCGATGAATGAGCAGTGCCGAGGTCCGGATGTCGCGAACGTTTAACATCCCCAGGTTAAACGAAAAGACGTGGAAGCCATCGCGGAGCAGCCGTTGCTCCAGTACGAACATGGAGCCTCGTGTCCCGAGGAATCCGTGAATGAGGAGTACAGGGGGATGATGAGGCGAAAGCTGCTCGGGAAAACGAGCCTGGGTCATTTCGTTGCCGCGCACCAGATGGCGCAGATACGAAAACGCGTGCTGACCACCGATCAGGTCTTGCTTGAGCTGCTCGCCATCGAGCCTGCGCACTTTTCGATGATCTGTGACCAGCCGCCGAACCCGCGACAGAAGCCCTTTGTCCCCAGCGTTTCGATTTGAATCGTCCATCGCTTGCTTACCGGCTCAGAGGCTGCACAGCGTTTCCAGTATCGCCTAAGGTGCCGTAGTCCGCGAAGGACGCTCGCAACGTCGCGATCTTGCAGGAGTCCACGTCACTCGCAGACAGCCTGCCATCCGCCGGGATTGTTGGGGCGCTGAGCATGGGCGGGTTATAACACCACGCGACGGCTAGATGCCAAACCGCGCTCAACCGGTGGAGAATTCCCGTCTCCCCAACAATATCCTGGGCTTGCGGGCTCAGATATCGAGCGCTAGGCTTTGAAGTGGATGGACCAATAAACCAGTGAGGTTACCATGAGTGCGCTTCCTCAACGTTCGAACAGCCGCATGGATGACCTGGTGGCGCTCCGGGTCGACCCTCCCCAACTGACCGCCTCGGTTCTTCGTGATCGCGAGCGCTTGACCGCGCTGACGCTGGCCCGAGCGCTGATGCCTCAAGTAGCTGGCCTCTGTGAAGCGGATGTTCATACCGTCCTGCGGGCCGAGCGGTGGATGTCCGATATTCCAACGGTGGCCGCTGGCTATCGGAGCATGCTCTCGGCCTTTAACTTGTATGCCCGGGCGACGATGGGAAAGCACATTGTCGATCTGCCTCCCGAGCAGGTTTTGCGCCTGTGTCAACGCTTTGCCGATGGAGATGTGGGTCGGCGTTACTTTCTGTACACGCTGTCGGCTCCTCTCAAGAGCAGCTACTTCGACGACCCGGCAATCTATCGGCAGTTCAATATCCCTTATCGCGGTGCACCGACGGGGCAGACGCCTCGCTCCAAGGTTCCTACTGAGCTGCCCCGCTGGGCGCATGAGCGGACCGAACAAGCCTGGGAACTGGCCGATGGCGAAGTCATCGATTGCGATGCCGTGGTGATTGGCTCTGGGGCAGGTGGTGCAGTGGCTGCCTATGAACTGGCGAGAGCCGGGCGAGCCGTGGTGCTGCTCGAAGAGGGTCAGTATTTCGGACGCGCCGACTTTGCCTACGGCGCATTCCACATGCAAAAGATGCTGTATCGCGAGCTCGGTGTCACGCTCGCCATCGGCAACACCTTCATCCCGATCCCGGTCGGACGCACGGTGGGCGGAAGCACTACCGTCAATTCGGGTACCTGTTACCGAATGCCGAGCCGAGTCTATTCCGACTGGCATCGAGATCACGGCCTCGTCGAGTTTACTCCCGATAGCATGGACCCGTTCTACTCATCGGTCGAAGAGGTGCTTGGCGTTACCAAGGTGCCCAAGTCGCTTCTGAAGGGAAATCAGCCGATTGCCGACGGCTGCGACAAGCTCGGCATTGTCCACCATGGACCGCTGGCTCGCAATGCACCGGACTGCGATGGGCAAGGGCTGTGCTGCTTTGGCTGTCCGACCGATGCGAAGCGTTCGACCAACGTCTCGTTTGTGCCGATGGCGCTGAAAGCAGGGGCGCAGTTAATCGTTGGTGCGCACGCCGAGCGGGTGCTGGTCGAAGGAGGCCGAGCGGTTGGGGTGGAGGTCTCGGCGACGAGAGCTGCCCACCCTGGGCTTCGTCCGCCGCGTTTTGTGGTTCGAGCCAAGGCCGTGGTCGTTGCGGGTGGCACGCTGATGACGCCCGTGCTGCTCCAAAGTGATGTGACAACGCGTCGAGCACTCGGTCGCTCGGGAGCACTCGGTCAGAACATGACGATTCACCCCGCGGTCGGGCTGCGGGCGGTGATGCCGTATCGGCTCAACAGCTTTTCGGGAGTACCTCAGGGTTACGCCGTGGAAGAGTTCCACGACGAAGGAATGTTGATGGAGAGCGCGTTTTTGCCTCCTGAGCAGACCGCTGGGGCGATTACTCTCGTCGGCAAGCCATTTATGGAGCTCATGGCAGCCTACGACCGGCAAAGTTGCTTCGGATTCCTCGTCGAAGACAAGGGCAACGGCAGCGTTCGTCCCGGCCCCGGTGGGCGTCCGCTGATCCACTACAACCTGGCCGACCGTGATGTGGCGAGGCTACAGCGTGGGGCATCGTTGGTAGCGCGGATGTTCCTGGCGGCAGGGGCCGAGCGAGTGTTGACCGGGGTTGCCCCGCAGCCGATGATCACCAGTCAGCAGGAGATCGACCGGCTCTCGGGAATGCGACTCCGCGCCCGAGACTTTGAGCTGACGGCGTATCACCCGCTTGGAACCGTACGGATGGGGCTCGATTCCTATCACAGCGTCGTCGATACCGACCTACAAGCGCACGATTTGCCGGGTCTATATGTCTGTGATGGGAGCGTGCTTCCGACCTCGCCAGCGGTCAATCCGCAGGTGACGATCATGGCACTGGCGATGCGGGCGAGTCGTCGGCTGGCCGAGCGGTTGTAGAACGGTTACGACTTCTTCTGTGGCGCGGCGGCTGGGGCAGCAGCGGCTTGAGCGGCTTCCTCGGCGGCCTTGCGCATAGCGGCTTCGGCGGCGGCTCGCTGAGCGGCTTCCTCGGCGGCCTTCTTCTGTGCCGCAGCGACGCGAACCGCATGCTCAGCAGCCGATTTTTCACCGAGCTTGGCCAGTCCCTTTTCAAAGTCCGCGCCGACCATCTTGTCCATGTTCATAAACAGCGTCATCGCCTTTGCGACAAAGTTGTTTTGTCCCACCATCGCCCACGTGACCTTGGTCTTGTCCCCCGCCGGCTCGAACGTCAACGTTGTCTGGCTGGTCGCTGCAAACGGCTTGATGAACTCCAGCTTGATTTCGACAAGTGACGACGGCTTCGCCTCCACAATCGTCATTCGACCTTCGCCCACGTCTTTGTTGCCCAGCCACTCGTAGCTCGAACCTTTTTCGCCCGCTTGGCCGGTGAAGGTCTTTTTCATGGCCGGATCGAGCGCTTCCCATGGTGACCAGTCCGCCCAGCCGTGAAAGTCGCTGACCAATCCATAGGCGATATCAGCCGGAGCGTTGATGGTGGTGCTGCGCTCGATACGGAAGTCAGAGGGACGAGTTGCAACCACAGCGGCCAATGCGAAAGCAGCAACGACCAATGCGAGAGCGATCTTTTTGAACATGGGTGCCTCCTTTGGAAAGAAGGCCGGACCATACCTGGCTGGGCGGAGTGGATCAAAGGGCCAGAACGGACAAAAACGAGCAAATTCTGGCTAGAACGGAACCTTGTAGCCTGCTGCGGTACAGCGGCTGCGCACGAACTCTTTGGACGCTTGGTCAAGGTGCGGAATGACGTAGTCGAGGATGTCGCGGCTCTTTAAGTGACAGGCCGACACGCCAACAATTCGCCAGGCGGGCAGGCTGCGAATCGGCACCGATGTCGCTGTGTGGGCCAGCGCCACCGCCTTCATGTACTCGCCGTGCTGGTGAGCAATCTGGGCGTCGCGTAGTGCCCGATCAATCTCCGCGAAGTTGTTGCGCTGCTTGTCGTGCTCGCCCGGCATGCCCAGTGGCTTGTCGGCAAAGTCGCGTAGCGGGGGATAGCCAGCGAGCTTGCGGACTCCCGGCGGCTGTCCCGTGATCAGCGCACATGGTCGCCATCGAGCAGTCAGCGCATCGACGTGATCGGGAACCAGTTCCAGAATCTTTGAGACATGCGGCTCGATCTTGTCGCAGTTGCCGAGTGAGCGTTCTGCCTCGGCTTGCTGCAGGTGATACGCAACAACAAGCTGCTGTAACAAATCGTAGTGCTGCTGAGCGGTGATACGGAAGCTCGTCCTGGGGGGCAGCTCGCGATTGCGAGACAGCGCCCCGTCGTAGTCTTTGCTGGTGAGCGACTGCATGATCTGCTGCACATCGCCCGATATCTTTCGACCGCGCTCGACCCGCCGCTTGATGTTCTCTGCCGCAGACGCCACATACGGAGGCTGCCCCGGCACAGTTTGGACTTGGCTGGCCAGCTTCACCGCCTCGTCCCATCGCTCATCCATCAGCGCTTCGTCGGCCTGCACCAGCATCTGCCCGACCTGACCGGTTCGCTTCTTGCCTTGTAGCTCGCGCACAAGAAGTGGCATCACGATCAGGCTTGCCATGACCGCACCACCGATTCCAAACAGCAGGCTGCGCTTGAGCGAAAACGGCGGCGCAGCCGGCGGCGGCTCGAGCGCGTGCATGAACTCGAGCATCGACGGGAATCGGTCTTCCTTCTTCTTAGAGAGCGAGCGCACGATCGCCGCCGCCACGTAGGGCGGTACCGTGGGGACAAGCTGCTCAATCGGGGTCGGCTGCTCGTTAATGACCTGCTTGAACAGGTCGATGACGTTTTCGTGATCAAACGGCAGCTTCCCCGACAGCATTCGGTACAGGATGACCCCCACCGACCACTGATCCGAGCGTCCGTCGATCTGGGAGTTTTGCCCCATTGCGCCTTCGGGGGCCATGTAGCGAGGCGTTCCCAGCACCAACAGGTCACGCGTCGCCTTGTCGGCAGGACGGGGCACCTTCGACACACCAAAGTCGATCACCTTGGCGGTCTGAATCACCTCGCCGTTTTCTTCGTGACGGGACAGGAAGATGTTGCGTGGCTTGAGGTCACGATGGGTTACACCCCGCAAGTGAGCCGCATGCAGCGCAGATGAGATCTGTTTCGTGATGAGCAGCGCCTCATCAAGTGGAATGCTGCCGGTGCGTTCGATCCGATCTTGCAGATCTTCGCCTTCGAGCAGCTCCATGACGATGAACGCCATGCCGGACTTGTCGCGGTCGAGGTCGCTCACCTGGACGATGTTCGGGTGACGCAGCCCGGCGATGATCCGGGCTTCATCTTGAAATCGCTCGCTTAAGTCGCCCTGCATCGCCGCACGCTGGTGCAGCACCTTGATGGCGCAGACGCCGCCGGTGCGGACGTGGCGAGCGCGAAACACTGCGCCCATGCCACCCGTCACCAGGAGCTGCTCCAGTCGGTAGGTACCGTTTAGAACCAGACCGACGAGCTTCTCGGCTTCCTTCTGCTCTTGGGACATCGCCTACCCGGAGTCTCGCTGAGTTTACTTAGGTCTAGAGGCTACCAAAGTCGCCATCGCCACGGAAGGCTTTGTTCGGGACGAATCGCCACACAATCAGCAGTGCGACAAGTGGCAGGCTCGCCAAAATCGGCATCGTTTTGGACCAGCCTCGCTCCTCGGCCAGTGACGACATAATCAGTGGTGACAGGACGAACCCGAAGCGCCCGAGCAGACTGTTCGACCACGCCATCGCGTCGCCGCGTTGTTTCGTCGGGAAGCTTTCTGCGGTGACCGTGGTTGCGATCACCAGTGCCCCGCTGGCACTGCCAACCATGATGGTCAGGGCGCAGCGCAGCAAAAAGCCGGGTGGTAGCGTGTAGGCCCCGATCAGCCCGAGCGCCATCGCGAGATAGACGAGGATGCTGCTCCGCAGTCGTCCCCAGCGATGGATGAGTGGCCCAACGGCAGCCGATAGCGGGATCGCCAGAATCGCTGCCAGCCCAACGTAGTTGCCAATGATCTGCTGCGAAAGGTGCAGACCCGAGACGGCGTGTTCTTTCCAAAACGTGGTCGAGCTCTGGTTCACCGAGTAGGTCAAGAGCCACAGTGACGTACAGACGAGCAGCATCCGGCCATGACCGGCTCGCCAGATCGTGGTGAGTGATGGAACGATGTGCTGATCGATCGTTAGGAAGCCGTGGGTCTCGCGCAGTCGAAACACCCCGTATGGGAGTGTCAGCATCGCCCCCGCTCCCAGAATGTAGATGCTGCGCCAGCCGTACGGGGTCGCGATCAGCCGTGGTGCCATGACGGCGCAGAGGACTCCACCAAGGCTGGCAATCGACACCAGCAGGCCGATGGCGTGAACACGATGGTGGAGCGGGAATTCCTCGGCAACGAACAGCGAGGCGGTGGCCAAAGCGCTGACGATGAAGACTCGCGACGCAAGCTGCGCCAGCAGAAACAGCAGAGGTGAGGGTGCAAGCGCCGACCCCAGGGCAGCCAGCGAATAGCCGAAAACCGACCACAACAGCACGGGCTTGCGACCAATGCTGTCGGCCCGACGAAGCACGAAGTAACCAAACACGGTGCCGATGTTGGCGATGGC
Organism: Polyangia bacterium; assembly: GCA_044228505.1. Taxonomy (GTDB): domain Bacteria; phylum Myxococcota_A; class Polyangia; order Palsa-1104; family JAEUJZ01; genus JAEUKA01. The sequence goes on along the minus strand of JBGAUT010000012.1, from coordinate 64,536 downwards.
CACCAATCGACCGCCTTCGCTCACCGATAGCCCGAAGGTGGTGCGTAGCTCTGGCAGTGTTTGTGACAGCGCGAGCAGATCGTACCCGTCCGATAAGGCAACCATCACCAGGAACAGGATCAACCCACCCAAGCGAGCGGGTCGCACCTGAGGAGCATCGGGCGAACCGGGGAGCATGGCCAGGACAGCATACAAGCTTTTGGTCATAATCGGCCGATGGACGAAATATTCCTCACGGCAGTCGCTGGGAACTCGCAGCGTCTTGATGGGGGTGCCATGTTTGGCAATGCTCCCAAGGCGCTGTGGACTCGCTTCTTTGTGCCGGATGTCGAAAACCGCATCAGCCTCGCCTGTCGTGCCCTCCTCGTCGAGACTGGTGATCGCAAGATGCTGCTCGAGACCGGGATTGGTGTGTTCTTCGCACCCGAGCTGCGTAGTCGTTTTGGCGTGGTCGAAGAGGAACATGTGCTGCTGCGCTCCCTTGCGGAGCTGGGCATTCGACCCGACGACATCACGGACGTGATCTTGTCGCACCTGCATTTTGACCATGCAGGCGGACTGCTGGCCCCGTACGCTGCCAACGAGCCGCGACGGCTGTTGTTTTCGAAGGCACGCTACGTGGTCAGTCAGTCTGCACTCGCCCGTGCCGAGCATCCCCATGTTCGTGACCGGGCGTCGTTTATCCCCGAGTTGCCAGGTCTGCTGCGTGACAGCGGGCGGCTGCAGGTCTTGGTCGATGGTGTCGAGAGCGACCCGTCTCTGCCTGGTCTTCGCTTCCACTACTCCAGCGGCCACACGCCGGGCCTGTTGCTCACGGAAGTGCAGGGTCCATCGCCCGATCGTGCGGTGGTCTTCGCCGGTGATCTGGTGCCAGGGACGGCATGGGTCCATTTGCCGATGACGATGGGCTACGACCGCTACCCCGAGCTGCTCATCGACGAAAAGACAGCACTTTTGTCCGAGCTGTGCGATCGCGGCGCGTATTTGTTCTACACCCACGATCCCAAGGTTGCGATGTCTCGGCTGCGTCGCGAACCAAGTGGCCGGCTGCAAGCGGAAGCCAGTGAAGAGTCTCCGATTCGGCGGCGGTTGTAGTGAAGAAGGTGGGAAGCAGCCTGCATGAGGCAAGCCGTTCCGTGCGAAAGGCTCGAATCAGCCGTGGGTGAGGCAAGCAGCAGCCTGCGTGAGGCTGGGTGTAGCCGTGTGTGAGGCAAGCAGCAGCCTACGTGAAGCTGGAAGTAGCCGTGCGAAAGGCTGGAAGTAGCCGTGCGAAAGGCTGAAAGTAGCCTACGTGAAGCTGGGAATAGCCTTGCGAAAGGCTCGAAGTAGCCTGTGTGAGGCTCGAAGTAGCCTGTGAAAGGCTCGAAGTAGCCTGTGAAAGGCTCGAAGTAGCCTGTGTGAGGCTCGAAGTAGCCTGTGTGAGGCCGGGAGTATCTGGGTGTGGTAGGACGGTGGGTGAGGGAAGGTGGACGTTCACTTTACATAACTTGGGATCTGTATTTCCGAAACGATCGGGGTTCGTTCAGCCGTAAGAAGCTCAGCTAGCATCGGCAGCGGGTATGCTGGTTTGCTAGATGATGGTGAGCGACCCTTCGAGCGGAGGACTGCGATGATGATTGCACTTGGGTTTGGCCTCGGGGTCTTGCTCGCCGTAAGCTACGTGCTGCTGCTGCGCTGGAACACTCGACTCTATACAGCGATGGAACATGCTGGCTGGGCGGTGCTCCTTCACGTCGTTCGGCTGGTGGCGCTCGTGGCAGTGATGGCGCTGCTTGGCTATCTCGGGCGACAGGTGCTGCTGTACGGGCTACTTGGGTTTGTGCCGACACACCTTGCGCTATACGTTTGGCTTCGGAGACAGCCTGATGATCTCACCGCTCCTTGAGCCGATCCTTCTTCAACTGGGGCCGGTGCCCATCCGTGGTTCATTGCTCACGAGTTGTGGGATTACGCTGCTGCTCGGTGCGGGGAGCTTTGCTCTGTCTAGAACACTTCGTTCCGAGCCCGGCAAGCTGCAAGCCATCGTCGAGGTGATCGTGTCCACGATTCTGGACCAGATAGAGGAGGTCACCCGCAAGCAGGGCCGTACCTATTTGCCACTGCTGGGCACTCTCTTTCTGTTCTTAATCGTCGCCAACTCGCTGTCACTTCTGCCTGGACTGGCACCACCGACTGAGCGACTGGAAACGGTGATGGCACTTGGCTTGGTGGTGTTTGTGTCGGTGTACTACTTTGGCATTCGTCGCCATGGACTCGTGCAGTACCTCAAGCACTTCTTTCAGCCGACGCCGATCCTGTTTCCGATCCACGTGCTATCGGAGCTGACACGGACCTTTTCGCTGATGATGCGGCTGTTCGGTAACCTCATGAGCCACGGACTCATCCTCGGGGTGATCGTGTCAGTGGCTGGGCTACTTGTGCCGATTCCAATCATCTTGTTTGGGCTTTTAACCGGCGTGGTTCAGGCGTACATCTTTAGCATCTTGGCGACGGTGTATATTGCGGCGGCAGTCGAGGATCATCCGCAGCCGCAAAGCCACGATCACAAGGAGACAGTAGGAAGATGAGTGTTCAGGTGGTGAGCATCCTTGGTGCGGTCATCGCGGTCTGTTTTGGCGCGATGGGTCCAGCGCTGGCCGAGGGACGAGCGATTCAAGCGGCGATGGAGGCGATTGCCAGGCAGCCGGAAGCGGGGCCGACGATCTCGCGGTCGCTGTTCGTTGGCCTGGCCATGATCGAGGCGATGGCGATTTATTGCTTGGTCGTTGCGCTGGTGCTGCTCTTCGCTAACCCATTCGTTAAGTAAGCGATGCATATCTCGCTGTGGAACGTCGCGCTTCAGACGATCAATTTCTTGGTGTTGGTGTTTCTGTTACAGCGCTTCCTGTATCGGCCCATTCTCGCGGTCATCGATGAGCGCAAGCGCAAGGTGGCACTGGAACAGGCGGCTGCGGTGACGGAGCGGCAGCAGGCGGAGCAGCTCAAGCAGGAATACCTCGATAAGCTGGCGGCGCTCGAAGACGAAAAGCAGGGCGTGCTCCAGCTTGCGCAAAAACAGGCCGAGGTCGAGACGTCTGAGCTTCGCAAGAAGATTGAGTCGCAGTTCGATGAGCTGAGAGCCAAGCAAACGGCTTTGCTCGATCGAGAACGCAACGAAGTCGAGCGTGAACTTCGGCAACAAGCGGTTCAGCTTGGGTTGGTGATCGCCGAAAGGCTGTTACAAGACGGTGCGGTGGTGGCCGATCCGCTGAGCGCGGTGCAGACAGCCGTGCGCAAGATTGCGACGCTGTCATTGGCCGAGCGTGAGCGCTTGGTGATCGAGCTTCGCCGGCACGGTGCCGAGCTGCATGTGACCTCTGAAGTTAGTCCGACACAACTGGCGGCGATTCGTAGCGAGCTGGCTGCGCTGGCAGGCGTCGAAGTTGCGCTGACGACCCGTTTGGAGCCCAAGCTTCGGGTCGGTGTCGAGCTGAGACTGGGCCATCTGTCGTTTGCTCTCCACTTGGCGGGGGCTCTCGCGAAAGTCCAGGCCGAGACGCTGCTGCGATGAGCGATCTGTTGAGCAAGCTGTCTGACTGGTCGACCCGGGCCCAGGGCTTGGTAGCTGCGCTCGACCTATCTCCACAGCCCGAGTCGCTGGGGCGCGTCTCGGCGTTGGCAGATGGAGTGGTTCAGGTCCAGGGCCTGCCGCACGCACAGCTTGGTGAGGTGCTTCGCTTTGCCTCCGGCGTGCTGGGGCTGGTGGTGGTGCTCGATGAAGAGCAAATTGGCTGCGTGCTACTCGGTCGCCAGGACGGCATCACGGCAGGCTCACCGGTTCGTGGCAGCGGTCAAGTGATGGAGGTTCCGGTCGGGGACGCTTTGCTCGGGCGGGTAGTCGATCCGCTTGGTCAGCCGCTCGATGGCGGGCCTGCGATCCAGACCTCCTCGCATCTACCGATTGAGCGTGCTGCACCGAGCATTACCGAACGCCAGCCGGTCACTGAGCCGCTGCACACCGGTATTACCGCGATCGATGCGATGTTGCCGCTCGGCCGAGGGCAGCGCGAGCTGATCATCGGCGACCGATTTACCGGCAAGACGGCAATTGCCGTCGACACCATCATCAGTCAAAACGCGAGCGACGTGATCTGCGTCTATGCGGCCATTGGTCAGCGATCTTCCTCGGTCGCGCAGGCCGTCGAAGCAATTCGCGGGCGTGGTCCCAAGGCGCGCACAATCTGTGTCGTGGCAGCGTCTGACGCGGCAGCGGGTTTGCAGTGGCTGGCTCCGTATGCAGCGTGCTCGATGGCCGAGTACTTTAGCGATCGAGGCCGGCACGTGCTGCTGGTTCTCGATGATTTGACCAAGCACGCCCAGATTCATCGGCAGGTGGCGCTTCTACTCCGTCAACCACCGGGTCGAGAGGCCTATCCCGGCGACATCTTCTACCTTCACTCTCGGCTGCTCGAGCGAGCTGCACGGCTGTCGACTCAGCGAGGTGGTGGCTCACTGACCACGCTACCGATAGCCGAGACGCTGGCCGGGAACTTGTCTTCCTATATTCCGACCAACCTCATTTCCATTACTGACGGACAGATTTTTTTGGAGCCACGGCTGTGGAGTGAGGGTCAAAAACCAGCGATTGATGTCGGAAAGAGCGTCTCTCGCGTTGGTGGCAAGACCCAGTTGCCGGTGCTCCGGCGGGTGTCAGAAAGCCTGCGCCTCGGCTACGCCCAGTTTCTAGAGCTTGAGGTGTTCACTCGCTTCGGCGGAGCCATTGATCAGCGTACCCAGAAAGTGATCGATCGTGGGCGACGGGTTCGGGCCGCGCTGCTCCAGCCGCAGTTTCAACCACTGTCGACGGCCCATCAGGTCGCTTTGCTGCAAGCGATCGAAGATGGACTGCTGGACGGATCCCAGGTCGCGATGGTTGGGCGCTTCCGCGATGCAGTGCTCAATCTTCTTACCGGTGAACTAGCGATGCTGGCGCTGCGGATTGAGCAAGGCGCTGTGCTCACCGATGAAGAACAAAAGCAGTTGCGGACCGCGATGCAGGCGGTGGTGGCTCGACTAGAGGCAGGTGAGGGCGCAGATGTTCGGAGCTGACCTCTCATCGCATATCCGTACCGTGCAGCAGCTGAGCAACCTGACGCAGGCGATGCGCTCACTGGCAGCAGCGAGGCAGCGGCAAGCACAGGAGAATTTCGCGGGCTTAGAACGCTACGCTGCGGCGACGCTCTCTGCACTGCAGCAAGGTATGGGACTGCTTGCCGCGACGAAAGAACTGCAGCCTGTCGAGCGTACTGGAATGCGGCGGCTGGTGGTGTGTCTGTCGGAGCACGGCTTTGTTGGAGCGCTCAACGATGTGCTACTGACCCAGGTGGAGAAGGCGCGGGCCGAGTCGCCGTGTCAGTTGCAGGTGCTTGGCAAGCGAGGGCTTCGTCAATGCCAGGAGCGCGGACTGCCGATCTTGGACTCCGATAGCATGCCCACGACGCTTGGCGCGGTGGCCAGGACCGCGAGCGTGCTCGTGGAGAGCCTGTTCCAAGCAGTGACCAGCGGAGAGGTGGCCGAGATCGAGGTGATATTTGCTCGACTGCGGGGTTCGGTTAGCTACGAGCCGTTCCGTCAGCGCTTGTTTCCGCCGCAGGTTGCTCCGAAGGTGCTCGATGGAGATCCTCCGCACCATACGTTGCCCGCCGAAGTGCTGACGGCGAGGCTGTTGCAAGAGTATGCTTTTTCCCAGGTGACGTGGATGATTGCGTCGTCATTCGCGTGCGAGCAGGCGGCCCGCTTTGTGGCGATGGATGCCTCGCATCGCAATCTAGAAGAGCAGCTTGGCGACCTGCGGCAGCGAGAGCGGGCGGAGCGACAAGACTCGATCACCAGTGAGATTCTCGAAGTCGCGACGGCGAGTGCACTGCTCGGCGGAGGCTCGCGATGAGTGCGATGGGTACCGTGGTGCGAGTCCGTGGCTCAGTCGTCGATGTGCGCTTTCCCGATGGGGAGTTGCCTGATATCGGCGAGGCCCTGTTTATCGAACACGCAGGGCGAAGGCTGGTTTTGGAGGTTCAGCAGCACACCGACTTGGGGCAGGTGCGGACGGTCGCGCTTGACTACACCGAAGGACTACGTCGCGGTTTACCGGCCGAACGAAGCGGTCGCTGTATCCATGTACCTGTCGGTGAAAACATGCTCGGGCGGCTTTGCAATGTGCTGGGGGCTCCCATTGACAACCTGCCACCACCACCGCCGGAGACTCCGCAGCGTCCGATCTATCGTGCGGCACCGGCTCTGTCGACGCAGGGACATACGCCAGAGGTGTTTTCGACTGGCATCAAAGTGATCGATTTGTTGCTGCCCCTTCATCGTGGTGGCAAGGCGGGTCTGTTCGGGGGGGCCGGTGTCGGTAAGACGGTGCTGCTCATGGAGCTGATTCGTGCGACCGTGCAGAGCCACGGTGGCGTCTCGGTGTTCGCGGGCATCGGTGAGCGTTCCCGAGAGGGCAATGAGCTGTGGCTCGACATGAAGCAGTCGGGCGTGCTCAAAAACACCACTCTGGTGTTCGGGCAAATGAACGAACCACCGGGAGCGCGCTGGCGCGTCGGGCTCACCGCGCTCACTGTGGCAGAGTTTTTTCGAGATGAGCGCAAGAGGGATGTGCTTCTGCTCATCGACAACGTGTTTCGTTTTATCCAGGCGGGCGGTGAAGTGTCGGGTCTGCTCGGGCGACTGCCGTCTCGGGTGGGCTATCAGCCGACGATGGCGACCGAGGTCGCCGAGTTCGAGGAGCGGATCGCTTCCGTCGAGGGGGCCGCGGTGACGTCGATCCAAGCGGTCTATGTTCCCGCGGACGACTTGACCGATCCGGCCGTGGCACAGCTGTTTTCTCACCTGGATGCCAGCCTGGTGCTGTCGCGCAAGCTTGCGTCAGAGGGCATCTACCCGGCGATCGATCCTCTGTCTTCATCGTCGAACCTGCTCGACCCTCGACTCGTCGGAGAGCATCACTTTCGAGTGGCGGAGCGGGTTCGCAAGACACTCGCCCAGTATCGCGAGCTGCAAGACATCATCGCTATGCTGGGACTTGAAGAGCTGTCGCAAGATGATCGCCGGACCGTCGCCAGAGCCCGTAGATTACAGCGCTTTTTGACCCAGCCCTTCTTGGTGACAGAAGCGTTTACCGGTCGAACTGGGCGGACCGTTAATTTGGCCGATACCCTGGCTGGTTGTTTGGCGATCCTCGAAGGCGAGTGCGATGCCTGGCCGGAGAGTGCGTTCTACATGGTCGGTACGCTGGACGAAGCCCGCAAGCGCACCTAAGCAGACCAAGGACTAGATTGTAAGCAGGCGGTTCAATCGTCGCTCACCCATGACCCACTGCGGCACGGCTACAGCGAGCAAGAGAATCGCCGAAAGGCAGTAACTAATCCCCCGCTCCGTCGAGTCTAGGCCCGCACTCAGTTCCTCGGCCTGTTGCTGCATTGCGGCAAGCAGGAAGTAGGCAAGCCCGATCAAAAACACCACCCAAGCCACCGCACTGATGAAAACACCTGAATATTTTTGCAGTGTGCCAGAGCGGTAGCCAATCGACAGAGCGCGTACATCACTACGCACTGCGAATGAGTTTACGCGGCTACTGCGTATTCCGGTTTGCGCTGTCAGTCCGTGCGGCTCTGGTTGCATGTGGGGCTCCGTGTTCCGCTGCCCTCGCCGAGGGGATGCTCGGTGGGACCGCATTGCGAGCGATCCGCTGGGCTACTGAGGACTTTGGATGTGCAAGCATGGGGCCAGTCTGACAGATGGCCAGCGACGGAAAACGGCCTGCACACAGTGGCTCAGAAACGGGCGTCCGTTTTCACAACGCGCTGCGTTACAAGCGAGGGCCGACTACTGGAAAATTTCGGAGACCGGGCGACCGGCGATGCGGGTAAGTGGGGAAAGGCCCAGGGCCGCGAGGGCTGTGGCAGCGGTGTCCATGGTCGAGACGGCGGATCGGATGTGGTAGCCGCGCCGCACCCCAGGACCCGACGCGATCCACGGGATTTCTCGATCACTCGGTAGCGCGCCGGAGTGGCCTCGGGCATGACCACCGTGGTCAGCGGAGACAATGACCAGGGTCTCATCAATCATGTTGGCTTGCTGTAGGGCCCGGTAGATGGTGCCAAGGCAGGCGTCGGATGCGAGCGCCGCTTTGCGATAGCTGGCGGTCATCCACCCGTCAGAGTGGCCGGCTTCGTCCGGATCGGAGAAGTGGACGAACAAAAGCTCCGGCCGTTCACGCTCGATGTAGCGAGCGGCCTCGTCGCTGACTTTTTTGCAATAGTAGCCAGGACGGGCAAAGGTTCCGACGGTTCCCTCGGGCATGATGTGACGCAGCTTGGGCTTGCCGACGAAAGCTGCGGTCTTCATCCCGTTTTCCTCGGCGGCTTGGAAGATCGTCGGGACACGGATAAAGCCACGGGTCTTGAGCCAGGTGTTCCAGGTCAGTCCGTGCTGATCGACATCAACTCCTGACAGCATCGAGGCATGAGATGGCAGGGTCGAGGCAGTGCGAATGGTGCGGGCTTTCCACGAAAACGAGCCGTTGCGATAGAGCTGCTCGTGCCAGACCATGTTTTGCTGACCGTAGATCAGGTCCGGGCGCATGCCGTCTTCACTGATGATCACCACATGGCGCACCGATGGTTGATGTTCCACAAACGGCATCCGTGGCGGGAGCGGGACGCTAGGCCGCTGCAGTGGGGTCGCCGTGATAACTGTCGGTGCTGCTCGTGCCGTTGCTGACTCGGTAGGAAGCCGAATGACAGAGGACGACAAGAGCAGGCCAAGAGCACTCACGGTAGCGAGCCGGTAGACGCTATGCCTTCTGCGCATGGTTTTAGGGTACCGTCAAGAACGCATACTTTTCAACCATCAGCGCAGGCTGAAAGATCGCGAAACGCCATTGGCTTTTCCGCATCACGGTTTGCGAAGCGGGCAAACATCGTCGCTCTGCGTAACAATCACCGGGGCCGAGCCGCCGGGATCGATGCATGGACAGCACGGATATACAAAACGGGGAACAGCCAGCGATCGGGCTGGTTGAGGGTGGATCGGGACGGCCTCGACCTCCGGTTGGAGGCAGCTACTTGGGGCTATTGCTGCGCAATGCTGACTTTCGTCGGGTCTACATTGCGACGCTAATCAGCTTGGCGGGCGACTGGTTCATGATGGTGGCGCTGTACGATCTGGTGCTGTCGCAGACCGGGAGCGCGACGCTCATTTCACTCGTCAACGTCTGTTTGGGTCTGCCAGCGCTGCTGGTGACCCCGTGGGCAGGCAACTTGATCGATCGTACTGATCGCCGCCGGTTGATGGTGCTGGTCGATCTGTTGCGGGCCGGTCTCGCGCTGTTGCCACTTTTGGTGGTGTCGCCCTCGCTGTTGCCGCTGGCGTTTGTGGCGGTGGCTGGACTGTCGGCGGGCTCTGGTTTCTTTGATCCGGCAGCGGAGGCGGCGGCTCCGAACTTGGTGGCTCCAGAGGATCTCGGGCGGGCCAACGCACTGCTTGGCTCGGCGTGGGGGACGATGTTGATGGTCGGTTCGGCGCTGGGAGGCTTGGTGGCGACGCATTTTGGGCGCAATGTCGCGTTTGCGTTGAACGCGCTCAGCTTTCTTTTGTCGGCCTTGCTCCTGCTGCGCATCAAGACGCCGTTTTCCGAGCATCAGCCGCACCGAGAACAACCGTTGACGCTGCGTGAGTCGCTGAGCGAGGCGGGGCAGTTTTCACGGCGCAGTCCCCAGGTGGTGGCACTTTTGTGCGGCAAAGGGCTGCTCGGACTGGTGCTCGGGATGACTTCGCTGCTGTCGGTGTTTGCGGAAAAGGTGTTCCTGCGTGGCTCCGAGGGCATTTCGATGCTGTTTGTGGCGCGAGGATTTGGGGCGCTCATTGGACCGTTTGTGCTGTTTGCGCTGGTGTCGCGTCCCTCGCTGCGCACCACGATGATTGCGCCTTGCCTGATGATCTATTCGCTCGGTTATGCCGCTCTGTCGAAGAGCAGCACCCTCGAACTCGGCCTGATACCGGTCGTGATCGGGCACATGGGCGGCGGCGCGATGTGGCAGGCGACGACGTTTGCGATGCAAAAAGCGGTGCCTGACGCGCTGCGCGGTCGACTGTTTGCCTTTGACCAAGCGATCTTGGCAGTCGCATACAGCTCCTCGACGGTTGGAGTGGGGCTGCTCATCGATGCCTACGGTGCTCGACCGGTCTTTTTCGTGCTGGCACTGGTCGGCGCAGGACTCGGGCTGCTGCTGTTTTTGGCTACTCGCCGGCTATGGCTCGTGCCAAGCGGCGTGAAAGAGCCCCTAGTCTAGGCGTTGTTTGAGTGAGGTCTGGGCACACAGAGTGTGACCATGTAGGACAACGTAAGATTTTTGACTTCCTTGACTTACCGCACTACGGTCTGGGTCATGAAGCCCACGCTGCCGAAGTCTTCCGCCAAATCCTCATCGAGTCAGTCAGCTCGCCCTGTCAGTGGTCGTCCCCCAAGCGGTCGTCCCCAAAGCGGTCGTCCTGTGACTGGCCGTCCCCAAAGCGGTCGTTCGACCCGTGCTCACGTTCCTTCGGGATCACCAACGCGAGTCGAAAAGCGCCGCAGCATGCGCTTTGACAAAGCCTTTGCGGTCGCGCTGCGCGGTGAGTCGTTCGGAGAAGTCTCGGCGATTGCGCGCAATGTCTCAACGGGTGGAATGATGGTTGAAGTGCGCGAACCACTGCCGCTCGGAACCCAGGTCCAGGTCTTCTTTTCCCTACCCGATTCCCATGCGCGAGTTACCGCACGTGGTGAGGTGAAGAATCACTACTTTCTCAACTTTTCGGATGGCAAAGGAGGCGTGCGGGCGCTTCGGGGAATGGGACTCCGGTTTTCTTCCTTTGAGAGCGACAGCGATCTGACGTTGGGAATGGGAATCTCGCGGCTACGAACGGTTTTGCACTAGCTTGTCGGCTCGATAAAAGACCAGCTTGAGTAGCTCGGTCGATGCCACGTACAAAACCGTGATCCCAACGAGAGCGAGCAGCAGTGACAGCGGCAGCGGAGTGAATCCGAACACCCGTGCATAGGGCAAGTACGGAATCGCCAGATCGAGAGCCGCAACGATCAAGGTCAGCGCAAGCAGCGAGGTACCCGGACGACTCCTAAAGAAGGGACGGCGAGTTCGGACTACGAGCGCAATCACCAACTCGGTGAGCATACTCTCGACAAACCAGCCCGTGCGGAATGTCTCGACGTTTGCCTGAAACACCTTCAGCAGCATCCCAAATGTTAGCAAGTCGAACAGCGAGCTAAGCATTCCGAACTGGATCATGAAGCGACGGATGAAGGTCATGTTCCAGCGGCGCGGAGTCTGAATGAGCTCGGTGTCAACCGCGTCTCCGGCGAGTGCCATCGCGGGAACGTCTGATAGCAAGTTGTTTAGCAGGATCTGGCTTGCGAGCAGCGGTAGGAATGGCAAAAAGACCGAGGTTGCCGCCATGCTCAGCATGTTGCCGAGGTTGGCACTGGTGGTGGTCAGGATGTACTTGAGCGTGTTGGCGAAGGTCGTACGACCTTCCATGATTCCACCTCGCAGTACATCGAGGTTTGACTCGAGTAACACAAAGTCCGCCGCTTCTTTGGCAACATCAACTGCGGAATCAACGGAGATGCTGACATCTGCTGCATGCAGCGCGGGTGCATCGTTGATTCCGTCTCCCATATAACCGACTACGTGGCCGCGCTTTTTGAGCGCCAGGATGATGCGTTCCTTTTGGTTGGGATCGACCTGCGCAAAGACGTCGGTAGACTCAACTCGTGCCCATAAGGCTTCGTCGCTCAGGTCGTCAAGATTGGCCCCGGTAAGGATCTGTTCGGCGCGTAGCCCGACCGACTTGGCCAGGTGAATGTTGACCGACCGGCTGTCTCCCGAAATCAGCTTGAGCGAGACTCCCAGGCGCTGCAGTTCGGTGAGCGTTTCACGGATACCCGGTTTCGGCGGATCAAAGAATGTCAGAAATCCCCGGAACGTGAGCGCTACTTCATCTTCGCGATGCCAGGTCGATTGGGACTCTGTGAGCTTGGTTGCGACACCAATGACCCGAAAGCCTTGTGACCCCCATTCCTCGGCGCGGTCGAGCAGGGCTTTGCGTTCCTCTGGCGACAACAGACAGGCATCGAGAACAGAAGCGACGGCCCCTTTGGTGATCATCCGCAGGACTCCCGATTCCTTCACCACTACGGACAGTCGTTTGCGAAGAAAGTCATAGGGAATTTCGTCGACTTTTTCGATTCCTGTGGGATGAAGCTGTGCGGCGGCTTCGATTGCTTCATCGAGCGGATTATTCAGTCCGGTTTCAAAGTGGGAATTCACTGCGGCTTCACGGAGTACGTCGGGGGACTCCACTCCGGCGGGATCGTAGCTGCCTGCGAGCTTTACTTCACCCACAGTGAGTGTGCCCGTTTTGTCGGTGCATAGTACGTCCATCGCTCCAAAGTTTTCGATCGCGTTGAGCCGACGAACCAGGACTCCTTTGCGGCTCATGGCTTGCGCGCTCTTGGCGAGATTGACGCTCAGTACGGCGGGGAGCATCTCGGGAGCAAGGCCTACCGCCAAGGCAATCGCAAACAGGAGGGAATCGAACAGGGGACGGTGCAGAGCGACGTTTACGACCACCACGCCGAGCACCATAATCAGCATGGTCACCACCAGCAGGTTGCCGAAGTGGCGGAGTCCGCGATCAAAGTCTGTTTCAGGTGGACGGAGGTTCAGCTTGTCCGCGATCGCTCCGAACATGGTGCCGCGTCCGGTGTAAATCACCAGACATTTGGCGCTGCCACTGCGAACGTTGGTCCCCTGAAAGACGGCATCCTTCCGTTCGGTCGGACGGAGTCCCTCTGTACCCGGCTCCGCTGCTGACTCCGCACGCTTTTCGACAGGGAGTGCTTCACCGGTTAGCAGGGCTTGACTGACAAAGAAATCATTGGCTTCTAGGAGTACTCCATCCGCTGGAATCAGCGCTCCCGCAGAGAGCAGAACCACATCCCCAGGAACCACCAGAGCGCTTGCGATCAGCGTACTTTGTCCGTCTCGTAACACCCGTGTCCGAGACACCACCATCGACTTGAGCTTTTCGATGGCTCGCCCCGCATCGTACTCTCGCCAGGTTCCGATGAGGCTGCTGGCGGCAACGATGGCGAGCGCGAGTCCGGCATCGACCCACTCACCCGCCAGCAGGGACACTCCCGCCGCAAACACCAAGAGTAGGACCAGCGGACTTTTTACCTGTCCGATAAACAGCCGGAGCGCAGACAGTTTGTGGCTGGCAACGAGAGCGTTGGTGCCGTAGACCTTCAGTCGAGCTGCTGCTTCTTCGGAGGATAGACCACTTGGATTCGCTGCAAGCTCAACCAAGAGCTCGGCGCTGCGAAGTTTCCACCGCGCTGAGGGAGGTATCGACATGGCGGCATTTTCTACGATCAGCCACCGGAGTCGAGAACTGTCTGTAGGGTGCCGCGCTACGGGTTGCTACATTCACAGACCGACATTCGGTTTGGCACCGTGGTTCGCCACTGACCCGTCCAGCGCATGTTTGGTGCGCAGACCGCCGGGCATTTGCCGTTGGCATCGCCGTTGTTCCAGATTGGACCGGCTTCCTTGGTGATGATCTGCGGCGGTGGCGGCGGTGGTGGCTGATACGCGACCGGCACCAGACACTCGCAGACGGACATCCGGTTTGGCACCGTGGTCCACCATCCTCCGGACCAGGAAGCAGGAGGCGCGCAGACCGCCGGGCACTTGCCGTTGGCATCGCCGTTGTTCCAGATCGGACCGGCTTCGCGGGCTTGTTTCACCGGAGGCGGTGGCGGGGGAGGGGGCTGGTGATGATGCGGATGATGTGGCGGAGGAGGCATGAACACGGGCTGTACTGGAACGACATCCCAGAGCTGATTGGGGCTCCCTTGCGGGTTGGCGGGCCAAGCGATGATGGCGGCACCGGGGGCGGGATTGCCTCCCTTGATGTCCAGGACCAGGCCGTGCATCCGACTGCGAATGAACACCGCGCCGTTTGGTGCCGGAACGACATCCCAGAGCTGGTTTTCGTTCGCTTGCGCTTTGGCGGGGTAGGCGATGATCTCGGCACCGGGGGCGCGATTGCCGCCACGGACATCGAGCACAAATCCGTTCAAGCGGCTGCGAATCATCACAGAGTTGTGGCGGACCGGGACCATCTCCCAGAGCTGGTTTTCGCTGCCGGTTTGCTTGGGCGGATACGCGATGATCGGGGCTCCGGGCTGGCGGTTGCCGCCCGCGATGTCGAGAACCATGCCGTTTAGGCGGCTGCGGATCTGCACGGGTGCTGCCTGTTGCGGTTCGAGCTGGGCGAGCGCGTGGTTTGGCTCTGCGGCGAGGCTTACCACTCCGGCTACGAGGGACAGAGCGATGCTCATCCGGTGGATGATGGAACAATACGGCTGGGTCACGGCTTCTTCCTCCGCGTATCGGCGATGGCCAGTGGGCGAGGGCCATCAGGCTGCTGCACCTCGCAACACCTGAAGCCAGGTCGGCCCAATTGTAAGCCCTCTTATGGTTCACCTGTTCCGAGTTTTCTGCGTGAGCCCTGTGAGGGCCTGCGAAGAATTGAGAATCTCGACGGTAGGCGTTACAGTGGGCGGCGTCACCGACGTCCAGAAACAACAAGGGGAACAGGATGAATAGCCAGTTTGAGACGCTGCTTGTCGACAGCGATGGCCCGGTCCAGATCGTTACCATCAATCGACCCAAGGCACTCAACGCCTTAAACCAGCAGGTGCTGACGGAGCTGCTCCGACTCTGTGGTGAGCTGGCGGTGAGCGAGAGCGTGCGTGTGGTGGTTCTGACGGGGGCCGGGGAAAAGGCGTTTGTGGCGGGTGCGGACATCGCGGCGATGGCGGCGATGCAACCTGCCGAAGCGCTCAGCTTTGCCGAGCTAGGGCACCGGGTGATGGACGCGCTGGAGTCGTTGCCGCAGCCGGTGATCGCGGCCGTCAACGGTTTCGCGCTCGGGGGTGGGATGGAGCTGGCGATGGCTTGTGACATCCTGCTCGCCTCGGAGACCGCCCGCTTTGGTCAGCCCGAGGTCAACATCGGGGTCATGCCCGGCTTTGGCGGCAGCCAGCGGTTGCCTCGGCGGGTTCCCTTTGGGATGGCTGCCGAGATCCTATTTTCCGGCGACAACATCACCGCTTCTGAGGCGCTGCGGATCGGACTTGTGAACCGGCTGACGGCACCTGCGGAGCTGCTCGGCGAAGCGAAGAAGCTGGCGCACAAGATTGCCTCGCGGGCACCGGTGGCGGTGGCCAAGACCAAGCAAGCGCTGCACACCTCGCGGCAAGGGGCGCTGTCGGAAGGGAACGCACAGGAACGGCAGCTCTTTTCCGAGCTGTTCGCGACGGCGGACCAGAAGGAAGGCATGTCGGCGTTTTTGGAAAAGCGTCCGGCTGTCTATCGCGGGAAGTAGCCAATCGGCGTCGATTCGTTCTAGGCGTTAGACCCAGACTGCCCGTATAACACGTCCCCCATGTCGAACTTACAGGTCTCCTCGGTTACGAAATCGTACGGCGCGAAAAAGCTGTTCGAGGACGTGAGCGTCAACTTCACTCCCGGCAAGCGCTACGGACTCACTGGACCAAACGGTGCCGGCAAGTCCACCTTCATGAAGATTCTCGCCGGTGATCTGCAGCCGGATACCGGCGGCTCGGTGTCGCGGCCCGAGAAGACCTCGGTGCTGCGTCAGGACCAGTTCGGCTACGAAGACGTCCGCGTGCTCGACGTGGTGATGCGCGGTGCGAAGAAGCTGTGGGCAGCGATGTCCGAAAAGGAAGCGCTGCTGGCACTACCCGAGATCACCGATGAGCAGGGCAGCCACCTGGGCGAGCTGGAGATGATCATCGGCGAAGAGGACGGCTACGTCGCCGAGTCGAATGCCGGGGCGCTGCTGGTCGGCCTCGGGATCCCGACCTCTGCCCACGATGGACTGATGCGAGAGCTGCCCGGTGGACTCAAGCTGCGGGTACTGCTCGCGCAGGCACTGTTTGGCAAGCCCCAGGTGCTGCTTCTCGACGAGCCAACCAACAACCTTGACCTCGACTCGATCCGCTGGCTGGAAGGCTTTCTGTGTAACTACGAGGGCGTGCTCATTACCATCTCGCACGACCGCCACTTCCTGAACGCCATCTGCACCCACATCGCCGACATCGACTACAACACCATCATCCTGTACACCGGCGGCTACGACGACATGGTCGAGGCCAAGAGCCAGGTGCGCTCGCGCATCGAGGCCGAAAACGCCGATCGCAGCAAGAAGATCGCGCAGCTCCAGGACTTCGTGGCGCGCTTCGGGGCCGGTACCCGAGCTTCCCAGGTCCAGAGCCGCAAAAAACAGATCGAAAAGCTGCAAGTGACCGCGCTCAAGCGCTCGAACATCGAGCGACCGTACATCCAGATCCTGGTCAAAAAGCCGTCCGGCAAGCAGACGCTCACCATCGAGGGCCTGACCAAGCGCTGGCCCGAGGTCACGATCTGCGAAAACTTCAGCACCCTGGTCACCAAGGGCGAAAAGGTCGCCATCGTCGGCGGCAACGGCGTCGGCAAGACCACTCTCTGTCGTTTGCTCGCCGGAGAGCTAGCGCCCGACGCCGGCAAGATCGAGTGGGGCAAAGACGTCAGCATCGGCTACATCGCCCAAGACCACGGCGACTCCATCGCCAAGAACACCACCATCGATGAGTGGCTGCACTCACACGACACCAACGCCTACCTGCAAGACATTCGCGGCCTGCTCGGCAAGATGCTGTTCAAGGGGGAAGAGGGGCAGAAGTCGACCGAGGTGCTGTCCGGTGGTGAGACGGTGCGGATGATGTTTGCGCGGCTGATGCTAACGCAGCCGAACGTGCTGGTGCTCGATGAGCCGACGAACCACCTCGACCTTGAGTCGATCGTGGCGCTCGGCGAAGCGCTGGTGAAGTACGAGGGCACCGCGTTCGTGGTCACCCACGATCGCAACCTCATCGAGACCTTCGCCAATCACATGTTCATCTTCGAGCCAGGCGGCGGGCTGATTGATTTCCGAGGCAACTACGAAGACTACCTGGCCCAAAAAGACGCCGCCGTCCCCGCCAAAAAGAAGACGCGCTAGCCGTCAGCAGCAGTCAGCGTCACTACTTCACGTCGCTGAGTCAGCGGTTCTCGATTGTGGCGGTAGCACTTCCTTGAGTCGTCTTGCGAGTGGGTGTGCGGCCCATTGATCGGAAGACCGGCTGGCCAGGCTGCGGCAGAGGTAAGTCGTCCATCCGGGTTGGTTCGTTCTCCAGTCGCCACGGATCTTCTTGCAGATCTCTGTGCTCGCTGATTGAGCAGCACAGATAGCCTGCGTGAGGTGTCTTTTGCGTCGCTGGCTATTTTCTTTTGGCAAGGTAGGCCATTTTTTCACCTGCTGTCCGGTGAGGCCCAGTACCGCTCTGAGCGCGGCTTCGTCTTGGAGCAGCCAGCTCTCAAACTCTGGTTCCATGCACACCGGCACAATCGCGCCATCTGTCAGTTTGACGGGCGCACGGCGCTGTTTGGCGCTCGGACGGTGTGTTAGTTCATGGTGACGCTGACTCACCCACGACTGGAAAGGGGCCGGTAAACGATGTCGCTGCTCCATATGTGCATACAGAGAAATCGTCTCTTTCCATCGACACAAGGCAGCTTCTGGGAGCCATGGAGGACATAAATCCCACAGCACCAGCGCAGCATCAAACGGCTTCCTCTGGAACATGCGCAGCAGAAGATCATCGAGACCCTCGGCGTTTCCCGACATGGGTGGGCTGCTTGGGTCCATTGCCACCAGGAACCGCTTATCGATGGGGAAGACCTCGGTTGGCAAAAGGACGCCCAGGCTTGCGCAGATCTCACTCCAGACCTCAAGTAGAGTTGGCTTGCTCCCTATCGGAGAATTACTGCCCTCGACAAAGAAAGCCAAGCGCATCAGGTGTCCTCGCGGACGTAGCGCGTACCTGGCGGAATGTTGGCTGCAAAGGCCTGGATGGCGTCGCGATCGGCGAACTTGCTATACACCGTGTTGCCGTCCTCGCGCCGTGCTTCGATGATGTCGTCAAGGGAAACATGGTCTAGCAGCCACGGATTGTGTGTGGTCACTAGAACCTGCGTTCCACGATCCGCTGCCGAGCGAAGCTCACTGAGAACCAGCAGCGTTGTATGTGGGTCGAGTCCATTTTCGATTTCCTCGACACAGAGCAGCGATGGCGGTGGATCATGGACCAGTAGTGCGAACAGCGCCGTAATCCGCCTGGTGCCTTCCGACAGCATCCACGAAGGAATGGGCAGATCATGTTTTCCCTGCCGTCCCTTGTAGGGCATTCGTTCTAGTAGGGAGTAGTTCGCTACCGTGTCTCGACCTTGTGGCGGTGCGTCAATTTGTACGCCGCGCATGCCGGGGATCGCACGTTGCACCCGATCGACCAGATCTTGGCGCTGGTCGGCTGTTAGCTCATAGAGCAGTGCAGGCAGGTTCTGTCCCTCTTCATCGAGCAGCGGTTCGAAGGACTTGCGCTTACTGGGCGATCCTTTGGCAAGACGGCTCGGTGACAGGCGCAGAAATACTGCATCGCGAAAGAACGAACGCAGGCTCACCTCGAGCGGCGCGGTTCCTCGTCCCAGTGCCAGTCGCTCTGGTTCCTCGAAAGGAATCTCTGGCAGACCCGGCGCACATAAGATGCGCTTTCCTCGGGAGAACTTAATGTAGAAGTCCTTAGCCGTATGCGGGCCAAGCCACAGTCTCTCTTCGGCGATATAGGCTACACCGTCCTTGTCGCCGCTGACCTTGACTTCATACTGCGCAACTGTGGATGTCTCTTCGGGCCCCTCGTCCGGAGTAAAGCCCAGTCGAATGCGAAAGTAGTGGGCGTCTCCCCGTAGGTTGATGACGTCGGACACGCCATTATAGCGATTACAAGCATCTCGTGCGTCTAGGCGGATCGTGGTGTCGATCCACTGGAGGGCTTCGAGCAGCGTGCTCTTGCCCGAACCATTGCGACCAATCAGGACATTGAATGGTTGGAGGATGACCGGCTCGGGTTTAAAGGCCGCTTTAAACCGCTCTAGGGGGACCGAGCGTAGGCGATAAGGAGCGGTCATGCGTCACTACTTCACATCGCTGATGAATACCGGGGGGTGGTGCAGCATCGTGATCTGTGAGCTGCGACCGTGGCGGGAGCGGCCCATGGCGATGGCTTCGGCGAGGGTGTCGGCGCGCTTCCAGCCAAACAGGTCGGGCACCGTGCGGTTGTCGGCTCCGACAGCGATGACGTCTCCGCACCACTCGCGACCGGCCTGACCCCAGTAGTACATGTAGAACGGGTGCGCGCCGTGATAGGCGTTGCCGCGACGGTACATCTCGATATACGTCGGGTTGTAGGCGAACTCGTCCTGGTAGCGTTTTTCCAGGTAATAGGCGTCGCGTGACTCGGGCAGCAGCCGGTTGAAAAACTCGATGTAGCTCGGGTGATGGACCGGATCGAACGCGTCCGTACAGGGGTGCGTAAAGATCAGCGTGCCGCCCTTTTTGAGCGGGCACTTGTTGCGGTACATGTTGAAGAAGTAGCCGAGCGCCATCACCTGCACGAGCAGGGGGTTTAGCGCCTTCGAGTTCACGTTGTACGGCGAGATGTAGGGGATGCCGGTGATGAGGATGTCGGCCTGTCCCTCGACGGGAACGCTGTACTGCTCCCACGACTTGGCGAGGATCTTTTCGTGAACCGGGTCGGTCTTGCCTGCGTGAACCGCGATCAGCTCATAGGGGGCAGGCACCCGCATGAAGATCTCGCGGCGCAGCGCCCTTGGGGTCTTCTTGAGCGACCACTTGATGGCCTGGAACTTCAGCGTGTCGGCCTCGGTGAACTCGTCCTCGTTCTTCATCAGGAAGTCGAGCGGTCCCGAGAACATCCGGTTGTTGAGCACCGTCTCGATGTGGAACACCTTCATGTGCTGTTCGCACACCGCCCCGATGCGGTTTACCGAGTGATGGAGCGCCGAGTTCTTCGGGTCCATGTACGAGTTCGAGTCGACAATCGTCTTTGGCGTGTGGTGCGCCTTCAAGCTCTCGTAGCCGCACAGACCGACGCCGACCGACTTGTGGCCACCGTCCATCGGGACGAGGTTGATGTTGACGTAGATGACCAGGTCGCTCTCGACGGCGCGGCGGTTTGTCTCGACGACCTCGTTGTGGCGGGTCTTGCCGAGTGTGACCATCCCATCGGGATCGCAGGCGTCGTGGTTGTAGAGCTTTTCCGGCCAGTAGGCGTCGACGATCTTGTCGCCGAGCATGTAGCGGATCTCGCGCTGGGTCATCCGCCGGTGAAGGCTCGTGGCAACGATGATGTGGATGTCGTCGACGCCGTGGTCGGCCAGCATCTCCAGCACAATGCTGCAAATCGTCTCGCGGATGTCGGGGCGCGCCATCGGCGGCAGCGGCAGCGAGATGTCATCGACCGCAATGGTGACCTTCATCCCCGGAAAGAGCAGCGCGTGGAGCGGCTCCATCTCCTCGGGGTGGTGCAGGGCATAGCGAATCGCAGCGCGTGGATTCGGTAGACCGCTGATCGGGCGGCGCGGATAGATGACACGGGTACCGACGGGCAGATCTTCACACAGGAAGTCCTCGCCATAGAACATGATGCGCGGGGCACTGTCGGTATCGATGGTGATGACGTTTTCGTCGGCAGAGTCAGCAGAAAACTGGCGCATGGAAGCGCAAGCTATCGCAGGTTTTTTGTGTGCTGACAAGATGCATCGTCCCCCAGCCACCCTCATTGGATCACCTGGGGACACGTCACAGCCAGGTGTGTGGGTCCGGAAAATCTTGCCTGCCTGATGTGCGGGCTGGCAAAACTTGCCTTTCGGTTGGGGACACGGGGTGCAAGTCTCGACGTTGAGGCTGCCGCCGGGCGTTGGCACCCTGGTTGCACTATATGTTGCGATAGCTTTGAAGAAGAGGGAGACGCTGATGTCCCTGACAAATCGATTATTGACCGTCGGACTGGCCGCTGTGAGCGTTATCGCAAGTGGTGGCTGCTCCGAGGAATATCTGCTGCGCGCCGACCACCTGGCTTTGGCTCGCAATGAGATCGCAGCGGGGGCACCGCCCGAGCGACTGGTGGTTGCTGCCAAGGACTCCACCTCGCGCGAGACGCTGCTGCGTTACAGCCGACTGCCGGAACTGCCGCTTGTGTCAGGGGATCAAACGGTGGTGAAGGTGCGATCGAAAGACTCTCGGGCGCAGCGCATCGCGGGTACGACGCTGTTTACCATCGGCCTGGCCCATCTGGTCGCACTGGCTGGCCACGGGCTCGGCTTCCTGGCATCGGCCAGAAACTGCTCGGCAACCCCTGGCTGCATCAATGAAGACTTCAGCTTGCTGATCAGCGGGCCGGTGCTCGGTTCAATCGGCTTGTCCCTGCTGGTTCCTGGTATCGCGCTGATGTCGACTGGATATGGCTCGCCCCGCGATGCCCAGCCGGGCCGCAGTGATCTGATTTACATCAAGTAGGTTTTTGCACCCCACAGTGCGACTTCTGGAATTTGTCACACGCCTGGGACGTTGGAACTGATCGACCCCCTACGAATCAGGAGTTCCCATGCGCCTTGTGATGAAACCGAAGTTGTCCGTTGTCCTCTGCTCTTTGCTTGGCTCGCTGGCACTTGTTCCGCGGGCCGACGCCGCCCCGCCAACCCTCGCTGTCTCCACCCCTTCTGCTCGCCCGGCGCAGATTCCGATGCGGGACTTCTTCAGAAACCCCGAAAAGGTTGGCTTCGCGCTGTCCGATGACGGCCAGTGGATTTCGTATCTCGGCCCGCATCAGAACCGACTCAACCTGTTTGTCCGCCCGGCGACCGCAGACACCCCGGTGCGCATCACCAGCGAGACGGCACGCGACATCGCTGGGTACTTCTGGAAGGGCAATGACACCCTGGTCTACGTCAAGGACGTCGGCGGCGACGAAAACTTTCACCTCGTCAGCGTCAGCCGCGATGGCAAGACCGTCAAAGACCTGACGCCGCTGCCCAAAGTCCGGGTCGAGATCGTGGATGACCTGCGAGACGATCCGACCTCGCTGCTGATCGGCATGAACCGTCGCAAGCCCGAGGTCTTCGACGTCTACCGCATCAACGTCATCACCGGCGAGCTGACCCTGATTGCCGAAAACCCCGGCAACATCACCTCCTGGCAGGCTGACCATGCCGGGCAGGTGCGGGTGGCCACTTCAACCGATGGCGTAAGCACCAGCTTGCTCTATCGCGAGACGGCCAAAGACGCCTTCCGCCCGATCATCACCACCACCTTCCGCGACTCGGTGTCCCCGCAGTTTTTTAGCTTCGACAACAAGAAGCTCTACGTCACCTCGAACCTCAACCGCGACAAGCAGGCGGTGGTCCTGCTCGACCCGCGCACCGGCAAAGAAGAGCAGGTGCTGTTTTCCCATCCCGAGGTCGATGTCCAGGCGCTGACCTTTACCCGCGCTCCGAAGAAGGTGTCCTGTGCGCTGTATTCAACCTGGAAGCCGGAGCGGACCTGCTTTGACCCCGAGGCCACCGCGCTGTACGCCAAGCTCGAAGCGCAGCTTCCCGGCCAGCAGGTGTTCATCGAGGCCACAAACAAGGCCGAAGACAAGCTGGTGGTTCGCGCCCGCAACGACCGCACCCGAGGCACCTATTACTTGTATGACAAGGCCAAGGCCAAGCTAGAAAAGCTGACCGATGTGGCACCGTGGCTTGATGCCAAGCAGCTCGCCGAGATGAAGCCGATTACCTATCAGTCTCGCGACGGACTGACCATTCACGGCTATTTGACGCTGCCGGTTGGGGGCGCTGCCAAGGGGCTGCCGGTGGTGATCCATCCGCACGGCGGGCCCTGGGCCCGGGATGAGTGGCGCTTCAATCCCGAGGTGCAGTTTCTGGCCAATCGTGGCTACGCGGTGCTCCAGATGAACTTCCGAGGCTCGACCGGTTATGGCCGCAAGTTCTGGGAAGCGTCATTCAAGGAATGGGGCGGCAAGATGCAGGATGACGTGAGCGACGGCGTCAAATACCTCATCAGCCAGGGCATCGCCGATCCCAAGCGAATTGCCATCTATGGGGGCAGCTACGGTGGCTATGCGACGCTCGCCGGACTGACGTTTTCGCCCGAGCTATACGCCTGTGGCATCGACTACGTCGGAGTCTCGAACCTGTTTACGTTCATGAAGACCATCCCGCCGTACTGGAAGCCGTTTAACGACATGATGCACGAGATGATCGGGCATCCCGAAAAGGACAAGGCGCTGCTCACCGCTCGGTCCCCGGTGTTTCATGTGGATCGGATGCGCGCCCCGCTGCTGATTGCTCAAGGCAAGAACGACCCCCGCGTCAACATCGAGGAATCCAACCAGATGGTTGCCGCATTGAAAAAGCGCGGCATCGACGTGCCCTATCTGGTCAAGGACAACGAAGGCCACGGCTTCCACAACGAAGAAAACCGCTTCGACTTCTACGAAGCGATGGAAAAGTTCCTCGCCAAGCACATGAAGTAGCAGGCGGGCAGTGTGGAGAAGCCCCAGGGGTTCTAGGAGATGCTCGCGAGGATGCCCAAGAGGCCCTAGGGGTTCTAGGAGATGCTCGCGAGGATGCCCCAAGAGGCCCTAGGGGTTCTAGGAGATGCTCGCGAGGATGCCCAAGAGGCCCTAGGGGTTCCGCAAAGTAGGCACAAGCCCACAATCTCATACAAGAAATTTCTCGACGGAAAACCAAAGAAAATACGAGCGCGTCTGGATCGGCTCTGTAAGGCTTTTGCGACCTTTTGATGAACCGGAGGTTTTCCATGTCTGCTTTCGAACTGTTTGAGCCGTCGCTGTATACCCGTATCCCGAACCTTGATGTTCCGTCGTTTATTACCCTCACTCGCCAGTTGCTTATGGCGCTGCCCGCGAGACCACCGGCTGCGCTCAAGGCGAGTGCCAGCGCGCTGAGCGCTGTCGTCGCCGAGTCCGAGCAAAGCTTTGGCGACCACATTCGGATGCTCGATACCCAGGACAATCGTCCGGTCGATCTCGCGGCGGATGTGTCGTGGGGGAGTTTTCAGCGCTGGCTGTCGGCTTATGCCGAGCTGCCGCACGATCGCTACCCGAAGGCGGCGCAGGCCGAGTCGCTGCTTGTCGCGCTGTTCCCCACTGGGCTCGGTTTTCTGACCCTGGAGTATGGCGCGCAGTGGGCCGAGTCCGAGCAGCGGGTGCGGCGCATCCAAAAAGACAAGCTCAAGCCGATCATTGTGGCGCTTGGTGGGGCTGACTTCCTGACCGAGATCGAGCGCTGCCACACCGCCTACGGCGAGATGGTCGGCGTCACCAAGGCGAAGGCCAAAAAGAGCAAGCTGCCCGACCTGCGGACCCAGCGAACCAAGCTCCAGCAAGCGCTGACCGCCCATGCGATTCAGCTTGTGGCCATGGTGCTGTCCGGTGGCGAGTCCGCACTAGAGGCCGCCCAGCCGAGCTTTGACGCCATCGACACCTATCGCGAAAAAGCCACCACCAGCTTGGGCGACAGAAAGCCGCCGAGCGGACCACGAGAGCCCGCCGAGCCCGCGCCGCCGGCCTAGACAGCCGGGATGGACGCAGTGGGGACAGGGGGCGGCGTCTGATAAAGTGGCGGGAAGGTGACGATGAGCGACCAAGATGAATCGGTCCGGGCGGGGGGACGACGCTGGCTGCTGGCACTGCTGGCGACCATGGGGTTGGCAGTCCTCGGCTTCCAAGGCTATCGGGCGGTGCAAAAGGAAAAGCGCGATGAGGCCGAGCGGCGGCATGCCAAGGCGGTCGGCGAGCACTTTGCGACCGTGAAGGTGTCGCTTGGGCGGGGGGATACCACCTCGGCTCTGTTCTGGCTGGACAAGGCCTATCAGGGCGGTCTCGACGATGCGCGGATGCGCTACCTGCTGCCGCACCTTCAGCAGAAGCTCAGGCAGACGGTGGCGATCCTGCCCCACGAAGGCGAAGTGTCCTCGGTCAGCTTTGTTGCAAAGGGCAGTCACATGCTGACGGCGAGCGCCGATGGGGTGGCGCGGCTGTGGTCGGTGCCGGACGGCAAGCTGGTCCGCAAGCTCCAGAAAGTCGAAGGCGCACTGGTTGGTGCGTGGCAGTCGGCTGGTGGCGAGCGGCTCGTTACGCTCGACCAAGAGGGCACGGCGCGGCTGTATGGCAACAGCGCGGAGACGCCGATCGCGACCCTTGCCGACCCGAGTGGGCCGCCCAGTCCGCTGACGCAGATCACGCTGTCACCGGACGGTTCCCGAGTGCTGGGGCTGTTCGCCTCGGAGACGCAGCGGGGGGCGCGGCTGTGGGATGGCATGGACGGCAAGCTCTTGGCCAAGCTCGATGGGCACGAGGCGACGATTTTTGCGGCACTGCTTGACCCAAGTGGTCAGCGGATCGCTACGGCGTCGCCGGGTACGGTCAAGCTGTGGGATGCCAAGACCGGCGCACCCGTTGCGACGCTGACTGGGCACGTCGATCAGGTGCGCGACATCGTCTTTTCACCGGACGGCAAGCGGCTGGTGTCGTCTAGCTCGGACCGGACGGCGCGGCTGTGGCATGGCGAGACGGGCGCGCTCATCGCGGTGCTCGAAGGCCATGACGGGACGGTCCACTCGGCGTCGTTTACTCTGGCGTCGGGGCGGGCGGTGATGACGATCAGCGCAGACGGCACGGCGCGGCTGTGGGACGCGACGACCGGCGAGTCGATGTTTTCGCCAGTGAGTCATCCCCGACGTAGCCAGGTGCTGGCGATGACCAAAGATGGCGGTCGGATGGTGGTGCTCAGCGAAAACGGGGTGCTCGAGCTATGGGAGCGGGTCGTCGGCCACATGCGGGCGCAGCTCATCGGGCATGTTGGACCCGTGCTGGCGACCGCGTTTTCTCCGACCGGGCGGCGGATTGTCACAGCCGGGGCCGATGGCACCGTGCGGATCTGGGACGGACGCAGTGGGCAGTCGCTGCTGGTCCTGCGTGGGCATCACCAGCGCGTCGGAGCGGTCAGCTTCAGTCCCGATGGTCAGTATGTGCTCACCGGGAGCCGGGATGGCAGCGCTCGACTGTTTCGTAGCCAGATTGGCGAGCTGCCGCAGCCCTTGGCCGGTCACTTGAGCGAAGTGGTGACGCTGTCGTTTTCGCAAGATGGTCAGCGCCTGCTCAGTGGCAGTCGCGATGGCACGGCGGCGCTATGGGATCTCAAGTCGTCGGAAAGGCTGGCCGAGCTAAAAAGTCGCGGTCTGTCGGAGGCGCGCTGGCTGAAGCGACCCGATGGCAAGACCGAGCTACTGACGATCACCCCCGGTGGGGTCGGCAGTACGGGGCGGATTCCCGGACTGCTGCGCTACTTTGGCGGCGAGGGCTTTGCGGAAACGCTCACCCAAGGTGGCGATCTGGCGCTCGGCAAGATCCTGGCGGTGACCGATGACGGTGAATACCTGCTTAGTATCCCGGAGAGCGGCAAAGCGTCGGTGTGGCAGCGAAAGGACGGCTCGCCGATGCCCCAGCTTCTGGGTGAGCTTCAGAAGCAGAAGGACGAGCCGACGGTGGCGGTGTTTAGTCCCGATGGCCGCTGGCTGGTGACCGGGAGCAAGGGCGGCGAGGTGATGCTGTATGACGTGCGGGCGAAGTTTGCGCCCCACGACCTGCCGAGCCATCAGGGCGCGGTGAGGGCGCTGCAATTTTCGCGGTCGAGCGAGCTGTTTGCGAGCGGCTCGGCGGATACCTCGGCACGGCTCTACGATCCGGCGAAGCAGCAGGTGGTGGCGACGATGACGGGCCATAGTGGCGAGGTGCGATCGGTGCTGTTTGCTGGGGATGGCTCGCGGCTGCTGGTGCTCGACTCGGGGGAGCGGGCGTGGCTGCGCGATGGCAAAGATGGTCGCCTGATTGCAGCGCTCAGCAAGCACTCGAGCAAAGAGTACGCGGCGATCGCGATGAGCCCGGATGGCAGCCGGATCGCCTCGTGCGGAGATGATCTTCGGATTTGGGATGGACAGCACGGCGAGCTGCTGGCGCAGCTCGATGACCTGGGGCGTAACGATGTGCTGTCGGCGTGTACGTTTAGCCCGGATGGGACACTGCTCGCGACCGGGAGCCAACAGGGGCAGGTGCAGCTTCGCGACGTCCACCTAGAGACGCGATCCTCGGCAGTGGTTCACCAAGAGCTGCTGGCGATTCCCGCCTATATGGACGCCGACCAGCGACTGCGCAAGTCGATGCTGCAAATGATCGAGCGGCGCTAAGCGGGCAGGGCAGACCCAGGTCTCGGCCCTGTTGCTTGGGCTAGCTGGCGGCGCGGCGCAGCTCGGCCAGTTCTTCCAAGAAACGGAGGGTGGTGTTCACGTAGTTCATCAGCGCATCGGTGACAAGCTGGCTGAGCTGACCGTTTTCGGCTCGCAGGCTGTCGTAGTAGCGCTGACGTTCCATCGAGTGAATCATCCCAAGTGGGTAGCCATCGCGGATGAGCAGAAGGTTCATC
Source organism: Polyangia bacterium (assembly GCA_044228505.1). Classification (GTDB taxonomy): domain Bacteria; phylum Myxococcota_A; class Polyangia; order Palsa-1104; family JAEUJZ01; genus JAEUKA01. The sequence goes on along the minus strand of JBGAUT010000012.1, from coordinate 36,955 downwards.
AGGAGCCGGGCTACCTTGCCGCTGTTTTTGGTCCACGGATAGATGGCCATCAGCCGGAAGTGCAGTCCTGCCGCCCGCGAGATGGGGTGCAGGCTCTCTGTCTCTTCCTCATCGAGCCACTCACAGAGCTTGCGCATCCGCATCGGGATCTTGTCTGCGGGCGCAATCTCATGAAAGTAGGACCGATGTAGGGGGTTGTCCTTGCGGTACGGATTCCCCTTGGCTTTGTCCTCTGGTGTGAGCAGCTCGTGAAGCTGTTTGATGAGCTCCACGGTAATGAGTCCGGTCTTCTTCTTATGCGTGGAGTGCTCTTTGGCAAGCTCGCGCACGAAGTCGATGGCACTCTTGTGACTGCGAATTTCTTCGTACAGGGACACCAGGCTGACGTCCGAGATCATCTTGCGATCGAGGGCATCGCGAATCTCTCCGGACGTTAAAACAACACCCTCAAGGGCGTTGTCGTGGTAGATCCAGCCGATGTCGACCTTGTCGCTATACGCCGCTAGGACTCTTGGATCCTCTGCTGCCTTGCGAATTCGCAAGGACTCCAGTTTGGCGTCTAGCTCAAAGTAGCGGGATTCCTCCATGAAGCAGGCTCCTCAAGGACAGTCGTACGGCTCGCGAGTGTGCCATAAAAAGCGGAAGTTGTGCGCACCTACGTGGCCTTTAAGGTAAAAAGGTTCGCATGCAGAAGCAGACTATGGCAGAGCGAGTGGAGTCGAAGCTACGTGCGGCTCTTACCCCCACCCACCTAGAAGTCCTAAACGAGAGTCATCTCCACAGTTCAGGGCCCGGTGCAGAGAGTCACTTTAAGGTGATCATTGTGGCCCCGGCGTTCGAAGGAAAGAGCCTGATCGATCAGCATCGATTGGTAAATGCTGCGCTGGCAGAGGAACTCAAGTTGGCGATTCACGCGCTGACGCTCAAGACGGTCGCCCCATCGAAGTGGCAAGCGAGTACGGCGAGCTACGAGTCACCTTCTTGTCGGGGCGGTAGCAAGTCGTAGGGCCGCGCCAGGACAACGGACCCCCAAAACAATGGGGGGATGAATATACTCCCGCCATGTCGAAGCCTACGGATCTTCTGGTCGGGTTGGTGCTCCTTCCCTTGGTCGACTGCTCCAGCGGAGGGGCCGGTCCCCATTCATCGAATACGGTGGATCTTTCGCAGACCTTGGTACCGGACCTAGCCCAGCCGATGGATGACTTGGCGTTGCCACATGATCTGGCGGTGCCGATCAAACCCAAGCCTGCGGTGTTCACTCGGGCGGCCACAATCACCGGGCTCAAGTCGGCACGCTGCTTACTATCTGTCGAGCTGACGGGTGATAAGCAACCCGACTTGGTCGCCTGTTCGACGGTTGATCAGAACGTGCAGGTCTATCGCAATGGCGGCAAGTTCATGTTTGCCAAGGGCGCGTCCGTATCGACGCCTGACTATCCGATCTCTCTTGCCACAGGAGACGTCAACCAGGACGGCTTCCCAGATGTTGGGGTGGCTTCGTTCATTGGGGGCAAGCACACCATCTTGCTAGGTGATGGCAGAGGAAATCTGTCTGCGACCGCGACCCTCATCGGTAATTCCTATCCGAACGACATCCAGATCGGAGACCTAGACGGAGATGGCACGCTCGACGTACTTGGGATCGAGCTTGGGATGGGCAATGGCGGCAAAGTACTCAGTCTATTTAAAGGGATGGGAGGGGGCCGCTTCGCTGCGGCTACCACGCTGAGTGCGGGCACTGGACCGGCGGGTGCCGTGATCGCGGACGTAAATCGTGATTCCCGGATGGACATCGTGAGCTCGGGATATCAGGGCGGTACCTACAGCGTTCATCTGGGGATGATGGGAGGAACGCTTGGCGCACCCCAGACCACCGCCGCTGTCCGTGGACCTCGGCTTGTTGCGGCTGCCGATTTTGATCGCGATGGGAATCTGGATGTCGCGATGACGTTCGAGGGGCCGACGCCCGGCCATGTTGGTGTGTACCTTGGCAAAGGGGATGGCAGCTTTGCTACGGCCATTGAACTACCGGTCGGGAGTGATCCGTACGGAATCGGAGTCTTTGATGCCAACTTGGATGGGAAGCCCGATCTGTATGTCGCCAATATCAATAGCAGTGACGTATCGATCCTGATCGGTCGCGGAGATGGCAGTTTCGAAGCGGCCCAGCAGATCATGGTCGATGGCAATGCCTACGCGGCAAGTGCTGCGGACTTTGATGGCGATGGAAAGATCGATCTGGCCGTGAGCGCCTCGACCCAGATTGTGGTGCTTCGAAATGAGACCCCGTAGCTAGTCTCTGCTCTGGTTTGCGGGGCTTTGTTGATAATGCTTGGACGGCGTGCTGCGGGAATTGCGTGGTACGCGGACGAGGACTTCGGCCATGGTCCGCAAGTTGATCGGTTTGTGGATGTACTCATCCATTCCGGCATTCATGCAGCGAGTTTTGTCTTCTGCCAGCGCATGAGCGGTCATGGCGATGATCCTGGGACGAGGTCCGGATGAAGCATTGGCGCAGATTCGCTCCGTGGCTTGCAGTCCGTCCATTTCTGGCATCTGCACATCCATGAACACCACGTCGTACACTTGGCGCTCCACCGCTGCTACGGCTTCCATGCCATTGGCAACGATGTCGGGTCGATAGCCTAGCTTGTGAAGGAATAGCTGTGCGACCCGTTGGTTGACCGCGTTGTCTTCCGCTAGCAAGATTCGCAGGGGATGTAATTCCCCAAGGAGCTGCTCAGCGCTGATACTCGGTCGACTGGAGCGGCTCTGATATTGGGCGGACTTGTCACACAGTGCATTGAGCTGATGACAGAGCTGATGGGCTCTCACCGGCTTTGGTAGACGCGCAGCGAAGAGTTCCTGGTCACTCTTTGCTAACGGCACGCCCACCTCGCTGAGGAGCAAAATGGGAATGCGCTTCCCATCGGTCAGCTCACGGATTCTACGCGCCAGAGTGACTCCGGTAAGCTGCGGCATTTGGTAGTCGAAGATGGCTAGATCAAACGGCTGCTTCTGAAAGAGCGAGAGCGCGTGGAGTGGGTCTTCGGTGTCGCAGACCACCATTCCCCACGCTTCTAGGTACTGGCGCAACAGATGGCGGCTGGTGGCATTGTCATCGACAACCAAGACCTGGAGTCCTTGCAAGGAAACCGCCGGTACACAGACCGGTGGCACGATGGACGTGGTGTGATCGGCCACGAGCGTAAACGAAAACGTACTGCCCCGCTGCGGCTGACTTTCGATGGTGATCGTGCCACCCATGCGCTCGATGAGCTGCTTGCTGATCGCCAGGCCCAACCCGGTTCCCCCAAAGCTGCGGGTGGTCGAGGCATCCACTTGGCTAAATGGCTTAAACAGTCGATCGAGCCGCTCCGCAGGGATGCCAATTCCTGTGTCGCGAACAGAGAAGGCAAGCTCCAGCCGGCCGTCCTGGCGAGGACTGGCCGTAAGCCGCACCTCGATCTCACCTTGGTGGGTGAACTTGACGGCATTGCCGATCAAATTGACCAGCACTTGGCGCACTCGTCCTGGGTCTCCGCTGATGCGTGCAGGAACCTCGGGAGCGATGTAGGTGCACAGCTCTAGCCGCTTGGCAACTGCGTCGGGTATCACCAATTCCACCGCTTCCTCTAGTACATTCCGAACGTCAAACTCTTGACGCTCCAGCTCCACGGCACCCGCATCGAGCTTCGAGAAATCCAAGATGTCGTTGATGATCGTGAGAAGATGACTTCCCGAGTTGCGGATTGTCTCCACAAACTCGCGCTGGTTTCCGTTGAGCGGGGTGTCGAGCAGAAGTCCCGTCATTCCGATCACCGCGTTCATCGGGGTGCGAATTTCGTGACTCATGTTGGCGACAAACGCAGTCTTGGTTCGTGCAGTGGCGGTGGCGGCCTCCTTTTCATGCTGCAAACGGGCCACCTCGGCCATCGTCGCTAGGCGCTCTTTGTATGATGCGGCGAGCTGTTCCTTATCGACCAGGGTTCGTGCCAGAGACTTCTTCAGACGCGATGCAAACTGGTGAAGCAGCAGCGTTGCGACCCCCATCACTGCCGTCTGAGCGAAGATATCAAGCAGTTGCACTGCCCAGGAGAGCGGGAGTCGCGGGCCACGGGTGTACAAGGCGAACAGGCTGATGAACAAGCTCTCCGCGACAGCGGCCACCATGAACCATGCCAGCGCTTGTCCTCCCACATGGGGCACAACCAGCAGGACGGCGACGATGAGAGTGAGTCCGATAATGGTGGTGTTCAGATTCACAAAGATGGCGGTAAGCAAACACGACAGCAGAATGCTTATTCCGCTGACCAACACCGCAAGCTCGATGCCCCGCCGCTGAGCCAGCCAGTGAGCGGCTGTCAGAGACGCCAGGGCCGGTAGCGAGCAGCCGAACATCTTTGCGACCAGCAGGCTTTGTAACGCGAGTGCAGCGACTCCGTAAGTGATCGTAAACAGGACAGCGGCAATGCCGAGCGAGTGTAGCTGTCGCTCAAACAGTTCTTCATCGCGAATGGACTCTATGCGCTTCGTTACTGCATCCATGCGATGAAACCGATGCTGAAGCGTAACCAGAGCACATGCTGGCTCTGTGAGGCCCTTGGCACCGTTTCTGCCTCCTCTCTCTCTTGTATAGTCACCGATTCATTGCCGACGGGTCAAGTCGCGCTTGAGGACCACTTGCGAGACCTGTGGGCCATGGTAACGAAGTAGGACGAAACGCTGTGCGATTGAGCATTGAGCTGATACACAGAGACAATGTCTCTGTCTGTCGCACTTGGATTCCGGGAGTGCTCTGGGACTGCTCTGGGAGTGCTCTGGGACTGCGCCAGGAAGTCCTCTTGTGCAAGCAAGCGCGAGCCGAGTATGCTGATGTGGCATTGGTTTTCGCCCGGTAGCAACTGGAGCCCTATGCAGACCTCTCGACCTGTTCGCAAAATGGCGCTGGCCGTGCTTGTGGGCGTGCCGCTTCTCTTGTGCATTGCCGGACCGTTTGTGTATGAACGACTCCGTTCCCGGCGTGCCGTCCCGACTGCGCCGTCCTCCCCAACTGCGCTGCCCACGCCGCCGCGTCCACAGACCGGCCCTGTATTGATACCGACCGACGCTGCATCGATACCGACCGTCCACGCTTCGCGGCCGATGCCACCGCAGTTCACGGCGGCTGGTACGGCGTCGCATGGCGAAAAGGAAGAGTTCCCGCTGTGGAATCTGTCTACTCCGCCGCCAGGACAAAAGCTGGCACTGCCGGTCGGTACGCACGTCATCAGCCTGGATCTCGAGGGCGATGGGCGTCGACTGGCCTTCGTCAGCCAGCAAGCCGCAGCGCCAGGTCGTCTGTTCGTCTGGGACTTTGCCGGACCGCCCACGGCGCTGGCACTGCCGAGCGAGGCGGCCCAGGCGAAAATACGCGAGGTTCTGTTTAGCCGCTTCAATCAAAACCTGTACCTGATCCTGGAGCAGGGTAGCGAGTGGCGGATTGTCGCGACACACCTCGAGCGCGGTGGGCTGGCACCGATGCGGACGCTGTATCGCTCGCCCTCCGAGCTGCGCAACCTGCGTACCGCCAGCGTCCTGTACAGCGGTCAAGAGCGACTGTTCTTTGCCCGTGCCTACGCACCTGAGCGCTTCCAGATCTTGAGCGTCCGGCAGAGCGGCGAGGCGGTCTACGAGCTGACCTCTCCGACCGGCGCGGCCGGGGTGCTGACCGATGCCAAGCTGCGTTCCTCCAAGCCGCCCCCGGACACCGAGGCCGGGAACCTGCCTTCCACAACCCCCAACGTGGAGCGGGCGGTCTCGGCCTTGCCGCTGAGCATTCACCACGTTGGGGGCCGGCTGCTGTGGCAGGACGAGCAGGGGCTGCTTCATGAGCGCGCCTACAGCGGTGCGAACTGGTCGGACAGTGAGCCGAAAAAGGGAGTGCCGGCCGGTACGGACATCACCGATACCGCCAATGGCTATTTCCTGGTGCAGCTTATCCCGGGACGGCGTGGTGTCGAGCTTGTGCACAGCGCGGGCTCGGTGGAAAAAACCGTGGGTCCAGAGTATGCGTTTCGCAAGCTTCCCGTCGTCGCGTCGAATGGACGCAGCCTGGTCGGAGTCATCGGTGATGGTCCTGCACAGCCCGAGCAGCTCGTCGTGCTGGGTATTTCCGCACCGCTGGCACCGGTACGGTATGCGCACAGCCTTCACAATGGTGCGCAGCTCACGGAGCTGGCAAAGCACGGCATGCAGCTATTATCGACCAATCATGAACAGCTCTATAACACCTACGAGAGCTTCGAATATACAAGCTGCCACGACGAGATTCTCGTTCCGGTGTTCGCCTCAATAGATGGCTTCCTGGAGATCCTGGCGGCGGGCTTTCAGGCTGCGTTCATGGCCACTGAACAGAATATGTCGCGACCGCGCCTGGAGCGCTTTTTGACCGAGCTCCAAGCCGTTGCGAAACGGGAACAGCTCACGCGGGTGGAGAAAATTGCCGCCGTGAGCGCGCAGATTCTCAAGGGCAACTACGACAGCGAAGAAGGCAAGCTTGTCAAAGCGGAAAGGTCAGCCGAGAGCACTCTTCACGGCGACAATGGGCCGGTACTTATCGACTTTTCGGACTTTCATCCGCGTGGTCCCTACACAGCGACTTCGGAGCTTGAGCATTACTTTCGCGCCTTCAAATACGTGAACCAGCTGCGGCTCAGTGCGGCGGAACAGGGCAAGCTCGTAAAGGACGCCCGGCTCACCGAAGCGTGGCGCACCTGGGTTGACACGCAGAAGCCATTCCTTGGCGGCAGCCGCCACCCCCTGTTCTTTGCCCCCGAGCGTAAGCCACCGGCTCATGTGCGCGAGGAGTGCAATGCGGCAGCTACGCCTCTGCTATTTCCCCTGGCCTGGGGCATCGACAGCGAGATCTGGGACCGCGTTGTCATGCACACCAACGTGCCGCAGAGCTGCGGGGTGGACAGCCGAGCGTTGCCAAACGGAATCGATCTATTGACCGCTCTCGGCAGTCCGGCAGCGCAGACGCAGGCGCAGAGCGAGTACGCCCAGTTTCCTGCGCTCAAAACGGCGCATGAAGCGCTGAAGGCCCGCTTCGCCCGTCCGCTGCTGTCATCGCTGACGCCGGAAGCTTGGCTGCACCTCGTGCAGCTACTGGGCAGTGACGAATATGTCCCTGAAGGGGTGTCGAAGACGATGTGGCAGGGACGGCTGATGCAGACGGCGCTGGCCAGTTGGACGAACTTTCGCCACACAACGGTGCTCGTCAATGAGCTAAACGCGGCGGAGTGCGGTGGCCCGGACTTCGATGTCTTTGAGCCGCTGTCTGCGGAGCCCCTGCGTGGTGCCGTGGATCCGCTGCCAGCATCATGGCGGCAGCTCGCCGAGGTGCTGAAACTCTTGGCCGTGCAGACGCAGAAGTCGCTACCCGATGTCGAGGTCACGAGCGTGCTGGAATCGGCTGCCGAGCAGGCGGGTAAGTTTGCCGATATGGCCGAGCGGCAGCTCCGTGGCGAACCGTTGCTTGCCCAGGAGTATTTGCAGATCCAAAGGTACTCCGGCGAGATTGAGCATCCCTATATCAAGCTCAAGTCGGTGCTGGCCAAGCATGACGAGGGCGCAAGCTACGGGCTGTCGCGGCCGGATCCCATGTATAAGATCGTCGACGTGGCCAAGGGAAACGGTCAGATCTTCCACTTGGCGGTTGGTTCGCCGCTGGCGATTGCGGCACTCATCGGCGATCGCGGAATCCTGGTGCCGGCGCACGGTGCCGTCTATTCCTATTACGAAGTCAGCTCCCCCGAGCTGCGCGACGATGCGTGGTGGCAAAAGGAGCCGCGATCCACTTGGCGACCACGCTGGGCACCGGTGCCATCGGGTGAGATGAGGGATGCATGGTGAGCACGGCCTTGCGGGGTGCATTGCTGTGCCTCCTGGGCTGTGGGATGGTGGGGCCTGCCGTGGCGGCGTCTTCTTCCGATACGACCGCTGCACCGTCGAGCTGTGTCAACTTCGTCGGCGATGTCTCGCTCAGCCGGGGCGTGGCGCAAGCGCTGGCCAGCACACACCGCTCGCCCTTCACCGAGCTACCGCGTACAAACGGTGATGCATGGATTGGGAATCTCGAAGGGGCGGTGCACAGCGATGCCAGAACAGATGCCCACGCCAACTGTCGCAACCCGGCCGGGATCTGCCTGCCCATCGCCCCCGATGATCTCGGGCAGCTGCGCGGAGTGTTTTCGGCGCTGTCTTTGGCCAACAATCACAGCGATGACTACGGCAGTCGCGCTGCTACTGCTGCCTCGCTGCGGGCGCTGGGGATCACGCCTCTTGTCGAGGAAGAAGCGCCGCAGATCGTGCAGCTCGGCGGGCAGACCTGGGCGCTGGTTCCGATCGATCTGACGAGCGGCACGGCGGAAGATCGCGAGCAGGCGCTGTTACGCGCCCGTCTACAAATTGGGCTGGGACGTGCGCACACACCACGCGTCGTGGTCATGCCGCACTGGGGCCGCGAGTACAGCCTTCATCCGGATCCATTGCAAGAGAAGCTGGCGGCGCGTCTGCATGCCTGGGGCGCGCTGCTTGTCATTGGAAGCCACAGTCACGTGGTGCAGGACCAGCGCTGCTCCGGCTCAACTGCCACCTACTACGGGCTGGGCAATCACCTGTTCGATGGGCCAAGGACGACCTGGCAGGGTCTGCTCGTGCGCTGCTGTGCGGCATCGGGCTCCCTGGACTGCACGCCGCTTGCGACTCATCGCACGGCGGATCTGGTGTTTCCTCGGGTCGACGGTGCGATGGCAGGCGAGCGCTGCCAGTTATCGGTGCCTCCGCCGCAACCAGCGGATCAGTCCTGGCAGAGACATCCTGCCAAGGACCGCTTTGTCTACGTCCAGCCGTACCGCTCTTTGGGCGTGGGACACTACTTTGCGCTTCATCGCAGCTACTCGAGCTTCGACCAAGAAGTCGCGCTGCGGCCGCAGGTCTTTCGCGTCGAGCACGGACGCAGCCTGGACCTGTGGCGCGGCACTGCACTGAGCCGTCCCTTGCTGGCCGCCCGCTTGATCACGGTCGGGGATCACGAGTATCTGTGCGCGATCCACCGGGGGGACTCCTTTCTGAAGCGCGATCCGAAGACCACCAAGCGGTACCACACGCTCTACGAGTGGAGCGGCTTCGGGTTTCACGGAGTCATCGATGACGTGGCGCTACAGCGCTGCCGCGAGCTGTGAGAGACGCAATCGCTAGGCTCCCAAACGCCGGTGGAAAGACTCTCCAAAGGGAGTCTGTCTTTAAGGTGCTTACCCTAGATAACGTAGCGCCAAATCTCGATGCAGATTGCTTGTGAATGGCGCGCTACCGTGGGTCATCCTTACCGCACCTGTGAATGAGCTTGACGTACGGGGTGTGTCTCCTGGACAGTCATTGGCTGAAGAAGTCTATGTTCGCGCAGAGGGGATGCGTGATCGGATTGAACTTCCGGGGTGCTTGCGACCGGAGCCGAATCAGCAGGGAGTACGAATGAGCGAAGGAACACCGAGATCGCCGGAGACGACTCGTTGGCTCAGCAAGGCGGTGCTGGGCTTTGGTCTCGCGAGTCTTTTGTCGGATGCGGGGCATGAGGCAGGAACAGCGGCGTTGCCGGCGCTCCTTGCGACGATGGCTGCTGCCCCTGCGACTCTCGGAATCATCGAGGGAATCGCGGATGGAGTGGTCTGCTTTGCCAAGCTTTTTGGTGGCTCACTGGCCAATCGACCCACGATGCGGAAGCCGGTGGCAGTACTCGGTTACGCGGTGACCGGCCTGTCAATTGGTCTGTTTGCGCTGGCCAGTTCATGGCTCCACATCTTGGGGATCCGCATCACCGGTTGGCTGTTTCGCGGACTCCGCAGTCCGTCACGTTCTGCGATGCTGGCCGATGCGGTTCCCAGGCAGGCACTCGGACGAGCCATTGGCTTTCATCGCACCATGGACACCATCGGTGCCATCGCCGGGCCACTGCTTGCGGTGGTTCTGCTTTCGCGGGTGCCGCTGCGTCAAGTGTTCTGGGTCTCGATGATTCCGGGGGTGCTCGCTGCGGTCGCGTTTGTGCTCCTCATCCCGGGACAGACGACTACTTCCAGAGAGCCACCACCGGCTCTGCTGACGGGCATACGCGATCTACCTCGGCCTTTTCGTCGGTTCCTGATTGCGGTGCTGTCATTTGGAGTGGGTGACTTCGCAAGGACTCTGCTGGTGCTGCGGGCCACCGAGCTACTCGGTCGGAGTGACCAGCCCGGTCGTGGTGTGGCGATCGCGATGCTGCTGTTGGCACTTCATCACGGTGTAGCAGCAGTCTGTGCGCTGCCTGCGGGCTATCTGGCAGACCGCATTTCTTCGCGGTGGGTGCTGGCGGTCGGGTATGCACTGGGTGTCGTGACAGCGCTGCTCGCCGCCTTTGCGCAGCCCAGCGTCACGTTCTTGGCCGTGCTGTTCGCAGTGGCCGGAATGGTGATCGGCATCGAGGAAACGATTGAAGGGGTGCTCTGCGCGAAGCTGGTTCCGTCGAAGCTGCGTGGATCTGCCTATGGACTTCTTGCCGCGACCAATGGCATCGGCGACATGATCGCAAGCTCGGTGGTCGGGGTGATCTGGGCTGCGTACGGTGCGACGCTTGCGTTTGAACTGGCAGCGGCCGCGTGTGCGATCGGCACGGTTCTGTTGCTCGTAGTCGTTCCTGATGAGAACCCCCAGACCGGCTAGGGGAGCTGGATTTGACCGATCCGCTGGTCACTCCCCCTGCAACCATCGCCACAGAATCACAGATGAATTCTTCCGGACCACTGCGGCTCAGGTGATTACCTGATGGTGAGAAGTCTGCGGTCTTTGCAAGATCGTTTCTTGAACCTGGCACAGATTGCCAGCAACCACTTACAGAACGCAGCAGCCGAGGTTGGCGGTGGTTCTGTCAGGTGTTGTAGATGCTGTCAGGTCACTACAGGGGGAACTACGCTTACCATGACTCGAGATGTTGCCACGCTCAGATTTCTAGGTGGTTCGCTGCTGTCTCTTGCGCTCCTATTGGGTGGCTGTGAGTCTGCTCAGACTGCCCAAGGGGTAGACGCAGGGGCCGTCGACTTAGCAGGTGCTGATCCCAAGGCTGTCTCGGTGTTTGCAATGGATGTGGAGGTTCGTTCACCAACCGGAGCGGCCATGGCTGGCTACGTCCAGGTCATTGACCGAACCATGTTCGACGGAAGAAAAATTACCAACAGCACTGCACTTGAGTATCAGGGAATCCCTCGACTCTTGACGATGGGAGGGAGTGTCTTTATCGGCCCCCGCACAGAGCCGACGCTGTACAAGTTTTCCGTCGATAACAAGCTGTCGCTTCAGCCCGCTGGTGCGCTCAGCGTGATGGCCTACGGCGCGAGCTTCATCGACATCGGATTTATTCCGAGCATCACTCCCACCAAGGCTTATTACATCGCGGGACCGACACAGAAGGCCGTCATCATCAACCCGCAAGACATGACGATTCAGGGTTCCTTCGACATCACCGGAGCGCAGCGCACCGGCTTTGAGGGTGCCTCTTTGCATCAGGGAATTTTCCAGTTCGAGCAGGCCGTGGTCGGCAATCGTGCCTTTGAATCCACGCTAAGCTCTGCTAGCACACCCACACGCTTTTATCCGAAGCTGACGGTGTCTGTGTTTGACACCGCAAACGACAAGCTCCTGAAGGTCATTGAAGACGATCGCTGCTACGGCCCATCCACGATGGTGAAGGCCGATAACGGGGATGTGTATGTCTCTAGCTACAGCTTTTCGGGACGAATTTATCAGACGGCTGGATATGAATACCGGCCGACTTGCGTGATGCGGATCAAGGCGGGAGAGGACGAGTTTGATCCCTCCTACTTTGTGTCATTTCCCGATCTCCTAGGAGGTCGAGAGTGCGTACGCTGGTATCCGGTGAACGGGCGATATTCCTACTGCACGACCATTCCGGTTGCGGATTTGAAAGTTGCTACAAGTACGTCGAATGCGATCGGCCAGATCTGGAAGATCGACCTCGAGCAAAAGACGGCCAAGCGTGTTGATGGACTTCCGGATACGACTCCGTTTATTACGCTCGGGTATCCTGACAGTCCCAACAGCATCCTGCTAGGAGTCGCAGCAGAGGCTGGAAAGTTTGACCGCAGCCTGGTCTATCGCTTGGTGCCTGCCGACGATGGCGTAACCAAAGTGTTCGAGGTCGATGGATTGCTACGCGGTCTTTGGCCGGTGAGATGAACCTGAGTCTGCGCAGTGTCGCATTCTGCGTTGCACTGCTACCTGTCTTCCGCGGTGCCGCCAAGGCTCAGGAACCACCGCGAACCCAAGTGGGAGCGCCAGCAGCGGAGCCGGATCGCTACAGTCTTACGGTTCGTGGTGCGGAGCGTCGGCCGGGTAGAAACAGCGCAGAGTCGATCGAAGTGGTGGATGCCCGGATTGCTCGTGAAGAGGCTGGGGGACTCGGCGCGCTCCTCGACAGTACCAAAGGAGTCGTTTTAAGACAGAGTGCGGGTCTTGGATCACCCACTACGTTTTATCTAAACGGTCTGTCCGGCAATCGTGTTCGCTTTTTCGTAGATGGTGTACCCGCTGATGTTGCCGGACTCGGACTCAGTCCGCTGGATATTCCGGTGCACCTCATCGATCGTGTCGAGCTGTACAAAGGAGTGGTGCCGATTCGATTCGGGACCGATGCGCTCGGGGGTGCAGTGAACTTCGTCACCCGTGATATCGGAGACAGAGCATTCCTAGAATCATCGCTGGAACTGGCCTCCTTTGGTACGTTCCGAGGAAGCCTGGTGGGGGCTCTGCCGCTGTGGCGGAAGATTCATCTGTACGTGCGACCCCTGGCGTTCTTCGATCGTTCCAGCAACGACTATCCCATGGATGTCCAGATTGCCAACGAAAGAGGCCAACTTCAAGATGTGACGGTCAGGCGATTTCACGACGGCTATCAAGCGTTTGGCTTGGGCGCAGAGCTGGGTGTGAGCAGACTGTCCTTTGCGGACCATCTGTCGATCCGAGTGTTTCATAGTCAGAACGAAAGGACGTTACAGAGCAACGTCCGCAATACGGTTCCGTATGGCGATGTGAGTCTCGGGGATCAAGCGACATCAGTCATTCTGCACTACCTTCGACGCGATCGAGCCAGCTTACCGTTTGGGTTCGAGCTGCTGTTTACCTATTCTGATCGAGCGGGATTTGTGGATGACATCTCTCGCAACATCTGGAACTGGGAGGGTCACGTCATTGGTTCCCGCGTCGTGCCAGGGGAGCGGGGTCGCGGGACCAGAGTTCAAACCGCCGCTCAGTCCGCACATGCGCGGATTACCTGGATGTTACGTCTTGGGAGCCACAGCCGGATCGAGCTGAGTAGCACTCCCGCGTTTACAAAATGGCGACAGAGCACACAGTCGGTTTTGGCTGAGAATCTGCCGTGGAGCGAGTCCGCGTACAGTCAGTTGAAGGTCACAAGCGGTGCATCGTGGCAGCTTCGTTTGCTTCGAGGCCGGATCAAGAACGATCTGTTTGTGAAGCACTACTACTCACGACCACAAGGTCCGCCAAGCGATAGCATCGCCGGGAGTCAATCACTCCCGGAACCGTCGCATAACCTGGGTGCGGGCAACAGCCTCCGTGTGGGGGTGGTCGGCCCGCTTCAGCTTCATGCATCGTACGAATACGCGACGCGAATTCCGGACTCCCAAGAGCTGTTTGGTGATGGCGCGCTCGTTTCGGTCAATGCCGCGCTTCGTCCTGAGACCTCCCATAATGTAAACGTCGGGCTGGCGGTGGATCGAGTGGAGACGGTAGTGGGCCGCTTCGATCTGGAGACTTCGTTTTTTTTGCGGCGGACCCGCGATCTCATCTTCCTGACTGTCGCACTCGACGGCGCGCAGTATCAGAACATCTCGGATGTCGATACGATTGGGGTGGAGGGAGGCGTGAGCTGGACTGGCTGGCGGGCGCTCACCCTCTCGGCGAATGGCACCTGGCTGAACGCGGTGAGCCGAACCACGGGCGGCTTCTTTGGTCGCTTCCAGGGAGATCGAATTCCCAATCAGCCTTACTTATTCGGCAACTTTTCCGGGTCACTCAACCTTCGCTGGATCGATGCGCGACTTGAGCGAATTCGAGCCTACTGGCGCGGACACTACGTTCATCAGTACTTTCTGTTTTGGGAAAGCGATGGCGACCCGGCGCACAAGCTAGGGGTTCCGCAGCAGTTCCTACACAATCTGGGGCTTAGCGTGGGGAGTCCCGGCGGACGAATCACAGCTACCTTTGAGATCCGAAACCTCGCCGATGCGAAGGCCTATAACAACGTGGGTCAGCAGCTCGCCGGTCGGTCGTTTCACTTCAAGCTGCTGTTTGGAGTGGAGTGACCATGGTTTCACGCGCTGTAGTCCTGATGGCGTTCGGACTGTTTATGGCTTGCGGGACTGCTGCTGAGCGGGCGCGCTCCCGCGTCGAGCCACCCCCGATTGCGGTTCATGCTGTAGGAATCGATCGAAAGCAGATTACGCATGCCGCAGGTGACACCATCATCCCAGCCCACCCACAGCGCATCGCCGCTTTGGCGTTCGAAGATGAGGTGCTGGCACTCGGGTTCCGTCCGTGCGCGTTCATCACTACGTTTGGGTTTACTCGACCGTATGCTGCGTCGGCGCTCGCTGGAAGCCGACCGATCACCCCGCTCTATGGTGCGATGGAGCCGCCACTGGAGGCCGTGCTCGCGACATCGCCCGACCTGATCCTTGCGAGCGGAATCACCTCCAGTCATAACAGAGGATTTTCGGCCATTGCTCCCACCGTAGTGCTGGGTGAGTCCACCGGTCCCGACAGTGATAAGCGGCGGCTGCGCGATGTCGCCAAGGTGCTGGGTTCCGAAGCGCGGGCCGAGCAGATCATTTCCGACTACGATTCTCGGCTCCGCGAGGCCCGGAAATTGTTGGCGAAGCGATTTCGTGGCGAGACGGTGGCTGTGCTCCGGGTGCGTGCCCGCAAATACAACCTGTTTGGGGCGGGGCTGACTATTCCCGTGCTCTACGATGAGCTGGGGCTCCGTCCGCCTGCTCTGGTGAAGACGCTGCTGCTCGATAAGAAACGGGAGTCGATGGTCCTTGATCCAGAGCTTTTGCCTGACTTGGCCGTGGACCACCTGTTTGTGATCATCAACCCGCAGCTTGCCAGCGATCGCAACACCTCTGCACTGGAGGAGATCTCCTTATGGAAACAGGTTCCTGCGGTCGCGAAAGGTCAAGTCTATTACGTCAGCCAGACCAACTGGATGAGCCGAGGAATCATCGCACGCAGCGTTGTGGCCGATGAAGTGGTCGCTGCGCTGCTTCGCGAAGGCCGCTTTGGTGCACCCGCAGATTCCCCACAAGCCCGTTTGAATCACATCGAAGCTGCCTTCGAAAATCCCTCACCAGTGACCCGTGGGCAGTCCCTCTCTTCCTCCTGGTTTTCTCATGACGGCTTATGACAAATCTGCCCTTCAGCGCCCCGCAATCACGGCTCTGCTGGTGGTTCTGTTGCTCGTTTCTCTGCTCGTCGCGCTGCGTACAGGAGTACGTCCCTCTGTGTGGGGAGATCTTTTTCCGAGCAATCAAACCATCGGTCAAGAGATCGTCTTTTCGCTGCGCCTACCCCGCGTGGTCATGGCGGCTCTTGTGGGAATGTCTCTTGCGGTGGCTGGTTCACTGATGCAGGCACTCACCCGCAATCGGTTGGCCGGTCCCTCGCTGATGGGGCTCGGACCGGGGGCCACGCTCGCCATCCTGGGGGCGATGATTCTTTGGAAGCCCTCGGTACCCGAGCTATCCGCGATCTCGTTTGTCGGTGCGACGCTCGGGGGTCTGCTGGTGTTTTCGGTCGCTGCGGCTTCTCCACAAGGAGCGACCCCCTCCAGGCTGGTGCTGGCCGGAGCGATCGTTGGTGGTCTGCTTAGCTCTGTGACCGGAGCGCTCATCTTTCGACTCCAGCTCGCGGAGGTATTTCTGTACTGGACGCTCGGAGGACTGGGCACCACGACGTGGACCCAGATAGTCGGCGTGTTGCCGCTGATGGCCACCGGACTTGCGATGTCGTGGCTGCTTGCACCCTCTTTGACCCTGCTTTCGGCAGGAGAAGAACGAGCCCGCGCACTGGGTGTTTCTGCCGATCGCGTTCGGGCGCTCACGATGTTCGGAGTATTGCTGCTGGCGGGTGGTGCGACAGCGGCGGCGGGGCCAGTCGGATTCGTCGGAGTCATGGTGCCGAATCTGTGTCGTGCGTGGACCGGACCGAATGTCCGTCGTCTGCTTCCTATGGCTGCACTCGCAGGAGCACTGCTGGTAGTCACTGCGGATCTGATTGCCCGTAAGCTCATCGGACAGATCATCGACATTCCGCTTGGCGTCGTGACTGCCGTGCTAGGAGCCCCTTGCGTCATTTGGATTGCCCGCAGCAAGTCACGGAGGCTCCCATGAGTCGGCACCCTCCCTTACTGGTGGCAGCGACTATTTTGCTCGGGGTGTGTGTCCTTGGGTTGCTCGCGGGGTCGCACTGGCTGTCACCGCACAAGCTCTGGCTGGCGCTGACGTCGTCCAACCCGCAATCCGCAGAGCTACATCTGCTATCGAAGGTTCGATTGCCAAGGGTGGCCGGCGCGGTGCTGATTGGGGCGCTGCTCTCACTGTCCGGCTGCCTGCTCCAAGGGGTGACACGGAATGTCCTGGCCGACCCGGGTCTGCTGGGATTGCATTCCGGTGCGCATCTGGCGCTGGTCATTCTGCTTGTTCTCGCCAATCCGGTGGCTGCGGGACACTTGCGAGTTCCTGTGGCGTTTGCCGGTGCGACAGCCACTGCCGCCCTGGTCTTCGCGGCTTCGCGCAATCGCCGATCGACATCCCGTGACATCCTGCTGATCGTCGGTATCGCCATGGGGGCGGCGCTTCATGCGGTCGGCTTGCTGGTGGCGTTTTCGGCCCCTTCGGAGGTACTGGCCCGCGCCATGGTGTGGACCACCGGCAACCTCGGCGGAATCGGAGGACGAGAGGTGTCGATCCTGGGCCTCGCGCTTGTCGTTATCGCACCAGTGGCGTGGGGAATTGGCAAACAAATGGATATCCTCGCATTCGGAGACGACTGCGCGTCCTCGCTGGGCGTATCGGTGACGCAAGTCCGGCTGTTGGCCATGGCGATCGGTGTGCTGGGCGCATCAATGTGTGTTGCTGTGGGAGGGGCCATCGCTTCGGTCGGACTGATTGTTCCAAACCTGGCGCGACGTCTTGTGGGGCCGCGCTCTCGGCCCTTGCTGCTGCTGTCGGCCTGCTGTGGCGCGACGCTGGTGGTCCTCGCAGACACCATCGGCAGGACCGCATTTGGCATGCTGGAACTACCCGCCGGAATCCTGGTTGCCGCAGTCGGAACCCCATACTTCCTTTGGCTCCTGGTGATTCGATGAAGACCGATGCGGAACCTCTCTGTCTGGAGGCAGATTCTCTAACCCTCGGCTATCCGGGCCGGACCGTGATCGATGCGCTGAGCTTCGCCATTCCTGCTGGGCAAGTGACGGCGCTGGTCGGGCCGAACGCATGCGGAAAATCGACGCTGCTCAGAGGGCTTGCGCGCCTCCTTCCTCCACAGCGCGGGGCGGTCCTGTTAGAGGGTCAAAACATCCACGCGCAATCTACCCGGAGCGTGGCCCGTCGTCTGTGTCTGCTGCCACAGCACGGAGAAGCCCCCGAAGGTCTTACTGTTCGTGAACTGGCAGAGTTTGGACGCCATCCCCATCGCAACTGGCTGGGGGCATCGACACCGAAAGACGACCAAATCGTTGCGGAAGCGCTGGCCGATGTCGGATTGTCCGCGCTAGCAGACTCCCTGGTAGAAGAGCTATCAGGAGGCCAAAAGCAGCGGGTCTGGCTGGCGATGGCCCTCGCACAACAGGCGGAAGTCTTGCTGCTCGATGAACCCACTACCTTCCTGGATCCGGCCCACCAGTTTGAGGTACTGCATCTCATCCGTGAACTGAACACCAAGCACGGCAGAACCATTGTGATGGTGCTCCATGATCTCAATCTGGCTGCACGCTTTGCGGATCGCGTGGTGCTGATGAAGGACGGCGCGCTGGTCGCTCACGGCCGCGCAGCCGAGGTGCTCACTCCCACTTGGATTCAGACTGTATACGGCATCCGCGCAGAGGTCCGAATCGAGGACGACGGAGTCCCTCTGATCGTATTTCGTGGATAGTCTGTCTGCACACAAAGCCTATGCCCGCGCCCACGCGAGGAAGAATCCGAAGGAGTGCTTCCGTAGATCCCAAACGGCTATGAACTGATGCCCATGGCCCACGCGATTCCTTTTCCCACCAGCGTTTGAAACCGTGGGTCATCCCACGTCGCTGCGTGATGACCCCAGCTTAGATGATAGACACGACCTCTTCCATAGCGACGCGTCCACACGACCGGGAAGTCGTGATCCTCACGTTTGGCACGCGAGGTCGCAGGAACGGATTCTGGATCGATCCGCAAGATGACCTCTACTCTTTCACGGGAGTAGGGTGCAGTCAGAATGGGGTGCTGTTCGAGAAACGAGAACGACTTGCCCCCAAATGCATCGACTCCAGGGAAGCCCGGCTGCTCCACGACTACGTGTACCTCCCCCATGAACTCGCCGGCCATTCTCCCTCCGATCAGTTCGCCGAACTCCGGCCAGTCATAAAAGCCAAGTAGCCCAGCGTGACCAATGATCAATCCCTTGCCATCCTCCCGTATGAAGGTCAGAAGATCCGCCTTCTGCTGCGGGGTCAGGGTTCCCTCTCCGCTCGGCAACAGAAACAGGGCATCATAGTGATCCAGATTCCGTGCGTTCACGTTCTTGCCGTGGTACTTGGTTCCCTGACCTAAGATTGGCTGCTTGGTGATGAGCTGAGAGTCGGTCCGAATGTTCGTTACGTAGGCTCCTGATTCGTGCCCGAGCCGCTCCACAGTAGCCAGAGCATGAGAGATCGAGTCATGATGGTAGCCAGTCTGCACATCGGCCACCGCCAGAAGCCGTCGCTTCGATGCCCACGGATCGACCTTCTGGCTTCCATCGCGTACATCAGCGTAGGTAGGCTTCATAGCGGCTCTGTTCCTCCGGGGTTTGCGGGTAATAGCCATTGCGGACGGTGGTAAAGGGACCGGGGTTTCTGTGTCTTATTGCGTCCTCTCCTTCTTTGGGAAGTCCTCGGATGGCCCGCATCAGCAGACGCCAGCCTGATGTCTCAGCCGGGCTGGCTCTGTGCCAGGTATGACTATCGAACAGCACCAGCTGCTCGGGCTCTAAGAACCATGTACGCAGTCGCTCGGTACGGAGTCCTTCCGCGATCTGTTCTGCGGCTCGGTTTGGGATCTGGACAGATCCTGGCGCTTCATCGGGCAGCTCCAAATCTCCCATCACGAACTCGGTCCGCGATCCATCTCCAAGGAGCACCATGAGTGTTTCCACCTTCGGTTTGCTCGGTCCCAGATACCAGTCACAGTGATAGTGTGGTGCGAGTGGATAGAATCCCTTCTTGAGCCACAGCAATCGACTAAAGATTTCCACAGTAGGATCACTGCGCCACTGCTGCGGCAGAGCAGAAACGAACCTAGCATGCACCGGACCCGCCTGCATGGCCGCAGCCATTGGCACCCGAGCAACGCTCTGTTCAGCGCGGATTGTCTCAATGTCGAATGAGGGAAATCTCCCAAGCACCTGAACCGAAGAGTAAAAGATCATAAGTGGACTCCTTGGCTCACATCTGCACGAGGTTGCGGAGCCCATTGATAGCTGGACGATGGTCTCCCAGGGATATGCGCAGTACGAGCTGAAAGCCGGCAGCCTGGGCCGGGCGCGCTCGCATCAAGGTTCCCCAGCCAAACTCCATGATGCTGTGAAGTGGAACGTACTGCCGATTGAGAGCACCTGTGGATAGTCGCCGATCGATCTCGCGATCACGGGACTCAAAATCTTCGCTGGGAAGCCAAAATGCCTCTGCGGTGGCGAGATCTGGAAACTCGAAGTCTCCCACCGCTACCTCGGGGGTGCAGTCTAGTCCGAGGACGCACAAACGATGAATCACCCCGCGATTTCGATTCGACTCGCCCCGAATGCCGGTCGAAATGCCAGGAAAGGGCTCATGAACAAAGTGAGGAGCACTCCGTGGACCCATGGCGCGCCCGCTGGGTCCGAGCTCAACGCCATGAACCAGACCGGGGCTTAGCCAGACCAACGAAGAGTCGAAGAGGACTCCCTCGGTCCGATCGCTCGTGCATGCGTCGAGAAAAGCACGGGTGATCGGGCCTCCGTGATTCCAAGCAAAGCTTCTTTCTGCGGCCAGCAGTGGCGTTTCATCTTGGATTGCCTGGTCGCCCGAAATCGGCAGAGGAGCAACACAGCGCAGCGAGCTGCGGAACCGCAAAGGGATCGCAGACTCTTTCCTGCTTTCAGTTCCCATCCCGAGCATCTCCGTGTCCAACGGTACCCATCGGTCCGCATGCCCTCTGAATGAATGGCGAGGCTACGGTTGTTAGTAGAGCAAACCAGCACCACACTGCCCATCAGGTATTCACCCGATCGGAGGATGAATCGCACCAGGCGGTAGCAAGAGACGCTGGATGGATGGATGGGGGGTCGGCGCGAGGTGCGCCGAGGGGGAGCGCTACTGGGCGGGGGTGCCTGGCGCGGGAACCTGTGCGGCGGGCTTCTTCACCTTGACTCCGGCGGGCTTCTTTGGCCACTGATTGCGCGGTGCCGGTGTGTAGGTCACGCAAGGCGTCCGCTGATAGTGTCCGTCCTTGTCGATGATGAGGAACTCGGTGCGACGATTCGCCTGCCGACCTTCTGGACTCTGGTTCGTAGCAACCGGGCAGGTGTCTCCGAAGCCTTCACTGTTGAGCCGTCCGCCCAGAACGCCGTGCGTCACCAAGTAGTTCACCACCGACGCTGCACGATCCTTCGAGAGCTGTAGGTTGCCGCCCGGGGCATTGAACGGAACCGCGTCGGTGTGTCCTTCGATGCGCAGTCGCATCTCTGGGTACTGCTTCAGAATCAGCACCACTTCATCGAGCAGATGGAAGGAGTCGATATCGATCTTGGCCTTCGCAGTCTCGAAGTGGATCACGTTGCCTTGCAGATCGAGCTTCTTATCCTCGACCTTGATCTTGGCCTTGATAAACTTTGCGCTCAGGCGAGGCTCTCCCCGTACCACCAGAGTGCATGGCTCGACCCCGGTACACGCGCCTTCCCAGCCCGCAAATCGGGAGTCCTTGTCCGGCACAGCGATGAGTCGGAGTTCCTGATTGTCTTTGAAGCTCGTTGAGCAGACCTTGCCGCAGGAGATTCCGCTTGGGTCCGAAACGACTTCGCCTTGGCCGTCTCCTTCCTTGACGATGGTCACGATACTGCGGTGTTCTTCAACATGCGCAAACTCAACACCGACCCGAGTGCTCGGAGTGACGGTAAGGACACAGTCCTCTGTGCCGCTGCACGGTCCAGACCAGCCAATGAATCGGCCCTCTCCCGTTGGCTGCGCTTTGAGTACGACCTGCGAGCCCAGCTTGAAATCAGCACTGCAGCGCTGTCCGCAGTCGATGCCGCGTGGGGTCGAAACGACCGAGCCGACCCCGCTGCCTGCCTTCTCGATCAGGATGGTTCCCATCGTCGGTGGCTGTGCTCTCTGTGGACGCTCGATCGGTAGATAGCCGATGCTCGCGAACACCCGAACTTGTGGCGATCCAACGGCCTCTGTGAATCCCATTCCGGCACCCATGTTGAAGTTGATTCCGCTGCTGTGCGTCCAGCGTCCACCAACGAGACCTTCGAGGGGAGAGTAGATCCGTCCAGCCGTGATCGTGGTGACGCTGGTGCCACCGGCAATCTCGCCCATCAACCCGAACTGCTCAGGAAGTGGAACGAACATACCGATGCCGTAGCGGATCTGGCTGCCGACTTCCATCTTGCCAACGGTTTGATTGGAAGTCCGTCCCAGGAATCCCACGTTCAGCGCAATCAGGGCACCACCAGGAGTGCGATAGTCGAGCGCGAAGCGTGGCTCAATTCCGTAGGCATCTGCACCGCGAAACTGCGTTCCATCACCGGTGGCAAAGGTTACTTGGGGAACGAACGCCAGACCAAAACCGCCGTGCTCGTTGTTGATGAGTCGAGCCTTACCGACCAAGCGGAAGTCCCCCAATCCGTACGAGGAAGGAGTGTTTGGCACATCGCTAAGTGGCGTGGCGCGATCAAATCCCTGGTACGCGACAACTGGTAGGTCAAAGGCGAACTGCAGCCAACGTGTGACTCCGAAACCGGCCATCAGGTGCAGGTTCACCATGTCCGGAATCGTCGTTGCAATCGTTTGCCCAGTGTCGCGGTCTAGAAGTCGCAGCGGACGGTGGGCATAGTCAAGCATCAGTGCCGCCATCGGCCGGAGACGCTTACCCGTACGACTCCCTTCCACTGTGATGATGGTTTCCGGACCGATCGCCGGCTGGAGCGTCGCGGCATTCACAGACAGATCCGCCCGCGCCGCTTGTGGCCACAGCGCGGTCAATCCAAGGAGTAGCGGCAGTGCCAGCGTGCCGCTACCAAAAGGGCGGCGTCTCCGTCGGGAAAGCCCGAGTAGGGTCAGCAGCGCAGCCCCCGAAGCGAACAGCAGACCGTTGTGCGAGCCAGCACTCGGGTTCGCCGTGCTGCAACCACCAACATAGTCCCAATTGTGGACGATGGGCGTGCACTTGTGAGTGGCGGTGTCACAGACGTTGTCGGCCGGACAGTCGCTATTGCCCAGGCATTGCACACAGCCGCCATCAAGACAGATCGGAGCGCTCTGTGCACAGGCCTGACAGCTCGGTCCGCAATGATCATTTACGTTGCACTGCTGGCACAGTCCGGAAGGCGGAGTGGGCCCCCAGTCCTTCACGCAGTAGTTGCCCTGACCGCAGGCAGCGTCGTCCGCACACTCGACGCACTTTTGCACGGCACCTTTGCGTGCCGAATATAGCTCTGTGTTCACAAACAAGTTGGGACGCGGCTCGCCGATCAGGCTAAACCCCAGATCGCGCAGGTTGGTGAGCTTGGTGTTCTCTGGAATCCACAGGTTGCTCTCGGACAGCTCGAGCACCGCCAGACTTCCGTTTTGGTAGTAAACCAGCTCCACGGGATACAGACCACTTTTGCCGTACTGGATCTGGCGGATCCGACGTGATGCGATCTGCTGATTTACATCTGGATCCGTGACAAGCTGATTCCCTAAGGTCATCCGCGTGCCATCGTCGGCATACAGTCCGATGGTTCGCCGCAGACCTAGCGCATCGTCCGCATCGACGTTGATGTAACCACGTAGTCGCACCGCAAAGTTGCGATCGTTGCCAGGAGGTGCAGCGCCCGGATTGTCGCTGTACGGAAACAAGATGTCGCTTGGGAAGTCTCCAAGCGCCACCGGATCATTGTTTCGGAAATTGATGAGCGAAAACAGAGAGCCCGTGCGACCATCCTCACTCAGCCGCATCGATGTTTGATTGAGCAGTGCCGTCGCATCATCCACACCTGTGAACGCGACCTGTCCCAGACGGGGGTCCGAGGCATGAACAACTGTTGCACACAAGCCGTCGCCCACGTCTTTGCGCGGTAAAGCGACAGACTCGGTAGCGGGAATCTGAAGTGCCTGCGCCGCAGCAACCTGCGGGATGGCAGTCAGAATGCCGAGCAGAGGAGTTACGTACCGAAGCAACATGATGCCCCTTCCTTTTGGTTATGAGAGAGTCTGACAGGTGTGGGTCGCCCACAGAATATACGGGACTCCACAAATAGAGTACTTTTTTGCACCTCTATAACGGCAATTTAAGCGCTCCCGGTGGGCATGCAAGCGGCCTAGGCGCTGCCGGTGCGTCGGTCGATCCCGCAGCCTGCGGCTGACCGCGTGGCCGCTCAATGGGAGGTGTGAGCGGCTCTTACATTGGACGCCAAGGTGCAGCTCGGCCCGGGATGAGTTGCCAACACTCCCCTGCGCAGAGGTCCGGTTTGCTCATCGTTGCCTACCTCCCCGACTCTGCCATCGAATCACAATCGGCAGGATGAGGAACCACCGCTACTTGACCCTTGCAGAGAAAGTGTACAGAGTCCGCTCATCAACCACGCACAAGCAGCGCGTCAAGCAAATCCCGTTGGTGACCAGGGAGCATGGTGGTGTCCGCTGATCAGGTATCAGTTGCGGCAGTCGGCTCGATTCGCATCAACGACTGCCGCAGGCCTGCCCCGTCACACCCCTTCCGGACCCATCCGATGACGATGCTCACTCGTAAGAATATCCGAATGTATGAGTCAATCCGGTGGACTGTCTCATTGCTCCTGTTGTTAATAAACATTACCAGCGGAAATGCAGCCCCCCGTAGCGCTGATGGTACGCAGCGAAGGTTTGTCTTGGTCATCAATGGTGATGATCAGTCCAATGGTCGTGAATCGCATGATAACAATGTTAACAGAGCCCTTCGCCTATTGTCTAATTTAGGATTTTCCGAATTCTATCTGGCAGTTCCTTCAAATTCTCAACAACAGCCAATCCGAGCCGCCGTTGTTCATCGAGACAAGGCCACGCGGGATGGAATTGATCGTTTGATTGATATGTTGTCTCAGCGATTGGATGAAGATGACGAGTTGGTCGTCTATATGACCGGACATGGTGGTGAATCAACCAATAGTCAAAATCGACATGAGGCCGGTATCGTTTTGTTGAATCATCAGATGTATGCATTCTCGGATCTCGCGGAGAAATTGCTCTCTGTACGCTATGGGCATCGCACGGTGATGATTGATACTTGTATGGCTGGAGGCGGAATCTCTCATTTTGCTGATCAAAATCACAAAACCACTGGGATTACACTCGGCGCAGTGGGAGAGAATGTTTTCTGTCAGCGCCTCAGCCCATTCTTTTGGGAATCAGATGAATCGAAAATAACTGACATCAATCACGATGGAAAAATCGACATTAATGAGCGATATTCCTACATGCTGAAACAAGCCGAGGCTCTCAAAGGATTGACAACCCACCCCCAAATTGTACCTGCACAACAGAATTACACCCTGTCCGGCGACGCTGTAGAGGCCCCGTTTGCGGCAGGGGTGACCGAACTCGAACAGCCCGAGCGACTCGATGCACTGTTGGCCGAGCTACGACCCGGACAGCTCGCAGTCGTAGAATATTCCACCGACTGGTGTAGTGTTTGTATCGGTTCGATGCGAAATGGTGTACGTGGTAAAGGCTACGATTCACGATTCAACGATTTGGCAAAGCAAGCAGGTGGTCAGTTCCTGTTTATTCGCCTAAAAGGGAAAAACGGCAGCGAAGAACGATGGCCGGTGCGGCACCGGGTTCGTGGATATCCAAGTGTGCGTTTGTTTAATCATTTGGGGCAACAGGTCGATGTCCAGCAGATCGATTCGCCGCTGTCCGACGTGGCGACGGTGGCGCTCTATCGACCAGAAACCATTGTGGCGGCCAGCTTCAGGCGTCTGCGCGAGCTGGGGCACGGTGAGTCGGACGAGTACCATCGTAACCACGCCTTGTCGACGCTGATCCACCTGGGTGCGATCGAGCATGTGGCGTCGACACCGGAGCTGAACCGATTGCTCCTCGAGGTCGCTTCGTCTTCGACCTACAAGCCGTCGGAGCGGCAGCATGCGGTCGAGGCGTGGCGGGCGCTAAACCCCAGCGAGAATGCCTTTGTCAGTCAGTCACCGCTGATCGCTGGCTTGGTCGCTCGGGCACTGGCTGACGGAAATGATGAGCATGCTGTCGCGGCCAAGCTGCTGCTCAAGTTCCTGCCGATTGAGTTGCTCAAGAATCTCGATGACCAGACGTATCAAAACATGCTGGCACTTTGGACAAAGTTGTTCGAAGAGACCACGGACAATACGCATTTGTTGGCCGCTCAAGGTCGTACCACTTTAATGTATCACAAAATGCTCAATGTTCGCGAAGAGATTCAGCAGTTGCTCGAAGGGCATGAAACTCAGGTAGGCGCAATTATGTTTCTGGGAGCTTTATTTCGTAAAGAAATGGTTCCCGAGCTTCTTGAGTTGACGATTGAATTTAGCCGTAATAAGGAGCTAAGTCAGATCAATCGTCGAGCAATTCAATATTATATTAATTCCGCTCTGATCGTCTTTCCTGCGGAGTATTATGAGCTTTCTGAGCAACCGGAGTACAAGCAGCTCTACCGTTCCATCAATAAACACTTGTCTGAGATGGAAAGACAGCTCGCTGCCAGCAACGCGGCCGAGCGTGCCGCAGACAGTGCGACCGAGGATGCAGAGAACGAGGCAAGCGACATTTCAAATGCCGAACGGGCCATTTTGTCTTGGCGAAACACCGAGCGTGAACATGGCGTATCCGAGGCGCTGCTCCGCACGGTGAACTACAACCAAGACTGGGGGCTCCTGCGGGACTGGATTCCCAGGAGTGCGAAGCACAGGTCGCCGCGCCGCTGGCTGTGGGGTCCAGTGATGACCCTTGGCGCGTATGCAATGGAAGATCGCTACCACCCACGGGGAACCTTGGGCATCCGCCTATCGTCGAGCACAGCCAACGGAGTGCCGACTCTGTTTGCACGTCACGGATTCATCAGCGAGCTTGGCATCCAGACAGAGCGAGGACCGCTGCTACTCCCGTCGCAACCCGATCCAGTGCGAGAAGACAAGACGTGGGCTGGCGGCTATCTTTCGCTCGGCGGGTACATCGAGATGGCGTCGGCGCTGCTGGTGAAGGGACACCCGGTGATTGCGCATTGGATCTTGCTGGCTGCCAGCGCGAAGGTCACTGGCCTGGGAACGACGGCGGACGTGCCGACGGACGCTCAGACCGATGAGCGCCGCCACGTCGGTCTTTGGTCTCTGTCGGGGTTGCTCAACGTCGGGCCGCTTCATGTATCGACGGTCATTCGCCACAAACCGATGCAGCTCGGCGCAAGCTATGTTGTGGACCTGCCGATCTCCGAGTCGCGCACGGGGGTGAATCCTCCGAGTCTCTTGTCTGAATCCTCACCTACGATTCCCGAGCGCAGAGTCGGTCATGCGATTCAGCTTGTCGCAAACGTGGGGTTCTGAACCGCCAAGGGAGACGTTGTCACGTCGCGGCCCAGAGAGACGGTGTTAGGTATCGTTGAGGGTTGGTGAGGATGGTTGCAGCCTGGCAAAGATCAGAAGCAGAGCCGTTACGGCCCGGGTTGCATCCTCGGTCGCCATTCGGCGGCTGATGCTTCCTTCGATCCAACCATCAAGCGCTGCCCGTCCCGCTGCCACCACGACCCACAGGAGGTTGGCGCTCCGACGGGTGGGAAGCCCGGTTAGCTCTCTCAATCGCTTTTGCCACGGGACCAGCAGGTCCGCTAGGACAGTGCGTCCGATCCGGCCTAGCTCCGGGTCGCTCCCCTTGTTGTCCAGCAGCAGCCATGGACCCGCACCGTACTCCTCGATCGCCTCACAGCTTGCATCAACAAACGCACGGGTGATGTCCGGTACTGTGCCCGGCCAGGTCGCAAGCAGAGCGGCCTGGAACCGCTCTCCCAAATGAGTGGCAAAGTCGTTAAGGAGTGCAATGACCAAGGCCTTGCGCGTGGGGAACAGCCGATACACAAGCGGTCGCGAGACCTGGGCACGCTCTGCCACCTCGGTAATCTGGACCTGCTCGACTCCTTGCTCGGTCAGAATCTGGGCGGCCACAGACAGCAGCTGCTTGCGCCGATCCTCTTTGGGAATCCGGCCGATGGGGGCCTTCGTGAGCGGCCGGGTGCGTAGCTGCGAACTCGAGGCAGTGCGTCCGGGGATTCTTGCCGGTGAGACCATGACGGAAATCTAGCGCAGCATGGGCCATTGACAATTTGTTACGATTTCCGTTACACAGTGTAACGAAGTGTTCGCAATTCGTAACCCTCTGGAGTCGCCCATGCAGAGTCCCGCGATAGACCCCTTTCCCCGTCGCAAAAACTCCGCCCGTCCGCTGTGGTCACGCATCATTGATGGTGGACTGCCGGTGGCTCTGGCCGCCACCGGACTGCTCGCTCCGGATCACGTGGGGCTGTTTTACGTGGCGCTTCTGGTCGGCTTTGTCGGGCTTGCGGGAACCGTATTGGCGGGTGCCGCATTCGTGACTTGGTGGTGTGAGAAGCAGACTGTTCGCATCCAAGGACCGCGCCGAAAGCCGGCACCCATGCGCGAGGAAGCTGCCGACACAACGCTGGCCGCCTTCATTGCGGCTTGCTTTCTGGCCTGGCCGCTGTGGAGATCCTGGACGGGACGGCCGATAGGACTTGTGTGGTCCGCCGCCGAAGCCGGAGGACTCCTTTCGGTGTCGCTGCAGACCATCGGAGGAGTATTCGTGCTCGATGCTTGGTTGTATGCCAAGCACCGTTTGCTACACACCCGCCCGCTGTTTCCGTTTCATCGCGGCCATCACGTCTACCGTGATCCAACTGCGCTCGCAGGCTTCGCTGTGGGCCCCATGGAGGCCGTGATGACGTTCTGGCCGCTCCTGCTGGTTGCGATTCCGCAAGCCAAGCACTATGCGCCATTTTACTTTTCGCTCGTCGTTGGCTTCATCAGCTTGAACTACTACTTGCACTGCGGCATTCGGATCGAGCCACTGGAACGACTGTTGGCACCGCTGCTCCTCAACACCTCGGCGTTTCACAACATTCATCACTCCCACGCCGACATTCACTTTGGGGAAGCGCTGACCTTGTGGGATCGGATCTGCCGGACCCGGATCACCGATGGCAGTACGCAGCACTCCACAGAGAACCATCCAAAGAACTAACTGCGAGCTGCGATGAATCTGGAAGGTGCTGTCTACTTGGGTGGCCGCGCCGTGGTGATCAGAACTACCGCGCTGACCACCAATGCACCAGCGGTGGCAGTACGGGGGCTCGGAGTCTCGCCGTTGAGTGCCCAGCCGAGCAGCACGGCAACCAGCGGGTTTACGTAGGCGTACGAAGTCGCGATTACGGCCGTGGTGTTCCGGAGTAGCCAGACAAAAGCTGTAAAACCGATGATCGATCCAAACACCATCAGATAGACCACAGCGAGGGCGGACTTGGTGGTGATGGACTGTAGGTGGATGCTGGCCCATTCCCCAGCGATGGCACCGATCACAAGCAGGAGACTGCCTCCGCAGAGCATCTGCATCGCCGTGGAGAGAATCGGCGAGGCGGGTAGGCGCACGCGCTTGGATAACACCGACCCTGCTGCCCATGATGCTGACGCGAACAGAAGCGCCGCCGCTCCTGCTGGGTCCACGGCTCCCGACTTCTGCGGCTGAACCAGTATGCCGACTCCGGCCAGCCCAAACAGAATCCCTAGAATCACCCGTGGGCTCGGTCTCTGCCCACCCGGAAGCAGCGCTCCCATCGCAACCGCCCATAGTGGCACGGTCGCAACCAGCAGTGAGGCCAGTCCAGAGGGCACCGTTTTTTCGGCCCAACAGACTGCGCCATTGCCACCGACCAGCATCAGCCCCCCGATAAGCGCTGCGCTCCACCACTGCTGTCGATCGGCTGATGTTGCACCGGAGCCTCGCGCAAAGGCGAGTAGACACAGCCCAGCCATCACAAAACGCGTCCCGGCCATCGTAAACGGCGGCAAGGTGTCCAGCGCGAAGCGAATCGCGAGATAGGTAGAGCCCCAAATCAGATAGACCGCGACCAGAGCCAAGGCGATGTGGCCGGAAGAAGCGCGTGAAGACATGCGCGGCAGACATACGCGGGACCGCAGCAATCCGCAAGGTCCGATGTCGCAAACCAGTCGTAGGGACGGAACCGAACGGGACCGGCACTTGTCAGCAAGATGTTCCGTGAAGCCACTTTTGCGTCGCGCACTGAAAAAAGTACGTCACCGCAAGCGGCTCGACTTGGCGAGCTCCTAATGGCAGGAAAGAGGTCTTCGCAGCGAGGAAGGAATCGAAAAATCGACATGATAGTGCTCGTCATGCCGAACCCACGCTTCCCGTTTCATGAACAGTGGGGCCATGCGTCGGACCGCTGGTACGTTGGCAAACAGCGCATCGTGGAAGTCGGGCGTGATGATGATCCGTTCGATCGTCACCCTGTGCTTCCGACCCGCCGCTTCTAGCGCGAGCAGGTGCGCACCCAGCGCTGACCAATCGATGCGAAGTGTGTCGAGCGTTCCGGTTTTGCCAAACTCCAGCGAATAGCCAAACTTGTTCCATACCGAGATCGGCACCCGCGCTGGCTCGCCCCGTTCGTTTATCACCGGCATAAAAAAATCTGCCGCCAGTCCGTTCTGATGCGTTTTGTGCGGCCAGAGCCGGCCTCCTGCCGCCTTTCCGGTCTCACCATACTGCCAGACTCGTTGAAAGGGTGTTTCGGCGAGTTCTTGAAAGGCGTCGACCACGGTATCTCGAACCAGCGGATGAAGATGATTTCTCCCGAGCACGCATGCAGTGCGGGAGAATGCCTCAAAGTTTGTTCCCCGACAGGGCAATGCCACGCCTCCCTGAAGTCGTCCACAGCTCCCATTTCCGAAGGAAAGAGCAGATTCCTCTTTGGCACCAGCCGCTGTGGAAACGCCAAGAATCAGCAGCCAGATTCCTACTCGATTTCCAGTCTTGCATTTCATGCCATAGACACTCCGTACACGAAGGCCGTTTATCACACCATCGGTCGCTTTGTTCCACCGGCTTGGGCCCGACGGCGACAACTCGATGTCGCAGACAGTCGCCATACCTCTACGCTATTATCATGCTCAATGCGCAATCAGGACGCCATAGGCGGATGGGTTTTGGCACTTGTGCTAGTGGGACCGATCGTCGGAGCCGCTGCCCCACCAAGCGGTGATGGGGCCGCTGCGATCAAGGTCGATGCCGAGCCACTTCTTCGCGAGTTCGATGCGTTGCCCAAGAACACGACGGCGGCTCAGTATGATCGCTACATCGCCGAGCATCGAGCGATTCTTACCGCCACAGCGCGACCGTACGGACCGGCTCTGATGTGGGCACTGGAGTATGAGCGGAGCGAGGCCGTCATGGCGCTGTTACGGGCTGGAGTGACTGTTCCTCATGGAGCGGTGACACTGGCGGCGCGTGGGGGACTCGACGAGATCATTCCGATTTTGGTTGCACGAGGAGCGACGGCATCGGATCGCGATGCTGCACTACTGAGCGCGGCAAAGTATGGACATAGCAGCACCCTTCGACTCCTTCTGACCTTGGGTGCCAAGATTGAATTTGCCGCGCCAAATGATGGATTTACACCGCTTCACGTGGCGGTCATGGAGCGACGAATAGATGCCGTCCGCGTTCTGCTCGCGGCGAACGCTCCGCTCGAAGCCCCCGACCACAATGGCAAGACGCCGCTTTCCTGGGGACCGTTTGCGTATATGCCGCAAGAGAAGCACATCTACCAGAAGCTCGGCCGGCCGCACGATACGGTCTATGTGGATCCAGGGGAGGCAGAAGCCATCACACTACTTCTTGACGCCGGAGCGAACCTGGAAACGACCGATCGGGAAGGCAATACTCCGCTTCATCAAGCGGTAATGCTAGGTTCGCTGCGCGGAGCAGAGACGCTGCTTGCTCGCGGAGCCAAGGTGAATGCCAAAAACCGTAGCGGACAGACTCCGTTATCGCTGGCCAAGGCGCGCCAGAACACAGAGATGGTGAAGTTGCTTTCGCGAAAGCCCACGCGCCCAATCAAATCCAAACCGACCCCGTAGTTCCATCGGCTGCCGAGCCGTGTTCTACGGCTGTGCTACTTGCAGGGTGCTCCGGTCACGCCAAACTGCGGCAGCATGGCGTTGAGGTCAACGAGATCCCATTCGTTCACGACCTGACCATTCTGAATCTGCCGCGTCACATACCCCTTCCACGTCGCTGTTTTTCCAGGAACTGCGGCCAGTCCAAAGACACAGTTGGGAACCAACGTCGCGGTTAGGGAGTAGTGAAGGGATACCCATTCTGCTTCCGCGTTGATGTGGAGCCAGGTGATCTTGGTGTCCTTGAAAGTTGCCCGGATACCCGCCCACGAAGCCAGGGTTTCACTTCGATTCATCTGGGTAACGCCCGGTGGGGGCGTTCCTGGGTAGTACGTAAAGTTGTCAGCGATGAGTTCCAGAGACTGGTTTTGGAAGACCACCTCTTCAGAGACTCTTTTGGCGATGGTCTTGTTGTCTTCGGCTGGTCCGCATGCAGCCATGGCTGTCGTAGTGAGCAGAGCGATCGCTTGTAGCAAGTGAGATCGTTTCATGATGTTCCCTCCCTGGATTGATTTCGTGTGAACCTGTGTCTAGCGCTTCCGAACTGGTGGCTTGGGCTTGGCTTTGAACAGGCCCACTCCAACGGCGTAACCAAACAGAGCTCCGAATCCCATCTGTGTCATCAGGCCGAGCAGATCGGTGGTCTGCCATTCCTGCATGACCTTGTTCCCTTGGATCTTGCGAATGAAAATGCCGTGAACGGTCACGTTCTTCTTGCTGGCAGGAGCGCCCATAAACTTGCCGGTGTTTTTCGCGGTCGTGACAAACCGGACACTGACCAGATCTCCATCGGCAAGAACATGGGGAAACTCCATGTTCATGTTGTCCATGGCGGCCTTCATGTCCTGCATGAATCCCATGTATTCATCTTTGCTGAACACAAATCCGTCCCCTGTATAAGTGAAGCCATCATCGAGCAGTGAGTCGAGGGTGTTCCAGTCGCCTTTTAGGATGGAGCGGGACACTGCGAGTGCAATCTGCTTGTTATGTTCCGGGTCAAGTGACATGTTGCCTCCTTGGGTTAGTCGTATAATAATTGGCAGAGACAATGGTTGTCAAGCACACCAAATAAGGAAGTCGTCATGAGCAGCCCCATCCTCGACAATCTCCCGACGGCACTCTCTGAGCATGTCGGCTACCTGCTGGTGCGGCTTGGCAAGCATGCTCAGCGATTGTTTTCGTTGAAAGTGGAACCGCTCGGCGTACGCCCGGCTCACTGTGACATCCTGTTTACGCTGGTCGCTCGTGGATCGCTCGCCCAGGTCGAGATCGCGAACATTCTTTCGATCGAGCGCGCCCATCTGGTGTCGCTGCTCGATCAGCTCGAAGGGATGGGGCTTGTGCTACGTGAACCGGATGCCGTGGATCGACGCCGTCACGCGGTGCGACTGACTGCAAAAGGAGTGCAGGTATCGACCAAGATCTCGCGGCTCGCATCGCAGGTGGAAGACGAGCTGGTTACACCACTTACCCACAAGGAGCGTGACCTGCTTCGTAAGATGCTGCGAGTGCTCGCCAAGGATGCCGATGAAGGCGATCTGTGATTGAGCACGATTCTGTGAGCTGAACGCCCCGCAGTGTGTAGCGACTGTATCGCGAATTCCTTTCGCTTCGTGAGCTTACGTGCGTTTGGTGACTTGCTTCGCCGTGGCGGTCCACTTCGGCTTAACATCACTGCTACACTTGCTGACTGAGCACTGAGCACTGCTCATTAGGGGGGACATGCGTACGATTCAGCTTCGGAATCACAAGTCCGGCCAAGCCTATGAGCTACACTTAGATGCGCTTCCGCCCGCGCAGTTTGTTCCCGATGCGCAGGCCACTCAAGGAATCGAAGTCGAGCTACCGCTGCGCCGAGCCGACACACTGGCACCAGCACCAGGAGAGATCGTCTCCTCTCTGTTTGGTACAGAGGAGTGGCGGAGCGAGGAAGTCTCAGCCCATACCTGCGAGATCAAGACCCGTCCGTTCCACAACCTCGGGGAACTGCTCGCCGAATATCGCGCTTGCGCATGCTGGTTGCTTGACTGGGCCAAGCCGCATGGTCTGTCGATCGTGCCGGTGGCCGCAGAGCCGCTTGAGCTCATCACCGAGGTCAGCTCCTACGGCTTCATTCCCAAGATCGCGGAGACCAAATACGGCGCAGCGGTGCTGGCCCGGAGCTACGCAGACTGCACGCAGCTCAACATCCATGTTCCAGATGGTGATGCCTTGCTGGCGCTGTTTCGCGCAATGGTCCGACTGGCACCGATCTTGGCGGGCATGTTCGCCAGTTCTCCGTTCGCAGGTTCAAGGCTTGCGGGGGTTCAGTCGTTCCGTCATGTGGTTCGGCGAGGACTGGCCAATGGTGGTGACCCCGAGGTCTTGCCGAAGACGATTCGCTGGGAGGAGTACATTCGATCCCATCAGGCGCTCACGGTGATGGGGCCCTGGTTTCCCACCCTGTTTGCGCTCAACGGAATGATTCGCATTCGCCCCGATCGAATGTGTGTAGAGCTCGGAGTCACAGATCTGATCGCGGATCCGCGTCACCTGGCTGGATATCTGGCGCTGTGCCGTCGACTTGCATACCGCATCTTGCTGCATTACAGGGACAGCGAGCCACTCCCCGATTGGTTTGGTCCTGACGAGCCAGCCGTTCAAGATGCCGCGTTCCGCAGCGCCATGCTCAGCGCGGTGCGATGGGGGGCCGATGGTCTGTGCTGCACTCAGTCGATGAAGGTCATGCGCATGGCTGATGCATTTTCGGAGCTGGTGCGCTGGGCCCAGGAGGCTCCGGTGGTCGATGATCTCTCTCTGCCCTTTGAATCGGCACTTCCGGGCCTCATCGATCTCATCGAGCACGGGGCCCCGGCCCTGCGGCTGTTGAAGCAGTTCCATGCGCTGCATCCAACATGTGCTGATCCACGGCGCGGCTGCTCTGGCTGCCGCATCGCTGTCATCGAAGTCTGTCGACAACTTGCCGCTGACTTTGCGACCCAGGTGCGGAAGCTCCCGGGGGAGCTTGGTCAGTAGGGACACCGTTCGTCCGGCAATCACCATCGGATTGGGCGGGCTGTCTAGTGAAACCCTTTGAATGGAAGACTCCTAAACGCTCCGCGCTGATTCTACAAATACCAGTCCGGAAGCGTCGTGTGCGTGATGACACCCAGCGCCGAGATCTGGATGTCTTTCATGTACTTTATGAGGAGCGCTGATGGACCCGCACAGACATCCCAGGGCGGTGTATAGGTCACCCGTCCGCTGTCAAATGGCAAGACCGCGCTGCCGAGGAAACGCGGCAAACTGACCCAATGACGCCCCGCAGCATCAAGCAGAATGTCCACATCGATGAGTTGCGGACGGTTGTTGGTGTCTGTCCAGGTCAAACGGGTTCTTCTTGCACCAGGCGGCACAGTGCTGCTGCCAAACACAGTCGGCTCCGCCAGCTCGCCCTTCCACGGATACAGCGATCCCCACGGAGCCGTGATCCGATAGAGCGAGTCGAGCACGAGCTTACCTCCCGCATAGCGCAGTGTTCCCGAGACTTCAACATTGACGGAACCGAGCAGCTTCCCATCGAGCTTTCCGGTCTTTTCATCCACGGTCGCTGGCGTGTCGCGCACGTATCCGTGGACAGAAGACCCCGTCAGCTTGATGGATGAACCCGTCTTGCTGACCGTGAATAGATCACTCCAATACGGACACCGATTGGGCTCGCCCGATGACACATGCTCAAGACGTGTGGTCGTCGCCAAGATCACGTAGGTTCCATCGGGAAGCGCCGACAGACCTTCCGGACTCTGCAAGTCCGATGGGGTTGCCAGATCGGGAAGCTCCATGCGCAAATCAGTTCGTGTTTCAGCCAGATCGGGCAGCCCAATCGGCACTTCTGATCCGCCAGTCCCTGGTCCCATGCCGTTTCCCGCCCCACCAGAACTACAGCCCACGACAGAAACAACCAGACTTGTAAGCAGCCAAGGGATGAAGGTACGCAGCGCGCTCATGATGGCGGCAGGCTAGCACACCTCGGTCGGCTCCCTTGGCCTGTGCTGCGGGGGATTCTTAGGGCTGAACCCGCGACATTGATGGCGGTTTCTTGCTTGACCAACATACCGACCGGTTGGTATGTAGCGGGTCCATGGAACGCGAAGAAGCCCCAAAACGCGATGCACGCACCAAGCTCCTCGACGCTGCCATTCAGGTGATTCGCGCCAAGGGCTATGCGGCAACCAGCGTGGATGAGCTCTGTCGCGTTGCTGGAGTGACCAAGGGAGCGTTCTTCCATCACTTTGCCAGCAAGGACGCACTGGCTGTTGCCGCCGCCCAGTACTGGTCGGAACAAACCAGCGCGCTGTTTGCGTCGGCACCGTATCACCAGCCGGAAGATCCGCTCGAGCGCGTGCTGGCGTACATCGATTTCCGGACGGCGCTGCTGGAAGGAACCGTGCCGGAATTCACCTGCCTTGCGGGAACCCTGGTGCAAGAAGCGTTTGCGGTGAGCGATGAGATTCGTGCGGCGTGTGCGGCGAGCATCTTCGGCCATGCACAGACGCTGGAAGCAGACATCGAAGCGGCGCGCCAGAAGTACTGCATCGATGGAGATTGGACCGCAAGGAGTCTGGCGCTGCACACCCAAGCCGTGCTGCAGGGGGCGTTTGTGCTGGCAAAAGCGGACGGAGGGCCCGCGATCGCCCGCGACATGGCCTCCCATTTGAAGCGTTACGTGCGCCTGCTGTTTAACGGGCGCAAAGAAAACAGAAGGAGACAATCGTGAACGAAAGTCCGCAACACTGCATGATGCAAGGCGTGATTCCGTACCTGGCTCTCGACGATTCGCGCCGCGCCATTGACTTCTACGAGCGAGCGTTCGGTGCCAAGGTCTTTGGCAAGGTGACGACTCTTCCCAACAGCCAGCGGGTAGCGAACGTGAGCCTGATCATCAACGGTGGCGTGATGATGCTGTCGGACTCCTTTCCTGAAAACGGTGAGCAAGCGGCCAAGGGAGGGCGCGGTTTCACCATGCAGCTAGTCGTCACAGATGGAGATCTGTGGTGGCAGCGCGCTGTCGCAGCAGGCTGTGAGGTCAAGACTCCGTTTGCCAAACAGGATATGGACGAGTTTTTGAACTTGGGTTGGCAGGCGATTCAGCGGCTCACCGCCATTCAAA
>JBGAUT010000011.1:0-156067 GCA_044228505.1 Polyangia bacterium | reverse complement strand
ATTCGCTGCGAACACGGTACAAGCTCGACGTGGAGGTGGTGCGACGACCCAGCGTGGCAGGCACATGGAGCGACTCCCAACTGCCGTTGTTTGCTACGGAAGCACGCCCATTCCCGATCCTACCTCGCCGCTGGGTGGTCGAGCGAACGCACTCCTGGGTTGAGCGCCCGCGACGACTCTCCAAAGACTACGACCGCCTTCTCGATGTCTCCGCCGCCTGGATTTGGCTTGCAGAGACCCGCATCCTGCTGCGAAGGTTATCAAACGTCGAAAGTGTTTAATTTGTAAACACCCTCTTAGTCGATCCCGTCAAGCGCTCATTTTCCTTCGTTCCTGAGGTGATGTATCGAAGAAATTCGGATGTTGGAATGGAGCAGGGAGTGGGATGGAACGGGCTTGTGCAAGTGTTTGGGTTTCTCCCAATTCTCCGTGGGTAGCTGGTTCTGGCAGTAGGTTGAGGCAGCCGTCACTTGCGGCGTTGGCGATGCGGTGCTCTAGGAATACCACGTGTTCCAGAACTCGATTGCCGTCGCGGGGCTGGGGCAATTCCAGAGTGTGCGTGGGAATTCCTTGAGCACCCAGGCACACCCAGTCACAAGCTCGTGGGGTACTTGGCTGTGTTCGCGAGCAGTGCTGGCTCTGGGCGCGCACTGCGCATGTGTCACAGACAGGCCTGCGTTCCCGCCGATTCCCTTCGCCAAGCGATAAGCCAAGCTGAGCACAATCTTTGCTCAGCATGTCTCTTATCCAACCCATGAGGACATATAACGATGGCATGTGACTTCTCTACCTTCTCAGGACTCGTTACCACGGCGAATCCCAAGTTCGAGCGGCTCAAGGAGAGCAGTCTTCATGAACTCATGAAGATGCTGGAGTCTCTCAAGAGGGCCCCCACTGCCGATCAGAAGGCCAACCTGCAGCTGCTGTTTGCCTTCATTCCCCATGAGAAGAAGTAGTAGTATGAGGACGCGCTGGACTACCTCAGCGCAGAGCTAGGACCGTTTGCCAAGGAGGTTCCCTGCAAGCCATCGATGAAGCTCCACGAGTTCCAGACGGCCATCGGCCGGTACGAAGGCATCAATGCGAGCGGCGTCACCCAGAAGATTGATCTCAATCCGCGCTCCTACCACCATCTGTGTCGCTTTAGCTGGCAGAGCAGCAACGGCGATCTGAAATCACTCAAGAAGGTCGGCACCCGGGAAAACGTGGCCTTTCGGACCCGACCCGATGCACCGCCTTTCAACCATGTCCAGTCGGGCACGCCCATGCAGTTTATCCAAGGTGCGACCGACAACAGCGGGGCCGATCTGGGCTACTGCGATGACGACCACTCCACGATTGTGCCGCACCTTATCTGCTCCGAGCCTCGTGCGGAGGGGTCGCTCATCGCGGAGCAGTGGTACGAGTACACCCTCGATGGCAAAGCCTGGCACAAGATTCCCGAGGCCGCCTACCTTATCGAAAAGGCAGTGAAGAAGCGCGGAGCCGACTGGATCTACATTTTTAGGAAGCAGTCCTGGGCTGCCCACAACCCCAACCCGTTCAAGCTAGAGATCGAGTACAAGATCGACGCAAAGGCGACATTTGTGCCCATTCCCGGTAAGCCAATCTCGAAGGGAATTCCGGAGAGGGCAGACCTCAAAAGGATTGCGCACAAGATCGTTTCACTAAAGTGACGATGTTGCGCTTCGGGTCAACTTGGACCTTTTTTCAGGTCTTGAGATTGTAATGGTTGGGCTCGGTTAGGCAGCCATTCGGCTGCGGTTTTCGGTCAACTCACCGAGAGCGACGCCTACATAGAGTTTTCCCACCGACTTCCTCGCCGTGGAATGAGAACGCGATTCATCGACAACGATTTCGCATCGAGACATGCAGCCGGACAACATCATGGTCATTTCGGACCAGGAGATCTCTGGGGGGGAGCGCACCAAGCTGCTCGATTTCGGGATTGCCAAGCTTCGTCAGATCGATGGCGCTTCGATGCCGGGGGCGACCAAGGGGGATGTACTACTTGGCACACCCGCGTACATGTCACCAGAGCAGTGTAAAGGTGCGGGAAACGTCGATGGCAAGACGGACTGTTATGCACTCGGGGTGATGCTGTATCGGCTGATCTCGGGTCGACTTCCGTTTCACGCGCAGGGCTCAGGCGAAATCATGGCCTTGCACATCCTCCAAGAGCCCAAGCCTCTCGAGACGCTGTGCCCGTGGGTTCCTGAACCGCTGGCGCAGCTTGTTGCCAAGCTGCTGCTCAAAGACAAAGACGCCCGACCTGCCATGGCCGAAGTGGTGGCGAACATCGATCGCATCCTGCCTGCCTGTGCCGAGGTGGTGCGGCCTGATGCAGAGAGTTCGCCCTCCCCCGATGGCATCATCGAACTGGAAGAAGAGTCTAGCGGCCCTGATGAGTCGGACGAGCTCGACGAGACGTTGGACTCGGATGTTCTTGCCCAGCAACAAGCAGGACGCCCTAGCCATGGATTCACGCCGCCCTCTGCCACGCCATCGGGTTTGCGGTCTGGCCCGTCCGTTCGCCTGGCGAGCGATGGCAGCCTCGGAAGTGCCCCTTCGACATTGGGAAACGCGGTCGGCACGAGCGATGGGCCATCCCAGGTCAGCTCGGTGCGACGATTGGTGCCGGTGATCCTGGCAGTCGTCGTCGGGATGGCCGCAACGGTTGGCATCGTGTTGCTCCAAGGAAACTCTTCGCGGACTCGGGGTGCCTCACAGCCGACAGCCCAACAGGGTGACGCGGTGTCCGGGTCGATGAAGCGGGTCCGCTGGGAAATCAACTCCACGCCGTCCGGTGCAGAGGTCAAGCGGGCCGCAGATGGCACGATCTTGGGCAAGACCCCATGGCAGAGCGAGCGGCTGTCGGGCGATGGCGGCGACGAGCTCCGCATCGGTTTGCTCGGATATGCCGAACGGACCATCGTGCTCCATCGCGACCGCGACGAGTCTCGAGAGATCGTCCTGCAACCAACCCAAGCCGACAACAAATCGCCTGCATCGGCGAGTACATCCACGAATAAGGCCACCGACGCCGCAGCGAAGCATTCCATCGCAGGCAAGGGAAGAGGCAAAGCCAAAGGGAAGCCCGAAGCTGCCACCGCACAGAAGCACCCAGCAACGGGAAAGACCGGTGGGGAGACAGGCCTTGAACTCGAAGAATAAGCACGCCCTCCATGCTGCAGCGCTGGCTGTGGCCATGCTCGGTGGCGGGTCGACCTGGGCGCTCCCACAGGCCGAGCCAGCCGCGTCGATGCAGCCTGGTGTCGATTCGGCGGACAACAGCGAACAGTCCCTGTGTCTGGCGGATCCTCTGTGTAGGGCGCACTTTACTCGGGCGCGAAAGCTGTCGAAGGCAGAAGACTTCGAGGGAGCCCTGGCTGCGTACCAAGCGGCCTATCGTCGCCGAGAAGCGCCCTGGCTGCTGGTCAACATTGGGCGAACCATGCACAAGCTGGGTCGACCCCAAGAGGCGGTCAACTACTTTAAGCAATTCCTGGCCAGCCCCGGTACTCAGCCGGTGGAGGTGCAAGAGAAGGCACGCCAGTTCCTCCGAGAAGCGGAGCAAGATCTGGCCAGCAAGCCGTCTGAGCCCAAGAATCGGCCGCCCGAGCCCAAGAAGGCCGTAGCGAGTGGCAGTGAGTCGAGCGGCGGAACGGCCACTGCGACGGGATCACTACCAGAGGATGGAAAAGGTGTGGTGGGGCCAGCATCGAAGCCTCAGCCACCCGCGCCGGTCGCCGCACCGAACAGTCGATGGCTCTCGGCACCATTCCTCGCTGGCGTTGCCGGGGGGGGTGCTGTACTCGTGGCGGGCGCAATCACTGGTGGCCTCGCGTTGTCCAGCTCGTCGCAGCTACGCAATACCGCCTACGTCGGTGATCCTGGCATGACGCAGCTAACCCTGCAGCAGCGAACCATCTCGCTGACACGAGCCACCGATGTGCTGATTCCCATTGGTGCGGCAGCAATCGCTGCCACCGTACTTGTGACAGCGCTGTGGCGACCACGCTCGACGGAACCGTCTGGACTGGGCAAGCGGGTGGCAGTGCCCGTGGTGACAACAACTGACAGCGCTGCGCCAGCAAGTGACAAGCCCCCCGACAAAGCGCTGGAAAAATCACCAGACGGGCCCACCGAGAAGGCACCGGAGCCACCAGCACCGCCTGCGAGTGTTCCCGTTTCGCAACCGACGACGCTGATTATACCGACGGCCTACATCGGCTCGACGGGCTTGGCCTTGTCTCTGTCCTGCACATTTTGATCTCTCGTCGCGAGCCAATGACTACGCGAAGGAGTGACTGTGGATGTTACCGACTGCTCATCGCGCTTGCCTGACCCAGTTGATTGGCTTGCCCCACAGGGTGCTACCGCTCATACTGCTCGCTGGCTGCACGCTAGCGACGGATACCACCATCCGAGCGGGTCTCGGCAAGCCATGCGTGTCAAACGATGACTGCGCGGGCGCGATCTGCCAAAAGGGTGCCGTGCTGACCGAGCCGGAGGCAGGCGTCTGTAGCTTGGCCTGCAGCAGCAACGCCGATTGTCTGGATGGGACGATTTGCGCCGCTCAGTACTGTCATGTGCCGCTAACTGTGGGTCTGACGGTGCCCTTGAATCCAGTGCCAAGTGACGCTTGGTCGCTGACGTTTGCCGACGGAGTGACCAAGGCTGCGGCGGAGCTTCCCTACATCAAACTGGACCGGATGTTTGTACCGACACCACTCGCGAACTCGCTCGATTCGATGCGAGCGCTAGCGATGCGAAATCGGGTGCTGCTCGGTCATCAACTGGAGTACCTGCCGAACCTGACCATCCTCGCGACTGAAAATCCGCTACATGTCTTCCTGGGCGTAAGCAGCGCCAATCCCTACACGCTGCCGGATAGTCCAACCAACCTAGGTCAAGTCTATCTGCACACGGAGGAAGCCTACTATATTGCCGGGAGGCTGGCCGCCAAGTCCTCTGCAAAGCGGCTTGGCGTGATCGCTGGCGTCATTGGTCCAGAGTCGATTCGCAACGTCAATGCGTTCGCACTGGGTGCCCGCCAGGAAAAACCAGGCATCGTGGTCGAGGTACGCCATCTCGGTTACTACTACGATTCCGGAGCGGCACCGACCTATAGCTACGCTGGATCGATGTACTATCGCGAGGAATACCTGGCGCGCTTGCTGTGGGAGGCCGGTGCAGAGGTCGTTTTGGACATGAGTCATCGCAACGATCGCGCACGGAAGCTCCTTCATGTGCACGATGCGATGCGGCCAGTCCTATCGATCATCTCGCACGTACCCTTTGGAACCGGTGACCTCGATCCGAGCGTTGAAAAGTCAGTACTCGCGGGAATCCTAGAAAACTGGATGCCGGTATCGCTTCAAGTACTGGAGCAGATCCATCGAGGAAGACTGTCCCCAGCGACCCGTGTCGGGTTTGACCTTGCCGAAGGGGATAAGCCTCCGTTTACGGTCAGCGTCAATCGTAATGCACGGACTGGGCTCGATCGTGATGATGATGCGGTGTTCTTCATCCGCGAACTAGCCAACAGCCGAGATCCGGCCTGGCTCAAGATCTGGACTGGACCCTTCAAGACAAACGGCCAGCGCGATCAGGATGGGAATGGGATTCCGGATCAAGCGCAAGACGTAAGTGCCAGCAGCGGACTGGGTGTCGAAGAGATCTCGAAGATGTGCTTTTTCGTCGATGGCGTCGTCGAAAAGAAAGCACTCAACGACCCTCTGTCTGGAGACCAACCCGCCCTGGTGCCAGGAGGACTTGTGCCATTAAGTACCTCCGCCGAGAGCGCAGTTCCAGCCGTATCAGACACTGTTGACAAGCTCGTTCTGCCGCTCGGACAGAGCAGTAACTGTCGCAAGAATGCTCGATGGATCTTCCGCAGCAACGG
The DNA here is from genome assembly GCA_044228505.1 of Polyangia bacterium. GTDB lineage: Bacteria > Myxococcota_A > Polyangia > Palsa-1104 > JAEUJZ01 > JAEUKA01. Next base: position 150,159 of record JBGAUT010000011.1, on the reverse strand, counting down.
CTAGATAGGAGTCGTCATGTCCTGGCCAACAACGATTTCTGCCTTCTGTCTGTCGATTGTGCTCGTCGCTGCTACCACCCGGCAAGCGCAGGCCCAGTCCTGTAGCACAATCAAGAACCCGCTGTACATTGCAGGTTCGACCGCACTTGAGCCCCTGTACAAAGAAATCGGTCCCAAGCTAGCTTCCGATCCAGTAAGTCCGGTCACGCTCGTATATCTAAAAAACGGCTCTTGTTCAGGAGTCGAACAGCTTGGAACCAAGCTCACCCCGGCAGTGGCACCCAAGATGTTTTATGTCGATGCCAGTTACACAGGTGGAGATGTACCGCAGTGTGTAAACGATCTTGCCGTGAGTCCCTCGCTCGACATCGCGGTGTCGGATGTGTTCTACGAACGATGTAAAAACGGAGCCGCTCTGCCCGCTGGGTATAAGGACTTCCTTGGTCCGGTCGCAACCATGGTGATGCTCGTTCCCAAGCAGAGCAACCAGACCGCGATCACCGCAGAGGAGGCCTACTATCTGTATGGGTTCGGTGGCTTTGGCGACGCAGAGCCTTGGACCGACGAAAATTCCGTCTGCATTCGTAGCGCCAACTCGGGTACGCAAGGACTGTGGGCTGCCGCGATTGGTGTCCCTGCAGGAAGCTGGCGCGGCAAAGGGAATGCCGCCTCTACCGATGTTCTCAACTGTTTGGCCGCTTCCGCCCAGAAGTCTCCCGAGCGGACGATTGGAATCGTTGGTTCAGAGATCTATGACGCCGGTACAGTCCGCAATACGTACAAGTCACTGGCATTCCGAGCCTATCGTCAGAATCATGCATACTACCCAGACTCTACGCCGACTTCCTATGACAAGCGGAACGTCCGAGATGGTCGTTACACCGCGTTCGGATTCGCCCATCTGTTGGCAGCTACCGACGCAACGGGAAAGCCTTTCAACCCACTGGTTGAACAGCTGACTACTCTGCTGACCGGACAGCGTAGCGATGTTCTCACCAACATCATTCGCAACGTCAAGATGGTGCCACGGTGCGCAATGAACGTCACACGAACCTCTGATGGTGGCGACCTGTCTGTATACACCGGACCGTCTTGTTCTTGCTTTTATGAAACCACACTTGCTGGACGAGCACCGGATCGCTGTCAGAGTTGCAAGGTTGACGGAGACTGTAGCAGCAGTCATTGCCGACTCGGATTCTGCGAGCCGCGGTAACAGAGGAATGCATGCACAACAGACAGACGATACAGAGCAGCTTGAGACGGGTGGTAATGGCAATGGGACTGCTGGTCGCAAGCTGTGGGAGCGACATGACTCAGACAGACATGGGGACAGGACCGCAGTGTGCTGCAAATCCCATGACTCACCTTGAGCTTATCAATTCCTGCACGAATGCGGTGGCCATCGACAAACCTGTCCGGCTCGCCAAGTTTCGTCCCGGTGCGCCCCTTCAGCCGCTACCCAATTAACCCATCCCCCGCCACTGAACACACGGCCAGACCGATTCCGTTTCTCTCTCCTGTGGCGATCCGAACAGTAGGCAGGCGCTCACAGTAGACCTTATCTCCGACAGAAAAGAGCAACTGACTTGCTCAGCGTGCGCGCTGATCGAGCCACCCATCGAGCGTCTTCTTTGGTTGCGCACCAACGATGGTTTCGATGGCTCGGCCTCCCCGGAATAGGCTCATCATCGGAATGGAATGCGCTTGAAAACGTGCCGCCAGTTGCGGGTTTTCATCGACGTTGATCTTGACGATCTTCAACCGGCCCTGGCGCTCGCGAGCGATCGCGGCGAGCACCGGAGCCACCGCCCGGCAGGGTCCACACCACGGAGCCCAGAAGTCCACCAGAACGGGAATGGGAGAGTCTTCCACCTCAGCGCGGAATCGTCGTTCATCCGACTCGATGGGAGTCCCAGGAAGCAGCCCATGCTTGCAGCGACCACAGCGCGGTTCGTCCTGCAGCCGAACGACCGGGATCCGATTCACCGCACCGCAATCGGCACACGGCATCTCGACACTGTTCATCAGCAACCACTCCTTTAAGATCAAACTGGCCATCAAGACCTTGATGTCAAGCCGAGGATCCGCTCTTGAACGAAGGCGCTCTGCCGCTGTTGTTGCAGCAGCTCGGTAAGCACTTGTGGGACAGTAGACAGAGAGCCAGTTTTGCGATGTATGTACTGGGTCTTCTGTCCGCGCTGCCAAGCAAGAGTGTCGAGCCGATTGCGGCTCTGTTCGCAACGAACCCGACGGAAACGGACGCCGAGTTTCAGCGTCGAACCCCGGTACAAACGCTTATCATCGACGATACGTCGTTTCCCAAGAAGGGAGCAGGTTCGATGAGGGTGAAACGACAGTATTATGGGGGCTCTCGGAAAAGTGGCCAATTGTCAGGTCATTGCTTCGCTCACTGCAGCGACGGAGTATGCTCACATTCCTATCGATATGGAACCGTGGACGGAAAAATATCAAGGGAGACTGTACACGGGACTGCAACATCACCCAAGTTCGGTGATCTGTACGTATGCGTTCATCGTCGCAGAACGTGAGCGTCAGGAGCGAAGTGGGAATCCAGGAGAAGGACAGATGGTGCGAACGGCAGAGATTCCGCAGCGGCACAGTCCGACCTCTGTTGCGACGCTGCGCAAGCAAAATGGCGAACAAGTCACGCCCTGGTTTCTCGCCGCATTTCCCAGTCGTCCTCATCGAAAAACCACTCAAACACAGGCAGATGTGGGAGCCGCTTCTGGGCCCATCTTGGGCTACGCTTGAAGGTGTTCTTCGTTTGTGAGTCTCCGTAGGCATTCCATGCGTAGCACTTGCGAGGGGTCTGGGATGGCTTCTGACTTCCGCGCCCTTATCGCTCGAGAGCTGGGAAGTCTTCGCGATTTTCTCGACGGGAATGACCTTATCCGGCTTGAGATCACGATGGACGATGTTTTTGGCGTGAGCTGCGGTGAGGGCGGCGGCAATTTGACGGACCAAACGCATAATATCCGCAAGTGGCATGCGATCGTGCATGCGCCTGGAACGCCGACTTAGCGTCTCTCCTTTGAGGTACTCCATGACGATAAACGCAGTACCGTCAGCGAGAATCCCGAAGTCGTGACACTGAACGATGCCAGGATGGTCGATGCGATTCACGGCCTTGGCTTCGTTAAAGAAGCGCGAAACCACCTCTTGGTTCGCAGAAAGATCCGCATGCAAGACCTTGATGGCTACGCGACGCTCAATGGCATCATGCCGCGCCTCATAGACGACGCCCATTCCGCCTTGACTGATCTTTCGCACGATCCGATACGGACCGATCATGGTGTCTAGCACCAGAGAACTCCCTCCATCCAATGTTACATGGAAGTGTCATCGAGTTTCAATCGCTGGCAGGAATGAGCTTGCAATGGTCTTGGCGGTCTCTGATGTCGGGTCCAACGAACCAGGAATGCTACTGTAGCGGAACGGAGTCGAGCGGGAGGCTGGTGCGACAACCGGAACAGAGACCGATTCGCCTTGGAAGAATTCAACGACAATGACGTGACAGGAAGGACCACGGACAGAATCGGACTGACACCAACGCGCACTGTGGTCAAAGAGTTGTACCGGCGTAGCCTCCCCTACCCACGAAAGGATCGTCTGACTTGCCCCCCATAGTTGGTCTAAGTGAGACGTCAGGAACCCCTCTTTTTTTGGGGAACTCCCTTTCTGTCTGTAACATCCCATCTTGCGACGCAGATTCACTTCCAGCTACTTGTGAGAGCACCGAGCACTCTATTGGTTCGCAGGCTAGACCCAGGACTCTCTAGGATAGCTGGAGCAGAGCGGACGGAGAATCGCACTCCGTCTTTACGGAATAGAGTGCTTTGAGCGAAGGGATGAAATCTCGCGCATCAGCTCCTCCCGTTCGGTCAAGAGCTGCTCGATATGGCGCTGGCTGCGACGAAGTTTGTCCTCAAGACGCTTGCGAGAAAAGAACTCTGGTAGCTGTGCGGTAGACGCATCGAATCGCGGCAACGGATTCCCATTTGCCTTCCGAGCTGCCCCCGCAGATTCCCTTTGATAGTTATTGAGATGTTCCTGCAAACGCCAGGGTGGAGACATGATGAAGCGGCAGGCATCGTCACCTTGTGCTCGACAGCTAATTTCGACGGCAGCAAGCGGTACGCCGAAGCTCTCCTCGCACCATCCTGAGGAGTACCCCGCGTTCATGGCGCAGACTGGCTCGGCGGCGGTCTTTCCGCGACGGATCCAGGAGTCCGCTTCAAATGAATAGGGGTGATCGTAGATGAGGTAGTAGTTTTCGTTTGGCATCACGCGGCTGCTCGGATCGATCTTGACCGATGCCCAACCAGAGAATGCAAACTGCACAGGTCCAATCGACAGCCGCTCGACAGGATCTGTGACTTGCATGTGGGAATGAAAATGACAGGCGTCGGACTTGCCGATGGCGTGCCCCAGATCGAATAGTAGATTCGCCGCCAAACGGCGCGCTTCGCTCTCACTCCCTTCACGGTAGATGCTGCACAGGAGTTCGGTGAACTCGAATGACATCGCGGAGGCGCGCATCAGGATGTAGCGTTCACCGGAGATTTCGATCGTGCCACGGGTTGGATCTTGATTCTGCGTGCCGAAGTAGCGTCGGGCGTACTGCTCCGCTCGCTCGAAAATTTCCACAAACGGAGCGGGCACATCAACGGTGGTCACACTCATTACGACAGCTCCTGTACAAGCTTGCGCGCAGTCTGTTCATCAACTGAGGAAAGCTCTCCGCGATATTGATTCAGCGTCTGGGTCAGCAGTCGTCGAGCCTCTTGTTGATTGCCTTGGGTTTGCCACATGCGACAGATGCCAAAGACTGCGCGAAGCTCGTACACACCGGCTTTTTGACAGCGTGCGATTTCGATCGCACGAAGGAACAGATCATCGGGCCCACCATCTAGCGCAAACTCTATGAACGAGCCGCGAGTCTGTCGCCTCAGGAGCTCGGCCTGAACACGCAGCACCTCTGCGGTCAGGAATCGCTCGCCGTGGCTAGACATCAGCTCGAGTGCTTCTCGGATCTGTGCGTGCGCAGCATCAAGCTGTCCGCAGTCGAGGTAGCGCTCGGCCACAATCGCCAGCAGCGGAGGCATCGTCAGTAGCGTTCCCATTCGTCTGCGTCCAGCGAGTGCCTGCTCCATCAAAGAGAGCCCTTCCGCTGGCTGTCCGTTGGCCGCCATCGAAAAGCCCCGCATGAAACTGCCCTGGAGCACCGTGTGTCCATAGCCGTGCTGGGTTCCGAGTGTGCAGAGCTCATCGGCAAATCGACTGACAGTGGCAGCATCGTTTCGAAACACATGATGCACCGCTGCACCATGCAGCGCGAATCCTTGACTGTATGGATGCCCAAGTTCTTCAGCCAAGGCAATCGCCTGCTCATGTACGTTTTGCGACTGCTCTGCATATCCTGAACTCCACAGTGCATAGCCTTGGTGAACCAAGCACATGATCTGGAGATCAACGCCGTACAGATAGGTTAGATGCTGGTGGCGGTAGCGATCGTAGCGCGTTAGTACGGACGCACCGAGCCGCAGCGCGTTTGCAAACTCTCCGAGCATGACGCAGGTCACCTGCTGCGTCAGATCTGCCGCGAGAGCCGTATCTGGATTTTCATCGCGCAGCGCGATTCGTGAGATCTGTTCGGAAATATCACGGGCACGCCATAGCCGCCCTTTCGTCAGATTACAGCACCACAGTCCAAACAAGGTCGGCAAGACTTCCTCTACCCAGTCCGTGCGCTGTTGGGCCGCAACGCGAGTGCATAGCTCAAGGCAACACTGCAGTGCTTGCTCGGTATCAGAGGCTGCGTATCCTCGTGCGATTCCTATCGCGATGGTATGGGGCACACGCAGCGCCAACTCTAGCTGATCACGCGACGGTGTGGCTGCAAGCCGCTGTAGGAGTCCGAGCGCTCGATCAAGCTGGGTGAGTGCTTCTCGTGCCGCGCCACTGCGTAGCCCGTGTTCTGCCGATTGAAGCAGTGCAACCACCGCTTTGTTGAGTTCATCCGCGCTGGCATGCGGATGCTCTGCGGCCTGACTGTAGTGATAGGCGAGCAAGGGATAGAGATTCTCGACCCGATAGGCGGAACCACCGTGACTGCCATCACGGGCGCGGCGCTCAAGGTGATCTACCACGGCGAGATGAAGCTGTTTGCGCTGCGCGAAGGACAGCGTTCCGTAGGCGACCTCTTGGATGAGTGCATGACGGAAACAGTACGTGAGGTCTTCATCCGAAAGCTTGGCGGTGAGCTCGTTCTGTTCCAGATCATTTAGGTAGTCGGGTAGATATGTACGATCTGTCGCAATGGGGTGTACTCCGTCGATGATCTGATGCGAAAAGGTTCGTCCGATCACGCTGGCGATCTTCAGCAAGAGATTCTGCGGCGGTCGCAGCCGATCGATGCGGCTCTGTACGACTCCATGCATGGTGGTTGGAAAGTGCTGGCCACGCAACTCGGCTGGGGTCTTGGTAAGCGAGCAGATGCCATCGGAAACGCGTACTGCGCCCGCATCGATCAGCGCCATGAGCAGCTCTTCGCTGAAGAACGGATGTCCCCCTGTTTGTTCGAACACAAACTCGATGAGAGGGAGTGGTATGATCTTGGTTCCCAGCCGTTCCACAAGCTGGATCTCGGTCTCCGTTTTCGATAGTGGCTGGAGTACGAGGAGCTTCGCCGATGGACTCTGCCGCATGCGCTGGTATTCCGCACGGGCCATCGAATCGGAGAGATCTGCCAAGGGTCGCGTGGTCAGTACGATGAGTAGCCCCGGAAGTTCCCTCCGGAGCCGGAAAAGCAGAGACCACGAAACCGAGTCGAGCCAGTGTGTGTCGTTGAGCAGCAGCAGCGTGGGGCCTCGGCTCTCTACGCCCCGCAGGATCTGGACCAGCAGAGTCTGCAATTGCTCGGAGTGCGTGCGACCGGCCATCGTAGCCGACCAGCCCTCGGTTTGAGCGTGCGGTACGCCAGTGAGTTCCATTCGTAACACCGCGGAAAGCAGGGCCAGCCGCCGTTCACGTTCTTCAGCAACGTCACTGAGGCGGCTCGCTCCTCCGCTGCGCATGGATGGTGCGCAGAGTTCTGGAACGACCTGCCCGATCTGCTCACGAACGCTGCGCGCATCTCCTCCAATGCCTTCGGTTGGGAGTCCAAAGAGTGAGCGAAACAAAGGAGTGAATGCCGAGTATGCACTGGTGCGATCGATGGAATCCCCACTACCGATGAGAGTGATGATTCCCAGCGAGTTTGCTTGCTCAAGCAGCGCTTCTGTCAGTCGGGATTTGCCAATTCCAGCCGGCCCCTCCAGGATGAGCATGCCTCCCACGGATTGCTCGCGGAGCTGCTGCAAACAGCCCTTGATGGTCTCAAGTTCCGCAGTCCGACCGAGCAATCTACTGGAGCCCTGAAATGGCTCGTGTGAGTATTCGTGACGGAGTCGTTCCCGTAGTGGAGGAAAGGCGGAAATTGGCTTTGATTTGCCTTTCACTGTGAGCGACAGCGCCGTACCAAAAGCGATGCTGGTCTTGGTGGATTCGTATGTGGTCGCGTCGCAGAGGATCGGCAATTCCCCATCTGAGATGGCGGCGGCGCTCATCATTCGCGCCGATAGGTTCACTACATCGCCAAGTACCGTATACTCGCGCCGAACTGCGTTTCCAACCGTGCCGCAGAATGCTTGTCCTGTGGTGACTCCGATTGCGCAGCGCTCACCGCGCTTGTGAAAGACTTCTTGGCAAGCTAGCGCCGTGCGAACACCCCGCAGCGCGTCATCAACATGTGACAGCGGAGGGAGCCCAAATACGGCCAGCAGCATCGCTCCTTTTTCATCAACGTGTAGTGTGTTGATGCTGCCCTCATATCTGGCGATGATCCGTTGAACCGATGACACCAGGTGTTGCGCATCATTGGCACCCTCAACGTCGAGGTCTGGGAGCAGCATAAAGAGAACGCTCACCCGGCGAAGCTCCGTTAACCAAGCGCTCTGTCCGGCATCGAAGCGATCCAGAATAGAAGACGGCAAGCAGGCCCGAAGCGCCTTTCGCATGTCGTGCTTTAGAGTTGGCAATCTGCGCGGTGTTGGCGGCGGCGGCTCTGTGAGCTCCCAAACGCGCATCGCACCCCCTTCTGGAAGCCGTACACCATGGGCGTGTCGCCCGAGCAGAGCCGTTACCTCCTGGGATAGCATGACCTCGGATGGTGCCGCTTTCGGACAGACCAAGCTCGCTCGACTGAGAGCCGGTCCACCAAACACGAACTCCCAGCGCCCAAGGTATCCGCCAAGCTGACGAAGGCTCGCTGCGCCGAAACCGATACCGATGCGCATCTCCATCCGCACGCCATGAACCGGCAGCGTAGCCGATAGTGCTTGCTGTAGGGACAGCGCACAGGTTACGGCAAACCCTGCGGCGGCCTCAGCCGGTTCCTCGGCCCACAGCGCAGTGAGTCCATCGCCAGCGATCTTTACGACTTCGCCGCCGTGCTGAGAGATATGGTCAATGACTTTGCCGAAGTACGCCGTGAGCGTGCTGGCCAGGAGCTCGGCACCGACCCTTCCTTCTTGGCAGAGCCGCTCGGTCAGCTTGGTAAATCCCGAGATGTCGGCAAATAGCACCACTCCAGAGAAGGGAATCCGAGCGGGTGGCTCTTGTGGGTTGGAGCAGGCGAGCAGGCGAACATACGGTGGGGGGACAAAACTGGCCAGTTTAGCCAGCTCGCTTTCCTCCTCGATGTGTGGAGGTGGCTCACCATGGCCCAATGTGTGCTGCCCCTGTGGCTCACCCGGAACCCTATTTTGGCCCATGTGACGTTACATGATAGGACATCTTGGGCCTGAAAGCCCCTCCTTTGACGACGTGTGTCAGGGGTGCAGTTCGGCGATCGTCGCCCAGACTTTGCCAAGGGCTCCGCTTGGTGACATCCTTTTTTCCTGCTGTGCGAGCCGCCAGATGGCGTTGTCTTTGCCGTGAAAGAAGACCTCGATTCGGTTTTCGCGATGGCCACCGCGCCTTGGATCGTGCCGCCCTGTGAGTGCCAGGGCCGATAGTAGGGACTGTTTGGCGTGTCCTGCCAGGTGTGCCACAGCTCTCTGTCCTTTTGTCGGTGGCAAAGAGGGCGGGGTCTGCTGACGTGTGAACAGACTGTCATTCCTCGCAACCACCGGGTTCATCTTTTCGAGCAATTCGGTGCCCCATGGGAAGCCGCACGAATTCGTGATGAACTGCACAATAGAGACGATATCCAGAAGAACCGCTGCTATCGAGTAGCACCAAGGACATAATGCCCGTAGTGTGCCAGCCCATCTGGGTTCTTAAGATACTTGAACAACACCTGTCCGCCCGGATCTGCACCGACCACTTCGGCCGCCTTCAGCGCGTCGTTGAGAGATTCCCAGAAGACCTTAATAAAATACTGCGGCGATTGGGTCAGCTCACTCTTGCCGACAGCGGTAATTCGCTTGATGAATCCCTTCTGCTTGCTGATCAGGCTCTTTTCCATTTCTAAATCAGCAGCCCGCAACACCGACGGGTCAAGGGAATCCGCCATATTGAGGGCGATCACCTCGAGTGCGACCTCGGGTCCGTTTACTCTTGGATCGGTCAGTCCTGGGTACTGAAGGTCCGCGTTCTTGCGACGTTCGGTAGCATCACCAATCTCATAGTGGCCATAATGGTCCATTCCGTTCGGATTCTTAATGTACTGGAACAACACCTTGCCACCAGGATCTGCCGATACTACCTCTGCGGCTTTCATGGCATCGGCCATCGTCTCCCAGTAGACATGAATGTAGTATTGTTTGGCTTGGGTTACCTCGTCTTTACCAAGCGCGGTGATCCTCTTGATAAATCCTTTTTGCTTTGAAATCAGCGTCTGCTCCATATTCAAATCGGCTGCTTTGAGCGCTGCGACATCAGCGCCGTCTGCAATGTTCAGCGCTATGACTTCTAGCGCCACTTTTGAATCCTCCATATATCCATCGCCACAGCCGAGCAGAAGAACACCATAGGTCAGCAAGGCAAGTATCTTGGACGCATACGAATCGATCTTCATCGAACACCTCCGTGGAATCTGATTGGTCTGTTTGTGAACCAGCACGAGCGTCCTAAGACGCTTGAGCAGAGCATGCACCCTAGGGCACTGACTGGACAATCTACCGAAGAGTTGAAAGACTGTTCACTCACAGCGAACAATCAAGATCTACCGTCGCTGGAAGAGACGCCGGCGTCGGCGAGACCGGGAGGGTCTTTGATTAGAGGACAGCGTGGCACCAGCATGGTCATTGCCCGTGCCATATTGACAATCATTTCCACTATTTATGAGTTCATACCTCGGGAGATGAGCGCGTTTGGCGCAAGGCACGCTTGTTGCAAATCGGGTTAGGAAGAACCAGGTACCAGAGGAGGATCAGGATGAGACGCAGGGCTAGATGGATATTCGTTGGTTTGCTCGCTGGCTGTGGCAACGACCCTGCCATCGACGTGTCGAAGGTGGTCACCGGACTCTATAAATTTACGGCGTCAACACAGACAGACAACTGCACACCGCGACGATTTGTCGGTGGACGAGCTTCGGTTGCGGTCTTTCCCGGACCTGAGAGTATCGATCTCTTTGAGGCCGATGCTTCCAGTGAGCAGAGATACTCACTGAAATCAGCCAATGGCTACTCGGTACGGACACCAGCAGAAGGCGACAACCTCTATCCCTGTCCAAGTGTCCGCAGTGGTTCGTACGTGAGCATACGAACATTGATAGGTGCCGATCACAATCGCATTGAAGTGAACGCCACCGAGCAGTGGGTCATCACATCGACCTGTAGCGGCGCACGCGTTGGCGTTTCCGAAGTACCTGCCTCCAGCTGCCGAGCGGATCGAACGCTTGTTTACGAGCTACAGTCAGAATGTCAAAGTCCATGCAACATCAAATCAAACAAAGATCCTGCAACGGCTGAACCGACGTACCAATGCGATTGCTCGCGCTCGTAGTGCTCAGAAGGTTCCCTTGTCTAGGAAAAACTCCGCCATCACCGAACCCCATGAATGAGATCCATCGGGTCCAGAGCCCGCCGCTTCATGGTATTCTTGTTCCAGTACTCCCTTGAATCGTCCATCAGGAAGTTGCTTTAACATCAAGAATATCCGGCCGTTTTGATCAAACGCGGCTAGCTGGTTGAGTGCTGAATCACGCTCAACTCTGGATACACGTTGATGAATGGGGACAACTCCCGCGTTGGTTGATCGAGTGGCATTGAATGCCTCAATTTGTCGGTTGAGAGCATCCACTGCTGCGGAACTGCTGGACGGACTGCTCTGTCCGCTTGGCCCTGGGGGCGCAGGATTCGGCAGCGTAGTCTTTGCGCACCCATACCAAAGAAAAAGAAACGCCATCGCTATCGGGACGCCTGCTCTGTGCCTCATCATGAAATCCTTAGGAATCTCCAGTCCGGGGGCGGGGGGCTCACGGGACAGTGGGCCCCCAGGTACACGTACGGGACTGCACGACGCAGTCTAGCTTTTTTTTACGATACCACAAAGGCGCTGCGGAGCGGCGCTGACGGAGTGAGAGAACTCTTGTGCGGCGAGCGTGTTGGCTACCAGCGTTGCAGCCTGCTGCAGGTACTCCTTTCCTGGGCAGAATGAAGCTCCGCTCGGGCCTGGGATGAGCGTCGATCGGGTAGGCCGATCTGGTTGACAAACTTCAGCAATATTCCTACATCTCTTTGGCCATGATCATGATGCGTAAAGCCATCTTCTTTTTTCTTGGCGTCCTTTCGTTCCCTGCCTGCGAGGGCATGGTGTTGGAGGACGATACTCGGGCAGTTGTCGACGTGGCGACCATCGCGAATGAGCTGCGCGACGGGACGCCCGAGGCGGCTGCGGTACTGCGCTTTGTGAACAACGCACCCGAGTCGGTTCTGACCTTCAACTTTGGTGCAGTAGGACAGACGCTCGCTACGCACCGCCGCGGCCCCGATGCCGTCGCGGGGACCAGCGATGACGTGTTGTACACCCGGGTCTCCGAGGTGAGCGGCATTCGCGGCGTGGGTGCGACCACAATGAGTCGCATCGAGAAGTACGCCGTGGGCCATCACTTTGCCGATGGTTCCGGGGAGCCGAAGACCGCCGCCTGGGCCAGTTCCCTTGGCTATGGTGAGGACATTACGGTGAAGCACGCGGTCTCTGTCTACGAGCGAGACTGCCGCTCCTCCTGCAAGATGGTGGATCTGCGCACCGAGTCGTTCTCCATTCGCATTTTCCGCGGTGGGGATGGCGAGCACTATCTGGTGCTGAACGACCGGCACTTGGGCCGTGTGCAGCGAGACGGCGTGATCAGCATGACCTCGGGTGGCACCGGCTCGAATCCTGCCGGGTATGCATCGCTGTGGTTTTATGCTCGCGTCGATCGATTCACTGCCACAGACTATTCGTTCACGCTGAAGGGATACACGGAGCAGCTCCCCACGAAGTCCCTGCCCACCTGGCGCTACTTGCTGGTGGACGATGTCTTCCCGCTGCCGCTGCGTGATCTGCCGCCGGCACCAACACCGGGCTATACGGATGTCTACGTCACGGTGACGAACACCTGCTCCATCATCACCAGTCCCACGACGATTGATGCGCCGGCCGGAGGCTCGGTAAAGCTACGCTACCAGAACGCGGCGTCATCCACGTACCGGGCGTTCCTTTCCATGAGTTACGGCGGCGGCGCGTCGTTGGCCCCCGGTGAGAGCTTCGAGGACCCCAATCCGCGCTGTGGCCGAGGCGTTGCATCCGAGGCGACGAGATTCGACTCTCCCTGCGGCAGCACCACCGGCCTCGTCGTGCGCTGTCACTAAGAAAGTGTTTCATTTGGAAACACCTGCTTAGAAGGAGTCTCCTGACTGCGTTAAGGAGTCCGCTGGCAATGACGAGCGACCCACCTAACGTAGCCAGCGCAGCAGGATGTCCTGTGTGCCATCGGCGTTGATATCGCCACCCACAGGCGTTGTGAGATCGGAAAAGAGAGCTGTTCCCAAGCCCGCCCGCCAGCGGGAATAGGTTCCAAAGCCGCTGCCGGAGGACGGGGCGACCCAGAAGGATCCGGTGTTGCGAAAGACTGCGATTGCATCTGCTCTGCCATCACCGGTGACGTCCGCGAGGAGCTGTGCAGTAGAGCCGGTTCCGTGTCCTGATTTCCACAAAGAGTAGGCTGAAAATGCGGTTCCACTCGACGGAGCAACCCACCAGCTCCCGGTGGTTCCGTAGAACACCACCGCATCCGCTCTGCCATCACCGGTGACATCAGCCACAAACTGTGTTGAAGAGCCGACTCCGTGATTGGTCTTCCACAGTGAATAGGAAGCGAAGGACGTTCCGGTAGAGGGCGCGACCCAGAAGCTTCCAGTGGTTAGGAAGAAGGAAACCGCGTCGGCTTTGCCATCACCGGTGACGTCCGCTACAAGCTGGGTGCTGGAGTCAATTCCGTGTCCGGACTTCCACTGAGAGTAGGGAAGGAATGCTGTTCCTGTTGAAGCCGCAATCAGCCAGTTTCCCGAGGCTGCATGGAAGGCTACAGCATCGGCTTTGCCATCACCGGTGACATCGGCGAAAAGGTAACGTGAGGCGCGAGTTGCCGTACCGGCGTGCCAAGGAAGGAGCGGACCGAACGAAGCGGTGCCGGTTCCCGATAGCGCAGGCGCGACTGAAATCGATCCGCTTGCAGCAAAGATCGCGATCAGATCGGCTCTGCCATCACCAGTGGCGTCAGCAAGGAATGTGTAGTCGGCACCTTCGATGGTGGGTTCGTGCTGGTTTTGCGGAGCAGACAGGGACGTACCCGTAGAGAGCGCGACATCCCAGTCCTGACCACCACTGCCGTATGCTGCCCGGACTCCTGCGATGTCCGTTACGCTCAGCTTGCCGTCTCCGGTCCACAGCGGGTTGCAATAGTTCATGACGGAGTCGAGGTCCCAGGCACCGATCAAGACATCGCCATCACTGCCTTGCTCAGATGTACAAAAGGACGGAGTGTCGGGGCGATTCTGTTCGTGGGCAAAGCCGAGCGCATGGCCAAACTCATGGACGGCACCAACGCGGATACAGTACGGCTTGGTTCGCTGACAGCCGGGGCTCCAGGTGGTGAACGCGAAGTTTAAGACCATACCGTCTTTGACTCCGCGTATCTCTGTGCCGAGCCCAAGCGTGTAGGGCCCGACATCCTTGACGCGGATGCGAATTCCTGATGCATCCGTCGCGCAGCCTCCCCATCCTGTGAAGCGCACAGCAGAGACCGATTGCCAGGTACTTTCGACCGCAGCGCGAACCCACTCGCGCTCTGTTGAGGTGCCGGGATCGAGGCTTTCCCAGCACACCGGAATCTCGGTGTTTCGTCCGCTGCGACTCCACAGTCGCGAGGCCGCAACATACAGAGACTGACTCTGTTCGATCGTGTCGGGAGTGCTTTGCTGCGGGCGTTCGGCACACGCAAAAGTCAGCGCACCGACGAGGACGAGCATCAGCAGGCGGGGTCTGGGCAACGGCGACAAAGTGGCTGGATAGGAGATTCCCATGCCCGCGTTTCTAACATTCGCTGCGCTCCTTTGTATGCAAGAGTCCGCTTAGGAGGCCCGATCTGCAGCAATGTCTGACTCCTGTTCACTTTTTACTTGATCACTGATGTTTTGATCAGTAGTTTCGCTGCGCTCTCCACGCAAGAGAGCGCGTTTCGAAACCCATTTCCCTTTGTAAGGAGTCGAGAATGAGTCTGACCTTCTACTACGCCCCCCACTCGAGTGCTAGCCCGGTTCACTGGACACTGGAGGAGCTTGGCGTTCCTTATGAGAAAGTGCAGCTCGACTACCGAGTCGGCGACACCAAAAAGCCAGAGTTTCTGAAGCTGAATCCCAATGGCAAAGTGCCGGTTTTGGTTCACGACGGCGTGGCGATCTTTGAATCGGCGGCCATCCAGCTCTACTTGGGAGAGCTGTTCGGAGTGGCCAAGGGACTCTACCCCGCGCCGGGTCCGAAGCGCGGCGAGGTCATGAAGTGGATCATTTGGACCAACGTGACGCTCGGAGAGGCCATGTCGCGCTTGGGTCGCAACGTGGGTGAGTGGGCACCGGCCGATGAGCGCAACGCCAAAGCAGGGGCGACCGCGAAGGCCGACATCATGGGGTTGCTTCAGATTGTGGAAAATACCCTCCAAGGTCGGCCCTACCTGACCGGAGAGACGTTCACGCTGGCCGATCTCCACCTGGCGTCCTGGATCGAGTACGTGCGGATGATGCAGATCGACCTTACGCCCTATCCGACGCTGGTGGCGTGGTGCAGTCGCTGCACGGCTCGGCCTGCTTGTGCCACCGCTCCATAGCGACTCACTAGACGACGTCTGTTAAAACAGACGATCGTCTGCTGAAACGACTCGGCCTGTCGATGTAGTGTCCGGCGGGGGGGCGAGTCTCGGTAGAAACCTGTCTGAGTGATCCCGCTAGGCGGCGCGAGCGGTCCCGGTTGCTTGCGTTTCAATCAAGCTGATGAGACGCGATGGACTACAGCGGCGGACGAGCAGGTGGCGAACCCCTCGGCTGACTGCTAGTTTGCGTGCTGCTACCACCGCATTGTGGCTGTTTACGTCGGTCACGATCACAACCAAATCAACGCGATTGACCAGCGCCGCCAAGGTTTGGGCACCTCGACCAGCGGTGTGGCCGCTGTGAATCTCTAGCTCATAGCCGGCGGACCGCGCTGCCTGTTGGAACAGACCTTCGGAACGCTCGACGCCGCCAATCATGCCGATGCGAAGAGGCGGCGATTGCGTGCTGGGCTGCACCAGTTCGGGTTGATACTTGGGACGTTTCGACGAAGAGATCGACGCTGAGTTCATTGAGCCACCATCACCATAACAACCTAAGTCCGTTATAGCATACGATGTCTGCTATGATGTGATTTTGTCCAGTCTTCGTCGAGAAATAGCGGAACTCGTCCAAAATAACGGACGATCGGGTGCTTGAGCGGAGGCGACTTAGAACTTCTGAATCGTTTCGACGAGCGCCTTGGCCCAGGTGAGCGGAATTTTCTTGGAGGCACGGTCCACTTCCATCGAAGCGCGGCGCAGCTTGATATTCGGGAAGTACTGCTGAATTTCTTGAAGCCGTGGCGAAAAACCACCGCGAGCGGCTTCCATTAGGTTCTGGTACGCCATCCGCTGTTCCGAGTTCATCTTCCCGACGGGAAGGTCGGGCACTACATCGGAAAAGTAGGCGTTGGCGACCCGATTGAGTGAGGCGCAGCGAAAGTTGAAATAGTGGTTGGGACCGCCATCGGTCGCTTTGACGAGGAAGAATCCGAAGAAGCAGCCGGTGTCCGAAAGCTCAAGCGATTTGTCTTGCTTGAGCGCTTGCAGATCCCAGCCGTTCCATTTCTTGATCTTGGGGTCACCCTGGGCAGCAAACTTGCGGTCGAGCCAGACCTTGTGCCATGGCTCTGCGGGGCGAAGCTCTTTGGCCGGTGCGACGAACTTCATTCCCGATGGCACGCTTTGCACGATCTGGATGAGGGCAATCTTGTCCTCTTCCCGGCCTACGCGACGACCGATCCGCACAAAGCCGAGCCAAGGTGTGCCCGGCTCCGCTTTTTGAAACTCGGTCAGGTTGTCGGTACCAATGTTCATGGTGAAGCTTGGCCGGACCACGCCCCACAAGGTCGCATCGTTGGCGAGCTCCTTTTCATTGTCAGCCTTCATCACCAGATCGGGATTTTTCGGCATGCGCAGAAAGGTTGTGCGCAGCTCGACCGGACCGAACTCTGGTTTGTTGTCGTATTTGGTGGGCTTTGGCTTGGTTTTGATGATCTCATTGCCGGAGGACTCTTCCGTAGTACCCACCGTGAAGGATTGCTTGCCGCTGCCTTGGCTGTTGGTGCCGGAAGACTGGCTCTCTGTTTGGGCATCGGTGCCACCGGTTTTGGTGCCGCCGGTTTTGCTGCCACCGGTTTTGGTGCCGCCGGTCGGCCCGGTCTGTTTCTTGACAGGTGCGGGCTTGGCCAGTCGTTCTTCCAGCGTCTTTGCAAACCCATCGAGCATCGTCGCGAAGTGGTCGTATAGTTCCGTCTCGGCCTGGGCCGCCGAGTAGAACTTGGGATAGCTGCGCGGACCGAGGAGAACCTTCTTTAGATAGAGCAGATAAGGCTCTTCCTTGGTTTTCCAGTCCTTCTTTCTTGTCTTCTCTTCCCACTCGCGAAATGACAGGATTTTTGGCACGATCTACCCCCAACGCACGCCACAGTAGGTCCGTGGCGCGCCTCTACATCGTATCGCACCACGACGCCCAGACAACGGCTTCCAATTGGGCGGCCCGTGAGTGCGCAAGACTACAGGAGAGTTTCGGGAGTCGCCTCACCATGGAGGCCCAATCAGCAAGATTGGCGTGGCTTAACGGCGGTGCACAGTGGTGGCGGACGCTTGATCGGTGGCCAGCAAAACGACTTCGCTCACATTGACGTGAGGTGGGCGGGTCACACAAAACAGGACCGCTTCGGCGACATCATCTGCGGACATTGGGGTCATGCCGGCATACACCGCTTTGGCTCGCTCCTCATCACCTCGGAAACGGACCACGCTAAACTCTGTTTCAACCATGCCCGGATCGACGGTGCTGACCCGAATGCGGGTTCCCAGCAGATCGTGTTTGAGACACTGATTGAGCATTCGCACCGCTGCTTTGGTAGCACAGTAGACCGCACCGCCGACATAAGGTTGTGTACCTGCTACGGATCCGATGTGAACGATGTGACCAGAGTCTCTCTGTACCATCTGTGGCAGCACGGCATGGGTGACATGAAGGACTCCTTTCACATTGGTGTCGATCATCTCATCCCAATCCGCTGGGACTCCGTCCTGCAACTTGTCGCGCCCGCGTCCAAGTCCTGCGCTATGAATCACCACGTCGATGGCGCGCACACTAGCAGGTAGTGTGGCCAGCTGTTCAACGACCTGCTTGCCGCTTCTGACATCGACCAGTCGTTGCTCGACTTGCGCTGCGCCAAGCTTGGTCAGTTCCGCAGACAGGGTCTGCAGTCGATCTTTACGGCGCGCCAGCAGGATCAAACGACAACCGCTGACTGCGAACGCTCGCGCACAGGCTGCCCCAATTCCGCTGCTGGCACCCGTGATAAGGACCACCTTGCCATGAAGGGAAGGGAATATTGGAAACACAGCCTGCGATGATGTGGCACTCATGGATCCGCATCTTACCAGCAGGGCCGAGGTGGATAAACTACCACTTTTCGTCAGATCGCTGCGGATGACTTGCGCACAAGTCGGAGTGCTAGACCAAGACTGTGTGCTCCGTTTGAACAGAGTTCATCACCGTGAACTCGGGTTGAACAGAGTTCATCACCGTGAACTCGGGCGAATGCCCTAGATTCACCCCACACAACCTCTACTGACTCTGTAATAATGGAGGGGTTGTGTTGTGCCAATCGTCCGCGGGGGGATCTCCTGGCATTGAGGCTTCGAACTCTGTCTGCGTCGCTTGCGACGGCAGCATCCTTTCCGCTGCTCTCCAGTGCAGCTCGGGGCACAACCGTTCCATCTCTTTTTCGATCAATGGCGAGCCTCACCCAAAAGGCTTTCGCGTTGGAGGTGTTGTTGTGAAGTCTTGGCGATCTTTGGCGAATTCACTGAGTGTAGTAGCTGCGATCTGTTGCGCCCTCCTGGCTCCGAAGGAAGCCGCCGCGCAGAACTTGAAGCAGGGCTTTGCCGTCAACCGCTACGAACCCACCTCTGCAGGTGAGTTTTCGTTCTGGGTTGACCATCCTTGGTATTCATCGACGCGCTACTTTTCTGTGGGCATCACGCTCAACTACGCTCACAACCCCCTGGTCTTTGGGTCGGTTGGTAGCGACGGTAGCTTCACAAAGCAGCTCTCGGTCATCGAGCACCAGTTCCTCGGGCACGTGGATCTCGCGGGCTCCTTTCTTGATCGCGTGCAGATCAATGCCAGTCTGCCGATCACCTTTATCGAACGCGGCACCAGGGCTGCGGGTGCCGAGCCTGCCAATGGAGTGGCGGTCGGTGATCCGCGCTTTGGCTTGTGGGTGAGGCTCTTTGGACAGCCCTATCGGAGTCCTGTGTCACTTAGCATCGGTGCCCAAGTCTGGGTGCCGCTGCGATCGTTTGGAGTGACCTCTGGAGTGGCCTTGTCATCGAGTGATGAGGGCGTGCTGCGAGTCCTTCCCAAGCTGGCCTTGGGAGGCTATGGCAAGCACATTTTGTGGTCACTCACTGCGGGCTTTCAGTACCGCCCGGCTGCGCAGATTGGCTCGGGAGTGGACCTAGCAGGTAGCACGGTTGGTTCGGAACTGCAGCTCGGGGCCGCAATCGCGTACGCGGATATGCAGCGTCGTTTTGCGATCGGTCCCGAAGCGGTGTTGGCCACCCAAGTTTTGGGAACCGACTCTACCAAGCCGTTCTATCGAGACTTCACGAGCTTGGAAGTGTTGCTGGCGGCGCACTACAACATCGCCCACCAAGTCAACGTCGGAGTCGCGGGTGGCGTGGGACTCCTGCGGCAGCCCGGTACCCCGGATGGACGGGTGCTGCTCCGTATCGCCTATGCACCAATCAAAGAAGAGAAAAAACCAATACTTGATCGAGATCACGATGGAATTCTCGATACTGATGACGCATGCCCAGATGACAGAGGAATCGCGACGAGCAATCCCAACACCAACGGCTGTCCTGATCGTGACCGCGATGGTGTGATCGATCGTCTCGACATCTGTCCGGATGTTCACAAGGGTGATCGTCCCGATCCAGATTCGAAGCGCCTTGGCTGCCCGGCCGGCGATCGTGACAAGGACGGAGTGCTTGATCCCGATGATCAGTGCATCGATGTTCCCAAGGGTGATCATCCCGATCCCGATCCGAAGAAGCTGGGTTGTCCGGCTGGTGATCGCGATAACGACGGAGTGCTCGATCCCGATGATCAGTGCGTCGACGTGCCGAAGGGTGACAAGCCCGATCCGAAGAAGCTCGGCTGCCCTGCGGGTGACCGTGACAAGGACCACGTGGTGGATCACGAGGACGCTTGCCCAGATCAGCCTGGTGCTCCTGACCCCGATCCAAAGAAGAACGGCTGCCCCGGTGCAACCATGATCACGGACGGTCAGATCAAGATCATCGAGCCGGTGTTCTTTGCGACCAACAAGGACGTCATCTTGAAGCGCAGCTTCCCAGTGCTCGAAGCGGTGGCCAATAGCCTAAAGGGCGCACCGAGCATCAAGAAGGTGGAAGTCGAAGGACACACCGATAACCGAGGAAAGCCGGCCTACAACCGTGAACTGTCTGCTCGTCGGGCAGCCAGTGTGGTGCGCTTCCTGGTCGAAAAGGGAATCGATCCCAAGCGGCTCCAATCGGTAGGCCATGGTCCCGACAAGCCGATCGAAGACAACAAGACCGCCAAGGGTCGCGAAAAGAACCGTCGCGTCGACTTCGTGATCATTGATCCCGCCCAGCCGAAGGACGTTCAGGTCAAGAAGGCGAGCGAGATGGTGGTGCCGCAGTCCGAGGACCAGAGCGACAAGTCCGAAGGCAAGAAGGGCAAGAAGGGCAAGAAGGACAAAAAGGGCAAAAAGGGTGATGCCGTCGCGGGCGACTCTGCTGACAAGGCCGATGCTGCAGATGACGGTGGCAAAAAGAAGAAGCGGAAGTCCAAGAAGGACGCGGTGGAAGCGGCCGATGGTGCGGATGGCGATAAGGCCGATGGCAAGAAGAAGCACCACCGTCGCAAGAAAGACAAGGCCGCTTAAAGCAGCTCAGAACGTAAGCAAAGTTAGGAATAGGGACTCGTGGGTCCGCAGGTCTAAGAGAAGTTACTAGAGGTGTAAGATGACCATTCGTCGTTACGGTTCCGTAGGGAGTTGCTTGCTTGGGCTCTTGTCTGCAGTAGGGGTCAGCTCTGTCGCGGGGACGGCCACCGCCGCTCCGCAGAAGCTTGCTGAGTTCAACGAGAAGGGGAACTTCCTGCTGATTGGGAATACCCTTGGCTGGGACTGCGCTGCGGGAGTTCCCCAGCCGGTTGTCGGTACTGTCAGCAGCGGAAGTTGCGGCACCAATACGGATGACAGCTCTGCGGATATGCAGTGGCAGACCGATGCCAACGGCACCACGGCTACTGCGGATGGCACAACCACACCACTGCGTGCCAGCAGCGCCGCCTTCCTATCGATTCCTCCCGATTCGGTAGTGGTCCATGCACGGCTGTTCTGGGCAGCGCAGCTTCCGCTCGGGGCCTCCGCAGGTCGTCAGGTTGGATTTGATCGACCGGGTGGCTTTAAATCGGTGATCGTCAATGACCCGCAGTTTCCAGGGTTGACGGTCAATAGTGGTGGCCGCACCTACTACCAGGGCAACGCCGACATCACCAAGCTGGTTCAAGCCAATGGTAGCGGTCCCTATCGGGTGAGCGGGGTGCCCACCACGTCACTGCGCGATGTCCTAGAAAACGTCGCGTTTGTGAACTGGCACATGGCGGTCGTTTATCGAAAAAAGGATGAGCCGACCCGCAACATCGTGATCTATCGCGGCATGGACGCAGTTCAGCAGGGAGCGAACGCGAGCGCAACGCTCGACGGCTTCTTGGTTCCGAACAGCGGCTTTTCGGGACAGCTCGGCATCGTTGGCTATGAAGGGGATGACTCCCTCACCGGAGACTCGTTCCTGTTTAATGGAACGGTTCTTAGCAATCCGCTCAACCCGCTTACCAACTTCTTCAACAGCAGCCGCAGCACACTTGGCGCGCCTGTGTCAATCGTTGGAGACCTACCGCAGCTATCTGGACAGCCTTCCAGCATGGTCGGTATCGATCTCGACGTAGTGGATGTGACGGCGCAACTGTCTGCGGGGGCGACCTCGGCGCAGGTACAGGCTACTTCGAGCGGAGACTTGTTCTTCCTGGGGGGTTTTGTCACCGGCATTTCCACGCTGTTCCCGGTGTTTTCGGAAAGCACCAAGACCTATGTGAACGTCAGTCGGCCCGGCAAGCCTGTGATTCCGGGCGATACCGTGAAGTACACGATCAACGTCGTTAACAGTGGCTCGGATGCGTCCATCAACACGGTGATGCGCGATCCTCTGCCTGCGGAGCTGACCTATGTTCCGGGTTCGCTCACCATCACAAGTGGCATGAACTCGGGTGCCAAGACGGATGCTCCTGGAGACGATCAAGCCGAGTACGATTCGAACACTCGCAGCCTGATTGTTCGAGTGGGTGCGGGGGCTGACGCCAGCAAGGGCGGCACGGTTGCGGTGGGAGAGAGCACCACCATCGAAATTACCGCCGTGGTGAGCCGCGCCATCTCCGGTCGACTGGATAACCAAGGCGCGATCACCGGACAGGGACAGCTCGCGGTTGCCAAGGGGGTCATGCGTGCCGGTGCGTGGCTCACCGGCGATGGTACTTCGCCGAGCGCTCCCACCAGCATTGTGGTTGATTGTCAGAGCGATCTGCAGTGCGGAGTCCTGGCTCCCAAGTGCGATCGTTCACTGGCACCGCCGCGCTGCGCTTGTACGGTCAGTGCGGACTGCCCAAGTGGCTATGTCTGTGATCCTGCCGGCCGGAGCTGTGTCCAGTGCACCGCGTCGCCCGCGCAAATTGGTGCTTGCTCGGCAACCGGGCAGGGCGCGATCTGTCTGTCCGACAATCGCTGTGGCTGCAACACCGATGCGGATTGCGGAGGAAGGACGTGCGATCTAGGAAGCCGCACCTGCCCGAGTCCGAAGTCGGATCTATCGGTGGTCGTGATTCCTCCGGCGGCACCTGCGGCTCCCGGCACGACTGCCGTGTATAGCGTGCAAGTGACCAACCTGGGAACCGATCCAGTGACCGATGCGAACATCTACACCCAGCTTCCTCCGGGAGTCACCGGCGCGTCGTGGACTTGTATGCCGGTGGGTTCGGGAGTGATGTGTCCGGCGGCAAGTGGTCAAGGGCCTCTGCCTCCGACGGTGACGCTGCCCTCTGGCGGCCAGCTCATCTATACGCTGTCGGTTCCGATTCCGGCCAACTACACCAGCGAGACCGTTCCGGTTCGTGTGACCGCTCTGCCACCAACCGGAACCACCGATCCGCAGCCTGCGAACAACAACGGATATGGTGAGGCGGTGGTAACCCAGACCACTCGTCCGGATCTGGTGTTGACGGTGGATGGTCAGATCGGACCCGAGCCGTACAGTGAGCAGTACACCGCAAACACCATGAACAAGGGAACCGGTGCGGCGGCTGGGGCCTACTTCAACTACACGGCACCTGAAGGATCGCAGGTCACTGATGTAAAGCCCGGAGAGGGCTGGACGTGCGTGTTGAGTACCGACAAGCGCTACTTGAGCTGCGAAACCAAGACGCCGATTCCTCCGCAGGGCAGTGCTCCGCCGGTGGTGTTTGTGGTGAAGAGTCCCAAGGGAACCACCACCCAGCCGTTTGATGCGACGGTGACGCCGCGTGATGAGCTGGGCTTTGCGATGACCGATGCCAATCCTGCGGACAACACTGTGAGTAGGAGCACTCCGATTGGTGATGCCAAGCTGGCCGGTAACGGATTCGGCTGCGCAATGGCCGCCCCTGCTCCGGAAGGAATGGCTCCACTTGGCGCTCTGGGCGGATTCCTGCTGACCTGCTGGTCGCTCATTCGCCGTCGGCGTAACGCGGCCTAAGAAGCGGGTGTCACTTCGCAGGGAGTCACACCACAAGTCGGAAACCCCAGCCATCACACCGTTTGGGGGGTGATGTCTGGGGTTGGAGATAGCCTACTTTTGTGAGCCCGGTTCGATTTCTTCATAGGCTCTGCGGACAGGCGGAAAGGTACGGCTCGGACCAGGCTTCGCAGTGATCTCGATGTCACGGAAGACGACTTCGCCTTCCGCTTCCGCATGGTACTTCCCTGTAGCCTTCCCATAGACCGTCAGGGGTTTGTCTACAGACTCCGCAAGTCCGGCACAGAAGGACAAATCGACTCCCCACGCCGAAAAGACCTCGAAGCCGAAGCGGCCTTCAGGATTCACCGGAGTCGTTCCGAGCACATGTGGATTCTTGCCAAGACAGTCTCCCTGCACGGCGTACACCCAGAACTTCTGACCGGGTGGGAGTGGTTTATTGTACTTCACCGAACCAAAGAACTCGACCTCGCAGGTCTTCTTGCTGGCAACGGGTGGCGCTGCTTGCGGAGGCGCTGCGGTTGGGAGTGTTGTGGTGGGTGGTGGACTGGTCGTGGCGGCAGGTACGACCACATCCTTCGCCGTTGGTGTTGTGGTGACTCCGGTCGTAGCGGGTGGAACTGAAGGTGTCGTGCTCTTCGATGGACATCCTGCGATAAGCTCACAGGCCGCGAAGAGGAGAACACCGTCACGAACATGCTGCGATAGACGTGGTTTTGTTTGTGGTCTCATTTGAAGAGAGTGTACAATAAGACAGAAGAAATATGTGAGCGATCACACGGAAACCTATGGAGAACGGAGATACCCAATGCGCCTCTTTTCACAACTATCAAGCTGTCTGATTCTCAGTGCTCTCTCTGCTAGTTGCGCGAGCATTTCTAGCACCGGTTCCGATCAACCCCCACCCACGACATGCCCGGATGGAGTGGTCTGCGATCCGAACACCAACCCAGGGCCAGACCCGTACGATGTGCCGACCTCAGGTGGCATGGTTACCGTCGGTAACAGCATGTCTCCGTATACGCCGACCTCCCCCGGATCAACGGGTGTGAAGGAAAACAACGGTGCCATCGTGATCGACTCGACCAGCTTTGGTCAGGGTCTTGGCACGTTTGTTTGGGTCGCCAACAGCGCCGATGGAACCGAGTCCAAGGTCGATGCGGCCACCGGCAAGGAAGTCGCTCGTTACTGCACGGGCCCTGGCTGCAAGCAAGATCCTTCGCGGTCAACGGTCAGCTTGCTCGGTGACGTAGCTGTTACCAACCGAGCCAACTACTACGGATACGCCTTTCCTGACCGTGCTTCGGTCGTAAAGATTGCTGGAGACAAGAGCCGCTGTGTCGATCGCAACGGCAACGGCCAGATCGATACCTTTGAGGGTTCGGGCCCAGTCCCGGCAGCGTTTATGTGGCCAGCCGGTCAGGCGGTCAGCCCGGACGAGTGCGTGCTATGGCATACGCCTCTTACCAAGGATCGGAATGGCAACACCACGGCGTTCCCAGGAACTCTTCCTCGTGCGGCGGCGTTTGACTCTACGCTGAGCCCGGAAGGAGTGCCTTCGCAGTACCTCTACGTAGGTCTGTATCAAACGCAAGAAGTGGTTCGCATCGACTCTGCCACTGGCAAGATCCTGAAGCAGTTTCCTGTCGGCGTATTGACATACGGGTTTGTGATCGACAAGAACGGCAAGCTCTGGATTCAGGGCTCGGGTACCCTGGTTAGCGTCGATGTGAAAAACGGCGACGCAGTCACCAACTACGGCGGCAAGCCCTGCATGTACGGAATCACCGCGGATGCGCGTGGCTTGATTTACACCGCTGCCGGTGGCTGTGTCATGCGGTTTAACCCGACGACCAACGTTACCGAGACCTTCAACATCATGGGTAGCGGTGGTCGTGGGCTCTCGCTCGATGACAACTACAACCTGTGGGTTGCCACGGACGGCGTTGGCTTGAACCACATCGATGCTTCCGCTGCACCGCCAGCAGCTGGCAATCCCACGACGATGGTGTTTAAGAAGGTCATCACGCTGCCTGCACCGCGTGACTATCTGGGTGTCGGCATTGATGTGAACCGGAATCCTTGGGTCGTGAACGAAGCCAATGCCGAAGTGTGGAAGGTCAACCCGACCGACTACAGTTCTGCCCGCACCGCAGTGGGCACAAATCCGTACACCTACTCGGACATCACTGGCTCTGCGCTGCGCTATGCAGGAGCTCGTTTCGGTCTGTATCGCCACACCTTCAAGTCGGACTGTGCGCCGCGTAAGACCACCTGGAACAAGGTGTCCTATTCGGTCGACACCCCGGTAGGAACCACCGTCGAGGTCAGTGCTCGTGGAGCGGGCTCTGTGCTGGACATCGAAAAGACTCCGTTTGGTACCACCACCACGATTCCGCCTGACCCCGTAGGCCCCATCAAGCCGTCCATCAATGAAGGCGTGGACAACACCTACCTCCAGGTGCAGTTCAAGCTCACAGCGGACGACCCCACCAAGACTCCTTCTGTGAAGGATCTGGTCGGCAGCTATACCTGCGGTTAGTACGGTACTGACTCCCCACTTCGACTCCTTCTGCCCTGCTGCGCGTTACCTAGTCGGCGCGACTCTCCTTGTTCTCCCAATCCCTTTGGTTTGACTTACTCACTCGATCCGAAGATTTGGGGAGAACCTTCCACTTTCCGTCGAGAAATCTTGGATAGAAGCGGGCCATTTGATGGTACGCTTTTGCCAAACCTGTTTGGACTTGCGCCAGGAGATCTGGCCTTGGGGGAGGACCGAAGATGATGAGCTTACGGCATGGTTTCAGTGTGGGCACTGTAGTGGCCTTTGCGGCGCTGCTCAGCCAAAGTCAGTGTACAGACGTTCCCGCTAACGGGACTGGCAACACAGATGGTCTGTCTGGTGGTTCTGGAGACATGGCGATGGCGATTCCGCCGCAGGATCCACCATCTACTTTGGCCATCACTTCGGTGAATCCTCCCAGGTTCCCACAGGACCAGCCCACAACGCTGTCGATTGGCGGTACCGGCTTCAAGGCGGGTGCGACGGTCACCGTCGGTGGAGTGACTTGCGCGGGTCCGACGGTATCGCAGGTGAACTTCACCGGCACCTTGATTACGTGCTCGCTACCGGCTCAGCTCAAGACCTGCGGTCTCCAGAACATCGTGGTGACGAACCCGGACGCTACGACGGTCTCTAACAACCAACTGTTCCTTCGCCATCCTGGGGCACCGGCTTACGCCGCACGTGCGGGCATTTCAGTCGGTGCCCAACCAGACGGAATTATGGTTGCGGACGTCGACGGCGATGGCAAGCAAGACCTCGTGTATGCGCAGCGCAACTCGAACAACATCGCGGTACGTTTGGGAGTGGGCGATGGAACCTTCGCCGCAGCCAGTATCTACGGCAGCGGGGGCACCGGTCCGGTCGAGCTCGCGGTGGCGGATTTCACCGGAGACAACAAGCTCGACATCGCGGTGGCAAACTCCACCGGAAATACGGTGGGAGTCCTGGTCAACAGTGGTACCGGAACCTTCGCGGCGGCAAAGACGGTAGCGGTCACGAGTCCGCACGGACTGGCTGCGGGTGACGTGAACGGAGACGGAAAGCTGGACGTAGTCGTTTCCAATCAAGTGACTGCGGTCAACGTATTTATCGGGGATAACACCGGAGCGTTGGTTGCAGCCAGCCCTGCTGCGGTCGGAGTTGGCGCAAACCCACTTGATGTCGCTCTCGGAGATCTGAATGGGGACGGCAAGCTTGACATCGTGGCGACAAACTTCAATGACAAGACCCTCAGCATTCGACTTGGCAATGGCAACGGTACGTTCGGCAACACCAATACCGTGCTCACCAATGCCGGTCCAGTGGGGGTGGCTGTTGCAGATCTGAATGGCGACAAAAATCTCGATGTGGTGGTGGCCAACCAAACGGCGGGCAATGCGTCGATTTTCTTCGGGGACGGAACCGGAGGCTTTGCGATGCCGGTCACATTGACCACCGGTAATGGCACGCGCCAGGTTGCGATCGTGGATCTCAACCGGGATGGAATCCTCGATCTCGCCTTTACCAATAGCGCAGGGGGTAACGTTGGTATCTATCTGGGCAATGGTCAGGGAACCTTCGCTGGCTTTACCGGAGCGACTCTGTTCACGGTTGGAAACACGCCGTACGGAATTGCCATTGGTGATTTCAATGGCGACGGAAATCGCGACTTTGTGACCACGGATTTCAACGGCAATACGTTGTCTGTCATGTTGGCCACCGAGCAGTGTAAGTAGGCTCTTCTGTTGCCCGGTTCACAACCGGGCTGCTTTCTCCGCACGCCGCACTCTGTCATCGCCTACCGCCTTTCGACTCTAACAAAATCTGGTCCAGACAGGCGCCACTTAGAGCTTTTGCGCTATGATGGCCGCTCACGACGATCGATCGAGTTGGAGAAGCAATGGGAATCGTGCAGAGCCTCCGTAGCAGAGCTCGTCATGCCAAGACGAGCATTCTCAATACCGCCAAGTTGATGAGTGGAAACCGCTTCACCGCGCCGTATCACACGGAGTATCGCGTAGTGGTGAAGACCCCGAAATTTTCGCTGCGTCAGTACGGTCACGGCAAAAAATCGGGCTCCCATGTGCTGTTGGTTCCGCCCTTGATGGTGACGGCTGAGATCTATGACATGGCCCCCGAGCTGAGCGCGGTCGTGCTGCTGCGAGACCAAGGACACGATGTCTGGGGTCTCGATTTTGGGACTCCCGATGAGACTCCGGGCGGTCTTGAAAAGACGCTGACCGATCATGTGATGGCGGTCAGTGATGCGGTCGATCAATTGGTCCAGCAAGCCGGCGGCAACGTTCATTTGGTCGGCTATTCCCAAGGGGGAATGTTCATCTATCAGGCAGCGGCGTACCGGCGCTGTAAGGACATTGCTTCGCTCATCACGATGGGGAGTCCGGTCGATCTGCTGCGCAACTTCCCGGTGGCGGTGCACACTGGGGTTCTGGCAAACCTCCTGCACTCTGCTGAGGAGTGGATTCGGGGTCCGCTGGCGAGTCTGCCCGGTCTTCCTGGCTGGATTACAAGCTGGGGATTCAAGCTGGCCAGTCCGCGCCAAGAGCTGCGTCATCTGCTGATGATGTTGCGCTTACTCGACGATGAAGAGGCGCTGAAGAAGCTAGAGCCAACCCGTCGCTTTCTGGGAGGGGAGGGCTTTATCGCGTGGCCTGGTCCAGCGCTACGAACCTTTGTCGATGACTTCATCGTTCACAATCGAATGATGTCGGGGGGCTTTGTGATCGCCGGGCAGACCGTTTCTCTGTCCGATTTGACGGTTCCGATCCTCTACTTTCGAGGACAGCGAGATGACTTTGCGCGACCTCGTAGTGTCTCTGCGATCGAGAGAGTGGTTCCTCATGATGAAGTCTATGGAATGACGATCGATGCCGGACATCTTGGACTGGTGGTGGGAACACGAGCACGGGAAGATGTCTGGCCGACGGTCGATGAGTGGCTTCGCTATCGCGATCAAAAGGCAAGCAAGCCGGCGCGTATCGGTAGACTGCTTGGCCACAGTGCGCCGACTTCGACCGATCCCGAAGTCGATACAACTCGCGAAATCGGAGATCTCAAGCTCCTATATGCGGGACCACGGGCACTGTGGAACCAGGCTGGCAAGCTCGCGCTGGATATCACAAATGGAGCCCGCTGGATTCGATGGCAGCTTCCCCGTGTGATCGAGCTGGCGCGATTCTGGGACAGCGCTCCGATGTCGATTGGTGCGACGCTGGCAGCGCAAGCGAAGGCAATTCCTGAGCGAACTTTCTTTCTGTGGGAAGGCCGAGCCTATTCCTATGCCGATGCCGATCGGCGGGTCAGTCGGATTGCTGCTGCGCTGTATCAGTGTGGAATTCGCAGCGGACAGAATGTCGGACTCTTGATGGACAACCATCCAGACTGTTTGACGGCGCTGGCGGCACTGAGCCGGCTTGGCGCGATTCCGGCTTTGTTGAATCCGGCGACTCGTGGCGCTGCGCTTTCTCATGCCCTGACCGTGACCAAGGTACGAGACCTGATTGCGCTGGCGAACAGTCCTGATCTGACCGAGACCTTCGGAGTTCGCCGTCTGTTGATTGGTGGGAGTCCTGTCAGCGTAACCAACGGTGACACCACAATTGATCTCGAATCAATTCGTGCAGAGTTGCCCGCTGCGCTTGTCCCAAACCCCGGACGAGCCAGCGATATTGCCTGCTTGATGTTCACATCTGGGACCACCGGTAAACCCAAGGCAGTCAAGATTTCCAATCGGCGTTGGCTGATGGCGGCGATTGCTGCATCGGCGGGCTGTGATCTGACTCCCAACGATACGGTGTACTGCTGTCTTCCTCTTCATCACGGAACCGGACTGCTGCTGGCTGCGGGTGGTGCTTTGCTGGGTGGTTGTCGTTTGGCCATCGCTCCCCGCTTTTCGATTCGTAGCTTTTGGGAAGACATCCGGCGGACAGGTACGACGGTCGTTTTCTACGTTGGTGAGATGTGTCGCTATCTGGTGTCGGCACCTCCTTCTCCGCTGGAAAGGAGCCATGCCGTCCGCTTGTTTGTTGGCAATGGCATGCGTGCTGATGTGTGGCACGAGCTGCTGCGTCGCTTTGGTCGAGTCGGTGTTCTGGAGTTCTATGCTGCGACCGAAGGGAATACCGTGATGACCAACTTGACCGGCGAAAAGATTGGCTCCGTGGGTCGGGTTCCACTCGGCCTGGTGCGGACGCTGGTGGTCAAGTACGATCCAGAGACAGAGTCTTATCCACGGACTCCGGCCGGCTTCCTGATTCCGACCGCAGTCGATCAACCTGGCATGCTGCTGGTCGAAATTCAGAAGCAGAATCCGCTATCGCGCTTTGATGGATATACCGATCCAGCCGCGACCGAGTCGAAGATCCTCCGCAACGTGCTTCGCAAAGGCGATGCCTGGTTTTGTAGTGGTGACCTGATGCGCGAGGACTCGGATGGTGACTTCTGGTTCGTCGACCGAGTGGGGGATACCTTTCGCTGGAAGGGCGAAAACGTATCCACGGAGCAGGTTGCGGCGGTGCTGGCCGAGCTCCCGTTTGTGGAGATCTGCACGGTCTATGGGGTGCGCGTGCCTGGTCAAGAAGGACGAGCAGGGATGGCCGCGATCAAGCTTCGCGATCAGCACTCCTTCGAGCCCGAAGAGACGTTCCGGGTGATCGAGCAACATTTGATCGATCCGGCACGGCCTCGCTTTGTCCGATTGGTCGATCAACTTCAGACCACAGAGACGCTGAAGATTCTCAAGCAACCGCTACTCGCAGAGGGAATCGATCTGACACGCACGGGTTCTCTGTACGTTTACGACAAGCTGCGCCGCACCTATGTTTGCGTGGATGAAGCAGAGCTTTCGCGCTATCTTCCTACGCTATAGGAGTGCTTAGTAGGGAGCCGCGATCGCCGAGAACTGGAGCGGATTGAAGTCAGCCAGCAGCGTTGCTCGGAACGGTTCTTTGGCAGTCAGCTTGGCTTGGTATAGACAGCCTTTTTCGGCAAATACCAGACGTCGGCTATCCAGATCAGCCCATTCCCAGTTCGCACCCGAGATCCGCTGAGACTCGTCGGGATGTTCCAGCTCATGCTCATCCCAGTAGCAGCTCTTCCCTTGAGGAGCGTGGACCTGAGCATGGGCAAATTTTCTCAATAAGAATCCATTTGGAAGCTTCTTTTCGAAGACCTCGCAGTCTCGGTCGGATAGTTCTTTGCGAAGCTGCCAACCATCGCGCTGCAGGCGGACGTAGTAGACCCCGGGGCACTCACCTCCATAATAGGTAGGTGGTTTGTACGCTTCATCGCGTACTACTTCCGAGCTATTGCGGAGCAGGGTGTGCCCGTAGCCATCGTTTAGCCAGTAGCTCCGCTTTCCGGTGAACAGTCCGCCACCGTGCCAAGCGTCTCCTTTCCCGAGCAAAACCAGTGCCTTCAGGTAGGGCACCCGAGAAATCGCTGTCCACGAGCCCTTGGTCTCGGAAGAGAACTGGCCATCGAGCGCAAAGTAGATCAGGTACTTTCCATCAGGAGACAGATCCGTGCGCCGCTCATAGATCCTGCCATGCAGCCACTGTCCAAGGTCAAAGCGATCGTGCTGCCGATCCCATAGGATGGTGCAAACACTCTTCGATGGTCCTCGACGAAAGATGACGCCAATCGGCGCATTGTGAGCCAGCAGAATGTGCAGTCGTGCCGGAAACTTTGCCATCGTTAGTTAGCGTAACACCACCGCTCGGTGCAGAGAACCGGACTCTGTATGCTACCCTGTGTCTGCTGATGTTGTCGATGATACTTCCTTTTCAGCTGGCGGCTGCCACCGTGCCAAGCTGTCATCGGCCTCCTGCGCTGGCACCGCACGAAGAGGTGATGGCGCAGGTCGCACTGTGTATGAAGGATTTGCGGGAACCCTTTTGGCAGAAGCACAATCCAGCGGTGACCGTACTCGGTGAGATTGGGACACCGGCACTCACTGCGGTGGCACAGTGTGCTGCTTCAGAATCTGATGATGAGATCCGTGCCCGCTGTACGCGTGCGATGGGGCTCACGAAGACCGACGAAGCGAAGGAACACCTCTTGAAGCTTGCTGCTCGTGAGGACTTACGGGAAAGCACGATCGCAGAACTGTCGATTGCGCTGGCTGCTTCACCGAGTCCGCGTGCGTTGCCGCTGCTGGCGCGTTTTGTGAAAGGTGATGATCACCAGAGTCGCTCTGCGGCGACCGCGCTGTTCGAAGTCGATCCCGGCTACTATGTCCAGCTTTCTCCCGTGCAACAGGTTGCCTATGCGTTGGCCATTGCCGACGCTGGCTATCTGAAGACGTATCACCCGACAGAGTTTGCGGCGACCGCTCCAGCACTGGCGCAAATTCTCGTGAAATCGATGCGTAACGGACAGATGGCGCTCGATGGGAAAGAGATTATTCCCGGTCGTTGGTTGCTGTTACTCGGTCGAGTTGGGGGCGTGGACCTAGCCGCCGATGTGGTGGCGATCGCGCAGAGTCAACCAAGTGAATCTGTGCGATCGGGGGTGTTGGATCTGCTAACCGAGTGGCGCTCTCCGCTGGGGTTGGGAATCGCGGAGGAAGCGATACGGTCCGTGTTTTCACAGCGGTCCTATTCGTACAACTTTGCCGCTTCGAGTGGGGCTCGGTTATTGCGAAGGCTCAGCGCACAGCAGGATCTGGCAGCGCGAAAGGCTCTCGGCTCGTTGTGGCGGGACAGCCGCGGTTTGCCTGGCGCGCCCTATCCGGTCGACGTCCGAAGGGGAGTCCGTTGTGAGCTGGTCTGGTCCTTTCGCAACATGACTCCGATTCCTCCAGCCACTGAGGTAGCAGAGCTGCTTACGTCTCGCTGCGCCCACGACATGACGATTCTATTAGACCACCCGGAACCCAAGCTGATCGATGGTTTGGTGGTCTTTCTGCGCAGGCCCACCTCCGATGCCGGACTCGTGCAGGCCGTCCGAGAAGCGCTGGCGTGGCAGTGTGCGGGCCGCTTGAAACGACCCATGTGTCAGAGCGCAGCACCGTTTCTGCAGGGGGTCCGTCGTCCCTCTCACCCCGACTAGCGTGGAAACCACGACAAGCACGTGGTTTTGTTGCCCAGGGCGGAAAGTCGTCAGGCTATAATGACTTAACCCGTAAGGTCATCTTGGGCTCGACGATGAACAGCGCTGGCTCCGCCCCTGGAACTACTCCGCGAACGGCGGCGGTCAAAGCAGCGTACGCGACGATGGTTCGCTTGGTTCAGAGCATCGGCCAAGTAGTCCACGGGAAGAGCGAAGTGATTCGGCTGGCGGTGGTAGCGCTTGGGGCCCGTGGTCACATCCTGCTAGAGGACATCCCAGGTGTCGGAAAGACCACGCTGGCGCGGGCGCTGGCCCGAGCGACGGGTGGCAAGTTTCGACGGATTCAGTTCACATCCGATCTGCTGCCCTCTGACGTCATTGGCGTCTCGGTTTGGAACGAAGAGACGCGGCAGTTTGACTTCAAGCCAGGTCCGCTGTTCGCCAACGTGGTTCTCGCCGATGAGATCAACCGTGCCGCGCCCCGTACGCAGAGCAGTCTTCTGGAGGCGATGAGTGAGGGCCGGGTCTCGGTGGACCACTACACCCACACCATCGAGCAGCCGTTTTTGGTTTTGGCGACACAGAACCCACTCGAGCACTTTGGAACCTATCCACTGCCCGAGTCACAGATGGACCGCTTTCTGCTGCGCCTGCGGCTTGGCTATCCTTCGCGCTACGATGAGAGGCGAGTGGTCATGCGCGGTAGCCAGTACGATCCAGTCGAAGAGATGCAGCCTGCGGTGTCCTGTGCCGAGGTGGTGCAGCTCCAAGACACCGTCTGCATCGTCCGCGTGGAAGAGTCCTTGCTGGAGTACGCGGAGCGAGTGATTGGCGAGACGCGTCGATCGCCACTGCTCCAGCTTGGGGTGTCGCCCCGTGGCTTTCAGTCGTGGTTCCGGGCGGCTCAAGCGAGGGCGTTGTCCGAAAATCGCGACTACTGTGTGCCCGATGACTTCCGTGAGCTAGCGGTCCCAGTGCTTGCTCATCGCTTGGTGCTTCCCGGAGGTAGTCAGGGCGGCTACAGCGACGCGCTTAGCAACGGGCGGGCTGAAGCGGAGCGAATCCTGTCCGGCATCGTCGAGCGCGTTCCAGTGCCATGAACCTGCGCTTCCTCACCCGGCTGCG
Organism: Polyangia bacterium; assembly: GCA_044228505.1. Taxonomy (GTDB): domain Bacteria; phylum Myxococcota_A; class Polyangia; order Palsa-1104; family JAEUJZ01; genus JAEUKA01. Next base: position 115,702 of record JBGAUT010000011.1, on the reverse strand, counting down.
CGGCGTACGCCTGACCCGCGATGGGTGGTGGTTCTGCATGGCTGGGATTTGTCTGTTCTTCGTCGCGCTTAACAGCGGCAACAACCTGCTGTATTTGCTGCTGTCGATGCTGCTCTCGCTGATGGTGGCATCGTTGCTTCTCGCGGAGGCATCGCTACGCGGCGTGATTCCGAAGCGCCAGCCACCACCTCGACTCCACGCTGGCGTGCCGTTTTTGATGGGTATTGCGCTGCGCAACGAGAAGCAGAAGCTGCCCTCGTTTTCGATCGAAGTGGAAGACCTGTGCGATGACAAAGTGGTCGATAAGCGCTGCTATTTCTTGAAGATCCCGTCGGGTCGCACCCAGCAGACAGCGTATCGCCACAGCCTGCCGCGACGTGGGCGCTATGTCTTTTCGGCATTCCGGATCTCGACCAAGTTCCCTTTTGCACTGTTTCGTTCCTCGCGCTACATCGAACACCGCTCCGAAATCTTGGTGTATCCGACGCTGATTTCGCTAGAGCACTGGCCCAAAGCCTTGACCTCGGCGGTGGGCGATCAGTCAGTCATGCGTCTTGGGCGACGCGGTAGCTTTCATGCGCTGCGTGAGTACCGCCAAGGTGACGATCCTCGGGAGATCCACTGGCGCAGCTCCGCCCGTCGCCAGCGCTTGATGGTGCGCGAGCATGAGGTCGAGGCAGTGCAGCAGGTCACGCTCTATGTCGACAACTCGCTTCCAATCGATAAACAGCACGATACCGAGGAGCTGGCTAAGCTTGAAAAGGTGATCTCGTGGGGAGCGTCACTCGGGGCATTCTATCTGGACCATGGCTATGCGGTGCGGCTGTGTGTTCGTAGCGAGCTGCCGCCGCTGCCGCTGTTGTGGAGCCCGGCCAGTCTGCAGAAATTTCTCACGACGCTCGCGCTGTTGCCCACGGTCTCGCCGGAGGTGCCGTTTCAAACGCCACCGTCACTGCCACGCTCGGCGGCGGTACCGATTTCCGATCATGGCGACAGCTTGGTGGTGATCCGGTCCGGCGCGCCGGTGCCTCGCGAAAAGCACATGGGCCACGTCGTGGAGGCGTCATGAGGTTCGCAGCCACTCACAAGGCGGTGTCGTACCTGATGGTGACGACGGCGTTTGTGATGCTGATGCTGACCGGCGAGCTGCCGCTGTGGCTGAGCCTGCTTGTGCTAGGGGCGATCGGGGGTTCGTACTTTTTTGATCCGCAACAGCATCCGTTCATGCTGGGGCGAGCCTACAACTACTCACTGTATGCCGTGGTAGCGCTCCTGACGTTGCTGCTCCTCGGCAATGCGGCTAGCGCCGAGGCATTTTGGGATGGTGGCCTGCGGGTGTTGTGCATCCTGCTGGTCTGCAAGCTATGGCAGCGACGACACAACGGTGATTACCTGCAAGCGTATGTCATTAGCTTCGTGATGCTGCTTGGAGCGACCTTTGTCGAAAGCAGCATGGTCTACGCGCTGCTTCTGTTTGTGTACGTGGTATCGGTGATGTGGACGCTGACGCTGTTTCACCTCCGTCGCGAGATGGAGGAGAACTATCTGCTCAAGCACCTACCCGGTCGCCACGGACAAGCTGCTGAGAGCGAGCGCGTAGAGGTCGAGCGAATTCTGAACTCCCGCCGGGTCGTTGGGCCGCCGTTTCTGCTAACCACCGCTGGCGCAGGACTGCTGACGTTCTTGTTTGCGCTGCTCCTGTTTGTGCTGCTGCCGCGCTTTCATGTCACCGTCGACCTGCCTTTCCATCGTCGGATGCTGCCTTCGACCGGCTTTTCCGAACGACTCGAGCTGGGCAGCCACGGCCTGCTGCGTGACAACCCCCGGGTGGTGATGCGAGTAGAGCTGCCCGGTCAGGTGCCTCCGAAGACGCTGCGACTGCGCGGTGTCACCTTTGCCAGCTACCAGCATGGCCGCTGGTCTCAGCATCGAGTGGGCGAACAGCAGCTTCCGGTCCAACGTGGCGCGGTCGCGCTCGCAGTCAATGTGTCTGAGTCGGTGCTGAGTCGAGCCCAGCGGACTGAGATCTACCTGGAACCGCTCGACGCTGATGCGCTGTTTACACCATCACCGGGACGAACCCTCTCGCTGCAACTGCCGGAGTCATACGGTGGGCTCCTCGGCGCGCAGCTTGGTGTGACAACCGACGGCCAGATCCTCGCCCGGGGTCGCCGCTCGCCGCTGCACTACTCGGTGCTGTCGTTACCGGAGATGCCTCGTGAGTCGAGCAGCGATGACTTGGGTCTTTATCGCCAGCTATCGCCCGAGATGCGGTCCCGACTGCGGACACTTGCTCTACAAATCGTTGGTACCACCCAGGGCAGTGCCGAGCGTGCCGAGCTGCTCAGCGGCTATCTGCAAACCCATTACAGCTATACCACTCGCCTGTGGAAGCCCTCGCAGAGCGAGCCGATTTTTGACTTTTTGGAGTCCGAGCGTCGCGGCCACTGTGAGTACTTTGCGACCGCCCTTGCGGTACTGCTGCGCAGCCTCGATATCCCGAGCCGCACCGTCAACGGTTACTTGACTGCTGAGTGGAACAGCTACGGCAAATTCTTCGTCGTTCGTCAGCAGCACGCCCACTCGTGGGTCGAGGCACTGCTACCCGGCCAAGGCTGGGTGGTGCTGGACCCGACGCCACCGCAGAGCAGCGCCCCACGACTGCCACTGTTGTTCAAGGTTCGACAGCTCTTTGATGGGCTCGACATGGGCTTTGGGAAGTACGTACTCGAGTATGACGTCGGAGCACAGCAGCGCCTGACCGATCGGCTGTCGTCGCTGTGGCCACGTAGCGAACCCGCTCCTTCGGCGGGAGCAGCGACCAACTCAGGCGCGTGGCGTCGGTTGCTCCTGATCGCACTTTTGTTCGGCGGCTTGGGATGTGGAGTTCTGCTGTTGGTGCGACGACTGCGGCGCGTCGAGTTGCCGATGACACGTGATGTCACCGAAGGACGCGGGCTGATGAAGCTGGCGCTATCTACGGTAAAAAAGCGCGGTTTTGTTAGGGGACCGGGCGAGACGCTGCAAATGCTGGCGCAGCGATTGACGGACGATGGCGATCCCTGCGCGCCGTCTTTTACTCGGCTCGTTGAGCTTTACTACGCTCATCGTTTTGGCCAGCTCCCGCTCGATCGAGTCGAAATCACGCGCCTGACGAGGGAGCTCCAAGCCATCCCCCCTTCAACGAGCTTGCGCTCAACCCGACCTACGGACAGAAAAGACGTCTAATCGGCACGAGGGCAAAACGTTTCTTGGACCGGCGCGTGGCCGTATGACTGTCCCACCGGACTGCATGGGCCACCCAGGCTTGGTGTCGGCAGACGCTGTTACCGTGTGAGCTTCCGGTACTTGATGCGGTGGGGTTGATCGGCGTCCTTGCCGAGTCGGCGGCGGCGATCTTGTTCATAGTCACGGCAGTTGCCTTCGAACCACACCACCTTGCTATCGCCCTCAAACGCCAGCATGTGGGTCGCGATGCGATCGAGGAACCAGCGATCGTGGCTGATGATCACCGCGCAGCCCGCAAAGTTTAGCAACGCTTCTTCTAGTGCTCGCAGCGTGTCGACGTCGAGATCGTTGGTCGGTTCGTCGAGTAACAGCAAGTTGCCACCGGTGCGGAGCATCTTGGCCAAGTGAACGCGGTTGCGCTCACCGCCTGACAGGTGCTTGACGATCTTCTGCTGATCCGATCCCTTGAAGCCGAACTGGCCGACGTAGGCGCGTGACATCACCTTGCGCTTGCCCATATCGAAGCTCTCGACGCCGCCCGAGATTTCTTCCCAGACCGTGTTATCGCCCTTGAGCGCGTCGCGGCTCTGATCGACGTAGGCCAGCTTGACTGTCTCGCCAACGGTGAGCTTGCCCTTGTCCGGCTTCTCTTGACCCGCGATCATCCGAAACAGTGTGGTCTTACCGGCACCGTTTGGACCGATGACGCCAACGATGCCACCACGAGGCAGGCGGAACGACATGTCCTCAAACAGGAGGCGATCGCCGTAGGCTTTTTGTAGATGCTCGGCGATGACGACGTTGTCACCAAGCCGTGGTGCAGGTGGGATGGAAATCTCGGCGACTTCGACCCGCGCTTCCTGCGACTGCTGCAGCAGCTCTTCGTAAGCGGTAATACGCGCTTTGCTTTTGGCTTGGCGGGCTTTCGGCGACTGCCGCACCCACTCCAGCTCGCGAGCCAGTGTCTTTTGGCGCGCTGACTCTTGCTTCTCTTCGACTGCGAGGCGCTTCTGCTTCTGATCCAGCCACGATGAATAGTTGCCCTGCCATGGGATGCCATGGCCGCGATCTAGCTCCAAGATCCAGCCCGCGACGTTGTCGAGGAAGTAGCGATCGTGGGTGATTGCAACGACGGTGCCTGGGAACTCGGCCAGGAATCGTTCCAGCCACGACACGGAGTCGGCGTCGAGGTGGTTGGTCGGTTCATCGAGCAGCAGCATGTCGGGCTTTTCGAGCAGCACGCGGCATAGCGCCACCCGGCGACGCTCACCACCCGACAGCACTGAGACGTCTTGTTCGGGCGGAGGCAGCCGCAGCGCGTCCATCGCGATCTCTAGTTGCCGCTCGGTGTCCCAAGCGCCTTGGGATTCGATCTCGTCCTGCACGCGGCCATGTTCGGTGATGAGCTTGTCCATCTCATCGGCGGGTAGGTCTTCCCCAAGCCGCATCGACAGTTCCTCGAATCGCTTGAGCAGATCGAGCCGGTCCTTCACTGCCATCGCTACGTTTTCGTAGACGTTCTTGGTCGCGTCGAGCTCCGGCTCTTGGGCCAAGTAGCCGATGCGGATGCCATCTGCGGGACGAGCTTCGCCTTGGAACTCGTGGTCGACCCCGGCCATGATCCGCAAAAGCGAGCTCTTGCCCGAGCCGTTCGAGCCGATCACGCCGATCTTGGCACCCGGCAAAAACGACAGCCAGATGCCCTTGAGGATCTCGCGCTGAGGTGGCACCACCTTGCGCAGGTTTTGCATCGTGAAGATGTACTGAGCGGCCATATCTCCCTCTCGGAATCTATCTAGGTGCGGAGTTTTTATCTACGTGCGGGACAGCATCCCGCGGAGGCTGTACGACAGAATTTCACGGCATACCCGACGTAGCGTTTCGGCATCGGAGCGTCGCCGGACGATCCACTGCAGCGCTACTTCCTTGAGCCCACCGAGCGCGGCCTGTGACACGATCTCGGGATCGAACGGACCAAAGAGACCCATCGCGCAGCCCTTCACCAGCGCGCCCTTTAGAAGGCCGCGCAGGCGCTCGTAGAAGTCGTTCATCTTGGCGTCGGCCTCGCCATCCAGCCCTTCTGCCATGAGGAGCACGATGCGGGTCATGTCGCGATTTTCTGACAGTACCGCCATCACGCGCAGCAGGTTCTCTTCAATCTGTTGCAGCGGAGGATCGGCCTCAGGGCTCACATCGACCAGCGTCACTACGCTCTGAATACTGGCCAGGAAACTATCGACCAGCGTGTCGAACATGGCCCGCTTGCCGTCGAAGTGTAGGTACAGCGTCCCCCGTGCGACCCCGGCTGCATCCAAAATGTCTTGAACGGAGGTCTGGTGATAGCGCCGTTCGGCAAACAGTCGTCGGGCCACCGCTAACAGTTGTGCCGATCGCTCTTGCCGCAGTCTCAGCGCCCGCGCTACCCGACCATCCACGGGCTCTAGCCCCGCAGTGGAAACGGGTCCGCTGCGTTCATCTAGTGCAGCTACTGTAGGTTCCGGCGTGGCTGGCTCAGGCTTGGGCACGGGCGGCATGGTAGCAGCACTTTTGCCCGTATCGTGGTCGTTGTCGCTCATATTCGCGTGGGGTGGCATTGGGAACGAAGCACGCCACAAGGTAATCGAATAACCTAGCGATACCGCTTGACAATCTGAGCGCGCATGGAAGATGATATTTCCTGTGAAGTGGCTAACTTGATCCGTAGTAGCTAACCAACCTGCCTGGACATCGGGTAGGGTGGAAAGCAGGAATCAAGGCCGCCCATTCGAAACCTGTGACTTGTGACCTAGACGCAATTGGGATTGACCGTTAACCCCCCAAATGGAGGCCGCTATGGCTGGTTCTGACAAGAGGAAACAGAGTCTGTACTTTCCAGAGGACATGCTAAAGGAAATCCAGGAGGAGGCGACCCGTCAGGATCGCTCCCTATCGTGGATCGTCCAGAAGGCCTGGAAAATTGCTCGCAACGAGATTCGCAGGTATCCCTCGGTAAATGAGATCGAGGGAGGAGAAGACGACGAGCGGGGCAGCAAGGAATAGCGACGAGCCTCTGCGGGAGGTTAGCTCTCGCAGTAGTCGTGGTAAGCGGCGCAGCGGCTTTGCAGTAAGCCGTGATGGTGCCGCTATTTTTTTTGAGGTACTCGGTCAGCCGCATCCTGCCCCTACGTTGCTTTTGTGTGACGGACTGGGCTGTGACGGCTACGTCTGGAAGTACCTACAGTGGGCGCTCGCCGATAGGTTTCGGATTGTCCACTTGCACTACCGAGGGCACGGTCAGACCCCTTTGCCGAAGGATTTTGGCAAAGTCTCGGTCGCTGATTTTGCCACCGATGTGCTGGCGGTGATGGATGCGAGTGAGACAGAGCGGGCGGTGATTTGTGGTCACTCCCTTGGCGTGCAGGTCTCGTTCGAAACGTATCGTCAAGGACGAGATCGCTGCGCTGGGCTGGTGCTTATCTGCGGCAGCTATCGCAATCCGCTCAGTACCTTCAAAGGCAAGCAGACGCTCGGGGACTTGCTACCGCTCATTCAGACGGCGGTCAGCCGGGTGCCGCGTCTGGTCGGGGCGTTTTGGAAGCGTCTTTTGCCGCTCGATTTGTCGTATCAGATCGCCCAGCGAGTTGAGCTAAACGGCGAGCTGGTTCACCGCGAGGACTTTGTGCCCTACCTTGAAGGACTGTCGCGGATGGACCCGCGTATGTTCGTCGCAACAATGGCCGCCGCAGCGCAGCATGATGCTCACGATCTGCTGAGCGAGATTTCGATTCCGACGCTGCTCATCACCGGTCGGCATGATTCCTTTACGCCGATGACGCTGTCTGAAGAGATGCAGCAAAAGATCGCCGGTTCAGAGCTGCACGTGGTCGAAGCAGGCACTCATACTGCGCCGATCGAGCGTCCTTCCGAGGTCTCGCAGGTGGTGCAGAGCTTCCTTGAACGCCGGATTTTGACGCCGTGAAGGATCCGACTCAGCTACCAGGGGAGCCTGCCGATGGCTCATTGGTCCCGCGGGTCCACTGGGCAAATCAGATCCTGCTGTGGTTCATGCGGGTTGGAATTGTCGCGATGATCCTAGCCACGGGGTACTACCTGTCGACGCGTGACAAGCCCTCTGCGGAACAAGCGGAGCTCATCCGCTACGTCGAGATCAACATTCCTGCGCTCGAATACCACGAGGCACCGATCCTTGCGCAGCTCGATACCTTGCTCAGAGATCGGTCGCTCCAGCCGGAGTCGGCGCGGCATCAGCTGGCCGATGAGCTGATGCCAGCGCTGGTGCGGCTGCGGAAGGTGGCCGATGGTCCGGTGCAGGCGGCGCGGACCGAGTCAGTGAAGATGCTCGCGGAGGAATATCGGCAGAGCGTCGAGGAACTGATCAATGTTTGTCGTACCGCGATCCGAGTGATCGATGATCCCAAGCTCACCGATCGTGAAGGATACAAGCAGGTGCTGGCCTCCCTGCGACGCGCCATTGACCAGAACCACCGGTGGCGCAGCCATGTTTCGGAGACCACCGACCGGCTCAAGCTCGCCAAGGGCAAACAGGGTCTCGGCAAAAAGTAGCAGTTGCGTTGGCTGCTGCCTCGCTTGCCACCGAGAGGCCTACCGTTGGATGGCAAGTCTGTGGGGACGCAGGGCAGGTCGGTGGGTGATGAGGGGGATCTAGGTGGCTTTGCAAGGCCAGCCGGTGCGGTGTGTAAGGCCAACCCTTGTGTGTCTCAAGCTGGCCGTTGGCTGGTGGTAAGCAAGTCGCTGGGTATTGAAGACAGGCTGGTCGGTCTTCACCCACAAGCTGAAGGGGGGACTGACTCGAGCGGATCGGTGCGACACCGGAGCGATGGGATCTCAACCCCATGCCGCTGGGTGTAGAAGGCCAGCGGCTGGGTGTGACACCGAAGCGATTGGGTCTAAACCCCAGGGTCGCTGGGTGTAGAAGGCCAGCGATTGGGTGTAGAAGGTCGGCGGCTGGATGTGAGACCCAAGCACGTCGGTCTGCATAGCGAATCCCATGCGGTGGAACGATGGGTTCTAGCGTTGCGGACAGCCCCACTGGTTGCAGGTGCCGTAGTTGCTACAGCCCCACTGGTTGCAGCTACCGATAGGGGACTGCCAACAGCCCCACTGATTGCAGCCGCCATAGTTGCTACAGCCCCACTGGTTACAGCTACCGCTTGGCGAGTGCCAACAGCCCCACTGATTGCAGCCACCGCCATTTCTAAAGCAGCCCCACTGATTGCAGCCACCCTCTCTGCTGCCGCCGTAGGCATCGGGCGGCACGGGCCTGGGTCCGCCGCGATGCCAGCCGCCGCTATCGTATCTTGGTTCGGTCTTTTCACCGTCTCCTCCGAAACAGCGAACAGTACCCCAGGAGCTGGGCTCGGCGTCGCAGACCCGGATGAGCTGCTGCGAGATCCGTCGTCCGGCGATGGCCCGCATGCAAGCGATGGTGGCTTGGTTGCTGGGAATGCGATCGCAGGCCGCCGCTGCCAGCGGGTCGACAAATCGGCCTTCGATGATCCGCAGACACTCAGCTTCCCCGCTGCTCGTAGAGATTCGACGACACACCTGCTCTGGATCTTTGGGCTCAAGAGCCAGGGCCGCTCGTGGCAACAGTGACAAGGCGACAACGGCACACAGGAGCAGCGCGCCACGAAAGCCGGTCGCACCACCAGTGGGGACCAATGCGCGAAGGGTCACGGTCATGTCGGTTTCCTCTCCTACGATTAACGATTGGTGAGGGAGGTTTGTTCAACTACGCAAGCGTAAGATCGAGTGCGTGAGCGAGGCGAAGGATCGCTATCAGCAGGTGACCGTCCTCGACTTGATGACGCATCGCTACCAGCTCGCGCAGACTTACGAAGGCTAACGCACTGTTTGACAAGCTGGCTGCTTCGATTTCGGCCAGCAGCGGGTAGACCACCTCCGGTGTTGCGCCGATCGAGGGATAGTACTTGCCACCAAGTGGCAGCATGCGGACAGCCTTCACCGCAAAATGAGCCAGCAGGTTGCGGGTCACCTGGGTTTCGGCATCGGACAGCTCGGTCACCGTGCGTGGTAGTCGCCAGGCCGGGCAGGTGATCAGTCCCGAGCGGAGTCCATCGGTGTGAAGCTGTACCGCAGGCAGATCCCGGCGCTCCAGTCCCACCAAAACCTGGTTGCCGAGTTTGACCACCGGTAACACGGACACCGTGCTGAGACTGTAGGATCGGGGTGCACACAGCTCTAGTCTTGCCGAACGAACCACTTGGTCGTAGCGATCTAGCTCGTCCACACAGGCGGTGTGCAGGGCGAGGAAGCTTGGCTCGTGCTGCGGGACCGTGACGGGCTCGAACACCGCTTCGTTGGGTAACTCCAGCACCTGTGCGACCGATGGCGTTACAAACCCGGGAGCACGTTGCTCTGCCAGCGACAGTTCGACGCCAATCCACGGGCCAAACGACTCACCGAGAGTGAGTAGCAAATGATAGATGTTTAGCTCCAGCCGGGCGTCTTGCAGGCCGCCGACCTGCGCGGCTCGCAATAGCTGGGTCGCCACAAAGGGCTGGACCCGGCCTGCGGTGGTGAAGGGCGTGTAGTTTGTGACCTCATCCGGCAGCGCTGGTAGACCATCGCGGGTCTGCGGTAGGCGAGACACATCCAGCTCACAGAGCCGCGAGCTGACTTGTTCGCTGAGCCCGCCGGGCGAGGTGTAGTAGCTGAGCCCGGTCTCGACGTGGGCGATGGAATCACTCGGCAAGCCAGCTCGTTTGGCCAAGAGCTGGGCGACATCGCTATCGGAGGCGTCCTCGACCGTGCTCTGCGCGGTGATGGTTTCGGTGAGGTAGCCAGCGACCTGGGCCGCGTCTAGGCTGGGACTATCGAGTAGCGTGGTCGACAGTGGGCGAGGAAAGCCATGCTTGGCGAGTACCAGCACTCGACCTCCCGAGCGAAACCACGGAATGACATCGAGCACTGGATGGGGGCGCTCCGCGAGCTGAAAGATCTGACCGGTTCGCTTCTGCCGTAGCGTGTGGAGCTGTAGGAATGTCGGCTGGTCGAGTGGCTCGGTCCGAACCACAAATCGGACACCGTGACTCGCCGCGACCTTTTCCCCGACGATTAGATAGTTGGTCGGGGGCAGCGGCAGCGGCTGTCCGGTCGTGTCGTACAGCGCACAGCGACCCCGGAAGCGATTTTCGATGATCCACGGGTTGCGAAGCTCGACCGACAGGACGATTCGTAGGTCATGCCGTCGGAACGCAGTCTCATAGTCGGCTTGGCTATAGAACAAATACTCTTCGCGACACTCGGCGTCCCAGTCGCTGCGATAGTCTTTGTGGAGCAAAAACTCGGCGGCCCCGCGACCACTTACCGCAAAGCGCGCCCAGCCCTCCCGAGGGGATTGCAGCACTGAATAGGGTAGTGGACTGGTCGGATTCTGACTGCTGCGAAACTGGGCGCAAAAGTGTGGAAACAGCGCTGCGGTCGACAACGATTCGATCGGACCCGCAGAGGCCCCGTCATGCGTCGGGAGATCGAGCCAGACTGCGGACGGAAAGCGCGGCACCACGAAGTCACGGACGATCAAGACCCCTCCGGGACGGAGCGACGCCGCTTGATTCTGGAGCGCTCGCTCGACTTCGCGAAGGCTGAAGTCATTGAAGCTGGTGAGGTGGTGCCACACCGAGGAGTTGAGGATGCCGTCCAGGCTGGCCGGCGGAAACAGCGGATCGGCGATGTCACCCTGCTGATAGCGAAGATTCGGGCGACGGTAGTGTGCAGTCGCATGCTCAACGGCGGGTGGTGCGATATCCACCCCTACCACTGCCAGGCCATCAAACAGGCTGGCCAAGTCAAAGGAACCCGAGCCGGACCCACAGCCCATGTCGACCAGCGTCCCAATCGGCGGAAAGAACGCGGTGGTGAGTGCCACCTTTTGCTGCATCGACTTATCCATGCCCGCGTAATACGACGCGTAGGCATCGTCATCGCCACGGCGCTGGGCCTGGTAGACATTGGTGGTGTGGTCGGTTGTTGGATCAGCCGGTGGGCAGATTGAGGGAGGGCTGGTGCTCATGGTTCTAGGTAATTTGGTAATTCAAATTACTAACGTCTGTATTCGAACGGGAAACTTTTGTACGCTGGAGTAGATGGCCGAATCCACAAGTGCCGAGCGCCAACCAGCGTCGGGAGTGGCGTCAACGTCAGGGGGGCAGCGGGCCGAGCAACTGCCTCGACGACTGGCTCTCACCACCTGGCTGATTGCTGCCGTATCTGCACTGCTGTGCGGAGTTCCGGCAATTTGGCTTCAGCAGCAGCAGGCGCGTCACGCAGCACTGGTCATCGTTGATAGCCAGGCCAAGCTGGGTGGCGAGGCCATTAGTCATCAATTGGCGATGCGGCGGGATAGCCGTGCTGCCGCGTTTTCGTCGGTCGCATCGAGGCCACGCTCGCTCGAAAACGGGCGTCCGGTGTGGGATCAACTGGCACAGGATGCCCGCGCCGCCGGGGCTGATCTCGCAGCCATCGTCGATGATGGTGGCGCGCTGCTTGCCCAAGCTGGCGTTGGCGCGTTGGCGCTGGCCGGGGCTGCGGCTCGGAGTTCGCTTACCCCGAGTGGATCGCTGATCGCCGTAGGTGGGCAGCTCGTCGAAGCGTTTCGCATCCCGGTGGCCATCGATGGCAAGCCCGGATTTCTGATCACCGGCTGTCGTGTGCTCCCGGAGACACTGCGCCAGGATGCCGAGCCGCTTGGAATTGGCGTTGCGATTGCACTCGAAGGTGCCTTTGTCACCAACCTTCCGGCCGATGCGTTGAGTAGTGGGCGGTGGGGCGATGATCCTCGCGAGACGCTGCACAACTTGAGCGTGCGCTATCACCTCCGGGCAACGCCGCTGTCACAGGGACGACTGCTGGTCGCGGTGCCGCTGACGGCGGTTCAGAAGTGGTCGGCCGAGCAGCTCCAAAACGCGCTGCTGTTGGTTGGGCTGTTGCTCGGTTCGGTGCTGCTGTTGGCGGCATCGGTGCAGCTGTGGGTGATGGCTCCACTGTTTCGTTTGGCACAAGCAGCCAGCCGGGTCTCAGGTGGTGGGCTTGCCCGTGGACGAGGCATGCTCAAGCAGTTTCTCGATCGCAACGATGAGTTTTCCTCGATAGGTCGCGCATTGGACATGGCGGTGCAGCGGCTCCAGTCCCTGCTTTCTACTAGCATCCGTCTGCTCGATGACATTGACAGCACGGTGGCGACCATCGAGCGTGTCGGTGCCAGTCTGGGTAGCTCAGCCTCGACGCAAGAGGAGCGGAGCAAGGATGTTCAGGTGGCAGTCGCCCCGATCGGTCGTGCGATCGAGCGCTTGACTCGGCAAATGGTCGAGGTTCGCAACGCGGTGGTGCAGATTTCGCTGGCATGGTCGAACGCGGACCAAGCGCAGTCGCAAGTGCTGTCGGCTGCGCGTCGAGCTGATACGTTGCTTCACAACCCCGAGTCCGCCGATGCCCGCAGCTATCGGACGGCCACCGTCACGCAGCAAGTTCAACTCATTACTCAGACTCTGGTCGAGGAGCGTGAGGCTCTAAATCGGATTCGCGATCAGATCACGGCGCTGCGGGCTACCGTCGATGGCGCGATGGACAGCGTGGGATTTGATGACAGCACGGGGGCCGGGATCGCTCGCTCCATGACAGACATCTCGCGGCTGGCGCGGCAGCAGTCGTCGGAGGCTGATTCGCTGCGGTCGACGGTGGAACACTTGCGCAAAGACGGCGAAAAGCTATCGCTGCTCATCCAGGCCATCCAAAGTCGTGGTTCGGAGGAACTGGCGACTTCCAGTGGCACCTGGGGCATTGGGTCACGCAGTCGGCCGGTGGGTGATCGTGCGGCTCGCTCCTCAGCCGCGCTGTCGCCACCTTCTGGCGGTAGATCGATGTCGGGTGCCTCTAGTCAGGCGTTGCGCCCGGTCGGAGCGGGATCGCTACCGTCTCCAAAGACCTCCGGTGCGGTGGCCTCGACCAGCGGTGAACGACGGATTTCTTCGCCGAGCAGCACACACAGTCCACACGCTTCGGTGTCTGGATCGTCGCCTGGTCTGAAGCCGGTCGGGGCTCACTCATCACCGAGCAATCGGCCGATCTCGGTCGGCTCCGCCAGCGTGGAAGGGCGCCCGTCTGGGTCGTATCCCTTGGGTGGGTCGCGTGTGGGCAGCAAGCCCCCCACTGATGCCAAGAGCGGAGACAGCTAGGGCGAGGCGGGTTCGGCTAGCGACTCGCGTAGACCTTAGCAGACGGAAGCTCAATCGCCGAAAGGTAGCCCCCTTTGCCACAGGCGGTGTCGAGCCCGACCAGATCGCCACGAAACCAGACGTCGCTGGGGTCATCGAGGATTTTGCCAAACCAGCTCAAGTGGTCGACGGGTAGCTCTGAGGTGATGGTGTGGCCAAAGCACAGCCGCTTTCCTTTGTAGCCGCGAAAGAAGTCGGGCTCACGGCACCATAGAAGGTTGCGCGGGCGACCGTCCTTGGGATGGTGCCAGACCTCGCCTTCTCCATCGAGACCGGCGTGGACGTAAATCGCATGCTCGTCTTCGTAATACAGCGGCAGGGACTCCATCCATTGGTGGATCCAGGCTGGAAACCACTTGGTGGGCTGGAGCAGCATTCCCGCTTGCTCCAGATCGGAAGCTTGTCCGCAGTCGGCCAGCGACTGCAGTGCTTGAAAACAGCCGTTGTCGGGACGGAGCAAAAAGCCAGGCTCAGGGCTCTTCAGGGATCGGAGCCAGGCTTCTTCGTGGTTGCCCATCAACGAAACCACCTTGGCGGGAATCTGTGAGGGCAGCGCGACCACCATTTCGATGACGCGGCGAGAATCCGGCCCGCGATCCAAATAGTCACCCAAGAAGACCACGGTGTCGTCGGCAGTCATCGTGGGTAGGCGACCCAGCAGGCGCTCCAAGTGAGTGGGTTCACCGTGTATGTCCCCGATCGCGAAAGTACGGCGCATCGGACATATCGTAGCGCAGCCTGACTCTGGTGGTAGCAGTTACAGCGACGAGCCGTCCGGAGCTGACTTGGCGATGGCGAGCCCGGCGGCTTTCCACCCCGAGATCCCAGGGGCAAGGTGCCGGACGTCGCGATAGCCCGCCGCTTTCAGGATCTCCAGTGCACGATGGCTGCGGCCTCCGGCTGCACAGTACAGGACGACGGTTCTGCTCTTGTCGATCGCGTCCAGCTTGGCCGGGATCTCATCAAGTGGGATGTGCTTGGCTCCGGGTATGTAACCCGTTGCCCACTCGGACTGGGTGCGCACATCGATGAGCTGGACCGCAAGCTGACCTTGGGCATCGGGCTTGAGCAGTGCTTGGGCCTTTTCGATGGAGAGGTTCGACTCACTCTCAGGCACCGTAGCCGTGGCCGTCGAGTGCGACTCTGTCGTCGGTTTGTTGCAGGCACTCACCAGCAGCAACAATCCCAGCACACCACGAATCAATGTCATGACCTGACCTTCCACTTCGTAACTTGTTTACGCCACTGTACGGAGCCTGCGGATGAGCCAGCGTACTTCGGGGGCCGTTGGATCTTGCATTCGATCACGCAGCTCCAGCTCGTCGCTCAGGTGCGTGATCGCTTCGGTGTGGCGCAGGCTCTGTACCCGAGGTCGATTCGACAGGAGCGTCACCGCAAGCAGGTGGAGGCTGTCGGCTTCGCCCCACTGGTAGCCACACTCCCGAGCCATCGCATGGGCCAGGGCATCGCGAGCATCCCGCTCAGCGGACATTGGATTGCTGCGACGTAGCTGGAGCTGACCGCGCAGGTTGAGCAAATCGATCCGATAACAGGCGAGCGACAGTTCCTCGGCCAGTGCCAGCGCAGTCCCGAGAGCCGCCGCCGCTGCTTCGTAGTTGGTCAGATCCATCTGGAGACGAGCTTGCTCGCGACCGGCAGCCACGAGAACCTCGGCAGCCCCACTGTGGTTGGCAAACTGCATCGCTTGGGCGATCGCTTGCGCTGCGGCGGTGTGTTCTCCGTCTCGACGAAGTGCGTCGGCCAGAAGGACTGCCGTTTCTGCCGCTGCGAGTGTGTCGTGTGTTTGTTCGGCCCGCTCGGCGCAGCTCTGGAGCCACTTTCGTGCCTCGGTGACGTCCTGAATCCTCAGGGCGCGCTGGGCTTGCAACAGTGATAACCGGAGCGGCCATGGATCGACGGGTTGACCGGCTTCACGCAGCAGCGACCGCGACAGTCGCAAGTGAAGAAGACACAGCGGTGCGTCTCCAGATAGGAGCGCCAGCATGGCTTGCTCTGCTGCTGCGGCGGCTTGTTGAGACAAATCCGGAGACAGCGCCTGCGCCTTGGCGGTGAGTGCCGAGGCCAGCTTGAGTCGACCGGCGAGCCGGTGAATCTGCGCCTGACGTAGCCACAGACCCGGCAGCATGTCGCGATGGAACGGATACTGGCGCTCAGTGGTGACCAGCGCTGCGTCAAGCTGCCCGGTCATCCGCAGGGCTTCGGTTTCCCACCACAACAGTTGGGCGTAACGCTTCTGCCAGCCGCTATCTCCCACTGACAGCGGGGCGACGAGCGGATAGAGCCGGCGAATCAGTTCAAGGAGCAGCCGAGACCGGCCCAGTCGACAGCCAAGGTGGGCAAAGCCGCCGAGCTGATCGGCAAGCACGGTGTACGCGGCGAGAGGTGCATCGCCCGCCAGGTGTCGGTCAAACTCATCTAAGAGTGCTTGCACGGCCGGTTCATCGGTGGGGAGCTGCGCACCACCTGGAGCCGACTCGAGCGCGAGTGAGCGCGATTCCGATGGGACCGTAGGCACTGGCACCAGCCGGTCGAGACCCCGTCGGATCGCCTCTGCGCTGAGTGTTTCGTCGCGCAGAATCCCTTCGGCGAAGTCGGCTGTTAGCTTGGTCAGGGCAAGATGCTCGAGCAGCAGCTCGATGCGTTCACTCGGATCGAGCTGCGCCGGGGCAATTTGCCACAGCTCTACGGCCAGCCCGGAACAAACGATGCCGACCTGTGCCGGCGAGCACAGTGAAACCAGGTGATCAGCGAGCCACGATAACAACGAGTCGGCCTGCATTACGCGACCCTCGGCAAGACGATGGTGACGCGGGTACCTGCGGACTTGACTCCGATGGGGCGCACGGCATCTGGTGGCAGTGGCGACTCCAGCAAGAGCTGGCCGCCGTGTTGTCCCACGATGCTGCGACAGATACCGAGTCCTAGACCGGTGCCGCGATCGCCTTTGGTGGTGAAAAACGGCTCGAAGATGCGCGGCATAATCTCGCTGGGAATGCCGTCGCCGTAGTCGTCAATCTGGATGCGTACCATGGCGGACTTATCGCTCGCTTCATTCGCTTTGGGGCCCAGTGGATCGGACATGACGCGGACGCTGATGCTGCCGCCCTGATGGGTTGCGTCGAGCGCATTGCGGAGCAGGTTCAAGAACACCTGGACCAGCTTGTCGCGGTTGACGTTGGCAATGGCACCATCGTCCAACTCACGGGCAATGGTTCGCTGCCTAAACTCGGGGTCGAAGCGCAGGATCGATAGCGCTTCTTGGATGGACAGCACGACCGGCTCGGGATCAAGAACCAGCCGAGGGTGGATTGCGAGGGGTTCGTCTTGAGGCGGCAGTGTGCCGTGGACGCGTGAAAAGTCGCGGATTTCCCCAACCAGGCCACCGAGTCGCGCCCGCGCCGTCAAAATCGCCGACGTAAACAGCTTGACCTCGGGATCGTCGGGATAGCGATCGCGGATCATCTCGGCATAGGACAGCACGGAGAGTTGGTTGCCGATCTCATGCGCAATCCCTGATGCCACCCGACCGACCGCCGCCATTCGTTCGCTTTCCAGCAGCCGTTCCTGCGCCGAGTGAATCTGGCGCAGTGCTTGCGACAACGCGCTGTTGTTGTGCTGCATGGCCGTGACGGTGCGACGGAGCTGTACCACCATATCGCCGCGCTCGATGGCGTTGCGGATGGTGAGTAGCAGGCTTTCGCGATCCCATGGCTTCTCAACACACTGAAAGATGCCGCCTTCGTTGATGGCGCGAAGATAGGTCTGGGTGTCGGCGTGGCTCGTCAGAAGCACCCGTACGGTGTCCGGCGATTGACTGCGTACTTTCGACAAAAAGGAGATGCCGTCGATTTCGCGCAGTCCCTGCTCGCAGATGAGCAGCGGTGGCGGCATCGGTTCACTGCGCAGCGCAGCGAGTGCCAGGCTCGGGCTACGGAAACTCTTCACCAGGTAGCTCGGGGTTTCTCCGAGTGTATTGCACAGCCGAGCCACCTCTTGAGGCTCATCGTCGCTCACCAAATAAATCAAATGAGGATATAAACTCCCATCACTCGGGCCGCTTTTGCTCGCAGGGGGACCACCGTTTGGGGTGTCGCTGCGACCGGCCGTTCCGTCAGAGATTTCAGGTGGAGGCAGCATTTTCGCGGCAGCATACCGTTTTTGCCGGGGCAGTAGAAGCGTCTCGGCGCGAGTCGGTTCGCGATAGGTTTTCGATTCGTACCGGACCAAGGACTCGCTACCAGCGGTTGGTTTCTGCTGTGCTAGAGTGCCGCCCCGTCTTATCTGGAGAACTTATCCCATGAAGATTGCAATCGTCGGTGCAGGTCCAGGCGGCTCGACTTGTGCCTTGCAACTGGCTCGTCAAAATCGCCATGAGGTGACGCTGCTCGATCGTGACGAATTTCCCCGACCGAAGACCTGCGGTAGTGGTCTGGGTCCGCGGTGTTTGGATCTGCTCAAAGAGATCGGCCTAGCGGACCATTTTCAACCGCTCGCTCAAGAGATCGGCGGACTCCGTTTCGTCGGTCCCGGCGGAGATGAAGCGGTGCTCAGCTCGAACAAAGTGGAGGCGTGGATCATTCCACGCTCGACGTTCGACGGCGAGATCGCCTTTGCCGCCGAGCGGGCCGGTGCTCGCTTCGTTCAGGGCTATTCGGCCAAGCGGCTGCTGCGAGATCCTTCGGGACGCATCGTTGGAATCACCGATGGCCAGACCGAGATCGAGACAGACCTGCTCATTTTGGCCGATGGTGCGCACTCGCGTTTCTCGATCGATAAGAGACCGAAACGACAGATCGCGGCGATCATGGCTTGGTACGAAGGCGTACCCTATCGAAAGGGCATCCTCGAGATGTACTTCGATAAGAGGGTGAGGCCGTGGTACGGCTGGCTGTTCCCAGAGACAGAGACACGGGTCAATGTGGGCATCTGTTACGACCCGAACAATCCCGCTGATCCGAAGCGACTCCTTGATGAAGTCATTGCGACCCATGTGGGCGATCGGCTCAGAAACGCGGAGCAGGTCGGCAAGTACAAAGGCCACCCGATCGTATATGCCGAGGGAGCGGGTCCGATTACCGCGCCGGGCGCGATCTGGATTGGCGAGTCGGCCCGACTGACCAATGCCGCGACGGGAGAAGGGATCTCGTATGCGATGCGGTCAGCCTGTGTGGCGGCGGAATCGATCGCGAGGCACGACCGAGTCGACACGGCGCTGCTTTCGGACTATCAGGCGGCGACCACACGCAAGTTCTCGTTACCACTCAAGACTGCGGTGGGATTTATGAACTTCGTGAACACTCCGGCGTTTGGCATGGCTTCATCGCTTATTACCAGTCGTGCGGTGCAAGGAACGATGCGTTACTTGCTGGCGAACGCGTAGGTCAGGACTTGGGCGGAAAGCCGAAGAAGTTGGTCACTTCGCTCGAACCCGTCGTCGATGATGTGCCGGCTTGAGTGGCCGGTTGGTAGGCGCGCTTCGGGGCGACCGCGAGCCGTGCTGCGGGATCCCCGAGCAGCACGTAGCCGGCCAAGTCTTGGCGTAGCATCCACAGGTGTCCGCGCTGGGCTTGTAGTTCGGCGTTGGATGTTACCCCTGTTGCCTCCCGGTTGTAGAGGTCGGCAAGTTCTGTGTTCACATCGTCGAGCGCCAGGCTAAGCGATTGGATGGCGAGGCCGCAGCGATTGCCTTTGAGCAACTCGGCGACTATCTGGACGAACTTGCCGGGACGTTGCACCGCGCTGCCGGTGTCGAGGTCGAGGAAGCTATAAGTCCACGCCAGATCGATGTGCCCGAGAAACGCCAGGGGTCCGTTTGGGTTGGCTAGGACGGCTTGGGGCAGGGCGGCAATGAATGGTGGGTCGCCTTCCTTGGGGAGCCCATCGAGCACTTTGGCGGGTGCTCCTGGGAACTGTCCGGCCTGGGCGAGCGATTCGAGCCAGTGACGGTAGGCACTGTTCGATGGGGTTCCCGCTCCATAGCAAGCAAGCATGAACCAGATGCCACCTGGCAAAAAAGGCTTGTCGGCGACATCGCTGCCGAGTAGCAATCCATCGCTGCCGAAGCTCATGGCACCCTGCGCCTTGCGCTGACGGTCCACGGACTTCCATCCCATGCGTGGCGGACCTGCCCCATGGCTGAGCGTGAACAGCACCGCCGGATCGATGGCGGCCACTTTGCCAAGCAATTCATCACGGGTAGGAATGGTTTGGTCGCCGAACGCGACGATCTCACGCGCCGGAAGCTTGCGTTCCATCACCTTGCGGTTGGCGAGTGCGACGCCCGGTGTCATCAGCGCGTCATAGCCAGCCCTGGTGGCACGTGTGCCATCGTGGACAGTGTAGAATAGACCGCTGCCGGCGTTCTTAGGGGCTGGCGCAGCTTCGGCGCGCAACAGCTTGTCGATGTACGCACGGTAGCCGTCGTCGGTATCGAAGGCGAGTCGGCCGACCAGGTTTCTTGAAGCCTGCACCTGCTGGATGCTCAGCGAGACCTGATCGAGGTTGCCCAAGATGAGCTGGTACAGCGGCTGCTCATCCTCTGTCGTGGCTCCGGTGGCATAGTATTTCTTCCGCCACGCCATGGCTTCGGTCTGGTCACATTTGGCAGGAGCGACGTAGATCTTTGCCGGATAGCCCTGCTGCTCTTCGCGTAGCTTGATAAGGGGCGCAGCCAGGTCGAGCAGCCGTTTTCCCGCGTCTCCTTCGGGGATGATCACGCTCCAGCCCTGTGCATCCAGCGCGTTTGTGTCGCCCCCGCGTTCGGTGAGCTTCTCTGGCACAGGCGTCTTTTGGGGCTGCTTTTGGCCGACGGCGGCTTCGCTCTTGATGTCCTCGGTGAGCATCGGTTGGCGCTCATCCGCATCGCAGAGTAGGAGGTTCAGGCCGGTATTTTGGGGAATCTTGCTTGAGGTCATGGCGCGGCTCCGGCCGTTCGTGCAGGAACCTGACCATGGCCGTGAATCTGAAGCTCTCCCGAGGGCAGAAACTCGACCAAAGCGACGTGAGCACCACCTTGCGGACTCGGCTCGATGAGCGCGGCGGTGAACCGTGTCACCGCTGGCACCATCGGTCCTTTGGAAGGATCAAGTTGAGGATTTTTGCGCGCTAGGGTGAGAAAGTCAGTCCATTCATCGTCGGAAGCCTCCGGAGAAGGGAGGACCAGCAAGCGAATCCAGGTTCCGGTGTTGAGGTAACAGAGACCATCGGACTGTTGCCACCGGGCCGCGTGCGTATGTCCGAACACCACGGCATCGACCGAAAATTTTTGCTGAAGTCGCTTGGCCTCGTTCCACTCGTTCGTTTCGGGCTCCAGCGAATAGAAGCGCTTTCCTGCGTCTCCGGCGAGCTTTCGCTGGGCACTGGCATAGGCCTTGAGCCCGCTGCGAGCGAGCTTGAGCTGTGCCGACGCTAGCACGGTGGTATCGAGGTCGAAGGACACGGCCTCACCGTGATCTTCGCCAAACATCGATGCGAGAGTCTCCGACTCCTCCTGGCTAAGGCCCGCCTTTGCGATCGCTTGCTCCAGTCCGAACTCGTCTTCCTCATCGGGCGCAAAGGTGCTGGGGCCGGCCTTCGACTCCTGGAGCTGCCGAAGCAGACTGATGGTAGAGCCCTTAAATACTTCCCGCACCGCACTTGGGCTCACGGCCAGTGCGGTCAGCACGCCACCCTGAAAGTCAGGCTTGATGAGGTCAATCAGTCGCAGTCCGTAGACGCGTTTGAGCGGGTTCATGATCGTCTTGACCAGGCGAGAACCGGGGGCGTAGCGGAAACTGTCATGGCTGGCACCGCTCGGTGCACCGGGGCCGGGTAGGTGCGGATAGTCGACCTTGTTCCACTGGTCAGACTGCTCACCGTGCGAAACCAGGATGCGGGCACCGCCGACATCGAGGATGGCTGGCTTGTCGCCTCGCTCGAACTGCAAGCGGGCGGCGATCTGTGGCGGCTGGCCGAGATGGGCGCGCATCCGTTCCTGTACCCCGTTTAGCGCCAGCTCGATATCGTGGTTGCCGAGTCGAACCACCACGTTTCCGCCCGCCGCCAGTACCTGGCCAAGCGCCGTCAGCACCGCTTGTGTGGATGCTGTCGAAAATATCTGCTCGGCCTGGGCCACGGCCCGCGTTTCTTCCAGCTCCAGCGGGTCTTCATTCATCAGAAAATCCACGCTGTCGCCGTTCAGGATGATGGTGTTTCCAGCTGCGGCGAATCGTCGAATCAGCAGTGGCAACGAGTCGCCCCCTGCGAAGATATCGTAGGTGCCACCGCTTCCGAGATGCAGATCACTGACGATGAGGGTCTTGCCCAGACCAGACATGTGCGCCTCCAATTGCTGTTGCCCCGCGCTGTTCAACAAAGTCGGCCGAAGAGAAAGAGGCTCTCCAAAGAGGCCGCCCCAGCCGAAGAGACAGTTGCTATGGAGTATATCCGAGAGCTTCCTCCGCCTGATAGGATGTGGTCTGGGCTCGGGTGCTGGTTCCGAGTCGCAAAGGGGGCGTAATGCACAAAGTCGTGCGTGAGTTTGGAACGGAAGATGTCGGCGCGCTGTCGGCGCAACTGCTCGCGGAACTGCTGCAGAACTATGATTTGTCCGAGGGGCCAGAGCGCGAAGGGCCGCTGCCGTTTGGGGAACCCGAGCCGTCTGTGGCCAAGAAGACAGCACTCGGTGCGCGGATCGTTGAGATTGCGAAGGGCTATCTCGACAAGCCAGTGCGTGAGGATGCGGGAACCAACCAGGACAAAGACGGGCTGATTCGCTCGTTCTTCCTAGAAGGAGTTCCGTGGAAGTCGAGCTACTGGGATGACTGGGTGGCGAACCATCCCCAAAGTCCGGTGCCTCGGCCGGAGTGGTGTGCGGCGTTTGCGTGTTACTGCGCCCGCAAGGGCTACGCTGAGGCCGGTCTTGCCGACAAAATCCCCAAGGTGCTGAGCGCCTCGACGTCCGGCCTTCGCGAACTGTTCATCAAGCTCGGTCGGTTCATTCATCGCGACGACCTCTTCGATGACGAGGGCAAGATCAAGCCCTCTGCAACGTTGCCGGGACCGGGCGATCTGGTGTTGTGGCAAGGGCATACCGGGCTGCTGTTTGACATTTTGGCC
This sequence comes from Polyangia bacterium, assembly GCA_044228505.1. GTDB lineage: Bacteria > Myxococcota_A > Polyangia > Palsa-1104 > JAEUJZ01 > JAEUKA01. Next base: position 93,101 of record JBGAUT010000011.1, on the reverse strand, counting down.
GACGGCTCCTATCAGACGTTCGAGGGCAACACCAAGCCCAAGAAGGATGCGGTGCCCGGCGTGTATTTGCTGCCGAATTCGTCGTCTCGAAAGATTGAAAAGGACGGCAAGATGATCTACTCGCTGACGGGCTTTTGCCAGCTTGCTTCTCTCGACGGCTGAGCGCTCACGAATTCGTCCGACCAAGTCTCCCGTCCCGGCTTCTTTCCAAATTTGGCATCAAACAGTCCGAAATTCCTCGCTGCGCTCAAGCGATCTCGACCGTGTTTGGCGTCAACAAACCGCTTGAGCGCTATGGGCGGTCAGGCTACGTTCCGCCCGTTCTAGCGGTTGTTCTCTCGAAAAACTCTCGGAGGTGGCCATGTCCGGTTCGACGTCCGGTTCCGCGCGTGCTGCGTGGTTACGTGTTCCCAATGTGCCTTGGCGACGAGCCGCAGCGGTGCTCGGCTTAAGCTTCATCGTCGCTTGTAGCGGTGGTAGCGGCGGCGGTGGCTGCGGGGGACTTACCAAGATCCCAGGCGGTTATGCCGTCGACAAGCGTATCGACAACGCGATTCAGCTTCGTATCACCAAGGGCTTTTTCGACTTCCTCGAAACCAGCGGCAAGGCGTTCATCGACAAGTTCCTGCCTGCCGGGGGAGAGATTCCTGTTCCGGCCTCCTGCGGCGGCGACACTGAGCTGTGCTGCGGCCAGATGTGCAAGGTCAAGCTGGACTTCCAATCGCTCAAATTTGATCCGAAGCCACCGTCGACGACTCAGGCGACGATCCGGGCCAAGATCAAGACGATGGAAGACTTCAAGATCAAAACCAAGGTCAGCTTCGTCACCATCGACTGCAAGCTGTCCCTAGACACCGCTCGCAAGGGCAAGCCGGACGTCGGGATCACCATGGCGGTGGTCACCAACGTCAACGCGATGACCAAGCTCACCAGCATCGACTTTGACGACAAGAGCGTCGACATTCTTGATCTCGACAGCGACGACATCGACATCAAGGGCAACATCCTGTGCGGAACGGTCAACCTGCTGAAGGGCTTGTTTATCGGCACCCTCAAGGATCAGCTCAAGAAGCAGCTTGCTGGGCCGCTCGATTCCGTGATGTGTCAAAAGTGCTCCGCCAAGCCAGATTGTTCGTCGCTGGCGAACCAAGGCTGTGTGAACAACTTCTGTATGCGCGATGGAACTTGTCTTCAGCTCCTCGGGCTGGAAGGCCGGATTGATCTCGGCAGCTCGCTTGGGGCGTTTTCGCCGGCGGCCAAGAGCGCTGGGCTTGATTTGATCGCCGCAGCCGGAAACTACGCCTCGGTCGAGGCGCTGCCCACGGCGGGTATGTCTCTGGGAATGCTCGGCGGTACAACCACGCAGACTCGTAGCTCCTGCGTTCCGAATCGGCCCGCTCCGGCAGGTCCGGCTCCCGCCAAGAGCACTGCGTTTGCTGGCAACATGACACCGAACGGCAAGCCTTATCACGTCGGTGCTGGTATTTCGACGCTGGAGCTTGATTCGCTGGGCTACACGCTCTACGACACCGGTGGGCTTTGTCTGGACGTTGGAACGGCGCAGGTCGAAATGTTGTCGTCGGGCCTTTTGTCCGCGCTGATTCCGTCGATTAACGACCTGACTCGCGGGGCCAACTCGGCGATTAAGCTCGTCGGACGACCGCAGCAACCACCGACTTTTGTGCTCGGCAAGGGAACCTACAAGACCGATGCGATGGGCAAGAAGATCATCGACGATCCGCTGATGCACGTCGTGATCAAGGACATGGCGCTCGATTTCTACGTGTTCATCGATGAACGCTACGTGCGCTTCATGCGTCAGACGGTCGATCTGGACCTTCCGCTCAGCCTCGATGTCGATGCCATGAATCAGATCGTGCCGCTGCTCGGCGATCTGGGGCAGGCCGTCGGTAACGTTCGAGTGACCGATAGCTCGCTTCTGAAAGAGTCCCCGGCCCAGCTTGCGCGGCTGTTCCCGAGTCTTCTGCCCGTGCTCGCGGGATCGCTTGGTTCCTCGCTGAGCCCGATCAAGCTGCCCGAGATCATGGGGCTTCAGCTAAACCCAGTGCAGATTACGGCCACCGCCGATCCGAGCGGCAAGCTGTCTCTGCTCGGCATGTTCCTGTCCATCAAGCTGTCGACAATGCCGCTGGCTGGTGACGACATGACGCTGCTGCCACAGGCTGCCGATGAGCCGACCGAGACGTTTGCGACCCTGGCCTCGCTCCAGGTTCCGACGGCGGCGGAGCTGGCGGTCACCGCGATGGAGCCGAAGACACCACGGGTCGTGATAAACGTCGACTCGTCGAGCCATCTTAGCGGCGATCGTGAGTGGCAGTATCGCATCGACGGTGGGATGTGGCGTCCGTTTGACAACCAGCACCAACTTGCGATTGAGGAGCCGGAGCTTCGTCTGGCCGGTCCTCACAACATCGAGGTCCGTGCTCGCGTCGCTGGTCAGCCCGGCACGCTGGATCCGAGCCCAGCCAAGGTTGAGTTTGTGGTCGCGCCTACTGCGACTCCCAATGCTGCCACTTCGCAGCAGACAACTTCGCAGACCACGTCGAAGACCACTGAGACTGCACCTGCCGTAGAGAACCTGACTGGCTGCACTATCAGCCGAACCGACGCTGGTCGCGGCACCCTCATCGTGATGCTGCTGGCACTGGTTTCGCTGCTGTCGCGCCGTCGACTGGTTCGCTTCGGGACGCTCGCGGTGCTGGCGCTGCTCGGTTCCACCCAGTCTGCTTGCAATAAGAATGATGTGACCGGTGGAAAAGACATGACCCCCACCGAGGTCAAGAAGCCAAAAGTCGAGTATGCGCCGAATGATGAGCTGGGTCGCTACCAGAGCGTTGCGGTGTCGTCAGGTAAGCTGATGATCAGCGCCTACAACTCGACGTTTGGTGATCTCGCGTTCACCGAGATGATGACCCCGAGCAACCAAGCGACCTGGTATCCGGTCGATGGTTTGCCGACAGGAGATCCAGACAGCACGGATCCCGGTGCCTATCGCAGCGGCTATGCCGATGTCGCTGACGATGTGGGCCGCTTCACGTCGCTGCAATTGACGCAGAGCGGTAATCCACTGGTTGCCTACCAAGACGTCACCAATAGCGCGCTCAAGCTGGCGATGCGCAGCGGTGAAAAGTGGAGCACCAAGGTCATCGCCGATAGCAGCGAAGGTCAAGGCACGGGCGCTTTTGCTCAGCTCCTACTCGATGGCAGCGATGTACCGACGGTGGCTTACATGGTCGCTGGCGCGAAGAAGGCCGATGGCAAAGTGTTTGCGCAGATGGTCGTTGCCCAGGCGATGAGCGCTGATCCGCAAGGGGCCTCGGACTTCACCAAGAAAGTTGTCGAGGAAGTGCAGGTTCCGTGCGCGGGTCTGTGTGGAAGCGGTGAAGCCTGCGTCTACGCCGATCCGACCGTCAAAGATCGCAACAAGACGGTCTGCAAGAAGCTGGACCCAAGCTGCACCCCGAACTGTAAGAGCGGTCTGGCCTGCATCGCCGCCAAGTGTGTGGATGCGCTGGGTACCCCGGCTGCCGATCTACCGCAGGGCACGGGACTGTTTGCCCGCCTCGTTCAGAACCAGGGCAATAGGTTCCTGCTGTTCTATAACCGTGCAACGGGCGCGCTCAAGATGGCGAGCGGCAGTGACTGGAAGGTTACAACGCTCGACGGTGGTGATGGCAAGACCGATATCGGTCGACACATTGGAGCGACAGTCGCCGCGGACGGAACGCTGCATGTTGCGTATAGCGACAGTGACGGGCGGCTTTACTATCGCAACGTCAAGGGGATGACCGTCAGTAAGTCCGAGCTGGTCGATGATGGCAGCCGCAAGCTTCCTACGCCGGACATCCATCAAGTGGGTGCGGGCGCAACCGTTGTGCTGGATGACAGCGGTCCGGTGATCGCGTACCAGGACTCGACCGCTGGTACTCTCGAGCTGGCGCGTAAGGCGATGACCTGGAGCCACAAGACCATCGGTGCCGAGCCGGGCCTGAATCGGGGCTACTACCCGCAGATGTTCAAGTTCGACGGCAAGTGGTGGGCTTCGGACGTGGTCTATGACCGTAACGCCGATGCGCTGACCACCCTCCGCTTTACCGATCTGTCTAGCGCGACCCCCTAAATCAGAGGGCCTCGGACTCGCGGGGCCTTCTTTTTTCCGTCCTCTCCCATTCAGTATCCATCGCTCGGCCTCGTAATCGGCCGGTTGCAGTCTGCATAGCCCACAACATCGGCTCGATGATTCATCGTAACCAGCAGAGCCTCGTCGAGGACTGAAGTAGATTGCTCTTGGATGACCCAATATTAGTCATATGAAAAGACTCTTTTTGGATCACCCATCGATCGGTCGCCACTAGATGACGTAGAGCCACTCTCAGTTCTGCGAACTGCTGGTCCGAACATCGCTGTCTTGGGTCAGTCTGCAGATCGCGCAGGACTTTTGGATCGGGCTCTCGATTCGCTACACCAACGTCGAGCGGACCGCCTTGCTACCCGGCAAACACCGTTCGAGCAGCGTCGTGGGAAGGCCAATGCCTTGAGCCAGCGTGCGCATCAATGACTGCTGACTGCTGGCCGCCGAGATGTCTCCGCCCTCGTGTCCCCGTCCCGTACGCGAATCGATCGCCGTCGCCCCGAAGTCGTTTTCTTGTGCCACCACTCCGCCGATGACTCCACCTCGGAACGGTGCGCCCATGAGCAGTGCGGCGTTGTGTAGGGGCCAGTGATCACGGCCCTGAAGACCGTCTCTTTTCAGCGTCCGACCAAACACGGATAGGTGCGCAAAACAGCTTCGCTCTGCTGCACCGTACGCTGAGAGTTTGCTCCATAGCAGCGCGATCTGGCTGATTCCGTTGTGCGTCTCGCTGGCTTCCTGCACAAGTCCACTGTCGAAGTGATTGTCACCGCCGAACGGAATGTGGATTGCCACGATCGGTGAGATGCCCAGCCGTACCGCCACGGCCGCCGCCAGCACTTGACCGTTCGCGTTGTCGTTTTGGATCGCCGCCAGGTCTGTCGCGAGCCGATCGCCCAGAGCCTGCGCCTGTTTCTGCGATAGGGCCTGTGCGTCGAGCGCCTTGCCGAGCTGCGCGTCACCGGTTCGTTTTCGCAAGTACTGCAGTCGAGCAATCGTCGAGTCCCGCACCTCGGCAAGCTGCGAAAGCGGTGAACCCGGGCCGAGCAGCGCATCTCGTAGTTCCGTTGGTCGGAGACTACCAAGTCGCTTGCCTCCCACTGTGACCACTTCCTCTGAACCGAGCAGCAGGGGTTGGTTTTGCACCGTCTGTAGCTGCCGAGCGAGCTCTGCGGCGAACAACACCGGCGCGCTTTCGATTTCGGTCCCGAGCCGTAGCAGATCTGGCAGGCTCGGATGGCTGTTCTTCATCGTCGAGTGGTGAAAGAACACCGTCCGATCGAGCAGCTTCTGGGGGAGCTGTTTCCATGCAGCCGCTCCTTGATGTCGCTGCCCCCCGATCGTTAGCGTTGAGGCTGCAAACCGAGGATCTACCGGATGAACGATGTCCGGTGAGGTGTAGCAGCCAGGTACGTTCGCGTTGAGCGGACTGCCGCAGGTCGACAGACTGAGCACCAGGAAGCGAGCTTTCGTCGGAGAGCCACCCGATTGCAACGCAGCGTTCGCGCTTCGCGGATTCACAAGCAGGCCAATCGGTAGCCCTGTCGCGGCGGCGCGTAGACCGACCCAGCTTGCGCCAAGTAGCCCTTGCAGCAGCACTTCCCGTCTCGTCGGACTCATATCTGCCCTCCTGCACCCCCGCGTCGGAACTCGCGAGAGGCGGGTTTCGTCTCACTTCCCAAGCAACGTGTGGCGTTCATTCGGCAAGAGAAGAGCAAGGTCTTAAGACCTTATTTTACCGCCATGCGCTCGGGATCTGACGACAGATCCTGCACGAACAGTCATTTCTACCGGCACATCCATGTCTCACAGTGCAGGCTTTCCTGAGTCGACCCCGCGACCGTCACTACCTGCACGGAGGTTTTGCGGGCAGGGCTGATGTGGCTAATAGAGCTGGTCTACGGATAGCCAGCCTTCGTTGCCGAACAGGTCACGCACCTTGGCTTTGTTGCCCTTTTTCTCGATGACCTGGACGCGGAAGTCTTTCTTTACTCTTGGACTCTGGGCGGTTGGCGGGGCTGCATCGCCACTGCTTAACCCGACCTCTTCGCTCTTTACCCGTGAGCTGTACTGCTTGCGCAGCATTTCCTGGTTCTGTGCCTGCTTTTCGGCGATCAGGTTGGTCGACACCTGCTGCATGGAGTACGCCGCGTTCAGCTCGCCTGCTTTCACCTCGTCGACGGCCACGCCCTTTTTCGCAAGTTCCGTAATCTGCTGATCGGACAGACCCGCGCCTTTGGCAAAGCTTGACCCTTTTTGTTTTTCGCTGTCGCCGATGAGCTTCGATTGCTGAAGGAAGAAGTGGCTGGTCATGTGCAGGACCTTGCCTTGCTGGTGATGGAATGAAACCACCATCGCTCCATCGCCGTACTTTTGCGCCATCTCTTGCGAGGACATCAGTACCCGAACCTGCTTCGGGTCTTTGACATGAATCGGATACGACGAGCCTTCGAGCCACCAGCGCGGGTGATCGCGCATCACCTTCACATGGCGCAACAGCGGCTCTTTGTCATCGTGAACCTGCACCGACACCACATCGTTGGGAGTCGTCTTGCCGTTGTGACCGATCGTGCCCGGAAACGCCTTTTCGACCGTACGCAGCGCCCAATCGGTCGAGACCAGATAGCCGCCCCGCGCCACAAAGTCGCGCAGCTTCTTGACGCTGGCTTCGCTGACGTTGCCGGGGCAGTTGAGCATGACCGTCTGCGTCGACATGAGTTCCATCTGATCGAGGAGCTGCGGTGGCACCACCACGTGCTTGATCTGCGCCGCTCGCAGCACGTCTTGCACCCGATCGTAGACCCCCGATAGCACCACCACGTCCGCCCCGGCGGCTTCGCGGATCAGCTTGAAGTCCGTCGGCCGTGTCTCTTCCATGCGGCGCTGGAGGATCTCGGCAGCGACGCGGTTGGCCTTGCGCATCTCGGTCGTGCCGAGCGCGCCATCGACCGTGGCATCGGAAAACTCATAGCTTGCGGGCGATGAGGCAACTTTGACCTTGCCCGCTTGCATCGGTCCAGCCGGGGCGGTGGCGGCGGGACTCGGGGCGGGTGGTGCCATCTGCCGGAGCTTGTCCTCCCAGGACTTTTGCTCGGCGGTCGGCGCGACGTTGACAGCGGGCTCCGCAGCAAAGGCTGGACGGAGCGAAACACACAGCAGGGCGGCGCAAACAACAGATCGGAGCTGCACGGGAAACCTCCACAGTGGGCGATGCTCGCGTAAACGTCCGATCGCTCGATTTCGATCTGCGAGCGTTTGCGTCGTCTCAGTCGTTGACAGTGCAAAGAGTTTGTGGCGTAAACTGCCCGACTGATGCAGACGATCGGAGGCGGGCTCCTCGACGAGAAAGTGACCGACTGGCCTGGGATTGTGCTCGACACCGAGACGACCGGGGTCAGTGTCCAAACCGACCGCATCGTCGAGCTGGGTGCCGTCTTCTGCGAACGCGGCACCGTTGTCGATGTCCGAAAAATGCGGCTCGATCCGCAGGTACCGATTCCCGAAGATGCCAGCGCGGTCCACGGCATTCGCGACGAGCACATCCGAGGCAAGCCCACGTTTGCGGAAATCGCGGAGCGCTTCGTTGGTTACTTAACCGGGCAGGCACGCGGTGTGGGGACGCCTTGGTTGTGCGGCTATAACGCGGTCGAGTTCGATGGTCCGCTTCTCAACGCTGAGTTTTGTCGAGCCGGGCTCGCCATTCGGCTCGAGGTCAACCAGATCATCGATCCGATCACCTTTGTGCGTTGGCATCTTCGCCACCTGCGCAGCCGCTCGCTCCAGAGCGCGTGTGGTCACTTCGGGGTGCCGCTGCAGAACGCGCACTCGGCGTTGGCAGATGCCCAAGCAACGCTGGGGCTGCTTCAGGCGCTGATCGACCGACGCTACATGCCCACGCGGATTGGCGACATCCTTGATGAGCAGGCTCGCCTCGCGAAGATCATGAAGGAAGAGTGGGATCGCTGGTCGTACTGGCTATATCGCGATCGCGAGGACGGATCGCTACGGTTTGGGGCCGGTTCGCACTGTGGACAGCCTGTCACCGACGTCGACATCGGTTACATCGAGAGCCTTCTGCGCAAAGTGCCCGATCTCCCAGAGGAGGTACGGACGACGCTGCGCTCCCACGCTGCCTAGTGCTGAAAGAGGGGTTCGCCGAGCTGCAACTTCATGTACTGAAACCAGCTTAACTTGGTGTACTGAAACCAGCTCAACAAGGTTATAGTGTGGGAGAGTTCGTCACCCTGTAGTCGAGACATCGGACCAATCGCTCGTCTCTCATGTAAGGGTGCCCCAGCCGTTTTTTCGAGGTGTCCATGTCCGCGCAGCAGAGCATTCCCTGGGAGCAACAGGCCTTGCACATCGCCATCGACACCCTCCAAGAAGCGTTGTCGGGGAAGCCGAAGGAGCAGCAGGAAGCCCTGCACATGAGCCTGATGACTTTGCGAGGATTTCTTGCGGCGCAGAGCTCGGTCGATGAAGAGTTCCCGGTGGCACCGACGCCTACGCAGTCGTCGATGGATGCCTCGCGGATCAACAAGTTCAGGCAGCTTCTCAGCGAGCGGCGCACCATGGCCGGTCTTTCTCCAGCGAGGCTGGCAGAGCTGGCCGGTCTACCGGAGTCGGCGCTGTGCAACATCGAGTCAGGAAGGGCGCTGCCGACCCAGCTTTCTTTGTTGCACCTTCTCTCGGTGCCGGAGCTAAAGCTCGAAGTCTCGGATTTACCGTGGGAAGTCGCCGAGGCAGACCCGAACTTTGCGCTCAATTGCTGGCTCGCGCCGGGCTTTGACCCGGTAAAGATGATCAAAGAGCTGTCCATGCAGGTGAACAGCTTCGGTGGGCACATCGAGCAGGGTTACCTGTACATGGACCCAATGAGTGCCGCCGACTGGTGCGCGATTGCCGATCTCAAGGACTACGACGAGATGCAGTCCAGCATGCAGCTCGATCGGGCAGCCGGGGTGATCCTAGAACAGTCGGGCAAGATGGGACTCGACGTAGTGGCGCTGGGTCCGGGCAGTGCGCGCAATGAGGTTCGGCTGATCGAGCAGCTCCTGGCGCAGGGCGGTCACGGCGATGTGAGGCTGTACTTGCTCGACATCAGTCAGCCGCTGCTGTCGGTCGCCTATCGTCATGCCGCTGAAACGCTGGCTGATCGTGGCGGCGTGGTGTTTGCAATTCAGGGCAATTTTCACCACCTGCCGCGCTACGGACAACTGCTGTACTCGCCGCAGCGAGCGCATCGTCGTCGATTGGTGACGATGCTTGGGCACACCTTTAGCAACCTCGAAAACGAACTGCGCTTTGTCAGAAACAGCCTGGTCGGGTTTGGCGCGGGCGATCTGTTGCTGCTCGACATTCGGTTGGCCTACGCTTCGACCGATCGGCCACCCGAGGAGATCATTGAAAAGGATCCGGGGCTGCTCAAGTCTCGTCGGGGCGGCAACTCGGCGCTCAGACAGCGATGGGATGAGTTTCTAGCCGGGCCGATTCGTCGGTATGCCCATGTTCAGACCGAGATCGAGGTCCAGCGCGTGCTCGATCTGTCCTGTCCGATCCCTGGTAGCTACGCCGTCGATGCTCGAGCGAGGGTGCGGCTGTCTTCCGGCGAGGAACGGGAGTTCTCGGTGTACTATAGCCGTCGCTATGATCCCACCAAGCTGCAAGCCGCGCTCTCTCGCGAAGGCTGGGAAACGGTGGCGCACTGGGCCTACGGCGGTGACGGCAACCCCTGCATGCTGTTTCTGCTCCGCAAATCAGGACCGGCCCTGCGACTCGTCGAGTAGGTCCACGTTTGTGCGGAAACAGCGAGCGCTAGCTACGTTGATTTTGGCGGTCGGGCTGCTCGTCATGCCTGCTCGCGCTAGCGCGGGACCAGCCAGTCGTTGGTTTCTCGAACACCTGGCGCTCGATGTCGCGGCCGTCACTGCTTGGCGCGTCGCGTGGGCCGACGAACGAAACCCCGGCTTTAACATGATTGGTGGCGGTGGCGAGCTGCATTTTGGCCTCGAGTTTGATAGCGGCGTTGGCTTTCTTCTCGGAACCCGTGCCGTCTTCGGTCCGAACCGCAGCGTGCTCGAAGGTCTACCTTACGGCGACGTCACCGGCCAAGCGTTGGTTCTATTTCGTGTTACCGACTGGGTTCGTGTTGCTGCGGGGGCTTCGGGCGGACGGCTGTGGCAGTGCTGTGGCAGCGGCGTGGCCGATCCTCGAACCGATGCCGCGATTCTGGGTGGCCTTCTGCGTATCGGGATCGACTTCTATCCTCGGCAATCGAACATCTTGAAGGCGCTATCCCTGTGGCTACGAGTCGATATCGATGGACATCCCGGGGGCAGCGAGTCTCTCATGCCGAGCACCAGCCTGAGCGTTGCTGGAAGCTTCGGTATTCGCATCTAAGGCGCGCTGTCTTCTAGGACTGCGAGCAGCGAGGTCAGCTCCGCACGAAGGTAGTTCAATGCTTCCTCGGGTAAAGCCGGGGATGGACGACTCGATGGAGCGACTGGCTGTTGGGAAGGACGAGGTCTCGTCACCAGTGTGAGAGGCGCAGCCACCGGTAAGAGAGCATGTTTGGACAGTGCACCAAGGCCACGCTTCCTCGCCTTTGCGGCTGATTCTGTCGGAACCTCGGATTTGGCGACCGGAGCGGTGGGAGTTGGCTGGGGCTGAGCTTCGCTGTTGACGACGGACGCTGCCGAGATCGATTCGGGCTCTGGCAGCGCAGGTTGCAAAGACCCCGGCGGCTTCGCTTTGGCGATAGCCTTACGTTTCGACGCAGCACGAGGCTTGGCCGGAGTGGGCTTCTTTGCGGACGCACGGGCCCTTGGCTTTGGTGACATGGGACGGAGAACAAGGAGCTTCCCGCTTCCCAGGCCCGTCCCTGGTTGTCACGGTCAGCTATTCAGTGCGTTTTTGAGAACCTGACTTGGCTTAAAGGTCAGCACTCGTCGCGCCGAGATGGTGATCTCGTCACCGGTCTGCGGGTTACGACCGATGCGAGAGTTTTTATCGCGGACTACGAGATTTCCAAAGCCCGAAAGTTTAATTTTCTCACCCCGCGCCAGGGTGTCCTTGATGATGTCGAATACAGCCTCGACAATCTGGGAGGCGTCTTTTTTTGAAAAGCCTCCGACGCTCTCATAGACGTTCTCGATGATGTCAGCCTTGGTCATCGTACGGCGTTCTTGCATCGCTCACCCCACCTGTCTGGGTAGAAAGCCTTGCTGAGATCCGACCAGATAGACCCCCTCTATCCAGTCTTCCAATGCCCCCCTGCGACCCGCTCACCGAACCGTTCTGGGCCCAGCGATCGAGGAAGCTTCACCAAGCACGCGGCACCTAGAAAAGGCAGCCAGCGGTGACGACGCTTCGAGTTCTTAGCCTACCGACGGGGGTCGACGATGTCAAAGCAATTGTTGGTGAAATCTGTATGCGTCGATACAAATTCCGGCTGGCGGCACCGCGTAGGCGAACCTGCGCACAAATGGGCTTGTATTCCGTGACTAGCTGCGCATGATGACGGCCCGAGGAGTTTCTACCCAACATGGCCAAAGCACGTACCCCAGGCGAGCCCCCGACCACCCCGCCGAATGGACACCGTCCAAGCGGCAACAAGAATCAGGCGGCAGCGGCTCCCCCGAAAGGTAGCGTCGAAAAGTTCTATGCGGAGCTTGATCGCTGCTGGGAGGCCATGGAAGGCGGCGATCTAGAGGAAGCCAAGCGGCGTGCGCTGAAGCTGCTGCGAACGGATGGTGATTCGCCTGAGTTGTACGTGCTCCTCGGTATGATTGCTTCGGGGGAGGGCGAAACCGAGCAGGCTCTTGAGCACTATCATCACGCGATTGAGATCGACGAAAACTACGTCGAACCGATGCTCTGTGCTGCCGAACTGTATCTGTGGGATGTCGAAGACTTCGAGAAGGCCGTGGAGTTGTGTGAGCAGGCGCTCGACCACGCCGAGGAAGAGGAAGAGTTCGTAGAGGCGCTGCTACTTAAGGCAGAGGGAGAAGCGCTGCTTGGCAAGGAATCGGCCGCTTTTGCGTCGTTGTCGGAGCTTCCAGACATTCTGCTCGGCGATCCCGGCTACCATCTGCGAGCCGGGCGATTGCTGCTGGATCTGGGACATCCCGATGACGCAGAGTCGCATTTTCGGCGCGCTCTTGAACTCGAGCCCGATGGCCCAGATGCGCTTCACGGCCTGGGCCTGTGTGCCAGTGCACGGGGTGATAGTAAGGGCATGACCACCTTCTTCCAGAAGGTGCGAGCCAGCGACTTGAAACTGCCAACGCCGCCGTGGGGAATTTCGTCTGAGGAGTTTTCGAAGATTGTCTCGGATTCAGTCGATAAGCTGCCGGAACAAATTCGCAAGCTCATTGCCAACGTACCGGTGATTGCGGCGGACTACCCGTCGGAAGAGCTGGTTGCCGATGGCACCGATCCGCGAGTGTTGGGCCTGTTTAGCGGCATACCTCATGGGGACAAGCCGACGCTTGGTGGGGTGCCTCACCTTGATACGATTTTGCTCTTCCAGCGCAACCTGGAGCGGGTCGCTTTGTCTCGGGAAGAGATGGAACACGAGATCGAAATCACTGTGGTCCATGAAGCGGGCCACTTTTTCGGTCTGTCCGACGAACAGCTCGAAGCGATTGGCTTCGCGTAATCTTCCCGGTCGGTCCCTGCGTGCCTGCGGACTCGGAGCAGTCGAGTCGACAGGTTGCCTTCCTCTCTCTCAAGACCCCTGCAACTTCTTGGACAGCGCGATGCCTCGCCGAGGTTCACGGTAGGTTCGTCGCCGATTTTGCTGGGAATCTATCCTCTCTTTTTTGCTAGGATGCGCGTCAATGAAAGTTGCACTGTTTTTCGACGGAAAGAACTTCTATTCGGGCTGGCGGGAGCGAGCCGGTCGTCAGCCTCTCGATTTTACGGCGTTGTCGCGGTGGCTAGTCCGCCGAGTCGGCGGCGACGTACTATGGGGCGCGTATTACTACACCGGGATTGAAACCGGCAATCCGGTCGCTGGTAGCGGTCAGGCCGCACTCACTAGCTTCCTCGATAACCTGGAAATGCTGCCCGGATACTTCGTACAGCGCTTCAGTCGTCGTACGAAGAGCTACCACTGCCGAGAGTGCCAGGCGGAAAACTATTACACCCAAGAGAACGAAGTCGACACGACGATGGTCGCTGATATGTTGCGCCTCGCCGCCGTCGGTGCTTTTGATATTTTGGTGTTGATGTCGGGTGATGCCGATCATGCTCCTGCCGTAGAAGGTGTACGGGCTCTCGGTCGGCAGGCGTACGTCGCAACCTGGGGTGGCATTGGTCTGTCTCGACGCATTCGTCGGGCGTCCTTCGACCACATCGATCTGTGCGACTCGCTGACAGAGTGTGGACGGCAATGGCCAACCGGTGAAGGTGAGGAAAATGGCTCGCCGATCATCATGACCGGCACAGCCCAACTGACGCAGCAGACGGAAGACGCCGGCTCACCGTCGGCACCGCCAGTGACCGATAGCGAAGAACAAGCCGCATCGATCCTGCTTGACGAAGTCCGCCGCGCAGAGAGCAAGTTTCCGCTCGGCTACGTCGGAGTGAACTTTTTTGTGACTCGCTGGCAGGCGAGTCAGCTCGATCCCGATCCCGATGTGCGCCGTCGCTTGATCGACAAGCTGGTCCGCGAAGATCGCATCGAGCTTTACACCACCGAGGATGGTACGAAGGCGATGCGTGCCCGCAAGGCATCGACGCAGTCTCCTCGGGACCAGGAACGCAATGGCGCGGACATTTGAGACGCCGAAAGGGACTCGCGATTTTCTCCCTGAGGAGATGCGGATTCGCAACGCCGTGTTCGAGCGGCTTCGCAGGGCCTTTCGCCTGTTCGGTTTCGATGAGCTAGACACGCCTGCGTTCGAATATTTGGAAGTCTTGACGCTGAAGTCGGGACCGGCTGCCGAGCGCGAAATTTACTCATTCGAAGACAAAGGTGGTCGGAAACTCGGGCTGCGGTTTGATCTGACCAGCTCGACGGGACGCTTCGCCGCCTCTCATGCGGAACTCAAGCGTCCAATCTATCGCTATCAAATCGGCAAAGTCTGGCGCTACGACCGTCCCGCAGCAGGACGCTACCGCGAGTTCTACCAGGCCGACGCTGATATCCTCGGTAGCTACTCGATGGACTGCGAAGTCGATCTGCTGCTCCTGGCGACGACTGTGCTCAAAGAGTTCGGTCTTTCCGACTATCGCTTCGTGTTAAATCACCGCAAAATCCTCGAAGCGCAGCTTCGCCGAGCGGGCATTGCCGTCGACAAGAAAGCCGATGCACTGCGTGCGCTCGACAAGTTCGACAAAATTGGTCGAGCTGCGATGGTCGAGGAGGCGAAAAACTACGGACTCGATGAGACCGCGTTTGTTTCCTTTATCGACCAGCTTGGGATTTCTGCTGAAGCGATATCGCCGATTGACAACCTGAGTTATCTGCGTCGGACCGAAGAGTTACTTGCTGACGATCCCGAGGGCAAGAAGGCCGCCGCAGAACTGCGTTACATCGTGGAGCGTGCGATGGATCTCGGCTTTGGGGAGCGCTTGACCGTCGATCCCACGTTGGCCAGAGGTCTCGACTACTACACGGGACCGATCTTCGAGGCGAAGGCCCGAGTTGAAAAGTTCGACACCACGCTCAGCTTCGCGGGTGGTGGGCGTTACGACGATTTGATCGGTCTGTACGGTGGGCAGCCGCAGGGCGCGGTGGGCTTTTCCTTTGGCGTCGAGCGCTTGATCGATCTGCTCAAAGAGCAGGTGGCGGAGTCGCTGCAGACGGCGAGACCTGTCCTTGTGGCCCCGCTAGGGGTGGGTCGAATTGCCGAAGCCGAGCGGGTGGCGATGCTGCTGCGCCAAGCTGGGATTGCGACGAGGATCTCACTTGGGAGCACTGCACCCGGGAAGCACCTGCAATACGCCGAAGCTGCGAGCATGGATTTTGTAATCTTCGTTGGCGAAGACGAAGTCAAACAGGGTCGTTATCCGTGCAAGCAGCTTTCGAATCGCAGCGAGAAGAAGTTGTCCCTTGATGAACTGGCCCCCTTCCTTCGCGACAGCGGTGTGGCAGTCATCTAATCACCCGTAATAGCGAGATCGCGGCGACCTCGGCGGCCCCTGCCCGATTGAGCGCTTCGCGACATGCCGCAACGGTTGCGCCGGTCGTAATGACATCATCGACTAGCACAATCCGTCGATTTGTCACCTGGGCCTGAGCGTGTGCTGGGACCGCGAAGCGGCTGATTGCCCGTTGAAATCGCTCAGAGCGTCGCAGTTGGTGCGCGGCAAGGGTGGGCCTTGTCGCGGTAAGTAGGCCCACCTGCAGCCGCAGGTGATGCCGGCCGGACAGGCTGCGGAGCGCTTCTCGGGCGAGTAGCGTCGCTTGATTGTAGCCACGTCGCCGCAGTCGCTCGCGGTGTAGCGGCACCGGAACCAACCAATCGTATTGCTCCATCAGATCATGGAGCAGCGGCCCGAGCAGTCGTCCAAGTGGTCGTGCGAGATCGTCTCGTCCTTGCCACTTCAATCGAAGCAGCGCAGTCGACAGTGGTCCTTCGTAGACAAAACTCGAACGGCAGCGCAGGGCCTGTGTTGAGAGATCACAGGCATCGCTTGGGCAGGGCTCACACAGCGAGAAGCAGTCCGCGCACAACTGACCCGTTACGTGGCCATCAGCCAACGGTTCATCACAGGCGGCGCATCTTGATGGACATAGACACTGCCCGATCGCATCCCATAGCCATTCCAAACTCTGAACAATCGGCATGCCCGAAGTCATCGGACCTTACGGGAGGAAGTTGTGTCGTTTGGTTCCCAGTCGCCCCGGCCGATGAGAGCTTTCTTCCGCACCGGATTATCGACGGACGGCTGCTTCATCGACGGCAACCACAACGACAGCAGGCAATTGACGCAGTGCATCAAAGGCATTGTCACTTGGCTGGACCGCGATTACATTTTGGGCTTATGGAGCCGCTTGCGATGCAACCAGCCGTTCTTCGCGACATCATCGTGGATGAAGTGACCTGGCGCTGTGCGACCCGACCCCGCCGGGCGGAGTGGCTGATGGCGATTGAAGAGCTTATCGCTAGCGCTGCCTTCGCAATCGACAGCAAGGAGTCCGATTCGCATGCCGCCGCGCTCCACGGAAAGGTCTCCGTCGAGCCCAGCGCGATCGCGGTGACCCTGCGAACCGATGATGGGACTGAAGTCGGGCGGCTTCAACTCGACCGTCCGGTGATTGGGCCAGTGTTGCGAGAGTACTTGAGGATTCTGCGGGCGATCGAGGGCAGTGGGTTGTCCGAGACTTCACCGCACTTCGAAGCACTCGATATCGCTCGGCGGCTGATTCACGATGACGCAGCGCAGCTGGTGCAGCGCTATTTTTCGGGCGTCCATCCCGACCAGGAGACGGCTCGCCAGCTCTTCTCGCTCATGGTGCTGCTCACCCACGATACCAGCCGCCTCGCGTCCTAGTGCGCTGGAGCGAGGCGCAGTTGGCACAGGGGTCCACGACGGGCGCTGCCTGCGGGTGGCTCTTGTGACACAACAATGCCGCTACCGCTGAGCTCGAGGCGGAAGCCTGTGGCCCTGGCGAGATCGACGGCGCGACCGAGCCCGAGTCCGATGAAGCTTGGCACGCGCAACGCTTCCGGCACACCTGGGTAGCGCAGCGCAACCGGAACGGGTGGCCCATACTGCTCCGACGGCGAAGGCCGGGGCGGCGGTGGGGACGTGGTGACGAGTAGCGGCGAGTTCTGTGGCGGTACGCCCAGATAAGGCAGAACGGCCGAGACCACTTTGACGAAGATCGGACCCGCAACGGCTGCTCCGTAGTGCCCCTCATGTGGCTCATCGACCATCACAAACAGCAGGATTCGCGGATCGTCGTAAGGCGCAAAGCCGATAAACGAGGACGCCCAGAACTCCGGTGAGTAGCGACGGGTATTCGGATCGACCTTCTGTGCGGTGCCCGTCTTGCCTGCAACAGGATATCCCGGGATGTCGAGGGTCTCGCCGGTTCCTTTTTTTTCCATGACGGCGCGCAGCATCTGGCGCATTTGCGACGCGGTGTGGGCCGACATAACCCGCTTGCCTTCAGGGTGTGATTCTAAGACGGTCTGGCCCGTCGATGACACGACGCGGCTGACGACGTGCGGTCGGTATAGGATTCCGCCATTGGCGAAGGCTGCCATCGCGGATGCGATCTGCATCGGGGTCGCGGTCATGCCCTGGCCAAAGCTAATGTTGGCGAACGCGACATCTCCCCATTCAGCGACAGGACGGACCTGGCCACTGCGTTCACCGGGGAGATCAATTCCCGTCGGTGAAAAGAATCCGAGCTGCCGCAGAAACAGATAGGTCTTTTCGCGTCCGAGCCGCCGGGTGATTTTGCTGGTGCAGATGTTCGATGAGCGTCCGAGCACCTGCGTCGTGGTGAGGATTCCCTCGGGCTCAGCGTCGTGGATCGTCACGTGTCCGATGCGCCACTGCCCACCTTCACAGTCCCACTCATCGGAAAGGCGAACCACACCGGCTTCTAGGGCCGCGCCGATGGAGAACGGCTTGATCGTCGACCCCGGCTCAAATGGGTCGGTGACCACTCGGTTTCGGACGCCACGCTCACGGGCACCGGATGGATCGTTGGGATTGACCGATGGCACTGACGCCATCGCCAGGATCTCGCCATTGCGCGGATCGAGCGCAACCGCCACTCCTGCTTTGGCGTGCGCCTTGTGGACCCCTTCGGCGAGTGCCTGCTCCAGCCGAAATTGGATGAACTTATCGAGCGTGAGGTGGACATCGTGACCTCGCTCTCTCGACGAGTCACCAATGCCGCCGACCATCACCTTGCGACCGCGTGCATCCTGCCAGCCGATGACCGACGCTTTGCTTCCTCTTAGAAAGCGATCGTAGGCCAGCTCGACCCCTTCAAGTCCGATCGCGTCGATTCCAGCCCAACCGAGCAGCGGACCCGCCAAACTACGGTTCGGGTAGTAGCGCTTCGGTTCCTGAGTGAGCCCGACACCGGGAATCGCGAGCGAGCGGACCCGCTGCGCCTCCTCGGGAGCAATCCGTCGCTTGAGGAACAGGTAGTGGCGATCTGACAGAGCCTTTCGTTTTAGGTCGCCTACTTCTAGGCCGAGTGCCAGCGCCAGCTTTGCGAGAGCCGGCTCGCGTCGGGCCGAATCTGGTAGCTCGCTTCGGATTCTTTGGGGCTCCAAGTACACCGAGTCGACGCTGGCCGATGCCGCCAGCTCGCTGTCGCTGCGGTCGACGATTCGTCCTCGGTGCGGAGGTACCTCAATCTCGCGAAGATATTGCTCCTCGGCGAGGGATCGATACAGGTCGCGCTTCTGCACTTGGAGCACATAGGCCCGAGTAAGAAGCAACCCAAAACACAGGGTCATCACTGCTCCGGTCGCCCATAAACGGACGTGGAGCCAGCGCTGCGGAGAATACTTTCCGTCGCTGTTGGAATCGGTGTGTGCGGCCTTCTGACTCATCGCGATGAGCTTCCTTGACCAGATGGGGGGCTGGTATGGCTCGGGCGAATGGCCTTGACGATGTGAATGGCCGAGGGCTGCGGCGGTGCCATATGGAGTCGCTCTCGTGCGAACTTCTCGATCGTCGCCGGATCTTTGCGGGTGGCCAGCTCCAGACGGAGTCGCTGATTGTGCTGCGCCAACGCCCTCGCTAGCTTGCTTTGCTGTGAAAGCTCATAGCCGATGCGAATGACTTCCAGTCGCGACCAAACGTACAGTAGAGAGATCAGCACGAGTGACGACACCACCAGGCTCACCGTCAGTCCGAAGCTCGGGCTGCGCCTTGGCCATGAGACGATTCGCTGGATTCGCTCGGTCTGCCGCTCGCGCCAGCTTGGCTTTCTTCGGGATGAAGCTACAGCGGCCATGATCGATCCTGGGGCTCGTGTTCACCCGAACGGTAGACCCGTGCGTCGCGTTCTTCCTGGGTCAGTGTTCGTGCCGCCCGAATCCGTGCGGACCGCGAGCGAGGATTCTGGGCTAGCTCATCGTCGGACGGAGTGACCGTACCTTTGGTGAGCGGAACGAACGGATTCTGAGTAAGCCCGGTCAGCCTCGATTTGTGTGCATCAGCGACTGCTGGAACAAACGTCAGGTGTTGTTTGACCAGCCGATCCTCGAGAGAATGGAACGAGATGATGACCAAGCGACCACCAGGTGCCAGGACCAGTGGAGCCGCGAGCAGCAGCGAGTGAATCTGGCGCAGTTCATCATTTACGGCAATCCGTAGCGCCTGAAACGTGCGTGTCGCTGGATTTTTGTGTGGCTCTCGTTGTGGAATGGCTCGTGCCACCACGGCCGCCAGGGTGAGCGTATCGGTGATTCCGCCATCGACCAGCGCCTGCTTGATCGCTCGGGCCACGCGACGGCTGTGGCGCTCCTCGCCGTATTCCCACAGGATTGCGGCCAAGCTGTGTTCATCGAGTCGATCGATGAGTGCCAGCGCGGTTTCTCCTTGGCTACGGTCCATGCGCATATCGAGCGGTCCCGGGCTTTGGAACGAAAATCCGCGCTCGGGACGATCAAGTTGCAGTGAGGACACACCGAGATCTGCGATCAGCCCATCGAGAGGTGGCGATCCCGCTGTGGCGAGCAGTGCGCTCAGATCTCCGAACCGACCATGGATCGGCCGAAATTGCGCTCGAAATCGCTCAAGTCGAGAAGTTGCCAGTCCGAGAGCCGTTTCATCGCGATCGATACCGAACAGGCGTCCATCGTCGTCTAGCGCGGACAAAATCCGCTCGCTGTGCCCGCCGAGTCCGAGGGTTGCGTCGCAATAGACACCGCTCGGGCGGACCGCCAAGAGTCGCAGCAATTCGTCCGCCATGACCGGCTGGTGAAGGTTCGCCCAGGTTTCCATAGACAGCTCGACATTCCAGTCGTGGCAACCAGGAGCGTCAAATTTTTGCCAAAGGAGGCTCGCACGCTGCGAACGGGCGAATACACCTGCACTGTGACTATTTGTTCACGGTTTGGGCGAAGACGGAGCCCCAAGTCTGGCGGGTGCGCGGGATGCTAACGAAATTCGGTGGCTCGATCGCTGTAGATGATGACAGAAGGCTGGCATACTGGCTGCTGAGCCACAAAGCATGGTAAATGTGTTTGGTAGGTTCAACACGACGAATCGTGGAGGGCTTCCGATGCGCTCTATGCGTCCGCTAAAAGGGTTTCTATCGTTTGTAACGCCTCTTCTGGGTGCCCTCGCACTGCTCGCGGAGCAGGGTTGCACTGAGGCAAACAAGACACGTTTTTACACCTACTGTGACGTGACGGGGTGTTTCCAGTGCGACGCCTCGGGCTGTGTTGCCCAGGATGGCCGTCCCCCGGGAGCGTCCTGTGTGGCGTCGACCGATTGTGCGCCCGGCTGTTACTGCGGTAGCAACCGTCAGTGTGCTGAGGCTGGCTACTGCGACAAGCAGGCCGACTGTGCGAGTGGCTACACCTGCAATGCAGCGCGGCACTCGTGCGAGCCGGACGCAGCGACCACACCACCGAAGACCTGCCGAGTTCAAGCCGACTGCGGATCGGGCGGCGAGTGTTTGAACGGTCAGTGCAAGCAGGCACCCGTTCCTCCGAATCACTGCGTGTTCAACCGTGAGTGCGGTACCGGTGGTACGTGCGTTGACGGATTGTGCGAAAAAGCCTGCACCAGCGATGCTGGATGCGGTACCGGGCGCACCTGTCAGAACCTGCACTGTGCACCGAAGCCCGTCGACAACAAGGCTTGCGTGACCAGTGCTCAGTGTGGTGCTGGACAGTCCTGCATCGACAGTGTTTGCCATCCGTCTTGCAGTAAGGATGCTGACTGCCAGGCTGTGAATGCGAACGACATTTGCGTCGCCAGCGTTTGCCGCGCTGATGAGCGTCGAGTTCCTGAGTGCAAGACCAACGCCGACTGTGGTACGGGCCGTGAGTGTACCAACGCTCAATGCCGCACCTTCTGTATGGCGAGCAGTGATTGCGCAAGCTGTGCAGATGGCAAGGTTTGTAACACCGGCTACTGCATGACCGACCGCGAAGTCAGTCCGCAGTGCAAGCTTGCTGCCGACTGCAAGAGTGCTTCGCTTCACTGCACCGATGGCGCTTGCGCTCAGTAAGCCGCTGGCTCTGAGCATCCCCCACATGTCTAACCGCTGCCCTCGCTGAGGGTGGCTACTCTTCTGCGCCTTGGCATGCCCTCAGATACCTTCCTTTTTCTCGAGTGGTTCGTTCGCTCGTCATGGGGATTGGTGTTCGCCACCATCTGGGGAGCATTGTGGGGCAGCTTCGCCAATGTCTGTGTCTACCGGTTGCCGCGAGGCCTCTCGGTAGTCCGCCCATCGTC
Organism: Polyangia bacterium; assembly: GCA_044228505.1. Lineage (GTDB taxonomy): Bacteria > Myxococcota_A > Polyangia > Palsa-1104 > JAEUJZ01 > JAEUKA01. The sequence goes on along the minus strand of JBGAUT010000011.1, from coordinate 71,551 downwards.
GCAGTGTCCATCGTGCCATGCGGGGATCGCTTGGTATGACAACATTCCGGTGCTGAGCTTTGTACTCTTGCTTGGTCGCTGTCGTCGTTGTAAGTCGTCGATTGGCTGGCAGTACCCGCTGCTGGAGACGCTCGCTGCAACGCTGACGGCGATGGTGTTCGTCCGTTTCGTGCTGCATGGTCGGGGCGAACTGCCTGGTCAGCTCGTCCGGTTTGTGGTCCACAGCTACTTTGTGCTGGTCCTGCTGGTGCTGGCCGCAATTGACCTTCAGCACTTGCTGCTGCCAGACCGGGTGACGTTACCGGCCATCGTCCTCTTCTTTTTCGCTGGACGGCTGCTTGGCGATGTCGCGTTGGTGGATGCTCTGATTGGGATGACCGTTGGGTACGGGCTGATCTGGCTGATCTCGGAGGGGTACTATCGATTGACCGGGCGCGAAGGACTAGGCCTGGGGGACGGAAAGCTCCTAGCGCTGGTGGGGGCGTTTTTGGGCTGGCAGGCGCTACCTTGGACGCTGTTTATCGGGTCGGTGCTTGGTTCTTTGGTGGCGATTCCGTGGCTGTGGTGGCGAAGAAGGGCGGGGGACACCGCGACCCTGCGGCACGTGGCGGTGCCATTTGGGCCGTTTCTAGCAATCGGTGCGGTGATCTTCCTGTTTTTCTTACTGGGACGGAGCCTCGATGAGATCGCCGCTTATCTATCGGGGATGTAGCAACGCTGGTTAATGGCCGGCGATGGTCATGCGGGAGACGCGAAGGCTCGGGCTCATGGTTGACGAACGATCATCTAGGTCGTTGCCAACCGCGTCGATTCGTTTGAGTAGCTCATCAAAGTTGGCCGAGATTGTAATTTCGCTGACCGGGGTCGTAATCTGACCTTTTTCGATCAGAAATCCTGCGGCTCCTCGTGAGAAATCGCCCGTAACGGCGTTAAAACCAAACCCCATCATGTCGGTGACGAACAGCCCACGCTCAATCCCATCGAGGAGCGATTGCGGGGCACTGGTGCCCGCCCGGAGAATCAAGTTGCTGGTCGTGACGTGCGGTGAACCACCGACGGAGCGGCCCGCGCAACCGTTGCTCTTGCGGCCAAGCTTACGCGCCGAATAGGTGTCGAGCAGAAAGCCGCGAAGTACGCCGTCCTCGATCAGAAGATTGCGGCGTGCTGGCAAACCTTCGCCGTCGAAAGTGCGCGAGCCCGGGCCCCTTGGCAGGAGTGGCTCATCGCTGACGGTCAACAGTGGAGACGCAACCAGCGTACCTTCTCGACCGCACAGATAGGAGCTTTTGCGGTAGATCGCGCCGCCGGAAATGACTCCAGCCAAGGTGCGGAGCAGGGCTCGGCTGGCATCGGGATCAAAGACGACCGGTAACTCGGCAGTGGCCAACTTCTGGGCTCCGAGCTTGCTGATGGCGCGACGGGCTGCTTCCGCACCGACGGACTCTGGGGATGCCAGCCGCTGGAAGAAGCGATGGGCGGACCAGTAAGAGGCATTGCGCTTCTTGCCTCCTTCATCATCGCAGAGCGCTTCGACGCTGAATGAGCAGTACGTCCCGCGAGACGCGCCCGAAAATGCCAGCCCAGCCTTGTCACACAGGGCCAATGCCATGTGCCCGGCGTTGCGATCGCAGCCCGCGCCATCGCTGTTGGTGATTTTTGAGGAATAGCCGAGTGCGGCCGCTTCGGTGCGACGCGCCATATCGAACAGCTCGGGGGCCGACAGCCGTGCCGTCTGCTCGTCCCATAGATCGAGGTCAAGAAATGGTTGGCCTGGAAAAGCCAAATCGCTGCGTTCGGGAAGCTCGTTGAGTTCATCGGGTTCGCTCAGTTCGCTGAGCTCGACGGTTTCGTGAACAAACCGGCGCAGAGCGGCTTCGCTAAGGTCCGAGGTGTGACAGACCGCCGAGCGATGGCTGACAAAAACCCTCAGCCCTAGCCCGTGGCTCTCGGATTCGTGGAGTAGTTCCTTCTGGCCCTGACGAATCTTGACGCTGAGCGACTCACCTGCTCCAACGATGACCTCTGCAGCATCGGCACCGTCGTCTATGGCTAGCTCGGCGACTCGTTCGGCCAGTGCCCGCAGCTCACTTTGCTTATCAATCGAAACGTGTGGCACGTCGTTCTCCGATCTTGGATCCGGGAAGGCTTTGCGCGGTAACTTAAGTTCGCGTTCCACCGACGGTGATTGCCCCGATTTTGACGGTCGGAGTGCCGATGCCCACTGGCACCGACTGTCCCTCTTTGCCGCAGGTCCAGATGCCGTCGGACATCTCGAAGTCGTGGCCGAGCATGGTGACTTTGGTGAGGACGTCGGGACCGTTGCCGATGAGATTTACCCCTTTGAGCGGTGCGGTTAGCTTGCCGTCTTCGATGAGGTAGCTTTCAGTAAGCGAAAATACAAAGTCTCCGTTGGAGATGTTGACCTGGCCACCTGAAAACCGACGGGCGAATACGCCTCGGCTGACCGAGCGAATGATGTCCTCAGGGCTGTCTCGGCCGGCGAGTAGGTAGGTATTGGTCATGCGTGGCATCGGCTCGTGACGAAAGCTCTGGCGTCGACCGTTACCGCTGGCCGCGCTGCCCATGATTCGCGCAGAGAGGTGGTCCTGCATGTAAGCACGCAAGCGGCCATTTTCGATGAGCACGTTACGCTGACCCGGTGCGCCTTCGTCGTCAACGTTGATGGCACCTCTGCTGTTAGCGATGGTGCCGTCGTCTACGACAGTACATAGCTCGGAAGCGACCAGTTCCCCGACGCGGCCAGCGTAGTTCGAGGTTCTCTTGCGGTTAAAATCGGCCTCGAGGCCATGACCGACGGCTTCGTGGAGCAGGATTCCCGAGTCACCGGCTGCCAGTACGACGGGAAGCTGACCAGCGGGTGCCTCGACGGCATCGAGCATTGCGAGGGCTACGTGGGTGGCCTCGTGGGCGTAGTGTTCCGGAGTCTTGCGCTCGAAAAAATCGATTCCGTAGCGACCGCCGCCACCGCTGCTGCCTGACTGTCGTTTGATACCGTCTTCAGCGACGACATGGATTCCATATCGAATCAGTGGCTGCTGATCGGAGTAGCGAAGGCCGTCGCCCGTTACGATCAAAATCTCGCGCTGTTCCTCGGAAAAGCTACACACCACTTTGACGATCCGACGGTCAGCAGCCCGAGCCGCACGATCGCCACGACGGAGCAGATCCAGCTTATGGGGTGACGGCGAATCGAGGCTCGGGACCGAGACGTGATAAAAGGACGGCGTGACTCGAGAATCGATGAGCTGTGGACCGGGCCGAGCCGAAGATTCGGCGATCTCGGCGGCGGTGCGGGCAGCGCGGGCCATGGCTGCTTCGTCTAGACCTTCGCAATACGCGTAGCCGGTCGCTTCTCCTCGCTGTACGCGGACGCCCAGGCCCAACGATACGCCCCGTCCGACGGTCTTGATGCGCTCATCTTCGAAGACGTAGCTGGCGGTCCGACAGTGCTCGAAGTAGAGATCGGCGTAATCACCGCCCTTGCCTAAGGCCAAGCTGAGCAGCCGACGGAGGTCTTCGTCAGAAAGACCTGCAAAGGCGGATTCACTCTGCCGAGGATAAACACCCGCAACGCTTCCGTGCATGGCCTGGAAGTGTTGCGCAAAGAACCCTCAAGCGCAATGGGGGCAGCCGAACCGGCAGACTACTTCGCAATGGCGAGGATGAGGACGCCGATTGCGGCGATGAGAAACAGTGCGAGGCCAAGCCAGGGAATGATGGTGCGGACCAGCGATGATGGCGACGCGGCTCCACCGGCGGCAAGGGATGTCTTATCGGTGGCGTTCGGTGTGGCCGACCCGATTGTGCCAGCGGTGACAGCATTTTGAACCGGGCGGTGGTTGCCGCTCGAGTTTGTCGGAGCCTCACCCTGCTGTGCCACCAGACCCGATAGGGCGTTTCCCGGAGGGGTCTTGGCAGTCGGGATGTTGCCGCTTGGCGAACGACTCGTCGGCGTACGGTTCACAGGAGATATCGAAGAAGGGGCTCCTGTCGACGGCGTAGCTGGCGTATGGCCGGGTCCAGTGGCGGGCGTAATGCCCGTGCTGCTCCCTCTGGTCCGCTGCTTGGCACCGCCTTCGCTCGCTGCTGCGACCGCCTGCAGAATCTCCTCGGTCGCGCTGTCGCCCAGCACCTTCTTCAGGTTGTTCATGAAGGCGAAATAGGACTCCTCCATGTCGTCGAAGTCCATCGGCCCGTCGCAGTCATCGCAGCGACAGGTAGGGGCCGAGGTGATCGGGGTCTGATGGACCAGATCGCGGGTCTCCAACCGAAGGAGGCGCTCTTTGTTGCAGCGCGGGCAGAAGTATGGGGCGTAGAAGCTCTTAACGATGCCGCTCGCCGAAAAGTTATGAACAAGATTCATCTGCGCGACGATGGCTGGTGAACAGTTGACGAACACCAGGCGTGCGCCGAGTTTTTCAATGCGACCGAGCCAGTTCACCCAGTCGCGGACCCCGCACGAGTTGATGCGCTCGATGTCGGCCAAATCAAGGACGGTGACGCCCGCCGAGAGCTGGCTTTCGATGCCAGTCAGCTCGTTGTCTTCGTCGATAACGCCTCGTAGCTTGAGGCTTACGACCCCGCCTTGAGCCGCTAGCTCAGAGCTGAACTTGGCACCCATGTTCCCGTCCGCCCTCTTTCTTGCGTAAGCACCGCCACTACCGCCATATCAAGGCAAAAGAATACCTTTGGGTGGGGGCAGATCACAAGCGCGATGGTTCTCGGAGCGTCAGAGTAAGTTCGTGGAAGGTGTCCGAAAGGAAGTACCGGACTAGCTCGGCACCGTGGGGAGCATGCCCCAGAACCAGGCCACTTGCACCTTCCCCAAGCGCCGCCAAGTCTTCGCCTTGCATCCGCACCATCACCTGGACAGCGGTCGCAATATCGTCGGCTGCCAGGAGTCCGGCGCGCTCGGCGCAGAGGCCAAAGCTTGAAACCACCTCGACCACCGTTTGGGTTGGCCGAATCTGAGCGGCACGCTCGAAAACCTGCTGCGACCGACGAGGCAGAAGTTGCATGAACTCGCGACTTTCCGGCGGCTGTTCCGTGGTCGGAAGCAGCAGCATCGACATCAGACGGCTGGTCTGAATCAGCTCGCTTGGCGAAAGCCTCAACAAGGTGGCGTAGCCGCCGCGCAGTGCGTCGAGTGTACGGCCGAGTAAGAATCGCCTTTCGCTATCGCCCATCCCGAGTACCGACTGATCGAGCAGCGCCACGCGTCGTCCGGCCGGTAGTTCCAGCGCGAGAGCGGTTCCGGGAACCTGATGAGCCACCATGATTTCGGCATCGATGGCAAACAGGCGGAGGACTTCGCTGGTCGCACTTTGGAATCCAGGATCGGAAATCTTGATGGCAGGCGTGACCTCTACCGGCCACGGCCAGGTCGGTGGAAACAGCTTGAGCAGGCCAGGTGTCATGGCTTGCAGTAGGTCGACGGTGAGTGATCCGCGCACGGTGCTGGGTAACAGCAGTCGCTGGCGCAGTTCCTCGCCAAGAGCAGTTCGATAGCCACCGCTGCGCTGGGGCCGTTTTTCGGCGGTGGTATAGCCGAGCAGGGCCGAGACGGTTTTGACGCGCCGGGAGCGGGCGATCTCATTTCGGCGCTCATAGACCTCCGCCAGCAGCGGATACGCCGCCGCGCACCGCAAATCCTTGCCGAGCACGATCTGGAGCGTTTGTTCGGCTTGGGTTGTATCCCCGATGCTGTGCAACAGCACCTCTGCCAGCGCGATTCGATCGTCGTTGCCATCCCAAACGAGTGGAGGACCTGCGGGGCTGGTCAGATCGAAGCACAGCGGCAGAAGGAGGCGATCGTCAGCGCTCAGGTCCATCAGGCGCTGGTATTCCGCCACGGCCGCTTGCGGTTCGCTGGCACTCAAAAGTCGGGCCAGGCCTCGGCGCAAGAAGATCTCCGAGCCGCGCTCATCGACTGGACTGCCGATCGGTCGCTCACTGGCGCGTTCAATGGCATCCCGCAGCAGCGCTTCCGCTTGGTCGCGGTTTCCCGTCAAAACTCCCCAGCGTGCAAGCTGCAACACTGGCGGCGCATAGGTCGGATCGAGATCAATCGCCTTCAAATACGCCTGCTGCGCTCCGGTCATATCGCCGAGAGACTCCAGAATTCGGCCCTGATAGTCCGAATAGCGACAGAGCACTGCTGGCGAAACGGTTGGTGTTCCTTCTGGCTGGACCGATTGGAGCAGCTCGTCGATCTCGGTTCGAGCTTCCAGGTAGCGGCCGAGTCGAAACAGCTCTTGAGCGAGCATAAAACGTGCGCGCTGCACGGTCTGCTCGGGCACGGCCGAGTCGGGGCGAGCTGATACTTCAAGGCTCTGGCGCAGTAGCTTTACTGCTGATTCGGGCTGTAGCAGCACCTCACTGTACAAACCGGCGAGGAGCAGCTCACAACGAGCAATCGTCGGCAGCAGCGCGGAATTTGAGGCTTGGCGCAGGCGATCGATAAACGACTGCAGCAGGGTTACCGCACCGTCCCAGCGGGCAAGACGGGTGTAGGCTGCTGCAACGAGCTCGACCACTTGAGACTCATCGGGCTTTTGTCGCAGGGCTTCTCCAAGCAGTGCTTCCGCCGCATCACTGTCACCAGCCCGTTCTGCCAGCGCCGCTTGGGCGCACAACAGTAGCGCGAGCTGCTCGGGCATTTCTCGCCGTCGGTATTGCTTTTCTAGTTCGCGGCACGTCGGGATCAGATCGAAGCCTGTTTCAGACGACAGACAGAGCTGCACGAGCAACCCGAGCGCCGCCATGTTTTCCGGCCAGATCTCGAGCGCCAACACCACGGACTCGCACGCGACGCGCAGCTCACCAACCTTCGACGCTGCATGGGCGCGCTTGGCATGGAACCCCGAGCGCTCGGCTGGTTCCCCCTCGCGAGCCGCTCGAACAAGGAGCACTTGCCCGGTTTGATAGGTGCGGTAGAAGTCGCCGCGCTGGTAGTAGACGTGGAACAAAGCGCGGTGGGCCGGGAGACAGTCTTTGTCCACGGTGAGCGCTCGTTCGTAATACTCAACCGCCCGTTCGGCCTGGTGCAGCTTGTCGAGGTAAATCTGCCCGATGTGAGCCAGGATGCCAGCCTGCTCTTTTGGTTCGGTCCAAAGCTTTGATTCCAACTCCAGTGTTTGGGTGACACGGGCGTAGTCTTCGCGACGAACGTAGATATCCCGGAGGCTGTGCAGCGCGGGCAAACAAGCTGCTGAGGTTCGGACCGCCGCTTCGTAATAGCGGATCGCTTCGTCTTCTTTGCCGAACTTGGCCTCGGTGACAGAGCCGCATTTGAAGTACAGCAGCGCTTTGTGCTGTCGGTCGGTGACGAGCCGAATCTGACGTCGAGTGACCTCGACGAGCTCCGTCCACCGTTCGTTGGCTTCCAGCAGCCGCGCCATCGCGTCGAGCGCCTCACGGTGGGTCGGCTGGGCCTCGACAACCTGTCGATAGGCCGAGATCGCTCGATCGTGATCGCGCAGACCTTCTTCGCACAGAAGGCCAATCCTCATGTGTAGCGCAATGATCTGCGGCTCTTCGTTGGCCAGGGTGACACGCGTCGAAAGCAACGCTGCCAGCTTTTCGAAATCGCGGGTGCTTTCGTAGTGATGTTCCAGCGCGTCGAGTGACTCAGTATCGGTTGGGTCGACGGCGTGCAGTTTTTCGTAGAAACGGACCGCCTCGATGACGTCGCGAAGCTTGGCGGTGGCGACCCGGGCGGCTCGACGGAGGATCTCGACACGCTTGCTGTCATCTCGGACAAGCTGGGCACGGCGCTCGTAGGCGGACAGCAGCTCTTTCCACTGATTGCGTCCGGCGTAGATCCGTTCCAGGGTTGCCTGGGTGGCATCGTTTTCAGCATCCGACTCGAGCGCCTTCGAGTAGCTGACCAGCGCGTCGTCGATTTGTTGCAAGTACTGGAGCTGGACCTGTCCTCGTCGTAGATGCAGATCTGCCGGGCGATAAGAGCGCGTCTTTTGTGTCTCGATGAGGCGCAGAGCGGTTTCGTAGATTTTGATTGCGTCGGGCCACTGCTGGCGACGGTAACAAGTTCGCTCGTACGCAGTGAACGCGGCGCGGTTGGCGGGATCTAGGAAAAACGCTTCGCCGTACAGTCGATACGCATCGTCGGCTTCACCCAGCTTGTCGAGCAGCTCACCGAGCTGAAACAAGTATCGAGAACGCTCACTCGGTTCATGAACCTGCTTGAGCAGCGCGGTCAATGTCCGTCGCAATTCGCCCGATTGTTCACCCTGGGCGTACAATCCAACCAAAGCAGTCAGTGCTGTTCGCTCCTCGGGCCACTCCGTGAGCACTCGCTCGAAGGTCTGGACGGCATCTCTGTTTGCTTGCAAGAACTCGCGCTGAACCTGACCAAGCCGGAGCAGCAACTGGCGTTTGTGGGCGGACTCTTCGTCACTCAGTTTGACGCGGACTTGGTCGACGCGAGACAGCGCCCGCAGGAGCAGGTTCGCTTGATCGGCGTGGCGACCGTTTGTGCCGTAGCGGTGCTCAAGCTGAAGCAAGATCTTGGTGTCGCCCAGGATTAGCTCGGGGGACTGCTCATAGACCCGCTCCCAGGTGCGAATCTCGTCGCTAGGTCGTTCAAGGCGCTGATACAGCTCAGCGAGCTGACGTAGCGTAGACAAGATTTCCGGCGGGTCCGTAAGCAGCGGCAACAGATCTTCTAGCGCTCGCGCCAGTCCTTCGGGTTGACCAAGCTGCTGGTAGGCCTCGCAGAGCGTACGTAGGAATCGGGGTGTTTTCGGTGCCCGTTCCAGCGTCTCGGCGATGAGCCCGTACCGTCCGTCGAGTTGGCATAGCTCCACCAGGCTTTCGAGCGCCGCCTCGTGGGTTGGTTCAAGCGCTAGCGCTTCGCCAAAGGCATCAATGGCCTGTTCAATGAGTGGGGCGGACGAATCGCCACCTAGCAGCTTCGATTGCTGCTGGGCCAACTGACCCAGTTCAACGAGCAGCGAGAGCCGCTGGCTGTCATCACGCACTAGCGGCAACAGTCGACGCATCGCCGTGAGCTGCTCCGTCGGACGATTCAGTGCACGATATAGCGATACCAAGGCACGAGCCGCCGGTCGACAGCGTGGGTCTCGTCGCAGAGCGCCTTCGTATGCGGTCAAAGCTTCGGCCAGTGCCGATGCATCGCCGGCCTGCGCTCGCTGCTCGAACAGCGCGCCTAGCTCGCAAGCCAGAAGTGCTGCCGCTTGAGCACCAACGGGAGCATGGCTATCACCGAGCCCGAGCTTGCGCGGCGACAGCATCGCCATCGTCGATGGCTGTTGTGAGCCGGGATCTCCTCCGATCGACAGAGCGGCCTCGACGGCAGTCTTGAGCAGCTCGATGGCCTGATGAGTATCGCCGCGCTGCTGTGATAGTCGGGCCAGCGCGTGCATCGCCACAACGTCCGACGGATCACTCTCCAGAACCTCCTGATAACTAACCTCGGCACGCTGCAGATCACCAGCCTCGGTAGCGTGGTGACCCAGTTGTTTTAGCAGACGCAGTTTGTTGCGAGGGTTCTGGAGCCGATTGAGCAGCAATACCAGTGAGTCAATGAGCTCGCTATCGTGGGACCGTCGCTGGCAAGTCAGCGCCCGTGCCGCAGCGACTAGCAATCCGCCCGGGCTGTCCGCGAAAGGCTCAGCGACGGCAAGGAGGTTTCGTAGCAACTGCTGGACATCCGTCTCACCGAGGATCGGCTCAGGGAGCTCATCGGGCAGAAGACAGACGGCGAGCGTCACAGCAACGGAAGCATAGGTCGCTGCGACCGAATCGGATTCTCCCGAAGCCGGAGCGGTGGACAGTGCCCGGTAGACGGGGAGGAGTTTCGGGAGCTCTCCACGACGACGGAACTGGCGCGCCAGCGTGTGCAAGGTCGCACGGTCCGCAGTTGTTGGCAGCGAGAGCGGTGCCTCACGATCGCCGGATTGCAGGGCTTCTGCGGCACGGGCCGAGTGGACCACCAGAATGGCACGTTCGGGATGCGCTTGTGGACAGGCGTGGGCGCATGATCGCAGCCAGTCACAAACGGCCCGCCGGTCACTTCCTTGCAACAAAAGACCGGCAATGCGCAGCGCCAGTATCTCGTCGACCACCCCAAAACCAAGCAGGCGCGTACTCAGCTGGATGGCCTGGTTCCGGGCCTCGTCTCCCACCTGTGGCACAGCCAGCGACCAGCACTCTACCGCTCGATACAGATGCGCCAACGCAAGCGCTCGATTCCACTGATCGACCTCCGTCTCGGCGGCTGGAGGCGGCAGCGATTCCAAAAGTCGGTTGGCTTGCGACTGCCAAAAGTATGCAGCCTCGCGGTGCCGACCGATGTGCTCCAGTTGCTGGGCGGCTCGTCTCTCGATGAGATGTTGGCTGACTTGTCCTGCCACCGTTGGCGAAATACTGATGACTTGGCTGATGCTGATCAGCAGATCCGCCGCCTGGCTTGCCATCACCCGCGAATTCATCGACGCTGTCGCTAGCTCTAGCGCAGTGACCAGCAGCTCAACCGATGGTGACGAGCCACGCAGTGCGGCATCGCCACCGAGCAGACCAAAACGCTCATTGAGGAGTTGCCACTGACCCGGGCCATATGCTGGCAGGCACGCCAGATGCTGTTCACCGGCCCGAAGCTTAAGGACCATCCCCGCAAGTCCCGAAAGAAAGACTTGATGCTCGGCTTGTTGCGCGAGCTTTTCGAGCGAAACAATCACCGACGCCAGGTCTGAGCTACCTTGGCTGGCTTGCCAGCGCAGAGACGCTGCCCACAGCAGATCGTTACCATCCTGGCTGGATGAGATCACGTCAGCGGCCCGACTCGTCAGCGCCTGGGAAGTGAGCAGCAGTGCGTAGGTCCGTACCGACGAGCCTTCCGCCAGTAGTGACTGCGCGATATCCAGCTCACCGCGCCAAAACATGATCTCACCGAGTTCGGTCTTTTCATCGCTGCTGCCGTGGCGGACCACCCAATCGGTGTGTTCGGATAGAGCGTTCCCCTGTGTGCTCCCGTCGAGTGCAGCCTGAAGCCTGAGCGCTGAAGCAACCGGATGATGCACGGATCCCAGCAGTGCCAGCGCCGCGTCCGCCTTGCCCTGGCCATCCCATAGCAGCAGGGCCATTCGAACGGCTTGCTCAGCGTACTCGGACGGGTCGCGAGCCTCGGTCAGCTCGGCGATCAGCAGCGGTAGAAGGTCGTCGAGGACCGGCTGGGCAGTCTGACCGACTAGGGCCTGTAAGCGGACCTCCGGAGAGGGGGACTGAGCAGACTCAGCAGAACGTGAACCGGGCGGCTCAGCGTGAGGCGCAGCGCTTTCTGACATGTATTGAGCGAGTTTAACACATTGCCACGGCCCAAAATACTGGGCAGTGCGGCGGTCATTTCGTCGGAGAGCGAGCTTGATGGACTTGGTGGACTAGGCGCGACCGTGACCTTCGCTGCTCTCTCGATGCGAGGTTCCGAGCAGTGATGGGACGCCAGCTACACCGGCCCGGCCAGTGCGAGCGATGAGGCGACCCATATCCTCCATTTCCAGCGAGGCGGAACGGCGCAGGAGCACCATGTTAATCGGCGAGTTGGCCTCGGCGGCAAGGAACGCTGCACGCAGCACCGCGTTTTTGATGTAACCGCCGGAGATTTCGTAATCTTTGGCCAGTGACTTCCAGTTGATGTCTTTGGCCCAAGGCGCATTGGGAGGCAGCATCGACTTCCACAGCCGCTCTCTCTCAGGCGGCTCGGGAACTTCAAGGTGAAGGTGTAGCGTGAGTCGGCGCTGTAGTGCTTCATCGAGCGATGCTTCCTTGTTGGTCGTCATGACGACGACGCCACTGTACTGCTCTAGTCGCTGAAGCAAATAGTTGACGGCGAGGTTGCCGTAACGGTCATTCGAGGTCTTGACCTCGGTACGCTTGGCGAACAAAGAGTCGGCCTCGTCGAAGAGCAGCACGGCGTGAGCGCGTTCTGCGGCGTCGAAGACCTTGGCGAGCTGCTTTTCCGTCTCGCCGACCCATTTGCTGACGACCTGCGCCAGGTCGACCTGATAAACGTCCAAGTCGAGAGCCTGAGCAATCAGCCCCGCAAGCATGGTCTTACCGGTGCCCGGTGGGCCCGAAAATAGCGCAATCATGCCTTTGCCGTAGCCGACGCGCTGACCGAATCCCCAGTCGGAGTAGACCATGTAGGCGTACTTGCTTCGACCGATAAATTCGCGGATACGCGCCGTATCCTCATCGGGCAGGACCAGATCGTCCCAGCGCGCCGAGACGGAGATACGCTTTGCCATATCCCCCAGATCGTTACGCAGCCGTCGATCAATACCAGCGCGGAGCTGGTCGTGATTGATCGTTCCCGTTGGACTGAGCGATGCCAGCTCTTGGGCCTCAGCGCCAGTATCGATGATCTCGCCCGGCGACAAATGGAAAGCCCGAGCAATGCTGGGCAGGTTGAGATCGGCAGCCCGAATCGACTCGGGAATCACCCGCTGCCACAAGATCAGACGCGCCGGCTCGGGTGGGTTCGATAGCTGCACCTCCTGCATGCTGTGATCGACGTTGATTCGTGGCGGGAGCAGCGATTCGACTCCCAGGATCAGCATGGATGGGTACGTCAGAATGCGCTTGATGAGTTCACGGCCATTGTCGTTTAGCAGCTCGCCGCGCAGTGGTCCAAGGTAGAGCACCGCCCCTCGGAGCAGCGCCTCCCGCTGGGCCCGCCGCAGCAGATCGTCGAGCGAGCCCGGCTCGGCACCGGTCGGGTCAAACTGCAGCATCGGACGACCACAGTACGCCGCGATTCGCGACGCAAGCTCGCGTTTCCCAATGCCCTTTGGGCCCCAAAATAGGAGCCACGGCATGTGAGCAAGCTGCTGCTGCTGGACGGCCTGCTCGGCCATCGCACACAGTCGTTCGGCTTTCTGGCGGAGCGAGTCGGATAGCACCAAATCATCAAGCCGCTTTTCGCCACGGACGATCCGTGAGGTCTTCGCCAGTGCCGGGGCCAGCTCTGCCCGTCCTGTCAACGCCGATAGCACGTCGAACGTCGGCATAATCGCCCGGTAGTTGACCGAGCTATAGCCCTCCATCGAATCGGGCGAGATCACCTGGATCATGCGCCACGCGAGCAGTGGCCGCTCTGGATCAAGCGCATCGAGTAGCTGAAGCCGATCACTGCGCCGGAGCTGATAAAGCTGCGCCACCAGCGATAGGTCCACGCCACGACGGCTCGGTGAACCACGAAGCAGTGAGAAGACGTCCGATAGCGGTGCGTCGATGTGCGGTGACATCGCGACCACCAGCGTTTCGACCTCTAGCGGTGACAGGCCCAGGTTTTCGATCATCCGTCCGATGGGCGCTGCTCGACGGAGCGCGAACAGAGTGCCCTCGACCTCGGTAATCGCTCGCGAGAGCTCGGCTTCGTCCATCGGGCCGCTCGACAGACCACCTCGGGCAGCGCGACGAGCGGTGAAGATTCCTTCCACCTCGGCCAGCGCCGGATTGTCGGGCTGCGGTCTCAGCTGGGCGCGCTGAAACTGGCGTAGGCATCGCTCGGCGACCAGCCACATACGGTTAAGCTCGGCGGCTAGCCACTGCTCGGCGGCTTGCCGCTCTGACTCGGTTGCTGCTGCGCTCATCGGCGACGTCATCTCCTTACAGTTACGGCCCCAGGTCGGCTATTTGCCGTCGGCTGGTGGCTTCTTTTTGACAAATGAGCCCGGTTTGCCCAGTCGACGACGGCGAGGTTTGCCGCCTCCCCAATCGATCCCTTCATCGGGTGCCGGGTGAATATCGACTTCCCCTGCCGCGATCTTGGTATTGGGAACAAAGTCTCCCTCGATTCCCGTGGAAAACAGGTCATCCGGTTCGCGGTGTCTTGGCTCGGGGGATCGCATACCGGTCTTGCGGTCGACTGGCGTCGTCGTCCGCTGTTGCTTCTTGAGCTGGTCCGCTGGCGGCTTGTCTTTCCGCTCGACGAGGTGATGGAAGAGCTGCTCCACCGCTTGTTTGGTCGGCTCGCTCTGCGTCGGCAGTTCCGCGAGCTGTGTCTGGCTAAAGGCCTCGCCTTTCAGCGCGTCGTGAAGCTCCGCCGCCTCGATGCGATGATTCACCTCGATCATTCGCTGGCCCTGTTCGTGGGCCCTCGCTTCGGGGCGCTCAGTCGAGTGCGTTCGCTGCTCTTCACTCTTTTCGAAGAGTTCTTGCTCACGGCGAAGCTGCTCTTCGTGGATTGGCATACTGCCCTCGGTCGACTCGGCGGCGACAAAATACCGCGAAGGTTACTATCGCCCAGATCGGCTGCCTATACAACGGCTGCCTTTTCTGACAGCGACGCCGGTGTGATAGGATGCGACATGGTCCGACGACGGAGCTGGATGGCGCTATCTGTAGGCGCGGGTGTGCTGGCACTGGTGATGTTTTGGGCAAAGCCAGTCGATCGTGCGATCTCTGACTCAACCCGACTGCGGCCTGGCGAAGCGCTCTATTTTTCGACGGTGACTTCCGCACTCAAAACCACGCCAGGGCTGCCTTGTGCTGTGGTCGATCTCGATCGATTGGATGCCAATCTGATGCGGGCCAAAGCGGTGTTGTCGTCGAATCAGCGACTTCGCATCGTCGTGAAGTCGCTGCCATCGCTCGGTCTCATTCGGTATATCTTGCAGCGCAGCGGTAGCCGCGAACTGATGGTGTTTCATGCGCCGCAGATTCCGCTGCTATTGCGTGAACTCGGTGACCTGGGCGCGATCGATATGTTGCTCGGGAAGCCGGCTCCAGCCGCGAGTGCTCAGCAGATCTTGCAACAGATGCCCGAGGCGGCCCAGCGGGTCGAGTGGCTGATTGATGACGCATCTCGGCTCACAGCGTATCGCGAGGTTGCCCAACGGACGGGTCTTCGGCTGCGGGTCAGCATCGAGCTTGACGTCGGCCTTCATCGGGGCGGCGTGCGCAGTGATGCGGAGCTGGTTGCACTGCTCGATCAAATTGCGGCGTCACCGTCAGAACTTCAGCTCAGTGGCTTCATGGGTTACGACGGACACGTCCCGCACGCACCGGGGTTGCGTCACAAGTCGGCGATTCTTGCGGCGCTTCGCGAGGTGCAGACGCGTTATCAGCACTTTGTCGACGTTGTCAAAGCGCACCAGCCTGATTGGTTCTCACCCGACGCCCCGAGGCTGGTGTTGAATAGCGGCGGAAGCAAGACGCTGCCGCTATATGCAGGGCTGCCAACGGTGGTAAACGACCTGGCGATGGGCTCGGGGCTTCTTCGACCGGCGAACTTTGCCGATGAGGCTCTCGCCGACTTTTTGCCGGCGCTGTGGCTCGCGGTTCCAGTTCTCAAGAAGCAGGACGCGCCCCCGCTCCCGTTTTTGGACGGCATGTGGGGGCTTCTGCGACTTTGGGATCCAAACCTGGCGGTTGGTTTTTTTCTATACGGTGGGACCTGGGATTCGCCGATCGTCTATCCGGTGGGTCTGAGGCCAGGCTGGTTCAACGATGGACCCATTCGCAACCTGCTACCGAATCAGCAGCTTTTGACCGGCTCCCGCAATGTGGCGGCGGGCGTCGGCAGCTTCGTGCTATTGCACCCGCGTGAGGCGGATAACTTCGCGGCGCTGTCAGACCTCTACGCGATACGAGGTGAGAGGGTCGAGGCGCACTGGCAACCACTATCGCTGCTCAACTAATCGACAACGAGCCAGAACCAGGCAGATAGCAACGAGCACTAGCTGCAAAAACTATGATTAGTAGCCAAAAAGCTACAAAAATCTAACCCTACTTGTAGGCACTTGGGTTACTTCTTAGCAAGTCCGTAGCCGCGCTCATGGCTGCGCCTGCCTGCCTCTGTACTTATTGACTCAATACCTGCACCTGCTTTGGGAGGCGACATGCGTCCGCGTCCACTCCGCTTATTCTCGACGGTTCCGTTTGTCTGTTTGCTGGCACTCCTGGGCTTCCCGGATGAAGGAGCACAGCCTGAAACGGCGCGTCCATCGGAGAGGACAGAGTCAGTCCACTTGGTGCTGGATCTTGGTTCGTCGGGTACTCGCTTTTGCATGTATCCGGTAACGGTCGACAAAGGGCCGGACCAGAAGCGCTGTCGCGTGACCTCCGTAAGCCCTGTTTGCGTGAAGCTGAGCGGTGGTATCGCCGCGCTGGTACGTGGCCATTCCCAAGAAGAAGTCCCGTCGTTGCTATTGCCGAAGCTGCGTCAGGCCTGGGAAGCGCTTGGGGACGTCCAGAAAAAGGGCAATCCCCAGCTTCGTGAGCGGATCCAGGGTGTGGTCGCGCTGGGCACGGGAGGATTTCGCAGTCCCAGCACCAATCTCCCCGATGAACGTCGAGAGTTCCAGGCGGTCTGGAGCGAGATTGCGCGTTTCTTCAAAGACGAGGCCAAACAAGAACAGGTAGTGGCGCGCACAATCAGCGGCTTGGAAGAGGCTCGGCTGGCTTGGCTCGGGGTGTCGCAGCAGATCCCAGCAACGGTACGGGACAGCTTCGCCATCATCGAGGTGGGCGGTGCCTCGATTCAGTTTGCCACCAGCGGTCGCAGCCTCGCCTACCAAGACCTCTACGCCGCAAGCGAGTATCGGGGCCAGGATTACGTCTTTCACAAGTTCGCACCACCTCGCGGAGCCACTGCACTTGGTTTCGACGCCTGCTTTCATCCAGAGGACCGCAAGCGTCAAGATGGACCGGCGTGTATGGCATTTTTGCGAGCGAATGTTTTTTCGGGCAGCTCGATCAATCAGCTTGCCTACCACTTTTCGCCGCGTCGGCTGTACGGACTCGGTGCCCCGTGGCTCGGAATCTTCGCGGACTACCCGGCGGGCCCGCCGTGGGCTCTCAAAAACGATCCGGCCTATAGTCCCAAGCTGTCGCCCGGGAATCTGGCGCGACTCGCTGAAAAGGTCTGCAAGCTGAGCGACGAAGAGATCGCGGCTTTTGCTCCGAATGCGTTCGACCTGCGCAAAAATCCTGCGACGGGAGAAGGCTCTGGGAAAGCCTGTTTTACGCTGTCCTATCACGCCGGGTTTCTGGAGTCGGTGGCGATGATCTCTCAAGACGCGGCGCTGCTTCCGGGCGGAGACGATCAGTGGGCACGCGGCGCAGCGGTGACGCACGAGTTCTTCCCCGATTGTTAGTCGCGTGGTTCCATGAGGAATCACATGCGACTGTTGCCGATCGCTGCCGCCCAGGTTCTACCGCTCTGTTCGACGCTGCACGTACCGTTTCACATCTCTTCAGGCTCGATCGAGGAAGTGCAGAACGTCCTTATCGTGCTGCGGGATGCCGAGGGCTGCGAGGCAATCGGCGAAGCGGCACCGTTTCCGGTCCTGACCGGGGATACTCAGCAGACGGTGCTGCCTGCGTGTAAGCAGCTCGTCAGCGGGATGATTGGGCGGACTCCAGCGGCAGCGCTGCAATTGATACACGATGAGCTGTGGCCGGCGTTTTCGCAGACGCCGACGGCACTAGCGGGCGTCGAGCTTGCGCTGTGGGATCTGCATGCGCGACAGATGAGGGTGCCGCTCGGCGCGTTGTGGGGGAGGGCACAGCTTGGCTGCACCGAGACAGACATCACTTTGCCGAGGCTGGCACCCGAGGAGGTCGAGTATTTCTATCGACACTTTGTGGAGTACCAGTTTCCGTTTGTGAAGGTCAAAGTGGGGGGCGGCTCGGTGGATGACGATGTGGCTCGGGTCATGGCGCTGTGCGCCTGCACCGGTCCAGGCTTGCGCTTTAGTTTGGATGGCAACCAAGGACTGACCGAGTCTGCTGCGGCGATGCTGGTTGAAAGATTGGCGGCTCATCAGGTGCAGCCACTGTTTTTTGAACAGCCGCTCCCTGCCGATGATCTGGCGGGAATGGCGAAGTTGTGCGAGCGGATTCCGGTGCCGGTGTGTGCAGATGAATCGGTCCGAACGGTCCACGATGCGATCCGCGTGTTCGAGTCGCAGGCGGCGAGAATGCTAAACCTCAAGTTTATGAAGTCAGGGGTACGCGAGTCGCTGCTTATCGCCGAGCTGGCTCGTCGCCATCGCATTCCGCTGATGATAGGTGGGATGGTGGAAAGTGAGATCGCGATGACGGCCTCGCTGCATGCGGTGTGTGGAACTGGGCTGATCTCGGTGTGTGATCTCGATACGCCGTTCTTTTTGACAGAGCGGTTTACGCAGTCGAGTCCGTATCATGGTCGTTCGGCAAAGCTGGTGCTTCCGTCGGGAAACGGGCTCGGGCTGTCGCTGCGCGACGCTTTGTACTAGCGTCGCCGCGTGGATCTATTTTCTCGGCTACAGAGTGCGAACTCGGACGGAGCGGTCGACGCAGGCGCGCCCCTGGCAGAGCGAATGCGACCCCGGAGCCTGGAAGAGTTCATCGGGCAAGAGCACCTTCTGGGACCGGGCAAGCTGCTGGAGCGGGCGCTTCAGTCGAAGCAGTTGCCCTCGCTGATTCTGTGGGGACCGCCGGGCACGGGCAAGACTACGCTTGCGAAGATTCTGGCGGCGCAGCTTGGGGCGCGCTTTGTCTCGCTGTCTGCGGTAACGGCGGGCGTCAAGGAAGTGCGGGCGGCGGTAAGCGAAGCCGAGTACGAGCGGGCAAGGGGCGGACGAACAGTCCTGTTTCTCGACGAAATTCATCGATTTAACAAAGCACAGCAGGACGCGCTGCTCCCGCACGTGGAGCACGGGACCGTGGTGCTGATCGGGGCGACGACGGAAAATCCGTCCTTCGAGGTCAACGCTGCGCTCCTGTCACGCTGTCGGGTGGTGAACCTGACGGCGCTAAGCGAAGCGCAGCTTGGCAATCTGCTCGATCGGGCGATGCGTGACTCGGAGCGCGGTCTTGGGGCGCAGCGGCTGCTGCTCAGTGACGAGGCCCGTGAGTTCTTGGCGGAACAGTCGGGAGGAGACGGTCGGCGGGCGCTCGGGGCGCTCGAGGTCGCAGCCCATCACGCTACCCATCTCGACGAGCAAGGACGACGCGTCATTGAACGGCAGACGGTCGAGGAAGCTCTTCAGCGCAAGGTGCTGCTCTACGACAAAAGCGGTGATGAGCATTACAACGTGGTGTCGGCGTTCATTAAGAGCCTGCGCGGCTCGGATCCCGATGCGGCGGTCTATTGGATGGCGAGGATGCTGGAGGCGGGGGAGGATCCGCTGTTTGTGATGCGGAGGATGGTCATTTTTGCGGCTGAGGACATTGGAGTTGCTGATCCGCGGGCGCTGCAAGTGGCGATGGCTGCGACAGACGCGGTCCGGTTTATCGGACTCCCCGAGGGGACGTTGCCCATGAGCGAAGCGGCGATCTATCTGGCGCTGGCCCCGAAGTCGAACAGCGCGATAGTGACCTATCAAGCGGCCAAGCGAGTCGTCGAGCAGCATGGTGCGCTGCCGGTGCCGCTGCATTTGCGCAACGCTCCGACGAAGATGATGCGCGACTACCTGCCTGACCGACTGCGCGACGTCACGCTGTACCAGCCTTCGTCGAGCGGCTACGAGCGAACGCTCGGGGAACGGCTGCGTTATTTGCGGGGGCAACCCCCTGAAGATGCCGGAGCGGACGACAAAAAGACGAGCGCCGCGCCGCAAATCCCAGCTAGCATGCGCGGCCATGTCGATGGCAAACACTGATCTGCGCGACGCCCATGTGCTTGTGACAGGCGGAGCTGGTTTTATTGGCTCGCACCTCGTCGAGAAGCTACGAACCCACAATCGGGTGCGGGTGCTCGATGTGATGCGCCGTGATGCGCTGCGTCCGGCGGGGCTTCATGAGCACAAGAACGTCGAGTTGGTCGTGGGGGATGTGCTTGACCAAGAGGCCGTGCGCCGGGCGGTGAAAGATACCGATTTGGTGATTCACTTGGCCTCGATCGCGGGCGTCGATACGGTGATGCGGATGCCGACGCAGACGATGCGGGTGTCTCTGCTAGGGACGGCGAACCTGCTGGAGGCGGCGCACGAGGCGGGTGGTTGTCGTCGCTTCATCGACTTTTCGACGAGTGAGGTCTTTGGTCGCTATGCCTACCAGGTCAGCGAGTTGGATGCGACCACCGTCGGTGCGGTAGGTGAAGCACGCTGGACCTATGCGGTGTCGAAGCTGGCCACCGAGCACTTGGCCATGACCTACCACCGTCAGTATCAGTTTCCGGCGGTGACCGTGCGGCCATTTAATATCTATGGTCCTCGTCAGATCGGCGAGGGCGCGGTGCATCACTTCATCGTGCGGGCGCTGCGTGGTGAGCCGCTCATGATTCACAACGACGGCTCGCAGATTCGCGCCTGGTGTTACATCGATGACATCATCGACGCGACGATGCTGGCGCTGGTTACACCAGAGGCGAGCGGGCAGGCCTTTAACATCGGCAACCCGCGTTCGACGGTGACAGTCTATAACCTGGCGCAGCTCATTCGTAGGCTGTGCGGGTCTTCCTCTCCGATTGAGTTTGTGCGCTGGGATCATGCCGATGTCGAGCTGCGGGTGCCCTCGGTGACGAAGGCCCGGGAGCTACTTCATTGGGAGCCGCGTTTCGATCTCGAAGAAGGTTTGAGCGAGACGATTGCTTGGTATCGTCGCAAGCTGGAAAGCGAGCGTTGATGCTTCGTCGCTGGTTGGTTTCCTCGGAGATCGATGGAAGCGCTTGGCTCTTGGCGCTACTGCTTACCGCTTGCCTCGAACAGCCCGTGGATTTGAAGGCCAGCATCGAGCTGTTGGTGACGACCCACGGCGAGGTTCAGGAACAAGCGCTGCGGACCCTGGCTTCCCATGGACGAGCTGCTCTCCCGTCGCTGGAAGCGGTCTTGCATCGCACGGAACCGAGTGCCCGAAGGTCGGCGGTGATGGCGATGCGACGGCTTGGTTTCGCGGAGACGGTGCCGCTGCTTGGGCATGTTGCTCAGTTCGATTCTGATCGCACAGTTCGGCACGAGGCACGCACGGTGCTTGAGCGCTGGGCGGCCGAAAAAGGCCCACGCGGTGAGTCGGCGAAGAACGCATTGTTCGTCGCTGCTGCCAGTGAAACTACCGAGTAGACTAGCCCTGGCTAAAAGGGGGCTCTGGTAGTGCGGATACCATCGGCCACAGCGGACCGTGTCCTCGTCGACAGCCTCGGGTCAGGGCGGTCTGCCGTTCGCTATGCGAGTTGATTCCGGCAGCGGTGACGGACAGCCCGAGCCGCTCGGCCAGCGCGATCAGTCCTTCACATAGCGCGGCGGTCTTTTGGTCCTCGAAGCTCCGTCGCCAGATCGGTTCGGGTAGCGTCATCGACGACACCGGAAGATGCGGTAGATATTCCAGCGGCAAGCTGGTCGTCGCCGATGAGGACAGGCTCAGTCGCACCCCGAGATGATGAAGCTGTAGCAGGGGCTCCACCAGCGCGACCGGATCGCTGAGATTTCCTGACGGTGTGACATCGACTTCGAGTCGATTTGGGGACAGTCCACTGCGCTCCAGTGCCGTCGCCACCGAAATGACCGCCGTCGCACCCACTAGGTGGCGCTGCGAGATTTTCACCACCAGCAACTCGGAAGGTCGACGCAGATGGATGTCATGTTGAAAAGCTCGGCAGGCTTGGTCGACGAGGTGTCGGAATAGCTGCTGAGCCAGACCCTCCTCGAGCGACGCTTCGCTGATGAGTTCCTGCTCCCGATCCTCGTGGGCAGGGCGGTACAATTCGGCCTCCCAGGCTTCCACTTGTTCCGTCTCCAGCAGGACATACGGGCGAAATCGCAGGCGCAACAGATCGCGGGCGATTTCCTGACTAAGGACGTTTTCACGACTGAGACAGCGCGTCGTCGCGAGGTTGATTTCCTCGCGGAAGAACTGGCAGTTGTTGCGACCTTGCGCTTTGACTCGATACATCGCCAAGTCGGCGTGGCGAATCAGGGTCGATGATTCGTTCCCATCGTGTGGATACAAGCTGATGCCAAGGCTCGCAGACGCTGTGTAGGATGTTCCATCAATCACGATCGGCTGATGTAGTTCCTCTAGCACTCGTTCTGCAACGCGGAGCGCATCCTCTGCAGTCTGAATCGTCGGTAGCAAGATTGTGAACTCATCGCCTCCAAATCGCGCAACCGTATCACCATCGCGGAGGGATGCCGATAAGCGCTGTGCAACAGCTTGCAAAAATCGGTCGCCAGTATCATGACCGCTTACATCATTAATGGCTTTGAAGCCATCTAAATCCAAGAAGAATACCGCTACAATGTCCCCGGTTCGGCGGGCTTGTCGAATAGAAGTATCGAGACGATCGATGAACAGACTGCGATTTGGTAAGGAAGTGAGTGGATCGTGAAAAGCACGATGGTGGAGTTCACGCTCTAGCTGTTTTTGTAGAGTAATATCATAAAAAGACACCACAGCAGCATAAGGTAGGCTATCGTTCGGTCGCCACAGTGGTCGCGAATTGACGGCTATCCAGGTAATGCTCGCCGATGGATCGCTGGCCGGGAACACCACGCCCATGACAAACCCTTGGCGGGTCTGACCCCCGTGCAGCGTGGCGAAGATCGGTCGCTGTTCGACGGAGAGTGGCTGCATCTCTTCATCGACGAACTGGAAGGGCAGCGGTCCGTTGAGGCGCAGCTTGATGAACTCGGAAACGGTGGTGTGAAAGAGCTGGGCCGCCGCTTCATTGGTCGCCAGAATTTGACCATCCCTAGCGACAAATAGCACACCTTCACTCAGTGCATCAAACAGCGTTCGATATCTCGAATCCATTTCATGGAGTAAGCGAACGGTTTGTCTTTGATCGGCAGATAAGGTTTGAATCTGAATCGCCAACGAGCGCTCATGATGAGCATCTAGTATTATAATTGAATAGAAATTGTGTTGATTTTTAAAAACCTGTGTTTTTAAAAATAGGGGGCCTTTTTGATCGTCGATGGAGTGATCGTTTTTTTGTATGTGGCCGGTATGCCGGCAGATCATCAGGCTCTGCTCCAGCATGGTGCTGAGCAGTGGTAGAAGCTGCTGGATTGTCACACCAGCGACCAGATCGGTGGCACACAGCCGCTTCTGCAGCGCGCCATGAGCCAAGCCATCGATCAGGACTCCACCTGAATCAACGAGTAAGAACAGGCCTTGCATCCCCTCGGCGATGGAGCGGAGCCAGCCGCGGTACCGGTCTTCATCGACAGGCCACGCTGCGTCGGTGTCAACAGGCATAAGCCATGGTCCCGCGCATAGAGCATCTATTATATTGAGGTTCGAGCGCTCAAAGCGTCTCAGAATAAAAAAAATCATTTTAGGTGGGCACTATCCGACATGCTGTCCAAGCATATGTCGCCCACGTACGTCGAGTTGGTATTGGACGTTAGGAATATGCGTATAGCGGTTGGCTGGCGGACTTTGTGACTTCACCGATGAGCGCAGCCGGAACCGACGCCGCGATGAGGGCGAACACTGCTTCCTCACAGCGCTCGGCCGGCAATGCGACCAGCAGTCCGCCCGAGGTCTGCGGGTCAAACAGCAGCTCGCGCAATGCTTCCGATACGTCAGGATGGACGGCGACCAGGCTGGCGAACGCTTGGCGGTTGTTGCGAGCTCCGCCGCAGGTGACGTGGGCGGCCGCGAGCCGGAGGGCTCCGTCGTAGATCGGCAAGCGTCGACAGTCGATGTGCAGCGAAACGCCCCCGTGCCGGGTCATTCCCAGGCTGTGGCCGATGAGCCCGAAGCCAGTCACATCGGTCGCTGCCGACACGGGAAACCTGGCAAGCACTTCGGCGGCGCGGCGGTTGAGCGTCGTCAAATGCCCGGCGCAGCTCGTCAGCTCTTCCGCAGATACGAGGCCGCGACGGTAGCCGGTGGCGATCAGACCCGATCCGAGCGGCTTGGTCAGGATAAGTCCGTCGCCAGGCCGCGCACCGACGTTGCGCCAGATGCGGGCCGGGTCGACGATCCCGGTCACGGACAATCCGAATAGCAGCTCTGGACCGCGCACGGTATGGCCGCCAAGGAGTGCGGTGTCCGCTTCGGCGAGCTTCTGATTGGCTCCAGCGAGAATGGCCCGAGCGGCGGCGGGTTCAAGCTCCTTCGGAAACACGCACACGTTGAGCGCCGTGATCGGTCGGCCACCCATCGCGTAGACATCGGACAGAGAGTTGGCGGCGGCAATCTGACCAAACAATTCGGGATCGTCAACGAGCGGAGTGATGAGGTCGACCGTCTGCACCAGCCCGGTCCCGCTGTCGGTCAGATCGCGGACAAGGAACACCCCGGCGTCGTCGCCTGTCTCTGTCCCAACGAGCACTGCTTGTCGTGCAGCGCTGCCGAGACGAGCGGACCCGTCACCCGTTAGAAGCTCATGCAGATCGCCCGGACCCGCTTTGGCCGCTCAACCACCCGACGATGCGAAGCGGGTGATGCGGAAAGGCTGAGAGCGTGCGTCGTCTGTGCCTCGGCCCGAAAACTTGTCCATTTTGGCGGCAAGCTAGCACATGATATAGGCACTACTAGCGGCGAAGATGTTCGCCGGTGTCCATTCCCAAACGCCTTGCCCTAGGCAGGCCCAATGAAGGAGCAGATCCGATGCCCAAGCTTGAGATCACCCAGAGCCACAAGGTCACCGCAGCGGAAGCCAAGCAGAAGCTCGACGGTTTGAGCAAAGAGCTGTCGGAAAAGTACGGACTTAGCTCGAAGTGGGTATCGGACACCGAGGCCAAGGTCGAGCGCACCGGGGCGACCGGGGTTATCAAAATCGAGCCCACGACGGTGAGGGTAAATCTCGATCTGTCGTTCGCGCTATCGCCGATCAAGTCCACCGTCGAAACCAAGATTCAAAACGAGCTGAAGAAGCTGTTCGGCTAACGCTCTGTGCGCGACGAGGTACCCTGATGCAGTTCCGCTTTGTTCACGACTTTGACGTCGAGCCACCTCAGTTCTGGGAGATGTTTTTCTCGGAAGCGTTTGAGACCGAGCTGTTTCGGGGACTCAAGATGCGGTCGTGGAAAGTCACCGATCGACGCGACGAAGGGGCCAAGCTTTATCGGACGGTCAAGCTGGAGCCAGCCATGGCGGTTCCGTCATGGGCGTCATCGGTGGTGAAAGAGACCGGCTACACCGAGATCGATGTCTTCCTCAAGTCTGAGTCGAAGATGAACGTGCAGATCGAGCCGGCGGTGATGCGAGATCGTTTCCAGCTTTCGGGTGTGTTTGCTGTGACTCCGCTTGGACCCGGTCGCTGTCGTCGCGAGTTCGCCGGTGAAATCAAGGTGTCGATCCCGCTCCTCGGCGGCAAGATCGAAAAGTTCATGGTCGATCAGATCCGCGATGGCTACGACCAAGCCGCCCAAATCACCCGGGACTACTTGGCCAAGCGCAAAAGCCAATCTTAGTCAGTGACAGGCTCACCGGTGATGGCTCGCTTGGTGGCGATGCCGAGTCGGCGCAGTCGGTCGCTGAGCGATGACTTTGGTAGATCGAGAAGCTCTGCTGCGGCTCGCTGATTGCCACCAGCGTGACGGAGCGCTGCGCGGAGCACATCCCGCTCGATGTCGATGAGTCGTCGGCCTCGGACGTGGACTTGATCATCGGTCTGTGCGGTGACGCGGGCTCGATCGGCAAGTACGTCTTTGGCGAGCAGCACCGGGCCATGCAGGTGACCCGCTCGAAGCAGTGCCATTTTCAGCTCTCGGACATTGCCCGGCCACTGGTCGCGGGTGAGCAGGTCGAGTTCGTCGTCGGCCATCGACAGCCCGGGCAGCTCCGACGCAGCTTCGTGTAGGAAATGTCGAGCCAGCAGGGCGATGTCGGTGGGACGCTGTCGCAGGGGCGGAATGTCCACGGTGAGCCCCGCGAGTCGATAGTACAAGTCGTGACGAAACAGCCCCTTGTGCACCGCTTGCTGAAGGTCACGATGGGTGGCCGCGACGATCCGTACATCGATCGGTACTTCCCGGCTGGCCCCCACCGGGCGAATCGTTCGGCTTTCGAGTGCGCGTAGCAAGCGTGGCTGGAGCTCGAGCGGCAGCTCGCCAATCTCATCGAGGAAAAGAGTGCCTCCGTTCGCTTCGCCAAAGCAGCCCAAATGCCGACGGTCCGCACCGGTGAAGGCACCCCGCTCGTGGCCAAACAGCTCACTTTCGATGAGCTCGCGAGGCAACGCGCCGCAGTTGACCGTCAGTAGTTCGCCGCGGCGTCCGCTCTCGATGTGCAGCGCTTTGGCGACCAGTTCCTTGCCGGTCCCGCTTTCCCCAAGCACCAGCACGGGCAAAACCGACGGCGCAAAGCGACCGATCTGTTCGCGCAGCCGAACCATGGCAGAACTTTGTCCGATGAGCCCGGTGGCCATCGGCTGAAACAGTCGCAGCTCGGTCTGTCCCAGGTGCAGCGTTCCTCCCTGTCGTAGCTCGCCGTGCCGAATCCGTACCCCGTTCACCCATGTTCCATTGCGTGAGCCGCGATCCTGCACTTGCACTCCACCTTGGCCAGGCACGAGCAAGGCATGTTGCTGCGAGATATAGCGGTCCGTGAGTACCCAGTCATTGTCAGGGCCGCTGCCGATCCGTAGCGGGCGAGCCAAGACGCGCTCGTTGCCATCGCTACAGCGCAAGATCCAGGGGCGTATGGTGTGGCCGCTGGGGTGGGGGACAAACAGTGGAGTGAGCGCTCCGTGGCTGCCATACGGGATGGACGGGGCGTCGTGGGCCGCACACGGTAAGGAATCGAGCGGAGGGGAGGCGGCGTCGGCTCGTTGGGCGTGGTGGAGTGCGACAAATGGATCGGAGCTTCGTTGCCTGAGCATGATCAACCTTTCGATTGGGGTCCGGTGTGGTGCCCTGAAATCTTTTGTAGGGCTGGGTAGGTTTCGTGCGCAGGTCGGAAAAAGTTGCTAGGGTTGGGGCCCTTTTTCTCAAATCCATCGCCATGTCTGACCTGCTCATCCGTGCCATCCATCGGACACTCCACGTCCGCGTCGTCTCGGCCATTGCCACCAACGTCTGTCAGGAAGCCGCTCGGCGTCACCGTGCCAGTGCTGCTGCCGCTTGTGCGCTGGGCCGTGGCATCCTCGGCAGCTACCTGCTCGCCACGCTGACACGCGGTGGAGAGCGGGTGACCATCCAAGTCCAAGGTGACGGTCCGCTGCGGGGGGTCACCGTTGATGCCTACGACGATGGCTCGGTGCGCGGGTATCCACTGCTGCCGGAGGCGTGTCCTGCCGAGCGAATGGATCGGCGCCAGCGACTCGCTGACTTGGTCGGTCGGGATGGCGTCGTCAACGTCGTCCGGGATGTCGGCCTAACCGAACGTTTCCAAGGGCAGGTCAGCCTGGTCACGAGCGAGATCGATGAGGACATTGAAGCCTACCTGCGGCAGTCGGAGCAGATTCCGTCGGCACTTGGAACGGAGCTGATCTTCGACGGCGGCGGTCACATTGTCCAGGCTGGTGGGGTTTTGCTCCAAGCGATGCCCGATTCTCCGGAGGAAACCCAGACGGTGCTGCGCAATGCGCAACATCTGCTGCGGAGCGGCGAGCTGTACGACTTGCTACAGAGCGGACCGCAGACCCCGGGCGCACTGGCGGAGCTTCTGCTCGGTTCTTACGCCGAGGGGCTGGAGATCCAAGACCATCGTGAGCTCCAGTTTCGATGTCGCTGTGACCGAGGCCGTATCGAGGCCATGCTGCGGACTCTGGCGGATGGCGATATCGACGAGATGATTGCCGAGGGAAAAGCCGAGATCACCTGCAACTTTTGCAACTCAGTTTATCAATTTTCCGTCGAAGAGCTGACCGAGGTTCGTCGCGGCAGGCAGAAGGTCCAAAACTGATGCGCGGCAGTGTCGAATCGTATCTATCGGTGCAGCCGGAGGTCGACAAGGCGCTGGCCGATGGTCGAGCCGTGGTTGCACTGGAATCGACTCTGCTGGCGCATGGACTACCCTGGCCGGACAACATCGAGGTCGCGCTCCAGGCAGAGCAAGCGGTGCGACGTTCGGGGGCGGTGCCAGCGACGATCGCGGTGCTCGCTGGACGGCTCTGTATTGGTCTTTCCCGAGAGCAGATCGAGCGCATCGCTCACGGGCAGGGATTCTTCAAAGCGTCGGCGGCTGATCTGGGCCCCCTGCTAGCCTCCGGGGCGGACGGGGCAACCACGGTGTCAGCAACGGTAGTCGCGGCGGCACGAGCTGGAATCAGTGTGATGGCCACGGGCGGAATCGGTGGCGTTCATCGGGGAGATGCCTTCGACATTTCCTGCGATTTGACCACGCTGGCGAGTGAGCCGGTCGCGGTGGTGTCGGCGGGTGCCAAGGCGATTCTGGATCTGCCGCGTACTCTCGAATACCTAGAGACACTGGGGGTGCCGGTGATTGGATATGGCACGGCTGACCTGCCCGCGTTTTATACGCCGTCGAGCGGGCTCAAGCTGCTCCACCGCGTCGATAGCGCAGAGTCGGCGGCCCGGGCGTTACGGTCGCACTTTGCGATTCATCCGCGACGGGGCGTGCTGCTGTGCAATCCGATTCCAGAGTCCGAGGCGTTACCAAATGAGTTGGTAGAGCGAGCGATGCAAGCCGCTCTGCAAGCCGCCGAGTCGATGCAGGTCGGAGGCAAAGCGCTGACGCCGTTTTTGCTCGGTCGTATCGCCACCGAAACGGGTCTGCAGAGCGTTCGTGCCAATCGTGCACTCATCGTCGACAATGCTCGAGTGGCCGGGGAGGTCGCGGTCTCTCTGTCCGAGCTACGCAAATCAGCCTGAGCGAACGCGGTTGGGGCTTCTTGAATCGAAGCAAGCGCAGCCGGCAGAAAGGGCCAATAAGAGGTGTCCAAAAAGCATCTTATTACCGCTGCGGCTTCCGACCCCCGGGCTCTGCTGGCGCTGCTACGAGCACGACTTGGGGTGAGCGATGCCGAAGCACGTCGCGCCGTTCGGGAGGGCTCTGTCTGGATCGATGGTCGACGGGCTGGACCGACCGTCAACACGGTGTCTGCCGGTCAGAAAGTGACCGTGTTTGTCGCTGAAACCGCGTCGCCGACTCCGAGTCCGCAGGTTGTCTACGAAGATCGCGATCTGCTGGTCGTAAACAAGCCCGCTGGACTGTTGTGTCAACCGGGTCGCCGAGGGGGTCCATCGCTGCTAACGATGTTGCCGGGTCCGTTGTGGCTGCCGCACCGACTGGATGGCGAGACCTCTGGACTGACGATGCTGGCGCGCTCGGCAGAGGTCTGCGCCCGGCTCGGTCAAGCGCTGGTCGAAGGTCGGATTGAGCGTCGCTATTTGGCGCGAGTGGTTGGGGTGCCGGCAGCAAGTGGACGGATTGATCTCCGGATCGGCAAGTCGGCCGGGCAGGGGGCTCCGATGATGCGCGCCTATCCGACGGCATCGACTTTGGGCGATTCGGCGGTGAGTCATTTTTGGCGTCTGGACACCTTGCGCACTGCCCCTTTTGCGCAGTCGTTGGTACTTGTGCGGCTGGAAACCGGGCGGACCCATCAAGTGCGGGTACATATGATGGCGTCCGGTCATCCCATCGTCGGGGACACGCTGTACGGAGGGCCGCCATTTGAGCGTCTGACACTCCATGCCACAGCCCTTGACCTGTTCCAGCCGCGCACCGGTAAACGGCTGACGTTGGCTGCGGAGCTTCCGTCGGAATGTTGGCCCCAGCCGGTGCCGAATTGGACTGAGTTCATTGCGCCGTGAGCGCGGGACGAGTCAGCGTGGCGGCGTGGACGGCGGCACGAGCTCGACCTCGCAAGGTCCATCAGGCAGTAGCTCGTCGACGGCAGTTCCCATTCGATCGGTGAAGCCAACCCGGGTCAGTCCGTCGCCTAGTAGTAGCCCATACGACTGCATCGGGCGCAGCTTGCCGTCGAAATCGGTCTGGTAGGTGATCAGCCAGTGCTTCCGATTCGACAGACCGAGCGGGCCGCGTCCTTGTAGCGCAGACTCGGCATTTTTGCGGACCTGCCGATCCTCATCTAGCGCGGCGACGTTGCGCAGCCGTGCTTCGATTCCCCCCGAGCGTGGCACCACCGATGCAACCAGCAATGCAGCGTTGCGACGGACCCCGGCATCGCCATCCTCCAGCCATTCGGCATCGCGAGGTTCCGCAATCCCGAGCCTGGCCAGCGCTGCCAGGGTGTTGGTACGCAGCGCAGTCAGTTCGATCGAGGGCTCGCGCTTTATAGATAGTAATAGGCGTAGCCGCTCGACCACGCGCTGGGTCGCCGGGTGATTGCGCGGCAAGTTTGATAGTGCCCAAGCGGCCTCGGCAGCGGCACTGAGAGAAGCGAGCGAACCATCCTGAAGCTGACCGAGCAACGCCGTCACGATCGCGTCCGTTGGATTTGTCGCCAGCAAGCAGCCGAGCGCCCCGGTTGCTCGTTGTACACGGACCGGGTCGCGGTGTTGCAGCAGTTTGATGAGTCGGTTCTGCGCTGCCGGATCGACAAACGACTGCAGCGCAGAGAGCGCGTCGACCGCGAATTGACCCTCGACGCTTTGCGGGTCCGCAGAGAGCTGAGCCAACGACAACAGGCGCTCGCGCACGGTCTCACTGGTTCGTCCACGCAAGATACCCGACAGCAGCAATAACACCTCACGGTGGGGCCCGCCATCGGGAGGCTTACGCAGTGCGGACAACAGCTCCGCGATGATCGGTGCGTGTCGCTCCGGGCGTGGCGACAGAAAGCTCGTCAGCGCTTGCGCAGCCGTGCGTCGGACTCGCTGCTCGGTTAGCCCTACACCAACAGTCAGCACGGACCGTAGCAGCATCGTGACCGCCGGATCCGCGAGGACTCCTTGCTTGGCATGCTGCACAAGGGCCTGGGCCGCGATCACCCGGGTCTCCGCTACGGCGAGCGTTGGGCGGTCGGTGGGGTCTAGCAGTTCAACGAGCCTGGACTGTCCTAGGCCGAGATCTCCAAGCGCGAGCAGGGCCTGCCGCTGGACCTGAGGATCGGTGTCGGCGCTGGCTGTGGTGAGTGCGTCGAGAGCCCGTCGGTCGAGCAGATGTGGCTTGCGCAAGATCTGCACCGTGCGTCGTCGGACCACCACATCTTTGTCGAACAAAAGTGAGGTCAGCAGTGGCGTGATGCTGCGATCGCCGATTGCCGCGAGTGCGTCGAGAACTTGTTCGCGAGGAAGTCGATTTCGGAACAGCTCCCGACTGAGTTCTGTGGTCGCAAAAGCGCGCTGCTCGGGAGACAGCTTCGGGCCCAGATCGCGCAGCAGTTCGACGAGTATGGCGAGCTGCTGAAGTCCGAGCGCGGGGCGGGCCAGCTCAGCCAGCACAATCGGAGCGACGCGTTCACTGCCCGCAAGGAGCGACTCAACAACCAGCGGACGGAGTGCGGACTGCCCAAGGCTGGACAAGATGGTTTGTGTCGCTTGAGTCAACACTTCTTTCGAGACCGATGAGGCCTTGTCGGGCAGCAGATACAGAGAGAGCGCTTGTACCGCTGCCATTCGTTGCCCCTCGTTGCCGGTTTCTAGCGCTTCCCGCATCAGGGGAATTGCAGCTTCGGAGGCGAGTCGACCCAGGCACAGCATCGCTTGTCGGCGGACCTCCTCGGTCGGATCGCGTAGCAACCGGAGCGCCGCGGCGGTCGCGTTTTGAGCGCGTAGCAGGCCCAAGCTCCGCAGCGACTCGGCGCGAACATCGCGAGCGGGATCCGACAGCCGACCGAGTAGGGCGAGCAGCACCCGACTGCGTAGCTCTGGCGGCAGCGTGAGTGGACTGAGCCGACCGAGTACGGCGAGTGCCCCACGTCGGACCCCGACGTTTTCGTCTTCCGCTCTAAGCAGCACGGGACCGATCAGGAGCGGCAGATCGGAGAGCTGAAATACCTGGGCTGTGAGGAGCCTTTCGACGGCGCGCAGGGCTTCCTGGCGGACCTCGAACTGACTGTCTCCCATCGCTCGGGCCAGCAGATTCACCGCTCGCTGCTGCTCGGTTTTCGGGAGCGCTCCGTACTGACCCAAGGCCTCCGCACACGCCGCCCGAACCGTACTGTCCGAGTCGCCCATTCCATCGAGCAGCGCAGTTGCTGCCGCTACGTTGGCCGTCGGACCGAGAGCTTGAGCTGCTCTTGCCCGCACTGCGGAGTCACCATCTTGAAGCCGCTGCAGCAGGTACGGAGTCGCGAGGCGTACCGGTAACGACTGCAGGCGCTCGACCCCCTGGCGTCGGCGTGAGGGCTCACTGGCCGACAGCAGCGAGCGTAGCTCTTCAGGAAGATCGCTGGCTCCACCGTACAGATCCGATGCCTGGACCGAAGGAGTCCAGAGCAGCGCGGACAGCGACAACACCGAAATCCAGCGACTCATGCGCACAGCTTGCAGTTATACCAGGATGACATCCGTCTGCGCACAGCCTTCATGCACTCGGGGTCTCTCGTGTCTTGGCAATGCAGCGGCGTAGAGCATCCTGCAGCGTTCTTGTCACCGATAGTGTCCCCAGATCGACACCGAGGCTGGTTACAATTCGAACCACCTGGGCGCGCATGCCACACAAAAGTGCCTCCGCACCCAGCAAGCGTACGGCCGACGCCACTCGGTACAGGTGTCGAGCCGACGACTCGTTGAGGTCCGAGATACCGGTCAAATCGAGTACGGCAAACCGAGCCTGCTTCTGCTGCAGCGCGGCCAGCAGGTTTTCGGTAAGCGACTGCATCCGATTGTCGTCGAGCTGACCGATCAGCGGCAGCACGAGCACTCCATCCCATACCTGAATGATCGGTGTTGCCAGTTCCAAAATCGCTGCTTGCTGACGGGCCAGCATCGTGATCTGGGCCTGGAACTGCTCGTCCGCGGCTTGGGCGGTTGCCTTCTGGGTCTGTTCGAGCTTGGCAACGCGCTCATCGGATCGCTGAATCTCCATCGCTAGCTCACTTTGTGCATGTTCGAGCTGGCGAATTCGATTCTGCTGTTGGCGGTTGTGTCTGGCGGACTCCCTGAGTCGTTCAATCTGTTTGGAGAGCACGCTTGCCGGAATCGGTGCATCCAATCGGAGCAGAGGGCACTCCGTACAACCCGACAGCTTGCGGCAAAAGGCGTCCAGATCGAGCGCATCACTTGTGGGATCTTCTAAACAACAGCTCTCACAGCGCATCGTTAGGACTCCGCTACTTGGCTGTGCCGAAGTGGACCAAAGCAATGGTAAAAGTCGACTCGTGATGATGGGTCACCGCCGCCACCGGAGACAGCTCGCCAAAGGTGTAAAAGCCAATGCGAGGCAGAGACTTCGGTAAGACAGAGTCCACCACCGAATACTCCTCTTTGTACCGTGGTCCGAGAATGACCTTGCGCGAGACGCAGTTAAATAGCAGGGCAAGTTCTGCGTTGGCGGATCCCGTGAGCGCGGTTTGAACGGCAGTCTGTGTCCCAGTGAGTACGTCGTTGCGCGTCGCACTCAGAATGCAAAGTTCCGCCCGCTCGGGAATGTCTCCGCCCAAGATGAGCGCTTCTCTCTGTTCATTGATTCCGAACACCGCACGCACCAGCTCGGTCTGTACCTCGGTCTTGCCGCTGATGCGTGATACAACCCCTATCGGATACTCAATGGTGACTCCGGGCATCTCGCTTTTGCGCGGGCCGAGCTGTTCCAGATAGGTAGTCAGAGCAGGCTTACCGTCGAGTTCGAGCAGGATATTGCCGTTATCCACCCGAGTCGCTTGCAGCGGAACAGAGACCGGAGAGTAACCACTACATGCGGCAGCAGAGATGGTCACGGGACCAAACAAAGCAAGCGCCACCACTCCGGATCGCAGGATCTCTTTGCCGTGAATCAGCTCGACCTGCTTGAACGTTCCCATATCGGCAGCCGCCCCACCCAGCACCGGAAACTTGGCACCTAGCCGTGACTGGATTCCGAGCAGGAGTCGGGTGGCGTTGACCGTCAGGACATCCGGGAACAGTAGTAGGAGATCGGGTTTGGGGCTCTGTACGGAATCGACGAGCTGCTGTCCGATTGCAAAGGAGTCAGGGCCTCCTGGAACTGACAGCGCTTGAGCACGATATCCCGGCAGACACATTCCCAGCGCCGTGACCGAGTGGATCAGCGCACCATCCGGTCCTAGCTCGGCAGAGGAGGAACAACCCACAACGACCGTGGTTGGATCGAGCGCGCTCCACACTCCATCACGAATCGCCTGGGCTGGAAACTCGGCAGAAAAGAACAGCAGCACGATGGCGGGCGGCTGACCCAGTCGGTCGGTCAGCTCAAAAATAGCCTCTTTTGCGGCTACGTGTGGGTCATCGTGGACAATCGAAACCGTTGCGATCAGATTTCTTACACCCATCGACAAGACCTCTTTACGGAGCTCTCGGTGATCGAAGTTGGGAATGCACCATAAATCGTATCACGGAAGGAGGTACGGATCGGCGTGGATTCTACCCTCTGAGGTCTTCGGTAACGGAGCCGCGATGATAGATGCGGAGTCTGCGGATCACCTCATCATTGGCCATCGGAAACAGTGACTCACGCGCTTGCTCGACAGAGATAAAACCTAGCGAGCTACGGATGATCTCGAAGGTTTTGTCCCGGCTCTGGATTTCCTTGTCTCCTACGGCCGGGTGGGTTAACTCGCACATCAAGAAGTCTGCTTTGCGCTGCAGATCGATCGCACCCCGTACCATGAGTTTCTCTCGACACATCTGGGCTTTCGCCAGGCCTACATAGGTAATGAGCAGAGCCTGATCCTGCCAGTCACACAGACGTTGCAGAGTGTAGGGAGTCCCAAAATACAGTGAAGCGGTAGATGCCAGCGCCAACGCATGGATCGAATCGATCCCTTCCTCTCCCAAGCGCAGGAGGTCCTGCTCGGTCAGCCCATCGATTGCCGCCAGTTCCTTGGTGCCATCGGTGCCGCGCTGGAGCATTTGCAGACTGACCGCAGAAGCCGCACGGGCCGTAAGCTGGCTAAGAACTCCTTCCCCGATGAGCGCGACCACCATCCCGAGCATCATGTAGCTGGTTGGTCCTTTAAACGGTTGCGCGGCGAGGACGGCGGAGTCTTTGAGGAGTAGGATGTTGTCTGATGCAGACCCAGCTACCGAAGTCCCATGGTGCCATAGCACGGACAGCAGCAGGACCGCAGAGACCACCGACAAGATGAGTGCCCGCAGCGCGTAGGCGAACATTCGCGCACTGGTGTCACGAATCGAGGCCCGCACCGTGAGTCTTCCAAAGCTTACGCTAAACGATGTGAAGGCAGCGCTCGCGGCTGCAATCGCCATCATTCGAGTTTGGCAAGCCAAAGAGGAGTTGTTGTTGGCCAGCAGTCCCCAGGCAAAAATCGCGGAAGTCGCAAAGCCGTACAGACACGCGTGCTGCATCATCCGGTGCTGCGCTTGTGCAGCGTGGCGAGACTCGATGAGCCACAGTCGCGAGATGTTGTCCGCCGCATCGCGTTTCCAGCTTCGTTCGCGCTCGCTCCAGTCACCGTCCGCTCGCTCTTGCTCCGCATGAAAGCGATGGCGTGCTCGTGGCGACTGCTGCCACCTAGAGATGAGAGCGGCCCCGAAAGACAAAAGCAGTGGCATCGCAGCTACTGCCCACAGCGCAGTGGCAATGATGAGTGCGTCTTCCGGAATGATGTACGTGGTCATCGAGTCGCTCGACCCAGCCGTCGCTGTCGTGGCCGGGGAAAGCCAGACAGAGCCCGCAGAGTCTGAGAGCGCGGCACTCATGCACTCCGGTCGCGATGGAGCAGTCGCCGCCAACATCGACTTCATTCCGCCAAGTAGCGGTACCCACAGGGGCCATCTCTGCGCGCAAGTCCGTGGAATGATTACGTTGTGTGCAACCAAGATCAGCATCGCAATCCACAGGAAGAACAAGATGGTGATACCCATCCAGTCACCTAGCAATCGCGTCGCCCGTTGCGGCCATGGCAGTGTTGAGTGGAGGCGTCCCAGTCCAGACTGGGTGCGGGACTCCGGCGGGGTTTCCTGACCACGGCTGTGGTTGGTACTTCCTACAGGGGGTGAAGATGACATGACAATTCTTGACCCTACCGTATCACGGATGATAGCCGTGCTTGGCACAATCGAAGCGCAGTCCAAGCCACACGGAACAGAACCGCCCGGCTCGACTTCCTGATATTAGGAATATGAAATATATCTTATTTGGACGGCGACTGTGGGGGGCTGCTGCCGCGGATGGTCGCTGAGAAACTCTGTGCCGATCAGCGGTAGCGCCGCTGCAGAGGCAACATCCCAGTACTGAAATGATGGTCGGTAGCGGGCGCTACGACTAACGGACAGGGACCGGACGATCAATGGCGCTTCGTAGCAAGGCCATGACTTTGAGCGAGCGGCCCACGGCCTCCGCAACGCCCCCATGCTGGATGAGATGGTTGGCGAAGTCGCACAGATCCTGCGGGCTCGAAATCTGGTTCAGGCCCATCTTGCTAAAGATAAGCGCTGCCATGGCTTCACCCTTTTGAGGACCGAGGGCCCGCTTGAGTCTCGTCAGTGTCGTCTCGGTGAGTGAGTTCAAGTTCGCCACAGGACTTGGTTGTTGCGCAAGCGCGTGTGCGGCCATCATAGTCCTCCCTCTCCGAACTGGGAAGCGAGCGAGGAAGTCTGAGCCAGAAGCGATGGGAATCGGTCGGCTAGATACTCAAGGAACAGACTGTTGGTCAGCCCGTACCACAGAAAGGCCCGGTAGTAGCTGCGGGTCTGGCTATGTTGGATCTGACTGCGTAGCGTCGGGTCAAACGTCCTGCCGGAGGCGCGCTCCAGACTTTCGACATCCAGAGCCGCTTGTCTCCCGAGCAGGCCCGCAAACGCTTGAAGGATCTCGATGTATTCTTGTACAGCCAGCGCACGCTGCCCGGGAGTCGCACTCTCACGGAGTTTTTCCAGCTCCAGCACGTCGAGCTTGGCGTGCTGCGCTTCTTCGAGCCAGTGATGCTTGAACAGGCTCGCAAACAGTGGCTCCACCTCACCGTTGTCCTTCATCGCATCGACGTAGTGAGCTTGGGTGATGATCTCCAGGTGAAGCGTCACCAGCAGCACCGCCATCGGACTCTTGCTCAGAATGTAACTTGCCACCGCTTGTGGGGAATCAGTAAGTCCACACTCGGTACCAAAGTCGCGATCGAAGATCTCTCCGAAGCGAAGGAAGAGCTGCTGGTGCTTGACCTCTTCCTCGGTGAATCGCAGCAGCGCTCGCAGCGCAATTTCGTCTCCGTACAGCTCGGCCCGAGCATGTTCCATGGTGGCTGAGACAATGTACGCTTCGACAAAGTAAAATAGATATCCGTACGCTCTCCCGAAGATTTGATTGAGCTTGAGCTTTTCATTTGCCGTGAGATCTTCGAGCCGATTCGACAGAAACATTGGTTCTGGCATAAACGGTCGAGAGAAGTCGAGCTGCGCGTCTGCTGGCACCACCGTCGTCAGACTCCACGACACGCGCTCCGACGCAGCCAGGCACTTTGCATAGTCGGTGTTGAGAAAGCTCATACAATAATTGTAGGCGAACGAGCACCTGGCAGTAGTAATATTTTTTGATGCTTCCTCGTTGCTGGTAAGTGTCTGTGGACCATGGTCGGAGTCTTCCGCTACCTGCGGATAGGTGGATGTTTGCCCTACAACGAAGGAATTCAGGTCGTTGGCCAACTTCCTTAGTACTGCGTGGGGATCTTTTCCGCTGTCCCGGTGAACCTCAGTTGACAACGTAGGTCGTTTGGCGACACTCCCTACACGATGACGATTGACGCGTGCGGTACCTTCGCCGCTTTCCGCGAGCGCGATTCCAAGCAGGGATCCGTCCGATCCCGTCGAATCGTCATCGTTGCAGTGCCCCAGGACAAACGAGCCTTGGGCTTTGCGGCCGCGCTCCAGCAGGCAGGACTGCCGACGCCGGTGGTGGTTCCATGGCAGGAAGTCCTGTCCGATCCTTTCGTGCTCCGTGAACTTGGACAGGCGGGTGACTGGTTACGGGTGGAATCACCGGGGGCGGACAGTCTGATTTGGCATGAGTTGGCGAGACGGGGCGGCTTTTCGGGCGCGCTATCGCAGGGTCAGTGGCGACCAGGACGGGCGTGGTTTTCGGGGCTCGCACAAACGCTGCGCGCCATCGATCAAGCGAGCTTGCATCTTGTCGCAACGCATCCGGTCGAGCACATCTTGACGATGACCGATAAGCTGGTTTGCGCGGATCGACTACAAGCCGCCGGAGTGCCGGTTCCGGAGACCTACCCAGCTCCGCCTACGCCGGACTCCTTGCGTGAGTTTCTTTCCCAGCGCAATCTCCATGCAGCGTTCATCAAACCGCGTTGGGGGTCATCAGGGGCCGGAATCCTGGCCTATCGGTTTGCGGAAAACAGAGAGCAGCTTACGACCACGGCGCGACTTGAAAACGGCTTTCTGAGCAACGAAAAGCGTCTCCGCTCCTATCGCGATCGCGAATCGATAGACGTGCTTTTCCGCATCATTCTGAGCGACGGAGCGATCGTTCAGCGCTGGATTCCCAAAGCCGGGACAGAGGCGGGTCCGTTTGACCTGCGAGTGCTGGTGATAAAAGGACAGATTGCGCAGCGGATCGCACGGGTTGGCAGAGGCACCATTACCAACCTTCACATTGATGCGTCACGGCTTGATGCCGAGCAAGCGCTCCGGTCCTTTGGCGACAGGACCATCACCGCAGTCTATGAAGTCTGCCGACGCGCTGCGGATTGCTTTCCAGGCCAGCTCGCAGTGGGAGTGGATGTCATGGTAGATCCAGCGGGTCGTCCTTATGTGCTGGAGTGTAATGCCTGGGGAGACTACCTACCTCGCTTACTCAGCGACGGTCGAGACAGTTACCAGTCACAGGTTCACGCGCTGTTTGGCGCGGTTGCATAAGGGGTGCGATGTCGCTGATTCGTGCGCTGCTGCTCGACCTGGACAACACCTTGATTGATCGAGATGCCGCATTGCTAAGCTGGCTACATAGTTACATTCCCAGTCCAGGTTGGGACATCGAAGAGCTGGTGGCGCTGGATGCTGGGGGGCGCGGGTCACGTCGGGCTCTGTTTGAACGGATCGGAATCGCGCTGCAGATATCGACCGCCCAAGCGCGAGCCCGGTTTGAGCGGGAGCTGCCCGAGCACGTCAGGTTACGCAGTGGCGCGATCGAGCTTCTGTCGGCCTTTCAGGGTCCAAAGATCGTGATCACCAACGGTTCGTCTCGGGTCCAGCGCGCCAAGATTGCTACGGTCGGTTTGCTGCCATTTGTGGATGCGGTGGTGGTGTCACAAGAGTTTGGGAATCCGAAACCTCATGCGTCCATCTTCCAGCATGCCCTGGCCCTGGCCGGGGTCGATGTCCGCGATGCTGCCACGGCGGTGATGATCGGTGATGATCCGGTGGCCGATGTTGCCGGTGCCCACTCTGTAGGCATCACGGCCTTTCTGCTCCGTACGCGCTGGTTTGATGCCCCCATAGACATTCCGATTCTGTCGACTCTTCATGACGTGAGGCTGTGATGATTTCGTTTCGGGAAGCGTTTGGGAAGCGCGACTTTCTGCTCTTAACGCTGGATGCGCTTCGTTACGATGTGGCGCGCGATACACTCGCTGCGGGACGGCTGCCGAACCTTGGCGCTCTCCTTCCGAATGGTTTCGAGCCTCGCCATACTCCGGCGACCTTTACCTTTGCGGCGCACCAAGCGTTTTTCGCGGGCTTTTTTCCGACACCAATTTCGCCCGGACCGCATCTGCGTCCCTTGGCGTTGCGATTTGCGGGCTCTCGAACCACCGGACCCGGCACTCTGCTGCTGGATGGATCCTCGCTGATTGCAGCGTATCAACAGGCGGGATACCGCACCATCTGTCTGGGAGGCACGGGCTTTTTCAATCCCGGTTCACCCCTTGGCGCTGTGCTGCCTTCGTTGTTTGAGGAGTCTCACTACAACCGAGAAACCAGCGTGGTGAGTCCTTGGGCGTCGCGCAATCAGTTTCGGATTGCTCGCGAGCGCTTGCAGGGTCTTCCCAAAGAGCAGCGGGTGTTTCTGTTTATCAATGCTGCAGCCACTCATCCACCGACGAAAATGTTCCTCAAAGGGGCGACCCGCGAGAGTTGCGAAACCCAAGCAGCAGCGCTCGTCGATCTGGATCGACATCTGCCGGTGCTACTCGATTCACTGCGCGAGCGCGGGGGGGCCGTAGGGATCATCTGTAGTGATCATGGCACCTGTTTTGGTGAGGATGGAGATGACGGCTACGTCGGTCACCGGCTCGCACATCCGCAGGTATGGACGGTGCCTTATGCCGAAGTCGATCTAGCGGGGGATTCCGGGAATTACGGGCCGGTGGTGTAGAAATAATTGAGACACATCTCGTCGGTGGTTGACTCACCCCAAGTGACCGCCGTGCTGGTGGGATTGTCGTATACGCAGGTGAGCTTGAGCTGCGTTCCTTTCTTTACGAACATCCCCTGATTGTTTTCGTAAAAGTAGAACTGCTGCCAGTTAAAGTCCCACGCAGGAATGTCGATCATGCAGGTGTCCGCCGTCTCGACACGGAGTCGTTTTCCAAGCTGGTGAGCGTGCGGGAGCAGTCCGTAGACGTAGCCGTCCCCTGGCGCTGTCAGGTTTCCCACGACCGAGTAGTTGGTTGCACCGGGTGGCAGCAGAAACGTCGAGTTTTGAACCGACAGGATCGCGGCCTTTTTTGCCACCGGAGTTTGAGAGTACTGGAGTTTTACGCTGGTCCGATCGGGAGTCCAGGCACCACCGTGATGGTTGTCGTAATGCACCTGCATGACCAGGACTTGGCCCGCAGGGAGGGTGATGCCGGTGTTGGTTGGATACTTGGTTGGAGGACTGCCGGGCACCCAGCCGCCGATCGTCGATGCAGTCTTGATTCCAGGGCCGCCAAAGCACGACCAGCCGACTTCAGGGGTCTTGGCATCCGCTGCCTGTGCCAGCGCTGCATCTGCGGGATAAAGCAGGACGTGATGGACACTCTGCTTGGCACCGGGAACGACCTCATAGCCAATTACTTGCAGTCCGCCGCAGGACATCGATGGGATTCCCTGGCATCGAGGCAGCAGGCGGGGAACAATCACCAAGTAGCAGGCTGCATTCGATATAGTCACAGGGTTCGCCGTTTTGTGGAGTACTCAAGATGAAGACACCTAGTAGGTTTCGGTTGGTTGGATTCTTTGCCGTTGCGATGCTCGGGATGTGGAGCAGCGCGGTGGCTGCTACGAAGTTGAGCGTGGGCAGTCTCTCTGTCGATGGCCAGGAAGTACGTCAGCTTTCCTGTGAAATGGCGGAAGGGGGACTGCTTGCAACCGTGACGATCGTGGCAACGCTGGCCAAGTCGAAACAGGCGCTGGATCGCTGTGCACCGGCTGGAGCGGCGTTTGTTGCCAAGTTCACCTGGAAGCAGGGCGTAACCTCTGATGTCAAAGTGACGGGGCCGGCCACTCCCGAACAGAATGGCTGCGTGGCCAAAGTCCTGGGACAGATTTCTCCCAAGACCAATGGGAGCTGCTCGGTGATTGTGCTGGTTGGTGACTCCAAGGGCGCGCAGGCAGCGGCCGCAGGTCTACTCGGGAAGCCGAAGAAGAAGGAGTAGCGGCCCGGTCACCAAGCGGAACACCGACTGCTACTGACTCCTTTTTTGCATTGGTATCGCTGCGCCCATCGGAGCGCATGAAGCAAAGTAAGTACTGTAAAAAGTGACAACCGCTTGAGTCTTGCGACGGCCTTTGGAATAATCAGCCATGGCTTGGAACCGGCTGACTCCTGAAGAAGCGTTTGTCATTGAAGGGAAAGGGACGGAGCGTGCCTTTACCGGAGAGTACACCGACACCAGTGCAGAAGGAATGTACCTTTGTCGTCGCTGTAATGCCCCCCTGTATCGTTCCGATAGCAAGTTTCATAGTGGCTGCGGCTGGCCGAGCTTCGATGACGAAATTCCGGGTGCGGTGCGAAGGTTGACGGATGCGGATGGTCGCAGAACAGAAATCCTGTGCGCGGCCTGCGGTGGACATCTCGGTCACGTCTTCATTGGAGAGCGCTTCACCGAAAAGAATACGCGCCACTGTGTGAACTCGATCTCGCTGCGATTTCAACCGACAAAATAGGTGCAGTACGGTTCGTTCCCTGCCGCGTTCCCTCCGTGTCCTAGATCATCGATTTGCTGTCGTCTCGCCGAGGATGAACTGTATAGCCAATGATATCTCGGTCCGCCGTTAGCTTGGGATCGAGAATGAAGCAGTGATAATCGGTGCTTAACGAAGCCGAAGGAGCATACGAACCGCTTGGCATCATCGTGGTGTCGACCCAATCGAGCGTGACTTGATTGGGCGTCATATTAGGCGGCGCATCTGCCGGATTACCGGCAGGCGAACCGTCCGCCACCCATGAGTAGATCGTGTCGATGGCATCTTGGGTGAGCGCTCGCGAGTTTTGGAACTTCTGACAGTTGTCAGCGGGTTTCCACGGTGGCATGCGGCGACCGACGACCGCCGCCGACACCGGACCGGAGTTCTGAAACGCCTCGTCATAGGTAGTGAGTGGGAAGGGTCCGACTCCACCGCTCACGTGACAGCCTTGGCAACTGCGCTGCATGATCGGCTGCACGTCTTTGTAATAGGTGACTCCGTCCTTCTTGGTCACACCAGGAGGAGCGGGAATCGGCGGCAGCATAGAGACAGAACCTCCCCCGCACGCAGCGAGGGACAGCACAGCCGAAGACAAGACCAGGGAACGAATCATGGGTGAGGACTCCTGTTGGTTTTTGGCAAACGCAGAGACAGCCTGATGATTCCACTGCGAAGCTACTGGACCTGATGAAGCCAGCCAGCGGAGGCTCCCCCGATGACGCTTTGCCCAGTTGGAAGGACCACGCCGGTGGTCAGGCTTGCAGTGGTATCGGTCTTGACGACAGAGAAGGCCGTTCCGTTCCACTTCAGCACCGTTCCCGCATCCCCAGTGACGAAGAACTCAGAGTGATTTTTGCCAAAAATGTTACGCAGTGTCTG
Organism: Polyangia bacterium; assembly: GCA_044228505.1. GTDB lineage: Bacteria > Myxococcota_A > Polyangia > Palsa-1104 > JAEUJZ01 > JAEUKA01. The sequence continues at coordinate 28,601 of JBGAUT010000011.1, read as the reverse complement.
GGTCGTTCCCGATGGATACGGTGTCGCCTTGTCGGCCACCGTCTGGTAGCGATAGATGCTGCCGCCGCTGCCTGCGACCCAGAAGTCGAGCGCACCCGCTCCGCTTGCGGAGGGTGTACTCCAGATCGCATAGGCGGTCTGGCTCGCAAGGGTCGCAATCAAGGAGGTGTTGATGGCGGTGCAGCTTGCACTCGTACAGCCGAGCATCACCATGCTCTTCCCAACGGCATAGGCTTGGCCGTTTGCGCAAGCGACCGCATAAAGTGGGTTCCCGGTCAATCCGTTGGCTGTCAGGACCGACCAGCTCAAGCCGTTCCAGTTTACGGCTCGGCCATTGGTGCCGGTCGGGTCCGTTCCGATTGCCCAGACCGCGCTCGAAGCAGTGCCACAGACCGCGCTAAGATCGTCGGTGGTGCCGGTGGGACTCGGTGACCAGGTGGTGCCGGTAAGGGAGTACGACATCCCTCCTTTGCCGACGACCCAGGCCAGGCGAGAGCCGGTGGGGGCCGGATCGATCCACAAACCCAGGCCTACCCAGCCAGAACTGCCAATCTGCAAGCGTGAGCCAAGGTTCGTAAGATCGGTGCTGATGCTGTAGGTATTGCCATCGATTCCCTGACCCATCGCGGCGGCACCCGCAAAGGGCACAGAGATTGTGACCATGGCTCGTGGAGAGGGCATCAGCTCGTCCATCGAGTCGTTCCAGGTGGTGCCATTCCACTTGCTGCGCACCGCCTTGGTGTTGCCGCCGACCATCGCCGCAGAGTTGGCCCCGAAGCTCCAGACCTCGTTGTTCGGACGGCTTAGTAGGCCGCTGTAGTGGACCATCCAGTTCCCAGCGGTGCCGCGAAACAGCTCGCCACCTTGGGTCGTGATCCAGCCGTTGTTGCCTCCGTCCACCGAGATGCTGAGCATGTTGGTGCTGGGAAGCAGCACCTGATTCACCCAAGCGGAGCCATTCCAGCGCAGCAGGGTGCTATTCGCTCCGACCACCCACACCGAGGACGAAGACGCGCCGTGGACCGATTGCAGGTGGGCCGTGGCCGTGACATTTTCTTTGGCCCAGGTGGTGCCGTTGTAACGGAGAACCGTGCCGTTATCGCCTACCGCCCATAGGTTCTGACCATCGGGGCCCCAGATTGCGTTGAGGTTGCTGCTGACTCCCGAGTTCTGGGCCGTGAAGGTGGTGCCGTCCCACTGAAAGATCGTGCCGCCGGTGCCGACCAGCCAGATTTTGCCGCTCACTCCCCACAGGGCGCGCAGCTTGGTGTTCGGATCGTTCAGAGTGATGGGAATCTCGGTGATGGTGTTGCTTTGCAGGCGCAGGACACGGCGGCCTTCGATGAACCAAACATCGCTGTTCGAGGGCGCAAAGACATCAGCAAAGCCTGCCGTGGAACCGCAATTGGCGATCGTGTTCCAGATCTTCCCGTCGTAATGCACGATTCGGCTGCTGCTGACGGCCCAGATGTCCGATTCGCTGATGGCGTGCAATTTCAAAAGGGGCGGGCTGCCAAGCGGTGCCTGGGTACAGAACATGTTCGCGCTACACGAATAGCTGACCGTTCCTTGGCAGGTCGTCGGGATGAAGGCATCTACGATGGTGTCCCCATCCGTCGATAGATCCAGCATCGTCGTGGCGATCGGTTCGCACTTGCGGGTGCTCGGGTTACAGACTTCGTCGACGGAACAGCCGTAACCCGGTGCCTCGCAACTGTCGGGGTTCGGGACTTTGTAGTTGACCCACAGCGACTCACAACCGACCAGCAAGGCTACCGCGGAGACAAACGCCCCGCATACCGTGAACAAGCGACGCATTGGCACTCCCCCCAAAGTCTCGCTAGGCGAGTCTCATCAATAAGCGGTTCGACAAGGCCTCTCCTTCGGAGTTTAGCGGAGAGCTGGGGAGCCGGTGCGCACCGGTGTAGATTTCATCGGCCAAGCGATGGTGAGAATGCCCCCCACGGTGAGCCCGATTCCCACTCCCACAAGTCCGCCGCCCACTGTTCGGGTGTCGTACAGGTAGTTGCAAGGCGCACCTTCCGGGGGGGCCGTGATATCCCCACAGCTTCCGCTCTGACTGAGCGCCGAGATACCGAGCCCCGATACAATCGCACCCGAAGCAATCAGTCCGCCGCCCAGTAGATATCGCCACAGGGGACGTTTGGGCGTCTGCACCATCGCCGAGTCGCGATCCGCTGATCCCGCCGTCGATGCGACTGGGCTCAGCGTTGCCTCGATCGTTAGGCTCTTGCCACTTTGGATATCGAGGGCTTGGTCATAGTCGGCATGACCGCCAAGCCGCAGTTTCATGTCATGCCGTCCGACGAGAAGTGCTCGCTGATACGGCGTCACACCGCGGCTCTGGCCATCGATCACAACCTGCGCCCCGGCCGGCTGTGAGCTGACCTCGAGCACCCCCCGGGGATGATTCTGCGCTTCGCGGAGTAGTTCGTTGCCGAGCGCCGCCGCCGATTGCTGAAGCTGGGCATCCTTGCAGGTGCCGCACGAGCGCTCGCGATGGGCGGCGACTCCACCACCGTCCACATCAAACCACTCGGCGTGTAGCTTGCCCGCGACTGCATCGAGCTTGATCCGGACCACGGCTCGGCTGCCTAACTCTGTGGCGACACTTTGCTGGCAGATCGGATCGGTCAAACAGCCGGCGGGCTTCTGTCCGATGGCTCGTGATAGCCGCTGGGCCGATAAAATGCTGGCTCGCTCGCGCTTGGCCAACGTCGCGACACTTTGCTCGACCAGTGCTCGTTGGGTGGGCGGAAGCTCCGTCGGTTCGATCAGCACCAACCACTCACTCGACAAGCTCAGGATCGCAACCGCCGTTCCGGAGGTGCCCGGCGTCAGGTGAAGTTGCGCCCGCATCGAGGGGGTGATCTCCAGTGGATCGGATTCAAAGCGGCTCTGTTTGACTACGATTCGGAAGCGATGGCTTTGGGCCGACAGCATCATCGGGGACGCCAGCGGCAGCAGTCCCACCAAGTGATCGTCGACAAAGAGCAGGCTGCCGCTTGGACCCAGGATGTCGACCTCTGCCGTCGGCTCGCGCAGCGCTTGCTGAGCGGAGACGATTCGGACCCGGCTCGCTTCATCCAGAGACTCACCCATCGCATCGAGATAGCGCCGGTAGTGATCCGCCGCCGCCACGGCTCGTCCTTCTTGCTCCGCGAGCTGTCCGAGCTGGAGCGAAATCTCTGGAACCGGGGACAACCGCAGCGCTTGTTCGAGCAGCTTTTCGGCTCGTGCGGAATCGTGGGCAGCCCGAGCCTCGGCGGCTTGGCTGCACAGCGTCCGGGCGCGGCTGCGCGGATCGGCGTCGACTTGAGCGATCGCCGTTGAGACAAGCCCGAAGCACAGCCAAGTCGCCACAAGCTGCGCCGCTACCGTAGGGAACTTCCGCATGAGATTGGACAATCAGATCCACTTTCTATTTTCCTACGCGACGCAAGGCGAGAGCAATCGCGCATTTGCCCTTGTGATAAGTTCCCGCGCCATGGATGCGCGAGCGGGGCTGCGAACCGAGGCACAAGTCAACGGATTATCGACGGTCATTGACCTTCCACGGGTCCGGGTCTCCGTGATCGAGGGACCAGATGCTGGCCAGTACTGCGACAGCGATGACGAGATGCTGGTCCGAGTGGGGACCCGCGAAAACAACGGTCTTTTGCTGTCGGACAAAAGCGTCAGTGGCTATCACGTGGAGATTGCCCGCACCCAGGCCGGCTGGCGACTCCGCGATGTCGGTAGCACCAATGGCACGTTCGTGTCCGGCATGCGCGTCTTTGACTTGGTGCTCCGGTCCGGAACGGTGGTGTCCCTGGGCCGAACCAAGCTGCGGCTCGATGCGCTCCACGATGAACCGGTGCGGGCGGCGCTGCATCCAGCGGGACGGTTTGGCGATATCGTGGGTCAGTCCGTGGTGATGCGGCGGCTGTTTTCGCGCATTGCGCAGGTTGCCAGGGCGAGTGCCACCGTGCTGATCACCGGCGAAACTGGAACCGGCAAAGAAGCGGTGACCGAGTCGCTGGTTCAAGCGTCGTTGCGGGCGAGTGCGCCGCTGGTGGTGATTGACTGCTCGGCGCTGCCGCAGAACCTGATCGAAAGTGAGCTATTTGGACACGTCAAAGGGGCCTTCACCGGCGCGCTCAGCGACTATCGGGGGGCCTTCGAGCGAGCGGACGGCGGCACCATTTTCCTCGACGAAATCGGCGAGCTGCCCCTCGACCTTCAGCCCAAGCTGCTGCGCGTGCTCGAGCGGCGTGAGGTGCGACGGGTGGGGGCCGAGCGGACCCGGACCATCGATGTACGGGTGATCGCGGCGACCAATCGCGTGCTGTCCACTGAAGTGAACGAGCGGCGCTTTCGCCAAGATCTCTATTATCGACTGTCGGTGGTCAACATTCACATTCCGCCGCTGCGCGAACGACGGGAAGACATTCCGCTGCTCATCGAGCACTTCTATCAGCGGCTCGCCGATGGCTACCGTGGACCGACGCTGGCGGCGATTACCGAGCGACTCTGCGACAACGACTACACCTGGCCCGGCAACGTTCGCGAGCTTCGCAACGCGGTGGAGCGCGCTTTCCACGTTCCCGATGAAGATCCGTTTGGGGCGGGTGGACCGCCGCGTCCTGCTGATGCGCAGCAGCCGCTTCCGATCGAGGTGGACCTGACCGTCCCCTTTAAGACCGCCAAGCAAAAGCTCGTTGATGGGTTCGAAAAGGAATATCTGCAAGCGATGCTGCGGGCCACCCGAGGCAACATCAGCGAGGCCGCCCGGCGCGCTCAGATCGACCGCATGCACCTGTACAAGCTCATCACCCAGCACCACCTAAACCAAAGCGAGTAGCGGAAGCTACTGCACCCACAGCAGTCCGTTGCCACCGGTGTTGATGTTGCCTTTGCTACAACCAGACGATAGGCAGGCATACCCAGCCCCTCGGTCTTGGCTGGCGGCGGTGGTCTGACCGAGCCCGAGTCCGATCGCAGTATCGTTGCTGCTACAGTCTCCTTCCTGGTTCGCGGTCCAGCCATAGCGCGCTCTCTGATACGCGTAGGGGGTGTTGATTCCGAAGTACTGGCAGTTCGGCTGCACCGACCAGTTCGCGCCAGTGCCGATCGCGACCGAGTACGGCATCGTGCCAACCGCTGGACCCGCAAACAGCATGTTCGCAGGCATATTGGCGTTGGGAGTGCTGGTAAACGTGTAGCCATCCAGCTCGCCGCGTAGCTTGCTCACTGGGATCGTCAGGAAGCTCATGTACTTGGCGTTTGCCGGCTGCGTGGTCAGGTCGTTTTGGTTGAGCAGGTTCATATCCGTCCACAGCGCCGAGGTATACGCGAGCGTGGCGTCTCCATTGGCCTTGAGTGCGAGCGTCCAGCCTCCGCCATCACGCGTCATGTCGCAGACCACGCCAAACGGAGTCGTCACTCCCTGCGGGGCGATCATGTAGCTGCCATCGGGAGTCCCGGGTCGGCTTTGCAGCAGCTCGGAACAGCTCGTCGGAACGCGGCACACCTTGACGGTCGCATCACAGACGGTTCCCGCGCCGCAATCGGACCCCTGACGGCAGACTTTTCCGAGCCCGCAGCCTCCACAGGTGCCGCCACAGTCGATGTCCGTCTCAGCGCCATTTTTCACGGCATCGGTGCAAGACGGAGCTGCGCAGACACTGGCCTGACAGACTCCTGAAGTGCAGTCTTTGGCCAAGGTACAGCCCTTGCCAACCGCGCAGACTTCGCAGGTGCCACCGCAGTCAATGTCGGTCTCTCCGCCGTTTTTCACGGTATCGCTGCAAGTGGGAGAGCTACAGACGCCGGATAAGCAGAAGTTTACGATGCAGTCCGTCGCTGCAGCGCAAGACTTGCCGGTGGCACAAGGTCCGCACGAGCCACCGCAGTCGATGTCTGTCTCGGTTCCGTTTTTCAGACCATCTGAACAAGTTGGGCTCGGTGCATTGGTCACGCCGGAATCGCAAGAAGCTCCCACCATAAGAAGCGCACAAAACGCTGATTTGTACATGGTTCCCCCTTACTTGCGGAATGGTAGCCGATCTGGCAGAGCCCTTCCGGCGATCGGGTAGCTCGCAGAGTCGGAGGCGGGGGGATAGACGAGCGCGAAAAGGAGGGGAAGGAGGGAGGCCGTTCTCTAGCGCATGTAGACGCCGACTTGGTAGTCACCCTTGCCGGAGTTTACTTTGGCTTCGATCTTATACATGCCGGGCACCGTGGGGCAGTGACCCATCATCGAGACGCTGGTGTTCGCACGGTTGTCGCTCACCCGCTGCAGCGTTGGGTTCCACAGGTACAGATACAGTTCCTTGACCCCGGGGCCGCCGGCACCAATGAACCAGTAGCAGCGCCCTGGCTCTAGGACTGTGAACCAGTCGCTGCGGTCGTTGCCCGACTTGGCGGTTCCTCGGAAATAGTCGCCGACGCGCACCGCACCCGGAGCGGCAGCAGCGGCTTGGCTGTCGATGATCCCGCTCAGATCGACCGGGACCGGTGGAGGCGGCGGAGGCGGTGGGGCCGCTTTGGGCGGTGCGAGCACGGAGTAGACGCCAACCGCCAGCGGACCAAATCCTTCGCCGGTTTTCGCCTGCAAGTGATAGGTGCCCGAAACATCAGGACAGTAGCGGAGGGTGACCGCCGGGCGCTCTGGCTTTTCGGTGGCGACGCGCTTTTCGGCCTGATCCCACAGATACAGATAGAGCTGCTTGACGCCCTGACCACCGATGCCGCTAAACGTGTAGCACTGGCCCTCTTGGAGCGGCAGGTTCCAGTCGGTACGGCCATCCTCTTCGGTGGTGGCGCTCAGGTAGTGCGGGGCGACGAGCTGGCCAGCGGGTTCGACCTTTTGGGCCTGGGCCTCGACCAGCGGAATCAGCGTTTCGCTGGATGGTACGGGGCCGGTTGGGGTCGGGGTGTGTGAGCAGGCCATCGCCAGCGCGAACAGGGGGACCGCCAACGTCCCTTTTCCATGTGCATGTACGGATTTCATACGCAGTTACTCCACGTTACTTGGTGAAACAAAAAAGAGCGGCGGGAGGGTCCATCGCCAACAGTGCCGCCGGTGTCCTGCCCGCTGAAGCGTAGCCAGTATTATCACGACCGCTACGGTCCTGCTTGCTCGACGTCTTTTTCGAACTCGCGCTCGTGGCGGGACTTTTCTTCGCTCTGCCACTCTTTGGACGAAAACGCGCTCAGCGAATACACCTGGGTGGTGTGGTGATAGCCCGAGCGGGTCGGAATCTGTTCGCGATCGGGAGCGACTCCCTCTTTGAGTAGGAAGCCATCAAAGTCGCGAACCTTGAGCGGCCAGCGTGGGTTTTCATCGATGAGGAGCTTGCCAAACAGCACCAGCTTGACCTCTTGCTGACCCACCTTGATAAGCTCGTTCCACTCCAGGTACCCGACCGGCTTGCCCGCCGCATCATCGACCCGCGCATGCAGCACATAACGGCCCGCCCGCTTCACGGAAAGCCCGTAGGTCAGCGTAAGTGAGCCATCTGCCACCGCTTCCCGTACCGGACCTGTTGAAACTGCCGGAGGCTCGGGCGTAAACAGGAAGTCAAACATCGCCGAGCCTTGCTCGACCGGATCGCTGCCCGCTTGGAGCTTCACATCGACCCGCAGCGGCCAGGTGGTATCGACAAGCTTCAGATCGATCGGACGCAGCGTCGCAACCAGCTCTCCCTGCCGGCCCGGCGCTTGGTCTTTGACGAAGCTCACCGGCCTTTGCCCCGGCGGCTTGCCACTTTCTAGCGGTAGCGCCGACACCTGCGCGCTCAGCACGGCACACGGCAGGACGCTTGCTTGGCTGTCCTCGCAGCGAATTCCCAGCTCGATCGACTCCTCGCCCACCACCACCAGTCGATCTTGGCGGAGCTTGAGCAAGATGTGTTCGCTCGGCTGCCCCGCGTGCGACAGCGGAGTGCTCTGCACCACGGGGGCCATCGGAAACAGTTGGTCGGAGTTTTCGCGGGCCGGACGCGATCCCGGCGGATATTTGGCATAGTTGCGATAGGTCTGAAGGCGCTCTTCGGCCTGCTTGCGACGCTCGGCCCGAGCCGCCGGGCTCTCCTCCACAGGCACTCCCTCCCCCGAAGGAGTGCCCGCTTGCACCGTGACAGCGCCCGGCGGATGCTGCCCACTCCCCGGAACCGGCGGCGAGTTTGCCCCCGATGCGGGACTTGAACCCGGCTCTGCGTGCTGCGCTGAGACGCTGTGGGCCGCCTGCTCGCGATGGTGCTGAAACCAGATCGCGAGCAGAGAGGCAAGCCCCAGCGCCCCACCGAACCACAGGCGCGTCGTCGGGCGATTCGCGGTGGGCTGCATGTTACTTGGCGTTGGCGTCAACGTAGGCGCGGGTCGGGGCGATAATGCCCTGCCAGTTGCCCGCCGCGTAGTGGTTGTAGGCCTCACTGTCGTCACGGAACTGAACGGTGTGGTTCGTCCACTTGACCGCGCCGCCCTCACAGGCTGCCGTGCCGAGCGTCAGATCGTTGGAAAACCAGTCCGCCGGGTTCCCAAACGAGGCACCCGCCGTTCCAGCTACGCCGCCGGTGCTGTGGTACGAAACCGCCTCATCGTCCTGACCGGGCAGCGCCGCCGAATACAGCGTGCCCGCCGCGCCCGCAAAGCGATAGATCGTCCTGCCTCGGGTTTCGTTGTGGTTGTACATGGCGCGGGCCGTCGTCGTCTTCAGGTCTTTGTTGAGCGGCTCGCTGGTCGCCCAGCTCCCGATGTCGGCCAGCTCACTGCCGCCGCTGGCACCGGACGCCACCGCCACCCACTTGATGTTCCAGCCGGTCTGGGTCGTGCCATCGCTGTTGCCGCACACGCCCGCCGAGTTCGGGGTCGCGTTCTTATTGTACCGTGTCGAGCCGCCGTACAGCGACAGCGCGTAGCCAATCTGGAGGTCACCCGCCGAGTGCGCCGCAATGTAACACCAGTTCTTGCCGGTGCAGTAGCAGTCGAGCGCGTCGCGGATGGCGACGTTGGTCGTGGAAAGGCTGCTCACCCCATCCCAGTTGACCGCCTTCTTGTTGACGCCCGCAGCGGTGGTGGCGGGGCCCCAGTACCTGAAGTCATTGTAGGTGCCAGCCACGGTGCCGCCACCCGAGTTACGACCGTGAATCCACAGCGTGTAGTTGGTGGCCCAGGCCGTGCCTGCGGACAGCCACAAGCCCAAGCCGAGCGCGATGGTGGATAGGAAACGAAGACTGACAAACATGGTCGGACCTCCTCGAAGGCAAGTAAGAACGTAGCCAGCAGCTACAGAGCTGGGCGTACTACGCAACCAGAGTCAGGAGCAAGCGGGGATTCGGAAGGGAGTGGACGGTTGCTTCGTGAGCGGGCGAGGAGGACTACTTGCGTGAGCGATCGACCGGCACGACATCGCGATGGCCGGCTTCCCCTTCGAGCAAGTAGCCGGTGCGACCAAAGTGTGACTCCTGCGACTGTCCAATCGTGCGCGACACCAGGTCGGTCTTGAGACTGGTCTGGTTCCAGTAAGGAAACAGCTCCTTGGGCGCGATCAAGTCTCGCCCCTGATCATCGGGAATGTTTGCCACCCGACGAAACTCGCGAAGCAGCTTGGCTCGGGCCTTGAACGTACTCTGCCAATCGCTACCGACTTTGGTTGGGGCAGGCGGTGTGGCGTTGGTCTTCTCGGCTTGTCGTGCGCGCACCGCTCGCTGGATGGTGGTCGCAGCCCCATTTTGTAGATTGGCGACGGCCTGCTTGCTCTCCGTGACTTTTTTGGTCACCACGGCTCGCTCGGACTCACTCGCATCGAGGAGTAACTCGTCGGGCACGAACGCCAGATCCTCGGCGTTGAGCGTGAAGCCATGCATCCACTTGGGATTGCGCATGATCACGTAGCCGTGCCTGAGGAGGTCATGAAAGAGGCTGGTCAGCTTGAGCGGCTCCGAAATGGCGTGAATCAAAAAGGGCTCGTGTCGCCCAGCCGCAAAGACGACCAAGTGCTTGGACTCCATCTGCTGGGTGAAGCTGAGATTTTGTGCCTCGGCACCATGATTGAAGACTCGTTGGCCTCGCGGATACTTGGGCATGCAGGCCGCGTTGAGCTCATCGGCGAGCATCTTGGTGAACCGCTGCGCCGCCGAGCGTCCGTGCTGATCCGGCATCGAGAGAACGGTGTCGAGCCCAGACCTTTTGATGTCTTGGTAATGCGGGGCCACCATCCACATGTCGTAGTCGCCGGTGACGGGAACCCCGTTGTAACCCCATACCCAGACCGAGGTGGCCGTTCCCCGGGCTTGGCGCTGCTTCCAGGTGACCGAGCCATCGATCTTGGACCACATGAAGCAGACGTTGGTGTTCTTCGTACTGTGGAAGTGTCGATGGGTGGCGCTTTCGGCCTGCGTGAAGCACTGTCCGTTCATCGGGATTTCTGTGGTCAGCTCAAAGTGCTTCGCACCCCACAGGCTGGCGAATTGAGCGACCGAAAACACCAACTTGACCGGCTTGGCTTCCCCGTGGGCGTGCGGGGAGATGTCAGGATTCGGTGTCCCCACCAGCTTTTTTGAAAACGCTTGGTCGCACGGCACCAGTCCCGAAGTCAGGCCCCAGTCCGAGGACTTGTCGTGGACATCCATGCTCTTGGTCGCAAACCCGAGCTTGATCAGCCGTACGGTGGCGGGCTCCGAGGGGCGGATGAATAGAAAGCAGTTCCGCTTGCGGCACACTTCGGCGATGGCTTCCAAGTGCAGTCCAGCCACACCGTTTTGTTCCGTTGCCAATCGCAATTCCATCAAGCATCCCCCCTATTGACTGACCAAACCCCGCACCGCGTGGAGCGGAGCCTCGAAGCCGTGCCCGCACTGATTATAGTCTATTCACTCCCCCAAACCTCCCCGCGCACCGGATCTGTGGTGTGCAAACGATGCCGTAGCGGCGCGACCGACCCGTTTGCAAAGTGCAAACGATGCCGTAGCGGCGCGACCGACCCGTTTGAAAAGTTCCAGCGCGGCCGGGGACTCCCTGAGCGCTTTAGAAAAGTTCCAACGGAGTCGTAGCGGCGCTCCGGCAGCTTTTGCAAAGTTCCAACGGGGTCGTAGCGGCGCTCCGGCAACTTTAGAAAAGTTCCAACGCTGCCGGGGCGTTTACGCACCCGTTAGAAAAATGCAAACAACCCGAGCGCGCCGCTCCCGCAGGGTTTTACAAAAAACGCCACCTCGTAGGAGCCCCTCCCGCACAGGCCACACAGCAATCCCAGCACTACCAGGAGGGGCGAGCGCGGTCGACGCATCGGCGGAACATTGCACGGGATTTGGAGGATCGGAAGGCCAGAGGCGAAATCCCTTACAATGGGGTCTCTCGGGGACTTTGCGTGTTTGGCGCGATGGGGGGACTCGGAGATGGGGACGCTCGGCAAGAAGATTCTGGTCGGTGTGGCTGCGGCAATCGGCTTGGGCTTGCTCGGGACCGGCGTGTATGGCTTTCGGCTGGTCGCGGACTTTGATGCCAGCCTAGAGCACGTCTATCAGGTGCCGATCCCCGCTGTGACTCGGTCGACGGACCCGGTGGTGATGGCTCGCGGCAAGCATCTGGTCGAGTCGATTGGGGCCTGCGCCACCCGCGACTGTCATGGGACTGATTTGGGGGGAGGCAAGCCGATTGAGCTGGGTCCGCTCGGGACGATCTGGGGCCCGAACATCACCTCGGCAGGAGTCGGTGCGGCGTACAGCGATGGAGAGCTGGTCCGGCTGCTCAAACGAGGGGTCAAGCGCGACGGTCGCGGGGTGCGGATGATGCCGGTGCAGGACTTTGGCTGGCTGCCGGATAGCGATGTGGTGGCGATGGTTTCGTATCTGCGCACGGTCGGTGCGGTATCCAGGCCGAGTGGCGCGATGGTGGTCAAGCCGCTCGCCAAGATCCTCGATCGCCGCAATCAGCTCGTGTGGGACGTGGCCCGGCGGCTTCACACGGCCAAAGCCGAAGCCGTTCCCGCACCGGCACCGACCGTAGAGTATGGGGCGCTTCTGGCCCGACTGTGTACCGGCTGTCATGGCGAGCGACTGAGTGGCGGTCCGATTCCGGGTGCGCCGCCCTCGCTGCCGATTCCGCTCAACATCACGGCTCATGACAGTGGAATGAAGGACTGGACCTATTCGGACTTCGAGAAGCTGCTAAAGACCGGCGTGCGCAAGAACGGTCAGCCGCTCAATCCGTTTATGCCGGTCGATGCGCTCGCCAAGCTCGATGACATCGAAAAGCAGGCGCTGTGGAATTACCTGCGCAGCATTCCGGCACTGCCCTTTGGACAGCGGTAGCTGCGGGAAGATCGCGGGGCGGGGGGTTACTTTTCGTAGGGGAGCGGGTAGCTGCCGTCCCAGGTGGTCGGCGGAATGTGGGTGCCGCGCTCGACCCGCTCGGCATCGCTACAGCGGTTTAGGATCTGCGCCTCGGTCTGCGGGATGCCCATAAAGCACGGGCCCTCGGCCATGTCACCTTTGACTCCGCCATCGCCAACCACGGACGGATCGGCGTCATCGGTGAAGTAGTTGTCGGCACCGGCGCAGCGGAGCTGACTCGAAAACAGCCCGAGCGCCGCGATGAGAAGCCCACCTCCGAGTCGGAGCGAGAACAGCGTTTCGGTCTGCTTGGGCATCACTGAGCCTCACAATACTTGCGTCGACAGATCCCCGTTCCACACGTTCCGGTGGGGCACTGCTGACACGTTAGGTTGCCTTGGCTGACGTTGTGCTCGAAGAAGCAGTGACAGGGTTCGCCGGGCGCAAACAGGGTGAGCGGCTGCGAGTCGGTCGTGCGAGTCACCTTCATCGCACACATCGGGACAAAGCCGTTTTGAACCTGGAGTAGCAGCGCGTCCTGGCCGCCGACCGTGGTTTTGCCTAGGAAGATGTCCGCGAGGCGAGCCCCTTTTTTCGACAGCGGCTGGCTCGGGTTGCCGGGGTCTTGCCGCAGGACGGTGTGCAAAAATCCCCACAGCGGATAGTGTCCGTCCCGAACGCTCTGCTTGTCGTAGGTGGTCGAGCGGCGATCGGGGAAGAACGCGCCCTTTTGACCGATCGACTGGAACCCGAGCGGACGAAGCTCGGAGCGGCGGCGATCGGCAACCGCAGTCGGTAGGATTCCGATGCCGTGCTCGCTGTCGGTGTACAGCGTATTGATGAGATCATCGACCGTGACGACGACCGTTCCCTTGAAGCGCGCCGGCGCCAGTCGGACCCGGGTACCGAGCAAAAGCGACCCGGCATCTTGGGTGCCCAAGTGAACAATCGCGGCATCGGACAGCCACGGCCTGATGTTGGCCGCCTTGCCCGCTCCGTATACAAAGTGGGCTTCCTCGGCTTGGATGGCGGGTTCCGTCGCCGATCGCATCATGGTCAGCGAGTACGCCGAAACCGGCCCCGGTGTGTCGAGAATTCCTGCAGGAGCGCTCGACGAGTACGCCGGGCAGGTCTGCGGAAAGACATCGGACAGCACCAAGTCGGTCTTGTTGCCCGCCGCGTCGAGATCGCACTCTTTGGGATCGGTATCGCGGGGATCGAGCGTGTAGAACAGCGCTTTGCCCCGCATGCAGGCCTCGGTCGCACAGCTTGCGGGCAGGTTGTCCTTTACCATCACCTCCAGGCCTTTGCAGCTTGGCCGTATCTGGTAGATGACGGTCGTGCGCTGGGTGTCAGTGCGCTGAAGGAGGCTTGCTACCTTCTGGACCAGCGGCTCTGCCGAGGGAGTCGCTGTCAAATAGGTAGGCTCGGGGAGTGTACTGCACATAAGCGCCGAGGCCCGACCCGGCAAGGCTGAAGCGGCGACGAACAAGAGCACGGACAGGTGCTTGGCCGACATGTCGCGCAGCCTACCATATGTGGTGCCTAATCAAGCTCATTTCACGGACTCAACAGTAGCGGTTTGTCCGGCTCTTCGGGGGCTGACTCGCCGGACGCGCAACTGCATATGCCCGAGGGTCGATAACTTTGGGCAAGACAGTGGCTAACTTTGCCTGCAACCGAGTTCTTCGGGGAGCTGCGCTGCGGTGTGGCGCACCCCTTCGGGAGACGGCGCAGGCGTGATACGCTGCAAACGAGGCAAATAGAAGATGGCGGCGCAAACCAGGACCCGGCCCTATATCTCTAGCCGTTTTGTGCTCGAACTCGATGACTCTGGGTCGAGCCAGTACATGGGAACTCTTCAGACGATCGAGGGCGGCACCTTCAAGTCCGAGCCGCTCGAAGAGAAGGTCGGCGGCAATGGGGCCGTCATCAAGTACCCGGGGCGTCCCAAGTTCGAGGACGTGACCATCCAGGTCGGTATGACGATGGCACCGCGCTTCTGGCGCTGGCTCGCCAAGAGCTTCAGCTACGATGCGCAGCGCGTCGACGGATCGCTGGTCGCGCTCGACTTCGACAACCGCGAGCGCTGGCGACGGCGGTTTTCCAACGCGCTGATTCGGGAAGTGACCTTTCCGACGCTCGACGGCGCAGCGAAAGAGCCAGCCTATCTGACGGTGAAGTTTGCCGTCGAGAGCCTGAAGGAAGAGCAGTCGGGGTCGAACCAGTATCCCGGCGAGCAGCAGTACAAAGACGAGTGGGAACGTCAGCGGATGTGGCTGCCGTCGATGTTCACCTTCAAGGTCGACGGCATCAGCAAAGACCCAGCGGAGACTTGCAAGATCGATGGCTTTACGATCAAGCAAGAGATCATCGAAAACCCGATCGGTAAGTTCCTGGAAAACAACAAGGAACCAGGCCGCGTCGAGTTTCCAAACCTGGCCGTCACCATCCTGCAGCGCGACGCTGGTCCGTGGATGAAGTGGTGGGATGCACTGGTTCGCGAGGGCAAGCACGTCCTTTCGCAGCAGCACACCGGGCACATTTGGTTTCTGCCCCGCGACGCGGTGGGATCGGGGCAGCTTCAGAGCAAGCCGCTGCTCACCCTCGATCTGTTCGGGGTGACGATTCTGGGCCTTGGCCCCGTCAAGCACGACTCGAAGCAGCTCCAGCTCCAAAAGGTCAAGCTCGACCTGGCCTGCGAGCGAATCGACCTCAAAGGCGGCGAAGGCACCGTCTAGCGCGACGTGGCCTCGGTCGCAGGACACGGCAGCCCTCACGCCGAGGGCATCTGTCCCAAGCTCACTCTCGGCAACGAACAACGCCCCGAAGTCGGCTAGTATGGCCACAAGAGCTTCGCTCGGCTTGTCATGGCGCGCCGCAAACTGACAAAAATCGGGAACTACCGCCTGGTCCGTGAGATCGGGCGCGGCGGCATGGGGACCGTCTACGAGGCCGAACACGAGCGCGTCAAAAATCGCGTCGCCATCAAAGTGCTCCACCCCGAGTACGCCAAAGATCCCCAGATCGTCGCCCGCTTCCGGCAAGAGCCGATGGCCGCGAACCTGACCCGTCATCCCGGCATCACCCACGTCTTCGAAAGTGATGTGCTGACCGATGGCACCCCGTATCTGGTGATGGAGTTTCTGGATGGTCAGTCGCTTCGGCAGCGTTTGCGCAAAGCCCGAGGCGGACTGCCGGAGCTACAGGTCATCCGCTTTGCCCGGCAGATTGCGGACGCCCTGGCTGCCGCCCATAGCAAGAAGATCATCCATCGCGACATCAAGCCCGAAAACATCATGCTCGTCCGCGATGACGCGGTGACCGGTGGGGAGCGTGCCAAGGTGCTCGACTTTGGCATTGCCGTCGTGGCCGAGGATGCCTCGCTGTCGATCTCGCAGTCGAACACCCAGATCAAGACCAGCCCGTTTGCGTCGCTGCTTGGTACTGCGATCTACATGGCCCCCGAGCAGTGTCTGGAAAGTGGACGCGCCGTCGTCGACGAAAAGACCGATGTCTACGGACTCGGTATCTTGCTGTACGAGTCGCTGTGTGGCCAAGCGCCGTTTGTCGCCCCAGAGATGGTGAGCGTCATGCACAAGCACATCAGCGAGCTACCGCCGCCGCTGACCCTGCTCCGTGCCGACGTTCGTCCCGACTTAGAGGCGCTGGTGCTGCGCATGCTCGCCAAGTCCGGCAGCGAGCGTCCCTCCATGCGCGAAGTCTCGACGCAGCTTCAGGCCATCGAGCTGACCGAGTCCGATCCCTCTGCCGGAATGTCGATGCCGCCGCTGGCGAGCACCCGCAAGAGTCCGCTGTGGGCAGGCCTGATGCTGCTGGCGGTGCTTCTTTTGGGCGGGACGCTGTACTACTTGGGGCGTGGCCAGGGCGGCACCGTGAGCTGGCGCATCGATAGCACGCCTCAAGGTGCCGAGATCGTCAACACCGCGGGCGATGTCATTGGCACCACCCCGTACCGTCATGTTCCCAAGCGCGACCTCGGCAAGCTGGCGGTGATCGTTCGCTTGCCCGGCTACCTGCCCGAGACGGTGACCCTCGATTACGAACATGACACCCAGCAGCTCGTGACGCTGCGGCAGAAGCCCCCCAGCTCGCAGTAAGAAGGATAGTGATGACACCGACTGGGATGCGATGGCTAAGCTCCGCAGCGATCGTTTGTTGTTGGCTTGGCTCGGCACAGGGACAGGTTCCACTCAATCGTTCGCCGCTCGAATCGGTAACGACAGCGGGGAGCGGGGTTTCCGATGGCGCGGAACCTTGGGCGGTGACGGTCAATCCGGCCTCGCTGCGTGATCTGGGCGGATACACCTTCGGGTTTCGTCACAGCGAGCTGCTGCCGGAGATTCCGTGGGCGGGTCGAGGCTCGGGCCTGTATTTTGCAACCCCGCTGCCGTATCTGCGGGCGATCAAGGTCGGTGCGGGACTGGAGCTACTGCGTCCCCACGATGATCTGCCGATGCTCGGCAAGCTGACGCTGTCGGTCGCGTACGTTCCGACTTGGTGGGCAGCGGTGGGTCTGTCGTATGGACACTCGTTTTCCAGCCGCTCGGCCCGTAGCTACGGAGGGCTTGATACGGTCGGCGTTGGGCTCCACTTGCGTCCCAATCGGCGGCTGGCGTTTGGAGTGATGCTGCACGATCTGAACGCCCCGAAGCCGGCGGCCCCATCGTCTTTGCCCGAAGTTGCGCGGAGTTACGAGTTCGAGACGCTGCTACAGCCGCTTGGGGACTCACGCTGGGACATCGGCCTGGGCGTGCGCGTCGGCGAGGGCTATTCCGAGGTCAGTCCGCGCCTGCGGCTGTGGGTTCGTCCCACGGCAGGCCTTGGGCTGGGCATCGATGGCAGCTCCGTCATCGTGCCAGATGGCGGGGTCACCGTGGACTGGCGCATCGGCGTGGGTCTATCGCTCGACTTTGCGCGGGTCGGAGGCCAGGTGTTCCAGTTCTTCGGCCTCGGTCGCCAAGATCCCGTTCGTTATCACGGTGGCAGTGTCGCGCTGCGTGTTTCCTCGGAGCGTTATGCGTCGCTGTGGGCCGGTCCGAAGTCCGTGCTGCGGCTCAACCTCGGCGAATGGAGCGGACGCGGGCTGCTGCGACTGCTGCTCACCTTGCGAGAGCTCAAGACCGACCGCCACATCGAGGGCGTACTGGTGGTCGTAAACGGTGTCTCCGGCGGGTGGGGCAAGGCGTTCGAGCTGCGACAAGCGCTGTTGGAGCTGCGAAAGTCGGGCAAGCGGGTGATTGCCTACGCGGCGGACCTGGGGACTCGCGAATACTACATTGCCTCGGCCGCCGATGAGATCCTGCTCGACCCGGCGGGCTTGGTTCGGCTGTCGGGCATTGCCCAAGCCACGACGCACTACCGCGAGGCGCTCGACCGGCTGGGGATTCGGGCGGATCTGGTTCGCATCGGGAACTACAAGGCCTCACCGGAGAGCTTTACCCGTGATGGACCGAGCGAGCCCACCCGTCAGCAGCGGCAAGCTCTCGTCGACGACATTTTCCAGCGGGTCTTGGCCGAGATCGCCGAGTCGCGCCGCTTGTCGGTGGCGGAGGTTGAAAAACTGATCGAGCGCGGGCAGCACATTCCGATGGCCGCCAAAACGGTGCGGCTCGTCGATGCGATCGCTGCGCAAGAACAGGTCGAAGCGCGGCTTGGCGAGATCTTCGGGTCCAACCTGCGCGTCGAGTCTTTGCCATCGGCCGAGCGTCCGCGTAGCAGCCGTCCCCATGGCGTCGCTGTGATCGAGGTGGTGGGAGACCTGACCGAGGGAACCTCGCTGACCGTACCGTATGTTGACTTTCAGACCGTGGGGGCGCAGACGCTGTCGGCGGCGCTCGAAGAAGCCTCGAACAATCCACAGATCGAGGCGGTGGTGCTGCGTATCGACAGTCCCGGTGGTTCGGCGCTGGCTGCGGATGTGCTGTCCCGTCAGGTCAAGCAGCTCGGGCAGCGCAAGCCGGTGGTGTGCTCGTTTGGCGATATCGCGGCCTCGGGTGGCTATTACCTATCGGCTCCGTGTCGCGAGATCTTTGCGGATCCACTGACCATCACCGGCTCGATCGGAATCTTTGGGGGCAAGGTCGACGTGAGCGCGCTGCTGGGCAGGATTGGCGTCGAACGGGCCCGTTACGTCCACGGCAACCACTCGGACATGGAGAGCCCGTATCGCGCTTATAGCGAGGAAGAACGGACGCTGCTGCTGGAGCGGCTGCAGGCTGGCTACGATCGATTTTTGGAGGTCGTGTCGAGTGGGCGTCACGTTTCGCGAAAAGAGCTGGAGCCGCTGGCCGAAGGTCGGGTGTGGAGCGGTGGTCAAGCGGCGGCGCGGCGACTCGTCGATCGGCTCGGCGGACTGGCCGATGCGGTGCACAGAGCGCGTGAGCTGGCGGAACTTCATGCGAAGCGCGATGCAGCGGTATTTTTCTTGCCGGAAAAGCCGCGCAGTCTGCTTGGGGAGATGCTCGATGTCGCCGGTGGACTGGTGACCGAGGGAACTGCGGAGCTGCCACGACCACTCAGCGAGCTGCTGCGACTGATTCCGCCATCGGTGTGGGCGCTGTTTTATGACGGAGACAGCGTGCTGATGCGAATGGAAGACGAGCCGATTCGGCACTAACGGAAGCGGCTAGCCGCCGCGCAGCTTGCGCAGCACCGCTTCGACGAGATCCGACTCACTCATGGAAGAATCGAGGTTCGGGCCGTGCCAGGTTTGCGGTGGCGGCTCAGGCGGGCGAGGAATGCCAAGCTGGCTGGCGAGCTGCGCGAGCTTGGTGGCTTCGGGGGTCGGCAGCGGTCTGACCTCTCCGAGGGCCCGGGCAGCATGGATGATCTTGGCGGAGTGCTCGACCGCTTCCATACGTTGCCACGCCTCGTCAATCGTTCGTCCCATCGTCAGCGCACCATGGCGGTGCATGATGATCGCGTTGGCCGACCGCACATAGGGCCGAAGCGAATCGGGCACTTCGCTGGTGGTCGGGGTCGAGTAGGGCGCAGTTGGCACGGGTCCAAGCAGCAGGCACGTCTCGCTAAGCACACAGTCGGTGAGCGATACCCCCGCCAGCGCCAGCGCCACCGTGAGAGGAGGATGGGCATGGACCACCGCTCGCACATCGCTTCGCTCGGCATAGATGAGCGCGTGCATGGCAAATTCCGACGAGGGCTGGTGGTTTCCGCGCAGCTTGCGGCCCGCCAGGTCGGTGATGATCAGGTCTTCTGGCCGGATGAAGCCCTTGTGGAAACCCGATGGGGTCACCAGCACCCGCTCCTCATCGAGCCGCAGCGACACGTTGCCATCGCCAGCCGCAATCAGGTCCTTCTGGTAGAGCCGCTGACAGATGAGCGCCAGTCGTTCACGAAGCTCGGATTCGCGTAGCTGCCCTGGCTGATTCGATGGAGCCATCGCCGCAACGTCCCTCTACGCGAGGAGGTGGCGCTCGATCTCCTGCACCATCCCGCGCAGTTGCGGGTCGGAGTCGAGCAGCGCCTCGATTTTGCGGCAGGCCGACAGCACCGTCGTGTGATCTTTGCCGCCAAACTTTAGACCCAGCTCCGGGAAGCTCGCTTTGCAGAGCTTGCGGGCCAGGTACATTGCCACTTGCCGAGGCCGCGTGACCGAAGTCTGACGGCTGGTGCCTTTGAGATCGGTGATCTTGACGCCAAAGTAGGTCGCGACCTCGCGCTGCACGGACTCGATGCTCAGGTGCGCGGTCGATTGGGTCAGGAAGTTGCGCAGCGTGTCTTGAGCAAACTCGATGGTGATGGGTCGCTGCTGAAGCGACGCAAACGCCGCCACCCGAATCAGCAGACCCTCGAGTTCACGGACGTTCGATTTGATATGGGTCGCCAAAAACAGCGCCACGTCATTTGGCAGCGCGATCTGATCGAGCTCCGCCTTTTTTTGCAGGATCGCGACCCGCGTTTCTAGCTCCGGTGCCTGGATGTCGGCGATAAGTCCCCACTGGAAGCGCGAGCGAATGCGCTCTTCGAGATCCGGGATCTCGTGCGGATACTTGTCGGCGGTGACGACAATCTGGCGGTGCGACTCGAACAGCGCGTTGAAGGTATGGAAAAACTCGTCCTGGGTTCGCTCTTTGCCGCCGAGATACTGGATGTCGTCCATCAGCAGTACGTCGGTGTTGTCGCGGTACTTGACCCGAAAGTCATCGATTCGACCCGAGCGCACCTGATTGATGTACTCGTTCATGAACGTCTCGGTCTTCAGGTACAGGATGCGCCACGTCGGATGTTCGGCTTGGATCTGATGCCCAATCGCATGCAAAAGATGCGTTTTGCCGAGCCCAACGCCGCCGTAAATGAAGAGCGGATTGTATTTGCCACCCGGATTGTCAGCGACGGCTCGGCTGGCTGCTGCGGCGAGCTGGTTCGACGGGCCGATGACAAACGAATCAAAAATGTAGCGCGCAAGCAGCTCTTGACCGGGTTCGAGGCTCTCGGGCGATGGCTTGTTCTTGGCCCCCGGAGAGTGACGACGGGATGGCCCATCACTGGGACGGCTCGGGGCTGTCCGCACCGGCTCAGCGGGCTTGGCCTGCTGCTGTTGCTGCTGCTTGGAATCGGCGACCTTGTTGTCACGGGCGCGGTCTTCCTCGCTATTGCTGTCATCGATCTGCCAGTGGATGAGATATGGCCGGGAAGTGCCTTCGCCGATGACTTCGAGGACCACCTGCTGGTAGTGCGTCTCGAACCACTCTTTGATGAACTGGTTCGGGGCGAGCAGATGGATGTTCTGGCCATCGACGCGCTGGCAGCGGATCGGACGGAACCACAGGTCGAAGTTCTGCGCCGATAGCTTGCGGGCGAGCACCTTCATGGCGTCGTCCCAAACCTCGAAAGAACCCGCCTGGTGGCAGGGCGATCCCGAGGGTGTGCTATCGAGGGGCAGATCACTCAGCATGCAACAACTATCCACAGGGTTATCCACAGGTGTGGATAAAGTACGCCCATTACCGAAGGACTGGAGACGAGAGCACCCGAAGACCTCGGGCACGACGCAGAGCGTGATGGCCAAAAAAAACAGCGATCGGCTCGCTTAGGAGGTGCCTTGCATACCAAAGCCGGACCGGAAGCGGCAAGATCAAAAATCGTGGGCGACGGAAACTATCCGGCTTGGGGTCCGGCGATGGCATCGAAATGGCGCAGGCTGAAAAGACGTGGTAGCAGGCAGTCTGTGCGCTCTCAAACTTCGTACTTGGTCGCGATGATGTGCATGATGGGCGCGTTTGCCATCGTGCGGATTCAGCCCTTTGGGCTGCTGCTGTTTCCTGGCAACCTCCTGGTGGGGGCGGCGCTCCTGTTAGGCGGTCTGACGCTGGCCGCGAATCGCTCGTTTTCGCTGGCGGTCGCGACGGGTGCGGCGCTTTTGACGATGGTCGGTGGCCTGCTGACGTTTGGCAAAGTGCGGGGTTTTGCGTTGCCTGGTTACCCGCTGATCTGGCTGGTGGTCGGGCTGTACATCGAGATGCGGCTCCTCGTGCATTTCCAAAACCTGCGAAGACAAGCGCTGCAAAAGCGGCGAGAGCAGAGCGAGTCGAACAAAGACGATCTCATCGCGGATTCGCCTAAGTCCAAGTCCGAGGACCAGCCTTGAGCAGAGCCCGAGTCGGTCGGGTCTGCGTGGCGATGGTGTGTGGCCTTGGGTTCGCGGTCGGGCTTTCGGGGATGAGTGGCTGCGGTCGGAACAAAACCGCTGAGTCAGCCTGTGCGAGCTTGCGCGATGCGGTACTCGAAGCGGACGGTATTGCTGTCTACGACGCACTACTGCAAAACACGCAATGGTCGGTGTCGACGGTGCAAAAGCTCCATCGAGAGATGGGCGATTCGATACACCGCCACTATCCGGCACCGGAACAAGCCGCCGCGCTCGCTCGACTGTATGCCGCGGACGCCGAAAGTGGCCGCGAGCTGTTTCTGCAGCTCTATGCCGAGCGGTACGCTGCCGACTTTCGGGAGCGTGTGAGCGAACAGATGCCGGTACGGACCGTGGGGCCGAAAGAGGCGACCTGTGGGCCGGAGTCGGGCCGGCCGTTTCGGCTGGCGCTGGGACAAGACGGCAAGTGGGGTCTTTCCGAGCTAGACCGTGAGTGGGAAGATGCAAAGCTACGTGCCTATCACGACCTAGAAACGGTCAAAAAGAACGTCGATTTGTACAAGCGAGTCGGCGTGGGCAAGTAGAGGGCTGCGCGGGGTGATTCCTCGGGTCAGCGATTGAATGTGGAGGGTTGACAATGTGGAAGTCGATGAAGTCGATGAGCGTGGTCGGCTCGCTCGGTGGACGATTGCTGCTTGGCGGGGTTTTATTGCTTGGGAGTGGCTGTGCCGGCATGCGGGTCCGGCAGGTTGCCGGCTGGGAGGCTGAAGGCAACGAGACGGCCCTCAAAGCGGCCCTTAGCGACAGCAGCGAAGAAGTCCAAGAGGCGGCGATCGCAGCGTGGGTGCGCTACGGCGAATACGATACGGGTCGGCCATCGGTGCTGGCTTCGCTCGGAAGCAGCCCGGCTGAAGCGGCCCGCCAGGCGGAGAAGCGCCTGTTTGGTCAGCCTCCGAAATCCGTGCCCGATCCACATCCGGATGGCACGGCATCAGGCTCAACGGTCATCTATTTCTACAGACCGAGCGGTGACGACGGCGAAGCGCGTCTGATGAGCATTGATGACAGCGAGAAAGTGCAGCTCAAGGCCGGTCGCTACTTTCGTTACGTCGCAGGCACTGGCAGCCATCGCGCCTGCGTCCAGCTCCCTGACGTCGAGGCACCGGTGACCGATGACCCGTCCGACACCGGCGGCGGTATGCGCAAGGTCGCTCCGCAGTGTTCCACGCTGATGACCCCAACGGCAGGGGTCTACTTTGTGCGACAGCGTGCGCAAGGCAACAAAGGTCGACCGGACCTGAAGGTGATGCCAGTACCGCCGGGCCTTGTCGCCGTCAAAGAGCTAACTGCAGCGGATCGAGCGGCGGGCACTAAGTCGGTTGAGTAGGCCATCCTACATGGGGGATCGTGGCCAGAAACCGGCCAGTTAGGCTTGCTGGTAGAGCGGATGCCTCTTCAAGCGGAGGGGTCCAAAGTGATATGATGCCACTCAGTGTCTACAGGTCTGCCTCGCGACAAGATAGGTCCGTACCGTTTGGTACGGTTGATCGGCAAGGGCGGAATGGGGGCCGTCTACGAGGCCATCCAAGAGCCGATCGAGCGTCGCGTGGCCGTCAAGATCCTGCATGGTCGCTACGCACAAGAGCCTGAGATTGCGCAGCGCTTCTTCAATGAAGCGCGGGCCGTCAACATTGTCGATCATCCTGGGATTGTGCAGATCTCCGACTATGGGCAGTTGCCGTCGGGAGTCGCCTATCTGGTCATGGAGTTTCTGAAGGGCGACACCCTCGGCCAAAGGCTCAAGGCCAGCGGCGGAAAGCTCGCGGTGCCCGAGGTGGTGCGAATCTCGCGCCAAATCGCTGCGGCGCTGGCTGCGGCCCATGAGAAGGGGGTCATCCACCGCGACTTGAAGCCTGACAACATCATGCTGATCGCGGATCCCGATCCGGAAGCTCCGGGACGGATTCGGGTGAAGCTGCTCGACTTCGGGATCGCCAAGGTGGCGGCCGAGCTGAATCAAGGCGCGGCTCAGACGGCGGCGGACGTGGTCATGGGCACGCCCAAGTACATGGCACCGGAGCAGTGCCGTGGTGCGGGCAACGTCGATGACAAGGCTGACGTCTACTCGCTCGGCGTGATTATGTACGAGATGCTCGTCGGTAAGCCGCCGTTCACGGGGGCTCAGGGCGAAATCCTGGCGAAGCAAATCTATGACGAGCCGACCCCGATCAAAGACGTGGCACCGTATGTGCCAGTGAACTTGTCGGCGGTGGTGCATCGCCTGCTCATCAAGAACAAGGCCGACCGGCCCACGATGCGGCAAGTGACGGGCGAGCTGGATGGGCTGGCTGTGGCGTATCCAACGACGGCACACGCGATTGTGCGGATGCCACCGGGCTTCAGCTTGTCGTCGGCCAACCTTCCGATTCCGGGTTTTGCGCAAGGGTTGACACCGCCAAATCCCCAGGCAGCGTCGGGCGTTGCGATTCCACCGGTAGCGGCGGCGCAGTCATCGCCGGGGGATGACGACACGCCTACGGGAAATCGACTCAAGGCGGCGAAGGAAAAGGCAGAAAAAGACTCGAACTCTGGGCTCAATCGCCAATCGACCCTCGGAGGCTCAGCGGGGCAGAGCAGTCTGTCGATGTCTCCGGCTCAGCGGCGTCGGCGATGGGCGGTGATGGCTGCGGCGGGGATTGTGGCGATGTCGCTCATCGTCGCGATTGCGGTGCGTGTGCTACGAGACGACACGCCATCATCAGGAACACAGCCGATCAAGGTCGAGCGTCGCAACATCTTGCTATCGGTGGAGAGCACCCCGGCTGGGGCCGATGTGCTATTGGCCAGCTCGGGTCGTTCGATTGGGATGACCCCGATGAAGAAGGACTGGCCGCGAGGCAAAGAGCCACTCAAGCTCATCATCCATCGGCCAAACTACAAAGACCAAACGGTGGATGCGAACGTCGGCAGCGATGTCAACTTGACCATTGCGCTCGATCCAGTCGAAGCGCCGAAGCCGGTTACGAGCAGCAAGCCGACGTCGAACGCAGGCTCCACCAGACCAGCCGGTAACCCCAACAAACAAGGGCCGACCAAGCCAGCCACCGGTGTTGCCAAACCGAGTCTGGTCGGTAAGCCAGTGGTCAAGTCCCCAACGACCGGTCTTGCTACCAGCAAGCCACCGATTGGCAAACCGCCGGTCACCGGACCCGGCACCAAGCCAGCCGGCAAAACCAAGCCGCTCGGTAGGCCTGAAATCGTCGACTAGCCAGCGGACTTGGACTTGCGCCCGGTCGGTGGTGCGGTGTGCTCAGCAACCGCGGTGGGTGTCGGCTCGGTCCCCTGACGCTTGATGCCGTGCTTTTCAAGGATCGCGGCCTCGATGGTTTCGGCCATCTCGGGATGGGTCTTCAGGTATTCCTTGGCGTTTTCGCGACCCTGGCCGATGCGCTCGCCGCCGTACGCGAACCACGCGCCCGATTTTTCAATGATGCCGGCTTCGGCTCCTAGGTCGACCAGGTCGCCTTCGTGGCTGATACCCTCGCCGTACATCAGGTCAAACTCAACCTCGCGGAACGGCGGGGCGAGCTTGTTTTTGACGACCTTGACGCGGGTGCGGTTACCGACGACCTTTTCGCCCTGCTTGAGTGCTCCGACGCGACGGATGTCAAGCCTCTGCGATGCGTAGAACTTGAGCGCGTTACCACCGGTGGTCGTCTCGGGGCTACCAAACATGACTCCGATCTTCATGCGGATTTGGTTGATGAAGATGACCAGCGTATTGCTCTTGTTGATCGATCCGGTGAGCTTGCGCAGCGCTTGGGACATCAGGCGTGCTTGCAGGCCCATGTGCTGATCGCCCATCTCGCCTTCGATTTCGGCCTTGGGAACCAGCGCCGCCACTGAGTCAACGACCACGATATCGACCGCGCCAGAGCGAACCAGCATGTCGGTAATTTCGAGCGCTTGTTCACCGTTGTCGGGCTGAGAAACCAGCAAATCGTCGGTGCGGACCCCGAGCTTTTTGGCATAGGTGATATCGAGTGCGTGCTCGGCATCAACAAAAGCTGCCATTCCGCCGCGCTTTTGACACTCGGCGACGACGGATAGCGCCATGGTGGTCTTACCGGAAGACTCCGGGCCAAAGATTTCGACGATACGTCCTCGGGGGAGTCCGCCGCAGCCGAGTGCAATGTCGAGGGCCAGCGAACCCGTCGGCATAACCAGCACCTCAGGTAGCGCGGTGCCCTCACCGAGCCGCATGATCGCGCCCTTGCCAAACTGCTTTTCGATGTTGCTGGTGATTGCGTCGATGGCGGCCAGTCGGTCGCTGCGTCCCGTGACGACGCGGGCGTCGTCCTTCTTCTCGATTGCCATAGAAGATGCTCCTTTGCTGAAGGCCGCTGGGTATAGCAAAGAGGGCTGACAGCGGTTCTATTTTTTGGTGATTGGCGTCGCTGTGGTATCGGCTGGACCGTAGAGGTGGCGCAGCTCTTCCTGATACTTGCCGATGCGAGGATGGGACGCGGTCGACAGCTTTTCTTCGACGTGTCGGAGCAGGGCGCGCTGGGCCTCGCTGAGCCCTTGAGGCGTCTCGACGTGGACCTTGATGTGGAGGTCGCCTCGCGTGGTTGCTCCGACCGCAGTCGGGTAGCCCTTGTTACGCAGCCGGAAGACCGAGCCTGACTGAGTGCCCGCTGGGATCTTCATCTCTACACGCCCTTCGAGGGTGGGGACGTCGATCTGGCAGCCAATGGCCACTTGGGTGAGGCCGAGCGGCAAATCGCAGATGATGAGAGAACCTTCGCGACGGAGCAGCGGATGCGGCTGGATCTTCACGGTGACGTTGAGATCTCCCGAGCTGCCACCGCGCCGACCGGGCTCACCTTGGCCAGAAATTCGACGGGCGGAGCCATCCTCGGTTCCGGCGGGAATGCTCACGGTGTATTCGCGCTGCTGATCGGTGAGACCGACGCCTCGACACTCAGTACAAGCATCGACGACGACTTTGCCGACTCCTTGGCAGACGGTGCAGGGGCGGCTAAGCGAGAAGATCCCTTTGCCTGGCTTGACTTCACCCTTGCCGGCGCAGCTTGAGCAGACGCGCAGGCCTGCATCTCCTCCGCGTGCCCCGCTGCCATGACAGGTTGGACAGTCGGCACGCACCGGAAAGCGAATGGTCTTGCTGGCACCGTGGGCGGCCTCGGCGAGCGAGATCTCAAGGGTGTAGCGGAGGTCGCGGCCCTTGCCTTTTCTGCCGCCGATCAGATCACCAAAGAGGTTGCTAAACAGCGACTTCATGGCCTCTAGGTCGACGGAAATCGGGTCCATTCCCGATGTATCACGTACAAGTCCCAGGTGCCCGAGGCGATCGTAACGAGCGCGCTTCTCTGGGTCAGAGAGCACGGTATAGGCTGCCGAAACCTCTTTGAACTTTTCCTCGGCGTGCTTGTCGTCGCGGTTTTGATCGGGATGATAGCGCAGCGCGAGCGAGCGGTAGGCCCGCTTGATCTCGGCCGGATCTGCGTCCCGTGGGAGTCCGAGAACGTCGTAATAGTCGCGCCTTGCGTCGGCCAAGTAGTTCCTCTAGTTCGCCTGAGCGGGCGATGCGTCTTTGCCGTCGCTTGGGGTTTCGCTCTTGCGGGTGACCTGGACCAGCGCCGGACGGAGCAGCCGGCTGCCCAGCATGTAACCGCGCTGAAACACCGTGGCAACGTGGTTCGGTGGGAGAGTGGTGCTCTCAATGTGGCCGATCGCCTCGTGAAAGTTTGGGTCGAAAGGCTTGCCTTCAGCCTCGAACGGCTTGATCTGCGACTTCTCGAGTGCGCCGAGGAAACTCTTTTGGACCATCAGCACGCCTTCAATCAGCGAGGCAACGGTGGTCGAGGCGCTTTTACTGGCCGTGAGGGCACGGTCGAAGTTGTCCATTGCCGGTAACAGCTCGCGGGTGAGATTTTCGAGCCCACGGGCGGCGGCGTCGTCCTGCTCTTTGCGGGCCCGGCGCTTGTAGTTCTCGAACTCGGCAGCGAGGCGAAGCAGGCGATCGTTCAGGTCGCGCTTCTCTTCCGAGAGCTTGTCGACCTGCGCCCGGAGCTCAGCCTCGGGGGATGTCGGTGCTTTGGGGGTCGCACCTCCCGCCTGGGCTGAGCCCGGCTGATCGGTGGCGTTCGGCGACTGTGCTTCTTCGGTGGCCATGTTCGTCTGTCTCCTTGGCATTGTTGGTCAGCTTTCGACGGGAGCGTCCGTGCCATCGGGTCGCAAGCTGGCTGTGTTTAACGATTTTGGGCGATGACACCGGCTGCAAGCTTGCCCGCTTACAACGTAATGCAGCCTTCCGTCGCTGTCGAGTGGTTCACTACAAAGCATCTTTTCGACCTACGAAGCGGACTCTTTTGTATCGGGTTGCTGCCCCGCTCCCCTCTGCTCAGGAGCCTCTCGCTCCGCGAACCACTGCTTCTCCGCCTCCAGCCAATCGAAGATGAGCTTGCGGGCCTCGGCAATCGTAATCACCACCTGCCCGTCGGGATACATGCTCACCCAGACGTAATGGTTGCCGATGTCGAGCACCGGCGTCCCGTTCTCCGCTGTGTCGAAATCCGCCAGGTAGAGGTCTTCGTTGCGATCCACATCGCGCA
>JBGAUT010000010.1:0-169121 GCA_044228505.1 Polyangia bacterium | reverse complement strand
GTTCCTGGAGATGGGCAGTGTCTTCGTCCGCTTCGGCGTCGTGGCTGCCGCCGCTGAGCCATTCGCCGAAATCGACGATCGCCCGCACCGACTGCTCGAAAAACCAGACCGCCGGCCAGACGAATGGCCCAGCGGACGGGCAGGTGAGCGGCCAGGCGGCTCCCGCAGCAGTTCCGGGCACCACGGCTACTCCACCGCCCACCGAGGAAGTGCGGCGCATCGTCGAGCAGCCGGGCTTGTATCGCGTCGAGGTCACCAGCCGAGGTGCGGCGCTTACCAAGTTTGAGCTACTCGATAGCAAGATGTGGAGCCGCGATCTGCGCTGGCTGACGCTGAAGAACGGTCAGCCGGTTCAAGAAGTGCGCAGCCAAGACGGTCCGACGAACCTCCTTACCAGCTATCGCCCATCGCTGGTAATTCGGCTGCCAGAGAGTGGCGTGACCCTGCCGGAGCCCGCTGAGCAACAGTCGTACACGCTCGCCACCGACGATACGTTGCCGGATCAGACGCGGCGGCTCAGCTTTGTGCTCGATCTGCCCGATGTCAAAGTCGTAAAGACGTTTTCGTTTCCGCCAAAGAGCCTTCAGGTTGGCTTTACCGTCGACATCGAAAACAAAAAGAGCGCTCCGGTGAGTCACCACCTAGAGGTCAGCCTCGAAGGGTATCAAGATCCGTCGCAGAAGGCGGGCATGTTTTCGCCGCGAGTTGTGCAAAACGAGGTGCTCTGGGACAAGGCCGGTAAGCGCCACAACCTAAACCTCGAAGCGCTGCTGGAGCACAAGACCGATGCCGAGGATCTGCGTGGTGGGCTGCGCTGGCTCGGCATTGCGCAGCAGTACTTCATCACGGGGCTGGCAATGCCGTTTGGTGCCCAAGTTGGCGACAAGCAGGCCAAGGCCAAAGCCGATGCGAGTGGAGCGATTTCCGCGTCGGTAGTGTTTAGTGACCAGCTTCTTCAGCCGGGCCAGAAAGTCAGCTATCCGTTCACGCTGTACGCCGGTCCGAAGCAGCCCGAGGCGCTCGACTCGGTGACCGTGAGTGGCCAGACCGTCGGAATGTCGACGGCGATTGAGTACACCTGGGGACTGGGCGCGATTGCGCGACCGCTGCTGTGGATCCTGCGGCAGTTCTTCCACATGACGGGATCCTGGGCGATTGCGATCGTGCTGCTGACGCTGTTTGTGAAGCTGGCGATGTTGTGGCCGTCGCTCAAGGCGATGAAGTCGGCCAAGGCGATGCAAGAGCTGAAGCCGAAGATGGATGCGCTGAAGCTCAAGTATCCTCGCGACGATCAGCGCAACGAGATGAACATGGCGATCATGCAGCTCCAGCGAGAGCACGGCGTCAGCCCGCTCGGTGGTTGCTTGCCGATCCTGCTCCAGATGCCGATCTGGGTGTCGCTCTACTCGATGCTGGGCAACGCGGTGGAGCTATACCGTGTGCGGCTGTGGTGGATCGCCGATATGACGGCGTCCGATCAGTACTTCGTGCTGCCGCTGCTGACCGGTGTACTCATGTTCCTGCAGACTAAGCAGTCCGCGAAGACGACCCCGGTCGATCCGCAGATGAAGATGGTCACGACGATGATGCCGATCATGTTCACGGTGTTCAGCATCTTCCTACCGGCCGGTCTGACGCTGTACATCCTGACGAACACCGTCCTTGGCATGGTTCAGCAAGAAATCATCAACCGTGTGAACAAGACCGGTTCCGGGAAAGCCGCTGCCGTTGAGCCGACGGTCGAAGTCTTGGACGCTCCGGTCAAGAAGTCCCCCGGTAACAAGAAGTCCCCCGGCAGCAAGAAGAAGTAATCGCTCGTGGCCACGACCACCATCTGTGCCATCGCCTCGGGTGTCGGCGGAGGCATCGGCATCATTCGGATCAGCGGGAAAGACGCAGAGTCCGTTGCCCGGTGTGTTCTGGTGCCGTGGCCGAGTGCGCCAACGAGCCATCACTTGTACTACGGGCAGGTGGTGTCTCCGTCCCATGCTCAGGATGCGTCAGGCAAGCCCGAGGTCATCGATCAAGTGCTGTTCTGTTTGATGCGAGGGCCTCGTTCTTACACCGGTGAAGACGTCGTCGAAATTCATGGTCACGGCGGCGCGGTCACGCTGCGTCGCATCGTGGAGGCTTGTCTTTGTGCCGGGGCACGCGCCGCTGAGCCGGGGGAGTTTACACGGCGGGCGTTTTTGGCGGGGAAGCTTGATCTCACCCGGGCCGAGGCCGTGGCGTCGCTGCTGAGCGCTCAGTCGGTGCAAGCGGCGCGTCAAGCGCAGCGTCAGTTGGCGGGCGAACTCGGAGCACGGATTGCCGAGCGACGGCGGCAAGTCACGTCGCTGCTGGCCGACATGGAGGGTTTGCTCGACTTTCCAGATCTCGATGAAGACGTGGCGATTCTCAGCCGTTGCCGAGAGAAGCTGGTCGAGCTGGCCACGCAGTTAGAGTCGCTCGGTCGCACCTTTCGCGATGGAGGCAAGGCGCTGTCGTCGGGACTGGAGTTGGCGCTCCTCGGACGCACCAACGCCGGAAAGTCGAGCCTGGTGAACGCTCTGTCGGGGAGTGAACGAGTGCTGGTGGATGCCAGACCTGGCACAACCCGCGACTTCATCGAGGTGCGTGCGGAGTGGGACGGTGTGCCGGTGATGCTCATCGATACCGCTGGCGAACGGGCGGACAAGAGCGAACTGGAGCAGCAAGGTCTACGGCTTGGCCAAAGGCGCTACAGCGGGGCCGATCTGGCGCTGGTGGTCATCGACGGCAAGTTAGGCTTCGGTGAGGAGGATCGTCAGCTTATCGCCGGGTTGCCTGAGTCGCTGCCTTCCCTGATTGTCTGGAACAAGACCGATCAAGTGGACTGTCAGCCGGTTCCCGAGGGTGCAGTGGCGGTGAGTGCGCTCAATGGCTGGGGAATCAGCGAGCTGCGTCGGGCGGTCCTGACCCGTTTGGCCGGTAGTCTGGCGGCCCAGGATGAGCTGCTGGTTACGAGCGCTCGCCAGGCTGAAGGTGTGCGTTTGGCTGCGGATGCGCTGCGACGAGCCGAGCAGGTAATCGCACACGGTGGCGCTGCCGAGATGGCTGCCGCCGAGCTACGGATTGCCAGCGTCAGGCTTGGCGAAATCACTGGTGAAGAAGTCTCGGAAGCGGTGCTGGACGGGATTTTTTCTCGGTTCTGCGTCGGTAAGTAAGTCGCTCGGTTCTTTTCGGTAGCTGAATCGTCGCTGGTTACAAAACCGGCGGAGTCCCCGCAAACCCAAGTAACATAACAAGTTACGCTGCGAGGGGGGCTCGATGACGCAGGGGGGTTTGCGAGCGGTGGTCGATCCACTGCTGATCTGGTTTGGGTGGCTGGGGCTCGTGTTCCAGTTGGCTGGATGTGCCGGTGGTTTGCCGTCGAAAGGCGGCCTGATGACCGCTCCCAAAGAGGCCACGGCGGGCGGACGCAGTCGGTTCTTTAGCCGGGTGGAGGTGCGCAGCTCCGAAGCGCTGTCCGACTACAATTTCTCTGGGCAGGAGCTGAGCGAGTGGGGGCCACGGTTGATGCGGGCTCTCGATGAGTCGCTTGGTCCAGAGTCGTTGCCGCGTACGATCGTAATCCAGCTCACGATGCATCCGCGTCGCGAAGCCTCTGTGGAACTGTCAGCCAGTCCGACGTTGCCGCAAGAGCTGGCGTTGCGACTGGGTCACGCCTTTGCGCAGAGTCGTCCGCCACAGACCAAGCTGGTCGACTTCACCCTGCGGGTGGTCGCCAAGGTTGGTGCGGGTTCTCCCGACGGTGAAACGGCGTGCCTGCCCAAGCTGCTGTCGCCCCACGAGCAACGACTGGCGGTGCTCCGGGCGGCGTCGCTTGGGGAACGGGTGCGGCTGCTCCAAAAGTGGTCGCAGCAAGAAGTGATACCGGTGCTGTCAGCAGTGATGAAGGCTGCCGAGCCCGACTTTACGGGTGTTCGGAGTACCGGTGAATTGCTGGCGAGCGAGCGCTCTTTCGGGCCTGTCGCCGAGTCACTCGACAAAAGCCCGCTCTACTGGCGCGCTCTGCTGGAGATGTCGCCCGGAAACCCGCTGCCTGTGTCATCCCGACTGTTTGTGTACGTGGCGCGTGGCGAGCTGGATTTGGCGAGGCTGTATCTGAAGCCGATCTATTACTTTTCGAAGACCGATAACCTCGCGCACGACTATCTGGAACAGCTTCGCGACTACCTGATCGTGTTTTACGAATCACTGGATGCGCGAATTCGAGTCGGAGTGGAGCTTCACGACCAGGCTCGATTCGACGATGCGATCACGCTGTACGACGGGATCTTGCTCGAATATCCATGCTCGGCGCTGGCGCTCTACGAGCGATGGTTTGCCAAGAACCTGCGTGAGCTGCGGCCCGGTTCCATCAGCTCTCGGGTGGCGCTGCGGCGGGCCGAGCAGGCCGATGCGTCCTTCGATGAGTGGGAACAGACGCGAACCGAGGTCTTTCGGTGCAACCCGATGTTCGAGATCGATGCGGTGTCCCGTGGTGAGCAGAGGCGACAACAAATGCTGCGCCGGCTGGCCCTGCGCTCGCTGTGGAAAGAGCGCCGTGTCGAGGGGGAGGACTATCTACGTTATGCCGATATCGCGCTGGATCTGGGCGAATATGGGCTGGCCGCACATCTGTATTTCTTGATTGGGACGGGGCTTTCAGCCAAGGAGTACGGCGATCGCAAAGTCCTTGCTCATTTTCTATTTTCCGTCGAACAGCTCGGAGTAACGACGCTCAAAGAGCTGTTCAAGGGCGATCATGTGCGCGACTTTGCCGAGATTCAGAAGCAAAGCGATTCTCGGCTGCGTGGCAATGGCAACGATGCGGGTCGACAGGGGGTGTAGCTGGCACTATGAGAGGCTGCTGAGCATCTGAAGCCGGAGCGACTGGGTAAGCCGCAGTGCGGCGGTGGCGTCTTCCGCAGTGACGAGCGGAGGATGACCGGTTCGAGCGGACCGCACAAAGTCCTGAATCTCCAGCAGCAAGGGCTCGATCGTCGGAATCTGCACCTGCTCGATCTGGGTGTTCTGCTGGTACGAAACGCCTCCGTCCGCCGCCTGGTAGGACGACATGGTGTTGCGATAGCTTTGGATCTCTTTGCGGAGTAAATCAGCGACGATAAGGGCGGATGGTGTCGTGACCTCGATGCTCCGGACTTTATGCTCGGTCACTCGAGAGGCGGTGAGCGTGACGACTGGGCCACCTGCAAAGCCGACGTGTGCCACGCCGTGATCAATCTCGCGGGTGCGAACGATCCGGCCCAGACCATCGTGATGTGAGACGGACAGTCCGCGACACAGATCCAGCATCAGATCGATGTCGTGGATCATCAGGTCGAGCACCACGTCGACCGCCTGGCTCGACGTAGAAAAGCTCGATAGCCGACGAAACACGATCGCAAACGGGCTCTGTTTGCCGTCCGAAATGAGGCGCTTAAGCTCCGAAAAGACCGGGTTATAGCGCTCAATGTGACCGACCATCAGCAGCTTGCCGGTGCGACGGGCAAGCGCCGTCAGAACTTCCGCTTGATCGACCTGTTCGGTGATCGCTTTTTCAACGAGCACATGCTTCCCAAGGCTTAGACTTTGCTCGACGTGAGCAAAGTGCAGCGGCGTCGGTGAGGCAATGCTTACCGCATCAACCTCTGAAAGCAGCGCTTCCGGTGATGGCACTACCCTGGTTCCGTAGCGGGCCGCGACAGCCTGGGCACGATCCGGGTTTACATCGTAGACAGCGACGAGCTGGGCATCTGGCTGGCTGCTTAGAACGCGGGCATGCCGTTCGCCCATCAGTCCAGTCCCCCACACACCCACGCGTAGCGGTGTCGTCACTTGGCACCTCCGCGTGTCATCAGCCCGAGGCTAAGGGGTAGACGTCTGAGCTTTGCGGAGAGGAGCGAACACCGATCGGTACTCGTTTTTGCCAACACGATAGTATTTGAGCTTCGACCATTCGTCGTCCGAGAACAAGTCTTCTTCGCAGCGAGAATCCCAGACGGTGACCGCGCCAGAGTTTTGCGGTTGGGTGACAAAGATTCTTACTGCACGGGGATCGCGATCACGGAGCATCAGCAGCCGAGCCTTTCGGGCGACGGCATCTAGGCTGTCGACCTCTAGTGGTGGCTCGTCGGTCTGCTCATTAAATGACGACGGTAGTTGAAAACTAACCAGGCCTTGGACGTTGGCGGAGTAGGCGGCAACGGCGGTTAGGGTCAGCGGTGACATCGTGCGCGCCAACTCATTGCCGCAATTGGGAGGTGGCTGTCCTTCACTGCACGGGGCCGCCGCAGCAGTCGAGCCGCTACAGACCTGCACCGATAGATCACGATAAGCAATCGGTGCACCCGTCGTATCGGTGCGCTTGCCGATGAGTGATACGTCGACACATGCCGCCTGACGGAGCGTACACGGGTCACTTGTTTCGCAGCCGCTCGTCGAGCAGATACCGAGCATTCCGAGCATCAGCCCGACGGAAGAAAGACGCTTGCCAAGTTCCATGACCATGGCCGCGCAACCTACCATAGGTTCACAGGCCTGCCATCAGCCAATGTGCGCCGTGGGCTCGGGCGTCGAGGTTACGCTGGATAGCAGCCTCGACAACAGGACCGGTGATCCGACTTTTCGCAGGCTGTGCAGGAATCACAGTTGTGCTATAAAGGCGGCCTTCAAGGTCGGCTGATGCTAGGCATCAAGTTTTTCTTCGCACCCAGTCAGGTTCTGCCTTCGACGGTGGTTTGTGCCCCCCTCCGGTCGGGCGCTCCCTCTGTCAGAGGCGTGGTGATCAGATAGTCCCCAAATGGGACTGCCATATGAGGACTGGCCGGTGCGTGAATTCATCCTGTGCCTAGACGACCAAGAGTGGGAACTGTTGCGATTGCGGCAGCAGCTCCTCGCCCGCTTCGGCGAGCGTTGCATCGTCGAGAGCTTACATTCCCCGGCCGCGCTGCTGCGCCGGCTCGACGAGCTGGAGCAGCGGGGTGAGCAGGTGGCGCTGCTGCTCATTGGTGGTCAGATCCTGCACGAAGGGGGGCTGGAGGCGCTCATCGATCTCCATCAGCGGGTTCCGCAGGCGGGCAAGCTGTTGCTTCTGACCTCTCCTCAGGATGAGCTGGTGACCCTGTCTGTGAGCCATGCAGGCGTCTGCCAATACCTGGTGCGGCCGTTTGAAGAAACCCAGCTTCACCTGTGCGTTGAGTCGATCCTGCGGGAACAGCGGCTCCAGCGGACCAGCGAGACGTTGCTGCAAGCGCTGCGCGAACAGCAGAAGCAGCTCGAGGCAGTCCAGCAGGACGTCGATGCGAGGGTTCGCGAACGAACGCGAGCGCTGGAGGAGGCGAACCGACGCTTGACCCAGCTTGCGGCGACCGATGGACTTACTGGATTGCACAACCATCGCTACCTGCAAGAACACCTGGTGCTGGAAGTCGAGCGCTCCCTGCGAACCGGCATTCCGCTGGGAATGCTAATGGTCGATGTTGATCACTTTCGTCAGTACAACAATCGCTTCGGTCACCAGACCGGCGACGAGGTATTGCGACGGGTGGCGCGCCTCATTGCCGAACACCGCCGTGTCAATGACGTCGTCGCTCGCTACGGCGGCGAAGAGTTCGCGCTGCTGCTGATCAATGCGGATCACCGCGTAGCCTCGAACATTGGCGAGCGCTTGAGAGCACGGGTCGCCGCCGAACGATTCCCACAGACCCACGAGCTGCCCGGCGGAATGCTGACCATCTCGGTGGGCGTCGCTAGCTGTCCCACCGATGGAACTTCGGCAGCGAGCCTGTTGCAAGCCGCCGATGCTGCCCTGTTTCGGGCCAAGCAGGGTGGTCGGAACCGCGTTTGCATTGCCGGGGAGCCGCCGCTGTTCGGGGAGCCGAAAGCCGTTCGACTCCAGACCGCTCGAGTCAGCAAGAGCGGTTGAGCGGGGCCGAGGCTTCCCATTTGCGACGACCCTTGCTAGGTTGCCGCCATGGTAGTTTCGACGGCCCGGGCGCTCTACGCCGACACCGATCAAATGGGAATCGTAAACCACGCGGTGGCGCTGCGTTGGTTCGAGCAAGCACGGGCCGAGTGGCTGCGGCGGCTTGGGTACTCGTATCACGAGATGGAAGCCGAGGGCATGCTGCTGCCCGTCTACGAGCTGCAGGTGCGTTACCACAAGTCGGCCCGCTACGATCAGATTGTGCTGCTCGACGCGATGCTGCGTCGGCCGGGGCCGGTGCGAGTGATCTTCGACTACAAGATTCTCGACTCGGACAGCCGAGAGCTGCTCATCGCCGGTACGACCCATCACGCGGTCGTCGGTCGCAATGGTCGTCCGCGTCGGTTGTCGGAGTCGATGCAGACGTTGCTTTCTCGCGGCAAGCTAGCCGACAGTGAGCAGCCGTAACGGACCCAAGATGTTGGCGTCTTTGCTCCCTATTCTCGACAAGGAGAACTTCAGATGGATCGCAACCTAGCTTTAGAGATGGTCCGCGTTACCGAGGCGGCGGCGCTGTCATCGGCGCGGATGATGGGACGAGGCGATCGTAAGGCAGCAGATCAAGCGGCCGTCGACGCGATGCGGCGCGCTTTCGACTCCGTCGAGATCAAAGGCACCGTCGTCATCGGCGAAGGCGAACGCGATGAAGCCCCGATGCTGTACATCGGTGAGCGCGTCGGGAGTGGCTGGAATCATCCCGATCATCATGCTCCACGGGTCGATATCGCTGTCGATCCGCTGGAGGGTACCAACTTGTGTGCGACCGGGCAGCCGGACTCGATTGCGGTCATCGCCGTTGCTGACGACGGCCAGTTCTTGAACGCGCCCGATACCTATATGCACAAAATCGTTGTCGGCCCGTGGGCTCGCGGGGCGATCGATATCGCGAAGTCACCGACCTGGAACCTATCTGCGGTCGCCGAGGCCAAGCGCTGCGCGGTGTCCGACCTGACAGTCGTCATCTTGGAGCGCGATCGCCACATCGAGCTGATTGCCGAGGTACGCAAAGCGGGAGCGCGGATTCGTCTGATCAGCGATGGCGATGTGGCCCCCGCAGTGGCGGCAACCCAGCCAGATAGCGGCATCGACATTTTGCTTGGCACCGGCGGTGCTCCCGAAGGTGTGCTGGCCGCTGCCGCCGTGCGCTGTATGGGCGGGGATATGCAAGGTCAGTTGCGATGGCGCAATAACGATGAAATCCGCCGTGCCGAAAAGATGGGCATCAAGGATCCAAGCCGGATCTATCAGCTGGAAGACCTTGCGCAGGGTCAGGTGATGTTCGCGGCGACCGGCGTGACCGATGGTAGCTTGCTCCGTGGGGTGCGCTTCCTGGGCGGCGCGGCATCGAC
Organism: Polyangia bacterium; assembly: GCA_044228505.1. Lineage (GTDB taxonomy): Bacteria > Myxococcota_A > Polyangia > Palsa-1104 > JAEUJZ01 > JAEUKA01. The sequence goes on along the minus strand of JBGAUT010000010.1, from coordinate 159,782 downwards.
GCACTCTGTCGTCATGCGCAGCAAGAGCGGCACCATCCGCTTCATCGAAGCCCGCCATCACATTGGCACCAAGCCGGGCCTCGAGTTCCTCCGCGCCCGCACCTAAATCGGGCCGCTTCACACTTCTTAACGGTCTCCAAACGGACGCTTAACAGTGCCTAGCTACGGTTAGGGACAGATAAGCACTGAGCCACGAAACGCGGGTTGCGGGTCGGCGGCTCGGTCCAAAAAGGGAGAACGAGTATGTGTGGATTCATCCTGGGTTCGATCTGTCTGGTGGCGTTGGCTAAGGTTCTTCGTGGTGGTTGCCGGGGTCGTTGGCGAGGTGGGTGTGGCGGTGGTGGTTGCGGCGGTGGTGGTTGCGGCGGTGGTGGATGTGGCGGCGGTAGTTGGCACCGTCACGGGCACGGCTACGGCGCGGAAGGCGGAGAGGGCCAGGAATCGGTTGGTGGCTCGCGGATGGGCGACTTTATCCTCCGTCGTGTCTCATCGGAGCTGAATGCAACGCCCGCTCAAGAAAAAGCGCTGCGTGAGGTGCTTGGCAACCTCCGCGAAGTGATGAGCAAGAACCGTGACGTCCTTAAGGCCGCTCGTGGCGACGTCGCCCGCACCCTGCGCAGCGAGTCGTTCAGCGAGGAAGCCCTGGCCGAAGCTGTGACCAGGCACGATGAGGCCCACGATGCGCTGCGCAAAGCCATGGTCGATGCCATCGCCAAGCTGCACACGACCTTCGACGCCGATCAGCGTGAGCGACTCGCCAACCTGATCGCCAACGGCCCCTTCTTTGGTCGCTGGTAGAAGGACCGACAGCGATGGCGAGGGGTGACTGTCGCAGGCGACGGCCCCCTCGCTAGTTGAACCGAAAACGACGTGCCGGGACACCCCGGACACAGTTTCGTAAGGAGAACACGACCATGCGACGCAAAATTGTCATCGCTTTGCTCGGGCTCGGTGTGATTGCAGGCTTCGGCGGTGAGATCGCCCGCATTCGCTATATGCATCGTGGCGGCGCGCCCTTGTCGCGCTTTTGTCATCGCGACCACTGCTGCAAAGGTGGCCATAGCGATGCTGCGCCAGCGACGAACCCGACTACCGCTCCGACTGCTGCCGAAGCGGCTCCACCCGCCAAGTAGACACCGCCCTTCGTCCGTGAAAGGCTCAGCCCCAAAGGAGCTTGTCGGTCATGGCCGAGATTCGCGCCCTGCTCATCGACGACGACAGCCGCATCGCCGAGCTACTCAAGACCTTTTTGGGCCAAAACGGTGTCACTGTCGAGCACCGCAGCGATGGCCAAAGCGGCCTGCGGCTTCTTGAAAGCGCCAGCTTCGATGTGGTTCTTCTCGACGTGATGATGCCCGGCATCGATGGTCTTGAGGTCTGTCGCCGCATCCGCAGCAAAGGCGGCCGCGTCCCGATCATCATGCTCACCGCTCGTGGCGATGAAGCCGATCGCGTCGTCGGTCTCGAACTGGGGGCCGATGACTACCTTGCCAAGCCATTTAGTCCCCGTGAGCTGCTCGCCCGCATTCGGGCCTTGCTCCGCCGAGCGCAGCCCGGCCAAGATGGCGAGCGTCTCGTCGTAGCGGGCATCGCGTTCGATATCGCTTCCCGTCGGGTGCTAAGCGAAGGTCGAGAAGTCGACATCACCGGACTTGAATACGATCTACTGCTGGCCTTGGCCAAGCGAGCCGGACGGGTGGTCCCTCGCGACGCACTGCTATCGCTCGCCGGTCGAGACGACGTCATCGTGGGTGAGCGCACGGTTGATGTTCACATCTCGCATCTTCGCGCCAAGCTCGGGGACGATCCCAAGTCTCCGAGGCTCATCAAGACCGTGCGCGGTGTCGGCTACGTGCTCGCCAAGGAGAGCGAGTGAGAGACTTTCATCAAAGACCCTGCCAGCCCGCGACCCGTCGAGATCGGATGCGGTATTACTTCCGAGCCCGGCTGCGCAGGCGGCTGTTTGTGTGGCTGACGCTGGCGATCATGGCCACGCTGGTGGCGGTTGTACTGGTGCTGCGAGCGACGGGCAGTGGCAACGACTGGCGCAGTCATCAGCAAGGGGTTGCTCGGTTTGTGTCGGGGCTGCTGCTTCCGGTGTGGGATGATCCCCCGGCGCGGCTGGCTGTGCAGCAGCGCATGGGCCACGACCTCGGAGTAGCGACGCGAGTGGTGTTGCCTTCGGGTGAACTGCTTGATGGGCACGACTTCCCAGGGCGCTGCCGCTTTCCGTTTCGGGCACCTCTTGTGCGCGATGGAGTGCTGCTCGGACGGGCCGAGCTGTGCTTTGACTCCGGTATCGGGCGAGCACCGTGGAGGCGGACGCTGCTGGCGCTGCTGGCGGCGGTGGGGGTGCTGTGGGGACTGGCCGGCTGGGTGTCGCATCGAGTCGGGCAGCCGCTGAGCGAGCTGGCCGATGTCGCCCGTCAACTGGGCGAGGGCAAGCTCGACCGGCGGGCGCGGCTTCGGCATGGCGAGGTCGGCGAGGTCGGTGAGCTGTCGCTGGCGATCAACGAAATGGCGAGTCGGATCGAGCAGCAGTTGAAGGACCAGCGCGAGCTATTGGCGGCGGTGTCGCACGAGCTACGGACCCCGCTGACCCGGATTCGCTTGCTGCTGGAAATGGCGCGGGATGGCAACCAACACCACCTCGATGAGATCGACCAAGAGGTCGTCGAAATGGACCAGCTCGTGGGCGAGCTTCTGGCGCAGGCACGGCTCGACTTTTCCGCGCTGACGAAGCGTACGGTCAGTGCGCAAGACTTGGCCGCAAGGGCGCTGTCGCGGGCAGCCCTTCCCGACAGTCAGCTAGTTGCTGAGCCAGTGTCGCTGTCTGCGGATGCGACCTTGTTATCTCGGGCGCTTTCGGCGCTTCTCGACAATGCCAAAAAGCACGGTGCCCCACCGATTGTGCTGCGGGTCGAGCGTGTGGCCGAAGCCGTGCGTTTTTCCGTCGAAGATCATGGCGCAGGTTTTGCCGAGGACGAAGAGCATCGCGCCTTTGAAGCGTTTCGCCGAGGTGCCCGCGATGGGGGAGGTCTGGGCCTAGGGATGTCGCTGGTCCGGCGCATCGCCGAAGCCCACGGTGGTCGGGTGTTTGCGAAAAATGGTGAGTCAGGCGGGGCCATCGTTGGGTTTGAGCTGCCGCTCGCCTAAACGCGATTTGCCGCGTGGCCTCACCGGACCTGGATTACTGTGCCGCTCCGATTCGTTCACTTCGCTAAGGAGATTCGCACATGAGGAATCAGGTTCTGCTTCGCTCGGGTCTGGCTTTGACACTGAGCTTCGGGTCGCTGCTGCTGGCCGAGGGCATCTCGCACGCTCAGCAGCTCGATCTGCCCCGTCCAAGTCCGCTCGCCAAGGTCAGCCAAGTCGTGGGTCTGACCGAAGTTGCGGTCGAGTACAGCAGCCCCGCCGTCAAGGGTCGCAAGGTCTTCGGGACGGTGGTTCCGCTCGACAAGCTGTGGCGCACTGGGGCCAACTCGGCGACCAAGGTTACCTTCAGCAAAGACGTAACCATCGACGGCAAGCCCGTTCCTGCGGGTTCCTACGCACTGTTTACGATTCCCGGCAAAGAGAGCTGGACGGTCATCCTTAACAAGAATCCGAACCAAGGCGGCACCGGGCAGTACAAGCAGGATCTTGATCTGCTGCGGCTCATGGTCAAGCCCGAGGCGTCTCCCCATCGTGAGCGATTGACGTTCCTGTTTTCCGACACCACCGATAGCGCGACGCGGCTCGATCTAGAGTGGGAAAAGCTGCGGGTTTCGCTGGCGATCAAGGCGGCCACCGAGACGCAGGTCGAGAGCGGCATCAAAGCGCTCGAGGAAAACTCTTGGCGTCCCTACAACAACGCAGCGCGCTATCTGCTGGAAAGCAAGAAAGACCCCGAGCGAGCCATGCAGCTTGTCGAGCGCTCGCTATCGCTGCGCGAGGAGTGGCTGAACGTGTGGACCAAGGCGCAGCTCCTCGGTGCCAAGGGCAAGGCTCAAGAGGCGTGTCCACTGGCGCAGAAGGCCAAAGCGCTCGGCGAAAAGAACATGGACGGCTTCTTCTTCGCGGACGACGTCAAAAAGGCGCTGGTCGACTGGAAGTGTCCGGCTCGCTAGGCGAACTTACGTAATGGGTTCGCGGAGCCGTTCGCGGAAGTACTGTTCGTAACGCGACACCAGCGGCTCTTGCCGAAAGTGGCCTAGGACGCGCTGCCGGGCGGCGTGTGCCATCTCGGCGTGCAGGCCGGGCTCGGTGACGATGCGCAGCACGGCCTGGGTCATCGACGCAACATCAGCCACCCGGCACAACAGGCCGGTCTTGCCGTCTTCCACGACCTCGGGCACGCCGCCCACATTGGACCCTACCACCGGCACGCCGCAGCTTAGTGCCTCGAGCGCCGACAGTCCGAATCCTTCGCTGGCACTTGGCAAGAGGAACACGTCGCTGTGCTGGAGCGCATCGACAAAGTCCTGCTGCTGCCCCAAAAAATACACCGACTCAGCGAGCCCGAGCTGTCGAGTCAGCGACTCGATGCGCGGCCGTTCGGGCCCATCTCCGACGAGTAGCAGGATCGCGGGCCTGACCTGTGCCACCTGCGCAAAGACCGCCAAGACATCGTCGAGCCGCTTCACCGGACGAAAGTTCGAGCTGTGGATAAGCACCCGCAGCGACTGCGCTTCTCTGGCCGAGATCGGCCGTTCGAGGAGCCGCGACAACCCCACATGACGTGAGCTTGGTTCACCGAGCGGCGCAAAGCGCTCGCTGTCGACGAAGTTCGGAATGACCTCGATGCCAGTGGCGGCCGGCAGGCCAAGCTGGGCGTACGCCGCTTGACGCAGATACACAGAGGGCGTGGTCAGTCCGTCGCAGTGCTGGAGGGTGAAGCGGTGAATCGGTAGCAGCGCCGGATCGCTGCCCACCACCGTCACATCGGTGCCATGCAAGGTGGTGATGATCTTGGGCGGGAGGCGGTCTTGCGCCCGCAGTAGCTGGCTGGCCAGGTAGGCGCTGGTCGCATGCGGGATGGCGTAGTGCAGATGGATCAGGTCGAGGTCGGCGCTCTCGCTCAGTTCGACCAATTGCGAGGCCAGAGCCAGCGCATAGGCAGACAGATGAGGCAGCGGATAGTCGGGTATCGGCACCCGGTGGAAGCTGACGCGATCGCGCACCGGATCAAGCCAGCCGGGTCGGTCGTAGCACAGGAAGTGGACGTCATGGCCGCGCACCGCCAAAGAGCGGCCAAGCTCTGTGGCAATGATGCCGCTGCCGCCCACCGTGGGATAGCTGGTGATGCCGATGCGCAGCGGTCGCTCGCTGTCCGTTGCAGTCCGCACGTTGCGTGTCACAGCCATAGGTCGCGCACGGTCTGCGCGGGGGCAAACAGCGATGCGTCGGACAGGGAAGCAAACAGCTTCTGTTTGAACGCGCTTACGCCGTACTTGCAGGCAAAAAACGGCAAAGAGAAGAAGCGCTCCTGCGGTTCTTCGTTGGGGTACAAAAATGCCTGTAAGCGGTCGACTCGCTCGCTGGTGACGTGATCGCGTTCGGTCAGCGCTTGGGCGTAGCGATCGGTCAGGTGGGTGATGGTACGAGCGATGCTGTCACGGGCACGGCGCACTGGATCCCGCAGCGCGGCATCGAGCAGCTCAAGTTCGCTCAGGCGGCTGTCAAACTCGGTCAGCAGGCGCTCGCGCACCGCTTCCGCAGAGGGCCGGTCGGATGGGTTGCGGCCGACCAGCTTGCGGAGCACCTCGGCTCGCGGCGCTTCGACCTCTGCCGGTTCGAGCCCCAGCTTGCCCAGCCAGGATCGGGTGTTGTCTTCCAGGCAGCGAAAGCGGGCTCGCGGCATCACCAGCGGTTGGTCGATCCCGAAGTAGTCATAGAGCGGCCCAAGCTGTGCGAAGTAGCTGACCTCGGCGGGTCCGCCAATGTAGGCGGCTGTAGGAAGCAAGCTGTCCTGGATCAGCGGCCGCAACAGCGCGGACGAGCTACACCGCAAGGGATTGTCTGCCAGCGTCGCCAGGATCTCCGCTTCGGAGAATCTCAGCTTGCCTCCGCTCGGGTCGGGCACCGTCCATGCGGGCCGCTCCAGCCGATAGCGTGGGCCGGTCGGGCTGTCGTGATGAAAAAACGTCAGCGTGGTACCGGGCCGAATCGGGATTTGGGCAGCGCACCCGGCTTGCTGGAGCGCGTCTTGGCGAGCGAGCAGCGCCGCCGACAGAGCTTCTTCTTCGACAATGGCTCGGCGATAGAGCGGGGCGGCCAGCGTCGCAACGGTGCGGCTGCCGGGTCGACGGGGATCAAGGACCAGCAGACCCTCCTCGGCAAACAGCTCACCGAGCACTTGGGCAAAGGCTTCACCGATCGTGGCCTCTGGTCGGTAGTGACGACGCAACCAAGTCAAAAACTCGGCCGCATGCGGCTGGGACTGAAGCGCCGCTTCCAACGTCGTGAGCTGCGCGGAAACGGCCGGCCCTAGCAAGCGATGGGCGACCGAGGTGCGAAGCTGGGACGGATCACTCGCGGCCAGTTCCAGCCGCAGCGGCGGAGCACCGGCGATTGGGACGTGGCAGTGATGGATTTCCGCAAAGTCATGGTCTTCGGTCTGTAGCCAAAACAGCGGCACGCACGGAATCCCGGTTTCGTGCTGGAGCGCTCGTGCGGTCGCAATCGCCGTCGCCGCTTTGTAGACGGTATAGAGCGGTCCCAGAAACAGTCCCACCTGCTGTCCGGTGACCGTCACCGCGACCCCGTCTTTGCCCGGCGAGGTGAGCGCTGCCAAGTTCCGTTTGCGGGCCGCACTTTCGGGTAGCGCCAGGTTCTGTTCATGAAGGGTCGCCAAAAGCGTCGGGTCGATCGGTCGGTGCGCTGCTCGCCGCGTGACCACGATTCGAGACGCAGGATCGCGAAAGTCCGCCCGCAGAAAGCCGCGTGTTCGTGGATCACCCTGCAAATAAGCCGCGCAAAAGGGACCGAGCATGTGGGTGGCGACAATCTACGTCAGCTCTGCTCGTGCGTATACTCGCGGCCTTTTTACCCTGTTAGAAGGCTTCGCATCGACATGAATCAAACCAACAGTTCGCTCGCTGTCGCTCGGTCGTGGGTGCTTGGCGCGGCCCTTGTACTCGGTGTACTGCTTGTCCCGATGAGCGGTCATGGTCAAACGCCTCCCCGTCAACCCAGTGCCGCCGAGCTGTTGCGCTCCATCGAGCGACTCGCTGTGGTCGGCAATGTCCTGTACGTGGCAGCACACCCCGACGACGAAAACACCCGCCTGCTTGCGTACTTGAGCGGTGAAATGCAGCTTCGGACGGCCTATCTGTCTCTGACGCGTGGGGATGGCGGCCAAAACTTGATCGGTGCAGAGCAAGGTCCGCTGCTCGGGCTGATTCGCACCCAAGAGCTGCTCGCGGCGCGGCGCATTGACGGTGCCGAGCAGTTCTTCACGAGAGCACGTGACTTTGGCTACTCGAAGACCCCGACCGAGACGCTGTCGATCTGGAATCGCGATGCGGTGCTGGCCGACACGGTGTGGGTGATTCGGAAGCTCAAGCCGGATGTCATCATCACCCGGTTTCCGACGAGCGGCCTGGATACCCACGGGCACCACACGGCGTCGGCGATGCTGGCAGAAGAGGCGTTCAAGTCTGCGGCGGACCCCAGCTTTGCCAAGGAACAGCTTGCGCAGACCGGAACTTGGCAAGCCAAGCGTCTGTATTGGAATCGTTCCCCGTGGGGCAGGCTGGCCAATGACGACCTGTCGAAGTTTCTTAAGCTCGACGTCGGTGCATACAATCCGCTGCTCGGCGTGTCGTACGGCGAGATTGCGGCCGACAGTCGGAGCATGCACAAGAGCCAAGGCTTCGGCTCCGCCAGGAGTCGGGGTCCAAGTCCCGAGTACTTTTTGCCGCTCCAGCCGCCAGTCGTCGATGGCAAGCTACCGCAGAGCCTCTTCGAGGGCGTCGATCTGACGTGGGGGCGGGTGCCGGGCGGGGGCAAGCTGGCCCAGCTCTTGTCGCAAGCGGCCAAAGAGTTTGATCCTCGTCGACCGGATGCGGTGGTGAAGACCTTGCTGCTGGCGCGTGCGGAGCTGGCGCGGCTACCTGACAATCCATGGAGCAAGCCCAAGCTGCGCGAGCTGGATGATCTACTGGTCGCCTGCGCCGGGCTGTTTGTCGAGGTGAGTGCCAGCGATCATGTCGTGGTGCCGGGGGGAGAGCTGACACTGACGATGACGGCCCAGAATCGCTCCCCGCTCACGTTGCGCCTGCGTGAGGTTTCACTGCCTTCTGGGGGGAAGATTCCCGTCGATAAGCCGCTCGGGTCCGGGGTGCCCTGGCAGCTCGATCACACGATCCGAGTTCCCGAGGCTACGCCGATCTCGAATCCCTACTGGCTCCGCGAGTCACCAGAGCCGGGGCTGTATCGAGTGAGCGATCCGAGCCTGATTGGTCAGCCTGAAAACCCACCGCCGCTTGCCGCCGAGTTTGTGCTGGAGCTGCGCGGCTCCCAAGGGGTGGACAGTGCGGCGGTAGAGCTGCTGCGGGTGGTGCGGCCTGTGCTCTACAAGTGGACCGATCCGGTGGCCGGAGAGCGTCACCGCAGCATCGAAGTCACCCCGGCGGTGATGGTCAACGTCGATTCGCCGGTGCTGATGTTTGCCGATGCGGGTGTGCGACCGCTGCGGGTGCGGCTCAAAGCGGGCAAGGACCAGGTGATCGGCAGTGTTCGTCTCGAACTGCCCTCAGGGTTTACGGTCGAGCCGGCCGCGATTCCGTTTCAGCTCGATAAGAAGGGGGCCGAGCACGAAGTTTTGTTTCAGCTCAGGCCCCCGGCGAAGCTTCCGGCTGGCTCGACCGCGATTCGCGGCAACCTGCGGGTGGTCGCCGAGGTCGGTGCCGAGAAGTACTCGCGAGGGCTGTTGCGGATCGATCCGTCGCACATTCCGATTCAGACCCTGTTTCCCGAGGCGACGGTGGCGCTGTGTCGATTTGACCTGAAAAAGACCCGCTCGCGGATTGGCTACCTGGCTGGAGCGGGCGATGAGGTTCCGGCGGCGCTGCGTCAGGTGGGCTTCGAGGTCACGCTGCTCGGCGAGGAGGCGATTTTGCGCCAGCCGCTCGGTCAGTATGGCGCGATCGTGATTGGGGTCCGTGCCTACAACACCAATCCTCGCCTTGCGTTTTATTACCAGCGACTGATGGACTACGTCGCAGCGGGCGGCAATCTGGTCGTGCAGTACAGCACCAGCAACCGGCTCGGCAAACTAAACCAAGCGATCGGGCCACAGCCGTTCGAGATCACCACCGACCGCGTGACCGACGAAAACGCTGCGGTGACAGTCACCTTGCCAAGCCACCCGCTGCTGTCGCGCCCGAACCGCATCACCGATGCCGACTTTGCGGGTTGGGTCCAAGAGCGCGGCCTGTACTTTGCCGACAAGTGGGGTGACAAGTACGAGGCACCGCTGGCGATGCACGATCCTGGCGAGTCGGACAAGCGCGGCAGCCTGATCTTTATCCGTCACGGCAAGGGCTCGTTTGTCTATACCGGCTTGTCGTTTTTCCGGCAGCTTCCCGCAGGGGTTCCGGGCGCGTACCGGCTGTTCACCAACCTGGTTTCCCATGAGCCGTAACCAGCCGCCAAAAGCGGAAGCAGGCGAGGCCCCGCCGCCCATTTTGGGAACCTGGCTCCGGCTATATGCCCTGGTTCTGGGAACGCTGGTGCTGGTCGTGGTGCTGCTGCACTGGTTGTCGCGGGTGTATTCGTGACCGGGCTCGACTGGCTGGTGCTCTGCGGCACCTTGTTTGCCATCGTGGGCTATGGCTTGTGGAAGGGCCGCGTTGTTCAGACCGCCGACCAGTACTTGCGCGGAGGTCGCGATCTGAAGTGGTACACGATTGGGCTTTCGATCATGGCCACCCAGGCCAGCGCCATCACCTTCTTGTCGATGCCGGGCCAAGCCTACGAGGACGGGATGGGCTTTGTGCAGTTCTACTTCGGTCTGCCGGTGGCCATGGTGCTGCTCTCGGCCACGATCGTGCCGCTGTACACCCGCCTGCGCGTGACCACGGCCTACGAGTATTTGGAGGGTCGCTTTGACCGCAAGACCCGGCAGCTCACCGCGCTTTTGTTTTTGCTCCAGCGAGGGCTTGGGACCGGGCTGTCCATCTATGCGCCCGCGATCATCTTGTCGTCCGTGCTCGGCTGGCCGCTGCACCTGACCAACCTGTTTATTGGGGCGCTGGTGATTCTGTACACGGTGTCGGGCGGGACACGAGCGGTGAGCCAGACCCAGACCTATCAAATGGTGGTGATGCTCGGTGGGATGGCGCTGGCGTTTGTGTTCGTGCTGCACGCGCTGCCGCCACAGGTGTCGTTTGGCGATGCGCTTTCTGTGGCCGGGAGCCTGGGCAAGATGAAGATCGTCGACTTCTCGCCGCGCTTTGATACCCGCTACACCTTTTGGTCGGGGATGACCGGTGGGCTGTTCGTGGCGCTCGCTTACTTTGGGACCGACCAAACCCAGGTGCAGCGCTACCTGGCGGGCGGGTCACTTACCGAGAGCCGCCTCGGCCTGCTCTTCAACGGGCTGGTCAAGGTGCCGATGCAGTTTGGGATCTTGCTGGTCGGGCTGATGGTGCTGGTGTTCTATCAGTTTCAAAAGCCGCCCTTGTTCTTCCACACTGCGGAGCTGTCACGGGCCATGCACTCGTCCCAGGCAACCGAGCTGCGCACCCTTGAGGCGTCGTACTCGGCTACGTTTGCGCACAAGCAGAAGCTCATCGATCAGCTTGTGACGGCCCGGCACAGTGGCGATGAGGTGGCTCAAGCCGCCGCACGAGTCGGACTGGCCGCCGCTGAAATCGAGGTCAAAGCGCTGCGCACCACCGCCAAGCAGCTCATTTCAAAGGCGCACCCGCGCACCGAGAGCAAAGACGCCGACTACATCTTCATCACCTTCGTAAAGGATCACTTTCCATCCGGCCTGGTCGGGCTGTTTCTGGCGGTGATCTTCTGCGCGGCGATGTCGGCGACTGCGAGCGCCTTGAACGCGCTCGGGGCGACCACGGTGATCGATTTTTACAAGACCTCGGTACGGCCGAGCGAGAGCGACCGTCACTACCTGATTGCGGCCAAGCTGTTTACGGTGCTGTGGGGGGTGCTGGCGATGCTGTTTGCGGCATTTGCCTCGCTGCTCGACAACCTGATCCAGGCGGTCAACATCCTGGGCTCGATCTTTTACGGTCCGACGCTGGGCGTGTTCCTGGTCGGATTCTTTCTGCCCAAGGTGCGCGGCACGGCGGTCTTCATTGCACTGTGCATCGCCCAGCTTGCGGTGATCCTGACCTTCGCTTGCAGCTCGATTGGCTTCCTTTGGTATAATGTCATCGGCTGCGGCTCGGTCGTGGTGTTGGCCCTGCTGCTGAGCGCTGGCACCGATCGATTCAATCGCTAACTGGATGTGAGCCGGCTAAGCGCTCACTGGGTGTAAGCCGGTCCATCGCCAACTGGGTCGTAGCCGGGCGTCTGGTGGTCCGACGGCTTGCTAAGCCCGCGTAACTCCAGCGAAATTTTGAAAGTAGATCTCTGGATGCTCCGGGATTGATACCGTGGGCGACTGTATTGTCGTCCAGCAAGCGACGTTTGGCTTGCTAGTCGCTAGTACCAATGCATAGCAACCAGGGGGAAGTACATGAAGCGACGGTCATTATCGTTTTTGGCGCTTGGGCTTGTGGGTTTGTTGGCTTCCTGTGAGTCGGAGCCGACCTGTAGCGACGGACTCAAGAACGGCAGCGAAGGCGACGTCGACTGCGGACTAAGCTGTGGCACTCCGTGTGCGGACGCCATGGGCTGCACCGCCGCGGGCGACTGCAAGAGCGGTGTCTGCTCAGCGGGGGTCTGTGCCGCTCCGAGCTGCACCGATGGCATCAAGAACGGAACAGAGGTCGGCACGGACTGCGCTGGATCATGCGCGAACAAGTGTTCCGACAACACGGCCTGTCTTGTGCCCGGTGACTGCCAAAGCGGCGTGTGCTCGAACGGGACGTGTGCGGCACCGACCTGTACGGATGCGGTCAAGAACGGCACCGAGGGCGACGTCGACTGTGGTGGAAGCTGCTCGACGATGTGCGCCGATGGCGCGACCTGCTCGCTTGCGACGGACTGCACCAGCTTGGTCTGTAGCGGTGGCATCTGCGCGGTGCCGACCTGCACCGATGCTGCCAAGAACGCCAAAGAGACCGACGTGGACTGTGGCGGCGGCACCTGTGGCCCATGCGACGATCTGAAGTCCTGCGGCATGCCCGGCGACTGCAAGAGCAACGTCTGCATGTCGAACACCTGCGTCGCCTCAAGCTGCAATGACACCGTCAAGAACGGCACCGAGAGCGATATCGACTGCGGTGGTCCGTCGTGCCTCAAGTGTGCCGACCTCAAGGCCTGCGGGCAGGGCACCGATTGCCAGAGCAAGATCTGCACGGCCAACAAGTGCGCGGTGCCGACCTGCACCGACATCACCATGAACGGCAAGGAAACCGATGTCGACTGCGGTGGCGGTGCCTGTGCCAAGTGCATCGACACCAAGGGCTGCGGAGTCGCTGCCGACTGCGTGAGCGGCGTCTGCACGGCCAACAAGTGTGCGGTGCCGACCTGTACCGACACCGTCAAGAACGGCGTCGAGACCGATACCGACTGCGGCGGTACCTGCGCGACCAAGTGCGCGGTGACCAAGGGTTGCAACGTCGATGCCGACTGCACCAGCAACACTTGCTTTAACAAGGTCTGCGTCAACACCCCGACGTTCACCGCAGTGACTCCGAACATGGGACCGACCACCGGTTCGGCGGTGACGCTCAATGGCACCGGCTTCTTCCCGGTTGGTATGGCCGCGACCTCGGTGACCTTTGGTGGTGTGGCCGGTACCGTGCCCAACGTGACGGCTGCCACGACTGCGACGACCACGACCCCGGCGCGACTCAACATGATCGGGCTCGTGAACGTGGTTTTGACGCTGCCGGGCAACCACGTCTACACCTTGAACAACGGCTTCAAGTACTACTACGGTCAGCTCGCTTTCAATAACGCGGTGGCGAGCGGCAGCAACCTCACCACGCAGTATTCGGGGATGGTGCTGGTTGACTTCGACAAAGACGGCGATCTCGACATCGTCGCCATTCGTCCAGCGACCACCAGCGTCGAAGTGCTGCGCAACAACGGCGCGGGCGTGTTTACCGGAGGCGTCGGCGTGAGCGTGGGCTTTGCCCCGACCCGCATCGCCACGGCGGACTTCAACGGCGACACCCTGCCGGACGTGGCCGTGACGGGTCCAAGCAGCGTGGCCGTGCTACGCGGAGACGGTGTCAGCTCTTTCAACCTCGCTGTCGGTGCAAGCTTCATCGTGGCCGTGGCAGGCACGGTGCGCGGCATTGCGGCGGTGGACGTGGACGGTGTCAACCGGGCCGACCTCCTGGTCGCCAACACCACCAACGGCCGCGTCGACCTGCTGCGCAACAACGGGTTTGGAACCGCATTCACGGTGGTGCCGGGCTACGCAGCTGGCATCACCGGCGCGTATGAGCTGGAGTCTGCGGACTTCAACAAGGATGGCCGACCCGACTTCGTGGCGACCTCCAGCAGTGCCGCTTTGGCCTATCACTGCCGCAACAACGCGGGCACGAGCTATGTCTGCGCCAGCGTGGCCGCACCCGCCGCCGGGGCCAGCGTGACCACCGGCGATATCAACAGCGACACCAATCCCGACTTCGTGTTGGCCGCAAACGGCAACACCCAGGTGCTCTCGTGGAGCGGCAACGGGGCCTTTGCCTTCACCCAGAAGGCCACCAACGGCATCGCCACGAACTGGTCTGATCTCAAGCTCGTCGATATCGACAAGGACGGCTACCAGGACATCGTCTACGCCAGCAGCGCGGGCCTCGGCTCGGTCGGTGTCTGTCGCGGTGACAACACCGGTGGCTTCCTTGCGGCCACTGGCGTTCGCTCGCTCAACTCGCCGCCGAGCCAGGTGGTGGTGGGCCAGTTCAATACCGGCACCGATCAGAAGGATGACTTTGCGGCTGGCACCAACCTTGGTGTTCACGTCTCGCTGAGCAACGTGCAGTAGTCCTTCTGCCATCGCCCTTTTGTCCCACAAACCCTTCCGCCGAGAAAAAAACAAGCCACTGAAGAGGTCTCCTTCCACTCGACCGAGTGGACAGGAGGTCGTTTGGCCGTCCTTGTTCACTCAACTGACTAGAAAAGTGGCCAGGGTTTGGCCTTGGAGGGTCATGAAAGACCCCAAAGGGCGGGTTGAGCGGTGAAAAAGGGTCATCGAAGACCCCAAAGGGCGGGTTGGGCGGTGAAAAAGGGTCATCGAAGACCCGAACCAGGCACTGGGAGCGCTTAGCTAAGGAGGCGGCGCATCTCTTGCTCGGCGTTTTCACCGAGGGTGGCGGCGATGTCGGCGATCACGGTGCGCTCGGCGGCGCTGACGGTGCGATGCAGGCCAAACAGACCGCCGGAGACTTCGGCGATGTCGACACACAGGTCGATAAGCTGGCGTTCCTCGTGATCCTGACCAGGTTTGCCACTGTGGAGGATGTCGCGTAGGGCTTCGCGGCATGCCTGGAGAAAGGCATCGGTCGGGCGGGCGCTCAGCAGTGACTCACACATGACCCACGCCCGGCTGCCCTCGGGGACTTCCCGAAGCTTTAGGACATGCAGGATGCGGCTGCGCTCGCGACGGCTGATTTCACCGTTGGCCCACGCCACCTGGATGAGCGGCAGGATGTGCAGCACGCAGGCCGTCTCGCTATCGAAGCCGAGTCGGACCAGTCGTTCCGCGAGGTCACGGTTTGGCACTTTCAGCGTCTCGATCACCTGGGAGATGTGCCGCTTGGGCGCGACCTTGGGCGAAAGCTGCGATGGCCTGGGTGAAAGCTGCGACGGGCTACCGGACAAAAGGGCAGGGCTCGGCGTCAGCTTGGAAGGGCTTGGCGTCAGCTTGGAAGGGCTCGGCGTCAGCCTGGAGGGGCTTGGTGTCAGGCCCGAGGGACTTGGCGACATCGCCGATGGCAGGGGTGAGCTACCCGATGGCTTGTCCCCTCGAAATGACTCGATCAGGTTCAATAGCGAAGGTCGCCGCTTCGAGGGCGGCGTTTCCTTAGAAGAAGGCGGTGTGATGGAATCGGCAGGTGGCGGACCCGGAGGGGTTCGTTCGGCGCTCATACTACGCTCCAGCGTGCGCGAACACGATGACTCGGTTTCGAGCGTAACCCACGAACTCGGCTGACTCAACCGCGAAGCGAACAGGCGTCGGCCAGTGACTCCAGCCGGGCCCGGACGGGACGGTCCTACTCGGCGCTACTTGACGCCGAGGAGCTCTACGTCAAAGTGTAGCTCGGCATTCGGAGGAATCACGCCACCAACGCCACGAGCACCGTAGCCGAGGTTCGGCGGGATGATCAGGGTGCGCTTGCCGCCAACCTTCATGGTCAGCACGCCCTCGTCCCAGCCTTTGATGACCTGGCCGACCCCGATCTGGAACTCGAACGGCTCGCCGCGATCGACCGAGCTGTCGAACTTTTGGCCATTGGCGAGCTTGCCGGTGTAGTGAACCCGCACGGTCTGACCCTTTTTTGGGGTTGCGCCGGTGCCGACCTGGGTTTCGGTGTACTTGAGTCCCGAGGGAGTCGTTTCCATCTTGCCTCCTTGTGCGCTTGCTGCGGGCGGTGCGTCTTTTTTCGGTGCTGGTGCAGCTTGTTGTTCGGCGAGTGCAACGCCCAGCGAACCACACAGGGCGAAGGTCGTGACGAGCAAGCGGCGGGGCGATGATAGCGTACGGGTCTTGGCGATGTTGTGCGTCATCTGAGCCTCCATGAGTTCGGGCGTTTATAGGTCATCGAGCGTGGGTGCGGGCCCCAGCTCTTGCTTGGGCAGCGGAGTTTTCGGCGCGGTCACCCCGAGCAGCCGCTCTGCATTTTTGACGTAGATCTTTTCCAAGACTTCGCCGGGCAGGTTGATTCCCGAGATCGTCCACTTTCCTTGAATCGGCGTCGGGCTGGGAATGTCGGTGTCGGCCGTTTCAAAGTAGCGGTAGGTAGAGTCGAAGAAGCGCTCGGCATCGGCCTGCGTGGGGGGATCGGTCCCGACCGAGCCAAACATGGACGGCGTGCCGCTGCGTCCAATCGCGGTGTCGGTCCCAAACAGGATGCGGTCCTGATACTTGAGGAAAAACGCCCGCAGCTTTTCGGGGGAGTGTTTGTCATCGGTGCGACCAATCGCCGGGAGCCGCGCCGCCGTATCAATGTAGAGGTTTGGGTACTTATCGAGTGCTTGGGCGACCAGATCCGGCTCCTCGGGGGCATTGCCGAAGTGGACGCCGATGAAGGTCGTCTTGGGATGGCGAGCCACCCGTCGCAAGAAGGCGTCGTAGAGCTCGCGCCAAGATGGGATCTGACCGCGCTTATGGGCATCGTAGAAGCTCCACTCGGGGTGGGCGAGTAGCTCCTCGAAGCGCTCGTTTTTCGAGTTCGGCTCTTGCCAAAATGCCTGGGGATCGCCGACGTGAATCGCCACCGGAAGCCGAAGCTCGCCCGCTTTGTCGAACACCACATCGAGCCCTGGATCATCGACTTTGAGCAGCTTGCCATCGGGCCCTTCGTAGCCGAGTCCAAGCCCCTTGGCGATCTTGAGTCCTAGGGCCCCGGCGTTCTTGGCGATGACCAGCTCGGCGGCCATGCGGGGACCGTAGCCGGGCTTTTCGGCCTGCTCGAAGTCGAGCCCGGTAAACGCCGCCAGGTGTCCATAAGCGACTTGGTCGTCGACGATAAACTCCTCGAAGCCATGCGCAGCGGCGGCCCCTGAGAGGTTGACCGCGAGGCTGATGCCGTAGTGCTCGAAGAGCCGAGCTGCGCGCAGGCTGGTGCCGAGCAAAACGTGGGTGTGGATATCAATGCGCGGCAGGTTGCGGCGTAGGAACGGCGCTTTGTGCGGCTTGGGCGGCTCTACGCTTTGTGCGGTCATAGCTGGACTTGGCTGGGAAGGCGACGGCTGCGGCTTGGCCCGACAGCCAGTAAGCAGGCTGCTCACCAAGAGCGAACCGAGACACAGACGCACAATGGTCGAGATAGTCGAGGGAGTGTGGCGACGCACCGGGGCGAGTCTAGCACCGCAGACGCAAACGCAAGCAAACCCAAACAATCCCCAAATCGGGCGCTGGTTTCTCGGGTCGATTTCGCCGTATGATGGGAACGTGCGAATTTCCGTTTTGCCGTCTGGAGAGACTCCTATGCACCATCGCTCGCTTGGCTTGGCTTGGCGGTTTACCTGGCTTCGGCACCTCTTCGCGCTGGCGGTGACGCTTGGCTGCTTGCTCGGTGCCACGGTGGCCAACGCCGACCCGGTGAAGGTCCACTTAGAGGGCGTGGCCATCGACAAGCTGCCGGAGCTGCGGGCGTTTGTGAACGTGGTCGATGACGACCTAAAGCCGGTGCGTAGCAAGGGCGGCTTCAAGCTGCAAATGGACGGCACCCCGCTGACCGATCTGACGACGACCGTGCAGTCGTTTGCGGAGTCCAAAGAGCCGATCGACCTGTTTGTGGTGGTGCAGGTGTCCTCGGTGATGAAAGAAGGGCTGACCCCGGCCAAAAGTGGCATCTCCCGGTTGGCCAAGATGCTCGCGAAGATCCCCGAGAGCCGGATCGGACTCATCAGTTACTCGTCGGAATACAAGAAGCTGGAAGACCTCGGTCGACCCAACGAAGTGGCCCGCGAGCTGGACAAGCTCAAGATCGATGAAGATGCCACCGAGACGCGGATGCTCGATGGTGTGCGGGTGGCGATTGACCTTCTGCGGGAGTCGGTCGGCAAGCGCAAGATGGTGGTGGTCTTTTCCGATGGCATCGACGCGGCGGGCACCAAAGATAGCTACGAGCAGGTCGGCAAAAAGGCTCGTGACGCGGGCGTGGGACTGGCTTGCATCGGCTACGGACCGTTCGAGGCGGGACGGCTGCGCAACCTGATCGAGATGTCGAAAGCGGCAGGATCGACGGCACGCGGCAGCAAAGTGGTCGGCGATATCTCGTCGCACTTCGAGCAGCTCATCGAGGAGATCCTATCGACCCACGTCATCAAGTTTGGTCTGACCCAATCGGGTGACGGTCAGCAGCACGTCTTCCAAGTCCTGTTCCGTTCGGGCAAAGACGACATTGTCTCGGAGCCGATCACGATCAGCTCGCTGCCTCAGTTTGAGCCCGCAGATCCCGCCGGTTGGCCCTGGTACTACTGGGTGCTCGCCGTTGCTGGTGGTCTGCTGGGACTAATCATTTTGCTCGCGATCATCGGCTCGCTGATGGGTCCGAAGCGCTAGCCGTACACCGCCATGGCCTTCTCTTCGACAGAAAAGCTTCCCTATCGGTTGTGGGAGCTGTCGTTTCGGATATCCGGCGATGTGCTCTCGGCGCTCGGCTGGCCACCCTTCCGCAAGTTCGTCGAGCCGCGAGGAAGTTGCGATTTGTCCACCGAGCTGCACTCGCTCGCCGACGATATTGGGCAGGCGCACCTGGAGCTGTTCCAGAGCACCGATTCCGAGGAGCGCGACGACGCGACGTTCCTATCCGACTTGCTCCATCCGGTCCGAGCGCTGGTGCTCTTGCTCTACGACAACAATTTGGCCGACAGCGAGCGTCACTTTGTGCGGCTGCGTGAGCTTCACGCGAGCAGTCAGCTTCAGCGCGAGCTCGACTATCCGCGGGGAATTGGTCGCTGGCTACTGACTCGCTCGCTGCAAGGACTAGCGCTGGCTGCGTGCGGACGGGCCGACGATCGAATGCTGGCGCAGCTTCGCGACGATGACGAAGAGGCTCGCGAGCGGGTGCTGGATTGGCTGGGCAGTCGGGTTTTGTCGATACCGATGCGCTGGCGAGAGATCGGTGCCTTCGTCCATGGTGAGCGGAACCAGCTCATCGCCAAGCTGGCGACGCCGGTGCCAAACCTTGCGGATGTTCGACTGCGGGCCGAGTGGCTCCCAGATCTGCTGAAGCCGTATGCGCACCTGTCATCGCTCTATGTGACGCCCAACATCCCCGAAAAAAAGCTCCGCAATGCTCGCAAGTTCTGCGAGGTTCCCGACGAAGAGGACGTGCTGGCGCTGATCGACTGCACGGTGTTTGGCTCGGCGTCGGATGCGGTGCTGTTCGGTACCCGGCACCTGTTCTTTCGCAACTTCGTCGCGCAAAACGGACGTCCCGGTCGGCTTTTGTACGGACATTTGGTGACGATGTCGCTGCAGCGGGCGGGTGATGGCGAGCTGCTCTTTGGGGAAACCTCGGTCGCCAACGTCTCTGGCTCGGGGATGTCGTCGTCGGACCTGATTGCGCTGATTCGCGACCTGCAGAAGCGGCTTCAGACGGTCTGAGCCCACGGCCGTCCAGCACGAGAATCTGATAGCGTGGCGGTCATGCGTCTTGCTGCCATCGATTGTGGAACCAACACCGCCATGTTGCTCGTCGCGGATGTGGTGAAAGGGGCTATGCCTCGGCTGCGTCCGGTTGCGGATTTTTTGGAGATGCCTCGGCTCGGTCAGGATCTCGATCGAACGGGCCGACTGCATCCCGAGGCGATTCGGCGCACACTGGCTGCGATCGGGCGGCAGATCGAGCGTGCTCGCGAGCTGCACGCCGAGCGGATCGTGGCCGTGGGAACCGAGTCGCTGCGTGCCGCCGAAAATAGCGAGGAATTCTTGCATCCGCTTCGGCAAACCGGTGTCGAGCTGCGGGTGATCTCCGGGGACGACGAAGCGCGCCTGTCGTTTCGCTCGGTCACAGAGAGCCTGCCGATGCCGCCAGGAGGGCGACGGAGCGTTCTTGATATCGGTGGTGGTTCGACCGAGCTGATCGTCGGCGGGACGCAGCCTGAGCGTTGGCAGAGCGTCAAGATTGGCTCGGTGCGGCTTCATGAGCGCTGTTTGCACAGCGATCCACCGACGGACGCGGAGATTGCGGCGCTGACGGCGGCGATCGATGCGGGACTCGACGGTTTGCCTCAGCCGGAGGGCGAACTGGTGGCACTGGCTGGAACGGCGACTACCGTGGCGGCACTCTATCTTCAGCTTGCCGAATACGATGGGCGACGGGTAGATGGTCTACGTGTGCCGACGGCACGAATGCGAGAAATCATCGGCAGTCTGGGCCGGCTTCGCGTCGAGGAGCGCAAGCAGTTGGCGGGACTTGATCCACGGCGTGCGGATGTGATCTTTGCGGGAGCGATGATCCTATTGAGGACCGCAGAGCGGGCAGGTCTGACCGAAGTGGTGGTCAGCGATCGCGGCGTGCGATGGGGCGTCCTCGAAGAGTTGGCGGACACTTTAACCGACGAGTGAGCCGACGAAAAAAGTAAGACCAACCAGCGCTCGCAAGGGTTACATTCGGACTTGTGAGCACTTCCAGTCCGTTATCTAAGCGTTTTTCTTTAACTCTTCGCGTTGATCGGTGGCGAGCTTTGGCCGAGGAACTGACCGCGATGGAGCATGTTCACCACGCCGCTGCCATGCCGGTGGAAAAGCGACTCGAAAGAGGCCGCGCAGCCGAGCAAGTCCAGGCGATGGTGATGGCGGTGATCGCTGATGCCAGTGGGGCAACGCCCGGTGAGCGTCGAGAGAGTGGTCTGCCACTGTCGCGTGCGTCAGCCAAGTATTTGCTCACCGCTGCCGATCGGCTGAGGCGGATGGCGCTCAAGGAAGCGTGGGGTGCGCATGGCCGCGATCCGGTTCAGCTCGAAGCTGCGCTGGGCGCTGCTCGCGAGTGGGACGACATCATGAGAGCTCTGTCTTCTCAGTTTGGCGTCGTCCATCCGTTTGCCGAGATGGTCGAGTCGCTGCCGCTCGGCGAGCATGAAATGCAAACGCTCGGTGTGCCGTACCAATCGCTGCATAACGGTGAAGACCTCCTCGCACTGTAGGGAGCGTCGCAAAGATCACGACAACCATTCCCCGTTCCCGCCTATTCTGGAAGCACTGGCCGGTCCGGACCGTACGGCGTTCCGTTTTGTAGTGGAGAAATAGCGCATGACAGCAAGCACGAATTCCGTCGTCGTCGGAGTTCGTTCAAGAGCCATTCAGGGAGTGGCTCTTGTGGCGATGACCGCGATGGTGCTGCTCGGTGGCGAGGCGGATGCTTCGGGAAAGCTGCTTGCAGTGCGGTTTGCTCGATTGGTCGACGGTACCGGTAAGGTGATTCAAAACCCGCTGGTGGTGGTCGAAGACGATCGAATCAAGAGCGTTGGTGGTCCCAACACGCCGATTCCTGTTGGTGCAACGGTGATGGACTTGAGCCAGTACACCGCGATCCCAGGGCTGGTCGATGTTCACACCCACATGACCTATCTGTTCGACGATCAGTCGGCGCTCAAGCCAGTCGAGCAGTTCATTCGGCGAATGCCATCGGTGACAGTGTTTCTCGCGCAGCAGAACGCTCGTCGGACTCTCGAAGCTGGCGTGACGACGGTCCGTGATTTGGGTTCCTTCGATTCTATGGACATTGCCATGCGCGATCTGATTCGACGCGGCGCGATGGTGGGTCCACGGATGTTCGTCTCGGGCGTTCCGATCTTTGCTACCGACGAAGTGATCAAGCCGGGGCAGCAGCCGACCGTGGGCACTGCCGATGGGCCGATCGAGGTGATGCGTGCCGCTCGTCTCCAGCTGGCAGCAGGAGCGGATCATCTGAAGTTGGTGGCTTCGACGGGCGGTTACGATGACGTATCCGGGTTTCAGACGCTTTCCTACGACGAGATCAAGGCAGCGGTCGATGTGGCCCACCGAGCAGGCAAGCGCATCGCTGTGCATTCGTACGGGCCCACTGGGGCTCGGGATGCGGTGCGGGCTGGGGCAGACTCCGTTGAGCACGCGATCGACATCGACGATGCCACCCTGGCTGAGATGGCGCGGCGGCGTATCTTTTACGTGCCAACCATCGATCACAATCGCTACTACGCCGACAATCCCAAGGTGTATGGCTTCTCGATGGATGCGATCAGTAATCTCCGTGCCTTCATTCCAAAGAACCTGGAGACGGCGCGGCGAGCGTTTCGGATGGGCGTACCGATTGCGATGGGTAGCGACGCGGTCTTCACCATGTTTGGCGAGAACACGTACGAGCTGGGCTGGTTTGTGCGGATGGGGATGACTCCGGCGCAAGCGCTCGCCGCTGCCACGACCAATGCGGCGGTCCTGCTGGGGCAAGAAAAGTCCTTGGGAGCGGTGGTTCCAGGCTACTTCGCTGATCTCGTGGCCGTGGAGGGAGATCCGCTCTCAGACATCAGCGTCGTAACTCAAAAGGTGCGGTGGGTGATGAAGGGCGGAACTGTGGTCGTCGATCGTACGGCGCGAACTGTGACAAAATGACTCCGTCCCGATCGGCCGATTCGTCTTTGCCGCAGCCAGCCAGCCAACCGCCGGCCGAGGTTCCGGCGATTGTATCGGTGCGAGTGACTGCCCAGGCGGTGCACTTGGTGGTGTCGGTCGATGGCGACTGGGACTCGGCTCGAGCCCAGACGGTGGCCGAAGCCGAGCAGCGTTGTGAGGCCGCGCAGGAATTTGCCGAAAGCGAGCTGTTTCGAAACCGCTATCCGGGCCGCGTGGGAGTCGTCCGCTTGGCGGTCCAGCACGCTCCGCCCGAGATTGTGCGCGAAGTCCTCACCGAGCGAGGGGTCGAAATCGAGCTCTTGGGCGAATCCGAGCCTGGCGATAAGACCTGCGCCTTGTGCGGGCGCGAAAAGCTCGGAGAGAACGTGGTGTCGATGACCGATGAGGGCTGGGCCTGTCCCTCGTGCTTTCGGGCCTGGCTACTGCATCAAGAGCAGGCGGGCAAGCCACGCAGCAAGTCGCGGTTGTCGATGCTATCGAGTCGTCTCATCCTCCCGCTGCTCCTGGTGGTGGTGGCGCTGTTTGTGTGGGGAGTGCTGCACGAACTCAAGCGACTCAATCAGGCGGGCAACGTCATCCGACAGCACTTACCGACGCAGTAGACACTGGATCGGCAGGGGCAACCGGTGGCGGCAGGGCGGGGCTCGCTTCCTCAGTATGAGGCACGGCGGATACTTCATTTAGCAGCTCATCGCTTTCGAGGATTGAGCACAGGGTGGCCAATAGCTCGGCAATCTGCTTGCCATCGAGTGTCCGATGATCGAACGGCATCGAGAGAATGACCGTCGGACGGACCTCGGGACGGCCCGCAACGGCAACCACGCGATCGCGTACTTCGCCAACGCCCAGCGCCGCTCCCGAATAGAACATCAGCGGGTTTGTCGAGTCGACGTGCCGCAGACAAGTCATCTGGAAGGTTCCGACCAGCTTGCGTCGAAACCAGAACATGTTGCCGAGCAGTCGCAGGATCATCCGTCGCAGCCAACCGATCGGCACCAGCCAGCCGTTGCGCTTCATCCCCGCCAGATCGCGCAGCTCCTTTTCGTGAGTCTTTGGTACTTCTTCCTTGAGGAATTGCACTAGGTCAGCGAGTGGACGAGCTGCAGCGTCCTCGATGACCAGCACCGGCGCATAGCTGGTTTGACCGGCCACCGATAGGCCGATATCGACTTTCGCTGGGTGCATCCGGCGGTAACCACAGACCATCTGGTGCGATTCCGGGCAGCGCGAAAGGGCCAGCGCCACCGCTCGCAGCACCACATGGGTATAGGTCGCTGCAATGCCGGCTTGGCGTAGCACCGACACGACGCGCTGGGATTGGCTCATGTCACACAGCCGAGTCACCCAGCCACCAGGGAGCTGCATCACTGAAAAACCGTCGAGAAACCACCGCTCGCCGTGGGTCAGTGTCTCGATTTTGTCGGATGGCAAAGAATCGCTTTGTGCTGGCATGGACCTAACCGGCAATGGGGTGCAGCAGCGGTTCGGCGGTTAGCGTCGGTTCCGGAACCGCCCAGCTTGAATCGGCCTCTCGTGGGACTGCCAGTGGGTCGCGAGTGATGAGCAGGTGATTGATATGCAGCGCAGCATTGGTCGGTCCGTCCATTGCCGCAATCCGCCGTTGGAGCTTCTGTGCTGCATGCCGATACGAAGGTGTGTTGAGGATCGACTCGACCGCTTGCTTGAGCGACTCGCCTTTGCAGTCGCGCAATCGCATTCGTCTACCCGCTCCGAGTTTTTCCACCCGACTCAGGTTGATCTCCTGATCGAACATTGTCGGTATCCCAATCACCGGCACACCCTGCCCGAGCGCCTGATAGATCGTGCCGTTGCCGCCGTGGGTGATGGTCACGTGCGAGGCCGCCATCAGCGCGTCGCCGTCCGCAAGCTTTTCGACGAAGATGTTCGAGTGCTGGGCGAACTGCTCGCTGGGTAGCTCTGCGGTGGTGATCAGCACCTGATACTCGCTGTCACCGAAGACTCGCACCGCTTCACTGAAGAACCGCGCATCGCCCGTCGAGCCCATCGTGAAGTACAGCGTGGGACGATCGCGGGTGAGCTTCCCCAGCCACTTTGGACGAGGCAGGGCCTCACGGAACCGGATCGGACCGACGTAACGGAAGGTCGGTGGCGATGGCACGATCGGAAAGTACTCGGGCAGATCGGCGAGCAGGGTCAGATCGCCTTCAATCAGGTCATACATCGTATCGAGCTTGGGTAACCCCAGTCGCTGACGCACTCCATCGAAGCCTCGGGCCCAGTACCAAATCAGCAGCCGCTTTAAGACCGGAAACAGGGCCGCCGACAGTTTTTTCCCCAGGATTTTTTCAGATAGATGCCCATCGGGCACCGATATCGGCTCGGCAAAGCGACTGGTCCAGGCACCATTGGTCAGCGACACCAGCGGCACCCCGCGAGCTCGCGCACTGGTCGTCAGCGACATTCGCAAATCCCCGACGACTAGGTCTGGTTTGAGCTCATCGATCGCTTCCAAATCCGACCGCACCGAATCTTCGGCCACCTGTCGCCACCAACGTAAATCGCAGGCTCCCGCCCGTCGCGCCAGCCGCAACGTCTCTTCTCGATCGACCGAGTACACCGGACGAACCGGGAAGCCCGCTTGCGTCAGCAGCCGGGCATAGGGTCCATCGCAGCAGAACAGCACCTCGTGTCCGAAGCGGGTGCGAAGCGCTCGTCCCACCTCAAGAACTCGTGTGGTGTGAGCTAGAAATCCCCCGTCTGCAAACAGCGCGATGCGGCGTGGTGCCATGATCGACTCATCCTTCCATTCCGATGCATGCCCGGAATGATCTGGCTTCTAGCACCTTTTTTCGGGGCCGGAAAGGATCGCAAAATCGCCATCAGCGACGGGAAATTGGGTGGGACTCTCCCCCTCACCCCCACTTCGACGGCTCGCCACGAGGGGTCGGCACAGATCGCCAATCCTGCGTGCTGGTGGTGGGACTTTAATCCCAGGGTGCCGCCGATTTTCCAACCGACCACGCCGGGCGGCGGGAGAGCAAACGGTCTTTGTCAGCGAGAAACTGCCGGTATTCGCGCTGTGGAATATCTCGCTCGGAGTGACCGCTCTTTTCAGCGGCGATGGCGGTCCACAACAGTGGATGGATGCGGTGCCGGTGCCACTCCATCGGATCGAGCTCGGGCCGGTGACGAGGATCGCAAGTCGCCGACTCATGAACTCGATTCACAAACCCCGAGATCGCTTCACGGGCGATCGCGGTACGGTCACCGTCAGGTAAGCGATGGTAGACCTCCCAAAACAGGGACTCGGGCTCGATGAAGTCGCTATGGATTCGTCCGCCGGACTCTTCCAGGTTGTACTTTCGAGCGTCGCGCCGCAGTTCCTGCAAACGCGCCTCGCCGCCGAGCCCAATCAGCGTTTCCTCGGCATCCCCGAGCAAGCGGTCTTGGAGCAGCGTCTGGCGCGGCATCACCACCGGGTGTTTTTGCAGATATTGAGCGCGATGGATGTCGAGCAGCACAGCCTCTACGAAGTCTCGAGCACTCGTCCGGCTGGACTGGGCCCGGTTTTCCCAACTGGCCTCGTGGTACAGGTGCGCAGGTGTAAGCTCGGCGTCAAACTCCGGGATCTTGTCCGGGTCGAGCACCTTGTCGCTTTTCACGTGTAGCTCACCGATGATGCGGAGCCGGTTTAGGTTGCCCTCGCTGTAGCGCATGATCTGATCGGGCCGATAGCCCAGCGAATCGGGGTGCGCACTTTGCCAGTAGCCGGGCTGGATGTTCTGCGCCAGCAGTCGCACGGCGCGGGCGAAGGCAAAGTTGGTCTGAAACACCTCTTGCAGCGTGCCAACGGGACCGGCCAAGTTGTGTTCACGCGAAACCAGACCCGGTGGTGGTGCATACGCGGGCAGAAAGCCGCGATCAAGGATGGCGTTCTCGACGCGCACGGTCCCGATTGCCCGCGGATGAAACGCTCCAGCCCAGTACTGTTCGACGATCCGCAAAAACGCCGCCTTTCGGCTCTTGGTGGCCCGAAAGCAGCGGTCGTCGCAGTTGGGATAGTCCATCACGAAGCACGACAGCTCCGGGTGGCTTAGCCGATCCGCGATGTCATCGCACAGCAAGCTGCCGGTGAGATAGCTTTTGGCCGAGATCGAAAACTGACAGCCGCCATGTGCGAGTGTTGGACTGAGTTTGAATTTCGCCGGTACATCCCAGACCAGCGCCTGGAGAAATTCGACGAAGCGTGAATCGTACAGCCACTGCACGGGCACCGGCTTGATCGAGTACTCGTACACCTCGGGATCGAGTCCCAGCCGCACCGTGAACGTGGGCCCCGAACCAGCACAGTGAAAGTGCAGGTTTTGCCGCTTGACGCCCCACTGGTCGAGGTCCTCTTCTCGCTCGACGCGGTCGAACAGGCAGAACGACTCGTGGTGTCGCTGTGCATGCTCGTAGCGTCGCACCATCGCCCTTGCCACAGCCCGCTGCATCTTGAGGACGTAGTCGTGATGGAAGAATTTGACCTCGGATGCTTCGTTTTTCGCCGAGCGCTTCCAAAGTTTCAGCGTCTTGCGGTTGGAAAACGTGGGCTCCATGCCAAACCAAGCCTGATGCCACTCCGACCGTCCGGTGTCGAGAACCTCGTCAAGGATCGCGGTCCACGGCGGCTCTTGGCCCTCGGGCTCGGGCGGTGGAACGCTAGCTGAAGACATCGCGAGGCTCCTTCAGGCAGGGTGGTCGACTCGCGCCGGATCGCGCGGACTAGAAGGGGATTTGCAGCGAGTACACCAGGTTGCCGGTGCAGGTGTGGCCATCCGGACAGCTTGGCTCACGCAGAGTCAGTCCAACGGCGAGCGCGCTGGCTCCACCCGCGACCACCACGCCGATCGCCGTCCAGAACCACCAGCGCTTGTAGAGCGGCTTCTGCTGCACCACCACCGGGAGAGGCGCATCGTCGGGTTTTTGCTCGACCGCATCGTAGTCGACACCCTCGTATAGCTTGTCTGCGAGCAGCGCCATCACACCTTCGGCAGGTACGCCATTTTGGACCCGAATCCGCTCGCTTTTTTCGCTGAGCAAGCTGCGTGAGCGAAGATCGTATAAATACGCGTTCACCGTCACGTCTTCGACACCACTCGACTGCGAGGCAGCGCGCTGCATCCGAAGAAAGATGGCGTGATCGAGGAACAGCGTTTCACGGAGGTTGTCGACGACCTTATCGAGCCGCTTCTGGCCCATCACTGGACCGACGCGGCCAATCGCCTGCTCCACCAGCAAGAACTTCTCGGAGCGATCCAGCTTGCCAAGCACCTGGGCCGGACGATCTTTGAAGATGTTGGCGACGCGCAGACCTCTTTTAAACCCTAACTTCTTGAACGTCACGTAGTGTTCGCCGACGGTCAGGTGTTCCACCGTCAGTGGGGCAGTTCCCGCAAATTCACCGTCGACGAATACCTGAGCACCGGTAGGCTCCGACAGAACCTTGACCTGACCTTGTGGCTGCTGGGCTTGAAACGCACGCGCAGCCTCAAGAGGTTCGTTGATTGCTGCGGGAAACTGTTCCGTGTCGACCTGATAGGTCGGGCGCCATGTGACCAGCCGTCGCAGCGTGGCCTGCATCGCCGGGTTTTTCCCTTTTTGCTGCTGCTGCGCCACCGCCAGCGCCATCATCGCGTCGGCCAGCTCTTGCTTCTTGATGTACGGCAAAACCGCGATGAGCTGATCGACCGCGTCAGACAGCGTTAAAATCGCGCTGTCGAGCTCAAGCTTTGCGAACGCGTCTCGGCCGTTTTGATACGCGGTGCGTGCCAGCTCGACCTGATCAAACGGCATTTCTTGCGCAAACTCAGCCAGCCGGACGTCGAGTTCTTTTTGATCGAGCCGTGGGTTGCGCTTGAGCACATCCGACATCTCGCGCTGGAGCGTGACCGCGATCGCCTCGGGGAAGCTTTTTTCCAGCAACGGCAACGTCGTCGAGCGAAGGCGCTTCACTTTCGGTGCCTTTGCCGCCGATTTGACCTCGCCACTGGCTACCGCCTGGGTTGTGGCTCCGCCGCTGCCTCCTCCATCCGTCGCTGGTTGGCTTGGCTTCTCTTCTTTGGGTGGCGCTTTGTCTTCCTTTTTGGTCGCTGCTGCCTGCGCGCTGCCGCCATCCCCTCCGGAGTCTTCCGCAGGAGCGACGGTCTCGGTCGGCTGCTTGCCCTTCTTGCTCGATCTGCGGGCGTCGGCACCCGACAGCAGAAGCAAAAAGGCCATGCCGACCGCAACAAACTGGTGGCTACGCCTCATTCCTGATCCCCCGATAGTCGTCGGACCTTGGCAAACAGGTACGGATCGTCCTTTGCATAGCTCTGGAGGATCTCGCGAAGCTTCTGGGTGAGCGGTGACGATTCCGTAAGTCCAGGCAAGCTGGAGCGGACCGTGTCTTCGATCAGCTCCTCCACCGCCTGCGGAGGTGTGATCACCCCTTTGCGGAGGCGATCGGCGATGCTGGCGACGCGATCGGCGGAAACCGCCTTGCCTACGGCACCAATCGCTGCAGATGCCCCGATGGGCGCAGCCTTGGCAGCGGCTTCGACCTGCTCGCTTCCCTCGACATTGCTGATTTTCTGAACCGGTGCGGCACGGCCCGCAGCCTGGGCCTTGTCGGCCGCACCGATACCCTTCTGTGGCTCCGACGGTTTGCTGGCCATCTTTCGACCTTCTCTCAGGATATCAAAACTCCGGTGGTTTATGGTCGTGCTTCGTCTCGGTTGTTCATGTAGCCGTTGGGAATGCGTAGCCAAGCGGGTTACTTTGCTTGCCATGACGCGCTTGTGCGGTGCCGGGCTGCTGGCGATTTTGTTCCTGGCCCTTCAGCTTGGCTGCAACCGTTCCGCTTCCAGAGTGACCGCCACCGATGGCGGCACGAGGGTGTCCAGCCTGGCTTCGCTGGTCCTCGAAGAACTGGATGCGGAGCTGCAGTTTTCGCCGACCCAGGCGACTTGGCTTGGTGATCACGCTTCCGACGAGCGACTCGATGATGTCCGGGTGGATGCGGTGTGGCGCGAGGTGGCTCGGCTCGGCAGCATGCAGGAACGTGTCCAGCGCTTTGCCGAGGGATTGCAGCCGCCGCTGCCACTGAAACTGGATCTATCGGCGATTCCAGATGGGCCCGAGAAGAATGTACAGCGGCTCGATACGCTGCTGCTGCTGGCGCGGATCGAGACCCAGCGCTTCGAACGGGAGGAGTTGCGGCCCCATGAGCGCAGTCCGCTCTTTTACGCTGAGCTGGTGGCATGGGGACTCGACGAGCTGGTGACGAGCAACCTGGCGACAGGCAATGGGCTGAGAGCGCTACGAGGTCGGCTGCAAGCGGTGCCGGTTGTGCTCAAAGAGGCGGTGCGTAACCTAAGAAACCCGCCTGAGCTGTGGACCAAGCGTGCCCTTGAAGTGACGCAGCAGACGCGGGATTTTGTGGCAACGGTGCTGCCACGACTGCTGGTTGGCCTGCGCGATCCCAAACAAAGCGAGGACGTGACACGGCTTCGCGAAGAGGCGCAGCGCGCTCTGGATGATTACGCCACGTTTCTCTCGCGGGATCTTTTGCCGCGTAGCAAAGGGGAGTGGGCGTTGCCTCGGGACCGGCTGATGCAGCGGCTACGGGCGCTCGAGCTACTTGATGTGCCGCTCGAGACGGTGCTCGCCGTGGCGGAGGAGCAGCACGAGCGCAGCAAGCAGCAGGCCGAAGACCTGGCTCGGGAGCTGAGTGAGTACACGAGTGCTGCCCGAGCCATGACCGAGGCGCTCCGCGAAATGGAGGAAGACCATCCTCGCCCGGAGGAACTGACGGCCACCATCGAACAGGCGCTGCACCGTGCCTATGAGATGCTCGCCGAGAGCGCGCTCTTGCCGTTGCCGACGGTGCGCCCACGGGTGGTAGAGATGCCGCCATACCGCTTTGGCTACCTCCAGCTTGTTTCTGCGGCACCTCTTGAGCCCGAGCGAGAGCCGCTCCTTCAGTTTGATCCAGTCGACGTCAACTGGAAGGACAAGCGGCTGATCAGCGAACACCTGCGGATGCTCAATCGTTCGCAGATCATGGTGACGGTGCTACGTGACGTGGCACCGGGGCGACTTGCCCAGCAGCTCATCCTGCGCCAGAAACAGGCCACGTTGTCGCCGGTGCGCCTGCGTGGACACTCGCTGGCCCTGACTGAGGGGTGGCCGCTGTACGCCACCCAACAGGCCATCGAAATCCTGCCCAGAGGCGAAGCGAACGATCGTTTGCGGCTGTTGTTTTTGCGTCATCGCTTGGTCCAGCTTGGCCGCCTGATTGTCGCGCTGCGGCTGCATGGGACCGGAACCGGCGCGACGCCTGCCAATCAACGCATCGAGGATGCCATCCGCTTTCTTGCAGAGGAGTGCTACCTCGACGAGCACGCCTCCCGTCGAGAGGTTGAGCGCGGGACGTACGAGCCGCTGTACGGATTGGCGGCGCTTGGTGCGCTTCAAATCGCCCAGCTACGTGACGACTACAAAGCCCAACAAGGCGAGTCGTACACCCACAGCAGCTTCCACGAAGCGGTGCTTTCAGCCGGTCTTGTGCCGGTCAGCGTCCTTCGCAAGCTGTTTCTCAAAAGCGCTGGCTCGTCGCTGCGATTGTCGTCCCCGAAGGCCGAGGGTTCAAACAAATAGCCCGACATCGAAGAACGGGCCCGCAGCCAACCGAATGTAGCGCAACACAAGGCGAAGCAAAAAGGTGGCTGCGAGCGCACGGATCGAAAGCTACCGTTGCTCCATTCCTGGCCTGGCGGGGTTCACCAAATCCCCGTCGCCCACAGCCATAACCGAAAAACCTGGCGGAGAGAGCGGGATTCGAACCCGCGGTACCCTTTCGGATACACAAGCTTTCCAGGCGTGCACCTTAAACCACTCGGTCATCTCTCCAGATACGAAAAGATCCCCGCTGGATGGAGGCGGCACTCACTCCGAGCGGCTCAGAGCATAAACGGAATGAGTGTAGCGGAGAGAGAGGGATTCGAACCCCCGGTACCCTTGCGGGTACATCTGATTTCGAATCAGACGCAATCGACCAGCTCTGCCATCTCTCCAATATGGGCCAATATTGGCCACAGATGAGCCGGATATCGGCCAAGCGATCCTCGACCTATTGGCTCACAGAATTTGTAACTTAGGTTTGCTGCTTTTCAGCAGTACGGAGGGAGCGGAAAAACGCAGTGAGCATTCCAGCGCACTCCTCAGCTAGAACACCAGAGCGGACTTCCATCCTGTGGTTCAAGCGTGGGTCTTCGGCAATTTGGAATAGTGTCCGAACCGCACCCGCCTTGGGATTGCCGCAGCCATACACCAAGCGCTTGATTCGGGCATTGACCAATGCCCCGGCACACATCGGACATGGCTCTTGGGTGACGTAGATCGTTGCATCACACAAACGCCAACTGCCGATGGCCCTCGCAGCATTCCGAATGGCCAGGATTTCTGCGTGCGCAGTTGGATCGGACAACGACTCTCTCCGATTGCCACCAGTGCCAAGTAGCTGTTCACCGAGCAGCACGACTGCGCCGACGGGAACTTCTCCTAGCATTGCTGCTTGCGCCGCTTCCACCAGGGCCAGCCTCATCCCCAGGATGTCGACTTGCTCGCTGCAGGCACCTGGTGACGGACTAATTGCTGGCGGACCCCCTAACAAGCGCACCAAGAAGGATTCGAACCTCCGACCCTCGGCTTCGTAGGCCGATGCTCTATCCAGCTGAGCTATTGGTGCAGTGCCAGTTCTCACGATAGGGTGAGTCACAGCGGGGACCGCTTATACAAAACCAGTCCCCGCACTGACAAGAGATTTTTTTGGAACTGCGGAGAGGGCGGGATTCGAACCCGCGGTACCGCTTTTGGCAGTACACTCGCTTAGCAAGCGAGCACCATCGGCCTCTCGGTCACCTCTCCGTTTTTTACTACTCTCTAGTACTACTCACGACTTGAACGTAAATCCAAAACGTGAAATTGCTTCACCGATTCCGTCTGCCAGAAGCCAAGCGACGGAACCGGTTTGCTTCGCCTTACGTTGCGCTCTTCGGTTATCAAGCCTGCGGAGGAGGAGGGATTCGAACCCCCGGCGCTTTCGCGCGGCGGTTTTCAAGACCGCTGCCTTCGTCCACTCGGCCACTCCTCCAAAAGGAGGTGGAGGCGACTTTTATCGTGAGCTTGCCTTGTACGCAAGTGAAAATATCGGCTCTACCAAAAACGTTGCTAATACACTCGGAGCGCTTGGATATAGCCGTCGCTGTCTCCTAGTTGGACCAGGTTCTCGAAAACCCCGAAAGTTGTCGCTCCGACGAACAACTGGTTGTCATGGCCGGCGATTGCAGCGGCGGTATCGGCCTGATCGGTTCCGCTT
The DNA here is from genome assembly GCA_044228505.1 of Polyangia bacterium. Lineage (GTDB taxonomy): Bacteria > Myxococcota_A > Polyangia > Palsa-1104 > JAEUJZ01 > JAEUKA01. Next base: position 126,987 of record JBGAUT010000010.1, on the reverse strand, counting down.
TGGCTGATCCACGATAGGCTGCCGTCGGCCGCGTGCCTGCCCACGAAAATGTCGAAACTGCCGCTGGCATCCTGTCCGGCAAAGGCACCGCGGGTGCTGCCGATGCTGTAGAGCGTGCCGCCCACCCAGGCGATGGACTGGAAGCTGTCCAGATAGCTGGTACCGATCTGTCTGGTTACGGTCCGCGAGCCATCGGCAGCAAAGCGCACCAGCATGCCGTCTTGACCGCCCATGCTGACCTGGCCAGGGAGCGATCCCTTGGTGTAACCGGCGGCCCAGATTCCACCGCTGCCATCGACCGTGGTGGACAGTAACTCATCACTCCCAGCGCTGCCCACGTGACGGACCCAGCCGAGTTTGCCATCGGGCTGCATCGTCAAAATAAAGGCATCCTGGAGGCCGAGCGTAGTGCCCGTTGGCAGCACCCCGGCAGTGGTACCGACGACATACGAGACTTGGTTGCCGTCGATGCTGACCGCGTTGGCATAGTCGGCCTGATCGCTCCCGATTTGTAGCGAAGAGAGCTCTTGTCCATCGCGACCGAATCGCACGGCCCAGACGTCGCTGAGTCCGGCATTGGTGGCGCTGCCGTAGCTGCCTTCCGTGCTGCCGACCACGGTGGCGATCCCTTGAGCGCTGACACTGATGCCGCTCAGCTTGTCGATTTCGGGTGTGCCCAGTTGTTTGAGCCAGAGACGCTGTCCGTTCGGAGCAAATCGGCCCACAAATCCATCGGTTCGACCCGGAGGCATCTGGCCCGGCAAAATTCCGAACGTATAGCCTGACACCCACACCGTGTCGTCGGCATCGACGGCGATTCCGCTTAGAAAGTCGGTCTTGCTGGATGCAATTTGAGCCGTCCAGCGCAGATACCCGCTTGGCGTATAGGACAACAGGTAGCCATCGTAGTCGCCCAGGTTGGGTTTTCCATCCAGGCTGCCCGTCGAGTTCATCGCCACATATAGGTTCCCCTGCGAATCGGTGGCCATCGCGACCATGGTGTCCGTCGCAAGGGTTCCAACCTGCCTGGCCCACTGCGGACCGATCCCTGCGATGCGTAGCAGTACCGGGATGCTCGCTTCTTTGCCATCGCTTGAGGCGGTGACCACGAACGCATATTCCGAGATTTTGATATTGGTTCCGGCCGCGATCCGGAGTTGAGCCGGAGTTTCGGTGCCCGTTGGAACCGTGAGCTGCCCCGGTTCGAATGCAAAGCTGAGCCCGGTGGGCAGTGCCGCTCCATCGGGATAACTCAGCTTGAGCTGCACTGGACCTTTTAGATCCATCGTGGTCCGTACTTTGACGGTCAGTGTGACACTGGCACCCGGCTGGATCGTCACGTCGGTGCTTGAGAGCCGGATGTTCAGACCTCCACTGACTTGATCGGCACTTGGTGGACGCTGGGTATCACACGAGCTGATCGTGCCAAGTGCCGTAAGCAAACAGAGGCCAATCGGTAAGAGCCGCATGAGCAGCAAGCCTTTCCGGTGGCAAGAAACTGCCCCCCTAGCGAGATCTTACCATGTCAGTGGCCAAGTCCGCGAAAACCCTTGTTTCTAAGGGCTTGCGGCGGTGTGACGAGTGCAGCGGGGGCGGGCCCCGAGACCCCTTTGGTACCCCAAATCGACCTTGCACCTCGTTTGGGGGCACCGTTTGGTACCCCAAATCGACCTTGCACCTCGATCTGGGTGACCTATGGGCACCCCACATCGAGATGTCACCCCGTTTTGGGGTACCAAAGGGTCGCTGCTTTGGAGATCTAAGGTCGGGCGGGGGAACAGAGGAAGCCCATGGCGGGCGGCGGGCCTAGAAGCGACCGACCACTGCGATGCCTTGCTGGTCCAGGCTGCGGTACGGGACCACCCGCAGCGAACGAACGATCTGCGCTGCGCCCGGTCCGAGCAGGAACTTGGTCTTCTGCGCTCCGGCCACCAGCATCGTTAGTCCGACCAGCTGGGCGACGCCATCGGCCACGATCCAGGGAACCGTGTAATGGATCGCGGCATAGCTGCGATCATCGGACACTAGCGGGAGCCAGATGCCGCTGATGAAGGGACCTACGACCGGTGCCATCAGTGTGTAGTGGATGATGCGGTGGGTATTCGAGTCGGCTTGCTCGCCGTAGACCGGGTTATCGGCATACAGCGGTCCCATGACCACGGCTGGTACCAGCGCCGAGAGCCACAGCGTAAGACCCGCCGCCCACAGCCCGGTGTTTCTCTGCTCGACAGTGCGACGCCGCATCGACCAAGGAATCGCCACAGCCGGGTTCGGATACCGCCGAAGCTGAGCCTGGACCAGTGCGATATCGGAATCCTGCAGGCCACTGCTGCGGAGCGCGTTAGGCCACAGCTCTTCATAACAGCGCTGTGCCGCGTCGTTCAGACCGTCTTGCTGCTGTTTTAGGCAGTAGTCATAAACTGCAGTGAGGCTGGAGCCGGAAGGAACCGATAGCATCGAACCAGCAAGCGCCGGTGGTACGGCAGGCGCTGGAGTTGCAGCCGTTGGGGTCGTTCGCGAACTCGGTGCCACCGTTGGTGTCGAGCTGATGAGCCGTCGATTCGGGAGTGCTGCCGGGCGATCGTCTTCCTCTATGATCGGCGTGGTTGGCCTAGATGCCGAGGGAGGCAGGTTGGCTGGTGCGGCAGCTCGTGGTGGGCTGACTATTCCGGCTGTTCGCGTGGCTGGCACTAGGCCCGATCGGGCATCGGCAACACACTGCTCGGCAACGCCCCGATACATGGGGTCGGGCCGATCGGCGGTCAGGGAAAGATACGACTGGCACGCATCAAGCGCCTCGACTTTTCGACCGAGCTTGAGCTGGGTCTGACCAATCCGCACCAGCATCTCGGGGGTGTTGGTGGCGTCATAGGCCTCTTTGAACAGGCGCAGCGCTTCTTCGTATCGCGCCTCTGTGAAGGCCTGGAGCGCCTCCTGGTGCAACACCGTTGCATCTTTGGCAACTGCCGACTGACTCCATCCCAGCGCGGACGCCAAGCTGAGTGCGCAGATCCATCGTCGATTCCGCATAGCTATTGCCCTCGTAAGCTGTATGAGCTTGTCTCTTATGAAGGATTTGCGCTGCGTCGACCAAAACGCAAGTTCATTGAGGTGATGTCGACGGAAAATTCGTTGAAGCGGCAGACTCGTGGCTGCACAGAGCCGCTTACATTCTGCGCAGCAGCAGTGTCACCGAGCCTTCAGCGACCCGTTCACCGCTGCCGTCTGTGACTTCAACCAGCACTGGGACATCGACCTTGCCCTCGGCCACTAGTCGCTGCTTGAGTTCCGAAGGATCGCTGCTCGGCATCTGGGCACTTGCTTGCAAGTCGCCGCGTGCTGGTTTCCGGAATCGCAAATCGCAGCCTTTGCTGTGACATGTGACGTCCAGTCCATTGCACGAGAGCAGTCCGGCAGCCAGCGCCGCGGTTTCTGCGGCGGCAAACTGGGCACTGACATGCACCGTACCACCATGGTTGGCTAGCTCTGCATCAAAGGGGAGCCGAACCCGAGTCGATGTGGGCGACAAATCGAGAGCCTGAATCCCCAGGCGTTTGGCCATGGGAATTCGGGTAGCCACTAGGTCGAGGACGTCCGCCGAGTTCATTCCATCTGCCTACACACCAAAGCAGCGAATTTGCCACCTGGCTGGTTTTCGCACGGCCCAGGTCGTTGTGAAAAGGGGACGCTAGACCCCAGCTAGATGCCGCTTGCGAAGCGGAGGCGCCAGACCATGCCCATGGCCTCTGCAAAAATCTTACTCGACATCTTCGATTGACCGGCGCGGCGATCGATAAAGATGATGGGGACCTCGGTGACAGAAAACCCCTTGCGGACGGCGCGGTAGGTCATCTCGATTTGGAAGCTGTAGCCGTTCGAGCGGACCGCGTCGAGATCGATTGCTGCCAGAACCTCGCGTCGGAAGCACTTGAAGCCAGAGGTCAGATCGCGCACATCCAGCCCGAGAATGGTTCGTGCATAGAGGCTGCCTCCCGCCGAAATAAGTTGCCGACTGAGGCCCCAGTTTTCGGTCCCACCGCCCGGCACACGTCGCGAGCCAATTACCACACCCGCACCGTCTTTGGCCGCTCCAAGCAGCGCAGGGAGATACACCGGATCGTGGCTAAAGTCGGCGTCCATCTCGAAAACGAACTCGTATCCCTTCGAGAGCGCGTAGCGGAAGCCAGCGATGTAGGCCGTTCCGAGTCCGAGCTTGCCGCTGCGGTGCAGGACACTGATTCGCTGGTTCTCTGCCGCCATCTGGTCGGCGAGCTGGCCAGTGCCATCGGGCGAGTTGTCATCGACGATGAGGAGATCAGCGCTCGGTAGGGCCGTCAGCACTTGATCGCACAGGGACTTGAGGTTCTCACGCTCGTTGTAGGTAGGGATAATGATTAAGGCTTCATTCATGCGCCTACTTTACACTACCTATTGGTTTGGCCGCATCCTCCTCAACACGGGAAGCTGAAACTGTCCGACGCTGTAGCGAGGGCGGCGTAAAAAGGCGTTGACACAGAGGCCCAAAATCCTATTCAATCCCACCTGTTCAGCGCTTTTCCCGTGTAGCTCAGCCGGTAGAGCAGGTGGCTGTTAACCACCGGGTCGGGGGTTCGAGTCCCTCCGCGGGAGCAGTTCGCAAGGGTTACCAGGATTCTGGTAGCCCTTTTTTGTTTTGGGCGATTCGCTGTGTCTCGGCAAAGAAGGCTTGGCTCAGCGTGCGGTCGTGAGCGACCGGGTTCATCGGAGCCGGACGACCTGCCGCGAAGTACTGGCCGGTGACGTGGGCATACTCGGGATCCAGCGCGAGCATGACCGAGGTTGCGGCACCGTCAGCCACTGAATCGGGACCCGTCATCCCAAATCCCTCGGTGAGCAGCTTGGTCGAAACGACGCCGGGATGAAGAGCGTTGACCGAGACACGACCCCGCAGTCGTTCGGCCAGTTCGACGGTGAATAAGACGTTGGCGAGCTTCGAAGCCGCATACATTCCGTAGGCATCGAAGCGGCGCTTGCGCATCGTCAGGTCGTCGAGTTCGATCCGGCCTCGGTTGTGGGCAATGGAGCTGACGTTGATGATGCGGCGCAGACGACAACCTGGCTGATCCAGCAGCGCCATGGTTAAGACAAAATGCGCGAAATGGTTGACCGCCATCGACAGCTCGATGCCATCCGGAGACAACTCAAGCTGCTTGGCAAAGACGCCCGCATTGTTGATGAGTACTTCGGGGAATACCTCGCGGCGGGCCAGCTCGAACGCCATCCCGGATGCCGAGCTCAGTGACGAAAGATCGGCGATGATCGGCTCTGGCATGGTTCGTCCGCATAGAGCCTCGACTGCTTGGCGAGCGGCCAAGACGCGATCCGGGCGACGCCCATGAAGGATGACGTCGGCACCGTGACGGGCGAGCTGTCGTGCTGTCTCAAGCCCGATGCCGTCCGAGCTACCCGTGATGAGGATGAGGGGACCGCTGCTGCGCATGCCGTTCCTTTGCCCAAAGAGCCTAAACAGAGAACATCAATAGTAGCCAGATGCCACCGCGACGAAAGCGATGACTCATCCGTGGAATCGATCTGCGGACTTGCACTGCGCCGGCCGCTTGTGCCGAGCGGGGAAGCTGTCAGGGCTCGTGGCCCATCACAAAAATAGATGGAAGACATCAGCAATTGGCCGATTCTCAAGATGGATGGTCGGCTCCAGACTACGCTCTGACGATCTTGAACCTACGAGGCAGGCATCATGCTCATCCTTCGACCCGCTGCTGAACGAGGTCACGCCAACCACGGCTGGCTCGATACCTACCACACGTTTTCGTTTGCGAACTACTACGACCCGGCGCACATGGGCTTTCGCAACCTGCGGGTCATCAACGAGGATCGCGTCGCACCCGGACAGGGCTTTGGCACGCACCCGCATCACGACATGGAGATCATCTCGTATGTGATCGATGGCGCGCTGTCGCACCGCGACTCAATGGGCAACGGTTCGACGATTGCTCCGGGCGACGTGCAGAGGATGAGCGCGGGCACCGGCGTGACACACAGCGAGTTTAACGGCTCGAAGAGCGAGCCGGTCCACTTCCTCCAAATCTGGCTATTGCCTCTGCATCGCGGGATTTCACCGGGCTATGAGCAGAAGTCATTTTCGAGGCAAGAGAAGGACGGGCGGCTTCGACTGGTGGCCTCGACCGATGGTCGCGAAGGCAGCGTGACCATTTGTGCCGATGCGGCGATCTATGCTGGCTATTTTTCTGACGGCCAGAGCGCACGGTTCGAGATTGCTACAAATCGGCACGTCTACATCCAAGCGGTGCGCGGACAGGTGAGAGTGAGCGGCCAGATTCTGACGGGTGGCGATGGTCTGGCGATCTCCGCAGAGTCGATGGTGACCGTGGAAGGACTGGGCGGCGGAGAGATCCTGCTGTTTGATTTGCCCTGATCCCAGCGATGGATCTGCCTTACCCGTACAGGAACGCTAGGGAGATTCTGTGTCACCCATGATCGCGACCACACCGCATACGCCGACGATTTCTCCTTCTCGACGATAGGGAGCCAGGGTGAGCCAGCCGCCTCGGGTTTCACCGGCGGTGTTTTCGACCAACAGCGAGTGACGGCTCGGCCGTTGCCTGGCAAGGACGTGACGGACCTCTCGCTCGATGCGGGGGCACCACTGGCCGATCTTGGTCGCTTGCAGTTTGCCGCGTAGCTGGTCTAGCGGAACTCCGAGGAGCGAACCAAGAGCACCATTTCCAAACACCAGCTCGCACGTCGGAGAAGCCACAAAGAGCGGCAGCGGACAAGCATCTACGAGCGCCTCGCACAGATCGGCACGGGGCGACACCGGACGGGTGGTGTCTTCAATTCGTCGGCGCAGTCCGAGGCTATGCATGATCTGCCGCAGCTCGAACGCGAAATCCGCCGCCTGCTGGTAGCGATGCTGTGGTTCTTTTTGCAGCGCACGTAACACCAGATCCTCGAGTGGTTTGGCCAGTGGTGGAGTGGTCCGCAAGAGGCGATTCGGTGGAACGGGGGTTTCACGTAGATGGCCAAATAGGATGTCTTGCAGGCGACCCGAAAATGGCGGTCGTCCCGTCAGACACTCATAAAATAGCACTCCCATTGCGTAGACATCTGAGGCGGGCGTCGGGGTCTGGACGCGGATCCGCTCGGGGGCCATATACGTCGGTGTGCCAGCGACCGTGGTTGCTGCCACCAGTTCTCGAGAGTCGACAGACGGACGGCTGGCGAGTCCGAAGTCAAGCAGCCGCACCTCGTTGCGTCGACTGTCGGCACCGGTTCCCGATGAACACAAAAAGATGTTCTCCGGTTTGATGTCGCAGTGAATCACGCCGAGGCTGTGCATGTAATTGAGGCCCTCGGCGCACTGGAGCATGATGTCGCAAGCGGCGTTTGTTGATAGGACTCGCTCGCGGTTGAGCCTCTCGGCGAGCGTCTCGCCATACAGGTAGTCCATCACGATGAATGCGCCGTGGTAGGCATCGACGCCGAAGTCGAACACCCCGATGATGTTGGGGTGGTTCATCGCCGCCGCCATTCGAGCTTCTCGATAGAATGCGTCGCGGATGTGCGGCTGCCGGGCGAGGTCGTGATGAATGATCTTGAGAGCGAAAATCTTGCCCAGATCGCGGTGGCGGATTTTGAAGATACGTCCCATGCCGCCTTCGCCGAGCGACCCTTCGATGATATAGCGGCCAGCGACGATGCGTTCGGGAGTCAGCCCATTGGGGAGGCTGCCGGACTCACCGCCGAAAATTTCGAACGGGACGTTGCGCTCGCCGCTTTCCCCGGCTGCTCCCATCGCTTCCTGGCTGGACGCGACACCGGTTAGATGGGTCGGTACTCCCGGCTGGTCTTCGCTCACCGAGTCAGTATATCTCGGGAGTGCCCCGGCAGGGGGAGACGGTGCCCTCTCACTGACGAGGAGTTCGTTTTTAGCCGCTCAAGGTCAGCCGGTGCGTTGGAGCGGCGTGCGGTTTCGCACATCAATGCGAGAGCGCACACTGCTTGCTCCTCGGAACAGAATTTTTGTACGTTCCTCGGCTACCGTGTCCGACGAAACACCGTCTGGGAAAAAGGTGCCAAGCGGCTTCCTCATGAAGCTGCTCGGCGCTCCGTGGCTGCTTTTGTTTTTGACCCTGCTTGCGGGGGGCGTTGGTCTGTTGGGCGTCAGTAAGCTGCGCAGCGAGGAAGACTTACTGGTCTTTTTGCCCGAGGGTGATGCCGATGTCGCAGTCTTTCGCGACGTGGCGGCGCGTTTTGGGGCACTGCGGGTTGCTCTGATCGGGGTGTCGCCCAAGGACGGCCACAAGCTGTTTTCGACAGATTTGCTGTCGCGGATCGACCGGCTATCGACTCAGCTTAAGAACACCACCGGCGTCGATCGAGTGGTATCGCCCACGACGATCAATGACCTAGTCCCAATCGAGGGAGGGGTCGATTTGACGCTCCTGGTGCCGCAGCCGATTCCGACGGATGACGCCACGCTGGCCAAAGTTCGAGCGCGGGCGCTTAGTCAGCCGACGATTCGCGGCAACGTCGTTTCGGCGGATGGCGAGGCGGGTTTGATCATGGTCTTTGTCGGCGATGGCATCCCGACGCGGCAACTCGCGGAAAAAGCCCAAGCCCTGGCGCAGAGCGAGCTTGGACCGGTCGCCAAACTGTACTTTGGCGGAGCACCCTTTGCTGGCCAAGCGATCTACGACGACACGCAGCGGGATGTGCAGCGACTGGTGCCGATCGCGCTACTGCTCTTTTTGTTCGTGGTGCTGTCGGCGTTTCGTGACGTGCTATCGGTGCTGGTTACCGTGGGTACGGTCGGCCTATCGGTACTTCTCGCGCTCGGACTGCTTGGGCTTCATGGCGACAAGTTTACGGTGGTGATGGGGACGTTGCCGCTTGTGCTGTTTGCATCGGGAAGCCAATACGCGATCCACATCCTTGGGCGCTATTACTTAATTCGGGAGTCAGCGCCTTCGCTATCGACGATAGCTGCGGCGCGAGAGGCCCTAAAGGTTGCTGGTCCTCCGGTGATCGTCGCCGCCCTGAACTGTTGTGTTGGCTTTCTCTCGTTCTTGGTGATGAACATCTCGGCGATGCGGGCGTTTGGTGTGGCCTGTTGCGTCGGCATCATCGCCTGTTGCGCTTTTTCTGTGACGGTGGCTCCATCGGTGGTGGCGCGGTTTCAGGCCGATCATCCACCGTCAGAGGCGACCTTTACACGGCTCGGGTCGCTGCTCGCTCGGCAGTTTGCGTGGGTGCGTCGCCGTCGTGCGCTGATTTCACTGCTGGTCGTCGGTCTGTCGGCAGTGTGTGGCTACTTCATGACCCGCGTGACGGTGCGAATGGAGCCGAAGGCGTTCTTCCGTCCCGGCTCGGAACCGGCACTGGCTCAAGGATTTCTCGACGATAAGTTTGGTGGTGCCGCTTTTGTTCAGGTGCTTTTAGACGGTGATATGACCGATCCGCGAGCGCTGCACGAGGTCAGACGGATCTCGGCGCTGGCGCGCTCTCTACCGGGTGTGACCCAGGTGCAGACGATCGTTCAGCCACTGGCCATGGTCGGGGACTCGATGGCGGGTCTGCGTGGGCTGCCGCAGAATTCGCAGCAAGTGGTAGCGCTATTGTTCTTCTTGGAAGGCGAACCGTCACTGCGGACGATGCTGGCACCGGATCGCAAATCGGTGCTGGTGCATGTTCGGGTGCTCGGTGATTCCGCAGTAGTCATTCGAGAACTGCGTCAATACATTAGCGGTCGGTTGCCCAGGACGCCGCAGCGTCATAGTCAGGCCGAGCTGGCGGAGGAACTGACATGGCTGTTGCCGATTTCCGAGCGAGCTGCACGGCTTCCGATGTTGCAAAGTGCGGTGGCGCAGATCGAAAAAGAGGGGCTTGGCCTGGCGGGTCCGGTGCCAACTACCGAGACTGCGTCGGGGAATGAGCCGGATGAACAGGTGCGGATGTCACGGGCGCAGATGGAGGCAAAGCGCCGACTGCTGGTGGTGCTTGGGGCCGAGCGAGCAGACGCGCAGGGACGACTGCTGGGTCGCACCGCAGATGAGGTCGAGGCGTGGGTCGAGTGGGTCGCCGCCGCGATCTTGCAGCCTCCCGTCGAGACAGTCGGGCAACCGCTGGTGGCCCATCTGACCGGCGAGCCGATGCTCGACCAGTCCTTTTCTCGGGCAGTGGATCGCAACCAGTGGATGAGCCTGGCGATCGCCTTGGCCGGTGTGTTGTTGGTGTTGCTGTTCGCGCAGCGCTCGTTGGTTGGCGCGATCTTGTCGACTTTGCCAGCGGTGATGGCGCTGATGGTGGTGTTCGGGGTGCTTGGATTCTTGGGCAAACCGATCGATCTGGGGACATCACTGGTGGGTTCGATGGTGACCAGCTCGGGAGCGGACTTCGCCATGCACTACATCTGGTATTTGCGAAGGCAGCCAGCGAGCCAAGTGGTACCTCGGGTCGGCCCGGTGATTCTAACGACCGCGATCGTCCTCGGTTTGGCGATGGGGGTGATGATGCTGGGCGCGTCTCCGCCGCTGCGCTTATTTGGCGCACTGGCTGCGGCAGGTATGCTCCTATCGGCGACGTTTACCTTCCTGCTCGTCCCGGCGCTGATTGGAAGGCTTCCCGAGGAACCCACGTCTTAACGACGTTTGGCGACGAATTTTGGAAACGACTTTTCGCAAGGAGAACCCATGAAGGTCATGCAAACGAGGCGGCTACTGGCTTTTGGAACGCTGTGTCTTGGACTGCTCTGTCCAACGCTAAGCTTTGCGCAGGCAGCGGGACCGCAGGCGGCCCAACCGACCATGGCCCCAGTGGTGCAGGCCGAGACGGCGGAGTCTCTGCTCCAGCGCATCGACAAGCAGAATGCTGCGTTTAGCGACGCTTTTTTCCATTTCAAGATGGTGGTTAAAAGCTCGGCTGGTGCGACGGAGCGCGAGGTCGAATTTACGACCAAGCAGAAGGGCAACCAGAAGCGGCTGGTGCGCTTTTTGTCCCCTGGTGACATCAAGGGCATGGGTTTTCTCCTCGAAGGGCCGGGGGTGATGTACGCCAAGCTGCCAGCCTTCGGAAACCGCATCCGTCGACTGGGTACCAGCCAGATGAACCAGAGCTTCATGGGATCGGATCTGACGTCCGAGGATATGAGCGCGATCGACTACGGTCCGTCGTACACCGCCAAGCTGGGTGGCACCGACGGTTCCCTGACAGTGCTTGAACTTCAGCTAAAGCCGGGCAAGACCTCGGAGTTTCCCCGTCTGAAGATGTGGGTAAACCCCGATCAAGCGACCATCACCAAGGTCGAGTACTACGACGCGGCGGGCAAGAAGCTGCGCTCGAACCTGCGCAGCGACTTCAAGAAGGACGGCGAGGCGCACTGGTCGCCGGGCACGATGACCTACATCGATCACCGCCGAGCCGACCACAAGACCGACATGCTGCTACTCAAAAGCACGCTGAACAACGGCTACAAGGACGACGAGTTCACCCAACGCGCACTTCAGCAGGACTAAATGCGACGCGGCCTTGCTTCCCTTCCCTCATGGCTGCCACTGCTTGTGGCACTGCCTCTGACCGTGAGTCCGGCACGGGCGGATGTGGATCTCAAATTCTCCGGCTCGATCTCGTCGGACATGCGCTTTCGTATCCAAGGCCAGGAGCGAGCGCTACCCACTCCGACGCCGTCACAGTGGACGCTCCTTAAGAACGGCTTTTCGCGCAACGAAAACCGGATTCGCGCCCAGCTCGGGGTCAAACTCGGGCAGAAGATTCGTGGAGTCGCCGACGCCGAGCTGATGCTCTACGGGTTTTCGGACCTCCGCGACATTGATTCGGCCACCCTCCGCGATCGTGTGGACCCCTATTATCTTGAGGTCCATGCTGCGTACATCGACGTCTACAACCTGTTTGGAGATGTGATCCCGCGCTTTGATCTGAGACTCGGGCGTCAGACGGTGCCGTGGGGTGCGGCGGATAAGTTCAATCCCATCTCGAACCTGAACACGCTGGATCTGTCGGACCCCTTACTGTTCGGTCGAGCGCTCGCCAACAACATGATTCGCGCCGACTGGAATCCAGTCGGAGACTTGCAACTGACGGCGGTGCTGGTACCGGTGTTTCGTCCGGCGCAGCTCCCACGTACGGCTCCGTTTGCGCTGCTCGATCCGCTGCGGCCCGCGCCGGTGCTCGATCAGGGGGTGCGCTCGGCTCTCGATAACGAGCGAGCGGTCTATGTGCCGGTGAAAGATCCGGTGACAGGCGTGCTGCTGCCGGCTGGGCGGACGCTGACGGTCGAGGCGGACGTGCTCGCACCGGAGGTCTCGGCGGCGAACATGCAAGCCGGGGCCCACATGACCTGGAAGCTCGGCGGACAGGACATGGGGCTGTCGTACTACCATGGACGTTTTGGCATTCCGGTGCCAGCGTGGTCGGTGTCGACGGGAACGCTCGATCAGAACGTGACGCTCACCCAGCTTGTCTATCCGCGCATGGATGTTGCGGGCGTCGAGATGGCTGGCTCGATCGAGCGGCTCGGGGGCATGGGCTACTGGATCGAGGCGGCGGTGTTCTTTCCGGGCGAGGTGCGACTCGGACTGTACGACGCGATCACCAGCCCGACCGCTCCCCGTGCCATGGAGTACATCAAAGGCCCTGACGGTCGTTATTACCGCAGCACCCTTCCCGTTGGTGCCCAAGGCCAGAGGCCGCTGGTCGTCGACACCACGCCGTTTCCCAAGGCCACCATCGGGGTCGATTACGCCTTCGGCGGGCATGTCTACGTCAACATTCAGTACGTCCACGGCTTCATCGACGAGTTCGGCGGTGGACGAGTGGCCAGGCCGCGCAAAGACGCCATAGACGTCGCGGCGCAGCCTCGGGTTGAAGCCCGGATCGGTGACTACGTGGTGGCCGGACTTGATATCAAGGTACTAAACGAGAGGCTGCTCATGCGCCTGTTTGGTGTCATCAAGCTGCCATCGGTGGACCTTCAGACCAAGCTCTGGGATGACTGGGCACCGACGGGAGTGCTCTTCCCTCAGATCATCTGGAACGTCTTTGATGGCACCGAGCTGATGGTGGGCTCTTTTGTGATGCTCGGTGATCGGTCCACCAAGTTTGGCGATCCCGCAGCCGGAGCCACCGAAGTCTTCGTGCGCGGCAAGGTCAGCTTCTAAGGTGACAGCTACTCTCCTTGGCGTTGAAGTCGAGTCTAAGAGCAGTGAGAGTCGAGTCTAAGGTCAGTGAGAGTCGAGTCTAAGGCCAGCGGGAGTCGAGTCTAAGAGCAGTGGGAGTCGAGTCTAAGAGCAGTGGGAGTCGAGTCTAAGGCCAGCGGGAGTCGAGTCTAAGGCCAGCGGGAGTCGAGTCTAGGGCCAGCGGGAGTCGAGTCTACCTATGGGCAGACTTGGGTGGCGGTGGCGGCTTTGCCAAGCGGGCGGGGCTTTGGGCGGTATACTGTGCGCGGAGGTTCCAGGCATGGCAAAGATGAGCGTGAGGCGGAAGTTGGCGATCGCCTCGTACTCGCCGCCGCGCGAGGGCAATATTTACGGCAAGCTGGTCGTCGACGCTGGCCCCGGTCAACGCTATCTCGATGAGGTGCGCAAACAGACCGGCGAGAAGGTGTCGTTTACCCACCTGATCGGTCGTGCCGTCGCGGAGGCGCTGCGGCAGGCACCCACCCTGAACGGTCGCATCGTCTTTGGCACGTTCGAGCCGTTCCCAACCGTCGATATCGCCTTCCTGGTGGCTCTCGAGGACGGCCAGGATCTGGCGAAGGCCAAGGTGTGCGACGTCGACAAGAAATCGGTGGCCGAGATCGCCCGCGAGCTGGCGAGCAAGTCCGGCAAGCTACGCTCTTCGTCGGACCAGGCTTATGAGAAGTCTAAGCAGGCGATTCGGATGATGCCGACGTGGGTGCTAAAGCCGATGCTCAACGTCACCGGCTTTCTGGCGAGCAGCCTGGGGCTGAGCATTCCAGCGCTCGGTGTCGAGCCATTCCCGTTCGGTTCGTGCATCGTGACCAGCGTTGGGATGTTCGGACTCGAAGAAGGCTTTGTGCCGCCGACTCCGTTTACTCGGGTGCCCGTCTATATCCTCGTCGGTGCGGTCAAGGAACGTCCGGCGGTGGTGGATGGGAAGCTGACCGTGCAGCAGCAGCTTACGATTACGGCAACCATCGACCATCGGTTTATTGATGGTGCGCAGCTCGCAACGCTGGCCAAAGTGGTGCGGAGCATCCTCGAAAATCCGTGGCAGCTCGAACCCAAGCAGGTGAGTTAGTCGACGTCCATCATCGGTCCGACGAGCGGGAGCGACGGGTCACAGATCGAACGGCTGGTTGTGCTGGCGGCGTTCTCGCTGGGACATCAGCCAGTCTTGCGCTTCTTGCGATTTGTCGAACATGCGAAGCTGAATCTGCCTGCCTGACAGTAGGCGGATGGCGTTCACGAGCAGCATCCCAACTGCCGAGGCGGTACGGCTGGCCCCGTACACGGCGAACAACGTCTGACCGGGATGAGTCCTCACCCAACGCGAAATGAGTCTGCGACTCTCGGCGTCTGCAGGCGTGCCGTTGCGGGCGTCGAGGAGTACATAGGCCAGTCCATGCTCGGCGATCACCGGCAAGATGACCTCATCGAGAAGCCAGCGAATCTGTGAAGGACGCATGTGGCCGTTCGGTTCGGCGATAACCACGTCCTGGGTCACCCGCGCACGGTGTCCCTCGAAGGTTTGCCAGTCCCCCATCGACGACAGGATAGCACGGACAACCTCTCTGACAGGCAGTGGTTCAGCCTATCGATCGGTGCCAGCAGCTTCCCACCGAGCGTCGCATGGGCAAGCTGTGGTAGGCAGTAAGGACACATGAATAGGCGGCGGTTTTTGCAGTTGTCGGCGCTGGGCTCGGTGGGTCTGGCTGTGGCGCTGGTTGTTGGGGAACACACGTTCGGACGGACGCTGCCGGATGGGCTGAGCCACGGACTCTCTCTTGTTGTGCTGTCACCATCGGAATCTACGACGCTGCGAGCGGTGGCCCTGCGTGTCCTCGATGGCGCGACACCGAGCGCAACACTCGACGGTGGCGCTGCAATTTGCCAGTTCGTCGACCAATACCTCGCAAATTTGCCAATTGGGCTGCGTAAAGATGTGCGTGCGCTGTTGCATCTGGTCGAACTATTTCCGCTGGCCCAGCTCCGCATGTCGCGCTTTAGCCACCTTCGGACCGATGAGCAAGACGCGATGCTGCAGTCGTGGCAAGATAGTCGGCTTGCGCTGCTCCGTCAGGGCTTCCAAGGTCTGAAGTCACTTTGCTGCCTTGCGCACTATCAGGACGCCCGCAGCTTCGCGTCGATAGGCTACTCGGGTCCACTTTTGTAAGTCCTACGTCACGATTGGCACGGCCTCTGCTTGAAGCGCTCGACATGAGCCAGGTGATGAAACCCTCTTGTGGGGTGTTGCTCCTGTTGGCGCTGGTGTTGGACGTGGTTCTACTTTGGCCAACGAAGACGCCCACGCGGCTGCAGCCGTCGCAACGGAGGCTGTGCGCAATTCCGGTTGAGAGGGTCGGTGTCGGCGTCCGTTGCTTGTCACCGGTAGAAGCCAAGCAGCTTGCGGTGACGGCGGGGGATGTGGTGCCACTCACCGTCAGTGGTGTTCGCTTGGTGGCACCGCCGAAGCGGATGGCAGGCGAAAGACAGCTTGCGCTGGGGCTTCGGATTGATCCGAATCGGGCCACCGAAGAGGAACTGATGGCGCTACCCGACGTTGGTCCAGCCTTGGCTCAGGCGATCATGTTGGCTCGGCAGCGAGCGCCGCTGAGGCGTGAATCCGATCTGCTGGCAGTGCGCGGCTTTGGGGAGAAGCGACTTGCCAAGCTGTGCCCCTATCTCGTGTTTCCGGATTCGCAGTAGGCTGACGGAGCAACGGCATCGAACAACCAGATCCAGCGCGATCAAGCAGCGAGGCACGACGATGAAGGTGTTTGTGACGGGAGCGACCGGGTTTGTCGGAAAGCGGCTGATCAGACGGCTGCTGTTGCGCGGCGATAAGGTGGTGGCGCTTACTCGCAGTCGCCGCAACATGTTGGGGAGCGAGTCCGGAGATCGGCTGGTGGTCGTCGAGGGAGATCCCGCCAAGCCGGGAAACTGGCAGCAACAGGTGGCGGGATGTGACGCGGTGGTCACGCTCGCAGGAGAGCCGGTCTTCGGTGAGCGCTGGACTACCGCGTTCAAGGAGCGTCTGGAATCCAGTCGCATCGAGAGCGCCAAGCAGATGTGTGCAGCGATGACCCCACTTGGGCCGCAGGAGAGGCCGAGAGTCTGGGTTGCCGCCTCAGCGATCGGCTATTACGGCGCACGTGGCGACGAAGGATTGGCAGAGACAGCGGCACCGGGTGACGACTTCTTGGCTCGGTTGTGTGTGCGCTGGGAGGCCGAATCGCGAGCGGCGGAGGCACTTGGCGTGCGGCTGGTTCTGTTAAGAATCGGCATTGTCCTCGGGGATGGCGGTGGAATGCTCGCTAAGATGGTTCCTCCTTTTAAGGCGTTCGTTGGCGGCCCGCTCGGTGGTGGTCGGCAGTTTGTGTCGTGGATACATCTGGATGATTTGATCGGCCTGCTCGAGCTTGGGCTGGATCGCTCGACGCTGAGCGGTCCGATGAATGCGACCGCTCCGCATCCAGTACGGATGGCGGAGCTGGCCAAAACGCTGGGTGATGTGCTGAATCGACCGTCGCGGTTAGCCGTTCCAGAGCTCGCGCTGCGAGCGGCCGTGGGCGAGGCGGCGGCGGTGATTTTGGCCAGTCAGCGAGTGCAGCCGGAACGAGCGCTTGGCGATGGCTACGCCTTCAAGTACCCAGAGTTGCGCGGAGCACTACGCTCCTTGCTTACCAAGTAGTAGCTTCCGTCCGAATCGCCGGACGACGTCCGTAATGCGGATGGTCGATGCTCACGTAGATCCAGGCGCTCGTCGACAACTTCTCATTTGGGGCTGGCATGACGGCTGCTTCGTGTTGGATTCGTGCTTGCCAAAACGCTTTCTGCGGGAGTCCTCGGAATCGAGGCCTATCCGGTTCATATCGAAGTCGATGTCAGCCTTGGCTTGCCGCAGTACAACTTGGTTGGGCTGGCGGACAGCGCGGTGAAGGAAGGTGCAGTTCGGGTTCGTGCTGCGCTCGAGAACTCAGGCTTTGCGATTCCTCCTCGACGAGTCACGATCAACCTGGCACCGGCGGACATCCGCAAGGACGGCGCAGCATACGATTTACCGATAGCACTCGCTTTGCTGGTTGCCCTGGAGCTGTTGCCGCCTGACTCACTCGATGGGAAGCTGTGGCTCGGTGAATTGGGGCTCGATGGGAGCATTCGGCGGATCAGTGGTGGCATGCCGGTCGCGCTGTGGGCCCGGCAACACGGTCACCGGCAACTGGTGTTGCCTGCCGACTGTGCCCCCGAGGCTTCTGCGGTTCGTGGACTGACGGTCTACGCCGCTAGCAGCCTTACGCAAGTCGTCGAGATGCTCCAAGGCGGAGCATCGTTACCGGCGGTCCCAGAGAGAGCCTTCACCCAGCAGCTTCCTGATGCTGGTGGTGATCTTGGAGATGTCCGAGGCAACGAGCAGCCGAAGCGTGCCTTGGCGATCGCGGCAGCCGGTGGCCACAACCTGCTGATGATCGGTCCACCGGGGACGGGCAAGAGTATGCTGGCTCGTCGGCTGGTCAGCATTTTGCCGCCAATGACCGAAGCCGAAGCGCTCGCTGCGACGGCTATCTACTCAGCGGCGGGGCTACTTGGGGGCCGGTCGCTACTTCATCATCGGCCTTTTCGGGCACCTCATCATGAGGTGTCCGTGGTTGGTCTAGTCGGTGGTGGCAGCAGTCCTCGTCCCGGTGAAATTAGTTTGGCTCATCATGGTGTGCTCTTTCTCGACGAGCTTCCGGAATTTCCGCGCTCGGCGCTAGAGTCGCTGCGTCAGCCCCTCGAGGAACGTCAAATCACCATCGTACGGGCTCGCTGCGCGGTGACCTATCCCTCATCGTTTTCATTGATCGCCGCGATGAATCCCTGTCCATGCGGTTTTCGAGGGTCAAGTCTGCGGTCGTGCCGTTGTGATCTGGGGACGATTTCTCGGTATCTGGCACGACTGTCGGGGCCGCTGCTCGATCGTTTCGACCTCCATATCGAGGTGCCTCATGTGGACTATCAGACGCTGCTGGATGGCAAGAGGACTGGAGAGCCTTCGTCGACCGTTCGAGAGCAAGTGATCGCCGCTCGCGCCATGCAACTCGCACGGGTGGCCGAGCACGGCTCGGTGGCAATGAGCAACGCGACCTTGACCGCGGACATCGTCCTCGATGTGGCACGACCGAACGCGACCGGGGAAAAGCTGCTACTTGCGTATGCCCGGAAGCACGTTTTGTCGAACCGAGCCGTTCATCGCGTGCTGCGGGTGGCTCGGACGATTGCTGACTTGGCGCAGCAGCCCTCTGTTGATTCCGCTCACATAGCGGAAGCGCTGTCTCTCCGCATCCTCGACCGACCGGGGAGCGGAGTCATTCATACCTAAGACCCGAGTGGCAAGTGTCCTCGGGGGAGTAACCGTCCGTAACTTCAGGAGATCTCATGTCCGTGTCAAAAGTAGTGAAGGAGAAGCTGAAGGCCATCGCCAGTGCAGTCGCCGCAATTGAAAAGCAGTTCGGCAAAGGAGCCATCATGGCGCTCGATGGTCGAGAAGTCGCCGATGTTCAAGCCACTTCCTCAGGTTCGATTGCGCTCGACTCTGCTCTCGGAGTCTTCGGCTATCCGCGAGGCCGTGTCATTGAAATCTATGGCCCCGAGTCGTCCGGCAAGACCACGCTCACATTACACGCCATCGTCGAGGTTCAGAAGCAAGGCGGAGTATGTGCATTTATCGATGCAGAGCATGCACTTGACCGCAGCTACGCGGCCAAGCTGGGCATCAAGCTCGATGAGCTGCTGATCGCCCAGCCTGATTGCGGCGAGCAGGGTCTGGAGATCGCCGATTCCCTGGTTCGCTCTGGCGGCGTCGATCTGATCGTCATCGACTCGGTCGCGGCGCTGGTACCCAAGGCTGAGATCGATGGTGAAATGGGCGATGCGCATCTAGGGCTCCAGGCCCGGCTGATGTCACAAGCTCTGCGCAAGCTCACGGCAGCGTCTGCGAAAGCCAACTGCACTGTCATATTCATCAACCAACTTCGCCAAAAGATCGGCGTAGTGTTTGGCAGCCCAGAGACGACCACTGGTGGCAATGCGCTCAAGTTCTATGCTTCGATGCGACTCGACATCCGTCGGATCGGTCAGATCAAGCAAGGTGATGCAGTAGTGGGCTCTCGGGTCCGCGTGAAAGTCGTCAAGAACAAGCTCGCACCGCCGTTTCGGGATGCCGAGTTCGAGCTGCTCTATGGCGTTGGCGTCAGCCGGTCAAGTGAAGTGCTCGATCTCGCTGTCGCAAATGGCCTGGTGGAAAAGAGTGGTGCCTGGTATTCGCTGGATGGCGAGCGCATGGCGCAGGGTCGGGAGCGGGCGGCGCAGTGGTTGGCAGAGCATCCCACCCAAATGGAGAACCTGCGTGAGCGTTTGTTGGCCGTGCTAAAGCGCGGCGAAGCCACAGTCCGAGTTCGCCAAGATGACGCGGACGAAGCTACTGCTACCGAGGGAGAAGACCCGGCCAAGGAGCTGGCAGCGTAACGAGGCTTCACCGGACCCCGGATAGAGCTGTGTTTTCAAGGCCTTGACAGCACCCAGACCATACAAGTAGGCTTGCCGACTCGCGGGCGACCTCGACGAACGGACCAAATAGCTACTCAGATTTTTGTGAGGTTGCCTCCTAAAACGCTTCCCGCACGAGCTTGTCCGTGCTCTGCCTGCGGGTGAATACGTCAGACGAAACAGATAGGACCAAGAGACATGGCCGTAAAGATGCGACTGGCTCGTGCTGGAGCGAAGAAAGCACCGTTCTACCGGGTCGTGGTGGCAAACTCACGAAGTCCCCGTGATGGACGGTTTATCGAGCACGTTGGGATTTATGACCCAACCCGGACCCCGACCGAGGTCCGGTTCAAGATGGACCGCGTGGATTACTGGCTCAGCCAGGGAGTGGAGCCATCGGATACGGTTGCTTTCCTGATCTCTCAGGTAAAGACCGGCAAGCTGGTGAGCTCTGCGGCTAAGCCTGAAAGGGCCAAGGCCGCCAAGTAGCCTTCGTAACCGCTAGTTTTCCACCATCGAGCCCCGCGGGCTCTGGCTGTTCATGGACAGCGTGAAATACAACAACGGTCCGTAAACCGTAATTCCACAGAAACGTGGAGTGTGTGCTGTCATGTGGATAGTTGGGCTGACTGATAATTCGTAACGATATCCGTCGGCATCGTCGTGGGACAGTACAGCGTTCTCGACTAAATGTTAGCTGCTTATAGCAGCTTAGATTTGGTTATATGGATGCTACTGTCAAATACTCGGTGGTTGGATTGTTCTGAAGCACGGGATAGCGGTTCAGCTCTGCATGCGTACTTGAGTGAGTTTATCGAACAGGGCTCCTCATCATGTCTCGTTCGCTATTAGAAATCGGCTCTGTTTGCCGACCTCACGGCCTACGTGGTGAACTGCGGGTCAAACTTCATGACCCCAGTTCCGACGCGCTCGATGTCGTTGAGCATCTCTGGACCGAGAAAGACCATGAAACGCCCCAGCAGTGGCGGCTGAAATGGTGTCGCGGCGAAGCCAATGGCTTCTACGTCGTCGCGGTTGATGGCATAGCCGATCGGACTGCAGCGGAAGCTTTGACGCGGCAAAAGCTTCTCGCTGACCGAGCCGAGCTCCCTAAGCTGGATGCGGGTGAGTTCTATCTGGCGGACCTGCCCGGGTGTGAAGTGCAGACTGTGACTGGCGAGCGGGTCGGAGTGGTGGCTGAAGTGTTGGGAACTGGCGCTCAGCCACAGCTACTGATAGAGCGCATTGATCGTGATGCGGCGCTGGTCCCGATTGTTCCGGAGATTTTTACGTCCTATGATGCAGAACGTCGGGTAGTTTTAATTGATCCACCTGCCGGACTTCTTGATTTGGATCTTACATAGAGAGCAACGATGGCTCAATCTATAGATATCATTTCAATTTTTCCGGAAATGTTTGATCCGGTATTGCGCATTAGCATCACGGGACGAGCGATCACCAAAGGGGCATTGGTGGTTCGTCCTCACAACTTGCGGGATTATACAGTCGATCGACACCGCTCCACAGACGACACTCCTTACGGTGGAGGATCGGGAATGGTCATGCTGCTTGAACCGATGGTTCGAGCAATGAAGGCTCTCGAGAGTTCGTATGGGCAGGCTCGTAAGATCGTGCTGGCACCAGCGGGAAGAAAGCTGAACCAGAGGATGGTGCGTGATTTGGCTCAAGAAGAACGGCTAATTCTTCTATGCGGTCGATATGAAGGGATGGATGAACGTATTCATCATTATGTTGACGATGAAATTTCGGTCGGCGATTTTGTATTAACCGGCGGTGAGCTTCCGGCGATGATTTTGGTTGATGCATTGGCGCGACTGATTCCGGGAGTTCTTCACAATGAGCATTCATCGGTCGATGAATCATTTGAGAGTGGTTTATTAGAATATCCACAGTACAGCCGTCCTGCAGAGTCAGATGGTTTGGCCGTGCCGCCAGTGCTTCTTTCTGGCAATCATGAGTTAATCCGTCGTTGGCGTCGACAACTGGCTTTGGTTCGAACCCGTGAACGTCGGCCTGATTTGTTTGGGATGGTGGCTCTCTCTGAAGAAGATCGTCGCCTGCTCGCGGCCTGGGATGCTGAGCGTCGTGATGCCCAACAGGGGGTGGTTTCTCCATGAGCAAGCAGGTAGAGTGCCCGGTAGCTGACTTGGCTCGCAGATCATATGTTGCACTTGTCCACCACCCCGTGTATGACAAGCAGCATCAGGTCGTAAGCACTGCGGTCACGAACCTGGACATCCATGACATTGCGAGATCCTGTTCCACATATGGCGTGGCTGCTTACTACGTCGTCCATCCCGTTGCTGCCCAGCGTCAGCTGGTCGAGCGCATCTTGGGGTATTGGCACGAGGGGCCTGGACAAAGTCAGAACGATTTCCGTCGCGAAGCACTCTCGCATGTGCGGGTTGTTTCGACGATGGATGAAGCCATCGACGCGATCCACAGGGATCAAGGGATGCGCCCAGCCGTTATTGGCACGTCGGCTCGTCCGTTGGGGCCTGCCGTTTCGGCCCAAGAACTCCGCGCTGAGTTTCAGCAACAGGCGCGACCGCTGCTGTTGGTGATGGGGACCGGTTGGGGTCTCACAGATGAATTCATGTCACATGTCGATCGAGTGCTCGAGCCGATTCAGGGAACGGCCCCTTATAACCACCTCTCGGTGCGCTCAGCGACAGCAATCATTTTAGATAGGCTCTTCGCAGAAGAAGCCAGAACGTAGGAGAATGACGAGATGAGCGATGTTGTCCCCGCTGTTGAGCTGCTAGAGAAGACCCTTCTGCGCAAGCAGGCGCTGCCGGAGTTTCGTGTTGGGGACACGGTCCGGGTGTGGGTGCTGATCAAGGAAGGCGACAAGGAGCGTACTCAGGCGTTCGAGGGGGTAGTGATCCGTCGCCACCACCATGGCCTGCGTTCGTCGTTCACCGTCCGCAAGGTTAGCTACGGAGTCGGTGTGGAGCGTATCTTCCCAGCCCACTCGCCGCGAATCGATCGCGTCGAAGTTGTGAGCCGTGGAGAGGTTCGTCGCGCACGCCTCTTCTATCTCCGTGAACTTTCGGGCAAGGCGGCACGCATCAAGGAGCGGACCACCAAGCGCGCCTCGGCAAGCGACACAGCTGCCACTTCGACCGCTGAAGGGTAAGCTCGACTTTCCAGAGAGCGCAGCTTGTTGCTCTCGTTCAGTCGTTTCCTCCGCTCCGTTCCGTCGACCTCAAGAGCCGGTTTACGCTATCGCGTAGATTGGTTTTTTGCGTTCGGCGGGAGTCTATCGTGTTTCATATCAATACAGAGTGCGCTATTGACACCGGTGGTCACCTTGCGGGGGCTCCTGCTGTGCTTGGTCGTCATTCATTGTGACGCGTGCTTGAGGTCGTGACGACCTGTGAGTATCAATTTATTTCGATAGATGAACTAGAATAGGTCGAAATCCATGTCGGTATCTATTGGGCAGGCTGGAGAAGAGCGAGCGGCGCTTTATCTTCAAGAACATGGGCTGCGCATTATTACGCGGAATTATCGTACAAAAAGAGGAGAGCTAGATATTATCGCTGATGACGACGGAACATTGTGTTTTGTTGAAGTAAGGCTGCGTGCGAATTCCATCTTTGGTGCTCCTCTCGATACAGTTGGCGCTAAAAAACAAAAAAGACTGGCCTATGCTGCAATGGAGTATCTGGCTAGAAATGTAGCTGGTTTGAATAAATACCCCTGTCGCTTCGATGTTCTATCGATAGAAGGATATCCACCGAGAGTGATTTGGGTTAAGAATGCATTTGGTTTAAATTCCTTGATCTGAGAAGTAGGGACACAGGATGTGCAGATGGACTGGGTTCCTATTTCGACTGTATCGGCGAAGTTGGCGTGTTGTAGACGATTCGGCCTCGTTGACTGCGAGCGGCGCGGTTCAGTATGATGAGGGCCATGAAAAAAATTGCAGTTCTTGGTTCCGGTACGGTGGGTGAAGTTCTCG
Organism: Polyangia bacterium; assembly: GCA_044228505.1. Lineage (GTDB taxonomy): Bacteria > Myxococcota_A > Polyangia > Palsa-1104 > JAEUJZ01 > JAEUKA01. Next base: position 103,254 of record JBGAUT010000010.1, on the reverse strand, counting down.
CAAATGGCCTCCTCAAGTACGGCTATGAGGTGATGCGAGGCACTCGCGAAGTGAAGAAGCTTGCGGAATGGCATGCCCAGGCTGGTTCGTCCGCCTCGGTGGGTTCATTTGCGGAGGCTGCGCAGTTTGGCGATGTAGTGCTTTTGGCGGTGAAGGGCACCGTGGCGGAGGAAGTTGTTGCTGCACTCGGTAGCGCGCTGGATGGCAAGACTGTGATCGATGCGACGAATCCGATCGCGGACGCAGCGCCGGAGAATGGTGTGCTCAAGTTCTTCACCGGCCCCAATGACTCTCTGATGGAGCGGCTGCAAAAGGCGGTCCCGGGCGCGCATTTTGTGAAGGCGTTTTCCTGCGTGGGTAACCCGTTTATGGTGAACCCGGACTTCGCTGGGCAGAAGCCCACGATGTTTATTTGCGGCAACAGCGCGGCAGCGAAGCAGCAAGTGTCGACGATCCTCCATCAGTTTGGCTGGGACATCGAGGACATGGGTGCCGCTACGGCAGCCAGAGCCATCGAGCCGCTGTGTATGCTGTGGTGCATTCCGGGCATGACGCGGGGCAGTTGGACCCACGCATTCAAGCTGCTGCGCAAGTAGCCTGGCAGCTCTCCTCTTCGGGGGAGCGAGCGTGGGGGATGATCGAACTACTTGCGCTGCCGCAGCTTGTAGGCCGACAGCCAGCGCCTGCGGGGTGGATCACCGACAGAAGATGCGATGCGCACGTCATCGACGACGTAGAAACACTGAGGGTCGAGTCGTCGGGCTTCGTTGAGGATGCCGGGGATGCGGCGGCGTTCTGTCTCGACGTAAAGCATATGCACGGGCCCATCTCGGCCCATTCCGTGAAAGAGCGTGACCCGGAACCCTTGCATCCTTAGCTCATCGGCAAGCTGATCGCCTCGTCGTGAAAACACTCTCACGACTTGGTTTCCCATGGCCGCCCAGCGTTCGATCGTGAGGCCGACGTAGTTTCCAATGGCAAAGCCTGCCGCATAAGCGACGGCAAGTTGGGGCTTGCTGAGGTTTCCGATCACTCGCGATGCGGCAAATACCCAGATCAGCACCTCGAAGAACCCGAGAATGGCTGCACGACCGCGACGACCTTGGGTGACCATGACGACGCGCAGCGTTCCCAGAGAGACATCACCGACGCGAGCCAGTAGGATCATCAGGCAGCTGAGGAAAAGAGAATCCGGCATAGGCGGCGGCAGCTTACCAAGCAATTGGCACGTCACCGGGTTCTTGTTAACGTAGCAGCACGCTCCTCGTGATGAATACAAACCCTGTGAGTCCGTCCGAGGAGTAAAGACGGCGGACTCAGACGATGGCAATCCTTGGCGCACACATCCGACAGCTCAGCAAAGGTCATCCCGCTGCCTACCCTGGCGGGCAAGGCAACAGTGGGCGAACCCAATGCGCTGCCGAATGTGGGACCAAGTCGGCGAGCCAGCGATCCATCGACCGAAGAACAGCGCCGTGTCGAGGCTGCGCTGGTCGAGCGTTGTCGCGGTGGCGATCAGCGGGCCTTTCGAACATTGGTCGAGCGCTATCAAAGACGAGTGTTTTCGCTGGCGTTCGGATTGCTCAAGGATCCCGACGAGGCACGCGATATCTCGCAGGAGGCATTCCTCAAGGCGCATCGGCACCTTGGGTCCTTTCAGGGGACGGCCAGCTTTTACACCTGGCTTTATCGCATCACTGTCAACCTATGCATCGACCGGAAACGCAAGGTTGGTCGGGGCAGCGAGGTCGAACTCGACGAGCGGCTGTCTCATCAGCAAGTTGGGAGTCCCGCCGATGTCCTTTCGACGCAGAAGCTGTCATTCAACCCTCAGCGGGTGGCTCAGTCGAGCGAGCTACGCGGTCGAATCTTGGCCGCACTCGAAAAACTCTCGGAGCAGCATCGAGCGGTGCTGGTCTTGCGCGAGGTCGAGGGGCTATCCTACAAAGAAATCGCCGATTCGATGGACTGTCCAGAGGGTACGGTGATGAGTCGCCTTTTTCATGCCCGACGGCAGATGCAAGAGCTGCTTTCGGACTTCGCCGAGGACGCAGAGCAGGAGGGGGTCGATTAGGCCCGAGCGACCATGGCAGTTGCCGATAACAAGCTAAATAGACTGTTTGATAACGAACTACCCCTCGATGAGGCGGATGCTCTAAGGCTAGAGCTGTCCGAGGAGGATCAGGCCAAGCTGGCGGCGTTGGCAGGTCTTTCGTCCTCGGTGCGCGACGCGATTGAATCAGAGGCGGCAACGCATGAGGTCGATCTCTGGTCCAAGCTGCAGAGTCAGCTCCCAGCGCAGGCTCCTGCGAAAATTGTGACACTGCGACGGAAGTTGCTGGTTCGCACGACGGCGGTGGTATCGGCCTTTGCCGTTGCTGCCTCGCTGTTTTTTGCGCTGCGGACTGGCACCGTGAGAGACAGTGGCTGCGATGTCGAAGAGCTTGAAGTAGTCGGGAGCGGTGCGACGGTGATGAAGGTTGCCGATGATCGCGGCAACGACACGACGCTGATTTGGTTCGATCATCAGGAAGAAGACGAATGGGAAAGTCTGTAATCGGACAATGGACCTGGCGGCTGCTGGTTGCCGGGCTGCTCGTGTTGCCAAAGGTTACCGTCGCGCAGACCGATCCGCCGAAGGCTGCGCCGGTTGAAGCCAAGCCGGCTAGCAAAGCGACCTGCTCGGTGCGGGTGATTCATGCGACTGCAAATGGCAACGAGTTCGATGCTCGACTGGAGCCGCTTCGTCCGCAGCTCAAAGGGCAAGCCTTCCAGTCCTTTTCGCGCTTCAGCTTGATCAAGCAGCACGAGCTGTCGATCGGCGGCGGCGCATCACAGAACTTCGAGGTACCCGGCGAGCATCAAGGGGTATTGTCGTATGAAGGGCGGGCGGACTCGGGCGGCAAGCAGCGGCTGCGTCTGCGGCTGGAAATCCAGGATGGTGCCGCCAAGCTTCTGTCGACGAAGTTCGTCATCAACGACGGTGGCACGGTGATGCAGGCCGGTCTGAAGTACGACAAAGGAGTACTGGTCCTTGGCATCACCTGTCGCATCGCCAGCTAATCCGCCGTAGGCGGACTCCTTTCCCTTCGGTTAGGCTACAGTTTGACGATATTCGGAGGAATCATGCGAGTTCTGTTTCGTTCCATCCTGCTTAGCTCGGTTCTGCTTTCTGCCTGTAGCTCGGGACCGAAGTACAAGATCGATGACGCGCTGCTCGCCGATGTGGCACCGAGCGATAAGGCGCAGATGCTGCAAATTCAGTCGGACCTCAATAAGGCGACTGAAGAGAAGAACAAGGCCACAAGCGATGCTGCGATTGCGGAGAAAGAGCTGACCGTCGCTGACGCCGAGTACGACAAGGCCAAGGCGGACGTGAACATGGCCAAGGCGGAGCAGTCGCTGGCTGAGTCGACGAAGGATCTCAACCGGATCGCCTCGGCGAAGAGCAACATGGAGCAGAAGCAGCTCGCCAAGGACGTGTCCGACGCGAAGGTTGACTATGCCAAGGCACATCGCAGCCAAGCGCGTGCCCAGCTCGAGTTTACCGAGAAGCAAGTAGCGGCACTTCAGGCTCGGTATGAGCAGTCGAAGGCGCAGCTTGCGGCGGCGAAGGGCAAGAAGCCGTCCGCTGACTTTGCCGTGTCGACCTTTGATGAGCAGGCCTCGAATGCACAGCGGAAAGCGGATGATGCCAAGCTGACCGTGGATCGTCGTCAGCTTGACGCCACCCAGGCGCAGGCCAAGTACAATCAGCTGTTCCAGAAGCTCCAGATGATGCAGGGAGCGCAGATGGCACCTGGGGGAATGCAAACCCAGCCTGGAATGCAGCCACAGCCCGGAATGCAGCCACAGCCCGGAATGCAGCCGCAGCCCGGAATGCAGCCACAGCCCGGAATGCCGATGCAGCCTGGCATGCAGCGCTAGTCGTTGTCCGATGTCGAGGTGGTAGCGCTGGTGCCGTGACAGAAATCCCTCAGCTCGCATGCGAGCCGGGCGCAGACCTCACGCGGCCTTTCCGATAGTTGCAAGACAGCGTGCGGCGGCATCGGGAGCCTGGGTAGTCCATTTAACGGTGCCAGCGCGGCGTCAACAGCGGCGCGGCCGATTGGTTCAAAACGCGGGGCTGGGTCGGCATCTTGCAGGTAGAGGATGCCGACGAGAACTGGCGTACTCGTGCCGGTTAGCTGCATCGCGACGTGGGCGAGGAGCGCCCGGCGTGCGGTGTGCCAGGCGTTTTCAACAGGCGGTGGGCTGGCCAGCTGAACATCAATCACGCTGATCGTCCCATCGCGATTACACCAGTACGCATCAAGTACGCCGTGTAGTAGGAACTGGTGTTCGCTGCCAACGGGTACTTGATAGCGGACGGCCGTCTGAAACGATGGCAACATGCCGGGCTTATGGAGCTCCGAAGAGAACCAGTGGCTGCGTAGCAGGTGGCCTAGCCAGGTGAGGACTTCTTGAGCGTGGGGACCGTCGCGGAGGATTCCAAGTCCAACGAGACAGCGCTCTAGATCATGCGCCTGCGGCTGCCAGTCGATGAGGCCCAGCAATCGCTGCGGCATGGTGCCAGCGACCAAACAGGCGACCGGCGACAAGTCTATTGTCTCGTCGCTGGTGCGTGCCCGGGCCGTGAGACGTGACGGGGTGCCGGGAATCGTCGTTAACAGGTGATACCGACGGGGACACGCCAATAGCTCGGCCGCTTGCGCCGTCAGAATCGGCGTCTGAAATACCGCCGTCGATGGTGGATTGTACATCGCACGGGCTAGCTGTTCTGCGCAGAGAGCTACCTGTGGCGACTCGGTGCCCACAGTTACAGGCGACAGAGTTTGAGGAGCCTGCCTTGGCGGCTGCCATTCCGAAATCAGACTGTGGGTGGCTGGACTCGCGAGCAGTTCTTCAATCGATTGACGCCAGGTTCCGCTGTAGCCGCTAGCGCTTTCACCAAGCCAGATCAGTCGATTTTTGGCTCGGGTCGCGGCGACGTAAAACAGGCGATCAGACTCGGCCTTGGAGCGCAGCTTGCGCCGGATGTGGATGCGTCTTTGCGGAAGAGCCATGCACCGTTCACCGTCTTCGTACAGCGAAAGTCCCAGCCCAAGGTCGCGATCGTAGACCACCTGCGGCAGATCAGCCCGCTCGCGGGTCGTACATCCAGCGACAATCACCGTCGGAAATTCCAGACCTTTGGCTTGGTGGACGGTCATGATGCGGACGACGTTGTCGCGCTCGCCGAGTACCTGCGCGGCTGGCTCGTCCGATGGATCGCCACTGGTGCGAGCCAACTCGGGATCGGTCTGTAGACGAACGAAGCGCACGAATGCTCGGAGTCGACCGGAGTAGCCTTGGGCTCGGTTGAGCAGTCGTTCGACGTTTGCCAGACGCTGTTCACCATCGCGATCAGCCGCTAGCACCGTCAGAAAATCGCTGTGATCGAGCGCCATTCGTAGGAGGCGCTCCGGTTCGAGCCGGTCGGCCTCTGCGACGAGCAGCCGAGACAACGTCACAAAACGCTGGAGCCGGAGCATTTCATCGGCAGGTAGACGGAGATGAAGATCCTCGGGCTGGTACTCGGGTTCGTGATCCCAATGCGCTGGTTCGGAATGGGTCAGCGTCGCGAGCGGCTCTGTGAGGGCACCAAGCGAAAGCCGTCCGGCGAGGTGAAGTCGGGCGAGAGATTCATCTGACAGCCCGACAAATGGTGAGCGCAGCACAGCAACCAGTGCGAGCAAGTCCGTGGGATCATCGATCAGACGAAGTAGCGACGCGAGATCAAGAACTTCCTGCGCCGCAAAGAAGCCGCGACCGCGAACTACGTAGTGGGGAATGCGCTTCCGTCGCAACGCCGTCGTGTAATGAAGTAGGTGGGTAAAGCGACGAAGCAGCACGACGATGTCACTTGGCGGTGTGCCGTCGTTGGTGAGCGCGACGATGCGTTGAGCGAGCAACTCAGCCTCGCGAACCATCGCGGGTGGCGGGGTTACCGAGGTCTGCCCCACTGGGCCATCGGCGGGACGTAGCAGTTCGACTTGCGGACAATCGGTTGAGTCTGTGCGTTTGGCGGTCAGCGGATCGTGAGTCGGCTCCCAGCGGACAAACCAGTCGGGCCGCTCATCGGAGGGCGGCTGCATGACACGTGCAAACAACTGATTGACGAACTCGAGGACACCGGGCAGCGAACGATAGGACTGCGATAGGGTTTCCTCGTCGGCACCGTGGTCGACCAGCCGCTTACACAACCGCGCAAAGGCTGCCACATCGGCTCCTCGGAAGTCATAAATCGACTGCTTGCGATCACCGACGATATAGATGCGTCCCGGCGAGTGACCTTCGTCTCCGACGAGTAGTGTCAGCAGTTCGGCTTGTAGCGGGCTCGTGTCCTGAAACTCATCGACCAAAAAGACCTGGAAACGCTGGCTCAGCTCGTCGCGGATCGCAGGATGATCGCGCAGCAAATCTCTCGACAGGCGCAGCAGATCAGAAAAGTCGAGCACAGCCTCCGCTTGCTTCATGTTGGCAAAGCGTTCACACAGTGGTTGAAGAAGCTGTTCCAAACCTTTGGCCAGCCGTGCTGCTCGCTGCGAGATCGCGATGGCCTTCAGATCGTCGAGAGATTCGTAGGTTTGCTGTCGATAGTCTTTGATGGCTTGCACCAGCGACGGATCAGCTTTTGCGCCACTTGGGCCCCGGAGCGGCTTAAAGTGCTCGCGGATTTGGGCAAAATCAGCACTGCAGGAAGCGATCTCGTCAATGCTCTGGAGCCTTTGGTCGATACGAGTCGCCAGTCCCCCGAGAAGAACTGCCCGCTCCGCTGATTTCTCTGCCAGCTCACTGGCTCGGCTTGCCAGCTGATGGAGTGCTGATGAGAGTCGATTGCGTGCGAGGGTCAGCTCCTCGGCCAGTCGCTGGGGAAGATAGGCTGTGGCGAGGCCTTCGGCCGGACGTCCTTCCTCGGCAAGCTGGCGATGTAGCAGACACAGCACCTCGACCAGCCCCCCATCGCCACCTGCGCCTTGGGCAAAGCCGAGCTCGGTCAGCAGCAGCGCCATGGTTTCGGTCATCTCTGGGTCATGACCGACGGAAATTGGATCTTCGATAGCGCTTAGAACCAGCTCTTCGCAGGTTTCCCGCAGTCGCTGGTCAGCCGCATCTTCATCGAGAAGCGAGAACTCAGGATCGATTCCAAGGGTTTGGGCATAGCGACGGAGTAGCGACGCCGCAAACGAGTGAAATGTACTGATGGTCGCACCACCGAGAGAAGCCAAGACCTCTTCCCATGCTTCACCACCGGGAACAGCCATTCCCAGATGAGCTGCGCTCTCGACCAGGGCAGGTTCTTCTGTGGCGATCGCGTCCGCGGAACTGCCATTTTCACTGGTCGCGAGGCGACGACAGATGTGCGAAATTCGCCCGACGAGCTTGTGACGCATTTCCGCCGCTGCCTTTTCCGTGAAGGTCAGCGCGCAGATTTTTTGCGGCGGAATCGGTCGACGATACGCAGATAGCCCGGCACACAGATGCAGATACTGCGTGAGCAGCGCATGCGTTTTTCCGGTACCCGCACCGGCTTGCACGACCCGATCCCGCTCCAGCAAAAATCGCAGCGCACCACTCATCGATTGTCTCCATCGACAAAGTCGCGAGTTGGTGAGAGCTGACTCGGGGTCATCGATTGACTGGCTTGGCTGGGAAGGCGGTCATCATCACTGTCGCTGGCTGGGTCGAGCGGCGCGGCGCTGATCCGACAGACGCTTTCCATGCCACAGCCCTCACAGGTTCGAGGTGCAACCGCAAAGTCTCCGTCTCGTAACCGTCTCCACAGATGATAGGCAACCTCGGCGACGTTGCCTTCAGGGTTCCGTAGCCGGACCGCCCGATCGAGCGTCGTCATTTCTGCGTCGTCGAGAGCCCCGGTTACCTTGCCTTGCCGCAGCGAATAGTAGTGAGCGGTCACTCGCTGGAGCGGCACGTCGGCGTTCAGTGTCGGATCGGCCCGCAGCGCTGCGATGTACAGCGGCAACTGGAACGAGGTCTTGAGCAGCTCGTGGCTCAGGTGATGCTGGTAGCGCTCGCGCCGGCCCGCCTTGTAATCGAGAACCACCGCTTTTCCATCACCCAGATCGACGCGATCGACGATGCCGTGGATGTGCAGCGGCATTTGGCCTTCGTCTCCTTGCACGCCCGCGATGGCGAGTGGACCAAACTTCCACTCGAACAGCGATGGTAAGCAGTCGGGATCGGGCGGGGATTTGGCCTCGTTTTGGACGAGCCGCCATAGCTCAGTGCGGAGCCGGACGACGCGCACCTTGAGCAGTTCGGGATGGCCAACGTGTTCTTTCCGCACAAAGTCGGCTAGCACTTGGTCAATTGCATCAGTGAGCGCGGCACGATCGTCTTCGTCGGCATGGAGTGGCAAGCGACCCTTGGCTTGGCGGTTTTTGAAGAACGTTTCGAGTACGGCGTGGTGTAGGCGTCCCGAGGCGAGTGGGTCAAGCTCCTCGCCTCCTTCACCGAGAGGCCGAATCCCGAGAACACGCCGAGCAAAAAAGCGAAACGGACAGCGCGCAAAGTCTTCCAGCACCGACGCCGACAGTGGGTGTTTTGGGCTGCCCGGTAAGCGAGGCTGGAGCACGCCGATCAATTTTTCGTCAAGCAGGCGTCCCACAAATGGGTGGCTGTAGAGGTGGGCGGCATCCGCATCGGCAAATGTTGCGCCAAAAAAACGGCTGCGTTGCTCTTCGATCCGTGACACCGCCAGGATTCGGGAAGCACGCTGGCGATCGCGACGGGATAATGATTCGAACAGCGAGGGGCTTTGTTGCGACCGCTGCCACAGCTCGGCAGGATGATTGGCGGGCAGCGCTTCTGTCGTCGCAGGAAGCTCGGAAATGGCTGCCGCATGGAGCACTTCGTCGATGAACAGCGAGCGTGCAACCGGTCGACCTTCCTCATCGGCCAGAGGCCAAAACAACTGCGAGTGCGAGGTATGAGCGAGGGCGACCGCCAACTTCAGCGATTCGGCATCATTTGCATGCTGTGCCTGCGAAAATAGCGGACGACCCAGTGCATTCTCGACGCGCCGGCGATCGTCATCGGACAGCAGTGCATCGTCGAGGCGATATCCGGGTAGCTCGCCTTCGATAAGGCCGCCGATGAGCAAGTGGGTAAACGTCCGTGGCGGCACGTCGGCCAGTTCTCCAAGCGATACGGCGTTTGGGCTGCTCATCCCGAGCGGTTCTTCCCACAGCCGCAGAACCGATGACTTCAGGATCGTCGCGAACGACCGCTGTGACAGCGACTCCGTGGCGGTCCCCAGTCGACGAGCCCATAGCGGCAGCTCGCTCAGAACGTAAGAGAGCATCTCAACGGCCGCCTGATCGCGCTGGTAAGCCGCCAAGACTTGATTTACAAACTCTGCCGTCGAGGAGTCATTGCTGAATGGCAGTTCAGGCGGTGCTGCGGTCCGCTCGAAGAAACGGAGTCGCACCAGCAGGCGATGCAGGGATCGACAGTGATCGGCAAGCGGTGCCGTTTCGGGAAGGCTCGTCAGCTCACGCAGCGCCTGCTCGGCCTGCTCAGCCACGAGTGGAAGATGTGCATGGCGGGGCTTGGGCTCGCTTCCGTCTTCGGGGCTTTGGGTGGCCAGCCAGGTTCGTAGTCGAACAAGCCCCCACGTTGGTTCACCTTTCCGCTGCTTGTCCCACAACTCACCGGTTTCGTTCGGATGTGAGTACGGCCTGCGCAAACTCCTCACTCCCGCGGCTCGGAGTGCTTGGGCGAGCAGCCATGGTCTGTCGCCGAGCGGACCCGGAAAGCGCAGGTAGCGACTGGTCAGGATTTGAATGAGCCCTTCACGAGGGAGCCCGAGCGCCAGCGCCTCAAATAGCAGCAGCACAAGCCGGAGCGATGCGGGCAGTTCTAGCGGTCGCAGCCGTGAGCCCGATACCCCACCGCGCAACGGCGTTGTCGGAACCCCGGCACGAAGCAAGGCGGCCGCAAGCCGCTGTCGACGCATCGGAGACTCGGCGAGCACCGCGATCTGGGCCGCAGGAACCCCGCTTTCGAGGAGTCGTACAACCTCTGCGGTGATGGCCTGCGCTTCGGCCCGAGGCGACGGCTGGGCTTTGAGTGAAAGCAGTCCAGCGAGTTCACCCGCTTCGACCAGCGGTTGGCTACCGCGAGGACGAAACAGCCCACGGACAAATCGCGCCCACGGCTCGTCAGAGTCTGCCAGCGGACCCAACGGGCAACTCTCTTCCTCAATCGCGAGTTCGTGTTTGCGGTAGACCCCATCGAGGAGTGGCTTCAGTGCGCGCTGCAGGGGCGGCCGGTCTTCGACGGACGGAAGTCGTAACCGCAGCGGCCTGTCGGGTCGCGCCAGCACATCCAAACAGCCTAGCCAGGCAGGCAGAGAGGCGGCTCCGGTGAGGCCAATCGTCAGGTGAAGACCCTCCAACTCGAGCTGTTCAGCGGTGAACACCAATGGATGCTCGGCGAGCCGTCGTAGTCCTTCTTGAAACAGTCGTCCTTCGCTAAGTCCGCGCTTGCCAAACCTCTCCAAGGCATACGCGTAGAGTCTGCCAGCCTCAAGGATGCGGGCCGCTTGGCTGTGCTGCTTTGGGTCACCGGACGCTTGTGCGGTGAGTCGCTGACCTAGCCGAATCATCAGAAGCGGGGACAGTTCCACGGCGTCAGCCCCAGCCAGCAGTCGCGCTACCGCCTTGGTAAGCCCGGCGGAATCACGCAGGCCCGAACCCCGACAGGCCTCCTGAGCAACCAGGAAGTCTCGCAGGATTTCACCGATGGGACCGACCAATTTGGCTCGTAGCTCCTGCGGGATGGCGGCGAGCGCGAGCTCATACAGCGACAACGCGGGCGGAGCAGAGGCCTCCAAGTCTTGCGGGCTGCTGCGAAAAGCTGTGGCGACAGGCGCGGCACCGCGCAAGGTAGTGAGCCGAAGAACCCGCACCTACGCTGCATACCACATGCCAGTTGCTGCTGACCATCCGTCGGCAAGGAGTGCCTAGTAGATAAACAGGCAACACATACGCTACGATGGCCTCTTGTGCTGGAGACTGTGAACATGACCCGACGTAAGGGGCTGCGGATCTCTGTGTTGGTTGCGTGCAGTGTGGCCGCCGCGCTGTTGGCCCAAGTGATGGGGCAGGATGCTTCTGCGGCACCGCCGGCCAGACCGGCTGCGGGGGCCAGGCCAGCGCTAGCCCAGGTCAAGCCAGGATTGAAGCCTGTTGCTGCTGCCCAGGCCGGACCGAAGCTGGTCCTCTTGATAGTCGCCGACCAGTTTCGTGCAGACAACCTGACCCGCTGGTCCCATCTTCTGAGCGAGGGCGGACTCAAGAAGTTGCTGACCCAGGGGGCCCGAGCGATCGGTCGCTATGGTCAGCAGAATACCTATACCGGACCGGGTCACGCGCTGATTGCGACGGGCTCGTACGGCTACCTAAATGGCATCACCCAGAACAAGTTCTGGAATCGGCAGGCGGGTCGTGCTGAGTCGATGCTCTACGACGGTAACGTCAAGATCATCGGCGAAAAAGACCTCTCATTAGAAGACGATAGCTCGCCGCGCAACTTGATTGGCAGCACGGTCTTCGACGAGCTTCGCTTTGCGAGCAAGGACAGCAAGGTGGTGTCGGTGTCACTCAAGGCACGCGGTGCCATTCTTCTCGGTGGACACACCGGGCAGGCGTACTGGTTTTCCGATCAGAGCGGCGAGATGACCACCTCGACGTTCTACGGAGCTGATACCGCCGAGTGGGTCAAGCGCTGGAACAGCGGCAAGCTGGCCGACAAGCTGTTTGGCAAGGTCTGGGATCGGCTGCTGCCCGAGTCGGCCTACACCAACATTGATGCCTCGCCGCACGAAGCGGACCTCAAGGGTCTCGGTCGCGTATTCCCGCATCCAACGAACGCCAAGCAGCAAGCGCCGGGGCCGGGTTACTACGAGTCCATCAACTACACGCCGACGGGTCTGGAGATCCAGATGGACTTTGCACGGGCTGCGATCGATGGCGAGCAGCTCGGTCAACGTGGCGTCACCGACGCACTGGCGATCTCGGTTAGCGGAACCGATCTGGCAGGCCACCTGTTTGGACCGTACAGCCACGAGTATCAGGATATGGTCCTGCGCTTCGATCGGGCCGTCGAAAAGCTGCTCCAAGATCTCGAAAAGAAGTTCAAGCCAGGTGAGCTGGTGGTGGCCTTTACCGCCGATCACGGTGCCGCACCGATTCCCGAGGAAGCGATGCAGAAGAGCCTGCTCGCGGGACGGGTTCGAAAGGGAATCGTCAAAGACACAGTCCAAAAGGCGCTGTCGCAGTTCTACTCAACGCAGGGCGAGTGGGTGGCGGCTCTGGAGGATCCGAGTGTGTACATTTCGCCCAAGATGATTGCGCAGTCGAAGGCGGATCCAGCGCAGGTCGAAGAGGTCGCGGGCCGGGCGGTGCTTGAGATTCCCGGTGTCATTGGCTACTACACGAGGACGCAGCTGATGCGCGGCTGGGTGCCACCGACCGATGTCTCCACGGCCGTCGTACGCAGCTACTTCCCATCGCGAGGCGGCGAGCTGGTGCTGGTGATGGCCCCGTTTTACTTTTGGGGCAAATACGGTGAAAAGGAACAGGGCACGTCGCACGGCTCGTTCTATCGCTACGATACCGAGGTTCCGATGGTGTTTTGGGGCCAGCCGTTTAATCCTGGTGAGTATGGCGTGATCGATCAGGTCGACTTCGCCGCGACGCTGGCTCACTCTTTGCGATTGACGCCACCGGCGGCCTGCGCGGGTCGGCCCGTCATGCCGATGCTCAAGCAGCGCATTCCGTAGTGGGGTCTTGCAAGGGGGAGTACATGGTCGATACGCCTCGGTGCACATCAAGGTCTCGGTTGGGTGCGCTCATCGGCATCGCGCTCACTTTGGCCGGAGCACCGACTGTTGCCAAGAAAAAGCCGCGTCCCGATCCGGTCCAACAAGATCCGATGGAGACGGAGGCCAATCCGCAGACCACGACGAATCCACCCGGCGGACCCGGTGGGACGACCGGCGCGGGTGGCACCGCCGCGGGTGGTGGCTCAGTTTCGACGGGCAGCGGTAGTACCGCGAACACGTCGTCTGGCGGTACATCGTCGAACGGCAGTGCGAGCAGTGGTGGTGGTTCCGGCGGCCCGGTTTCGACGGCGAAGATCGGTCGCTACATGCTGAGCCTGAAGGTTGGTGCCGCGCCGTGTGTTTACTTCAGCGGTGGCTGCGGTGTGCTTCACCAAGGCGTGGCGGGGCTGGAATTTGCGTGGGCCTTCACGCAGTCATCGAGCGCCTATCTGATCGTCCCAGCGCAGGTCCAATTTCGGGCCAATCTGGGCACGTTGATGCTACCGGTTGGGATTCAGTACGACGTTTCGTTGCCAGTGCCCAATCTCTACATCTATCCGCGACTGAGCCTTGGCTATGCCGTGGCGCTGTCGGGTGCTGCTGGCAGTGTGATCGCCGATCACTTCGGAGTGGTCATTCCCGAGGTCGGTATCAAGTACGTTTTTTCTGGCCGCTATCATCTGGGCGGCGAAGTCGTCAGCCTACCGGTACTGTTCAACAGCACTGCGGTCGTTTTGTACTACCGAGCCGCGCTCTCGTTTGGCGTCAGCTTCTAGGTCACGCTGCAGTCGCAGTCCTCGCAGCCGGGGCGATTTTGGCGCTTGACCGGGCTGAAGACGGGCTCGCGGGCTTCTCGTCCATCGCCGCGAATGCCACTGGCCGACATCAGCTTGTTGACGAGTCCTTGGCCTCTCGGAAGCTGTGAGCCGGCGGTGCAGCGACATAGCTCCCCACAGCGCTCTCGGACCGTTCCCAGGGACTCGAGCGACTCGAGCACGGCACCACATTCACACTCATATTCGTAGATCGGCATAGTGGGAACGTACTCACCCAATGTCGGCTGTCAAACGCCAGCTGGGTGCGCCCAGTGAGATGGCAACTCGGCGACGTGAACCAAAATGCCCAAAAACGCTTGCGCTGCTGACCTCGGTTCGGCGATAAGCTCGTCGCTGTGATTGCTCTTGGCAGCATCAAAAAGCTGCACTTGGACCCTACGAAGCCGCCAGTTCTCGACGGGATTTCGCTGCGCATCGCCCGGGGCGAGACGTGTGGCTTATGCGGTCCCGGTGCTTCGGGGAAAAGCTTGCTGCTCAAGATCATCTGTGGGCTGGTTCGTCCCGAGACTGGCTCCGTCGAGGTTGCGGGCACGAACCTAGGCGGCGCGAGTCCCGAGGCACTGCGCAAGATTCAGTCGCAGATCGGCTATCTGTTTCAGAACAATGCGCTGTTTGACTCGATGACGGTGTTTGAAAATGTCGCGTTTCCACTGCGGCAACGCGTTCGTTTTCGGCAAGATTCGCTCGACGAACATCAGCTGTCGGAGAGGGTCAGAGAGGCGCTGCGCGGGGTGGGTCTTTCGACGCACTCGGAAAAAATGCCATCACAGCTTTCCGGCGGTCAGCGCAAACGGGTGGCGCTGGCTCGGGCGGTGGTGGCCCGTCCGCCACTGTTGATCTACGACGAGCCGACGGCGGGACTCGATCCTGTGACGACCGCGAAGATCTACGACCTGCTCCAGGCCGAGCAGCAGCTTACCCAGAGCACGACGCTGATTGTGTCGAGTGATCTCGATGCGATGCGCCGCTTTGCCAGCCGGATGCTGATGATTTATCAAGGCGCGCTGTGTTACGACGGTCCCTCGGTGGGTATGGAAGACAGCCCGAGCCCGGTGGTACGCCAGTTTGTGCGCGGCGAGTTAGAGGGTCCGTTATGACGAGGGCACTGCTGGCGCTGGGCGTAGTCGTGCTGTCGTTGTGTCGAGAAGTCGGCGGGATGGCGCTGCTCGGTTTTTACACCTTCGCGATGCTGATCCGCGGTCGTTTCGATGGGCGAGAGCTCATTCGTAACCTGTACAAGATGGGCGTGGTATCGGTGCCAATTGTGTCGCTGACGGCGCTATTTACCGGCGGGACGATGGTGATTCAATCGGGCATTTTCGTGCAGCGGTTTCAGGCCTACGGGCTGCTTGGCTGGGGTACGGGCTATGCGGTGCTGCGTGAGGTTGGACCGATTTTGATCGGTCTCATGTTCTCAGGTCGCGTCGGTGCCAATAACGCCGCAGACCTTGGGTCGATGGTCGTGACCGAGCAGGTCGATGGGCTGCGAGCACTGGCGATCGAGCCGATTTCGTTTCTGATCGTGCCGAGAGTGCTGGCGATGATGCTGGCGATGTTCAGTCTGCTCGTGCTTGGGGATGCTGTGGCGATCTTGGGCGGGATGGTCTTTGGCAAGCTGCTGCTCGGCGTGGACTATGCGTCGTTTTATGCAAGCTTCGTCGATTCGATCAAGCTGTGGGATGTGACGGTGGGACTGCTCAAGGGGACGTTCTTTGCGCTGATGATTGCGCTGACCTCGTGTCATTACGGACTCAACGTCAAAGGTGGAGCCGTTGGTGTCGGACAGTCCGTCAATGATGCAGTGGTTGCGGCGGCGCTCTTGATCATGGTGTCTGACGACATCTGGACGATGGTGCTTAGGTGATGAACGCCAGTTCCAAGAGCCGCTGGGGCCACTACTTTTACGACGGGGCCGCTCAGCTCGTAAACATTGCGGCGCTGGTTTTCATTGGGGCGCTGCGCTCGCGGCGGGCACCCGGCGAGCTTCTGCGGCAGCTTTATCAAGTCGGCAACCGCTCGCTCCTCTTTGTGCTCGTGACGCTGGGGTTTACCGGCATGGTGCTGGTGTTCCAAAGCTGCCTGCAGCTGTCTCGGGTGACGGGCGATCTGAGCCAGGTTGGCGGCGAGTTTATCAAGTACCTCGTCCATGAGTTTGGACCGTCGCTCACCGCGATGATGCTGGCGACTCGTGTCGGGGCCGGGATTGCGGCCGAGGTTGGTTCCATGGTGGTGACCGAGCAGGTCGATGCGTTGCGCATGTGCGGCGTCGAGCCCGTCGAATATCTGCTGGTGCCGCGCTTTTTGGCGACGCAGGTGATGACGCTGGTGCTGTCCGTGTTTGGCGTGCTTTCGGCCGTGCTGATGGGTGCCTTTACCGCGCACCAGACGTTCCATGTGCCGTACTCGGTGTTTTTGGATCTTGGAAAGGTTCATCCCACCGATGTCATGACGGGGGTGCTAAAGGCACTGGCTTATGGGGCAGCGATTCCAATCGTAAGCGGGTTTTGTGGTCTCCGCGCTCATGGTGGTTCCGAAGGAGTGGGCTGGGCGACCACCCGGGCCGTGGTTTCTTCGTCGTTTGCGGTGATCGTGCTCGATTTTTTGATCTCAGCACTCGCCCTGTTGACGTGGCAGGGGATGTAAAGAAAAAACCACGATTCCACCGTCGAAGGTGTCAGTCGATGGCATCACACGAATTAGCATCGTCTCTTTTGCCCTGACGGGCTGAGTGATGGATAATTTCCTAGGTGTTGGACAGGGAGTTCCCAAGGTGCCTGATGAGACGCCGGAGCTACGAATGAAGCGCATTCTAAAAGTTGGTGTCGTTGCTATGGCTGCCTGTTTGGCGCTGGCGTTGACCGTTTCCAGGCGGGGGCCAGCGATGATGGTCGGTCTGGGACGCACCATTGGCGCTCCCTCGGCAGATCGCAAGCCGTACGATCTTCACAACCGTTTGACGACATTCAATCAGACGCTGGGCCGGGTGCTGGAGGCCTACGTCGATCCGACCCGAGTCGATCCGAAGCAGATGTTGCTGTCGGCGCTCGACTCGATCCAGAAGCAGGTTGCTGAGGTCATGGTCGAGCCGTTTCCGGAGCAAAACCGCGTCGTCGTTCACGTCGACACGGCGGTTCGGGAATTTAGCATTGAGCACGTCGACTCGCCGTGGGCGATGGCACCCAAGATGCAGGAGATCTACGACTTTATCATCCAGCATCTTTTACCAGGCACCGACAGCGAGACGCTTCGTAACATCGAGTACGCAGCGACGAATGGCATGCTGTCAACACTGGACCCGCACTCGCTGTTGCTTGACCCGCAGACCTACCAAGAAATGAAAGTTTCGACGAGCGGGCGGTTTGGTGGCCTCGGCATCGTGATCCGCATCCTCAACGGCTCGTTGACGGTGGTTCGGCCGATGAAGGATACGCCAGCCTGGGAAGCGGGAGTGCGTCGCTACGACCGGATCGTCAAGATCGACAAAGAGTGGACCGCCAACATGGCGCTCAACGACGCGGTGCAGAGGCTGCGTGGTGATCCCGATACCAAGGTCGAGGTGTGGTTCGAGCGAGACGGCGAAAAACAGACGCGTAAGGTGATTCTGAAGCGGGCCGAGATTCGGGTGCAGACCGTGACCTCGCGGCTTTTGCAGACCACGACTGGACCGATTGGGTACATCCGCCTGAGCCAGTTTTCTCAAAAGAGCGACGACGAGCTTCGCCAAGCGCTCTCGGATTTGAGCAGCAAGCAGCCCCTGCGTGGGCTGGTGCTCGATCTCCGTCACGATCCGGGTGGACTGCTGGACAAAGCAATCAAGGTCGCCGACGAGTTTTTGGAGTCAGGCACGATCGTGACAACCGTTGGTTATGCCAACAAGCGTCGAGAAGAGACTCGGGCCGAGCCAGCAGCGCAGCCACGGATTCCGATGGCAGTGCTCGTCGATGGTCAGTCGGCGTCAGCGTCGGAAATCGTCGCTGGCGCGCTGAAGAACCTGGATCGAGCGGTAATCATCGGCAGTCGGACCTTCGGCAAAGGCTCGGTGCAGGTGCTGATGGACAATCCGGACGGCTCGGCGCTGAAGCTAACGATTGCTCAGTATCTGACGCCTGGTGACCTGTCGATTCAGTCGGTGGGTATCATGCCCGACATCATGCTTGAGCCGATGTCCGTCGAGAAAGATAACCTGGCGTTGTTTCGAACCTACAAAGGCACTCGGGAGCAGGATCTCGATGCCCACTTAACGTCGCAAAATACCCGAGCCAACGAAAAACCCGTCGAGACGCTGCGCTATATCTGGGTCGATCCGCCGAAGAAGGCGGCTCCCGCCAAGGCCAAAGGCTCGCTGCTTACCGATACCGACAAGAAGAGCGGACCACCTCAGGGCGAGGACGACGACGAAGACGAAGCGGCCGCGCTGCCTGACGATGACGACGAGGTATTCGAGGACTTCAGCATCCAGTACGCGAGAGATCTCCTCGGTTCAGTGCAGGGTTACCGTCGACACGAAATCTTGAGTTCGGCCAAGGACTTTTTTAGTCGCCGTCAGGCCAGTGAGATGGGTCGACTCATTGATACGCTACGCAAGCAGGGCATTGACTGGGCTCCAGTTGGTAACCAGTCGGCGTCGCCTGATTTGGTAGCGACTGTGACCACCGACAAGCCGGGCAACCTGGCGCGAGCGGGAGAGAAGATTCGTTTTACCGCGACGGTGACCAATCGAGGGCAGGGCACAGCGGGCCAGGTGCGAGCTCAGCTTAAGAGCGACAACTTCCTGTACGAAGAGCGGGAATTTGTGTTTGGCCGACTGGGCCCTGGTGAGACGAAGACCTGGTCGATTTTGGTGAGTGTTCCCAAAGACACACTGCCACGTCTAGACGTCGTCAAGGTTCACTTCTTCGAGGAACACGCCAAAGTCCCGCCGCCGCAGGTGCTCAAGGTGCAGCTCGAGGGCATGGAGCGGCCGCGTTTCGCCTATAGCTACCAGTTCATCGATGACGGGGCCGAGGCCAACCGCGATGGACTGCTGCAAAAGGGCGAGACCGTCCGGCTGCGGGTGCTGATTAAGAACACTGGCGCTGGCAAAGCAGCCAAGCCGTTCGCGCTGCTCCACAACCGCTCCGGTGAGGGGGTGATGGTCAACAAGGGCCGCTACGAGCTGGAGTCGATGGCACCTGGTGAGCAGCGGGCGATGGACTTCACGTTCGAGGTCAAGCCAGACTTCGCCGAGTCGGTGGCACGCGTCGAGCTGCAGGTCTGGGACTTTGCGCTTCACGAAGGCGTCACCGACAAGCTTTCGTTCCCAATTCTCGAAGCGCGGCAGACCGTTGAAACCCGCAGCGGAACCGTCGTGGCCAACCAAGCACTGGTGGTGCGTGCAGGGGCTTCATCGAGTGCCGCAGAAGTGGGCAAGGTGGCTCAGGGCGTGCGTTTCAAGGTGACGGGCCGCGTGGCAGACTTTGTGCGAGTCGAGCTGGAGCCGAATCGGCCTGGCTTCATGCCGACCGCACTGGTGAGCGAAGCCGTGCAACCACCCGAGGCCAATCCGCAAGTGAATTTGGTCTGGCAAGCCACTCCGCCGCTGCTCGATGTAAAAGCACCACTTGCCGTCGAGCAACCGTCGATTCGGCTGTCGGTTTCGGCACGAGATGACGAGCAAGTTCTCGATGGCTATGTCGTCGTATCGAATCGCACCTCCAAAATTGAGCACCGCAAGGTGTTCTATCGCAGCAACCGCAATGGTCCGCTTGCCAAACAGATGCAGTTCGAGGCCAATGTCCCTCTGTGGCCAGGTATCAACATCGTCACCGTAGTCGCTCGGCAATCTGGGCAGGTTCAGTCGCTGCACACCATGGTGCTGAATCGACTGGGCGATGAATCCGCCCGGACCGTTCAGGCTGCTCGTTAATGACGCGGCTCTTTGCATGACCTGGACGCCTTCTATTCCACTCAGTGACGAAGCTCGCGCCGTTCACGCTGCTTCGACGCCGATCGATCTCCACACCGACACCATCAAGTTCATCAGCCGAGGCTATGACTTTTTGGCGTCTCACGATCCGTCGTGGTTGGTCCGAGGCTTCGGCGGCCATGTCGATTTGCCGAGGCTGCGTGCGGGCAATATGGCCGGGCTGTTTTTCGGCCTCTGGACCTTTCCTAAGCCCGAAGTCGGCTGTTTGGCCGAAGCCCACCGGCAGATCGATTCGCTCGAAAAAGCCGCGCTCGCTGGGGCGTTTCGGCTGTGTCGCTCGGCGGAAGACATTGTCGCGGCACGGCAGGTTGGCGAGGTAGCGGCGCTGTGCGGGATCGAAGGCGCTCATTGTCTGGAGCGCGGCGAGCGCAACGAGGTCGTCATCGAGCGACTCCTGGCACTCGGTCGTCGCGGCGTACGCTACCTGGGACTATTGCACTTTAGTAAAAACGCGCTCGGCGCTCCGGCGATGGGTTGGGGTCAAGACGTCAGCCAAGGACTTACCCCGCTCGGGTGCGAGATTGTCGACGCCTGTCGAGAGTTTGGGATTCTGGTCGACCTGGCCCACATCAATCGCAAGGGCTTTTTCGACGTGGTCGCACGGAAGCCGGGACCACTTTTGGTGAGCCACACCGGCGTCGCTGGTGTTACCCCACACTGGCGAAACATCGATGATGAGCAGGTTCGAGCGGTGGCCGATGCGGCAGGCGTGATCGGCGTCATCTTTGCGCCACGTTTCCTGGGGCAGGATGGGCTCGATGGCGTAGTCGCTCATCTGCTCCATCTCCTCAAGCTGGCTGGCGACGATGCTGTGGCGCTCGGTTCAGATTGGGATGGCTTTATTCGACCGACCAAAGGCCTATCGAGTCCCGCCGAACTTCCGAACCTAACTGAGGCGCTGCTGCGTGCGGGCGTCAAGCCGACGACGATTCACAAGATCCTCGGCGAAAACGTGCTACGGCTCTTGCGTGCGGTGCCTCCGAAGCTCTTTGCCTAACTTTCTGTGCCCGCCTAACGAACCATGCGTATTACCGAGCGACTTCAGAAGCCCTCGCCGAGCTACTCGTTTGAGTTTTTTCCGCCCAAAACCGAACCAGGGCTCGCCAACCTTCTCGACACCCTGCGCGACCTGCGTGAACTAGAGCCGTCGTTTGTTTCGATGACGTACGGTGCGGGTGGCTCTACTCAACGTACGACGACGGAGCTGACTGCCCGAATCAAGCATGAGATCGGCATCGAAGCGATGGCTCACCTGACCTGCGTTGGGCATGACCAAGCCGAGCTGGCTCGTACCCTCGATGCGCTGGCTGCTGCTGGCATCGACAACGTGCTGGCGCTTCGGGGCGACCGTCCCAGCTCCACCGCCGACTCGGCCGATCGAAACAGCCAATCCAGCGAGCCGGGTCGCGCAGACTTTGCCTACGCCAGCCAGCTCGTGAGTTTCATGCGCGGCGATCGCAAACGCTGGCCGTTTTGCATTGGGGGGGCCTGCTACCCGGAGGGACACATCGAGTGTCCGCTGCGGGATGACGACCTCCGCCACCTTGCCGAAAAAGTCGAAGCCGGCACCGAGTTTTTGATCACCCAGTTGTTCTTCGACAATGCCTTCTACTTTGATTTCGTGCAGCGAGCCCAGGCGATGCGCATCCGCGTACCCATCGTCCCTGGGATCATGCCCATCACCAGCTTCGAACAGGTCGAGCGGTTCACCCGGATGTGTGGTGCCACCATCCCGATGAGACTGAGACTGCAGCTAGAGCGCTACCAGCGCGATCCCGAGGCAATCCTCGAACTTGGCGTTGCCCACGCAACAGTGCAGTGTACGGAGCTGTTGTCTCGCGGCGCACCTGGTATTCACTTTTTCACCCTCAACAAGAGCCGTGCTACCCGCATGATTCTGACGGCGCTGCGTTCGCTCAGCCGTTAGCTACCACCTTGCCGCGTTTTTTCGTGAGCCGAGCGCAACTTTCCCTCGGCGCAGAGCTTGACAGTCAGCTCTGGGGCGTTAGTTTGCATCTTGCCGTTTTATGAGCTCGCAAAAGCGTGATTACTACGAAGTGCTCGGAGTTTCTCGGACCGCCGATGATGCTGAGCTAAAGAAAGCCTACCGTCGGATGGCGATGGAGTTTCATCCCGATCGCCGTCCGGGGGATAAGGAAGCCGAAGAGAAGTTCAAGGAGGCTGCCGAGGCGTATGCGGTCCTCTCAGATGGCGAGAAGCGGAGTCTGTACGACCGCTTCGGTCATCAAGGGCCGGCTCAAGCTGGCTTCAATCCCGGCTTCGGCGGAATGGAAGACATCTTTTCGGCCTTCGCCGACATCTTCGGCGGGGGCGGTTTTCCCGGCTTCGGCGGTGGCGGCGGACGTCGAGTGGCTCGGGGAGACGATATTGAGATCGAGCTTACGGTGTCTTTTCTCGATGCGGCACGTGGCATCAAGCGTGAAATCGAGATCGACCGTCACTCGGCATGCGATACCTGCAAAGGCTCCGGTGCCAAGCCAGGTACTCAGCCGCAGCGCTGTCGCAGCTGCAATGGCCGAGGCCAGGTCGCGCATCAGCAGGGTTTCTTTGTCATTTCGACGACGTGTCCGCAGTGTCGTGGCGCGGGATCGACCATTGCCGAAAAGTGCAGTGGTTGCAAAGGAGCCGGACAGGTTGCTCGTCGGGCGAATGTCAGCATCACCGTCCCTGCGGGGATCGACGATGGGCAGCGACTGCGTCTGAATGGACAGGGCGATGCCAGCTCGCAGCAAGGTGGCGATCCCGGCGATCTGTACGTCCTCATCCGCGTCCAGGCTGACCCGCGTTTTGTGCGTGATGGCGATGACTTGTGGACCGACGTGCCGCTGACGTTTGCGGAAGCGGCGCTCGGCACGCGGGTAGAGGTGCCGACTCCCGAAGGCAGCGAGCACATCGAGGTCGCACCGGGCACGCAGCCACTCTCGAAACAGGTGCTGTCGGGACGGGGCATGCCCAATGTGCGAGGCCGAGGGAGAGGCAACCTGGTCGTGCGGTTCGTGGTGTTGGTTCCCAAAGAGCTGACTCCCGAGTCACGAGAGCTGATCGAAAAGCTCGGGCCACACCTGTACAGCCCACGCAGCGCGGCTTCGCCAGAAAACCACGAAGAGGACGCGGCAGATGACAGCCAGGGTGGTGACTCCGACAAGGGGTCTGTATTTGACCGCTTGTTTCGCAAAAAGAAGAAATAGTCACCTCGATACGGGGCGCTTGGCCGGGCCGACAGTCGTGTTATAAGCCGCCCATGCATAGTGCGACCCAGGCCGACAGCGGCTCCGCAGCGACGGGGCAGCCAGCCGCAAGCAAGCTCACCATTTCAGACGTTCGTGCGATCTATGACCTGCCGCTGCCGGCGTTGGTGCAGCGTGCGATGGCCATCCATCAAGCGAACCACAACCCGAGCGAAGTGCAGCTCTGTTCTCTGCTTTCAGTCAAGACAGGCGGGTGCCAAGAAGACTGTGGCTACTGTCCACAGTCGGCGGCTCACGGTAGCGCCGAGCCCGAAGCGATGTTGGCAGTCGAGGAGGTACTTGCGCGGGCGCGCACAGCGAGGCAGGCCGGAGCCACTCGCTTTTGTATGGGTGCGGCCTGGCGGAGTGTGAAGGATGGCCCGGCGTTCGATCGCGTTCTCGACATGGTGCGTGGTGTGCGCTCTCTCGGGATGGAGGCTTGCGTCACCCTTGGGATGCTCAGCGATGAACAGGCCCACAAGCTCGCCGAGGCTGGTCTGACGGCGTATAACCACAACCTCGATACCTCACGGTCGTTTTATGGCCAGGTCATCACGACAAGAACCTATGACGACCGACTCCTGACGCTGCAGCGTGTTCGTCGCGCCGGCGTGAGCGTTTGTTGTGGCGGGATCATTGGGATGGGCGAGTCCATCGACGATCGTTGCGCTCTGTTGCATACGCTGGCATCACTTGATCCGCCGCCGGAGAGCGTGCCAATCAATGCACTTGTAGCCGTGGCAGGCACTCCGCTTGCGGCCAGGCCCAAGGTCGACCCGCTCGAGCTGGTTCGCACCATCGCCACCGCTCGAGTGCTGATGCCAAAGAGCCGCGTCCGTTTGTCGGCTGGCCGGACCGAGCTAAGCCGCGAAGCCCAAGTGCTGTGCTTCCTCGTTGGTGCCAACTCAATTTTCTACGGCGACAAGCTACTGACCACTGGCAACCCGGACTGCGACGACGATCAAGCAATGCTCAAAGCCGCCGGTCTGCACGCTGCTCCCCCCGAGGCCGCTTCGGCCTGATGGCTAGCGCTCCCCTCGCACTGGCACTAGGTGAGCTGCGCCATCCCGAGCTGGCCAACGACAGTCATTTGGTCTGCCTGCGCTTTCCGGGGGCACCGCCGCAGAGCGAGGTCTATGGCGAATTTCCTCACTTCTTTTTGCCGCATCCCCTGACTCCTAGCCTCGATGGGGTACCCCAGTTGGTGGTGCCCCTTACGCCAGGTGTCTATTCGTACAAGCTACGTACAGCCGACGGAAACTGGCATCTTCACGACAGCAATCCGCGGACCCGTTCCGTCGAAGGGCTGCGGAACAACGTGCTGGTGATTGGGGGCTGCGAAGAGCCGATTCTGCACGCGCCCACGCCGCCCGACGTCTTTGTTCGCAATGACGGGTGTTTGGTGGTGCAAGCCGCGCTGCGCAAGTCGGCAGGCGAGTCACTGGGGCTACGCTATCGCGACCTCGACGAAACCCACGAGCTGCAGATGGAGCGGATCGGAGAGGAAGACGAGCACTTCTTGTTCGCAGCCCACCTGCCACTGTCTTCGCCAAAGGTGGATTATTGGTTTCGCCTTCGCTCGGGTCAGCTCGTTGGAGGTCCGTCGCAACAATCGCTTCGCGTGACGCTCAGAAAACCCGAGGTGCCATCGTGGTGGCAAGATGCCGTGCTCTACAGTCTTATGGTCGATCGGTTTCGTCGAGGAGATGGCAGCAAGTGGCCAACACTGCCCGATGAACAAGCCCGAGCCGGTGGCGATCTCGATGGGGTTTGTGCGGCGCTACCGTATCTGTCCAATCTGGGCGTGACCGTTCTGCACCTGACACCGATTTGGCAGAGCCCTTCGACCCATCGCTACGATGCACAGAATCCACTCGTGGTCGATCCGGCACTCGGTGGCGAGGCCGCGCTGAAGCGGTTGCTTGGCGAATCTGAGCGACTCGGTATTCGCATTTTACTTGACATAACCCTCACTCATGTGAATCGCGATTTTCTGCCGTTCTGCGACGTTCGAACACGCGGCCCCAAGTCGCCGTACGCGGCCTGGTTCCGTTTTCATCGCTGGCCCTTTTCCGACGGACCTGCCCCAGGCTACGAGCACTATCAACATGGTCAGTGGCACGAGCCGCTGCTCCGCATCGACCATCCCGATGTGGTCACCTATCTGCTGCGGGTGATGCTCAACTATCTGCAGCTTGGGGTGTCGGGCTTTCGACTCGACTCAGTGGCTGATGTTCCCGTCGCGGTGCTATCGCTGCTTCGCCAAGGGGTGAGAGCCCTGCGCAAAGATGCGCTGCTGCTAGGCGAACTGACTGTCGACAACCTCGGTCATTACACGCGGAGAGTCCTCGACTGTGCGACGGATTTATCGCTGCAGCATGGCCTGTGCGAGTGGCTTCAAGGTCGGTGGACCGCACGGCAGCTTGCGGCACATGCTGAGCGACGTGCCTATGGCCGAGGTCCAAGCTATGCGGCGCTGGGGATGACCGCCAGTCATGATCTCCCTCGGCTGCGCAGTTTGGTCGACGAGCGGGCTGCCCACCTTGGACACGTGGTGAGCTTATTGCGGCCGGAAGTGCCCATGATCTACTACGGCGACGAGCTGGGCCTGCGGAGCGACGATCCATCGCGTGGTTTTGAAGACGTGTGGCCCGATCGTATGCCGCTGCCTTGGTCCCTGGCGATGGAGGACAACCCGACGCTGAGACTCTTTCGGCAACTACTGACGCTGCGCGAGCGGTTTGTATCCCTTCGTCGAGGAGACTGCAGTGAACGAACCCGGGCAGAAAATCCCGAGGTGCTGATCTTTCGTCGCCAGCTCGGCTCCGAGATCATCGAGATCTATGCTCATGGCCGGGGCGTCGAGGTTGAGCTGTTGCTGTGCGACGATGCCCCGTCGGAGGTACAGTCGCTGCTTACGCTGGGTGAGGTCGGGCTCGACGCGACGACCCGAAAGCTGCGACTCGGTCCGTATGCCGCCCTGGTGGTGCTCCGCGAGCCGTCCGTGGTGGTGCGTCGCGTAGCGAGTGAGTTAACCGAGCATTCCGCCGAACGGCTCGCCGAGGCGTATCGTCAGGGTCGCACTGCGGGCCTGCTGTTGCCGTCGAAGCTGTATCTGACAGTAACGGAGCGCTGCAACCTACGCTGTCAGCACTGCATCACGTTGGCACCCGAAAAGACGGCTTCACGGACGGCGCGGACGCTGCAGCCGTGGCTGCTCGATGCGCTCGAGGAGGCGATGCAATCGGCCAGTTACTTCGGCTTTTCGCACGGCGGAGAGAGTCTCGTGGCCCCGCAGTTCTTCGAAGCGCTCCGTCGCATAAGGCGTGCCAGGAACGGTCGACCGTACGATGTTCACTTGCTGTCAAACGGGATGCTGCTCGATGCGGACACCGTCGAGAGGCTGATCGGGCTGGGCGTGACCAGTCTGGCGGTTTCTCTTGATGGCGGCAGTGCGGCGGTAAACGATGACATCCGTAGCGGCTGTGACTTCGACCGTGTGATCCATCACCTACGCCATGCGGCCGCGGTTCGTCGGGAACTCCGGGCCGATCTGCGGATCGGTGTCTCGATGGTGGTGCTGCGTCAAAACGTCGCGGAGCTGCCGCTGCTGGCGCAGCTCGTGTGTGATCTCGGGCTGGACTGGTTGAAGGTCGAGGAAGGCTATCCGGTCAACGTCTTTGCCGCAGAGTCGCTGCTGCGGCCCGATTCGCGGCGTGTCCAAGAAGCGGTGGCTGCGGCGCGTGCGATCGTAGAGCCGAACGGTGTGATCTTGGTGGATCACTTAGACCCGCCAATCGGTTGTCCATGTCAAGAAAAATCGGTAGCTGGCTTGTCGGAATTTCGAGCTACCGACGACTTTGCCAATCGGGCGGTGTTCCGTCCATGCCGCGCCGCATGGGAGGTGGCTTGTGTTGATCCGGACGGCACGGTTCACGCTGGGGACTACGGTGCGAAAGCGCTGGGGAGCCTGGCCGATCGGTCGTTTGTAGATCTGTGGAATGGAGCCCGCGCCGAAGCCGTGCGTCGTGATGCGCTTGGCCAGATCCTGCCATCCTTGCGCCGCAATTGTCCGACGTAATCAGGTCAGTTCAGCTCGCCGAGTTGGTTGAGTTTGAAGAGCAGCGAGGGCAGCGTCAAAGTCAGCATGATCGACAAGGCCGCAAGCCCTGTCATTCCGTCGATTCGCCCATCTGCTAGCTCTCTCAAAAACATCGGTCCCAGGCCGGCTCCCAGCGCGGCGGCCATGTGCTGCACGGCCGACTGAATCGACTGGTAGCGGGCCCGCTCGGCTGGTGCGGCGACTCGGCTACAGGTGGTGGTCACGCAGACGTTGCGCGATGACGAGCTGACCATAAAGCCGACAAACAGGATGACGACCGGCAGCAGGGCTCGACCGGGCAGAAAGGTCAGCCCAAGGTCGATTGAGAGCAAGACGCTGGCCAGCACCATCACTCGCGCCGCTCCATAGCGGTCGATGAGCCAGCCGACCAGCCGCATCGACACAAAGCTGCACGCGCCGCCGATCGCGTACATGTACTCGAGGCTCTGTCTCGGCATGCCGCAGTTGCGAATCAGGTACGGCGCGATGTTTGGGACAATGGCAAAGGTCGCCATGTTGCCGACGGCGATGGTGAGCAGCGCAAGTTGGACGACTGGACGATGCAGGATTTCGGTCAGGCTGCGCGGCGATTCAGGTCGATCGAGATGAGTCCGTAGCGGAGGCAGGACCGCCGCAGCCATCGCCATCACCACAAGGCCCATCCCGGCCACTACAAAGAACGGTGTGCGCAGTCCACCGTGACGGGCCAGCCACAGACCCATCGGGACACCGAGAACCGAGGCCACCGAGAATGCTCCCATCACCGCACCGAACGCCCGGCCTCGGCGTTCGAGTGGCACCAGATCAGTCAGTGCCGATACCGCCAGTGAGGTCGCCGGGCCACCGAATAGCCCCGCTAGGAGGCGCGCCGCCATCATCGACTTGAACCCAACCGCAAAGCCTCCGGCGGCAGTTCCCAGCACCAGCCCGAGCAGCGCCCACAACAGGGCGGTTTTGCGATCGTAGCGGTCGAGCACCCATGCCCCGGCCAAACCAGCCACCGATGCGGACACCGCATAGGCCGATCCCAATAGTCCGAGCAGTGCCGCCGGGATGTGCAGCTCGGTCGTAAAGTCCGGCCCGAGCGGCATAATCATCATGAAGTCGAGGATGTTTACGAACTGCACCGCGCCAAGGAAAAAGACCCCCATGCGTTCGTGTTTCGGTATGGCTGCGGTGATCATCGAATCGGCCCCGCCCTAGGGTTTGTAGCGGAGGGCGACGCCGGCTTCTCCAACGGCAACGATGTTGCTGGTGTCGATGCCGTAGACGCTGTAGAGCGTTCGAGTCGTGCGGGTCGGTACTTTGCTCCAGGTCGTGCCATCGCTCTTGAGGACGGTGCCACCATCACCAACGGCGAACAATGTCTGGTCGTTCGCTCCGAAAACCCCGTGCAGGTTGACGGAGGTGCCGCTCGTCATCGCCATGCCATCGTTGCCGTCTCCAGCAATGCGCTTCATGATCGTCCCACCGTCGCCCACCATGTAGATTGCCGCCGATCCCGCCCATACCGAGTTTAGGTTGGCCGAAGTATTGGTGGTTTGAGCGGGGTACTTGAAGACAATGGCAGCCGGGTTGTAGCGGACCAAGAGTCCCCCCGCGCCGGACAGGAAGTGCTCCTCTTTGCCGGGCATAAATGAGATGCCGGTGAGGTTCTTGCTGTTGCTGTAGCCCGATGGGGTGCTCCACTTGCTGCCGTCCCAGCGCTGATAGTTTCCGGAGGCCCCAGCGATATAGATGTTGTTTGCCGTGTTGGCTGCGACGCTGGTGATCTGAAAGGTCGGAGGAGCGGTGCCAAACGCTTTCCAGGTGGCCCCGCTCAGCTCCAGAATCGTACCGTTGTCTCCGACGGCCAGCACGCGGGCGGTGTTGTCTCGCGGCGCGCTCACGGCACGGAGGGTGGTGGTGACGCCGCTTGGCATCGTGGACCACGATGTGCCATCGAACTTGAGGATTGTTCCGCCAGCGCCCACGGCATAAATGGCAGAGGAACTGGCACCCCATACCGCGTACAGATCGCTGGTTGTTCCCGTCGCAGGAAGCGGACAGAAACCTTGGCAGCGGTTGATCGTGGCGGTCACCGTCTTTGCGGTGTCCATCGTCAGCGTGCAGCTCGATAGGGTGCCGGTGCAGTCTCCACCCCAGCCCGCGAGTTCGTCATCGCCCGCAAGCTGTGCCGAGAGCGTGACCTGGGTTCCTTGCCGGAACTCGACGATCTGCTCGTTACAGGAGTTGTCACAGCTCACACCAGCCGGTTGCGACGTGATGGTTCCTTGCGCGGTTCCCGCTTTTTTGACCGTGAGCTTGACGCCGTTTAGGCCACATTTGCTGAGCGGCTCGGCGACGATCGGAAGACTCAGGTCGAAGGCCTTGTCATCGTCGATCTGCAGGCTGCCGTTGCCATTGCCGAGCACGCAGCCCGTTTCCATGATCGTCTGTGCCGAAAACACAGTGGAGCCGCGTGTACCGACTGGCAGCTCAACGGTGATCAAGCTGAGCGTGTCGTTCCCGGAAAACTGCTGAGTCTTGCTATTTCCTTCGACGGAAACGGTCAGCGAGACGGTCTTGGTTTCCTGGGGAAAGTCCCTAAGCAACAAGGTTACAAATGGACCAGCGGTTTTGCCGCACGACCCGAGCGTGAGCAGTGTCAAAAGACCCCAGACGCGCAGCCAGGTCGCAAGATGTTGTCGTTGCTGAGCCGCCTGGTGGCTCGCTGGATGGCTCGTGGGTTGGCATCGACGTGCATTCATCGGTGATTCATCCCTGACTAAAAAACAAAGTGATTGGCGGCTGGGGTTCCATTTGGTGTCGGTCCCTGCGAGGCCAGGGCACCTGCGGTGGCGGCACCTGCGACGGCAGCCGCAGCACCACCAACAGCAACCCAGAACCACCATTTCTTGTAGATCGGGGTCCGGTTTTCCATCGACTTACCGAGCTCGGCCGGGTCTTCGCCTTCAGCCAACGTCACGTCGAGCTGAAGCCGCTGAGAGTCGGGTACTTCGATCTCGCGCTGCTCAGATCGAAACCCAGCGCTGCGCAATAGCAAACGATGGTTGCCGCTGTAGGCGGGCCGCTTAAACGGCGTCACGCCCAGGTCCGTTCCGTCGACAAATACCAGTGCGCCGGGCGGCTTCGACACGATTTGGATAGAGCCACGAGGTCGCGCCGCTTCCTCGAACAGAGACTTTTGGAGTAAGTCCGATAGTGCTTTGCCTGCCTGGGCGGTGTCACATCGTCGACATTCGCCACGAAGCTGCGCACCGCTCGCACCAATGTCGACGTGGAATAGCTCGAGGTTGAGCAGCCAGTCACCAGGTGTGGTCTTGGGCGCGATGACCCGGCCACTTTTGTCTTTCTTTGGCTCTCCGTCACTCGGTGGTTGGCCATCGCGGGCCACGGTCACATCCGCACGGATCACATAGCGGCTGCCCAGCAGCCTGCCGATTCGCTCCGTGCAAACCGCTGTCCGACAACGCTGGAGCCGCTTTTCCTCGGCAAAGATCAGGTCGCGATCGCTCTGGGCGGTCACAGCGATCTGCTGTTCGCGAAGAGCGGCACCGAGTTCACTATCGAAGAACAGTCTCTCGGAGGCGACAACTGGGGCTGCCGCTTCCGTTTCCAAAACGGTCGCGGTGGTCTCGGCCCGCACCAAAGGCATGCCTCCCCAGAACAGAACAGCGACGGCACACGACAGCAGTTGTAGCGGGCTTGGCGCAACCAAAGGGTGAGCTTGCGACGCAGCGTCTACCATCCCTACATGTTACAACGAAGATGGCGCGACGACGGCTGCTACATGCGCTGGACCGCGAACACTCCTTGCAACTTCTGAAGAGCGCGAATGATCTTCTGCAGTTGATCGACATCCACGACGGTGACCTTGAACGTGTTGACGGCACGGTCGTCGTCTAGGGTGCGACAGTTGGCCTGCGAAATGTTGAGGCCGTGATCGTGAAAGGTCTGCGACAGCAGGGCCAAGATACCCGGCTTGTCCGCACAGACGACCTGAACCGTCGCTGGCCGAGCCGCCTTGTGTTCGGAATCCCACTCAATGTCAATGCGGCGCTCCTCGGGTTGTTCCATTGCCGTCGAGCATGTCTTGGCATGAACGGTGACACCCCGGCCCCTCGTGATCACCCCGATCACTGGATCGCCTGCGACAGGCGAACAGCATTTGCCAAAGCGAACGAGTACGTCGTCTTCCCCGGCGACTCGAATGCCCGGCGGTTTTAAGCCCGGTGAGCGTTTGGCCAGGCTGGGTAGCCGCGTCGCTGGTTCGTTGCCGGAGCGCACCGTGCGCTGGCCTTCCGGTAGGAGCTGCTCGACGACATCAGCGGGCAGCAGGCGCCCGTAGCCGATGTTCATTAGCATCTCGTCCACGCTCTGCTGACGCAACTCATTTACGGCGTGCACGAGATCACCGGATCGCTCGCTTTTGGCATAGGTCATGTCGTGCTGGCGCAGCTCTCGGTCGAGCAGATCTCGTCCAAGCGCCTTCGCCCGCTCGCGCTGCTCGGTGCGCATGAAGTGGCGAATTTTGGCTTTCGCTGACGAGGTCTTGACGAATTTGATCCAGTCTTTGGTCGGCTTCTGATTTGGACTGGTGACGATCTCGACGGTGTCGCCGTTGCGCAGCTTGTAGCGGAGTGGGACCAACTGGCCATTGACTCGCGCTCCAGAGCAGTGATTTCCAACGTCGGTGTGGACCAAATAGGCCAAATCCACCGGCGTTGCTCCCACCGGTAGGCCTTTGACATCACCCTTTGGCGTAAACACAAACACTTCGTCGGCGAACAGATCGACCTTGACCGTCTCGATAAACTCCGTCGGGTCCGCCAGCGTCTTTTGCCACTCCATGAGTTGCTTGAGCCACGCGAACTTTTTGTCGTCAGGATCGCTACCGCCGGGCTTGCCCTCTTTGTATTTCCAGTGTGCCGCGATGCCGTCCTCGGCGACCAGGTGCATGTCCTCGGTGCGAATCTGAACCTCGATGCGCTCGGCCTTGGGACCAATCAGCGAGGTGTGCAGCGACTGGTACATGTTCGGTTTTGGCAGTGCGATGAAGTCCTTAAAGCGACCTGGAATCGGCGTCCACTTCGTATGGACCACACCGAGCGCCGCGTAGCAGTCACGCACGTTCCCGACCACAGCACGGAACGCAATGATGTCGAACAGCTGATCGAGATCGCGTCCGGTCTTGACGGTTTTTTGATAAATCGACCACAGGTGCTTCGGTCGCCCCGATACCGTGGCCCGAATCTCGTTTTGGCGCAGCTCGTCGCGTAGAACCTGGGCCACCTCGTCGATGTACTGCTGCCGGTTCGCAAAGTACGTCTGAAGCTTCTCCGACAGATCGCCAAATTCCCTCGGATACAGGTACTTAAACGATAAGTCTTCGAGCTCGGCCTTGATCCACTGGATACCGAGCCGATGAGCGAGCGGTGCGTAAATCTCCATCGTCTCGCGGGCGATCCGTTCCTGTTTCTCCGGTGCCATCGCGCCGAGGGTGCGCATGTTGTCGAGACGGTCACAGAGCTTGATCAGGATGACGCGAATGTCGCGGGCCATCGCCAGCAACATCTTGCGGAAGTTTTCGGCCTGATGTTCCTCGCGGGTCTGCCAGCGGACCTTGCCGAGCTTGGTTACACCCTCGACGAGCAGTGCCACGTCCGGTCCGAACAGTTTGCTGATGTCATCGACAGTCGCACTTGTGTCTTCGACGCAGTCATGCAGCAGCCCCGCGCAGATGCAGCCGACATCGAGGCGCAGCTCGGCGATGATCTGGGCGACGGTGAGCGGGTGGATCAGATACGGATCACCAGACTTGCGTAACTGGCCCTGGTGAGCATTTTCGGCGAAGGCATAGGCTCGCTTGATGAGCTCCAGATCCGCAGACGGTTGATAGGCACTTACTCGGGTCAGTAGCTCTTGCGGCGACAGCACAGCCGCACTTTACGCTGGCTGTTTTTCCGACGCAACCGCCACAAATGCCGTCCGAACAGGTCTTGACGCCGCTTTACACCCCAAAAATGCCCCTTGCGCCAAGAAAGTCCGTACCTAAACTACCGGCTGCTAGCACTCTCCATTGGTGAGTGCTAACGGGCTGTTTGTAACTCAACTCCCCCGGTGGATCTCGAATCGACACTCCGTTTTGCATCCCCCAGGGAATCCATCCCAAGTTCGACACGCAACTCAGACGCACGCGACAAGGAGAACGAACCGATGACAGGAAACAAGATCCGACCCCTGCACGACCGCGTCATTGTCAAGCGCCTCCCCGAAGAGGACGTGACCAAGGGCGGCATCATTATCCCCGACTCGGCCAAAGAGAAGCCGATCCAGGGCGAAGTGGTGGCTGTTGGTCCCGGTAAGACGCTCGACAACGGCAAGACGGTAGCCCCCGACGTGACGGTGGGCAACAAGGTGCTGTTCGGCAAGTACGCCGGCAGCGAGGTGAAGCTCGATGGTGCCGAGCACCTCATCCTTCGCGAGGACGAGATCCTCGCCGTGCTGGAGTAACTCGTCGATTCGAAGGCTTTGACGCTTTCAAGGTTTAGGAGAAAAAGAACATGGCAGCCAAAGAGATTCTGTTTGATGAGAGCGCTCGCTCCCGCATGCTGACCGGCGTGAATGCGCTTGCTGACGCGGTGAAGGTGACCCTTGGGCCGCGTGGCCGCAACGTCGTGATCGAGAAGTCCTGGGGCTCGCCGACGGTGACCAAAGACGGCGTCACCGTCGCGAAGGAAGTCGAACTTGAGGACAAGTTCGCGAACATGGGCGCGCAGATGGTCAAAGAGGTCGCCAGCAAGACCTCTGACATCGCCGGCGACGGAACCACCACTGCCACCGTGCTTGCTCAAGCGATCTTCCGCGAGGGCGTCAAGATGGTCTCGGCGGGTCACAACCCGATGGAGATCAAGCGTGGCGTCGAGTCGGCGGTAGGCAAGCTGGTCGAGAACCTGCGCACCCAGTCGAAGCCGACCAAGGGACACAAGGAAATCGCCCAGGTTGGAACGATCAGCGCTAACGGCGACACCGTGATCGGCAACCTGATTGCCGACGCGATGGAGAAAGTCGGCAAGGAAGGCGTGATCACCGTCGAAGAGGCCAAGAGCATGGAGACGACGCTCACCGTCGTCGAAGGCATGCAGTTCGACCGTGGCTACATCTCGCCGTACTTTGTGACCGATAGCGAGCGGATGGAAGCCGTTCTCGAAGATCCGTACATCCTCATCTCCGAGAAGAAGATCTCGAATATGAAGGATCTCATCCCGACGCTGGAGCAGATTGCTCGCTCGGGCAAGCCGCTGCTCATCATCGCCGAGGACGTCGACGGTGAGGCTCTGGCAACGCTGGTGGTAAACAAGCTGCGCGGTACGCTTAACGCGTGTGCGGTCAAGGCCCCCGGCTTCGGCGACCGTCGCAAGGAAATGCTCAAGGACATCGCGATCCTCACGGGTGGCCAGGCCATCACCGAGGATCTCGGCCTGAAGCTCGAGAACCTGTCGATCAAGGATCTCGGCCGTGCCAAGCGCGTCACCATTGACAAGGACAACAGCACTGTTGTCGATGGCGCTGGCAAAAAGGCGGACATTGACGCCCGCGTCAAGCAGATCCGCGCCCAGATCGAGGAGTCGTCGAGCGATTACGATCGCGAGAAGCTCCAAGAGCGCCTGGCCAAGCTGGTCGGTGGCGTTGCCGTCATCAAGGTCGGTGCTGCCACCGAGACCGAGATGAAGGAGAAGAAGGCCCGTGTCGAAGACGCCCTTCATGCGACCCGCGCCGCAGTCGAAGAAGGCATCGTCCCCGGCGGTGGTGTGGCTCTGCTGCGCGCCCAGGCCGTGCTCGATGGCCTGAAGCTCAACGAGGAGCAGATGTATGGTGTGGCGATCATTCGTCGTGCCATCGAGGAGCCGATGCGCTGGATCGCCCAGAACGGCGGAGTCGAAGGCAGCATCGTGGTGAACAAGGTCCGTGAGGGCAAGGGTTCGTTTGGCTACAACGCCTCGACGGACAAGTACGAGGATCTGCTGGACGCTGGCGTGATCGACCCGACCAAGGTCGTGCGTACTGCGCTGCAGAATGCCGCGTCGGTTGCCAGTCTGATGCTGACCACCGAGGCCATGATCGCCGAGAAGGCCAAAGAGAAGGCCGAAGAGGGCGGACACGCCGGTCATCAGCACTAGCAGCTAAAACGGGGCGAAGCCATCGCCCTGGCTGCGTGCGACATCCCTCCCTTACATCCAGCAGTGGATGTAGGCGGAGGGATTTTTTTTGCTCAAGCTACGATTGGTTCATTCGGGCTTCGGCGACGGCAGACCACAGCGTTTCTTCGAGACCGTGGCGTGGTGCCCATTGGGCTTTTTGGCGGAACGATCGGTCGGTGATGACGCAGGGATAGCGGAAGAAGTCGATGAGGTAGCCAGGGAAGTTGCCGGTGACACGGAGAAACATATCGGCGACGGGAACCGGGATCGGAAATGTCTTCGCACGAGTCAGGGAAATAGCGGTTCGCCACGGCACGGTCTCGTCACTACACACGTTGTAGACGCCCACCACGTTGTTTTTCCAGGCAGACACAATGGCCTCAGCCAAGTCTTCCTCGTTGAGAAACTGCATCATTGGATTAAAGCCGAGTAGATACGGCACATGACGGAGTCGCAGAAACTGCGTCAGTGTGTTGTGGAGCCGTGGCCCAATGATGTTGGTGGCGCGGAGCACGCAGGTCTGCACTTGCGGATGGCGATAGACCCACGTCGACGACATGTTGTCCATCTGGATGGCGTCGGCGAGCTGTGGGAACTGCACGCCAGCTCGCAGCGGCTCGTCCTCGGCGATCGGGATGTGGTTCGACGGATGCGCGCCATAGATGTGGAACGTCGACAGCACGACCAAGCTGCGCACCTTGTGCTGCACCGCCAGGTTCATGATTTTCTGGGAACCGACCACGTTTAGATCGAAACGCTTGCCGACGGAGTCCTTGAGGCTGAACGCTCGCCCGAGGTGCAGCACCGCGTCGAACGACTGATGGCGGAAGATGTCCTCGATGATGGTTTTGTTGTAGTGCGCCCGATGGACCTGAAGTTTTTGCAGCGACGGAGAAAGTGGCGTGCGGACCTCGCGATAGTCGATACCCACCACGGAGTTGCCATCGGCCAAGAGTTTTTCCGCGACGATCTGCGCCAAACCACCTGCGATTCCGGTAATGAGGATGTTTGCCACGAAATACCTCTAAAAGAAGACCGACCGCCGCTGGGCCAGTCCTTCATCGACGAGCTGTTGCACGCGATCTTGAACCTGATCGACTTTGCGCTGAATGATGCTGTCTTCGTCGTCGAACGGTCCGTCGAAGTGCATCGGTTCGCCGAAGTAGATACGGAACTTCGTCGGCATTGGAAAATACGCCAGCGGTCCGAGGATCGGCAAAAGCGGGCTGATCGGCACATAGGGTGCACGCAGCAGCTTGGCGAGCCCTTTCCAGTCGTGGATGCTGATGATCGACTCCTCGGCCCCAATGACAGCGACGGGAACGACCGGAGTTTTGGTCTGCAGCGCGAGCCGCATGAAGCCACGACCAAAAGGGGCCAGCTTGTAGCGCTGCTGGTAGATCTTGCCAGAGCCGCGTGCCCCCTCGGGAAAGACCAAGATCGCCTGGTCGTCTTCAAGCAGGTTGCGACAATTGATCGGATCTCCGAGCACCACCCCCGAGCGGGCGAACATCTCGTTTACAAACGGCAGCGTCGAGACCCAGCGCTCTGCCATGGCTCGCACCAAACGCGGCGGCTTGGCTTGAAGCAGCGTCGCTTGTGCGACAACCATCCCGTCGAAGGGAAGCTGGCCGGAGTGGTTCGGGACGATCAGCACGCGTCCGGCGGGGACATGTTCGATGCCGAAGATCTCGGGCCGGAAGTAGTCGTAGACGTGGCGAGCCAGCGAGTAATAGAACTTCGCGTCCTGCGGCGAAAAACCCCAGGGGTCGAAGCCCTGCGAGTTGATGCGGTTGGGGAGCGAGTCGATGGCTTCAGAAACCTTCGGATCGATCCAGTGATGCCGGGCCTCTTTGGCAAGTTGCGCCAAGTTGGTCAGACGGGAGAGAATCTCGTTCCACTTGAGCAGAAGGTCTGGTGGAACCTCCCGCGAGACCGAGTCGAAGGTGCTCTTTCGCATGCCAGCTCTCATCGCGGCGACGTGGCTTAGCCGCCCGAGCAATGTACCAGACTGCGCGGGACGCGGGAAAGTGCCGTGACCACTTGAGAAGTCTGTGCGCAGCCTTTTCCTCGTCAAGCTCGTGGCAGAGGAGGGGAGCGCGCCTAGGTTTTGTGTTTAAAATGCTGCCCATGCGAACACAGATCGCCTCTACTTGGACCCGGTCACGGCTGTCGGCTGTGACGTTATTGCTTGGACTTTCCGTTACTGGTTGCCAGTCTAATGCGTTCACCGTGACGGTTGACGTCACCGAGCAGCGTCAGGTTGGGCAGGTTGGCGGAACCATCACTACGCTGCTGCCAACGCCGTTTGTTTTCGCGGTGAACCTCAACGATGAAGCCAAGATCCGCAACGCGAACCCTCCTCGGCAGGCATTTATCAGAGACTTCACGATGTTGATCACCGGGACCGCCCGCCCAGTGGGTGACATCGACACCTTTGATTACCTGAACACCGCCGAATTCTTTGTCGAGCCGACCCGAGTGGGTAGTGTCCTGCAGAAGGTCAAGGTCGCGGACATTCCTGCCAAGGAAGGGCCGGCCGGACAGATCTCGCCACGGCTCGTGAGCAACTTAGACTTGCTACCGCTGCTTCAGGAGGGGGCTCGGTTAACCTCGACAGCGACGGGATCTACACCACCAGATGACGTGACGTATTCCGCCACGATCGTGCTTGGGGTCGATGTGTTCTAGGTACGAACCCGTAGCTGAATAGACCGACTGTAAATATGAGGCATTTGAAATGACTCTTTTATATGAGTCATACTAAATGCTTCATATTGATTGGATCGTTCCCGACGAAAATCTCTAACTGATGGCGCGAGCCAACGCGGGCAGACTGCGATCGAAGCGGTAGTTGGTGTTCATGTGCCCATCGTCAAACTCTTCGTGTACCACGGGGATTGCCAGCGATCGAAGCTTCGCGACCAGCTTGCGAGCCGCCAGATCCAGGTAGTACTCGTCGCGGGTGCCCGCATCGATGAAGATTAACTTCTGACTGGCGAGGGCATCCCGATAAGGTGGGTCACTACAGATCTCGACCGGGTCGAAGCGAAGCCAGCGAGCGAAAACGTCGTCCTCGATGGAGCCGTCGTGCCAATGTACGGGAAGGGCGAAGCCGAGCGGCGTGCTGGGATCGGGGCTGTAGGCTGCGGCGCTGGCGAAGATCGTCATGACGTCAAATAGGTCAGAAGGTCGTGGGCCGCGACCGGCCTCGAGCCAGGTCTTGAGCGCACCCTCGGGACCACCGTACCGGCGGACGCGGCGGCTGAACTTGAGCAGCTCGGGCGGCGTAGTCATGCGGAAAAAGCCGTCTCCAGCGTGACTACCGACGGCAGAAAAGACCTCGGGATGGTTCATGCTGAGCCACAGCGCGCCGATTCCGCCAGATGAGCGACCGACGATCGCTCGGTGACTGGCGCTGCCGAGAGTTCTGAGGCTTTGGTCGACGAGCGGTACCACTTCATGAACCAGGTGATCGGCATATCGTCCGAGCACCGGAGAGTTGACGTACTGGCTGCCTCCCAACGCGGTGAAGCAGTCCGGCAGCACGGTGATGAACTCGGGGATGCTCGGGTCAGCAGCAAGGAGGCGTGCGATGCGTTCGTCGAGCGACTCCGTCAACGGTGAGCGATTGAGGAGCTGGTAGCCCGCGCCGGTGAACGACGCCAGGACATAGATTACCGGATAGCGACGATTGGGCTCGCGATGATAACTCGGCGGAAGGATTACCGGCAGGGCGCGGGTGGAGGGATCGCCGTAGCGGTTGCCCAAAAGGGCGGTGCTGGAAATGGAGAGTGATTCGACAGAGCAGAGTCGGGATTGCGTCGTCACAACCGCCGTTTATAGCAGGTCTGACGCGTTGGCAAGTCGCCGTCGCTAGGTGCCGTGCAGGAGGCGCATGATTTCGTCGGCTTCTCGACTTAACGCAAAGCGGAGGAGGTCGTCGATTTGCTTTTCCCCCGATGGACCCTTGCGACGTAGTGCCGCCACAGCCGCAGGGACGCTGCCACACCACAGCAGACCGAAGTAGTGGCTGCTCATCGTCAGCGCCGAGGCAATGCCGTCGTAGTTGGGGACTGCGGCATAGAATTCCATCGCCAGCGTCACCATCTGAGCGTTGAGCTTGCTCGGGATGGCGCGACGTTGCCTTTGCGCCTCGGCCTCGATGCGCTTTTCGGCGAATCCGACCGGGACGTAGTCTTTGACCTGCTGACGGACCAGGCCGCCAAATAACACGGCCAGGTCTTCCGACGACATCCGCATCGGCAGGTGTAGCTGGCTGTGCAGGATCTTGAGCAATCCTCCTAGGAGGAACCTTCGCTCCGGCTCCGAAGCACCGTCTAGTAGGCTGCTCGAGATGATGAGCGCTGGGGGCTCCAGCGGCTCGATGGTGTAGTGCGGCACCGTCTGACCAGCGTCGTTTTTGCCCTGGGCTGCCGTCAGATAGATGTCAAACTCCGGCAGCGCCAGTTCGGCGGCCAGCTTGTTTGCCAGGTCGCGGATCGGATGTCCGGAGCGAGGTAGCCTTTCCTTGCGGTCGACGCCAAGTGCTTGGAGCTTGCGTCCGTCGCTGATGTACAGTTTCCCGAGCGGCTCCGCAAGCAACCGGAACAGCATGCGGATGCTCGACGACACCACCTGTGGGTAGAGCACATCATCGATCGACGGGTCACGCAGACCGTTTTTGGTCGGTTCTTTGCGCTGCAGCGTTTTGTCGAGCAGCGTTTGAATGTCCTTGGGCACCACACCGCCGAGAGCCGTGATGGCGCCCGCAGCCAGATGCGTTTGCTCGCTGCGACGAAGTGCCAGGATTTGCAGCAGTGCTTGATAGATCGAAACCTCTCGTGGTTTGCCGGCAAGCTGTGGCCTAAAGCGACCCGCCGCCGCATCGAGATGGAAGCGCAGCGACTGCACGTCCGAGGTTCGATCGTAAAACCGTGCCAGCTCGCGAATCGCAGGGAGATCGACCGGATCAACCTCGACAGCTTGCCGCAGCGCTTCGAGCGCACCACGCGAG
Organism: Polyangia bacterium; assembly: GCA_044228505.1. GTDB lineage: Bacteria > Myxococcota_A > Polyangia > Palsa-1104 > JAEUJZ01 > JAEUKA01. The sequence goes on along the minus strand of JBGAUT010000010.1, from coordinate 62,990 downwards.
TCGCCCTGTAGCTCCGACAGCGCCGCGATTCGATGGTAATAGCCAATCTTGCGCTGCTTGTCTTCGGTGTACTTGACCAGGCGTTTGAGCAGCGGCAGCGTCTCTCCGGTCCGGTTCTGCGCCAAAAACAAATCGGCCAGTTTGGTCAGCGCCGTCTGATTGGTCGGCTGAATCTGAATCGCTTTGGTGTATTCGGCGATCGCTTGCTGCGGATCATGAAGCTGCTCGCTCCAGATTTCGCCCAGGAGTAGGTGCAACGCCAATAGCTGCGCAGGTCTAGTCTCAAGCCGCGAATAGCGACGGAGTGGCTCGATCGCATGCTGCCATTCACCATCGTCTGCGTGCAGCTTGCCCAGCGTGTACAGCGCTGCGTGTTGATCCGGCTTTTGCCGAAGTGCCTCGCCGAGTTCGTGCTTGGCTTGGGCACGCTTTTGAAGCGGTCCAGCGTACAGTTGCCCGAGTTCGACGCGCATTCCTACGGTTTGTTCGACGGTCAGGTCACTGCGGCGTAGACGCTCTTTGAGCAGCTCCGCCAGAGCACGGGCGTCTTCGCTGTCGTTGGCACTGGTTGTTGCATACGAGCCGCGCAGTCGGGCGAACGCTTCTATGCGGTCGGGAAGCAGATTGAGTCCACTGCGCAGCGCTTTGCGACAGCGAGCCACGTCGGGAACCATGTTTTGCGCCAGCACGCCAGCGAGCATGTAATGCAGGTATCGCTCTTCGGTGTCGTAGAGCTTGTCAGCGAGCTGCTCGGCGGCTGACAGCGCCACTTGATACCGCTGATGGAGCAAAGAGTAGTGCAGCAGGCCACGCAGCGTCGGAATCTGATCCGGTGCACGATGGAGCGCCGCCTGGTACAGCGCAATCACCTGATCCACATCGCCACCGCTCTGCGCAGCAGCCTCGGCCGCCCGCGTAAGAAAGATGGCCGCGCTCAGCTTGAGACTTTGCTCGGCGGGACCACTGCCAATCGACAGCTCTCCCACCTGCTGGGAAAGCTCGGCAAGCTGCACTTGATCGTCGCGCAGCACCGCGCCTTCATGGAGGAATCGCAGCGCCGGTCGGCAGGTCCGGTCGCGATACAGCGCCAACCGGAAGTCGTTTTCCATTTGATTGTGCGTGGCCGCCGGGTCGCCCCCTTCTTGCCACAGCAGTCGCTGCCGCAGTCGCGCACGGTCCGAACTAATGTGAACCGCAAACGGTGTGTCGGTCGCGGTCAAGCCCATCTGCTCGTACAGATGGATGAGTTCGCCCCACTGGCCTCGTGCAATGAAGTGACGTTCGAGGATGCGCATCGCCAAGTGATTGTTGGCATCGACGGTCAGCACGTTCCGATATGCCGTCACAATTGCTTCGCTGCGCTCGGACGGATCGCTGATTCGCAGGTTCGCCAGCAGCGCTTGCCGTTCGTAGGCCTGGACGCGGGTGGAGATTTCTGGTGCGTCCTTTAGCTCGCTTGCCGTGTGGCGCTCCAGCTCATCGAGCATTCCAGCGGCAAGGTACGCCTGCACGAGCTTCGCCTTGGCCACCGGATGACCGGGGCGCAACTCCAGTGCTTGCTGGTAGCGCTCCGTGGCAGCGCGGGCTTTCCCTTGGGCTTCGAGCTGCTCTCCGGCAAGCAGCAGCAGTGCGTAGCGCGTATCGGAATCGGGATCTTGTGAAAGTTCACGCTCGATCAGGTCGAGGCCTTGACCGGCACGCCAGGCCGTAGTGTAAATCCAGTCGTCGAGCCCCATCAGACCGGGCACACCGTCGGCGATCGGGCGGAGTTCGCGATAGGTCTTGAGCGCGGCGGCGGGCTCATTGGCGTCACTTTCTTCGGTAACGGCCAGCTTGAGGCCCCACCACGGCTGGGCTGGGCTGCCTTTCTTAAGAGCGAACTGTGCTTGTAATCCGGACGTCACGAAGCGACTCAGCGGGCTGTGTTGCAGCGCATTGCGTTCGGTGGCCAGGGCCCGTAGCTGAAGCCGGAGTAGGGCGGGGATATGACCGGGCTCGGCGAGCAACGCCTGTCGGTAGCTTTCCTCGACTGGACCGCCTTCGGGCACGGGGGTTGGTTGAATCGACGCGAGCAGGCTGCCTCGGGCAAACCACAGCGCAGCCGAATCGCGCTTGGGTGCGACACCAGCCGAGGCGTGCAGTACCTCCGCAAGCTGCTGAAGCAGTGCCGGATCGGCCAACCCGCGAAGGCGAGTCGCCAACAGCGCAAGCTGCCAGTTTCGGGCAGCCGACAGCGTGGGCGCGATATCCGACACCGACGATGGCAGCACTGCATCGCTGAGCAGAACCCTGGCGGCTTCGGCGTGTAGCCCCACTCGGGCCAGCTGGGCAGATGCTTCTTCCCGAAGAACTCGTCGACATAGCTCGGCAATCGGCGATGGGGACGCTTGTTGCGTGGCACGGAGGAGTACCTGCGCGGCCTCTGCGGGCTCCTGATTGGCAATCAGCAGCTCTGCCAGGCGTTGCGCCGCCTCCTGGAAGCTGGGTCGCACCTTGAGCGCGCTCTGTAGCTCGGCAATGGCCGCGCTGCGACCTTCCGCTTCGGGTTTGCTGGTGAGCTGGAGCTGTGCTGCATACAAGTAGGCGTACGCGCCTTGACCATCGGGAGTCTGGCCGTGCTGACGCCACATCTGTAGCAAATCCGAAGGCCTTCCCAGCTTGCGGCAGACCCGTTCGAGTAGCCGGCTGGTGACGCTGTCCACAGGCACATCGGTCGCAGCAGCCATCGACAACGACTGCACCAGCGCCTGCTGAGCGGCCTCATCCTGACCGGCTCGTAGAAAGGCTCGACCCGCTTGGCGGAGCGCTTCACTGCGCAGCCACGGATCGCGTTTGCATTCAGCAGCTTTGAGATACGCCGCGGCCGCAGCGGCAAAGTCTTGCGCTTGCTCGGCAGCGAGTGCCAGCTCATCCCAAGCCGAACCATCGCCTAGTTTGGCGGCCTCACCGAGCGCGCTTTGCTGATCGGCTCCGGTCGAGAGACGTGCCGCAAGGCCAAGGAGCGCTGTCTTTAGCGCGACTGGGGCTGGCACCGCAGCGACCGCACGGGCGGCCTTGGCGATCGGCGACGGCTCGTCTTTGCGAAGCCGTGGCAAGCGAGACGCGGTGCGCAGCAGGCCAATTCCCGCCGAAAGCGTTGCACTCGTTCCCAGCGTGGATTCGTAGCGCTGGGCGGTGGCCTGATCGCGACCTGCTTGTTCCTCAAGCCGAGCGCGGTGAACCTGCAAGGCTGGGCGCAGCGGACCTGCCAGCGTGGGCAGGGCCAAGACGCCATCGAGAGTTGCCGCTAGCTCGCTTACGCCACCTTGTGCCAAGGCCACGTCGCTTTGCGCCAAAAGCGCGATGCTCTGACCGATTTTGTGGCTGCCACGCGGCACAGTGGCCAAAAACTCCTGCGAGCGCTGCTTTGCTTCACCAAGCTGACCCGAGGCGCGCAGCAGCTCGACGTGCTGAATGCGTAGACCTTGCTGCTCGGCTTGGCTGCTCAGCTTCTGCTCATTGTCGATCAGGCTCGCTGCCTCGTCGGGCTGCGCCATTGGTCCTGGACTCTGGAGCAGCCGTCGCAGCGCACGCAGCGCCGATCTGGTGTTTGGAACGAGATCAAGTGCGCGACGATACCGTTCGATGGCTTCCGCTGGTTCCCGGAGTGCCTCGGCATGAGAACCCGCAGCGAGCAGCAGCTTGGCCACCCGGCTGCGATCTCCGTCATGGCTAAGTGCTTCCCCATCGAGAAGGGAGAGAGCGACTCGTCGACCGGCGGTCTCCAGGCCGGCCCCGCTACTCGCACACGGTGGCGGCGGTGGTAGGTTTTCAATGCTCGGTAGCGGCAGTCGACGCGGCACAATCGGCGTGCCTTGGTTGCGGAGCGGTACCGGCGTCGAGCTGGGCTGAATCGGGGGCAGCTCGGTCAACCGATCCTGCGGCGATGCGACTGAAGGCGGTGTCTCGGCGACACCTGGCCCCGCCATCGTGGCAGGCGGTGGAGGCAGAGGCTCAGCACCAGGGCGGACGCTGTCGATAGAGACCGGAACGGAGGACGCCTTGGCTGCTAGCTGCGCCAAATCGACGGGTGGTAGGGTCGGTGGCGGTGGTAGCGACAGCTCCACCGAGGGTTCGCTTAGCGGATGGCTGCCCGCTGTCGATTCGTTCGAGCTGGTGACTCCGAAACCCGGAACCAAGTCGTTGATCGATTCGCGGCTGACGGAGGCGGGCTTTGGCTCCGAAGCGGCGCTCGGAGCCGAGTCAATCTGGACATCATAGTCATCGTCATCATCGCTGGCGCGATTGCCCTCATCGCCGAGCTGAGAGACAGATGGCGTCGCCGCATTCCGTTCTGCCAAAGACGTCGCTGGAGCAGATGTCGGGGTAGCCGATAGCACCGATGGAATCGAAAGACTCAGATCGGACAGCTCGCCAATTGGCTGGATCTCAACGACAGGTGGCTTAACCACCTGCACCTTGACCTCGGGCTTTGGGGCAGCGATTGGCTGCGAGGGGGGCACAGGTAGGTCGAGGTCCAAATCGCCGAGTAACCCCGTCGACAGAAGCGGAGGCAGCGGGGCCGCGTCCATATCCCCTTCGAGCGGAGGCAGTGCCAGTGGATCGACCGCTTTGGTGACGACGGGCGTCTGTGTGCTAGACGAGGTCTGGATGCTTGGCTGGTCCCCGATCGGCTCCGTTGTTTTCGCAACGGTCGGCTCGGTGGGCTTCGTGGTTGCGGGCGTGCTTGTCTGGGCAGCAACGCCGGGGGGGACCACGGCCTTTCGCAACTCAGGGGGCAGTTCGTCCTCGGAGTTCGCGTTAAACATTGGGGCTGGGCTGTCGCCAGCCTGATCCCAGTTGAAGTCTTCGTCGCCAAAGTCAAAATCGCTCAGCAGCGAATCATCTGACGCTGGCTTCTTGCTGGTTGGATCTGCCGGAGCCACGTCTCTACTCCTTCTCCGTCAAGCCGAGTTCGCGACGAAGGTTCGCAAGCTCTGCCGATACGCTCCAGCAAAGGAGGGTACGGGCGGTCTTGGCTTCCTGTTCGTCCTCGGATTCGAGCTTGGCACCCGTTTCATGCAGCGCCGCCGAAAGGTTGCCGGTAATCGCCATTGCCAGCAGCGCACTGCCCCGTAGGACCGAACGCTGCCATCCGAGCACTAGGTTTTTGCCGTTTTCTCCCGACAGTTCTTGCATCCGCGAGGCCAGACCCTTTAAGGCAGAGCGTTCTTTGCGGGTGATTGCACGGTCGAGTGCTCGGACTTTTTCGTCGAATTTGCTTCGCTCTGGCCCCGTGAGCGCTGGTGTTGGCACCTGCACAAGCTGACAGCACGCGGCCACAAACAGCAGCAGCTCAGACGGCGGACAGTCGATCACGCCAAGACGATCGGGCACAAGTGAGAGCTTTCGCGCCAAACGGAACAGGGTTAGCGGCGACCACGCAGATAAGCTGTCCGTATAGGCACTGCCACAGACCAGGTTCGGCCCGATGGCAGCGCACGCTTCCTTGTCTTTGCCAGCGATGAGGAGATACGAGATGCTCAGGTCCGAGTTGCCGAGTCCGAAGCGCTGCGCCAGGTTGTCGACAGTGGTCCATTGCGGCGGAACCTTCTTGGCATTCAGGCGATCCTTCGGATTCGAGGATAGTGTGGCTAGATCGGGTCCGAGCAGTTTGCTGCCGGTCTCCCAGACCTCCTGCCAGATGTCGAACAGAATGCCGCGGGCATCTGCCGAAAATGCCGCGCTTCGCAGAGGCGGTCCGACCGATCGATCGGGCATCCTCGCCGGTGGTGCTGGTGGAGACTCGGCACTACCACCAAGAGCCCGAGTGACCACAGCCGCCGCCTGTCCAGCCAAGCTCCTTGCATCGCTTTGTTTTTGCCACTCAAACACTTGCTGCAGCGTCGAAAACGGTAGTACCGAAAGCGCTGTATCGACCTCTTGCAGGGCCGCCGCTTGCTTGCGGGCTTCATCGCGGGCCCGTGTAAGGGCACCCTGTGCTCGCGCCGTCTCGCCACTGGCCTGGGAGAGCAGAACCACCCGTTCGAGCGCGGCAATCTGAAGCGGTTGTTCCCCGAGGAGCCGGTCGAGTACCGTCAGCGCCGCACCGCGATTCCCCAAATCACGCTCATAGATTCCGGCGACTTCGAGGAGAACCTGTTGACGCAGCATCGACAGTTCTTTTCCGGAAGGTAGCTCCGCAACCAGGCTCTTGAGAGTCTGCGTCGCCCCATCCAGATCGCCCCGTCGGAGCTTCAGACCGAGCAGCCTTTTTTGTAGATGCACTCGCTGTTCCACCTCGTCAGAGGTTTCGGAGTTGCCGCTACCCTGGCGTAGCTCGCTGCCGAGCTTCAGGGTCTCCTCCAGGTGGAACGTGGCGTGCTCGGGGGCCGTGTCCGATAGCAGTTCTCCAAGGCTGCGATGGATCGCTTGCTGTTCGCTCTTTTCGGTCGATAGGTCGAGCAGTCGTTGATAATGCATCGCCGCCGCCGCGAGATCGCCATGCTGGGCGCGCAGGGCCGCCAATCGACGGTGCGACAGCGTGTGGTCCGGCATGATAGACAGCAGCGTCTCGAGGTCACTTGCTGCGGCGACGTTCTGGCCGGTCAACAGATGGAGCGCCGCTCGTTGCGAGAGTAGGGATACGCGCAGGGGCAGATCTTGCTTCCGCTCGTCTTCGGTTCGCGCCACAAGAGACAGTCGATAGTCGAGTAGCTCTAGCAGCGGACCGTTGTCACCGGTCTGCTCGGAACGCCGTTGGATGAGCGTCAGCAGCAGGTTGAAGATGCTGTCGTCGAATGGCCTGCCATCGAGCGCAGTCCGCAGCGTCGCAGCCGCACCATCCTGATCACCAATTCGAAGCAGGAGCTGTCCGGCCTCGGTGAAAAGATCCGTACGAGTATCGCCATTGGCCAGCAGCGACGCCAACCGAAGTGTGTAGATCGCATACGCTCGGAGTCGGGCCGCACCCTCCGGGGATAGCGGCTGATCGCGGAGTGGATCCAATTCACTATCGCTCGGTACCGTTGCCTGCCGTAGCAGCATCACTGCCTGTACGTTGCTCGGGTCGAGCAAAATCGCTCGCAGCGTGGCTTCCGCCGCCGCAAGTCGCAGTTTTGCCGCCGTTGCTTCATCGACCTCGTCCGCCGAGCTCTGAATCAGAAACGCCTCGGCCTCGAGCAGGATGAAGGCCACGCGATCACCTCGCTCACCTTCGGGACACAGCGTTTGTCGGGCCCTTAGCACCTGCACCACGTCGGGGAGCTGTGCCATCTGTTCCAGGACCGTAGGGTCAGACAACAAGTCCGCGAGCGGGATCACCACCTGGGGCTGGTCACCGAGCGTGCGATATGCAAGCAGCAGCCTGCGAGTCGCCTCCCCGAGCTGACCTGGTTCATCATCGAAGATCGCGCCGAGGAGTCCTGCTCGAACCAAGAGCTCTCCGGCAACCACCTTGGCACCAGGATCATCGTGGGTCAGTAGCAGCTCTGCCAGATCAGTCAGCGCAGCGCCTTGCGCTTTTCCATCTTCTCGACGCTGATTTAGCAGTACTCGAGTCGTCGCCAGCTGTACCAGCGTTTCACTTCGCGCTGACGGTAGCTGACGAAGATCTTTGCGCGCCTTGACGAGCTGGGCGTCGGCCCGCTCCATCGCGGTACTCGTCGGGGTTGCGGACAGCATTAGCTGCGCTGCCCGTTCTTCCGTCAGGAGTGCAACCGCTTCGAGGGTGAAAGGATCCTCACTCGGCAGCGAATCGGCCAGAGCCTCAAGTACCTCGGGCAGCTTTTCGTATTTTCGCTGCTGCATCACCAGACGAAGGCGACCGACAGCAGCTTCCGTCGCTTGCGGTGACGGCATCGGCAGAGTTTGCAGCGCTGTTTCGTACAGTTCGTCCGTGTCTTGTGGCCGCTGAGACCCAGTCTCTTCACGTAACTCGGCCAGCTTGAGCAGCGCCTCACCTCGAACCAAGCTCGTCGGAGCGTGATCGGCAATTTGACCGAGCGTCACCGCCTGTTTCACCGTGTCTTTGGCGCGCCGCTGATGTGCCAATAGCGACGAGAGTGCTGGCAGATAGCCCGGATCGCGCTGGAGCAACGCTTTGTACAGGGCAACCGCTTGGTCGGGCAGATTGAGCTCGTTTTCGACGAGATCGATTAGTTTTGCGTACAGCGTACGTTCTGCTGCTGAGCCGTCTGTCACGCTCTCAGTGGTCGCAATTCGGCCGAGCAGCTCAATTTGCCGCTGCAACAGCTTGGACAGCTCATCCTTTTTGTCCTGTGCCAGATAGACCCGCTCAAGCTCCTCCAGAGCCTGCGAATGACCGGGCTGCTCGGCCAAGACTTGTTCGTACAGCGCACTTGCTTCGTTTTGGCGTCCCAGCCTGACCAGTAGATCGGCCCGACGAAGCAAATCCTCAACGAGAGCTTGACCTTTCGGGCTAGCGGTCACAATCCATTGCTGAATGGCGGCCTCTTCACCTGCCACGTCACCCCGCTGTCGTGCAAACAGCACCTGCCGTCGAAGCAGTCGCAGATCCAGGGACGCAGTTTTTAGTAACTCGCTCTGGTGTGGCACTGCGCGCTCGGGCGTCGCGAGCACTCCGCAATACAGCTCGATCAGGCTTTCACGCAGCAGGGTTGCTTCGGTGGTCGATAGATTGCCATCGCTGAGCCTTCGTTCAAATAGGCCCACCAGCAGGCCCTCGCGGCCGCTACGGACATAGATCTCCTCGAGAAGCGCATCGACCAACTGGCGGTGTACAAGAGCCGCTCCGACCGTTGGCTTGGGCAGCAGGGCTTCGGCTCGCAGAGCCAGCGATTCAGCCTGAGTCAGATCTCCGCTTTGTAACGTGCAGTCCGCCGCTGCGATGATCGCCTCACAGGCCCAGGCCGGATCGCGAATCAGTGAGCCGTTTGGACCGGCAATGCCCTGCGCCGCCTGTTCCGCTTCTCCGACCAAGAGCTTGGCCAGCTCTGGCAGATCCTGCCTGAGCATCGCCCGTCTCTGTCGCATCAGTTGCAGAAGCAGGTGCGATGGAGCCGACTCGGCGATTTTTGCCTCCACTCGCTCGGCTTCTTCGTCGCGGTTTGCTTGACGCAGCGCGGCCGCTTGCTTGAGCCACACTCCCACGGGGGGCGGGGCGTTGTCCGGGCGCTGAATTCGTAGTTCACGCTCGCGCTCGAACAGAAGTTGGATGAGCTTATCGGGCTGACCCAGCGCCTCGGCCACCGCCAGCAGATCAGGTCCCAGCAGCGGATCGGCCGGCGACTTTTCCTGCGCTTTTTCGAGATACTGCCAAGCCAGCTCTAAGTTACCGACGCGATCCTTCGCCAACGTAGCTTGCCAGCGCCGGATGCCGACGATTTGATCGGTCAGCAGTTGCTTCCGTTGTGGCGTCGCGTTCTCCGCCTGCATCTCCAGAATTTCGGCGCGAATTTCCAGTGCAGTCAGACAGTCGGGAATTCGTCCGGCGGCAGCAGTGATCCGGATGATTTCGTCGATGACCCGGATCTGGTCGACGCCCACGTCGTAGGCATCGTGCAGGTAGTTGAGTACTGATGTGACGTCGCGGTGCGGTGCGTCTTTGGCTGCAGCCTTGTCTCTCGGTTCTTCTTCGATACGAGCCTGCTCGATGAGCAGAGCCACCCGTCGACCCGGATCCTTGGTTGCCTTGGCCAAAGCACGGTAGACCGCCAGAAGCTCTTCACTCGGACGACCCGAGGTGCCCGCCAGCGCAGACTGGCCAGACTGCCGGGTCAGAACCTTTTCGAGTGCAACAATCGGAGCCAGGGCCTCTTCATCCAGTTCATGGGCTGCCCGGTAGCAACCGACTGCGCCATCGACATCCCCCAACCGGTCTTCCAGAATGTGACCTTTTTCGGTGAGCAGCTCGGCTCGCTCGCGAGCACTCCCAGCCGAATCGGCCTCGATGTCGAGCAGCTTCAGCAGGCTCGGCCACATTCCTCGTCGATAGTAGATACGACGGAGCGCCCACAGGTTCGGACGCAGCGCGGCATCGAGCGTCAGGGCCGCCGCGTAGCCGTGAGCAGCATCCCCGTCTTCGTCGCCAAATCGCTCCGTCAGCACCACAATTTCGTGCTGAAGCCCGGCGGCCCGTGACGGATCCTTTTCATCGCGAAGCTGCCTTTCCACGGCAGCGATGCGGTCGCGAGGGCGCTCGTTCCTAGCCCGTCGCTGAATCAGATCGACCGGGTCGATGGTTCCGGCGAGTGGATCTTCCTCAGCACGAAGCGGCTCAGAATCGAGGATTTCGATGGCGTCCGAGCCGCTATCAGGCAGCAAGGTGACGGCATCCTCATCTGAGTCGAGAGCCAAGTCGCTCGCATCGAGCGCTACATCGGCGTCGTCGAGGGCGGCAATCACAGCCTCGGCGGCATCGGATGAAGGCCCGGGGTCGGAGGCGCGGCCAACCGGCCGCTCGCTACTGTTTTGGTCCGCAGGAGTATCGGTGGAAGACATGGGTGCGCCCGTCGTAAACCCACTGCCCTAGGCTCCTTCGGTCCGACCAAGCGGCGAACAGTGAAGGCTGCTTGGCACAGCACCAAGCGTGCAAGCCTAGAAGGCCTGGTAATACATTGAGTCTTTAGTATCGACGGCTAGATAGCGCACTGTCAAACCAAAGCTCTGGCCACCCTACTCGACGGTGGGAGTCGTGTGGAAAGGTCGCTTTTGTCGGTTTCTGTGGACATAGCCAAACAGTCCGGGCTGCGAAACCATCGTTAGCTGATAGACTGCCCGGTGATGAGCCCACAGCGCGTCGTAAGCAGTCCCGAAGTAAGCTGCCACATCTTCACGTACAAAGAAGGGCTGCTATCGAGTGTTGCTCACGACTTGAAGTTGGTCGTGGAGCGATGTTCGATCCATCCAGCCAGCGTACCCAGCTCTGAACCCAGTGAACACGCGATTGCGGCGATCACCGCGACCTTTGACGCTCGGAGCATCCGCGTGGTCTGTGCTCAACGGGACGGACAGGATCAGCCAAGCGCTTTGTCTGCGGACAACCGTGCCGATATCGAGCGCCACATCCAGAACGACGTTCTGCATACGGATCGATTCCCCGAGGTTCGCTTTGTGACTACCAAAGTAACCGAGCATGCGGATGCGTACGATATTGTTGGCGATCTTACTTTGCACGGACAGAGACGCACCATCACCACTCACGTACGGAAACAGGCGGACCGGTGGGTGTGTGAAGTGCGGCTGAATCAGCCCGATTTTGGCATCAAGCCATTTAGCGCCGCGTTTGGGACGCTGCGGGTCAAGCCGGAACTGCTGGTGCAACTGTCATTGCCGGTGTCGTAGCGCTCAACTCCGGCCGTTGGCGTGGCGAGCGGGTATCTCGGGCAATTTTGCCATCGACGATCACGATCTGACGATCGGTGCGCTCGGCGAGGCTATGGTCGTGGGTGACCAGGATGACCGTCACCCCTTCCTGGTGCAGTCGTTCGAACAGCGCGATGATCTCGGTTCCTGTCCGTTGATCAAGGTTCCCCGTCGGCTCATCCGCCAGCAGCACCGCAGGCCGATTCACCAGTGCTCGTGCGATCGCCACGCGCTGCCGCTGTCCTCCCGACAGTTGATCGGGTCGATGAAACAGCCGGTCTCCGAGGCCCACTCTCTGTAGCGCCGCGATCGCCGCCTGCTTCCTCGCCGTTCGATTCGTCCCGGCATACAGCATTGGAAGTGCCACGTTATCGACCGCGCTCGCCCGGGGTAACAGGTTAAAGCTCTGGAACACAAAGCCGATTTTACGGTTCCGGTTTTCCGCTAGCTCATCGTCGTTGAGTGACTGCACTTCGATGCCATCGAGAAGATATCGCCCACTCGTCGGGGTATCGAGGCAGCCGAGCAGGTTCATCAGCGTCGATTTTCCAGAGCCCGATGGACCGACGATAGCAACATATTCGCCTCGCTGAATCGTCAGGTCGACTCCGCGCAGTGCTTCGACCAGCTCATCCCCGAGGAGAAAGTGACGGGTCAAACCGGTGATCTCGATCACGCTGTCTTTTGCCGACGGCAAAAGAGCTGCGGAGTCGCGATCGTTCACTTGGGCTCCTTGGCGGATTCGATGCTGGAAATGCGGACCAATACCCCGTCTTCGAGGCCCTTTTCGTTGAGCGACGCCGCCAGAAGCTGTCCCGCCTCTACGCCGCTTACCACCTCGCTGCGCTCCCAGTTGGACAGACCTACTTCCACGGGCCGCTTGCGTACACGATGCTGTCGACCCTCGGGCACCAGCACGTAGACGAAGCGGTTGAGCCCTCGTCCAACAATCAGATTGGATGCAACCGCGAGCACTCCGGCCTTGTCGGCCACCAGTATCTCGACATTGGCGGACATCCCAGGGAGCAGTCCGGCCGCTCGTGCTGCCGCCAAATCTGACACCTCAACCTCGACGGTGAGCGTCCGAGCACCCTTTAAGTCCCGTTTTACCGCCGGGTCGGTTCTCACCACTCGGCCCGCAATGTTGCGGTTGGGCAGGGCGTCCAGATGCAGTTCCGCGCTCTGACCGGGACGGACTCGAGCAACATCGGCTTCATCGATCGTTGCGTCCACATGCAGTCGGGAGTCGTCGATGATGTGAAGCACTGGCGAGGCCGGTGCCAAGCTGTCGCCTTGTTGAATGTGTACGTCGGTGAGCAGCCCATCAAACGGTGCCACGATGTCCGCTCGCCCTCGCGCTACCTTCGCAGCGGATAGCTGTGCCAGGGCTTGCTCGCGCTGTGACTGTACCGTCTGCAGCGCCCGATTCGCTTCCAGCAGCGCAGCGGCGGCCTCCTCGCTGAGTTGGACCGTACCCGCTCCGCCGGAGAGTAGCTTTTGAGCTCGTTCCGACTGGCGCTTCATGGTCTCGACTCGTGCAGCGGCTTGCCGGACTTGTGCTTCCGCCGTGGCCAGTGCCGCCTGGGACTGCTGCAATCGGACGTTCAGATCGCTCGGATCGATGAGAACGATGAGCTCGCCTTTCTTGACCCGTTCACCCCGTCGTTTGGTGACCGTGAGCACCTGCCCGCCCACCTCAGCGCGCAGCGTCGCATGGCTTTCCGGCGCAACCTCGCCTGCCGTCGAAGAAGAGACGACATCGCGAACCGTGCCGACCGCCACCACGGATGCACGGATGCTCAGCGGACGCTCCGGCCACAGCCGACGAGCTGCCACAGCACCGACGATGAGTGCTAGGATGAGAACGACTCGCCCAATCCAGGTAAAGAGGCGAGACGGCTTCGGCAAGGAGGTCATATGCGCGGGCACTCTAGCACGAACGATTCCATCCAAAAGCGAACCATGGGACGACTTCTTGGGAGCCTTCTGTGCCTATCTGTTGGGCTCAGCGGCTGCGAGCCGGACTGGTCGGGAGAAGGCCCGAATCGCAATGTGTCCTTGGCACAAGGGCCCGGTAACAGCAAGCTCGCGGTCAGCTGGACGATGAGCGGTCTCACCTTCACCGAGGCTCGCTGTACGGCAATGGGCATCGCTTCGATGGATGTGTATTTGCTCAGGCCGAGTGATAACGCAGTGCTCGCGGTGTGGAGCAACGTCGTTTGCGGGCTCGATCGCTATTCGCTAAGTGAGCTACCGGCGGGACAGGTTCGGGTCCACGTCGAGGCGATCCAAAAAGCGGGCACCAATCCGCGCAAGTGTGTGCCCTATTTGGGCGAGGTGCTGGCGACCACCGGCACTCAGTTCTCCGATCCACCCATCGCTGTCCCGCTCAAACCGTACAGCACCTGTCCATAGCGAAATCGATGAGGTGCGCTACGCGTCCGATATCCCCGCCAACTGTTTGGCTCGCGAAAGCACATCGTCGAGCATCGTTCGCGTTAAGAGGCCGGTAAACGTATTTTGCTGCGAGACGTGATAGCAGTCGATGAGCCGCAACCCGCTTGTCGGAGACGGGTGCTCCTGCCCATGACAAAACTTCGGGGTACGGATTGCCGCCTTTTGTTCTCCCTCGCTGAGCGCCAGCCACACCGCTTGGTGGGCGATTGCCCCAAGTGCAATTACCACTCGTAGCCGATCAAGCAACTCAATTTCTCGACGAAGGAACACGCGGCATGAAGCCAACTCCTCGGGGCTTGGACGATTGGCGGGCGGTGCACAGCGGGCAGCGGCACTGACATAGACCTCGCGGAGCACCAAGCCGTCGTTTCTTGCCACGGACTGCGGCTGAGAAGCCAAGCCGGTGCGAAACAGGCCTGCATAGAGAAAATCCCCGCTGCGATCACCGGTAAAGACTCGGCCCGTGCGGTTGGCACCATGCGCGCCTGGGGCCAGTCCCACGATCAAGATTGTGGCGTGCGGATCCCCAAAGCCTGGCACTGGTTTGCCCCAATAGTCGTCGCTGGCAAAGCGCCTCACCTTCGTTTGCGATACCGTTTCGAGGTACGAATGGAGGCGCGGGCAAGCGGTACAAGTCGGGATGGCTGATTCCAGTAGCAACAGGGTTCGAGACGTAGCCGCTAGCTGCGTAGGGTTTCGGTGCTTCGCGGATGTACGAGCCATGCAAGCGCGTTATCTCACGCACAGGAGTCCAAGGGCGCGATTTTGCTGACCAAAAATAGCGCACTGATCCATTTTAATTCACATTGATAGTAGATTTTGATTTTTATATTGTCTTCTATGTAGATATAAATTCTGCGCTGCGAGATATGATGTTGCCGTCTCGATTTTGCTGAGTACTTCCACGTTGAGCAGTTGCGCAGTACAACTTTCACTATGGCGACTTCTCTTCGACGTAAGTTGGTGCTGGCGGCGTTGGGGCTGTCGGCGGCACTGGTTCCGACGCTGGCGATTCCGTGGTTTGGGTCGCGACGCTTGACCGGACTGCGCTCACCCTCGAAGCTACCGGGACCGTATCTATTTCCGCCGGGTTTTTTGTGGGGAACTGCGACGGCTGCCTACCAAATCGAGGAGACCCAAGCCGATGACTGGGCAGCGTTCGAACGTGACGTCATTGCGAACCATCGTGTCGAGCAGCGAGGCAAAGGCCAGCCCAAACCGGGTCATATTCACCAGCTATCCGAATACTCCGAGGAGGTTCGGCGCAAAAAAACCGACTTTGATGCTCGGATAGAAAGCGACCTTGCGTTGGCGGCGGCGATGAAGCACAACGCATACCGCTTTTCAATCTCGTGGAGTCGGTTGTTTCCTCGTCCGGAGATGATGGAGCCCGATCCGGCAGGGATAGCGTATTACCAGCGAATCTTCGACGCACTAGAGCGCAACAAGCTCAAGCCGTCGGTGACCCTGTTTCACTTCGTCAGCCCGGAGTGGTTTTGGCAGGAACGTGATGGGCAGCGAGGCTGGGAGCGTAGCGACGCGCTGATCCACTTTGAGCGTTTCGTCGCTGCGGTCGTGAAGCATTTCGGAGGCCGTGCCGAGCATTGGTGCACGCTGAACGAGCCGATGGTGTACGCCTACGCTGGATATCTAGACGGCACCTTCCCTCCGCTGGAGCAGCGAAGTGGCCCCAAAGCGCTGGTTCCGGTTGTGAGTCAGCTTCTTCGGGCGCATGCGCTGGCCTATCGACTGCTGAAGCAGGACGCGGCCCGACGGGGCAAGTCGGTGCAAGTTGGCATTGCGCAGCATGTGCGGGCGTTTCAGCCGCTGCGCAATCACCATCCGCTCGATCGAGTGACCGCTCAGCTGATCGAGCAAGCGTTTGTCTGGGACTTTCTCGATGCGCTGCACAGTGGAGTGCTTCGCTCGCAGGTCATGAGCGTCGCGATTCCGATCGAGGGGCTCGCGGGTACGCAGGACTATGTCGGTCTAAACTACTATGGCCGATTTTACGTAAAGAGTGACCTGCTGCGACCAACGAAGTTCGAGGTGTTGCTTCACGATCCGACGAGCGAAGCTGAGGACCAGCCGAATGAGCTTGGGTGGGCGTCCTATCCGCAGGGCTTTCGGCTTGCACTGCACAAGGCCCACGAGCGCTATCACTTGCCGCTATACGTGCTAGAGAACGGTACCGCTGACTCAAAAG
Source organism: Polyangia bacterium (assembly GCA_044228505.1). Lineage (GTDB taxonomy): Bacteria > Myxococcota_A > Polyangia > Palsa-1104 > JAEUJZ01 > JAEUKA01. The sequence continues at coordinate 47,002 of JBGAUT010000010.1, read as the reverse complement.
AGGACGACCTCGATCGGCAGCGGCTGCTCGTTGAACATCTGCGAGAGCTGTTTCTCGCGCAGCAACAAGGCGTCGATGTTCGCGGCTATTTTCACTGGTCACTCATCGATAACTTTGAGTGGGCCGAGGGCTTCACCGCACGGTTTGGACTGACCAAGATTGACTATCAGACCGACTTCCTGCGTACGCCTCGTCCATCCGCCGCTCTCTACACGCGGATTATTGAAAGCAACGGCCTCGATGAGGCCCTGCTTTCACAATACGGACCCTGGCCGTAGGCTGCCTATACTGAAGTGGCGGAAATCGAAGGAATGTCGGTCTTGGCGAAGTCTGCCAAGACCGGAAATGTGTGCCAACAGCGCGGAGAGCTACTTGAGCGTGCAGGCCGTGGCTGGATCCACGCAGGCTGGCGGAATCGAAACACCGAAGGAGTCCTTTGGTAGGCTCGCTCCGTTGCCGTCCATGTTGAAGCCCTTCTGGCGATCCGCGTCGCACATACAGAGCTTCTTGCAACAGAACGTCTCGCCTGTCGGGTCCGGAACCACGGAAGCGACCGCGCAGACGTACTTGCCGCAGCGGTTATCGTTCTCATATGGGCTGCCACAGTCATCATCTGTATTGCACTCGGTGGTGCAAATCGACAGCTCGTTGGTGCGGTGATCGGACTTGGCGAGAGCATTGGTGCTGTCGCTGACCTTCGGCGTGATCATGCACAGACGCGTCGGGCAATCTGGAGCAGGGTTCACGAACGTCACCCCGCTGGTCACTTTCGAAGCAAGTGGATTATTGCAGGCTCGGCCGATCTGATTATCGGTACACCCCGAAAGCAGCAGGGCGATGCCGAGCGAGCAAAACGAAAACCACGCGGCAAGACGGCGCTTCATACTTAATAGATCCTCCGACCTGGATGTCACAAGTCTTGGACAGGATACACGTTCGGGCCGCCTAGTCAAGCACTGGCGACCGTTGCTCAGATCCAGTCCAATCGGGGCTGGTAGCTGTCCAGCGTACGCCTAGTGTATGGCGTTTGGGTTCGCGAAACCGGATCATCATCCAAAAACGTTTGGGCAACTGCACCGTTTGAGCGCCCTTCCTTCGCAAGCGGTCGGCTCGAAGGGACTGGTTGCCTTGTCGTCACCCGAGTCTCTCGCAAATATCCGAGCCTTGACACCTAGAGTTACCGGTTCGTATAATCGCCGAGCTTGGCTACGGAAGACACAATTCTGTCGGTATGGCGCGTGCTGTTAAGGCACCGACCTGACGGTCAGATCTCATTGGTGAGCATGGCCCACACCAGGTGGCATCGAACAACTATCCGCATGTGCCGAAGCGGTTTGGAGACAGGGGTTTGCGCATGAACCGTACTCTGAGGAACACCGTCGCTGCTGTCGCAACTTGCCTGGCGTTTGCCGGCCCGGCGGTGGCGAAGAAGAAGCAAAAAGACGCTGACCTGCAGCCCGCCCAGCCGGCAGCCAATCCTGCGGCACAGGGTGGCACCGCGGCTGCACCCACGGTTGAGAGCAGTGCACCTCCGTCGAAGACGTTGGAGAGAGCGCTCAAACTGTACGATAGCGAAGACTATTACATGTCTTCGATCGAGCTGAACAAGGTCGTTGAAGGTCAGTCCGGAGACGATGAGGGCAACAAACAGCGCGCCGAGTTCTTCATGGGCAAGACGCTGTTTAACCTCAAGTTCTATTCAGCATCGCTGTCGTACTTCAACAAGATCGTTGATAAAGGCCAGTCGCACCGTTACTACCAAAAAACGCTGCAGTGGCTCGCTTCGCTGTCTCGATTCCTTCCCGAATCGGCAGGCGTGCTCGAGAAGATCGGCAAGTACAATCGGCAAGATCTTGAGCAACCTGCTCTCGAGCCGGTTCGTAACGAGCTGTACTACCTCCTGGCTCGATACCACTACACCAAGAGCAACTTCAAAGAGGCTCTTGAGCTATTCGCGTTGGTCCCTGAGACGAACGAGTTCTTTGCTCGGTCGAAGTACCTCGAAGGCATCATCCATGTCCGTGAAAATCGCGGAAAGGAAGCGGCCGAGGCATTCCGTCAGATCCTTCGCAAGGCCAAGGGTGGCGATTCGACGACGGCAGAGTTCGAGGATATGGCGAATCTTGCTCTCGCTCGCGTGTTCTACGCAACGAGGCAGTTCCCTCAGGCGATTCGCTTCTACGACAAACTGCCGTCCGAGTCTCCGGACTGGCTGCCGTCGCTGTTTGAGTCTAGTTGGGCGCACTTCCAGATCGACGCAGACGACAAGGCTCTTGGAAACATCCATACGCTGAACGCGCCGTTCTTCGAGAACGAGTTCTTCCCAGAATCGATCATTCTGCGCGCCGTGATCTTCTTCCAGCGATGTAACTACGAGCGTGCGATGGAGACGCTGGTTGAGTTCAACCAGACGTATCCGGCGCTCCGCGAGGAGATCTTGTCGCTGGTCAAGAAGTATCCCGATAACGCCGAGCTTTATAAGTACATCCTCAAGATCCGCTCTGGCGAAGCCGGCCTGTCGGACCGCGTACAGCGGGCGTCGGAAGGCGCGCTTCAGGATCGTACGCTGGCCAAGACGCTGGACTACGTGACGGAGCTTGACCGCGAGTTGTCTCAGGTGGACAAGGCGGACCCGAGTTGGAAATCGACCGCTGTCGCTGGCACAGTTCTCCAGGATCTGACCCTGCAGAAGTCGATCGCCGAAAACGAAGCTGGTGGACTGGCCCGCAAGCGACTTGAGCGACTGGCAAGCGAGATTCAGGAACTCATCAAGCAGGCGATCAAGATCGAGTACGAAACCCTGCAAGGACAGAAGGGCGTGCTTGAGGCCAATATCAAAGGCGAGCAGGCGGCTATCAGTGGCACGTCGAAGAAGGCGGTCAACATCTCCGCCGACGACGAGCACGTGTATTGGAAGTTTAATGGCGAGTACTGGAAAGACGAGCTTGGCTACTACCGGTTCCGAGTCGTCAACCGCTGTGAGCAGTCAAAGGGCGGCGCAGCTCCGGCTGGCATGCCGCCTGGCTAGTACTGGCTGAGCGAGAGTGGTTTGTCCCGAGAGAGTGTCGGACGGACAGATAGTAGGCGACCCGCAAGGTCGCCTAAGCCATTTCCGTACCGAGCATGAGGCGAAGACCTTCACTGAGCGAGAATCTGGCGAAATGTTGAAAGCACCTGCATCCCGAATCCTCTTTGGACCACTGGTCGCAGCGTTGGTCCTCGGCGGACTTTCCTCCGCAGTGGCGGTTCCCCAAAAGATCCAGAAGGCCGAGGCGGCTGTTGACGCCAAGCAGACGGCGTTGACCAAGCCTCTATCCAAGGCGGATCGCGACAAGAAGAAGCCGGATCTTGCGATCTCCGACGTATTTTCCGGCAAGGGTGCGGATCTGAAGGCCGTTACGGATGCTCAGATCAAAGTTCTGCAGCGCCTAATTGATGCTACGAGCGAAAGCGATGCCGAGAAGCCGGACCTGTTGTTCCGTATGGCAGAGCTCTACGCCGAGCAGCAGAGCTACTACAACTTCAAGGCTCGTGACCTCGACGAGAAAATCTTTACGGCCAAAGAGAAGGGCGATCCTGCGAAGGAAGCTCAGCTCAAGGCTCAGCAGGCTGACTACGAAAAGCGTGAGAAGGCCTGGCTGATGGAGGCCGTCAAAAAGTATCTCGAAGTCGCCAACGGCCCGAAGTATCAGACCTATACGAAGATGGACCAGGTTCTGTTCTACCTCGCTTATCTGCTAACGCAGGTGAAGAAGGAAGATCAGGCTCGGGTCTTCTTCAAGCGGCTCATCAAGGACTATCCGCAGTCGCAGTTCCTCCCGCATGCCTACTTGTCCTTTGGTGAGTACTTCTTCGAGAACAAGGATCTCGAGAACGCACTGAAGTTCTACGAGAAGGTGCTCGCGTATCAGGACAGCCCGGTCTTCGGGTTCGCTCTCTATAAGAAGGGCTGGGTCTACTACAACCAGACCGACTTCAAGAATGCGATGGCGACCTTCATCGACGTCATCGACTTTGCAAGCAAAGGTCGTCCCGGTAAGCCAAAGGGGGATCCGCAGCTACTGAAGGAAGCGCGCAAGGATCTGGTTCGTACTTATGCGCAGGTGGGCACACCCGAGAAGGCGTGGCCGTTTTTCCAAAAGTACGGCAAAGACTATGCGCCGCAGATGCTCGAGATCCTGGCCGACCTGTACAACGCCCAGGGTAAGTTCCTCGACAGCATCAAGACCTATCGCGAGCTTATCAAGCTCAACTCGGGTTCCGACAAGCTGTGTAACTGGCAGACGGAAATCTTGAAGAACACCCTCTCGATGACTGGCTCACGTGCGGTTCCTGAGACGGTGAAAGAGCTTCAGCGACTCTCGGCGATCTACGAAAAGGTCTCCGAGATGAAGAACATCAAGAAAGAGTCGCTCGATGAGTGCCGCGACAACACTGCTGGCATGCTCCGAGAGCTTGCGACGGTGTGGCACAAGGAAGCGCAGAAGACCGGCGTGATGGATACCTACGCCAACGCTTCCGATCTGTATAAGGAGTACATCCGGCGCTTCCCGAAGGAGAAGGACAGCTACCTGATGCACTTCTGGTACGCCGAGCTTCTCTTCAAGCTTGGCTCGATGGACAGCAAGGCTTCGAGTGACTGGTACTGTCAGGCGGCACCGGTCTACACCGACGTCGTGAAGATGGATCAGAAGGGCAAGTATCTCAAGGATGCGGCGTATGCGGCCGTTATCTCTTGGAAGAACTGCCTCGATGTCTCTGACGAAGGCGCGGATGCGGCGGAGGAGGCCAAGAAGGCTCTTGCCGAGAAGCGTGCTCAGCGTAAGCAAGTTGAAGCTGCGAAGAAGGACAAGGACAAGCAGAACGAGGAAGAGGCGCTCGCTCCAAAGCCGATTCCCGAGAAGATCCAGAAGATGATGGACGCCTTCGATACGTACATTCAGTACGTGCCTGAAGCGCCTGAGCTACCGACGATCAAGTACCGTCGTGCCCGCATCTTCTTCGAGAACAACTACTTTGATAAGGCGATTCCGCTCTTCAAGGATCTCGCGGAGAACCACTCGAAGAGTGAAATGGCGCTTTATTCCGCAAACCTGCTCTTGGAGTGCATCGCCATCAAGATCAAGCTCGACAAAGCCAAGGGCGACGAGTGGGTTGCGATGATGGAGAAGCAGGTCGACAAGTTCTCGGGAATGCCAGATCTGACGAAGGACAAGGAGTTCGAGGAGACCCTTCAGAAGATCAAGAACAGCCTGCTGCGTATCAAGATCGAAGTCGTCGAGAAGATGGGCGACTACAAGCAAGCCGGCGTGCTCTATCTCCAACTGGCTGAGCGGTTCCCGAACGATCCGAAGCTGGCCGAGCTTTACTTCAACGCCTCGGTCAACTTTGAGCGTGCACGTCTGATCGGCTTGGCAATTCAGGGTCGTGAGCGACTCATCCAGGTTCGTCCTGAGGACCCGCTGGCGAAGAAGGCAATCTATCGTCTGGGACAGAACTATCAGTTCATCGCCTTCTATGAGCAGGCAGCAGACCAGTACGAGAAGTTTGCTACCAAGTTCCCTGGCGAGTTCTCGGATCCAAAGGAAAAGGATCCCGCCAAGCGTGTCGATGCTCCGCTGGCACTGAACACTGCTGCCTTCTTCCGTCGAGGCTTGGGCCAGACCGACAAGTCGATCGAGCTCGTCAACATGTTCATCAAGAACTACGGCGGTCGCAAAGAGTTCTACGACCAGGCGGCCGGCGTCTTCTTCGACATGGGCCAGATCTACGAGCAGAGGAAGGACTGGGCGAAGGTCAAGCAGCACTTCTCCGAGTACCTGAAGTCTTGGTCGGCCAAGGGCGGTATCGACCGTCAGATCATCGCGGAAGTGAAGCTCGGTGAAATCGCCTGGCGTGAGTCGTGCCCGCTGCAGGTTCAGCCAAGTGGTGCCTGCCTCGAGATCAAGCGTATTCGCGCCAGTGCAGCAACGGCCCTTCAGGCGAAGAACGCAGCGGCGGCGAAGAACAAGAAAGTCAAGAACAAGGGTCCACTCAAGCTTGGCCAGTGCGGTCCAGAAACCAAGTCGAAGATCTCGGTTCAGGATCGTCGTCCAGCCCAAGTGAAAGAAGCGATGCAGCACTTCCAAAAGGCGCTGGATCTCTATAAGGGCGGTGCCGCGGCTGCCAACGTGCCGAAGAACGACGAGCAAGAGCGCGATCGGCGCGTGGCGGTCATGACCTACCACACCGCGATGGCGAAGATGTACCAAGGCGACCAGCTCTATGAAGAGCTCATCAAGATGACTGTTCCGACGGGCCTCGTCTTCGATCCGCAGAAGAAGAAGGAGATGGAAGCCTCGACGAAGAAGTTCAAGGGCTGGATTGAAGGCAAGACCAAGAAGCTGCTTGAAGCGCAGAAGCTCTACCAGGGCGTCATTCTGATGAAGAATGCGAACTGGGCCATTGCGGCAGCGGCACGTATCGGTCAGCTGTTCCAGGACTTCGCGAACGGTCTGTTTACCACCGAGGTTCCAACCCCGCCACCGACTCCGTCCGGTTTGGAGCGTGACGAGTGGGCAGATATGTTCCGCAACGCTTACTGCGACCAGATGACCGACCAAGCCGAGCCGCTCGACGGCAAGGCGGTTGAAGGTCTGAAGACCTGCCTCGACAAGTCGACCGAGCTGAACTGGTTTAACGAGTGGTCGAAGCTGTGTGAAGAGGAACTCAACCAGATCAAGCCCTCCGAGTATCCGCTTGCGTCGGAAATTCGGGCGGAGCCTGGTTATGCGGGCGTGACCTTGGATGTGGCGCAGCCTTTCCTGGCGCCAGCGGATAAGTAATGACCATGCGCATGTATCGGAGAGAAGCTGTCATGGATAGCGGCGCTGCTTCACGAGTGCGAGGACTGCGGATGAGTTCTTACCTGGTTCGGTTGACGATTGTCTCGGGCCTCCTGTTGTCGGCGGATTCGTTTGCTGCCAAGACCAAAGGCCCGGTTGATGAAGTCGTGGAGAAGTGGAAAGCGGCTCACGAGCGCAAGAAGGAGAGTCCTCCAGGACCGATCGTTCTAAGCGCTGATGACTGCCAGAAGTTCGCCAAGGAATTCATCAAGGCGGGTGACAAGGACAAGGCGCACGAAGGCGACGCCATCTTCAATGCCGGCGCTGTGTACGAAGAGTGCGGCATGGAGAAGGATGCCGAGTCGATGTACAAGCAGGCGCTGTCGAAGAATCCGAAGCTGGCACCTGCGATGAACAACCTCGGCGCGATGATGCAGCGTGCGGGGCGTACGGCGGAAGCGCTGGTGCAGTTCGAGAACGCCATCAAGGCCGACCCGAAGAGTCCGTTGGCTGTTTCGGCCTATAACAACCGTGGCGCGCTACTTTACGAACGTGCTCGTCTGGCCAATAACAAGGCTGGTTTTGATGAGGCGATCGGTCAATTGCGTCGTGCGCTTGCGCTTGATGCAGAGTCGATGGCTGCTTATCAAATCTTGGCATCGATCTATTACACTACAGCAGAGGCAGACCGCTCAAAGCTGCGTCTCGCTCAGCTTGTGTGTGATGAAGCCAAGAAGATCAATCCAGACTATGCACCTATCTACAATACGCTTGGACTAATCAAGTTGCGTAGTAAGGACGTGACTGGCGCGTTGACTGAGTTTCGCAAAGCAGCAACGCTGGATCCAAGCTTGTCGGAAGCGCAGCTCAACATCGGTGCAATCAGCCTCTCCGCTCGTAGCTATAAGCAGGCAGAAGAAGCCTTCCAAGCGGTGCTCAAGAAGGTTCCGAATCACTTCGATGCGACCGTTGGTATGGGCGTGGCTCTTCGTGGTCAGCGTAAAGCCGATGAAGCGGAGCAGTGGTACAATAAAGCGCTTCAGGTGCAGGTCGATCCTAAAATCGAGCCGCGATTGGAAGCCAAGAAATGTGGTGTTTTCTATAACTTGGGATTGCTCTATCAAGACTACAAAAACGGTAGCCCTGATGACATGAACAAGAGCAAAGACTACTACAAGAAGTTCATGGCTTGTGAGAAGGCTGACCAAGAACACATCACCGATTCTAATCGTCGTATCAAGGATATTGACGATACCTTCAAGGCCCTTGAAGAACAGAAGAAGCTCGAAGAAGAGCTGAAGAAACAGCAAGCCGAGATGGAACGGCAGATGAAGCAGCAAGAGGAGCAAATGAAGCAGCAGGGTGGTGGTGCCGGTGCGCCTCCTCCTGCGGGTGGTGCAGCAACTCCAGCCCCTGCGGGCGGTGCAGCAGCTCCAGCCCCTGCGGCTCCTGCGGCTAAGTAGACACAATGAAACAGGTAGCGTGCAGCTCTTGAAAGTGGTCCGTGCGCTACTTATGCTTTTGGTAAGATCAGTCGGGTAAGGGAGGTTCTTCGATGCGGAAACTCACGATGGCATTGGCACTGCTGATGACCTTGGGCCTTGGGGCAGCGCAGGCGCAGGAAGCAGCGCCGGCTGCAGCGGGTGGAGCTGCTCCAGGCGGAGCGGCAGCGGGCCCTGGTGGTGTGGCGTATAAGCAGAAGACCACATATGACTTCGACGACGACACGGTTGAAGGTGATCTGGTTCGTCCCGATGGTGAAATGATCGACAGTCGTAACAAGGCGAAGCACTCGTCGCTCATCAAGATTCGGGAAAATTTCATCAACGAGATGCTCAAGACCACCGAGTTCCTGTAGTCGGTACCTGAGTCAGTCCTCGCTGACACCTACCTAGGTGTTCCCGCATCGTGCGTCCCCGATTCCGGTGGGCGCGTTTTGTATTTCCCTACAGCCCTCACATCTATCGCGTTGGCCTTCGCGAACGCGATTCGAGAGTCTGTCTTGGCGACGAGAGCAACTCCAGCTTGTCGGTTGCAGGTTCTCGTCGTCCTACCTTGACCCCTTCTGTCATTGCATTTCGTACAGACTCGCGGTAAAGCACTACCGTGTTGCAAAGAACTCGGCTGTTGCCAGGTCGCGAGAGCAAAGGCCTTTATGAGGTCGGTGTTCTCTCGGTGCGTCGGCGGGCCGGTTCGGGGCTCGGACAATCCGTGGCGAAGCGAGCATGGCCAATGGTCACTCGTCGCCGACCACTCTCGGAGGACACTAGATGCCAGGCGGTGTGACGGTTCCCCTGACGTTTCAAGTCTTTAAAGGGGAGCAACTTCTCCAGACTGTGACCCTCAGCCAAGACATCATCAAGGTGGGCAGGCTGTCCTCGTCGCATCTGCACATTGATGATCCCTCGATTTCGCGGATGCATGCGATGGTCGAGGTTACTGGTCCCAGCGAGGTGTCGATCGTTGACCTGGGTGGTTCAGCGCAGGGGACGCTGGTCAACGGGCAGAAGATCAACAAGCAGCTCCTATCCTCAGGCGATGAAATCACCATTGGTGACATTCGAATCATCGTGACGATCGGTGAGCCGCAGGCCAACACGGATGCGACGCTTCAGGTTGATCTTGGTCAAATCGTTGGTTCCGGCTCGATGGTTCCGGGACCAATCCCTGTCCCTGCGATGCCGTCGTTTGGTGCGGCGGCTGTGCCCGCATATCAGTCGATTGCGGCACCCTCTCCGAGGCAATCAGGGCTTCCCAGTCACTATGGAATTCAGGGGCTGCGCTCGAACACAGATGAGATCGAATCGCGGGATGGTGCACGTGCCGTCGAGGTAAGTGCACTGTTCGAAGATTCGGTGGTCGATGTGCGGTTGCTTCAGAACCCGGCGGCCGGTGTGGTTCAGCCGCTCACGAAGGGATTGATCTGGGCAGGAGGTGCCTTGCTCCTCGCTGCTCTGACATGGTTCATGGTGGCCTACGTTCAGGTCGCCGCGTTCCGTGCAGATCGTGATGCATGGGAAGCCACGGGCAAGCCGATGGCCGAGTTCAGAAAGACGGTCAAAAGAGACCACCCAGCGACGGACGTTGCCTGTGCTTCGTTCCTGGTCCTCGGCGCGGGACTGCTGTTGTGGGGTCTGTTCCGTCGCTTTGATGAACTTGGCGACCGGGACTTCACGATCGGGAGTGATCCGGCCGCGAACTTTCAGATCGGCACGGCACTGCAAGTCCCGTTGATGCCGCTGGTTCACTCGACGGGATCGGACTTTGAGGTGCTTTTCACTGCGCAGATGGGCGGCAAGGTGCAGGAAGGCGATCGGTCGGTTTCCCTCAGCGAAGCCGTGTCGAGTGGACTTGCGAAGCCTTCTTCGGCGTTCGCTGGTGCCTATGCTCTGCCGATCGCTGGTGATGCCCGAATCAGTGTTTCGCTTGGAGAAAACACGTTTCATATCGTTGGAACGCCTCGTGCCAAGCGGATGCCGGTTCCTGTCGAGATCGACTGGGGGACACAGTCCTATACCGGTGGGGTCTTTGCGATCACCGGCCTGTTTCTCGCTCTGATCTTTTCGATTCCGCCCGATCCGCGATCGTTGTCGCTCGATGCGTTCATGAACGATCAGCGCTTTGCCAAGCTTCTGACCAAGCCGCCGGAGCAGAAGGAAGAAGTCATCCCGGAGTGGCTGAAGAAGAAGCAAGACGACGACATGGGTGGCAAGGGCAAGCGCCACAAAGACGAAGAAGGCAAGATGGGCAAAAAAGACTCGCTGAAGAAGCAGGGTCTGTATGCCTTGAAGGGTCCGAAGGACAATCAAGATCCACACCTAGCGAAGCAGCTTGCGAAGGACGCCGCCGAGAAGGCTGGTGTTCTGGGGATCATCAAGAGCAACCAGGGCTCGATCCTTGCGTCGGCATTCGGTCGTGATTCGGCGCTAGGAACCGATGCTGCGGACGTGCTCGGAAGCTTGGTCGGGACTGAAGTGGGCGAGGCCTACGGCGTTGGTGGTCTCGGCCTGGTCGGCTCGGGCCATGGTGGTGGTGGTACCGGTGAAGGTACCATCGGGCTTGGCAACCTCGGCACGATCGGCAAGGGCGGTGGCGGCGGTGGTCTGTCTGGCTATGGGCGTGGTGCTGGTGGTCTTGGTGGACGTCGTGCGTCGGCACCAGACGTAGTTCCTGGCACTGCTGAAGTGCGCGGATCGCTCGACAAGGAGATCATTCGTCGCATCATTCGCCGTCACATTAACGAGGTGAAGTTCTGCTACGAGCGCGAGTTGGTGCGCAATGCAGGGCTAGTGGGCCGGGTCATGATCCAGTTCACGATCGCTGGTACGGGTCAGGTGATCGCCTCAATGGTGCAGTCTTCCACTCTCAACAGTCAGCCCGTTGAGCAGTGCATTGCGCAGGCTGTTCGCCGCTGGGAGTTCCCCAAACCGCAAGGTGGCGGTATCGTTGTGGTAACCTATCCATTCGTACTCAAGGCATCGGGCGGCGAAGAGTAGCCACGGTCCTTGTCGACGGAGAGTAGTTTCCACGGCAGTCGGCCCGTGCCCATAGAGGGTACGGGCATGCCCCATTCGTGAGGATTCTTTATGCACAACTTGAGGCGGCTGGCGCTATGCGGAGTGCTGCTCCTGGGCTGTAATCAGGAGCGGAACAAGTCGATCGAAGCGATGAACATGGGCGTTCAGGCCGGGGCCCAGAAGCTCTACGGGCCGGCCGTTTCGAATCTGCAGCAGGCTTTGGCGTTTGATCCGACGAACGATCAGGCGCACTACAACCTGGGCATGGTCTACAAGGACCAGAAGAAGTGGCCCGAGGCGATTACTTCTTTTGAGAACGCGGCCAAGTACGCTCCCGATAACCCTAGTTATCAGTACGAGCTCGGCACTGCCTGTTTGGAGGCGAGGAAGTTTGATCAGGCCAAGACCGCGTTCGAGTCGACCGTTCGTCTCGAACCGAAGCATTTCAAAGCTTACCACCGTCTGGGGATGACCCTTGAGCGGATGGAAAAGTACAAAGAGGCTGATGTTGCCTACCGCAAGGCAATTGACGTAAATCCACGCTTTAACCAGCCGTTTATCAGCCTGGCCAACCTGTACCTCGACTTCGACTACGACAAGGAAGCGGCCCAGGTTTTCCAGAGCGCGATCATGGTGAACGATGGGGACTCGGAGGCGCACTATGGCCTTGGGGTCGCCAACCAGAAGAGCAAACAGTACGAGGAGGCCGCCAAGGAGTTCAAGCGCGCATACGAGCTGAACACCGACTTGTGGCAGGCGGTCTACAACCTTGGCATGACCTACAAGGCGATGGACGATAAGAAGAACGCCATCGAGTGGCTGAAGAAGTTTCAGCAGGTAGGGAGTCGTGGTGGGCCTGACATGGCACGCGTGGCTCAGGAAGCCATGAACCAACTGGAAGCTCCGTAGCCTAGCTCTGCTGTTCCGCAGTCCTTTCTCTCCGATTTTCTTCACCCGCCAGCATTTATCCGTTCGTAACAACGACGTTTCTCCTTCTGCCGAGACAGGGAACTTTGCTTCCCAATCTTTGTTGTTCCCGGTTTCCTGCGTCGATATCTCGACGCAGCGAAAACAACCTCACGAGACGAGAGGGTAGTCGGTTTACCTACCCGCGATTTTTTGGGTCGGCGACGGAGGTAACCCTGCGGCGGCGTGCCGGTTTCCGATTGATCGTCGTCGCAGCGCGTGATATAAAAGGTGCGGCTTTCAACCATCCATTTCCCTTGGAAAAAGCTATAAGGGTGGCCTGCTCATGCAACTTCGGGATCAGGTAGCGAAGCGGCTTCGCAACGCGCGTATTTGGGGTGGTCTGCTTGAAGAACTCGAAAAAGAGATCGAGCGGATCGAGGGCAAGGAGAACCGGGCGGCAGCGCTCTTTGAGCTTGGTGAACTCTGCGAGGAGTTCTTCCTGCGCAAAGATCGGGCCATGGCCCACTATCAGCAGGCGTTCAAGCAGAACCCACAGCAACCTCGGGCTCTGACTCGGGCGCGGCAAATCTATCGCGAGATGGGCAATCTCGAGATGGTAGCCACGCTGCTTGGCCTTGAGATGAAGGTCAGCGGCGATGCTGAGCGCAAGAAGGAGTCCGAGCGACTCCTCGGCGAGACTCTGCTCGATGCGAGGGAGCGCGAAAAAGCGCGTCCGCATCTAGAGGGTGCCAGTCGCAACTGGCCCGGCGATGCGGACATCGCTGATGCGTTGGCAGCGACCAATTACGACCGCGAGGACTGGCTGAGCGAGGCCGAACGGCTCATGGGGGCTGGGCGAGCCAAGCAAGGCAGCGATCCGGCGATGGCGGCGCGGATTTGGTTCCGGGCTGCTCGGATCTTCCACATCGAGGCCAAGACAGATCCTCAGTTCGAGGAGTGTCTGCGTGCGGTCATTGCGCTGCAACCGCAGCACGAGATGGCCAACTTCCTGCTGGAAAAGATCCTGGCCGAGCAGAGCCGCTTTGACGAGATCGTTGCGCTGCAAGAAAAGCGCATCGAGTCTCTGGCGGATGTGCAGGCGAAGATCGATCTGTCCAAGCGGATCGGCAACATGTGGCTGCTCCGCTGGAAGGACAAGGAGCGAGCCGCTCGCTTCTATGGTCGCTCGCTCAACCTAACGTATCGCGGAACGGTCGACGCCAGCAAGGCGTTCCCGGGTCACCTGGCAGCGTTTAACATGCTGCGTGAGGTGCTTGGGCCGAAGGGAGACTGGGCACCGCTTCTCAACTACGCGGAGCTTGGTAGCTTCGCACCGATGGCCGATGCCGATCGGGCCGCTCTCATGGTTCAGGCCGGCCGGATGGCGTGGCGCGACATGGGCGATGCGGCCACGGCGCGAAACTTCTTTGCAGAAGTCGGTCGCGTGTTTCCGGAAAACGAAGAGCTTCAGGCCTACGTGGCTGAGTTCGGCGATCCGGCGGCGGAAGCGGCTGCTGAACCGGCCGAGGCAGCTGCACCCGAAGCTGTGGCACCTGCTGCTGAGGCCCCTGTCGAAGCTGCTCAGGCGGAAGTCGTTCCTGTCGAAGCCGCACCGGCCGTGGTTGAGCCGGTGGCAGAACCGGTGGCGGTGGCCCCGGCGGTCGAGGAGGCACCTGCAGCTCCAGTGGAAGAGCCCGCTGTCGATCCCGAGTTGGCTGGGCTTGAGCCGGCGACGATCAAGGCGATGGATGCGGCGCGAGCGCTGGAAGGCGGCAGTGCCGACAAGGCGATCGATGCATGGCGCAAGGTGGTCACGAGCGTGCCGACGCATCGGGCCCCACGCAAGAACCTGATTCGCGTACTGCGCCAGATCGAGCGATGGAATGCCTTGGCCGATGCGATCAAGGATGAGGTCGACAAGGTTGCCGACCTGACGGCTGAAGAGAAGGTCGAGAAGCTGTTCGAGCTGGTTGATATCTACAAGGACCGGCTGCGGCTGGACTCGCAGATCGTCAACACCTTCAACGCGATCATCGCGATTCAGCCGAACAACACCCGAGCGCTCGATTCGCTGGCTGCGCAGTACGAGACCATGAAGCGCTGGCCAGACCTGATTTCGACGCTGCAAAAGAAAGCAGCGGCGGTCGAGGACACCTCCGAAAAGGTGGCGGTCTATGGACGCGTGGCGCGACTGTTCCAGGAGCGCTTCTCGAACGTTGCCGAAGCGATCAAGGCCTACGAGCAGGTGCTGGCGCTTGACGACAGCAATGACGAGGCGATCGCGTTCCTCAAGAGCAACTACGAGAAACGGCGCGACTGGGAGAAGCTGATCGCAGTCAACCAGCGCGAAGTGGGTCGGATTGCTGATGCCAAGGTTCGGTCGCAGCGCTTTGTCGAGATCGCCAAGCTCGCTTCGGAAAAACTGAAGAAGCCGGCGGTTTCGATCGAGCTATGGGAGCGCGTGCTGGAGGCGAGCCCCGAGCACGCCGAGGCGCTGGCCGAGCTTGAGAAGCTGTACGAGCGGGAAAAGATCTGGGACAAGCTGGCCGATGTCAGCGAAAAACAGGCTCACCTGTTCACCGACGCGACGAAAAAGGTCGCGATGCTTCAGAAGCTTGGTGTGCTGTTCACCGATCGCGTCAAAGATCCGGTTCGGGCGACGCGGGCGTGGCGGCAACTGCTGGAGATTGAGCCGGAAAACCGGCGAGCTCAGGATGCGATCAAGAAGCTCTTCATTGAACAGAAGAGCTGGGATGATCTGGAGCAGTTCTACGCCAAGCAGAACAAGTACGACGAGCTGATCCGCGTCTTCGAGCGGCAGGTCGAGACCGAGGACGACGCGAACAAGGTCGTCCTCTGGAATCGGATCGCGGTGCTGTACCGCGACAAGATGGACAAGGCCGATCGGGCGATGCGTGCCTTCGAGAAGGTGCTTGCGCTCGACGCACGGAACCTTCAGGCGGCAGAGGCCCTGATCCCGCTGTACGAAGCGGCCAAGGATCCGAAGAAGCTCGCGGGCGTGCTCGAGATTCAGCTCTCGCACACCGAGGACGTAGATGTTCGCGTCGAGCGGATTCGCCATCTGGCGCAGCTCGTCGAGAACTCGCTCAAGGACAAGGCTACTGCGTACAACTGGTACCTCAAGGCGTTTGGTGAGGACTGGAAGCTCGAGTGGCTGCGTGGCGAGCTTGAGCGGCTTGCGGCGGAGACGACCGGCTATCAGGCGCTGGTGAGCGCTTATGAGGCGGCGGTTCCGAAGTTTGCGGACAAGTTCGAGGCACTGCCCCTGCTGCTCGTGGTCGCTCGCGTCTATGAGGAGCAGCTCCAGGCACCAGAGAAGGCGATTGAGACAAACCGTCAGATCCTGGCGATCGACGAGAATCACGAGGTTGCTCTCGGCGCACTCGATCGGCTGTATCTGAAGACGGGTCGGTATCCCGAGCTGCTGGGGATCTACCAGAAGAAGCTCGAGCTTGAGAACGACACCGACAGTCAGCGGGCGATTCGGTATCAGATCGCTCAGCTCTATGAAAACGAGATCAAGGATCCGGCGCAGGCGGTGACTGCGTACCGGGCGATCCTCGATGGTGTCGGTGGTGAAAACGAGCTACTGGCTTGGCAGGCGCTCGATCGCATCTACACGGCGACGGCGCAGTGGGCCGAGCTACAGTCGACGATTCCCAAGGAGTTGGAGCTTACCGATCCGGCGAATGTCGATGCGGTGGTGCTGCTCAAGTATCGGCTCGGTCAGGTTCGCGAGACGCACCTTGGCGATGTGCCGGGCGCGATCGACTGCTACCGCGAGATCCTCGATCAGCAGGCGAACCACGACGGTGCCCGCGAGGCACTGGAGCGACGGCTGCCCGACGCGCAATTCCAGGTCGATGCAGCAAACATCCTGCAGCCGATCTACGAGCAGCTCGGTGAGTGGCTGAAGCTGGTTGGCGTGCATGAGATTCAGCTAGCACGTACTGCCGCCGAGGAGACTCTGGCGCGGGTGACGCTGCTGATGCGAATCGGTGAGCTGTGGACTCAGCAGCTTGCGAACTTCGAGAAGGCGCTCGACGCATACAGTCGCTGCTTCCGGGTCGATCCGACCAATGAGCAGTGCCGGGTTGAGCTGGAAAAAGTTGCAGCGCAGCAAGGCGCGGGCAGCCACCTCGTCGGTCTGTACGAAGAGGCGATCGAGAAGGGCGGGCTGGACTCGCTGCTTACTCGCGAACTGCTCATGAAGGTTGCTGTTGCCTACGACGAGCAGCTTGGCAATAGCGAGAAGGCGGTTGAGTTCTTCCAACGTGCTCAGGCGATCGACCCCGAGGACGTGACGGCGCTTGAAGCGCTGGAGCGGCTCTACACGCGCCACAAGCGCTGGACAGAGCTGCTGGCGGTGCAGCGCAAGAAGGTCGAGCTGGCGAGCGATCCGCAAATCCGTGAGTCGTACTTCTTCCAGATGGCGAAGCTGTGGGAGGAAGTGCTCGGCAACTTCGAAAAAGCGATTGAGACGTACAAGGAAGTGCTTGGGCAGGACGACGCCAACATGTCGGCGCTGCGAGCACTCGATCGGTTGTATCTGCAGCAGCAGATGTGGAACGACCTGTCGGAAAACCTCCAGCGACAGCTTGTGCTGACGCAGGAGCCGGCAGAGCAGGTCATTCTGCTCAACCGACTCGGTAACCTGCGAGAGACGAAGCTGAGCGATCGGGTGCAGGCGGTGGATACCTATCGCCAGGTGCTCGAGCTGGATCCGATGAACGATGAAGCGAGGGGTGCGCTCGAAAGCCTCATCAAGCAGCCGGAACTGGAGCTTGATGTCGCGGGCATCCTCGAGCCGATTTACAAGCATCGTTCGGACTGGGCGAACCTGATCGGCGTCTACGAGATCATGGTCCGGCACTCCAGCGATTCGGTTCGCAAGATCGAGCTTCTCCACGAGATTGCGCGTCTGTACGAAGAGGGTCGCGAGGACGGACTGAATGCGTTTCTGACCTATGCGCGGGCGCTTCGTGAAGACCCGGCGCGAGAGGAGACGCAGCAGCACCTCGAGCGGCTGGCGGTTGCGCTGACCCGTTGGCAAGACCTCGTCAACCTTTATGCAGAGGTCGTCGAGAAAGCGACGGACAACTTCGAGCTGCAAGTTCACCTGTGGACCCGCATCGCGCAGATCTACGAGGGCAATCTCGGCGACAACGATCAGGCGGCGCTGGCCTATCACAAGGTTCTCACCGTCGATACGGCAAATCTACCGGCCGCAAACGCGCTCGAAGCGCTGTATGCGCGGACCGAAAACCATCCGAAGCTCGTCGAGGTGATCTTGACCAAGGTCGAGATTGTCAATGAGCTTCCGGCGAAGAAGGAGCTGTGGTTTAAGGCAGCTCGGCTGTACGTCGAGGTTCTGAATGACCCCGACAAGGCGATCGCGGTCTACAAGGGTGTGCTCGACGCCGATAGCGCCGATGCCACGGCGATTGCAAGCCTTGAGTCGCTGCTGACCAGCCTCGAGCGGTGGGCGGACCTCAAGGATCTGTACGGGCATCAGGTGGAGCTGGCTCAGACGGGAGAGGACAAGAAGCGAATCCTCTTCCAGATGGCCGACACCTACGACACGCGGCTCAAGGACATTGAGCACGCGATCGAGACCTTCAACGACATCCTCGGGATTGACCCGACGGATACCGATGCCCTGAAGGCGCTTGATCGGCTGTATGGTCGAGCGGAGCGCTGGTATGACCTGCTGTCGACGCTCGAGCGTGAAGTCGAGCTGTCGGGCACGACGGCCGAGACGGTGGTTCTGAAGTACCGCATCGGCAAGCTGTTCGAGACGCACCTGAAGGACATGGTGCGGTCGGTCGAGTCGTACCGTGAGGCTCTCGAACTGGAGAGCAGCAACGAGCCGACGCTGGCAGCTCTCGATGGAATTGTTCATGGTGCCGAAGAGCCGGTGCTCGCCGCGCAGGTGCTAGAGCCGGTGTTCGAGACGGCGGGTGAGTGGGAGAAGCTCATCGACGTCCTCGAGGTGATGGTCAAGCACGCCGACGATCCACTGCGCAAGGTCGAGCTGCTCCATCGCATCGCCGGTTACTACGAGCGGCAACTTGAGCGATCAATGAACGCCTTCGAGGCGTTTAGCCGGGCTCTGCGTCTTGATTCGGTGAATGAAGATTCGATCAAGAACCTGGAGCGACTGGCTTCGCTGACCAACGCTTGGCCGCAGCTCGCCGAGCTGTACGAAGCCGAAGTGGTCAAGATGGGCGATCAGCTCCAGCAGGTCGAGATGCTGCTGCGGCTGGCGCGAGTGTACGAAGAGGAAATGGCAGCCGAGGCGAAGGCGATTGCGACCTTCCGTCGGGTGCTCGAAGTCGAGTCGGAAAATCCGACGGCGGTGCTGGCGCTCGATCGACTGTATGAGCGTGGTCAGCACTGGGCAGAGCTGGCGGCCATTTTGCGGACGGAGATGCGGCTTGCGAACAGCGACGCCGAGATCATCGCGCTGCAGTTCCGGCTCGGTCAGCTTTACGAAGAGAACCTGCGCGACGTCGACAACGCGATCGAGGTCTATCGCGAGATTCTGACCTCGGATCCGAACCATGGTCCGACGCTGCAGGCACTGGAGTTGCTGTTTGCGGGCAACATCCGGCCGATCGAGATTGCGGGCATCCTCGAGCCGCTGTATCGGGTCGCCGAGCAGTGGGAGAAGCTGGTCCGCATTCACGAGGTGCAGCTTGAGAAGATGACTGACCCGAACGAGCGTCAGTCGCTGATCGAGCGGATCGCCGAGATCGCCGAGCACAAGCTGGTCGATCAGGTTCGCGCCTTCCAGTGGTGGTGCAAGGCCATCAACGAGGCTCCGACGTCGGAGCGCGCCGCCGAAGAGGTGGAGCGTCTGGCGAAGGTGACTCGTTCGTGGGAGGACTTGGTCGCGGTTTACTTGGAGACGATCAAGGGCGAGATCGCTCTCGCTGACGCACAGATTCAGCGGATGCTGTGGCTGAAGGTGTCGCGAGTTTATGAGTTCGAGCTGCGCGACCTTCAGCACGCAGAGGAAGCGAACATTCGCGTCCTCCAAATCGAGCCGAAGGATCCGGATGCGCTGCTGTCGCTTGATCGCGTCTACAACCAGACGTCGATGTGGCGAGAGCTGGCCGACGTGCTCCGTCGCCGCATCCAGATCAGCCAAGATCCCGACGAGACCGTCGAACTGTACTTCCGCTTGGGCACGGTGTTCACCGATGCCCTCGAGGAGCCAGCGAAGGCGGTCGAATGCTACAACGCGATTCTCGAGAGTGACTCGCGCAATGGCAAAGCGCTGGAGTGCCTGGAGCGGATCTACTTCCGGGGCGAACAGTGGCGAGAGCTATCTGGCGTCTACGAGAAGATGGTCGATATCCAGAACAGCGACGATGGCATGGCCGAGTGCTATGCCCGTATGGCGCGCATCGCCAGCGATACGCTGAACGAACGCGATCGTGCGATTGAGCTGTGGACCAAGGTCATCGATCTGCGCGGTGACAACTCGATGGCGCTTGGTGAGCTGTCGAAGCTGTACGAGACGGCGCAGGCGTGGCGCGAGCTGGAGGACATCCTTCAGCGAACGATCCGCATCATCGACGTGCCGGAAGACACCATTCCGCTCTACAAGCGGCTCGGTGTGCTCCGTGAGACGAAGCTGGAGAGCGACCGCGACGCACTAGACGCGTGGATGGAAGTGCTGCAAATCGACCCGCGTGATGTCGACGCGCTGCGGGCGGTGGCGGCTCTGTATCGCAAGCTCGATCAGCCGGACGATCTGGCGGAGATTTTGCACCGCTTGATTGATTCGCTGGCGCTCGCCGGTGGCAGCATCGAAGAGATTCGCGAGGCGTGGGCGGAGCTGGGCAAGCTCTACTCCGACCGGATCATGCGGCCGCAGGACGCGATCAAGGCTTGGCAGAAGGTCTTCGAGATCAACAAGAAGGACTTCCGCGCCCTCGACGCCCTCGAAGCGCTCTTCAACCAGGAGAGCCAGTGGGAAGACGCGGTCAACGTCATTGAGAAGCGCGTCAAGCTGCTCGACAAGGACAGCCAGAAGATCGCCGAGCTGCTCAAGATCGGTCACATCTGGTTCGAGAAGGTTTCGGATTTGGCGGCTGCTTCCGACGCTTTCGAGCGCGTCCAGCAGATCGACAAGACGAACCTGGAAGCCTCGCAGCAGGTCGAGGGGATCTACCGGACTCGCAAGAACTGGAATCAGCTTGCGGATCTGCTCCTCGCTCGCGTCGAGTTCCCGGACAACACGCCGATGCAGCGTATCGAGCTGCTCCAGCAGGTCGCCCGGATTTACGAAGAGAACATGAACGATCGCGACAGCGCGTTCGTGATTCTCCAGGCCGCGTTCCGCGAGGACTACTCGGTAGACTCGACGGCGCGTGAGATGGAGCGACTCGCTTCGATCATCAACAAGTGGGGAGACCTGCTTGGTGAGTACACGCAGAGCGTCACGCAGATCGCCGACCCGAAGGCGCGTGCCGACCTGTGGGTCAAGATCGGTCGGTGGTACGCCGAGCACCTAAACCGGCTCGACTACGCCATCGCGTCGCAGCAGCAAGCGCTGCAGATCGATAAGAACCACAAAGAGGCGCTCACCAACCTGGCGGAGGCCTACAAGAAGACCCAGCAGTACAACGAGCTGGTCGCGACCCTCGAGCACCACTCCTCGATTGAGGACGATGCCGAAAAGAAAGTTGCGATTTTGCTTGACTTGGCTGGTTTTTACGAAAACCAGATGCAGAACGCCGAGCTTGCTGTCGGTGCGCTGCGTCGGGCGATTGCGGCGGACCCGACCTGCATGCCAGCGCTCGATTCCCTCGAGCGGCTATATACGGCGGGTCAGTCATGGAACAACCTCATCGACGTGCTCGGTCGCAAGACCAAGAACATCGATGATCCCGACAAGATCATCACGCTCAAGCGCCGGATCGGCGAGCTGTACGACCAGAAGCTGTCCGACCCGAACAAAGCGATCATCAGCCATCGCGAGATCCTCGACATCGACGCGTACAATCTGCGTGCGATGCGGGCTCTCGAGGAGCTGTACGCCAAGGCGCAGCAGGCAGAGCCGTATCTGCAAATTCTCGAGACGCAGCTTGATGTGGTGGGCTCGGACGACGAGCGGATTTCTCTGTACGAGAAGATCGCCGTCGCTTGGGAAAACCTGTTCAAGAAGGTCGACAAGGCCGCTGAAGCTCACGAGAAGGCGCTCACGTTCAGCGAGCGGCACTTCCCGTCGTACCGTCAGCTCGAGCGGTTGTACCGCATCCTCAAGCAGTGGGCTGAGCTGGTCGATACCTTCCGCCGTCACATCAGCGTGTCGGTGGACGGTAACGAGCGGATGGCGCTCTACGCGCAGATGGGTGAGGTCTACGAGCAGGAGATCAAGGACAACGACCGCGCCATCGAGTCGTACAGCGAGATTCTCGCCATCGACCCGAACCACCAGGCGGCACTGATTGCCCTCGGTCGACTCTACGAGCGCGTCGAGGACTGGAGCCGCGCCATCGACACACTGTCGCACTTGGTGTCGCTGGTTCAGGATCGTCGTCAGCAAGTCGAGCTACATACCCGCATCGGTGGGCTGTACGAAGACAAGCTGCAAGATCAGGAAACCGCCGAGGGTCGCTTCCTCGAAGCACTGCGGGTCGATCCGAACTTCGTCCCGGCGATGCAGAAGCTCATCGCGCTGTACAAGGGCCGTGGCGACTGGTTGAAGGCGTCGCAGCTCATGATTCGCGCCGAAGAGCAGATGCCGAACCCGCTCGACAAGATCAAGATCCTGTTCGAGATCGGGACGATCATGCGCGAGCGTCTCGACGAGGAGAAGCGTGGTTCGGAGTTCCTCGCCCGGGTCATGCAGCTCGATCCAGAGCACGTCGGTGCTGCCGAGCCGCTGGCCGAGCTGTACTTCCGCGAGGGACGTTGGAAGGAACTAGAGCCGATTCTCGACGCGCTGGTCCGCAAGGCCGATAAGCGCGACGCGAAGGAGATGAACAACCTGTACTACCGAGTGGCGAAGACCGCTGACTCACTCGGGAACCGGGACAAGGCTCTCAAGTACTTCAAGCTGGCCTATGACCTAGACAGCACGTCGCTCCAGACGCTGCTGGGACGGGCGGACCTGCTTTATCGCCTGGAAGACTGGGAAGGTGCGTTCAAGCTGTACCAGACGGTGCTCGTGCATCACCGTGAGGCACAGCGTGATAGTGAAGTCGTCGACATCTTCTATCGCCTGGGCATCATCAAGCTGCGCCAGACGGAAAAGAAGAAGGCGCTCAACATGTTCGAGAAGGCGTTGGAGATCGACCCGAACCATCGGGCGACGCTTCTCGCCGTCATCGAAATGCAGCTTGCCAACAACGATTGGGAGGCGGTGATCACTGCCAAGCGAGCGCTGCTCCCCGTTGCTGAAGGTGAGGAGCGGTTCAAGCTCAACTGTGAGATGGCCGAGATGTACGCTGACAAGCTTCAGCAGTACCCGAAAGCCATTCAGAGCTACCTCGATGCGATCGAGATCAAGCCGGACAGCCACGTCACGCTGCACAAGGTGCTGGAGCTTTACACCAAGACCGAGCAGTGGAAAAAGGCCATCGAGATCCTCGGGCGGCTCGCGCAGCTTGAGCACGACATGCTCCGTCGCGGCAAGTTCTACTACACGGCGGGCGTGATCTATCGTGATGCCCTGAAGTCGACGGACGAGGCGATCGACCAGTTCAACCTGGCGCTCGACGCGTACTTCGCCAAGCCAGAGGTCATTCCTTCGGCACGGTTCCAGGAGTTCCTGAAGCCGTTCGAGGCCATCGACAAGATCTGCACGACGCGCAAGGACTGGAAGGCGCAGGAGCGGAACTACCGCAAGATGATCAAGCGCATGCCCAAGACTGGGCAGGAGCAGGTCACCGTCGCGCTGTGGCACGCTCTTGGCGAAATCTACCGTTCGCGTCAGAAGGACATCCCGGCTGCGATCCAGACCTTCGAGGTTGCGGTGGGCCTTGAGCCAGAAAACCTCAAGCGGCGCGAGATCCTCGGTGAGCTCTATATCGTCGGCGGCCCCGATTACATCGACAAGGCCGTCAACGAGCAGATGTTCCTCATCGACAAGGATCCGTACCGGGTCGAGGCGTACAAGGCGCTGCGTCGGATCTATCAGGACTCACGCCAGTTCGATAAGGCGTGGTGCATGTGCTCGGCGCTGGCTCACCTGCAGCGGGCCGATGCCGACGAGCAGCAGTTCTTCGAGCAGTACAAGAAGGGTCTGCCGAAGGCGAGGAACAAGCTCACCGACGAGATGTGGAACAAGTACATCTACCACAAGGATGAGGACCGCTTCATTGGGGCCATCTTTGCGACGGTGTACACGGCGGTCGGTACGCTCCGGGCGGCTGAGCACAAGCAGTACAACCTCAAGCGCAAGGAAAAGCGCGACCTGTCGAGTGACCAGACGATGTTTGGGCGGGTGTTCACCTACGTCATGCAGGTGCTCAATGTTCCGCCGAACGTCGAGATCTTCTTCCGTACCGAGCAGCCGGGTGACCTAGTCGTCGCCAACTGCAAAGAGAAGAACATCTTCATCCCTTCGATTGTCGTCGGACAAGGGATGCTAGCTGGACGCGGCGATAAGGATGTGGCTTTCCCGAGCGCGGCGTTCCTCACCAAGATGCGGCCCGAGCACTACCTGCGGGCAATCTTGACGTCGAACACCGAGCTTGCGGTGGCACTGCTGGCGGCGATTCGTCTGGCTCGTCCGGACTTCCCGGTTCCGCCGCAGCACGCCCAGTTCGTCGATCAGTTCGCTTCTGCGATGAACCCGTTCGTGCCGTTCGCAGCTCGTGAGCACCTCGGCATGGTCGTGCAAAAGTACGTGGCGAATAAGTCGCAGCTCGACATGGCGAAGTGGGCGCAGGCGGTCGATCTGACCTCGCACCGTGCGGGTCTGATTGTCTGCAACGACCTTAGCGTGGCGGCTCGTTACATCGGACAAGAAGCCACTGCGGTCGGCGGTATGGCCCCGAAGGACAAGGTCAAAGAGCTGGTGATGTACGCCATCTCGCCGACCTACTTCGAGCTTCGTCAGCTTCTCGGCATCGCCATCACCAGCGGTTAGTCCTTCGCGCCGCGCTCTGCGGCGTGACCTCTCCCCTTCCATCCCGAATACACCGCTTGCTGGGTACTTACCCGGCGGCGGACTTTTGTTTTTGGCATCCTCCCTCGACTCGATGAAGATGCAAGAACAGCGATGCTGTGTGTCGTCAGACCTGACGTAACGTTATAATTTGTTAGGATCGCTCGGCCATGACTCCCGCGTCACAACACAAAGCCCACGCGCCCCGTCACGTTCGTGTCTTCGTGCTCACGGTTTCGGACACGCGTACCGAGGACAACGATGAAGGCGGGCGGGTCTGTCGCGAACAGGTCGAGTCACTCGGGCACACCGTCGCTGGCAAAGCGATCGTGCGCGATGAACCGACGCTGGTTCAAGGCCTCATCACGAGGATCGCTGACGAAGCGGCCGCCGATGTGGTCATCAGCACCGGCGGTACCGGTATCTCCCGACGTGATAACACCTATGAAGCGGTGGCGGCACTTCTCGAAAAGCGGCTCGATGGATTTGGGGAGCTATTCCGTATGCTCTCGTATGCCGAGATTGGTTCCTCGGCGATGATGTCACGCGCTGTCGCAGGGCTCTACCGAGGATTGGTCATTTTTGCGGTTCCAGGTTCACCGCATGCGGTGCGGTTGGCGATGGAAAAGCTGATTGGTCCCGAACTGGGGCATCTCAAGTTTGAGGCACGACGATGAGTGGCTGCGGATCCGAACAGAGGAGGATCGACGGAGAACCGTTTCGATTGCCTGTTCTATCGGGCAAACCGCTGTCGATGGATGCCCAAGGTACTTCGGCGGGCCAGCTCACCGATGGTTTGCTGCGTCGGATCAGCTATCTTCGGGTGTCGCTGACCGACCGCTGTAACTATCGCTGCACCTACTGCATGCCCGAGGACGGCGTCGATCTGGCACCCCGAGCAGATGTGCTCTCCTTCGAGGAAATTGAAGCAGCGGTGGCGTCGCTGATGCGAGTTGGCGTAAGGCGCGTCCGACTGACTGGCGGCGAACCCACGGTGCGGAAGGACTTGGTCGAGTTGGTCGAGCGACTCGGGCGGCTGGGGCTCGATGATCTTTCGCTGTCGACAAACGGTGAACGCCTCGTCGAGCTGGCGGTACCACTGAAGGCCGCTGGGCTGCATCGGCTCAACGTGAGCGTCGATACGTTACAGCCCGAGCGCTTTGTGAGCGTGACCCGGCGCGGCGATCTCGGCAAAGTACTCGCTGGGCTTGATGCGGCGCAGGCCGTGGGCTTTGCTCACACCAAGGTCAACTGCGTGGCGATGCGCGGCTTCAACGACGATGAAATCGGCGCGCTGTGCCGTTACTGCTGGGATCGCGACCTGATCCCGCGGTTTATCGAGCTGATGCCGATGTCCGACGGTTTGTTGTTTTATCCGGGGACATTTTTACCTGTCACGGAGCTGCGTCAGATCCTGACTCGCGAGCTGGGGCCGCTGCTCGATATCGAGACGGGCGAGCCACTACCCGGTGTCGGTCCAGCGCGTTACGCGGCAGTGATGTACCAAGGTAAGCTGCGGCGGGTGGGGATGATCTCGGCGGTGAGCGAGCCATTCTGCGATACCTGCAATCGGGTGAGGTTATCGGCGACCGGACAGCTGCACGCCTGCTTGGCCTACGACGACGCCATCGACCTACGTGCCGTGTTACGCTCGGGTCTCGTAGGAGACGACTTGGTCGATCGACTGGTGCAGGTGGCGCGTGGCGGCCTCGTTGATAAGCGGGTGGGCCATGTCTTTTCCCCGACAGGATGCGGTGGGCCGCGCAAGCACATGGTGTCTATCGGAGGCTGACGAAGCCGCGAGAATTTGGGCCGACAGGTCGCGTATTTTATGGGAACTTAAAAGGTCACAAACACAATGACTGTACAGACAACTTCCGCGCTTCCGGGTGGCAGTGCTGGTGGTCCGCCGCGAGCCAGAGGCCGCAATCGTGTCCTTTTGATCGTGCTGTCGGTGGCAATCATCGTCGGTGGGATCGGAGTCCTTATGTCCGACTCATCAGGCTTTGAGTATTACAAGCACGTCGACGAGGTCGCCAAAGAGGGCAGCGTCTGGCAAAACAAGCGGCTCCAGCTCCACGGCTACGTCGTACCGGGAACGATCAAAAAGCGAATGAACCACGACGTTCAGAAGTTGGAATACAAGTTCCAGATCGAAAACTGCGGTGCCATCGCCGAAGCCTACTTCGCGGGCGTGGTTCCCGACACGTTCAAGGATGGGGCCGAGGTCGTGCTCAAGGGCCAGCTTCACGGCCAACAGTTCACGGCCAACGAGGTCATGGCCAAGTGTCCGTCGAAATACCAGCAGTCCGGTGGTACGCATCCGGTGGCCGTTGCTCGCTGTAGCCGCGAGTCAGCGGCAGGCAAGGCGAACTAATGGCTGCTGTACAGACCAACTGGGTGGCTCTGTTTGGCAGCTTTGTGCTGCTGTGTACGCTCATCCTGACGACGTATGCCGGTGGTGCGGCGGTGGCGGGCGTCCGTCGTCAGTCGCAACCACTCATTCGCTCCGCCATCTACGCGGGCTATGCCTGCACTGCGCTGCTCAGCCTGGCATCGGCACTGATCTTTTTCGCGGTGCTGTCGAACGACTTTTCGCTCAAGTACGTTCACCAAAACTCCGATTCGGCGATGCCGTGGTTTTTCAAGCTGACGTCCTACTGGGGCGGCCTCGACGGGTCGATGATGTTTTGGGCGTGGCTGCTGTCGATCTTTTCGACCGTTGCCATCTCGCGCAACCGTGAGCGTCATCGGGAGCTCATCCCATGGGTGACGGCGATCCTCATGGGCATCCAGGCGTTCTTTGTATCGCTGGTGGTGTTCTACAAGCGACCCTTCGATACGTTCCTGAATGAAGCGCCAGTTGTCGGTAAGGGTCTCAATCCGCTGCTTCAAGACTTCTACATGGCGACGCATCCGCCATCGCTGTATGTCGGTTATGTGTCAGCGAGTGTGCCGTTTGCGTTTGGTATGGCGGCGCTCATCACCGGCAATCTCGATGATACGTGGCTGCAGTCGGTGCGGCGCTGGATGCTGGTGTGCTGGTACTTCCTGTCGCAGGGACTCATTCTCGGCTCCCTGTGGGCCTATCACGTACTGGGTTGGGGTGGATATTGGGGCTGGGATCCCGTCGAAAACGCCGGAATTCTGCCGTGGTTTACCGCCACCGCGTTTTTGCACTCGCTGATGATTCAAGAGCGACGCGGCATGATGAAAATCTGGAACGTAGTGCTGGTCATCATGACGTTCCTTTTGACGATGGTTGGGACGTTTATGACCCGATCGGGCATCGTGCAGTCGGTCCACGCCTTCGGAAACGATCCTGAGCTGGCAGCGCGGTTTCTGGCGTTCATTGGCTTTGCGGCGGTGTTTTCGTTCGGGTACGTGATTTACCGACTCCCGCTTTTGCGCTCGCGAGCCGACCTGGAGTCGGTTTTGTCGCGGGAGTTTGCGTTTCTTCTCAACAACTGGGTGCTGATCGCCTGCGCGTTCTTCATCCTCGTGGCCACGCTGTTTCCAACGCTGTCCGAGGCAGTGACCCGCAATCGAGTGACGGTGGGTCCGCCGTTCTTCAATCGCTGGATGGCACCGCTCGGGCTGATCTTGCTGTTGCTCACGGGCATTGGGCCGCTGATGGCGTGGCGGCGAGCTTCCAAGGGGATGCTGTGGAAGCAGCTTCGGGCACCAGTCACCGTCGCCATCATGACGATTGTGCTGGTTGCCAGCATGCTGCCGTGGGCGAGGACGCGGTCGTCGTTCATGCACGAAAAGTTCCAGTTGCCGGTCAGTCTGATCTGCTTTGGACTGTGTGCAATGGTGCTGATCACCGTCGGGCAAGAGTTCATCGTCGGGACTCGCGCTCGGCAGAGTGGCACCAAGCTCGACTTTCTAACCGCACTCGTCGGACTCTTGCTCCGCAACAAGCGGCGCTACGGCGGCTACCTGGTTCACGTCGGCATTGTCCTTATGTTCTTTGGTTTTGCCGGACAGACGTTTCAGGTCGAAAACGAAGTGACGCTGGCCCGGGGCAAGTCAACCAAGCTCGGTCGCTACGAGATTACCCTCGCCAGCTTCCGGGCCTCCTCGGACCCGCAGAAGGAAATCACCGAGGCCCGGCTGCTCGTCAAAGTCGATGGCCAGCAGTCGTTCGAGCTGCGTCCAGCCAAGTGGGCCTATCGCGGTCACGAGGAAGAGCCACCTCGGACGATCGTTGCGACGCACAACAGCTTGTTCGAGGATCTTTACGTGATTCTAAACGGCATCGACGAGGGCGAGTCGGTCGCCGGCCTCAAGCTGATCGTAAACCCGCTGGTGCTGTGGGTGTGGCTCGGCTTTGTGATGCTGATGGCGGGAACGGCAGTGGCATTCTTGCCCGATCGCAGCGATCCGACGGGGAAGGGCGGACCCGAGCCTGCCGAACCCGACACGAAGCCGGTGACGGTCAGCAAGGCGGCGGCAGCGACTGTGATTGTGCTGCTTCTGTTTGGTGCAGTGGGTCAAGCGCAGGCTCAACCCGCCGCCGGTCAGGGCATGCATCAATCGACAGAAGGCCAGAACTTTCCGACGCCACCCCGCAATGAGCTGGAGCGCGATCTGCGCAAGACCATCGTCTGCATGTGCGGTTGTGGTCGGCAGACCCTCGCTGAGTGTTCGTGCGGGAATGCGGCCAAAGAGCGCGGTATCATCGCTCGCTTCATCGACGAGGGCCGCAGTCGGGACCAGATTATTCGCTATTTTCTTGACAAATATCCCGGAGAGTCGGCGCTCGTGGTGCCGCAGGACGTGGGCTTCAATCGCCTGGCCTGGATCTTTCCGCTGGTGATTATCGCGGCTGCACTGGGTGCGCTCGGTCTTTTGGCTCGTCGTTGGGGTCAACAGGCTCGACTCGGTGCTGCTACCTCTCCAACTCTCAAAGACACAGACCGCGCTTCCTACGAGCGCCGCCTTGACGACGATCTCGATGACATGGACTGACTCTCGGCTCCTCTATGGCGGTACAGGCCTTGCCTTCGGGTTGGGACTGATCGGTTTTTCGGTCGCGCTCGGTAGCCTGAGCGGTCCGTCAATTGCCCTGGCTGGGGCCGTTGCGGCACTGTGGGTGACGGGAAACATGTTGCTAAAGGCAGCACGTGGCCTGACTGCGGTGTCGAGCGATGACGAACAAGTGGAAGCACGAGCTGCCGTCGGACGTCGTCGTCGCGAACTGACCCGCGAGTATCACCTGCTCAAGCGGGCTCTCAAAGAGCTGGAACTTGATCGTTCCATGGGCAAGCTATCCGACGATGACTACGCAGAAATTCGCGGTCGCTATCGCGAGCGAGCGGTACGTATTCTCCGTCAGCTTGATCAAGGACAAAGCTACGAGCAGCAGATCGAACGCGATCTGGCCGCTCGACGCGAAGCGCTGGGGAAGAAGGCAGTGCCGTCCAAAGCTGCGCCGGTACCGACTGAGCCGACCCCTGCGCGGGTTCCCAGCAATCAAGTTCCGACAGTGATCGCAACGGCCTGCGCGGACTGCGGTACTCGCAATGACGTCGATGCTCGCTTTTGTAAGAGCTGCGGTCTCAAGCTGGGAGGAGGAAAGTGATGCTTCGGCTCCTTGTTCTTCTCGCCGTGGTGCTGGGGCCTGGCTCGGTCGGCTTGGCCCAGCCGATGATGCCCGATCCGGCACAGATGTCGGGGATTCCTCGTCCCGACGGAGCTGTGCCGCCAGGGACCGTGACGGTGCGGCTGTTGATTGGCACCTTTACCAATCCGATTGTCGATCAAGAGGTATCGCTGACCTCATCGTCGGGGACCAAGCTCAAGGCCAAGAGCGATGCCGCCGGTCGAGCGACGTTCGCCGGGGTTCCACCGGGCACCTACGAGGCACGAACCGAGCTGTCCGGTGTGGTCAAGTCCTCGCAGCCGATTCAGGTGCAAAGCGCGCCAGCTCCCGGTATTCGCCTGATGCTGGTGTTTCCCAAAGACACGCCACCCCCGACGGCTGCTCCTTCAGCCGCAGTGTCTACCTCGCCCGCAGTGGGGGCCCCGACTCTTTCGGGGGGCGCTGGGCCTGCGACGGCAGTACCAGCGGCAACGGCGGTTCCTGCGTCCCCGCCCCCACCTGCGGATGGTCAGGTGCATCCCGATCCGGCACTGCCGACAGGCACGCTCCGCGTAACGGTGTTTGACGAATCGAACAAGCCACTATCGGCGGTGCCCGTCACGCTGTACAGGCGGGCCAGCAGCGAAGCCCAGGTGGAAAAGCTTCCGGCTCAAACGACCGATGCCGGTGGCTCGGTTTTGTGGGCCGGCATGCCGACTGGTGCGGCCGAGTACCTGGTGACGTTGGCGCGGTTTGGGTTCGAGCAGCCCAGCGAGCCGTTTCATCTGAACGGGACGGCGGGTTCGGCGCTATCGGTAGTGTCTCGACCGCCGGTGCGTGGCGAGGAGGCTCGTCGCAAGCTGAGCCTATCCGCTGGCTCACACCTGATCTTTGACCTCCAAGAAGACATGGTCCAGGTGTCGGAAATCTTGCGCATCAACAACCCGATGCCACAGGCCTTCGACCCTGGGTCAGACGGGCTACGGATTCCTCTCGCCGAGGGAGCCGTCGCACCGCAGCTTCAACCCGGGGGGCCATCGACGCTGAGCATTGACCAAAGCTCTCCCGGCAATGTTGCGCTGGTGTGGAAAGGTCCGCTGCCTCCCGGTGAGTCGATGGTTCAAGTGGCGTTTATGCTGCGCCACACCGGCGAGCTGACCTTTCGCCAACCCGCGAGTCTCCAAGTCGCGGATCTGCGCGTGGTGATCGAGAAGCGTCCCGAGCTAAAGCTCGATGGTGTGACCGACATTCAAGAGCGCAAGTGGCAGGGCCACGACCTGCTGTTTGGCCAGCTGGCGGGCACGAGCGAAGGCGGTCAAATCACCTTAACGATTTCAGGGTTGCCGGCGGAGCAGCGACTGACCCGACTGCTTGGTGGGCTGGTCACGCTGCTCGTGACGCTAGCGTTTCTATATCTCTCCTGGAAGGGCAAACCGGGCGAGGAACGAGCGATTCTGACGGCCAAACGGCAGCTCCTGGTGGATCGAGACAAGCTGCTCGGTGAACTGTTGGCGATGGATGACGGCGTACCGAGTGGTTCGACGCGGACCCGGGCGCAGGTGATGGCCGAGTTGACTGCGATCTATCGTCTGTTGGACGAGGCCGATGCCGACTGAGTCCCCTGCCGTGCAGCAGGTTGTGCTTCGCGGCATTTTTAAGGACTACGGCGAAAAGCGGGCACTTAGTGACGTCTCCCTGACGCTCGAAGCGGGGCAGGTGACCGCGCTGCTTGGGGAAAACGGTGCGGGCAAATCGACGCTGCTCGGTGTGCTGGCGCTCCAGATTCGACCGACCCGCGGCAAGCTGCTGTTCGACGGCCAGGATGTCTCGGAGCTCGATGGCGTGTGGCTGCGCCAGAGCCTGTCGTTGCTCTCCCATGAGCCGCGCTGTTATGCGGATCTGTCGGCTCGCGAGAACTTGCTCTTTTTTGCCAAGCTGTATGGCGTAGGTTCCGACGAAAAAGAGCGTAGCGAGCGGGTCGCCGAGCTGCTTGCCCAGGTTGGACTTCAGTCAGCGGCGGATCGGCCAAGTCGTACATTTTCGCGAGGCATGGTGCAGCGCCTGGCACTGGCGCGAGCCCTTGTTCATCGACCGGGGTTGCTGCTTCTCGATGAGCCCTACACGGGGCTCGACCAAGAGGGCGTACAGCTCTTGTCCTCGCTGATTGCCGATGAACGAGCCCGAGGGGCCATCGTGGTCGTGATCAGCCATGACTTCGAGCCGCTCGCGCCGCTTCTCGATGTGGCGGCGGTGCTGCGGCGTGGCCGATTGGAAAAAACCCAACGCTACTCGAGCGGCGAATGCTCCCGTGAGCAGCTGCTTACGCTGTACGCCCGCGCTGCCGAACGACCGCTTGCGAGGACCGCATGAGCGGCTCGCTGTTACGCCAGGTTGGGCTTCTGTTGTGGAAGGACGTGCGCGTTGAGTGGCGAGCCCGTGAGCTGATCTACGCGACGATGCTGTTTTCGGCGATCGTGGTGCTGCTGTTTTCGTTTTCATTCCTCGGAGGCGCGCCACCAACCGTCGAGGTCATGTCCGGAGTGTTGTGGGTAGCGATCTCGCTATCCGGAATGCTCGGCATCTCGCGCAGCTTTGAACGCGAGCGGGAGGCCGACACCCTGCGTGCGCTGCTGCTGGCCCCAATCGAACGCAGCGCCCTGTACCTGGCCAAGCTGATGTCGATCACGCTGCTGATGCTCCTTACGTCCAGCGTGGTCGTGCCAGGGCTCCTGCTGCTATTTGGCATGAAGGTGGGCCCCGGGTCGTCTTGGGTGCTCTTTTTGGTGCTACTCGGGCTGGGAACGCTCGGCTTTGCGGCCGTGGCGGCGCTGTTCGGAGCATCGCTAGGCCGGGCGCGGGTTCGCGAGGTGCTGCTGCCGCTGCTTGTCTATCCGCTGGTGGTGCCCGCGCTGCTGGCCGGCGCTCGTGGAACCTACGGCGTGCTGTATGGAACCACTGAATCGCTGGTGGATGCGGTGCGCTGGATCAAGTTCCTGCTCGTGTTCGACAGCATGGCCGTCATCCTTGGACTGTGGCTATTCGAGCCACTGTGTGCCCAGGAATAGGGAAAACCGACGCTACGGCTTGACGTACGGACCCCAGGATGGCGTCTCGGCTCCACCTCGGAAGACCGGTCGCTGGGTTTTGCCATCTGCCGTGGACACGTAGATACCGCCCCGACTCGATTTAAACGCCAGCGCACGTCCCGTTGGAGCCCAGGTCGGATGGCTGTTCGAACCCTGGTTTTCAGTGATGCGCTGGAGTTCTTGATTCGCTGCGTCGATGGTAAAGATGTCGAGGTTGCCCTTTTCATCGCGACCCGAAAACGCGATCAGCGACTTGCCGTTGAGCATCTTTGGATTCCACGCGGGCTCTACGTTGTAGCTGCCCTTGCGCGTGAGCTTGACTTGATCTCCACCCGAGGCTGACATCTTCCAGATCTGCGGGCTGCCGTGGCGATCCGAGACAAAGGCGATCTGGCCACCATCGGGTGACCACGTCGGAGAGCTGTCAATCGCCGGGTTATTGGTCAGCCGCTTGATCACGTCCCCCGCCGGGGTCAGAAGATAAATTTCGCTATTGCCCTCGAACGACAAGGTGACCGCGATCTTGGTTCCATCGGGTGACACCACCCCGCCGGTGTTCAGTCCGGGCCTGGTCGAGATGCGCTTTGGCTTGCCGCCACCGGTCGTGGTCGACCACAGATCGGGTGTGCCTCGGACAAAGCTTGTATACAGCAGGCTGCTTCCCGAGGGATGCCACGACGGCAGGATGTTCTGGGAGCCGTTGCTGGTGACGGAGTGTTGACCGGCCCCATCGTAATCCATGATTACAAGCTCTTGCTGTCGACCGATGGGGCGCGAGAAGGCGATCTGGGTGCCGAAGAACGAGTCTTCGCCGGTGTAGTAGCGAACGATCTCATCGGCGAAAATGTGGGCTAGGCGGCGAATGTTGGCGCTTGGGGCCCGATAGGTTTTGGTGAGGACAGGGCGGTCGCCTTTGATGACCTCGAACAGGCGGAATTCAACCGAGACATCGCCGCCGGTGTTGGTCGTGCGTGCTTTGACGACTCCTTCGGCACCGACGGTACGCCATGAGTCCGGCCCAATCGCTAGATCCTCTTTGGCCAAGTCGGCAACAAACGAATTCGGGTCGAGCGTCTTGAACAGCCCCGAGGAATTGAGATCGCCGGTCAACACCTCTTGCATGATCTGGGCGCTTTCGCCATCACCGAGCAGCTTGGGCACCGCAATCTTGTAGAGAGCTTGCCCGGGATTGGTGATCTTGAACCGCACCACATCGTCCGTCTGTGCCTGCGCTCGCGGCACCAGCCACGTCGTCAGCAATAGAGGCAGTCCCAAGCACCAAACAGCGCGCATCGTCCGTCGCATAGCCCTTACGGTATCTGGACTTCACCGCAAAATACAAGCGGGCAGGAAGAAACGTACTTCCCTCGGCGTGCGAATCTGGTAGGTTGCCAAACACCTGAGCAGTTCGCCAAGGAACCTTGTGCTCCTCGTGGGCTAAGTCCGCGTAAGGAAAGAAGGTTCTTGACACTGCTTTTGTGATCCGATAGTTCCAATCTCTCTAAGGAACTCGCATGGCTACTCCGATTCCGAGCACGTACCTCAAAAACCCCGAGAAGGCTCAGGCCGAACGCAAGTGGCACGTCATCGACGTGGCGGGTCTGACCCTAGGCCGCGCGGCGACTCAGATCGCCACCCTCCTTCGCGGCAAGCATAAGACCGATTACACCCCTAACATCGACAGCGGCGACTTTGTGGTCGTGCTCAATGCCCAGAAGGTTCACCTGACCGGCAATAAGCTCGACGACAAGTTGTATCGTAAGCACACGCTGTTCCTCGGCGGATTGAAGTCCCGTCCGGCACGCGAGATGCTTCAAACCCGCTCGGACGAAGTCATTCGTCGCGCAGTGTGGGGCATGCTGCCCAAGGGCCCGCTTGGCCGGGTCATCATCAAGAAGCTGAAGATCTATTCCGGCACCGAGCACCCACACAGTGCGCAGCAGCCGAACAAGCTCACCTTGAAGTCCATGCGTGGCTAGGACGGTTCGCGCTTTCGCTTGTGCAGACCGTTCCCCGCTTTGCGGCGGGATGGCTCATCAAGCAGCGAGACTTCCTTTTTCCGCTGTAACCACGAGAGAAACACTCTCTAGTCGAGTTTAAGAAATGGCGAACGTCGAACGAAACGCAGTGTACGCCACGGGTCGTCGAAAAGAGGCGGTGGCGCGTGTATGGATGCAGCCCGGTTCGGGCAAAGTGACCATCAACCACCGTGACATCGACAATTATTTCGGTCGAGCGACCTCCAAGATGGTGCTTCGGCAGCCGCTGGCGCTGACCTCGCAGGCCGCAAACTACGACGTCTACGTGAACGTCGCTGGTGGTGGTTTGTCGGGTCAAGCGGATGCGATTCGTCTTGGCATCACCCGTGCCCTGCTGAAGGTCAATGTCGGTTTCCGTGGCGCGCTCAAGGCCGCTGGATACGTCACCCGCGACCCGCGCTGCAAAGAGCGTAAGAAGTACGGTCAGCGTGGTGCACGCGCTCGCTTCCAGTTCTCCAAGCGCTAGACCGCCCTTTTCAGAATCCGCCGCGGTGTTCGCTGGCTATGCCGAGCGTGCTTACAGCCGAACGAGGGCTGTACTCGCTCGTCTACGCGATCGATGGTTCGCGCTACGGTTCTGAGCCCTTCTGTGGCTGTCGCTTTCCTCTGTTCGGCATCCGCCGACCTCGAATACAAATCTCGTTCGGCCATCGCCGATATCCGAGACCGACTTTCTATCGCAATGACTGACCCGGGATGCGGACACGCTGCGGTTCACAGTCCAGACTTGTTCGGCGCTGGCTTCTCCGCTGTCTGGTGGGAGTAGACTCGCTGCATGACCGTGCTGCGAAATCGGACGCTGTGCTTGTGGCTGGGTGCCGTGGCGCTTTCGGCGAGCTGTAGCTGGGTGTTTGATAGCAGCGCGCCGGAGCTGCCACTGGTTGGTAATCCGCCGGTCATGGAGCGGTTTCTGAAGCTCAACGGTAAGACGGCCCGCGAGCTGTATGTGCTCCTGGATGCGTCGGATAAGCCGTGGGCGGTGATCCCCGAGCTGCCGGAGCTGCCTGCGGGACTTCCCGACGGCATTACGTTGCCGAATCTGCCCGAGACACTGCGGTTGGTTCGGCTCGATCCGCAAGAGGATCCACAATCGGCCGTTACGTATCCATCGCAGTACCTGCAAGTGACGATGCGCTCGTTGTACATCATGGTGGTGCCGGGGCTGCTCGATCCTTCGCTGAAGGACAAGTCGGTGCTGCTCACCAGGGTCAGGCCAGGCGAGCCGCCGCAGGTATTTGGCCGATTCCCCGAAGGGACGCCGGTGCTGCTGGTGAGCCAGAACGAGCAGGTCGGGGTGATGGTTTCGCAGAGCAGCAAGTCGAAGAGCCTGCGGGCCTTTCGGATGGATGGCTCGGCGGAGATCCGAGAGCTGCCGATTCCGGAGGGCGTAGATCCCGCAAAGCCCTTCGATAAGGCGCGTTACCAGCTCGATGCAACCGGCGAGCGATTGATTGTCCAAGATGGCAAAGACAACCTGACCATTTACGAGACTCGCTCGATGGGCGGTCAGCGATCCCTTGGCAAGCAGCCGCGAGCCTGGGTACTAGACAGTCGGCAGACGGCGCTGCTCGTTTGTAGTGATGCCGGGCTTGTGCGGGTGCCGCTCGATGGTGCCATGGCGGTGGTGCTGGACCCATCCCCTTGTGCGACGGATTATTTTCGAACGGTGCTTCTACAGGGGGAGCGTCTGGTGCTGTATCGGAGCGGGGAGAGTCTGCGTCAGGTTCCGGAGGATGGTTCGGGATCTCCGAGGGTGAGGCTCGACCCAATGGGGCAGCTACTGGCGATCGGGCCGGGCGGAGAACTGCTCTACTCGACTGATCCGGCACTGACCTACGGCGCTGGCATTGGCAATGGGTTCCTCGGTGACACGCAGGTCATGGAGCGAGGGCGACGACCGACTTGGTCCGCCGACCGCAAGCGACTGCGTTATCTGGAGTGGGCAGCGCGCTCGGACAGTGCTGGGGACTTTCACTCGCGCCTGCTTGCCACAAACGAGGTGCTACGCCTGGCCCGCAACGTCCGTGCCTTCAATGAACTCGGCGATGGACGGGTGCTGGCGGTCAGCAACTCGGTTCCCAAAGGGGCCCACAATCGCATCATCGTCATCGACGAGGCTGCGAGCGAGGCGCGCTGGGTCGCCGATAGCTCTCGCGAATATCAGTTCATCCCAGGCTCGACGGATCTGCTGGTCAAAGTGGTCATCGGTCAGACCGGCTGGGACGTTCGCCGCGTCCCGATTTCCCCGAAATAGCCCCACGCACTGGGCCGCGCTGTCGCGACGCTGTGTTCTCGTTCATCGAAACGAGGGCAACGGCTTGTCGTGATTTTTCTTTGTCGATATACCCGTCGTTGATTTCGATGATGAATGGCTATTATTTAATTATAGAGCCGGATGGCGATGTTGATTGTGTTGGTTGTTAAATCGATTTCGACCTCTCGTTGATGATTGCTTGTGATGCCATTAGGCGTGTCATTGAGTTCTCATCTTGACCAGCTCCATATCGCCGAACGCGGGCGCTGTGCCACCGTGGTCCACGTCGTGACCGCTTGAAGTGCTGCTGGCTACATCTAGACCAACGGCACCGCCTTTTAATTAATAATTGATATTCAATTGACACCCCAATTGTTTGTCGATTTATGATCGTTGGTACCACTGTGAAAGGGGGGTGCCATGAAGAAGAAACGGTTTATTTGGTCTATCTTGCCGGGATTGTTCTTACTTATCGGTGTAGTGGCGGGCTACGGCTCGTCAGGCTGCTCGGGTGGTACCGTTGGCGGCGATGAGGTCGACGCTGGTGACACGGCCGATCTGACCGATCCAAATGCCGACATGACCGGTGCCGGTTGTGGCCAAGTGACGTGCGCCTCTCTCAACGCCAACTGCGGCCTGATCGGTGACGGCTGTGGTGGCACGCTGGACTGTGGCACCTGTACCACCCCTCAAACCTGTGGTGGTGGTGGCACTTTCTTCCAGTGCGGCGGAACCTCGGGCTGCGTGCCCAAGACGGCTGCAGCGGCCTGCTCAGCGCTCGGAGCAAACTGCGGTGAGGCAGCCGATGGTTGTGGCGGCACGGTGAGCTGCGGAACCTGTACGGTCGCGGGCGAGACCTGCGGCGGCGGCGGCACCCCATTTGTCTGTGGCGCGGGCGGCGGCACCTGTACTCCGACCACCTGTATGGCCGCTGGTTCGAACTGCGGCATGCTCGGCGATGGCTGTGGCAATACCCTCAACTGCGGAACCTGCACGGTCGCGGGTGAGACCTGTGGCGGCGGCGGCATCGCAGGTAAGTGTGGCAAGGTGATGTGTACTCCGCTGACAACCTGCGCGATGGCCAAGGCCAACTGCGGTTTCGTCGGCGACGGTTGTGGCGGCATCATTGGTGGTGCGACCGGTCCAGGCTGCGGTTCCTGCCCTGCGGGTCAGATCTGCGGTGGTGCCGGCGTGGCCAACAACTGCGGCGTGCCGGCTCCGATGTGCGTGAACCTGTGCAAAAATCAGGTGGTTTGCGACGGTGGATCGACCACTTTGACCGGTACGGTGACGGCGCCCGGCCATGACAACACCGCGCTGTGGGGAACTCCCGATCCGATCCCGAATGCGCTGGTCTACGTGCCGAATGCGACGGTGATGCCGTTTACCTCGGGCGTGACCTGTGATCAGTGTGGCTCGGACGTGACCGGCTCGCCGCTGGTGAGCACCAACTCGGGCATTGATGGCAAGTTCACCCTGTCCAACGTGCCGTGCGGAGTGCCGATTCCGCTGGTGATCCAGCTCGGTCGGTGGCGGCGGCAAGTGACCCTCCCGGCAGTTGCGTGCTGCTCGACGACGGCACTGACCACGGCGCAGACCCGACTGCCTCGCAACAAGACCGAAGGTGACATTCCGGCGATCGCAGTGGTGACCGGCTCGGCCGATCCGATGGAGTGCGTGCTGCCCAAGATCGGTATCGACACGAGCGAGTTCACCGAGCCGACCGGCACGGGACGCATCAACTTCTACAAAGCGAACGGCGCGACCATCAGCGCAGCGACCCCGACGGCGGCGACGCTGTTTGGCAACCTCGCCACGATGAAGAAGTACGACCTCATCATTTTGGACTGTGAGGGCGGAGCTGCGGACAAGTCGGCTTACTACAACAACCTGCTGAACTACACCGCCGCAGGTGGTCGCATCTATGTCACCCACTACGGCTACTCGTTCCTACACGGGAGGTACCAGAAGGCACCTCCGGCGCTGAACACCGCGTGGGATGCGACCGCGACTTGGAATGTGGATCAAACGACCCCACCGGACCAGACCGCGAACATCGACCAGAGCTTCCCCAAGGGGAAGACGTTCGCGACGTGGCTCAAGCAGGTTGCGGGTGGCACGCTCGGTCAGATCGCGGTGAAGCAGGTTCGTCACGACTTTGATGCGGTGGTGGCTCCATCCCAGCAGTGGATGTACGGCACCCGACTCACTTCGACGAAGAACGGCAACTTCCCGATGCACTACACCTTCAACACCCCGGTCGGAGCGATGCCGGCCAACCAGTGTGGGCGCGTCATGTACAGCGACTTCCACGTCAGCACCGGTGCCTCTGGATCGGGCACGTTCCCGGCGGAGTGTAACCTTGGCACTGGCGTTCCGCTGACGGCGCAGGAAAAAGTTCTCGAGTACATGCTGTTCGACCTGACCTCGTGCATCAAGGCCGACGTCCCGAGCTGCACCCCGAAGAGCTGCGCCATGCAGGGCTTCAACTGCGGCGCGCAAGGCGACGGCTGCGGTGGTCTGATCGCCAACTGTGGCACTTGCACCTTGCCTCAGCTCTGTGGTGGTGGCGGCGTTCCGGGCGTCTGCGGCGGTGGCTGCACCCCGCTCACCTGCGCCGGCCTGAAGTACACCTGCGGGACCTACCCAGACGGCTGCGGTGGCATGCTCAACTGCGGTACCTGCGCGTCTCCACAGGTCTGTGGCGGCGGCGGCGCTGGAACGTGCGGAACCGGGGCTTGCATGGGCAAGACCTGCGCTCAGCTCGGTCTGGCTTGCGGCTCGGCCGGTGATGGCTGCGGTATGACCCTGAACTGCGGCACTTGCCCAGCCGGTCAGACCTGCGGTGGTAGTGGCATGCCGGGTGTCTGCGGCGCGACGTCTTGCACCCCGCTCACCAAGGATCAGGCCTGCACCCCGAAGGGCTTTGACTGCGGCACCGTCGGCGATGGCTGCGGTGGCACGGTAAGCTGCGGAACCTGCGCCTCGAACGCAAGCTGCGGCGTGTTCACTCCGAACAAGTGCGGCGTCGTCGGTTAATGCCCGCTTAGCTGCCTTCGCAGCTCCTGCGGATCGCCAATCGGGGCCGTGCAACGCGGCCCCCGACAAACGTACGCCGCAGGCTTCCCTCCCCGACTCGACTTGCCTTCGCACAGCGCCTGTAGCGCATCGGGCACCGCCTCGCCTTCCTTCACCACCCATACAAAGTGATCGGGCACGTACGTCGTCGCGGCGGCCCGTCGCAGCGGATGATCGGTTGCGGTCCCCGGCGGCTCCACCACCACCGTCACCACCAGGCCGTGCTGGAGCAGATCGAGCGCTTGGAGCAGTCCCGCCATCCCCATCGGGCTACGCTGGGCTTTTTCCCCGAGCCGCAGCAGGGTCGACTCGGCAATCGCTTGATAGCGCTCCCTGTGGCTTGGTGACAGCGTCGCCAGCCGCAAAAGGTTTTGGCACATCACCGACACGCCCGAGGGAATCGCGCTGTCGTGGAGGCTCACCGGACGGGCAATTAGCGACACCCCATCGGTCTCGATCGGACCCACAAAGAACGCGTGGTGCTCGGGGTCATACAAGTCTTGCAGCGCCGCCTCGGTTAGCTCGATCGCGATCGTCAGGTACTTGGCTTCTTGGGTGGCCTGGCACAGCGCAATCAGCGCCTCGGCCAAAAAGGCATGATCATCGAGCGTCCCTGCCCAGCGCGCCTGGCCGTCCTTATAGGTACGCAGAAGCTGACCGGTTTTCGTCCGCAGCTTGGTCAGCACAAAGTCGGCGGTGGCACGCGCCAGCTCGACGAAGTCATCACGCTGAAGTAGCTGTCCACACGTCGCTAGACCCGAAATCGCGAGCGCGTTCCAGCCCGTCAGGATTTTGTCATCGGTCCCCGGTGCAATCCGCTGGTCGCGGGCCGCCAGCAGCGTGGCTTTTGCTTCGGCGAGCAGCCGCTCTTCTTCCTCGTCATGGGGCTGATCGATGACGTGCAAAATCGAGGCATTGTCCGGTCCGTGGCCGTGAGGATCGCTCCAGTTGCCACCGGGGATCACGTCGTAGCAGCGGGTTAGTAGCGCGGCCTTTTCGGGTCCGACCCGCGCCGCGACCTCGTCGGGGTTCCACACGTAGTACTTGCCTTCGACGCCCTCGCTATCGGCATCGAGTGCTGCGTAAAAGCCGCCGCCCGGCGCGCTCATCTGACGACGCAGCCAGCCGACCGTTTCGTCGATCACGCGACCATAGCGGTCCGCCAGTACTTGTTGATCGATGGACTCAAGCAGCACCAGCGCCTGCGCGTACAGCCGCAAGAGCAGCGCGTTATCGTAGAGCATCTTTTCGAAGTGCGGCACCAGCCACTTGTCGTCGGTCGAATAGCGCGCAAAGCCGCCGCCCAGGTGATCGTAGATTCCGCCCTGCGCCATCTTGGTCAGCGTCAACAGCCCCGGCCTGACATCATCGAGATCGCCGCTGCGGTAAAAGGACCGGAGCAATAGCCCGAGCGCGGTCGGGTTTGGGAACTTCGGCGCGCTACCAAAGCCGCCTTCTCGACGATCGATGTGACCGGCCAGGCGAGTGCCGACCCGCTGAATCAGGTCTTCGGGCAGATGGGCCCCGGTTTCCTGTCCCGTCGACTGACGCTGAACGTCGCGCAGGGCCTCGACCAGCTTGCCGCCATGCTCGCGGACTTTGACCGGCTCTTGGCGATAGGCGTTCATAAGCGCCGTCAGTACCCGTCGAAACGAGGGCCGCCCATAGCGATCTTGCGGCGGAAAGTACGTGCCCCCGAAGAACGGCTCGCCGGTCGGTAGCAGAAACATCGTGAGCGGCCAGCCGCCGCCTTCGTCGAAGATCTGGAGCGCTTGCTGATAGAGCTGATCGACATCGGGGTGCTCTTCGCGGTCGACCTTGATGCAGACGAAGTCCTGGTTCATCTGCGCCGCCGTCTCGGCATCCTCGAAGGACTCGTGGGCCATGACGTGGCACCAGTGACAGGCCGAGTAGCCAATCGAGAGCAGGATCGGCTTGTCCTCGCGGCGGGCCCGAGCAAACGCCTCGTCCCCCCACGGGTACCAATCGACGGGATTGTCAGCATGCTGACGGAGATAGGGACTCGACGACGCGGCAAGACGGTTCGGCACAGGCAGTTCCTCTGAGTAGCCACAGAAGCTAACTCAGCTTGGATGCCGAACCATCAGCGAAAAGCGGAAGCCAACATTCTGAGCGGTGGGGCCGACCGAATCCTGAGCGGTGGGGCCGACCGAATTGGGAGGGGGGAAGCAACTAACAAAACGTAGCGAGGAACCACGGATGCAAGGAGGAGGACCGCGTCAGTCCCCGGCATGAAATGCGGGGGGGAGCAGCCTGCGGGCTGTGAGGACCGACGACGCCGCAGCCGTGGTCCGCAGTAGTTTTGCTAGTTGCTTTACTCGTGGCCTTGTTGTTTGCCGCCGTCGTCTTGCTTGCCCATTTTGTCGTCTTTGGGCTTTTCGCCCTCGTCGAGTCCGCCCTTCAGGCGCTTGCGGGCGCGGTCGGCGACGGTCATCGTGTCGATTGGTGGCTTGTCATTCGCCCAGTGCGACATCACGGACGCTGCGGACATCGCGGCGTTTGCCGAAACCTTGCTCGACGACTCGCCACCGAGGTGAATCGGTGCTGCCGCAATGTTGAGCTGGTCATCGTCCGCGCCGCGCTTCTTTTTGCCAAGGTCGGTGCCCTTGAACGCGGCCAGGAAGGGGTTTTCCTTGGAGTCTTTTTTGTGCTCAAAATCGTGCGACATCGACGGTTCACCTTGGCATCGGCACGGATGCTCAGTCAAAGTTATCGGCCCTTTTGCCAAAAGGGTGCGGTCTAGGGCATAACGCTCGGACCCAAGATGTCCCACCCCGATTCGCTAAACCCTGCGCAGTGGGAAGCTGTCTACCATCAGGACGGGCCGCTGCTCATCTTGGCGGGTGCGGGTTCGGGCAAGACCCGGGTCATCACCTTTCGGCTGGCCGAGCTGCTCCAGCGCGGCGTGCCGGCGCAGCGGCTCCTGGTGGTTACTTTCACCAACAAAGCCGCCGCCGAGCTTCGTCATCGGGTCGAGAGCCTACTCAACGAAGATCGCCAGCCGGGGGATCTGCCGCCCGAGCTGCCGCGCTGGATTGGGACGTTTCACTCGATCGGGGCGCGCCTTTTGCGCAGCCTGGCCAGCTATGCCGGTCTGCCCTCGAGCTTTGCCATCCTCGATGAGGACGATCAGCTCAAGGTCTGCAAGGAGCTTATCGCCGAGGCCCAGATCGACGAGCGAATGCTGCCGCCACGGGCCCTGCGCGGCCACATCGATCGCGCCAAAAACCAAGGCCTTCTGGCCGAGGAGTTTCAGGGCACCGACTACTTTTCCGACCTGGTCCGCAAGCTCTACAAGCGCTACGAAGAGCGGCTGCGGCACATCGGCGCGGCGGACTTTGGCGACCTGCTGCTGTTGCCGGTGCGGATTGCCGAGCGCGAGCCGTTTGTACGGGCCCAGCTTGAGACCCGCTTTGACCATGTCCTGGTCGATGAGTTTCAAGACGTCAACGTCGTCCAGTATCGGCTGCTCAAGCTCCTGGCTGGGAAGTCACGCAACCTTGCGGTGGTCGGTGATGACGATCAGGCGATCTACGGCTGGCGTGGGGCCGATGTGCGGCTGCTGCTCGACTTTGTCCACGACTGGCCCGATGCCCGCGTCGTCAAGCTCGAGGAAAACTATCGCTCGTCCCAGGTGATCCTCGATGCGGCCCACGCGGTGGTATCGCGCAATGAGGATCGCCACGAAAAGCG
This sequence comes from Polyangia bacterium, assembly GCA_044228505.1. Lineage (GTDB taxonomy): Bacteria > Myxococcota_A > Polyangia > Palsa-1104 > JAEUJZ01 > JAEUKA01. The sequence continues at coordinate 2,846 of JBGAUT010000010.1, read as the reverse complement.
GCTGTATACCCGGCGGGACGGCGGTGATCCGATCGTATTTTTTCGAGCCCGGGATGATCGCGCCGAAGCTCGCTATGTCGCCGAGACGATCTTGCGGATGCAGGCCGAGGAGGGGTTTTACCCCGAGGACTTCGCCGTCATCTATCGCACCAACGCCCAGTCGCTGCGCTTCGAGGAGACGCTGCAAGCCCTCGGTATCCCGTTTTCGCTGCTCGGTGGTATGCGCTTCTTCGAGCGGGCCGAGGTGAAAGACGTGCTGGCTTATCTGCGGCTGTGTCTCAATCCCGAAGACGAGCTGGCGCTGCGACGGGTGATAAACGTCCCGGCGCGGCAGATTGGGCAGACGACCGTCGATAAGCTGCTGACCCTGGCGCGGATGGAGGGGACCACGCTGTGGAAGGTGGTGCAGCGGGCGGCGCGAGGCGGCGATCTGGTCTCGAAGAAGAAGCAAAAAGACCTGGCGGGCTTTGTATCGCTGATCGAGCAGCTCTCGGCGCGAGCGGCGGAGCTGACGGTGTCGGCGCTCACCGCCGAAGTGCTCGATCGCACCGGCTATCGGCTGATGCTGAGCACGACCGATCCCGAAGACGAGGCGCGGCTCCAAAACCTCGACGCGATGCTCGGTTCGATGGCGGAAGAAGAGCGACTGGCGCTCGAAGCGATGGCGACCCAGGCCGCACAGCCGAAGCCCGAGGAGGGAGACGGAGACGGCGGTACCCTGCTGTGGGAAGAGCTACGGCCGCTCACGCTCGGCGACTATCTATCGCGGGTGGCGCTGCAAACCGACGAAGAGTCGACGCAGCGTGGCCGGGGCGTCCAGCTTATGACCGCTCACGTCGCCAAGGGCCTGGAGTTTCAGGTGGTGTTTGTGACGGGGCTCGAAGAGACGCTGTTTCCCTCGCTGCGCGCCGGCAGTCCGTCCTTGCGAGATAACGAAGACGAGCGGGTGGTCGAGGAGCGGCGTCTGGCGTACGTGGCCCTGACCCGGGCGCGCTCGCGGCTGTTCCTTTCGGCGGCCAAGCAGCGCCGACTGTGGGGGCCCGAGATCCGCCCGATGGAAGTCAGCCGCTTTGTGCGGGCGATTCCTCGGACCCTGATGGTGGGATCGATCGATGGAGAGCCCAGCCAGCAGGCCTACGGCTTGCAGTCTGCGGGGTGGGCACCGGTGCCGGTGCCTGTGGAGGACGATGGCTCGCTGCGGGTGGTTCGCGATGAAGACGAGCAAATGCCCCCGCGCAAGCGTGTTGGGACCGGATTCCCCGATCCGCATCGGAAAATAGAACCCGGCAGCGACGAGTCGGGCGCTGTAGGGAGGATGCGGGCACAGCTTGCAGGTCGGATCTCCGAATCGAATCGGAGTCACGAATCGGCCAGTGTCGGACCTTCGGCAGAGCGACTGCGGGTCGAATACGACAGCGATGTCCCTCCTCGCACAGGTCAGCCGGTGAAGCACAAAACCCAGCCGTGGGGCCTTGGGCGGATCGAGCACCTTGATGCGGGCGGGCGGGAGCCTATTGCGACGGTGCGCTTTGCCAGCGGCTCGGTCAAACAGATCGCCCTGCGGTTTCTGGACATGCTCAGCCGCGACGAGGCGAGCGATCTCGGGGGGGACTAAGCGGTGGCCGGTCTGCGTGAGCGAATCCACCAGCTCGGACGGCTGATCCTAAGCCAGCACCGCAGCCCGTTTCGGGTCGCGGTGGCGCTGTTTTTGGGCTTTGTCGTCGGCTGTACCCCGACCTTTGGCGTGCAGATCCTGATCTGCTTGGTCTTGGCGACGGTGCTGCGCCTGAATCTGCCGATCATGTATGCCGCCGCGAACATCTCGATCCCGCCGCTGATCCCGGTGATTGGCTTTGCCTCGGTGCAGCTTGGCGAGTGGACCGCGCATGGGCGACTGGCGACGCTGTCGCAGGGCGACTTTGCGGCGGATCGGCTGCATGACACCGTGGTTCGGTTCTTTTGGGCCTGGGTGCGCGGCGGCGTGCTGCTTGGGGCTGCGATTGGCGTGCTGGTCGGTGGGGTGGTTTATCTGGGGCTGCGACGACGGGCGCGGCTGCATCCGCACGCCGAAGAGGCTGCTCCACCGGATCCGCTCGCCCAGGTCATCGCTCGCTCGCAGGAGCGGTTTTTGCCCGCCCATCCGCGCTATCGCTACTACGCCCGCTACAAGTACCGGCTCGACCCGGTGTACACGGCGCTGTGTCAGCGGGTTCCCACAGACGCCGAGGTGCTCGATCTGGGCTGTGGGCTGGGGATGCTGCCGATTGCGCTGGCCGAGGCAGGACGGGGCAGGCGGCAGCTCGGGCTCGACTGGGATGCTGAAAAGATTGCGGTGGGACAGAAGGCAGCGGCGGATCTGCCGAGCGTCCAGCTCCAGCGGGCCGACATTCACCAAAGCGAGCTTGCGGCCTGTGATGTGGTGACGCTGATTGATGTGCTCCACTACTACGAGCCCGCGAAGCAGGATGCGCTGCTGTCGCGGGTGGTGACGGCGCTGCGGCCTGGGGGTCTGCTCCTGATTCGTGAGACCGATCCCGAGCGTCGCGGCGGGGCCGGGCTGACTCGCCTCATCGAGCGGGCGATGGTGCGACTCGACTGGAACCTGGGGCCGACGGTCCAGTATCGCTCGCTCGGCGGGCTCCAAACAGCACTCGAAGCGCTCGGCTTCACCGTCGAAGTCACCGAGCTGGCCGCTACCACCCATCCCGGCAACGTCCTGCTGTGCTGTCGCAAGCCGACGTCTGGTACGACCTGACGGCTGGGCGGGTTGGTCTGTGCGCCGAGGCCGAGAGGCCGCTCCGTGCTCAAACAGTCCTCGCCGACGGAAGCTTGGGTGGATAGGAGCG
>JBGAUT010000106.1:0-1094 GCA_044228505.1 Polyangia bacterium | reverse complement strand
CGTCGTGGCTGGCACCGCACTACGACCCGGCACAGCTCATCACGTCGATGGTGGAGCAGCTCAACAGCTCGGGCGGGGCCTTGGAGCAGACCACCGCATACTTGGACTATCAGAGTGCGAAGGACTTTCTCGATATCTGTGAATCGCCGAGCTACGCCAAGGCCTTTAGCAACACCATTCCCTTAGAGCACCTGGCGCAGCGGATCGTATCGTCCGCAGGGGCAGGGGGTTTGGATGTGATTGCACTCGGCTGCGGCGACGCCAAGCGAGAGTCCAAGCTGGTGGAGTCGCTGATTCAGCACGGGCGGCGACATGGAATCACGGACGTGCGGCTGTTTCTGCTCGACATCAGCCATCTGCTGCTGACCGTGGGTCATAACAACGCCCGCGATATCCTCGGCAAGTCGGTGACGAGCATCGTGGCGCTGCACGGTAACTTTCACGATCTGCCAAAGTACCCGCTGTATTCGGAGCGAGATGTCCGTACCCGCACGCGGGTATTCACCATGCTCGGCTGTACGCTCGCGAACCTGGACAACGAAGTGCGGTTCTTCCGGGACACGATGGCCTCTGCCGCCCCTGGCGACTTCTTCGTTTTGGACTTCACCAATGCCTACGCTCCGGCGGATAGCCCCGAGTTGATTCGGGAACAAGATCCAAATGTCCGAGCGGGCATTCATGCTGGTTCACGGACCTTACTAGCCGGTCCGCTCTATCGATATGTGAAGGGCGTGACCGATGTGGAGCTGTCGTTGGAGATCAACACCGATGGGTTGATCCGAGGTTGTTATGAGGTGGCGTACGTGGCGCATGTCTCTACCCAAGGCTCGCCCCAGAAGCGACGCTTTGCGGTCTTTCGGAATCGACGGTACGAATGCGAGCCGCTGATCGAGTGCTTAAGCCGCTGTGGTTGGCAGACGCTGGAACGAGTGCCGTATGGGGCCAGTGATCGCTGCGACATCACCCTCGGCTTACTCCGAAAGCGCTAAGCGAAGCGGGCGTGTGCGGTTGCGCCATGGGCTTGTAGCGGTGATGTAGCGGTGCGGTGTGCGGGGACTGCGCTCCCGCAAGTGGCACAGCGGGCTAGGGGGACT
>JBGAUT010000105.1:0-1216 GCA_044228505.1 Polyangia bacterium | reverse complement strand
TTCGCGGTGATCGCAAAGCTCGAATGCCCGAGCGAACGCGCCACATCGTTCGACGTGGCTCCAGCTTCGAGCGCCAGCGACGAGTGCAGACCGCGAAGGGAGTGCGGACAGACTCGTCCGACCTTCGCTTCATCGCAGTAGGAATGCAGCCGCTTGTACATCCAGTTGGGAGAGGGTTGCTTGTCTCTGTCCGCTGCGAAAATCCGCTCACTTAGGGGTCGCTTCGCGCAGTGCTTGGCGAGAAGCTTTGCGACGGGCGCAAACAGTTCCAGACGACGCTTCGCGTTCTGGTTCTTGGTTCCGTTCACAAAGACGTTGATGCCGTCCACCGCACCCACCGTCAATCCAAGCACTTCCGACGGTCGCAGACCGAGATAAAGCTGCACAAGAATCGCGAGTGCGCCCTCTTCACCTTGCTTCGCATGATCGAAGAGGAGTCGCTCCAGCGTCTTCGCCTCGAGCGGCCCGAGCTGCTGCTTCCCCGCGTTCGCCTTGCCGATCGGCTTCACCTTCGCGAACGCATCTTTCTCGATGAACTCCCGGTCGAGCAGCCAGCGCCAAAGTTCCTTGACCACCTTCAGGTAGCCGTGATGCGTTGCAGCCTTGATCGGCCCGAACCTGCCCTCGGACTTCGTGGCCGCCAGGTACAGTGCCGACGCCTGCGCCGCGTCAATCTCATCGACAGGCACATCGGGAATCCACGCTTTGACTCGATTTTCGACGTTGCGAGCGACCGATTCAGGGTGTCGCCAGGCAGCCCGCTTCTCGTCGATCCACTGGGCGAGCGCCTCATACACCGTCAGAACCGGCTTCGTCTCCGTCTCACGCCGGAGCTGCACCGCCAGCAAATCCGCCGCGCCCCGCGTCTCGGCGCACACGCTCTTGCGCTTGCCCGTGCTCGGGTCGTAAATCACCACACGCCACTTCGTTCTCCCCTCCGCTGGGGGGTATGGACCATAGATGTACACGATTTTATTTTCGCATTCATTTATGATGTCCGCGATACGTTTCTTGTGTTTCCTGTTAGCAAACTCCGTCCGACGAGCGTTCACGAAACTCCATCCTCTCTGATTTTTCTCCTTTTTCACCAGTCCCGACGGCGGGGAAAAGTGGGTGGCATCTTCTCGACGGAAAGTTAGTCCACCGCGACTTGAAGCCTGACAACATCATGCTGATCGCGGATCCCGATCCGGAAGCTCCGGGACGGATTCGGGTG
>JBGAUT010000104.1:972-1244 GCA_044228505.1 Polyangia bacterium | reverse complement strand
GGGATTACCCAGAAGACGTTTCTGTGCAGCATCTCGTTCTCGCTTAGCACGGCAGAGTCATCCATCTACAGAGTTCGCTATGTTGAGTGATGGCGAACGCCAGCGGAAGGAATTTGCGAGGGCTTGGGAGTCGTGATCTAAGGGCAGAATGCAGCTCTCGATTACCGACGGTGTCACGGAACGTCTTTCGCTCTTCCTGGAACAGCTCGGCAAGCACTTGTGGGACAGCAGACAGAGAGCCAGTTTTGCGATGTATGTACTGGGCCTTCTGT
>JBGAUT010000104.1:682-962 GCA_044228505.1 Polyangia bacterium | reverse complement strand
CTCGCTGCCGAATAAGAGTGTCGAGCCGATTGCGGCTCTGTTCGCTACGGACCCGACGGAGACGGATGCGGTGTACCAGCGTCTCCTTCACTTTTTGGGGGTCGCGCCGTGGCCCGATGCCGACGTTCGTCACGCAGCGACTTCCTTTGCGCTCGCCGAGCTTCAGCGTCGCGGCCCGGTTCAGACGCTTGTCATCGACGATACATCGTTTCCCAAGAAGGGCTCTGCTTCGGTGGGTGTCAAGCGGCAGTATTGTGGGGCGCTCGGAAAAGTGGCCAAT
>JBGAUT010000104.1:0-672 GCA_044228505.1 Polyangia bacterium | reverse complement strand
GCGCTTTCCCACATTCCTATCGATATGGAGCCGTACCTTCCAAAGGAGTGGACGGACTCCCAATCGCTGCGGGAGAGAGCGCATATTCCGACGGAAGTGACGTTCCAGACCAAACCAGACATTGCGCTTTCGCTCATCGAACGTGCACTGAAAAACGGAATTCCCCAAGCGGTTGTACTTGCGGACGGAGCTTATGGTACCGACGGAAAGTTTCGCGATGGTGTGCGCGAGCTCGGACTACACTATGCAGTGGGAATTCAGCTGGATACCAAAGTGCAGCTGATTCGAAATGAAGACGAATGCGTGTCTGTGAAGGATCTTCTTGCGCGAGTGGGAGCGCGTCCCTTCCGTCGCTACACATGGCGAGAAGGGAGCAAGAAGGCACTGCACGCGCGGTTTGCATTCTTTCCGGTACGCATTCCCAAATCGAAACATCAGGAAGCGCTGTGGCTGATGATTGAGCGACGGGACGAAGCGGTGGAAAAGGACCGAGCGTACCTATGTAGTCTGCCGCAGAATACGTCACGGAAGCGGCTCATCTACATCCTAAAGGAGCGCTGGTGCACCGAGGCTGCGTACCAAGAATCGAAAGGGCAACTCGGGATGGATCAGTATCAAGGGAGACTGTACACGGGACTGCAACATCACCTCAGTTCGGTGATCTGCACGTAT
>JBGAUT010000103.1:0-1337 GCA_044228505.1 Polyangia bacterium | reverse complement strand
GCTTGGTTCCGCTTTGGCACCGCCAGCCCGGGCACTTGCAATGACTCCTTTGGTACTCGGGCTCCCGCTACCGGCGGTTCTGCTCTCGGCTCGGGCACTTCCAACGTCTCTTTCTCTCAGCCCATCACCGGCCTGGCCCCGGCGACCACCTACTACTACTGCGCCATCGCTTCCAACTCCGTTGGCTCCGTCCTGGGCTCCGTTCAGACCTTTATCACTCCCTCCGCTCCTACGGCGGTTACGGCTCCGGCTTCTACCATCTCTATGAACTCCGCCTCTCTCAATGGCTCGGGCAATCCCAACCGCGCCTCCAGTACCGGTTGGTTCCGCTACTCCACCACCAACCCCGTTACCTGCGATGACAAGTTCGGCTCAAGAGCTCCCGTCTCCGGTGGCTCTTCCCTGGGCAACGACATCTACGACCAGCCCTTTGCTCAGACCATCTCGGGCTTGTCTCCGTCCACTACTTACTATTACTGCGCCATCGTCGCCAGCACCGAGGGCACTGCCTTCGGCGTCGTCCTCTCTTTCACCACCTCTACAACCGCCTCGGCCACCACCGCTGCCGCCACCGGCATCTCCTCCGGTTCCGCTACTCTCAATGGCTCCGGCATTCCAAACGGTGCCTCGTCCACTGGTTGGTTCCGCTACAGCACTTCCAACCCAGGCACCTGCAACGACAGCTTTGGCTATCGGGCACCCAGCAGCGGTGGTACTTCGCTCGGCGCTGGTATGGCCAGCATTCCCTTCTCTCAATCCATCTCGGGTCTGCTGCCTGGCACCACCTATTACTTCTGCGCCATTGCCAACAATACCTACGGCACTGGCTTTGGGGCCGTGCTGTCCTTCGTTACACCGGTAACGGCTCCAACGGTGACCACCAGCAGCGCCACGACCCTGACCATGACCACCGGAGTGCTCACGGGGTATGGCAACCCCGGTGGTGACGCGACCACAGCTTGGTTCCGCTTTGGCACCGCCAGCCCGGGCACTTGCAACGACTCCTTTGGTACTCGGGCTCCCGCTACCGGCGGTTCTGCTCTCGGCTCGGGCACTTCCAACGTCTCCTTCTCTCAGCCCATCACCGGCCTGGCCCCGGCGACCACCTACTACTACTGCGCCATCGCTTCCAACTCCGTGGGTACGGCGTGGGGCTCGGTCCAGACGTTCATCACGCCAACCGTTCCGACCGTACTCACTTCGCCGGCTTCGACCATCACGACCAACTCGGCCACGCTCAATGGGTCGGGCAATCCGAATCGTGCCGCAACCACCGGTTGGTTCCGTTACAGCACCACCAACCCGATGATTTGCGATGACAAGTTCGGCTCCAGAGC
>JBGAUT010000102.1:0-1344 GCA_044228505.1 Polyangia bacterium | reverse complement strand
GGCAGCTTGCCGATGGGCCGTGACCCACGCCGCGCTGTGGTCGATGAGCACGGTCGTCATCACCAGCTTGGCGGGCTCTACGTCGCGGATGGCAGCGTCTTTCCGACCTCTATCGGAGGCCCACCGCAGCTTACGATTTACGCAACCGGACGACGAGTGGCCCACGCTGCGGCCCATGATCTCCGTCATGGCTAACCCCGCTTCGGCAAAACAGAGACGGCTGTGGCAGATCGGACGGATCACCGTGCTGGCCGCTGGCGTGGTTTCGTCCTCGGGCTGCGCCGCTTGGTATGACCTGTTTCAGCGCGACAAACCCCGGCCCGAGCTGTATGCCGAAGCGCAAGCGCAGCCCACACCCCGAGCCACCGATGTCGCAGTGGTGCTCGGCTGTCCTGCCAATTCCGATGGAACGCCATCGCTGTGCTTGCGCTGCCGGATCAAGGCCGCGCTCGCCGCCTACCAGCGCGGACAAGTACGCGCCGCGATCTTTGCAGGCGGAGCCGCCCACAACCGCTTCATCGAAGCCGCCGTGATGGCCCGCGAAGCCGAGCGGTTGGGCATGCCCCGCGAGGTCATCTTCCTAGAGAGCGAGTCGCTGACCACCTGGCAAAACCTTCGGTTTACCAAGCGCATTATGCAAGAGCACGGCTTTGCCACCGCCCTCCTCATTTCGACCAAAGATCACCTGCCGCGCGCACGCCGATTCGCGGACTACTACGGCATTCCCACCGCGCTATCTGCTTGTGAAGAGGCCCTCCGCTCGCCCGAAAAAAGAGACATACCGTAGTTCTCTTTTATCATTCTCATCCACACTCTCGGCCTACATATATGAGTCATTTTAAATACCTCTTTTTATATTCAATGACACAACCTCCTCAAAGACTTGGCGGATTTGCACGACCCCTACAATGACGCCCCACTGGCTGGATTCGTGGTCTAGACTCGCCGCGCTGTGCTAGATCGCTTCAAATCCATTTACGCTGAGCTGCCCCGCGTCTACTGGACGATTTGGCTCGGTACGCTGGTGAACAAGCTGGGCAGCGTGGTGGTGCCGTTCCTGGCGCTGTATCTGACCGAGGAGCGCGCACTATCGAAGGCACAGACCGGGCTGCTGATTTCGTTATTCGGAGTGGGGGCGATCCTGGCTGGACTCACCGGTGGCATGCTGGCCGATCGGTACGGACGACGCGTCACATTGCTGCTGTCGCTGTTCGGTGGCGCGGCGGCGACGCTGGGCATTGGCTTTTCTCGCCAAATATCGATGCTGGCGCTGTTTACGTTTCTGGTCGGCTGGCTCGGTGAGATGTATCGGCCTGCGGTTGCGGCACTGATCGCGGACGTCGT
>JBGAUT010000101.1:0-1444 GCA_044228505.1 Polyangia bacterium | reverse complement strand
CCCCATACGCTGCTCGCGGCAGATACTAGGCATCCCCAATCAAGCCCGTTGCGGGTGCTTGATCCGCATGGACAGTGCGTGATTCACCGGGCTCTGTTCGCGTACCGGACCGCCTTGTGAACTCGTGAAGTCCAGCGCGAGGGTTGGAATACCGATCTCATGCGGAGTGAGACGCACGCATGGCTGCAACCGGGTTCTCCGTTTTGAACAGACGGATTCGCCGCCCGTGGGGCCCGACCCCTGATACCGCTGCGTTGTCTCCTATCAGGAAAGCACCTGGTCCCGACCAGATCGGCTAGACTTGGTTTTGTACCTCCGCTTACTTGGCGCAGGTAGGTTCTTCGTGATGGACCAGTGAGGCAGGAAAACTTCCCGTACCTTCTCTCTCAGTAGCAGGGAAGTTTTTCCAGGTTTCTCGACGGGAGGGAGAGTTTGGAGTAGACCCCCAAAAATTCCGTTCCCGTCGAGAAATTGGCATTCCAATAGCACTCTGGGAACTGTGCGGGAAACGCTTATGTCTGGGGTTTGTCGTCGAGCTGCTGAACTGCGGAACACTGTGTACGGAGGTAGACGAAGAGTTCCGGGAGCCGTTCGGCGGGGAGCCCCTTCAGTAAGCGAGCCCACTCTATCTGTGAATCGGGGTGCGCGGCAAGGGCAGACGAGACCCGGCTGGACTGCGCGTCGAGCACGCTGGACTCGGTGGCGTAGTGGCGGGCGGTCATCGCAAAGGAGCCGTGACCCAGCGCTTTGGCAACAGAGTCTGCGGTTGCGCCTCCTTCTAGCGCCAGCGTCGCATGTAGGCCGCGCAGACTGTGGGGACAGATTACGGGCACGTCTGCGAGTCGACACAGTCGCCTCACGTGGGCCCAATAGTAGCTGCTGCTGCGTTTCCGGTTCGGCGGATAGAATAGTCGATCTTCGGACTCCTTCTCTGTAATCAGAGTAAGCAGGAGCGGGCGGAGATGCTCGGGAATCTTCAGTCGTCGTTTGGCATTCTTGGTCTTTCCTGACGGAATCCAGAGAACCCTCCCTTCATCGTCGATGTCGCGCTTGACTCGCGCTGCCACCTCGCTCTGCCGGAGCCCCAGATAGATCATCAGGAGTGCGCCAAACGCTGCGGTGTCGCCACTCTCGGCCTGCTTCAAACAGACCGCCTCAAAGCGTCTGGCCTCGTCGATGCGGAGCTGCTTCTTGCCGACATTCATGCGTCCGATCGGCTGCACACTGGCAAAGGGATTCTGCCGACACAGACCAGACTTCTGTGCCCACGAAAAAAAGTAGCGAGCTGTAGTCAGTCGAGCGCGCTGTGTTGCGGCGGAAGGGGGCTTCTTGTTGCGCGGATTCACCGATTGAACCAGCTCTCTGTAGAGCCGCTCCGCTTGCTCTGGCTTGATGCTGACAAGAAGAGCACCGGCAGGAAGCCAAGCCAGCTTTTGCGCGGCAC
>JBGAUT010000100.1:0-1633 GCA_044228505.1 Polyangia bacterium | reverse complement strand
CTACTGGCAATGTATCTGCTTCGGTGAGAGTGGGGTTGCGGGTGAGGGGCTCAATGGACGTGCGGCGATCCGCTTGCGTCGACTCACCGTTCATCCAGCGTAATGCCCCATTCGTTGTCAGAGTGTATGGAGCGAAGGTGTTTGACAACGCTTTCGGCAATCAGAATTACCCCTGGACTTTCGGCGAGCCGAAACAACAAAGCATCACCGACACGGCTGGGATCCACCTTGAGGTCCTCAAATGCAACCAGCGGAGTAGTGTCGTTGCCAGGGCGGTCCATGATATGGGTTGACTGTGAAGCAGTTAGGTCGGCGCAGGCGATCTTTCCAATAATGTTTACTGCTTGATAGTCATTCCAAATCGTCTCATCGACGCTGCTTTTGATCACTGCAGGAAAGCACTGCAAGTTCACTATACCGGCGTTGCGTAAAGCGTTGATGAAGGAATTGGACATTACAGGCACTACTCTTCCGTGTAGTCCTAGAGGAGGCTCTTTTTTATTATGCCGCGTGGTGAAATTTAGTGGAGTTGGCAAGCTGGTATTGATAATAATTCCTCCTAAGAAGTTAACAACTTCTGGCAATTTCTGTGACGGCCTTGGCACATACTCACCGAATATGTCCGGTTGTAGCTGGTAGATCTTTGGCATCGGGTACCTCTACTTTTCAAAATCGAGTTTCGAATTTGGATCGCGTGACTTAATGGTCCAATCTCTGGCATGGCGTGAGACATAGATAGTCCACTTCTTAGGTGCGCCCTTGAGCAAGGCTATGATATGCTTTGAAATATGATCGAGAGCATTATGGATCTGGGGATTGCCAACGTGCTTACCATCAGCGGTCTTTTGTGGGCAGTGTGCTTCCCAATCAGATAATATAGTATGAAGCTCTTTAAGACACTCTGCTATATACTCTGTATATATAGAATCTGTTTTGGGGTCTAATCCATCGGTATCAACATCAATTTTGTGGTGGCCGAGGTGAAACTGTCGCTCAAATTTCTTCATCGCTACTTTGGCTAATTCAAATTTCTTTACTGGATCTTGTGGCCATGCGACTCCTGCTTCCGGAAATGATGGTAACCAAATGCCATTCTGAGGATTGTTCACTGAATACCCGGTGTCGTATTTTACTTTTCCCCCTTCAATAATATAGGTTTCGACATCATTATTTTTTAGGCACTGATTTCCAGATATTGCGTGATGAGCCTGAAATTTCCAGTCCTTATCCTCACCTTTAACCGACTTTAGGGATTCAGACCCAAGAAACGATTGATTGATTCGTCCGTCTTTTCCGGGTTTCCCGTCTTTAGGACGGGCATCTGGTTCGGTGCTCGTTCCGAACTTCTCAGGCTCATCGAGCAGTCTTCCTAACTTATCTCCATCATTAGCCGCTCCTCCATACGTCTTGTAATGCTCCTCTTTTGCTTGTTGGGGACAAAATGGGCACTTGGGATCATTGTCCTGATGATTCTCACCCATTTTGAATTGTTCGAGAAGTTGCGTCATCGAGAACTCCCAAATATTAAGACGACGGCAGGCCTTTCTATGCTGATACCATTATTGTAATTCTCACCCCACCCCATTCTTTTCGTTGTGTAGGAGGGGGTCTCCTAGGCGGCAGACGTTTTTGC